>NZ_JBVJMU010000001.1:1271910-1394115 GCF_055584045.1 Streptomyces sp. NPDC104307
TGGTGTCTCGCAGGGGGGGGGTCGGGGACGCGTGGGGCGGATGGATCATCCGCCGTTGATCGGGCGCGGCCCCCCGCCCCCGGACGTCCGGGGGAGGGCGGCGGCTCCGGTTCGCTCCGGTTCACCGGCGCGGCGGCTCCCCGAAGAGGTCCACGGCGACCCGTACGTCCCTGAGTGCCGACGCCAGCGCGCTGACCGAGCCGATCGCCCCCGCGATCAGCAGCAGCGAGCGGCGGAGCCGGGGAATCTCGGGCGCGCCGCTGACCGCCATCGCGTCCAGCGCCGCCAGCTCGTCCTCGGCGATCGCACGGTCCGGGAACTCCGCGGGATGTCCGGCCAGCTCGCGCCGGAGCCGGGAGACGGCCGTACGCAGCTCCGTCACCCTCGGGTCCTCGTTGCTGCTGGTCACCCGCGCCTGCCCCACGCTTTTCAACAAAGCACTCCCCCTCGCACATCCTTGTGCTGGTGTTTCGACCGAGTCCCGGACCGTGGTCAAGTGTCCGGGGGTGCGGGCAAGTTAACGCCATGAAAGGTGCCGGGCGCCACTCCACGGACGGAACCCGGTGTGTCCCGCGCGATCACAGCCAGTTGCAGAAACGGTCCATCCGTGCGGGAGCCCGGCTTGTGAGGTATCCAGGCCCCATGACAAGCAATCCGCTCGATTCCTCCCCTTCCGTCAACCCGGCCGTCGCCGGACTACTCCTCGCGGCGGGCGGCGGCCGCCGGCTGGGCGGCCGCCCGAAGGCGCTGCTGGAACACCGCGGCGGCCTCCTCGTCGACCACGCGGTACGCACCCTGCGGGACGGCGGCTGCGGGCCGGTCCATGTGGTGCTCGGCGCGGCGGCCGAGGAGGTACGGGCCAGGGCGGAGCTGTCCGGCTGCGCGGTGACCGTCAACCCGGAGTGGACCGAGGGCATGGGCTCCTCGCTGCGGGCGGGGCTCGCCGCCCTCGCCGGGACGGACGCGGACGCGGTCGTCGTCCTGCTGGTCGACCAGCCCGGCATCGGCGCCGGGGCGGTGGCGCGGGTGCGGTCCGCGTACCGCTCCCGCACGAGCCTGGCAGCGGCCTCGTACGCGGGTGAACGCGGCCATCCGGTGATGTTCGGGGCCGATCTGTGGGCAGACATCTCGGCGGGGGCGGTGGGCGATCAGGGGGCGCGCGCCTATCTGCGGGAGCACCGCGATGCGATCACGCTCGTCGAGTGTTCCGATGTGGCTCAGGCGTACGACATCGACACGGCGGAGGACCTGTACCACCTTGATTGAACGCACTGGCACGCTGCGCCAGCGAGGGCCCACTTCTGTCGACCCGGAGAATCTCGACATCAACAAACCATTGAACTTCCACCATGAGGAAACTACTATCCACTGGTCAGAAGCCCTCTGTACCCCAGACGGCGCCCACGGCCGTATTCCGGAGCCATGGCACGCCGTGCCATCTCAGGCGACCCGGCGGCCGTGAGACGCCGTCCGCACCGCCCGCTGAAGGAGTGACAGCTCATGTCCGCACCAGCGCCGTCCTCGCTGGCCATCGTCGATGCCGAGCCCCTGCCCCGGCAGGACGAGGTCCTCACCCCCGCGGCTCTCGCGTTCGTGGCCGAGCTGCACCGCCGGTTCACCCCGCGCCGTGACGAGCTCCTCGCCCGCCGCGGCGAGCGCCGCGCCGAGATCGCCCGCACCTCCACGCTGGACTTCCTGCCGGAGACCGCGGCGATCCGTGCGGACGACTCCTGGAAGGTCGCCCCGGCCCCCACGGCCCTGAACGACCGCCGGGTGGAGATCACCGGTCCCACCGACCGCAAGATGACCATCAACGCCCTGAACTCGGGCGCCAAGGTCTGGCTCGCCGACTTCGAGGACGCGTCCGCCCCCACGTGGGAGAACGTCGTCCTCGGCCAGCTCAACTTGATCGACGCCTACAACCGCGCCATCGACTTCACCGACCCGAAGTCCGGCAAGTCCTACGCCCTGAAGCCCGCCGACGAGCTCGCGACTGTCGTCACCCGCCCGCGCGGCTGGCACCTGGACGAACGCCACCTCCAGCTCGACGGCACCCCGGTGCCCGGCGCGCTGGTCGACTTCGGCCTCTACTTCTTCCACAACGCCCAGCGCCTCATCGACCTCGGCAAGGGCCCGTACTTCTACCTGCCGAAGACGGAGTCGCACCTGGAGGCCCGCCTCTGGAACGACATCTTCGTCTTCGCGCAGGACTACAACGACATCCCGCAGGGCACCGTCCGCGCCACGGTCCTGATCGAGACGATCACCGCCGCGTACGAGATGGAGGAGATCCTCTACGAGCTCCGCGACCACGCCTCCGGGCTGAACGCCGGCCGCTGGGACTACCTCTTCTCCATCGTCAAGAACTTCCGTGACGGCGGCGCCAAGTTCGTCCTGCCGGACCGCAACGCGGTGACGATGACCGCCCCGTTCATGCGGGCGTACACCGAACTCCTCGTCCGCACCTGCCACAAGCGCGGCGCCCACGCGATCGGCGGCATGGCGGCCTTCATCCCGTCCCGCCGCGACGCCGAGGTCAACAAGGTCGCCTTCGAGAAGGTCAAGGCCGACAAGGACCGCGAGGCCGGCGACGGCTTCGACGGCTCCTGGGTCGCCCACCCCGACCTGGTCCCGATCGCGATGGCCTCCTTCGACGCGGTCCTCGGCGAGAAGCCGAACCAGAAGGAGCGCCTGCGCGAGGACGTCTCGGTGGCCGCCGGCGATCTGATCGCCATCGACACCCTGCACGCCAAGCCCACCTACGACGGTCTGCGAAACGCCGTCGCGGTCGGCATCCGCTACATCGAGGCCTGGCTGCGCGGCATGGGCGCGGTCGCCATCTTCAACCTGATGGAGGACGCGGCCACCGCCGAGATCTCCCGCTCGCAGATCTGGCAGTGGATCAACGCGGACGTGGTCTTCGAGAACGGCGAGCACGCCACGGCGGAGCTGGCCCGCAAGGTCGCAGCCGAGGAACTGGCCGCGATCCGCGCCGAGACCGGCGACGAGGCCTTCACCGCCGGCAAGTGGCAGCAGGCCCACGACCTGCTGCTCCAGGTCTCCCTGGACCAGGACTACGCGGACTTCCTGACGCTGCCCGCGTACGAACAGCTGCGCTGACGCCTCCCGCGTACGCCTCCGCCCCCGGTACCGCACGGTGCCGGGGGCGGAGGCGTGCAGTGCCTGGCTCCCCCGTAGGACGTGCCTCAGACGATACGGATCGACGTGGCCTCGTGGACGACTGCGGAGCTCATCGCCGGTCCGTGGCAGGTCAGTTGGTGCGGTGGGGCGCGGCGGACCCGTACCTCGATGTCGTAGGCCGTCGGGCGGGGCCGGTGGCCGATGATCCGGATCAGCCAGTGGGCACCGACGCGGGAGGTCCCGGTGACCGTGTAGTCGTGCCGCCCGGCCGGACCAAAGCGTCCGATCAGGGCTGCCACAGCCGCCTGCTGGGGCGGAGGGAGATCCGTGTATCCGCGCAGATGTTCCGCGTGGATCCGTCCGGCCAGGTGTTCGCCGACCACTTCGACGGATGACCCGGCGTCCAGACCCCCGTAGTAGACACCGTCGGGTGCGACGACGATATTGGCGGCGAACCGGTCACCACCGACATGCGTGCACTCCCACACCAGCTCTGGCCAGCGCTCGTCCAGAGCGCGCCCCACGGGCCGTCCGCGCACCGCGCAGCAGGTGTCGTGCTGACCGTGGGTGCAGACGAGCACGACGGGAGGGAGGCCGGTTTCTCCCGGAGCGCCGAGCTCTCCCGGAGCGCCGAGCTCTCCCGGAGTGCCGAGCGCTGCCGGGGTTCCGAGCGCTGCGGCGACCTCCGCCAGGTCCTCGCCCCGGCTCCACGTGCCCCACTGCTGGCGATGGGCGCCGGAGCCGTCGTAGCGCAGCACCGCCCAGCACTTCGGGCCCTCGCGCCTGCGGCGTCCATGGCGTCTGATCAGGAGGACGCGCGCCCTCGCCGCCTGGGCGGAGGCGAACAGGAGCGCTTTGACACCGGGCGGCAGGTCGAGGCCGTCGAAGCCGTTGACCGGCCATCCGCCCCGGTACTCGATGAGGACCCAGACGAGGCCGTACGGGGCCGTGCCGATGATGGGGTCGCCTCGGCCCCGGGCGGCGTCGGCGCAGAAGAAACGCTCCGTCTCCCTCACTCGGTCACCGCGGCGGCGTCACGGTCCGGCGGGCACGAGCACGCCCGCGTGCAGCAGTCTCCCGGCGAGCTCGACGCCGAGGTCCCCGGCCGTGCGGACCTCCCCGTCGAGCAGACGGGTCAGCGACGGCAGATCCTTCTCCTCCACGTCGAGCCGGCCGACGCGGGTGGTCAGCCGCCCGCCCTCCAGCCGTGGTTCCAGTGCCTCCCGGAGCCGGACGGGGGTCCGGGGGCCGAGGCCGTCGACGGCGGCGAGCTGCGCCAGTGGCCCCAGCGGTGCCGGCCGTCCCTGCGCCCGGCGCGCGTGGTGGAACAGCGGAGCGGCGTCGGACTCCGTGACCGCCGCGACGAGCCGTTCGCGCACCAGGTCCATCTCGCCGGCCGGCCCGTCCACGCCGAGGGGCAGGGAACCTCGCATGCCCGGGTCGTCGCGCAGCGCCGCGAGGGCGGCCTGGGCAAGCTGTTCCGCCAGCTCGTAGCGGGTCCGGTTGTGGATCCCGAGCGTCAGGTGGATCGAGACCTCGCCCTGCGCCTCTGCGGCGTGCAGCCAGCCTCTGGGCAGGTAGAGGACATCACCCGGTGCGAGCACGGTGTCGATGTGGGGCTCGCCCTCTGCGGCCTCGGCGACGGCGGCGCGGTGATCGGTCCAGGGCTGGTCACGCAGCGGGTCGGGGTGTACGGGCCGGTGGACGATCCAGCGCTTGCTGCCCTCGATCTGGAGGACGAAGACATCGTGGACGTCGTAGTGGTCGTCGAACCCTCGGTTCTGGGGCGGGGTGACGTACGCGTTGGCCTGTACGGGATGTCCCAGTTCCCCGCTCAGCGCGGTACTGAAGTCCGCGACCGGGCCCCACGTGCGCTGCAGGGCCTGCAGGACGAGTGTGGCGCCGTCGGCGAACTCGCGCCACAGGGCGGTGTCGTCGAGCTGGTCGGAGATGGTGGCGCCCACGCCCGCGGAGGAGGTGAACGAGGACGCGGGAAGCGTGGCGCCGTTCTTGGCGACGCGGAGGAAAGGGGTACGCAGTCCGCGACGCGAGATGAGTTCGTCCACTGCGTCGGCGGAGAACAGGTCCGAGAAGTCGTCGGCGCGACGGGTGAGCAGCGCCGTGCGCGCCCAGACGTCACGGGCGAACTCCTCCCTGCGCAGTCGGGTCAGACGTGTCTCCAGGACCCCGGCGCCCGCCGTCGCGGCACCGGGGTCCTGGAGCTCGGTCCGGGACGCGCTCAAGAACCGTTGCCGGACCGGTCCGCACCGCCGTCCGCTCCACCGTCGGCACCGCCGTCGTGGACACCCGGCGTACCCGCCGCGCCACCGTCCGCCGGACCCTCCGCACCGCCGTCAGCACCGCCGTCAGCACCACCGTCGTGGACACCCGGCGTACCCGCCGCGCCACCGTCCGCCGGACCCTCCGCACCGCCGTCAGCACCGCCGTCGTGGACACCCGGCGTACCGGCCGCGCCACCGTCCGCCGGACCTTCTTGCTGGTTCGGGTCCTGCTCGGGGTTGGTCATGGTTCCTCCCGCGCATCGATAGGGCTGGGGGCGGGCCCCCGTCCTGGGGGCCCGTATGTCGGGCAGGGTGACCGCTCATGGGCACCGCGATCAGCGTACCGCTATGAGCGGAAAGTATCGATTTGGCGGTATATGGCCAGGTGTGGGCTCGCAGGCTCGCGGAGTCCCGGCGGGGCTCCGCGAGCCGATACGCGCCTTCCCGGCCGTCCTCCGACCGCTACTTCAGCCCGGAATCGAGGGCGCCCAGCAGGGTGCCCTGCGGGGTGTCGCCCGACATCTCCCAGACCATGACGCCCAGCAGGCCCTTGTCCTTCACGTAGGCCGTCTTCTTGCCGATCGACCAGGTGTCGTCGAAGGACCACCACTGGTTGCCGGTGTAGCCGTACGTGGAGATGGACTGCTCGTCGTGATGGACCGTCATCGTCGGATAGGCGCCGATGAGGTTGGAGTAGCCCCGGGTGCCGGCCTCCTCCGCGAACTGACCGGGTGCGGCCCCGCCCGCAGGCTGCCATTCGCCTGCCGCGCCGCCGTCGGTGACGTTCTGCCAGCCCCGGCCGTAGAACGGGATGCCGAGGGTCAGCTTGCGGGGTTCGACGCCCGCGTCGGTGTACGCCTTGATCGCGGTGTCCGCGCTGAAGTGGAAGTCGTACGGGTCCTGCTCGTCGTTGTAGAGGTTGGCCTGGTGACCGGTGCGGTTCGGCTCCCAGGAGTTGTCGCTGCCCGAGCCGTGGAAGTCGTAGCCCTGGACGTTGGCGACGTCGAGCGAGTCGAAGACCTTGGACAGGTCCCAGCCCTCGTCGATCTTCTGCGGATCGGCGGGGGTGAAGGCGGTGAGCAGGCGGTGGCCGCCGCCCAGCGCGTCGAGCTGCTTGCGGAACTCCGCGAGCAGCAGGGTGAGGTTGTTCTTGTCGTCGGGTGAGTAGTGGTTGCCGGGGTGTCCGGTGCCGGTGCCCGGCCACTCCCAGTCGATGTCGAAGCCGTCGAAGATGCCGGCCGCCGTGCCGGGGCCGCCCGCGCCGCCGTACTCGGGCAGGTTGCCCTTGATGTACATGTCGATGCAGGAGGAGACGAACTTCTTGCGGGCCGCGTCACTGGCCGCCACGTCGGAGAAGTACTTGGAGTACGTCCAGCCGCCGAGCGAGACCACGATCTTCAGGTCCGGGTGCAGCTTCTTCAGCTTCTTCAACTGGTTGAAGTTGCCGCGCAGTTTGCCCCAGCCGTCGTCCGCGACACCGTCGACCGACTGGGCGGCGCTGAACGGGCGGGTGTAGTCGGCGTCCGCGTCACCGGCGCCGGTGCCCTGCTCGGGGTCCTCGGGGTCGGCGGTGGTGCCCTTGGTGACGCCGTTCAGGCAGGTGAGGTTGTTGGGGTCGATGTTGGCGAAGGCGTAGTTGACGATGTCGAGCTTGCCGGCGGCCCCGGAGTCCTGGAGGTTCTTCACGAAGTACTGGCGGCCGTAGATGCCCCACTGGACGAAGTAGCCGACCTTGGCGTAGTTGCCGGCGCCGACGATGTCGTCGGTCTTGACCCTGAGCGCGTTGCTCGCCGCAGAGGCGTTGTCGGCGGGGTCGCGGGCCTTGACCGTGAAGGTGTACGAGGTCGAGGGGGACAGGCCGCCGATGGTGGCGGTGGTCGTGGTGCCGGAGACCGTGGTGGCCAGGGCGCCGCCCTTGAAGATGTCGTACGCGGCGACCCGCTGGTTGTCCGTGGCGGCGGTCCAGGCCAGCGTGACGGACGAGGAGTCGGTGGCGGTGGAGTGCAGCGCGCCGGGGGCCGTCGGCGGGGAGGTGTCGGTGGCCGGATCGACGGTGGTGACGGTCAGCGGGGCGCTCCCGGCCGAGGTGTTGCCCCGGGTGTCCTTGGCCCGGACGGTGAAGGCGTAGGCGGTGGCAGGGGTCAGGCCGGTGACCGTGGCGGAGGTCGCGGCGGAGGCAGACCCCACCACCTTGCCGCCCGCCAGGATGTCGTACGAGGCCACGGGGAAGTCCCCGGCTGCGGCGGCCGTCCAGGACAGCGAGGCGGTGCGGGCGGTGACATCGGTCTGCTTCAGCCCGCCGGGCGCACCGGGCGGCGCGTCCGCGGAGCCGTCGCACTTGTCGCCGTTGATCCGGCAGCCGGTGGGCGCGGTGATCGGTCCGGTGGCGACGAACCAGAAGCTGTACGGCTCGGTGGTGCCGTGTGCGGCGACCGTGCCGTTGTAGTGGGCGTTGACCGCGGTGATGTGGCTGCCCTGGGTGGTGACGGTGCCGTTGTAGGAGGTGTCGATCGCGACCCCGGACGGCAGGTCGAATTCGAGGCTCCAGCCGGTGACGGCGGTGTCGGTGTCGTTGTGCAGGATGTACGTCCCCTTCCACCAGGGGCCGTTGTCGGCCGAGGTGAACGTGGCCGTCAGCTTGCCCGCCGCGTGGGCGGGCGTGGCCTGGAGGGACAGCAGGGCGAGTAGGAGGGCGAGTGCGGCGACCAGCGCGGTCGCCGTTCTCCGTCTGAGAGGCATGTGCTCGAACATGGTTCTCCCTTGTGGCAGGGACCCGTGAGGAGGTCCTGAGGGGGGAGCTGGTGTCCTTCGTTCCATGGAGCACAGGGGAAACTAAATGGTCTGGACCACCACGTCAATAGGTACAGACCAATGGGTGCGGACCGCTCATGACGTCCCCACCGCTCCCAGCGCCACGAACGCGCAGATCAGCACCGCCAGGACGGCGAGCAGCGGCCAGACGAAGCGCAGGTACTTGTCATAGCCCACCTTGGCCAGCGCCACCCCGCCGATCGTCACCGCCGTCGTGGGCACCCACAGGTTCATCCAGCCGCTGGCCGCCTGCCAGGCCGTGACGACGACCGCGCGCGAGACGCCCGCGAAGTCGGCCAGCGGGGCCAGGATCGGCATGGCCAGGGTCGCGTGCCCCGAGGTGGACGGGATGAGGAAGGCCAGCGGGAGGTTGACGACGAACACGACGACCGCGAACACCGCGGAGGAGGTGCCGGAGACCACGCCCTCGATGGAGTGCAGGACGGTGTCGGTGATGCGGGAGTTGTTCATGATGACCGTGACCCCGCGGGCCAGCACGATGACCAGTGCGGGCGAGATGAAGTCGGCGGCGCCCTGGACGACCGTCGCGCTGATCTTCTGCTCCCCGAACCGGGCGACGATCCCGACGAGAACGGCCGCCACCAGGAAGAGCGCGGCGAGCTGCGGGAAGGACCAGCCGAGCTCGAAGCCGTACGGGGTGGCGTCCGCCTTGCCGGTGAGGGCGCTGGACCACGGGACCACGGAGAAGATCATGAAGGCGAAGGTCAGCCCGACCAGGACCAGGACCAGGCGGTGGAGCGGGGTCAGTTCGGGCGGTTCGTCCGTGTCCGCCGCCGCGTGTTCGCGGTCGCCGGGCAGGAAGCCGGAGAGCGAGCGGTCCGGGTCCTTGCGCACGCGGTTGGCGTACCGGATCACGTAGCCGATCGTCACCGCCGTCAGGACGACCCACATCACCGCGCGCAGCACGATCCCGTCGCCCAGCGAGATGTCGGCGGCGGCGGAGGCGACCCCGGTGGCGAACGGGTTGACCGTGGAGCAGAGCACGCCGACGCCCGCGCCGAGGATGATCGTGCCGGTGGCGACCATCCGGTCGTAGCCGAGGGCGAGCATCAGCGGGACGATCAGCCCGTAGAAGCCGAGGGTCTCCTCCGCGAAGCCCTCGACCGTGCCGAGCAGCGAAAAGACCAGCATCACGCCCGCGATGAGCAGCGCGCCGCGCTCGCGCAGCCGGTGGGCGAGGCGGCCGATACCCAGGTCGAGCGCGCCGGTGGCGAAGACGACGGTGATGAAGGCGCCGATCGCGAGGACGAAGAGGAACACACCGGCGCTGCCGTACAGTTCGCCGGCCAGGTCCGGGCCGACCTGCCCGGACCTGGCGTCCTGCACCCCGTACAGACCGTTGACCGGGGAGAGGAAGAGGTCGTTCAGCCGGTCGACGACGCTCTGGCCGGAGGGGACGCGGTGGTACGTGCCCTGGACCGGCGCACCGTCCTTGGTGCGGTCGTACGCGCCGGACGGGATGAGGAAGGCCAGCGCCCAGACGGCGAGGGTGACGACGACCAGCACGGTCAGGGCGCTGGGGAAGACGAACTTCCGCCCCTCCGGGGGCTTCTCCTCCGTCGGGGTTCCGGTGTCCAGGGTGCTCACGCGGTGCTCCCGTCGCGGTGCGCGGCGGCGTACTCCCGCAGGAACGCGGCCTCCGCGATGACGGCGGAGCGGAGCTCGGAGAAGAGGACCCGCTCGTTGGGGGCGTGCAGATTGCACATGCTGTCCTGGGCGCCGAAGAGCAGGATCTCGGCGCCGGGGACGGCCTTGGCCAGGCCGTTGACGAGCGGGATCGAGCCGCCGCTCGCGACGAACGCGGGCTCCGCGCCCCAGCCCTCGCGCAGGGCGGTCAGCGCGGCCCGGTAGGCGGATCCGCCGGTCGCGGGTTCGAATCCGGGGCCGGTGTCGCCGGGGGTGACGGTGAGCGGGATTCCGAACGGGCGCAGTGCCGCCAGGTGGGTGACGAGCAGCCCGAGCGCCTCCTCCGGGTCCTGCTGGGGGTGGAAGCGCAGGTTCAGCTTCGCGCGGGCGTACGGGACGACGGCGGAGGCCGCCTGGTCGACGGACGGGGCGTCGATGCCGATGACGGTGATGGCGGGCCCGCTCCACAGCCGCTCGCCGAGGCTGCCGGATCCGGTGAGCGGTACCCCGTCACGGACCCCGGCCAGGGCGCGGAACTCCTCCTCGGTGTACGTCGTACCGCTCCACTCCTCGCGGCGCAGGCCCTCGACGGCGACGTCCCCGTACACGTCGTGCAGGGTGGCCAGCGCCTGGACCAGGGCGAGCAGCGCGTCGGGGGCGGCGCCGCCGAACTCGCCGCTGTGACGGGGTTCGTCCAGGGTCCGCGCCTCGACCACCAGCTCGGCGGCGCCGCGCAGGCCCGTGGTGAGCGTGGGGCTGCCGGGGCGGAGGTTCCCCATGTCCGCGATGACCATCGCATCGCAGGCGAAGCGGTCCGGGTCCGTGGGCGGGTAGTCGTCGAAGGCGCTGCCGTACTCCTCCTGGCCCTCCAGGACGATCCTGAGGCCGGTCGGCGGCCTGCCGCCGTACGCCCTCAGTACGCCGAGGTGCACGATCAGGTTCGACTTGTCGTCCGCGATGCCCCGGGCGCGCAGCCCGCCCGCCACGGGGGTGGGTTCGAACGGCGGCGAGAGCCACAGGGTCTCGTCGCCGGGGGGCTGTACGTCGTAGTGGCCGTAGAGCAGCACGGTCGGGGCGTCCGGCGTCGGCGGCGGGACCTCGGCGACGATGACCGGTGCGGTGTCCGGCAGGTCGAGGCGTTCGATCCGTTCGACGCCCGCACCGCGCAGCAGGTCCACGAGCAGGTCGTGGGCCTGGAGCACGGGTTCGGCGGGGAAGCCGGGGAACGCCACGGACGGGATGGTCGTCAGCCGCTCCAGGTCGGCGGTGAGCCCGTCCATCAGTGTGTCGACGCGGGAGCCCAGGTCCATCGCATCCCCTGTTCCTCGTGGAGTCCGGCAATGAGGTTCTGGGATCAAATGGATCATATGGGGCGGGCGCCCGCACGACTGAGGGCCGGTCAGCCGCCCAGCACGACGGTCCGCGAGGCGGAGAAGTCCCCCCACTTCCCGTCCGGGAGCTTGGCGCGGATCTTCATCGCGTAGCGGGTGCCGCGCGGGTCGCTGACGGTCAGCCGGTAGCTCGCCCGGCCCTCGGGCGGCTTGCCTCCCCAGACGATCGTGGTGGTCAGCCGGCCGTCCAGGTAGAGCTGGTAGGCGGGGATCTCGCCGCCGGTCCTCGGCTGCTTCCAGTCCAGGTCGACGGCGTACTCCTTGCCCTGGGCGGTGCTGGTGATCCGCAGGTCCGTGGGGGCGGTGGAGGCGGGCGCGCCGGGGGCGGACGCGGTGGTGAGGTCGAAGGAGTCGCTGTCCTTGGACGAGGTGTCGGCGGCGTCCCTGGCGCGGACGGTGAAGGTGTAGACCGTGCCGGGCCGCAGCCCGGTCAGGCGGGCCGTGGTCTGCGTGCCGGGCACGGTGTGGATGCGCGAGCCCTCCTGGTAGATGTCGTACGAGGTGACGCCGACGTCGTCCGTGGAGCCGCCCCAGGACAGCGTCGCCGCCCGGCTGCCGTCGGCCTTGCCGCGCAGCCGCACCGGCCGGGTGGGGGCCTCGTGGTCGGCCGGGGTCGGTGCCGGGGTGGTGACGGAGGCGGCGGCGCTCGGCGCGGAGAGGTTTCCGGCGGCGTCGCGGGCGCGGACGGTGAAGCTGTAGGCGGTGGAGGCCGTCAGCCCGTCGATGTCGATCATCACCCTGGCGGCCGGGACGGTCTTGACCTTCCTGCCCTTGCGGTAGATCTCGTACGCGGTGACGGCCTTGTCGTCGGTGGCCGCCTCCCACATCACGTGCGCCGAGGTGGCGCTGCCGGCCTGTACGGTCACCCCGCGCGGCGCCGTGGGGCTGCTGGTGTCGGCCTCGGCGTCGGAGCCGCAGGCGGTCAGGGTGGCGAGGAGCAGGGCGGCTGAGCAGGCCAACGCGGCTTTTGCGTGGGGGCGTTGCACGGTCTTGCCTTCCGTCCGGCAGCAATGGTCCAGACCTGTATCGCACGGCGTGGGGGTCCCCGACAAGAGGACGGAGCGGAACCTTCCGCAATGTGCCGGTGTGCACCTCGACCGGGCCGGGAAGTCCGCGCGCCGCCGACCGATGAGTTCGGGGCGCCCGGGGAGTCCGCACTGTATGGACAACGAGACGAAGACCGCTCCCCCGCAGGACCTGGCACCGGCGGCCCAGCAGATCGCCGGACTGCTCGACGCGGTGGACGACACCCGGCTGTCGGCACCGACCCCCTGCCCCGGCGTCACGGTGAGCGCCCTGCTCGCCCACATCGGCGGGCTCGCCGTGGCCTTCCGCGATGCCGCGCACAAGGAGCTGGGGGCGACGACCGACACGGCGCCCTCGGTGGAGGAGATGGTGCTCGCGGACGGCTGGCGCGGCACGCTGCCCCGGGCACTGGACGAGATGGTCACCGCCTGGCGCTCCCCGGAGGCCTGGCAGGGCATGACCCGGGCGGGCAGTGTGGACCTGCCGGGCGAGATCGCGGGCATGGTCGCGCTCAACGAGCTGGTGCTGCACGGCTGGGATCTGGCGAGGTCGACCGGGCAGCCGTTCCGGGCGGAGGAGGCGCACCTGGACTCCACGCTGGCGCTGCTGGCAGAGCTGGGCGACACCCCGCCGGCCGGTTCACCCTTCGGCCCGCCGGTCCCGGTGCCGGACGGCGCACCGCTGCTGGACCGGGCCGTCGCCCGCAGTGGCCGGCGCCCCGACTGGCAGCCGGTGGACTGACGCCCCGCACGCCGGGGCACGCTCGCCCGACCAGCTGACGGACGCCGCGAAGGGGACGTATCGCTCCCGCGAACTGGCAGGCTGGAGCGGTGAAGCTCAGCACGCGTTCCCTGATCGCACCGGCCGCCGCCCTCGCCCTGGCCGCGGCCGTGCTCTCCGGCTGCTCCGGGGCCGGTCCGGACGCCGCGTACGGCAAGGGGTCCGCGGCGGCCGGACTGGACGATCCGGCGAAGAAGGACATCGCCATGCGACTGGTCTCCAGCGCGGAGAACTCCACCCTGGACTGGAAGTCCCAGTACAAGTACATCGAGGACATCGACGACGGGCGCGGCTACACCGGGGGCATCATCGGCTTCTGCTCCGGTACCGGAGACATGCGCCGGGTCGTCGAGCGGTACGCGAAGGCACGGGCCGGAAATCCGCTGGAGCGGTTCGGGCCGGCGCTGCGGAAGGTCGAGGGCAGCGACTCGCACGCCGGGCTCGGCCGCCGCTTCACCGAGGCCTGGGCGGACGCGGCCGGTGACGCCGCCTTCCGGTCGGCGCAGGACGCCGAGCGGGACGCCTCGTACTTCGGCCCCTCGGTCGCGCAGGCCAAGGCGGACGGGCTCGGCGCGCTGGGCCAGTTCATCTACTACGACGCCCACGTGATGCACGGTTCGGGCGACGCGGAGGGCACGGTCGGCTTCCGCACCATGCGCCGCCGAGCGCTCGCCGAGGCGCGTCCCCCCGTGCGGGGCGGCGACGAGAGGGCGTATCTCGACGCGTTCCTGGACGTCCGGGTCGCGGCGATGCGCGAGGAGGAGCCCTCGCACACCGACACCAGCCGGGTCGAGACGGCCCAGCGGGTGTTCCTGAGGAAGGGCAATCTGAGCCTGGACCCGCCGCTCGACTGGAAGGTGTACGGCGACAGCTACCGGATCGACGGTCCGTAGGCCCTGTACTGGGTTGCCCCGAGCGCCACGAGCGGCCGACGGAATGATTTCCGGGCCGCGTCCAACTCGTATGCGTCACAGGGGTGTACGACACTCGTTCGACTCTGATAGGAAAGCTTCCTAACAGAAGAGTCGGAACGACGAACTCCCTTGGAGGACTGGTGAACGCTCCCCACAAGCGCACCGCACGTCGCAACACCCGTACGCTGCGCGTCGCGCTCGTCGCGCTCGGGCTGACACTCACGGCTGTTCCCGCCACCGCGTTCGCCGGCACCCCCGCACCGCCGGCCGTTCATCACCAGGAGGCCGCCGCGACCGGGCTGGACGATCCGGCGAAGAAGGACATCGCCATGCAGCTGGTCTCCAGCGCGGAGAACTCCTCGCTGGACTGGAAGTCCCAGTACAAGTACATCGAGGACATCGACGACGGCCGCGGCTACACCGCGGGCATCATCGGTTTCTGCTCAGGTACCGGCGACATGCTGGACCTGGTGGAGCTGTACACCCAGCGCGAGCCCGGCAACCCGCTCGCGAAGTACCTGCCCGCCCTGCGCGAGGTGGACGGCACGGACTCGCACGACGGGCTCGACCCCGGCTTCCAGGCCGCCTGGAAGAAGGCAGCGGCCGACTCTGCGTTCCAGCAGGCGCAGAACGACGAGCGCGACCGGGTGTACTTCGATCCGGCGGTCAGCCGGGGCAAGAGCGACGGGCTGGGCACGCTCGGCCAGTTCGCGTACTACGACGCCATCGTCATGCACGGCGACGGCGGCGACAGCACGAGCTTCAGCAGCATCCGCAAGCGTGCCCTCGCGAAGGCGAAGCCGCCGGCCCAGGGCGGCGACGAGGTCAGCTACCTCAACGCCTTCCTGGACGCGCGGGTCTGGGCCATGGAGCAGGAGGAGGCCCACTCGGACACCAGCCGGGTGGACACCGCCCAGCGGGTCTTCCTGAAGAACGGCAATCTGAACCTGGACCCGCCGCTCGACTGGAAGGTGTACGGCGACAGCTTCCACATCGGCTGACGGTTCCGGGCACGGCTGTGGCGCGTACGGCTCCCCCTCGCGGGCGGGGCCGTACGCGCCACAGCGCTGTGACGGTACGTCAGTGCACGTTCACCGGAGCCGCGTTGGCGAGCTCCTCGGTCACCGTCTCGGCATCCTCCTCCTCGTCCGGCTTGCGGCCGAGGTGGTTGAAGGCCAGGTTGAGGACGATCGCCACCACGCATCCGGTGGATATCCCGGAGTCCAGCACGACGAGCAGGTCCTTGGGGAACGCGTGGTAGAAGTCCGGCGCGGCGATCGGGATCAGGCCGATGCCGACGGCCGCGGCCACGATCAGCGCGTTCTCGCCCTTCTCCAGAGCGGCGGTCGCCAGGGTCTGGATGCCGCTCGCGGCGACCGAGCCGAAGAGCACGATGCCCGCGCCGCCGAGCACCGGCAGCGGGACGAGCGCGATCACGGACGCGGCCACCGGGACCAGGCCGAGCACGATGAGGATCCCGCCGCCCGTGGCCACCACGAAGCGGCTGCGGACCTTGGTCATCGCGACGAGCCCGATGTTCTGGGCGAAGGCGCTGCACATGAAGCCGTTGAACAGCGGGCTGAGGGCACTGCCCAGGGTGTCGGCGCGCAGGCCGCCCTCGATGGTCCGCTCATCGGCCGGGCGGTCGACGATCTTGCCGAGGGCCAGCATGTCCGCGGTCGACTCGGTCATGCAGACCAGCATGACGATGCACATCGAGACGATCGCGGCGATCTCGAACTGCGGTGCCCCGAAGTGGAACGGAGTGGGGAAGCCGACGACGTCGGCGTCCTTGATGGCACCGAAGTCGGTGATGCCGACCGGGATCGCGATGAGCGTGCCGGCGATGAGTCCGAGCAGGATCGCGATCTGCTGGAGGAAACCGCGGAGCAGCTTCCTCAGCGCGAGGACGATCACCAGGGTGACCGCCGCCATGATGATGTTGGTGGTGGAGCCGTAGTCGTCGGCCGTGGCGTTGCCGCCCTGGGACCAGTTGAAGGCGACCGGCAGCAGGGAGACACCGATCAGGGTGATGACCGTGCCGGTGACGACGGGCGGGAAGAAGCGGACGAGTTTGCAGAAGTAGGGCGCGAGGACGAAGCCGAGGAGGCTGGCGACGATGATCGCGCCGAAGATGACGGCGATCCCCTCGTGCCCCCGGTCCTTGCCGATCGCCACCATGGGTGTGACCCCGGCGAACGAGACGCCGTTGACGAACGGCAGCCGGGCGCCGATGCGCCAGAAGCCGAGGGTCTGGAGGAGGGTGGCGATGCCCGCGGTGAACAGGCTCGCCGCCACCAGGAAGGCGGTCTCCTTCGGGGTGAGCCCCACGGCGGGGCCCACCACCATGGGCGGGGCCACCACACCCGCGTACATCGCGGCCACGTGCTGAAGGCCGCTGGTGAACATCTTCAGTGGGGGAAGGGTCTCGTCGACCGGATGAGTGCGGTCGGACTTGGCCGGCTCCGATATGCCGGGGTCGGATGCTGCGTCTGCGTCATTGCGAAACCTGGGCGTAGCTGCCACGGCGGTTCCTCCGGTCGGGTACACGTCTGCGGCGACGTGGGTATCAGGGAGGTGGAGCGTTGGTGCAGTTCGTGCAGCTGGTGCGGGCAGCTTTGGGTTCAGCGGTACGGGGGGCGCGTACGTATGGGTACGCGCCCCCCGTACCGGTTGCCGTGGGCCCCGCTCGGGTCCACGGCGGCCGGTCGAGGGCCGTCCCCCTCGGCCGGCCAGTCAGGGGGCGCCGGGCGTCAGGCTCCGGCGGCGATCTGCGCGAGGCGGCGGGCCTCGTCGCGGGTGGCGCGGGCGATGGCGTCCTCGTCCACGGTGGTCAGGTGGTTGGCCTCGACGACCGGCTTGCCGTCGACGAGCGAGAGCGTGACGGGGGCCGCGGCGCCGAACACCAGGGCGGTCACCGGGTCGGCGATGGAGGCGTGGGCGATGGTGTCCAGCTTCCACAGGACCAGGTCCGCGAGCTTGCCGGGCTCCAGGGAGCCGATCTGGTCGGCGCGGCCGAGGACCTGGGCGCCGCCGTACGTGCCCAGGCGCAGCGCCTGACGGGCATTCAGGGCACGTTCGCGGTGCGGGCCGAGGCGGTTGATGAGGAGGGCGTTGCGCAGTTCGGTGTGGAGTTCGCCGGACTCGTTGGACGCGGTGCCGTCGACGCCGAGGCCGACCGGGACGCCGGCGGCGAGCATGTCCGGGACCCGGGCGATGCCCGCGGCGAGCCGGGCGTTGGAGGACGGGCAGTGGGCGACGCCGGTGCCGGTGCGGGCGAACGCGGCGATGTCGGAGTCGTTCATGTGGACGCAGTGCGCCATCCACACGTCCTCGCCGAGCCAGCCGGTCGACTCGAAGTAGTCGGTCGGGCCCATGCCGAACAGCTCGTGGCAGAACTTCTCCTCCTCCACGGTCTCCGAGCCGTGGGTGTGCAGCCGCACTCCGCGACGGCGGGCCAACTCAGCGCCCTGCTGCATCAGTTCGGTGGAGACGGAGAACGGGGAGCAGGGCGCGACGGCGATCTGGGTCATCGCGTCGAAGGAGGCGTCGTGGTGCGCGTCGATGGTGGCCTCGGTGGCGGCGAGCGCGCCTTCGAGGGTCTCCACGGCGAAGTCCGGCGGCAGCCCGCCGTCCTTCTCGCTGCGGTCCATGGAGCCGCGGGCGAGGGTGAACCGTACGCCCATGTCACGGGCGGCGCCGATGATCGCGCCGGACAGGTCGCCTGAGCCCCGCGGGTACACGTAGTGGTGGTCCATCGCGGTGGTGACACCGCCGCGGGCCAGCATGGCGAGCGAGCCCTGCGCGGCGGCACGGGCCATCGGCTCGTCGATGCGCGCCCAGGTCGGGTACAGCGCGACCAGCCACTCGAAGAGGTTGTGGTCGGTCGCCAGGCCGCGGGTGATCCACTGGTAGAAGTGGTGGTGCGTGTTGATCAGGCCGGGTGTGACGAGATGGCCGGTGCCGTCGATCCGGCGTACGACGTTATCCAGGCCCTCGGGTGCCCGGCCGGCGCCGACCGACTCGATGCGGTTGCCGGCGACGACGACGTGGCCCGAGGCGTACTCGGTGTCGTCGGCGTCGACGGTGGCGATCGAACAGTTCTCGATGACGATGCGTTCCACGCGCTCGGTCGCTGCCTGTGCTGCCATGGTGCTTCCTTCTCTCATCAGCGATGTGGGCACGGCAGGACCCTAGGAGGATTTGAGTGCCACGGCCGAGCGGCTGTGGGTGCCGAGATGGTGGAAGAAGAGATTGAGCAGGACCGCGACGAGCGCTCCGGCGCTGATGCCGGAGCCCAGGACGGTCTGCGCCCAGGACGGGAATCCCGCGTAGAAGCCGGGCGCGGCGAGCGGGATGATGCCCGCGCCGAGCGCCACGGCGACCAGGATGATGTTGGAGCTGTCGTCGAGCCCGGCCTCGGAGAGCGTACGGATACCGCTCACGGCGATCGAGCCGAACAGGACGATGCCGGCACCGCCGAGCACGGGCATCGGGACGAGCGAGACGACCGCGCCGAGCACCGGGAAGACGCCGAGGATCAGCAGGGCGCCACCGGCGGTCGCGACGACGTACCGGCTCCGTACCTTCGTGAGGGAGACCACGCCGACGTTCTGCGCGAAGGCGCTCGTCGGGAAGCCGCCGAAGACCGGTCCGACGAGGGTGGCGATGCCGTCGGTGCGCAGTCCCCGGGTGATGGTCCGGCCGTCGGTGGGCCGGTCGCAGATCTCACCGAGGGCCAGCATCCCGGCGGAGGACTCCGTCATCAGGACGAGCATCACGATGCAGAGGGAGAGGATCGCGGCGGGCTGGAACTCCGGTGCGCCGAAGGCGAAGGGGGTGGGCAGCGCGGCAAGCGGAGCGGAGCGCAGCGCGGAGAAGTCCGCGAGACCGAAGGGGATGGCGGCCAAGGTACCGATCAACAGCCCCATCAGCAAGGCGACTTGCTTGAGGAAGCCACGGCCGAACCGCTGGATGGCCAGGATGACTGCCAGCGTGAAGGCGGCCAGCGCGAGATACTTCATCGCGCCGAAGTCGGCGGCGGTCTTGTCGCCGCCCTGCGCCCAGGAGACCGGGACCGGCATCAGGGTGACGCCGATGAGCGTGATGACGACGCCGGTGACGAGCGGCGGGAAGAACCGGAGCAATCTTCCGAAGAACGGACCGACGAGCAGGCAGCACACGCCTGCGACGAGCACCGCCCCGTAGATCGCCGGGAGTTGGTGACCCGGCGCGCTGGTCTCCGCGATGGCGAGCATCGGCGCGATCCCGGCGGAGGAGGCCGCGTTGACGAACGGCAGCCGGTTGCCGGCGAAGCCCCCGATGCCGAGGGTCTGCAGGATGGTGGCGCAGCCGGCGATGAGGAGGCCGGCCGCGATCAGCCGGGTCAGCCCCGCCGTGTCGAGGCCGACGGCCTGTCCGATGATGAGCGGAGGGGTGACGACACCCGCGTACATGGCGGCGATGTGCTGGAGCGCGGCGGGCAGGAGCCGCGACGGGGCAAGCTTCTCGTCCACCGGATGGATCGAACCGTCCGGCGGGGTGGGACATGGACCTTCTGCTGGAGCAGGCCCAAGTGCAGGCTGTGCCATGGGATTTCCCTCCGGCCCGGCCGGTCCCCGTCCGCTGTGGACGGACGGGAACCGGCGCGGCGCCGCGTCAGAGGTTGGTCATGTCGACCGGGATCTGCGGCTCGACGCCGTCCCGCAGCACGGTGGCTTCGATGAGCCCGTACGGACGGTCGGCCGCGAAGTAGACCTCATTGTCGTTCTTGAGGCCGAACGGCTCCAGGTCCACCAGGAAGTGGTGGTTGTTCGGCAGCGAGAACCGGATCTCGTCGATCTCGCTGCGGCTGTTGATGATGCGCGAGCCCATCTGGTACAGGGTCTGCTGGAGGGAGAGCGAGTACGTCTCCGCGAAGGCTTCGAGCATGTGCTTGCGCGCCTGCTCGTACGACTTCTCCCAGTTCGGCATGCGCGCTTCGTCGCTGGTCCAGTTGTACCGCCACCTGGCGGACACGTCGGTGGCCAGGACCCGGTCGTACGCCTCCTTGAGCGTCGTGTACTTGTCCTTGACGTAGCCCCAGAACTCGGAGTTGGTCGAGTTCATGACCGTGAGTTCCTTGAGGCCGGAGATGACCTCCCACTTCTCACCGTCGTAGGTGATCTGGGAGGTACGGGTCTCCTGGCCCTTGCGCACGAAGGAGTGCTTGACCTCGTCGGCGCCGATGAACCGGGAGTTCCCCCCGGAGGTCTCGATGCGCTCCCAGGAGTACTCCTCGATCCGGATCCGGGCGGTGTGGATCGGCTCCTGCGACGACACGAAGTGCCGGGCGAGGTGGATGCCGAACTGCTCGGCGGACTCGATGCCGTGCTCCTTGGCGAACGCGAACACCGTGTTCTTGGTGGTGTCGGTCGGCAGGACGTTCGCGTTCGAGCCGGAGTAGTGCACGTCGTCCATGTCGCCGGAGAGGGCGACCGAGACGTTCAGGTCCTTGATGTGGTGGGTGTCGCCGTCCCGCGTGATCTTGACGACGCGGTTCTCTGCTTTGCCGTACTGGTTCTGGCCGAGAATCGTGGGCATGTGTCTGCTAGCTCCCTCGGTATACGGAGTAGCCGAACGGGTTGAGCAGCAGCGGTACGTGATAGTGCTCGCCCGGGGTGACGGCGAAAGTGATCGCCACCTCGGGGAAGAACGCACCGCTGTCCCTTACGCGGGGGGCGTCCTGCTGCGCCTCGGCTTGCTTCTTGCTGGCGAAGTACGGCTCGGTCTCGAAGTCGAGCCGTACGTGGGTGGTGCCCTCCGGCAGGGCCGGCAGGTCCTTGCAGCGCCCGTCCGCATCGGTCGCGGAGCCGCCGAGGGCCACCCATTGCGCGTCGCTGCCGGTGCGGGCCGCGAGCGAGATGGCGACGTCCGCGGCGGGGCGGCCGATGCTGGTGTCCAGGATGTGGGTGGACACCGATGCGGTGGCGAAGGTGCTCAAGACCTTCACTCTCCTTCGTTGCGAGTCTTACGCGTCTTCCGTGACGAGACGGGTCAGCCTGATGCGGTTGATCTTGCCCAGTTCGGTGCGCACATGTCCGCGCTCCTCCTCGGGCGAGTTCCCGGACCGGGTCTTCAGCGCGTCGCGCATCTGCTCACCGGTGGCCCCGGTGGCACAGATCAGGAAGACGTGTCCGAACCGCTCCTGGTAGGCCAGGTTGAGTTCGAGCATTTCGGTCTTGAGCTCCTCGGTGGCGCCGGCCATCCCCCGCTGTTCGCGGGATGAGGTCGGGTCCCCGGGCTTCGGGCGGCCGATCGGCGGGTGGCCGGCCATGGCTTCGGCCAGGTCCTGCGCGTCGAGGGCCGCCGTGGCGGTGTCGCTCGCGTGGAACAGGGCTTCGGCCGTGGCGTAGGGGCGCCCGGAGAGGATCGCTCTCCCCCAGGCCGCGCTGGCACAGACCTCGTGCAGTGCTGCGGCCGCCTCGCGGTCCGCCAGGGTGTTGAACCGGGCCAGGCCCGGTGTGGAGCTCGAAGTCACGGGAGCCTCCGTGGCTGTTTTTCGCTGTGCGTCGGTCGGGCTGCGGATAGCTAACGCCCTCCACAACACCACGTCAACACTTTGTTGAAATTACGTTCATGTAAAAGGCCGTCGCCCGATGATCCGGACGACGGCCTTCCGTGACGCTGCGCGGACCGGAACCGGCCGCGGACCCAACTACTCGCTCTTGGGGCCGATATCCCTGTTCAGGTAGTTGTAGACGGTGAACCGGCTGACCCCGAGCGCCCCCGCCACCGTCTCCACACCGTGTCGTACGGAGAAGGCACCGCGTGCCTCCAGAGTCCGGACGGCCTCCTGCTTGGCCCTGCGGTCCAGCTCCGCGAGCGGCATGCCGTGCCGGCGCTCCATGGCGGCCAGGATGTGGTCCAGCGAGTCCGAGAGCTGCGGCAGCCGGACCGCTATGACGTCCAGGCCTTCCCAGGCCAGCACGACGTCGTCCGGGAGCGCCTGCTCCGGACCGAGCAGCTCGGCGCCCATGGCGTCGACGAGCGGTTTGACCGCGGCGACGAGGGGGTGGTCCGCGGGCTCGGTCACTGGGAGTCCTCCCCGATCACGTTGACCTGGAGGGAGACCCGGGTGGCACCCGATGCCAGGGCCTTGCGCAGGAGGGAGTCCACCGCGCCGAGCACCTCGTCGGCGCCGCCCTCGGCCGTGTTGCCGAAGGGGCCGACGTCCACGGCGTCCAGATCGGCCGACTGGACGACCTCGCGGGCGACGACGGCGTGCGCCGGCGCCTCGTCGAGATCGAAGGGCTCGGTGGTGAACTCCACTCTCAAGCGCACGGTGCCTCCATGGTGCGGGTCGCCGGGGCGGGAAGCCCCCGCAGCTCGGGCACGACCCTAACGGACGGCCCCCGGCGCGCCCGCCTCAGAGCGGCAGCACGCAGACCGCCGCCGGGGCGGCGAAGGGTGTGCCCACGGACTCCAGTGCGCCGCTCTCCGCGTCGACCCGGAACACCGTGACCGTGCCGGACTTCTGGTTGGCGGCCAGGAGCAGCGCCCCGTCCGGGGAGAAGGCGATGTGCCGGGGGAAGTCGCCGCCCACCGGCACGGTGTCGAGCAGTCGCAGGGTGGCCCCGTCGTCCTCGACTGCGTACCTGGTGAGGCTGTTGTGCCCCCGGTTGGCCAGGTAGGCGAAGCGGCCGTCCCCGGTGACCAGCAGCTGGGCGGGGTAGCTGGTGCCGCTGCCCGTCCCGGTGGACTGCGGGGCGCCCGGGGTCAGCACCCCGGTGGCGGGCTCGTAACCGCAGACCACGACCGTGTTGTCGAGCTCGCAGGCCAGGTAGGCGTACCGGCCGCCGGGGTGGAAGGTGAGGGCGCGCGGTCCGGCGCCGGGGCGCAGTGCGGCGTACGAGAGCTGCTCCAGGGTGCCCCGGTCCTCGTCGAGCCGGTAGGTGTACACCGTGTCGTTGCCCAGGTCGACGGCGAGGATGTGGCCGCCGTCCGGTGCGGTGATGATCTGGTGGGCGTGCGGCCCGTCCTGGCCCGGTCCGGGCGCGGGGGTGGTGTGGGCGACCAGGTCGGTGCGCTCCCCGGGGGTGCCGTCGGCGGCGAGGGGGTGCACGGCGACGCTGCCGGAGGTGTAGTTGGCGCTGAACAGCCACTTGCCGCCGGGGTGGACGGAGAGGTGGGCGGGTCCGGCGCCGCCGGTGTCGCGCGTCCCCAGCACCCGGAAGGTCCCGTCGGCGGCGAGCGCCACCGCTGTGACGCCGCCCTGCTGCTGCTCGTCGACGGCGTAGAGCGTGGCGCCGGTGGGGTGCAGCGCGAGGTACGAGGGGTTCTCGACGCCGTTGACGACGGTGCGGTCGGTGATGGTGCCGGCGGCCGGATCGTACGAGGCCACGCCGATTCCGGTGCCTCCCGGCGTCGTCGAGGTGTAGGTGCCGAGGAAGAGCGTCGCGGTCCGGCGCGCCCCCTCCCCGGTGGCGCGCGGCGCGCGCCCCGGATGGGCGGAGCGGGGCAGCGAGGGGGCGGCGGCGAGCGCGCCGCCCGCCAGGAGTGCTCCGAGAAGGGTGCGGCGGCTGGTGGGGGTGGTCATGCGAGGCACCTCGTGGGGTCGGCTGCGTCGGATGTGTCAGCCACAGTGGCCTGCCCCGGTGACCGGCGCAAGACTCGCACCGGTCATTGCGCGGGGCGCAACGCGCGTGCGCGCCGGCACGGCGTCAGCCGCCGGAGCGGGGTGCAACGCGCATGGGCGCTGCGCGGCGTTCCCCGCCGGAGCGGGGCGCAACGCATACGCGCACCGCACGGCATCAGCCGCCGGACTGGATGTCGCCTCGGGTGGACGAGGTGATCAGGTCTCCCTGGGCGAAGTCGCCCGGCGGGATCCCCGGATGGTGCCCGCCCTCGACGGGCCGCACGGCCGCGGCGGGGCCGAGGGCCAGCCGGGAGACGATCCGGTAGCGGTCGCCCCGGTAGAGCGAGTGCACGTACTCCACGGGGCAGCCGGTGGTGTCCGAGGTCAGCCGCTCGAAGAGCAGGGCGGGGGACAGCTCGGGCACGTCGAGCAGCCGGGCCTCCGCGCGGGTCACCACGGTCGGCTCGATCGCCTGGACCGCTTCGTGGACGTGCACGTCGTGGCGCTCGCGCAGGTGCTCGTAGAGGTCGCCGTCCTCCAGTTCCTGGGCGGACAGCCCCGGCACCAGCTCGGCCCTGATGTGCAGGTGCTCGATCGCCATCGGGGCGCCGTCGACCAGCCGCAGCCGGGCGACGTACACGATCTCGGCGGCCGGCGACATGCGCAGCTTGCGGCCGACCCGGGCACCGGCCTGGAGGGTGGTGAACTCCAGCAGCCGGCTCGACCAGGCGCCCGCCGCCTGCGGGACGGACAGGGCCAGGTCTGCGGAGATCAGCTCCTGGGTGATCTTCGCGGGTGCGACGAACATCCCCCGGCCGTGCTCGCGCACGAGCAGCCCGGCGGCCACCAGCTCGTCGACGGCGGCACGCAGGGTGGGCCTGGAGACGCCGAGCGTGGCGCAGAGGGACCGCTCCGAGGGGATGGCGTCACCCGGCCGGCGCGACTCGATCAGCTCCAGTACGGCGTCGCGGGCCCGTTCCCGTTTGAGCACCGTCCCCGGTGCGTCGGCGTCCATGCGATGCCCCTCCTGACACATTTCCCATTGACCAGTTGAACGACCAGTCGAACCAATCTCCCTACTGGTCAAGTGGATTGTAACCGCTGTCACGCGAATCCCGATGAGCCGATTTCCCGGAAGATCGCCAGAACCCTTTATTACCAAGGGACTTGACGACCTCATTGGTCTATGCCACCTTCATCCACCATCAAGAGGTGAGCTGTCCAGTGGGCTTCACTGGTCAGGTGGTCAGGTCCTGTTCTCCAGAGGTGAACCGTGAAGTACCGCTTGCTTGCCGGTGGGTCCGCGCTTGTGATGGCCGCCGTTCTGAGTGCGTGCAGCTCCTCGTCCGACTCCGCCGGGAAATCCGGAGACGGGCCGACGGACATCGACGTGTGGCTGATGCGCGACAGCGTCTCCGCCGAGTTCCAGAAGGAGTTCGTGAAGGGCTTCGAGGCCGCACACCCCACGATCAAGGTGCGGGTGCAGATCCAGGAGTGGGACGGCATCGGTGAGAAGATCACCGCCGCGCTGGCCAGCAACGACGCACCGGACGTCATCGAGAGCGGCAACACCCAGGTCGCACAGTTCGCCCAGAGCGGCGGACTGCTCGACCTCAGCGACAGGACCGACGAGCTGAACGGCAAGGACTGGCTCAAGGGGCTCGCGGAGCCGGGTGCGTACGAGGGCAAGCAGTACGGCATCCCGTACTACGCGGCCAACCGCGTCGTCATCTACCGCACCGACCTCTTCAAGAAGGCCGGGGTCGACGCCTCCGCGATCAAGACGCGCGAGCAGTGGCTCGCCGCCACCGCGAAGCTCAACAAGGGCGGTACCCAGGGCATCTACCTGCCCGGCCAGATGTGGTACGCGCTGGCCGGGTTCATCTGGGACGAGGGCGGCGACCTCGCCACCGAGTCCGGCGGGAAGTGGAAGGGCGCCCTGGACACCCCCGAGGCGCTGCGCGGCATGAAGTTCTACGGGCAGCTCCAGGCCCTGGGCAAGGGCCCGAGGGACTCCGACGAGGACGATCCGCCCCAGGCCGACGTCATGGCCAAGGGAGAGGTGGCCCAGGTGATCTCCACCCCGGGCGGCGCCAGCGTGGTCGTGGAGAAGAACGCGGCCCTCAAGGGGAAGCTCGGCTTCTTCCCGATCCCGGGACCGAGCGCGGACACCCCGGGCGCCGTCTTCACCGGCGGCTCCGACCTGGTGATCCCCACGGCCTCCGGCCACCAGGAAGCGGCGCTCACCTTCGTCAAGGAGCTCACCGGCGACGCCTGGCAGAAGAAGCTGGCCGTGGCCATGAGCTACGTCCCGAACCGGACGACCCTGGCCTCCGCGGTGGCGGACGACCCGGGCGCGGCGACGATGGCGGCCGGTGCGGCGAACGGCCACGCCACGCCCAACACACCCGGCTGGGCGGCCGTCGAGGCGGAGAACCCGATCAAGGACTACATGGCCGCAGTCCTCACGGGCGGCGACCCGGCGAAGGAGGCCGCCAAGGCCTCCGGCGACATCACCCGGGCCATGAACACCGCCTCCTGACCCCGCTGCCGCTCCCCGCCCGTCCCACCACCGAGAGGAGGCGCGCCGTGCCGGTCATCCGGGAACGGACCGCACCCCCCAGACCCCGGCCCCGGCCGGCACCGCCCGCCTCCGCACCCGCCCGCCGTCGGCGGCGGCGGTCCGGGGAGCCGCGCGGCCCCTGGCCGTACCTGCTGATCGCCCCCGCCGTCGGCGGCATGCTCTACCTGCTCCTCTACCCGCTGCTGCGGGCCGTGCTCATCTCGCTCCAGGACTTCAGGCTGCGCCAGCTGATCGTGGGCGACGCGGAGTTCGTCGGTCTGCGCAACTACCGGACGCTGCTGTCCGACCCGAGGTTCTGGGAGGTGGTCCGGCGCACCTTCCTGTTCATGGCGGTCAACGTCGCCCTGATCATGGTGATCGCGACACTGGTCGCCCTGATGACCGAGCGGCTCGGCCGGTTCGGGCGGGGGGTGGTCCTCAGCTCCCTGGTGCTGGCCTGGGCCATGCCGGTGATCGCGGCCACCACGGTCTTCCAGTGGCTGTTCCACTCCGAGTTCGGCATCGTCAACCGGCTGCTGACCGAGGCGGGCTTCACCTCGTTCGACCGCTACCCATGGTTCGCGCACGGCACCGCCGCCTTCTCGATCCTGGTCCTGCTGATCGTCTGGCAGTCGGTGCCGTTCGCGGCGATCACCGTCTACTCGGCCCTCACCACCGTCCCCGCGGAGCTGTACGAATCGGCCCGGCTGGACGGGGCGAGCGCCTCCCGGATCTTCCGCTCGGTCACCTTCCCGATCCTGCGGCCGATCTTCCTGCTGGTCTTCTCCCTCGAAGTGATCTGGACGTTCAAGGCGTTCGTCCAGATCTGGGTCATGACGCGCGGCGGTCCCGGTGACGCCACCACGATCCTGCCCGTCTACGCGGTACAGACCGCGCTCGCCGGACAGCGGTACGACCTGGGCTCCGCCGCCTCGATGGTCACCGTGGTCCTGATGTCCGGGGTGCTCGTCCTCTACTTCCGCCAGATGCTCCGCCAGGAGGACGAATCCCGATGAGCCTGCTGCGCCCGAGACCCCGGCGGATACCGCTGAACGCCGCCGCCGTACTGACCGTCCTGGTCTGCCTGTTCCCCGTCTACTGGATGATCGCGACCGCGTTCAAACCGTCCCGCGACATCCAGTCCACCGATCCGGACCTCTTCCCGCACACCTGGACGCTCGACCACTTCCGCACCGCCGTACAGGCCGACGGGTTCGGGATGTTCTGGCGCAACAGCCTTCTGGTGACGCTCAGTTCGATCCTGCTGGCCCTGCTGGTCGCCATCGCCTCCGCCTACGCGGTGGCCCGGATGCGCTGGAAGGGGCGGCGGCAGTTCATGCTCATGGTCTTCATCGCCCAGATGGCGCCCTGGGAGTCGCTGATCATCCCGATCTACATCATCTCCCGCGACACGGACATGCTGGACCGGCTGCCGACGCTCACGCTCGTGTACTTCATGGTCACGCTGCCGTTCTCGATCGTGGTGCTGCGCGGCTTCATCGCCACCATCCCGCCGGAGCTGGAGGAGGCCGCTCAGGTCGACGGGTGCACCAGGACCGGCGCGTTCCGCCGGGTGGCGCTGCCGCTGCTCGCGCCGGGACTGATGGCGACCTCGCTGTTCGGCTTCATCACCGCGTGGAACGAGTTCGCGTACGCCAACTTCCTGATCATCAAGCACCAGGACAGCCGCACGCTGCCGGTCTGGCTGTCGTCCTTCCAGAACACCTTCGGCACCGACTGGGGCGCCACGATGGCCGCCTCGACCCTGTTCGCCCTGCCCGCGCTGGTGGTCTTCCTGCTGCTCCAGCGCCATGTCACCTCCGGCTTCGCGGCCGGCGCCGTCAAGGGCTGACAGCCCGAGATCCGAACCCGGAGGCATCCCGTGCCCGCACCACGCCCCGAACACACGCTCGTCCCCCGGCCCAGCAAGGTGTCACCCCGCCCCGGCCGGTTCACCCTCGACCGGGAGACCACGGTCCGGGCCTTCCCAGGGGCGGAGAGCGCCGCCGACCTGCTGCGCACCCTGCTCGCCCCCGCCACCGGGCTGCCGCTCGCCCCGTCCACCGCCGGCCCGGTCGTGCTGGCGCTCGACCCGCAGCTCGGCGGTCTCGGCGAGGAGGGCTACGGGCTCACCATCGGCCCGGACGCGCTGCTGCTGCGGGCGGCCCACCTCCCCGGCCTGCTCCGGGGCGTCCAGACGATCCGTCAACTCCTGCCCGCCGAGGCGCTGTCCGACGTGGCACAGCGGGAGGAGCGGTGGCTGCTGCCCTGCGTCGAGATCAGCGACGTGCCCGCGCACCCGTGGCGCGGCTCGATGCTGGACGTCGCCCGGCACTTCCAGCCGGTCTCCTATCTGCGCCGGTACGTGGACCTGATGGCGCTGCACAAGCTCAACACCCTCCACCTCCACCTCACCGACGACCAGGGCTGGCGCATGCCCGTCCCCGCATACCCCCGGCTGACCGGCATCGGCGGCCACCGCACCCAGTCGGCGTCCGGACCGCCGGGCAGCACCCCCGAGACGTACGACGGCATCCCTCACTCGGGGGCGTACACCCGGCGGGAGCTGCGGGAGCTGGTGAGCTACGCGGCGGGCCTCGGGGTGCGGGTGATGCCGGAGATCGAGATGCCCGGCCATGTGCGCGCGGCGCTCGCCGCCCACCCCGAGCTGGGCAACGATCCCTCGCGGCGGCTGGGCGTGTGGACCCGCTGGGGCGTCTGCGACACGATCTTCGGCGTCCACGAGGAGGTCTTCGACTTCTGCCGGACGGTGCTCGAAGAGGTCATGGACGTCTTCCCGTCCCCGTACATCCACGTCGGCGGCGAGGAGTGCCCGACCACCGAGTGGGAGAACAGCCCGGCCGCCCGGGAGCGGGCCGCCGCCGAGGGACTGCCCGACGCGCGCGCCCTGCACGGCTGGTTCATGGGCCGGATCGGGGCGTTCCTGGCCGAGCAGGGCAGGCAGCCCGTCGGCTGGGCGGAGACCGGGGCCGAACTCCCTCTGGAATTCACGGTGATGACCTGGCGCTCCCCGGCCCACGCACACGCCGCCGCCCGCCGCGGCCACCACGTGATCGCCGCGCACCACCGGGCCACCTATCTCGACTACGCCCAGTCCCCCGACCCCGGCGAACCGGCGACGCAGCCGGGCCCGCCGGTCGACCTCCGGACGGTGCACGGGCACCGGCCGCTGACGGACGGCTGGGACGCGGCCGAGACCAGCAGACTCCTGGGCACCCAGGCCCAGTTGTGGACCGAGTACGCGAGCACGCCGGACCGGATCGAGTACCAGACCTACCCGCGCTTGTGCGCCCTCGCGGACCGGGCCTGGTCCGGCGGCGGCGACTGGCCCGGGTTCCTGTCGCGCCTGGCCGGGCACACGGCGCGGCTCGACGCGCTCGGCGTCCGCTACCGCCCGCTCACTCCCCGGCCGCTCGCGGCCCCCTCCCGAGGAACAGCGCCGACCCCGTAGGCACCACTCCCCCACAACCGTTCCGGAGAGGAACCGTTCATGAGATCACTCGCGAAGAGCCGGATCCGCGCGGCGGCCGCAGCCGCCGCCACCGTGGCCCTGGGCTGTACGGCGCTGGCCGCCGTCCCGTCGACGGCGAGCGCCGCCGACGGATCGCTCGCCGTGCAGTACCGCACCGGCGCCGCCGGGGCGACGGCCGACCAGAGCGAGCCCTGGCTGAAGGTGCGCAACACCGGCAGCGGGGCCGTACAGCTCAGCGACGTCAAGATCCGCTACTACTTCAAGGGCGAGGCGGCGGGCGACGCCTACCGGTTCGCCTGCTCCTGGGCGGTGAAGGGCTGCGGGAACATCACCGGGACGTTCGGCACCCTCGCCTCCCCGACCGCCACCGCCGACCGCTACCTGGAGATCGGCTTCACCGCGGGCGCGGGCTCGCTGGCACCGGGTGCCGACACGGGCGACATGCAGCTGCGCTTCTACCGGTCGAACTGGCAGCCGCTGGTGCAGAGCGACGACTACTCCTTCGGCGCGGGCGCGAGCGCGTACGGCGACTGGACGAAGGTGACGGCGCGGCTGGGCGGCACCCAGGTCTGGGGCGAGGCCCCTGCGGGCAACGGCCCGACCGACCCCACGGACCCGACTGACCCCACCGATCCGACCGATCCGCCGGACGGCGCGCCCACGCTCTTCGACGACTTCAACTACAGCGGCCACACCGACGCGCAGATAGCCGCCCACGGCTGGAGCGTTCGCTCGAACTCCGGCGGCCCCGGCGTGCCGGGGGCGACCTGGGCACCGGAGAACGTCACGTTCGCCAGCCAGGGCGGCAACTCGATCATGAACCTGGAGACGTCGACGGCGGGCAGCGGTGAGTCGACGAAGCAGACCGAGATCCTGACCCAGTCGATGAAGTTCCGCAACGGCACCTACGCGGCGCGGGTGAAGTTCAACGACGCACCGGTCTCCGGCCCCGACGGCGACCACCTCGTCCAGACCTTCTTCACCATCAACGACCTCAAGGCCCCGATGGCGGACGACTACGCGGAGTACGACTTCGAGTACCTGCCCAACGGCGGCTGGGGCGAGAGCGGCAACATCCTCTACACGACCTCGTGGGAGACCTACCGGCCCGACCCCTGGGAGGCGGTCAACGCGCACACCGAGTCCCGGCAGAGCTACGCCGGCTGGCACGACCTGGTCGTGACCATCGACAACAGCGCGATCACCTACTACATCGACGGGCAGCTGTTCGGCACGCACGGGGCGGCCTACCTGCCGGAGCGCGGGATGTCGATCAACTTCAACCAGTGGCTGATCGACCTGGCCGGGCAGACGAGCACGACGCCCCGCTCGTACGACCAGCAGGTGGACTACGTCCTGCACGTGAAGGACCAGGTCCTCACCCCGGCACAGGTGAACGCCCGGGTGAGCGCCTACCGCGCGGCGGGGACCACGTTCCAGGACACGGTTCCGGCCACCTGAGCCGGTAGCGCGAGCAGCGGGCGGGGCGGACGGGCCGACGGGCCTCCGCCCCGCCTTCCGTATGTCCGACGCGCCGGTCAGGACCACCGTGCTCCGCGGCCCGCGGTCAGCCGGAGGCGGCGTCCTGGTCGCAGGCCGACGTGCGGAACTTCTTGAGCTCCGCGAGGATCCAAGCGCGGTCGTGGGCGATCTGCTTCTCGCCTGTGCTCCAGAGGTCGGGGCTGCTCGCGTGTCCGGGGATGGCGATGAGGACGTGATCACCGGCCCGAAGGCGAGGCGAGACGTCGTGGTCCATCGGAAAGGTGATCCGGTCGGGGCCCGTTCGTGGCTTGTAGCGGCGCTCCACAGCCACTTCGATCCGGTCCTGCGTGGTCCCTGGCAAGGGGCCGGCCTGGGTGACCGTGCCCTCGACGATCAGCCGGGCGCAGGCCACGTACCCGCCCGTGGAGACCTTGCCCTCGGCGGCGTCACCGGTCGGACTCGTCCCGGTTCGGCCCACGGCGAGGAACCATGTCAGCCCCGCCACCGCACAGACGACAAGGGCCGCCACGAGACGGCCCGCCACGACGGTCCTACCTCGACGCGTCCGACGAGGCGGCCTCGACCGCTGCCGCTGTCCGGCCGCACCCCTGCCGGGGAGCCGCGCCGACTCCTGGGCGGTGAGCTCGCCGGCGATGAGGGTGAGTTCCTGGCGGAGCGCGGCGAGATCAGCGCGGGCCGCACGGTACTCGGCCATACGACCGGCGTCGGAATACGCGGCGCGGGGCATCGGTTCGTCCAGGATCGCGGCCATCAGCGGGTCCGTCTCGCCCTGGCCGCCGGCCGACATGTGTTCGGCGGTCACGTCATACCACCTCGTCCTCGTGAAGCCGTTCGCGCAGGGCACGGACGGCGGTGTGCAGCCGGCTCTTGACCGTGCCTTCCGGGATCCCGAGCTGCTGGGCGATCACCCGGACGGGCAGGTCGGCGTAGAAGCGCAGGACTAGAACCTGCCGCTGTGTCTCGGGCAGTTCGTCCAGGCCCTGGGCGACGGCGAGGGAAATGACCCGGGTGTCCTCGCCGGAGGAGGTTTCCCCCTGCCGCAGCGAGGCCAGCCGCTCGCCGAGGCGTTCTTGACGGTGCTTGGCGCGAGTCCATGGCGAGGTTGGAGGCGACGACCGCGGCCCACGCGGAGACGTTGCGCGGCGCCTCCTGGCCGCTCGCCGCCCGCTCCAACAGCCGCAGGCGGACCTGCTGCACTCCGTCCGGCAGGTCCGCCTGCGGCACCCCGCCGAGTGCGAGTACGGCCCGCACCCGGCGCTCCTGGGCCGCGTCCAGCGGATCATCGGCACCGCGGCCCGTCCCCCGGCTGCGGCTCGTCCTTCTGCGTAGCAACACGCCCTCCCCTCCCGCCTCTCCTCACCCGTTTCCCCTACGACGCCGCAGCGGTGTGGAACGTTCGGCGCGGGCGCGTACGGCGTCTGACGCGTCACGGTCTTCCGGTATCCCGCGAGCCGCCGTCGTCCGGCACTTCGACGCCCCACACCCCGGATTAGCGAACGCTGCATACGCAACGTTCGACGTTTTCCTCACACAACCAAACATCCGGGCACACCATCAAAAGGTACTGCAACTCAGCCTACAAACAGGACACTTCCGACGACCCAGCACACCATCGCTGCAGATTTGGAAAATTCGCTGTGGCGATCCAGGACCTTCGCTGGAGTGAATTCGATGGGCGTTCACGTCTCAGATAAATCCTCCGCGACATCCAGAAGAAGGAGCTCTGCCCTCATGCGGACCAGACACAGAATTGCCAGCGTGCTCACCGCGGTCGCGGCCGCCGCCGCCCTCGGAGTTCCCACGGCCGATGCCGCCGTGACCGACAACATGTACCCCACGACCAACTTCACTACGACCTGCTACGACAGCACCTCGTCTCACAGCACGTTCTGCCAGACCGACAACGCCACCCTCACGATCTACCGTCAGGGCTCCCTCACCTCGGGCGAAAAGAGCGTGATCAGTTCGGCGCTCACCGGCTACTACAGCCCCACCGACCTCGCGGTCTCCATCAAGAGCTCCGGCACATACACCGGTTCGTCGGAGACCGACATCGTCTACCAAGCAGGCGCCCTGCCGGCGACCACCATCGGGCGCACCTGGTGCGACGACGCGGTCACCGCAAGGAAGTGCGACCAGCACCATGTCCGCTTCAACGACAACACCTCGTCGATCGGCGCGATCAACAAGTCCGACGCCTGCCATGAGTCGGGGCACGCCGTCGGCCTGACCCACGGTCCGCAGGCGTCCCCGAAGCTGGGCCTCTACGACAACCGGCTCGGCTGCATGTCGTACAACGACGTGTACGGGCTGGGCAGCAACAACATCCAGAACATCAACGCCACCTACTAGTCCCGCCTGGAGCAGTCCCGTGACCCCGAGTATTCAAGCCAAACTCCTCAGCGCCCTCGCCGGCGTGGCCGCCCTGGGCGCGACCGCCTTCCTGGTCCCGCTCGCCGCCACCGACAGTCCCGAACGGCCCCATGTGATCATCGCTCAAGGCAAGGACGGCTTACCCAACAGATCGCTCATCGACTGGGTTTCCTACGGGGACCAGGTCGCGGTCGTCAACGTCACCTCGGAGGCCGAGATCCCCGCCAGTGCCGAGGAGATCGCGGCAGGCGAGGGCTACATCAGTAGGCGTGTCGCCCTGAACGTCGGCGAGGTGGTCTGGTCGCGCCCCGGCGCCCCCACCCCTCCGGCCACGCTGAGCCTGGTCGTGGACGGCTGGTCCTTCAAGGGCGACACCCGTACCGCGATAGCACTGGAACAGAGCTCGCGTCTCGAACCGGGCCACTCCTACGTGCTGTCGCTGGCCCGACTCTCCGACGGAACCTGGTCAGCGATCGGCTCCCAGGCAGCGCTGCCGTACGACAGCGAAACGATCGGCGCGGGTGAGTACCAGGGCCAGACCGTAACCGCAAAGCAGTTCGGCGCGGCCGTGAAGACGGACGACGACAAGCCGAAGGGCGGGGGCCTCTCCCCTACCGGCGCCGAGGTGATCATGCAATCCGTCGCCGAGCTCACCGTCGGCAAGCCGGCGGACTACGTTGGAACCCTGCTGGCCACCACCGACCCCGACCCGCTGGCCGAGGCCAACTTCGACCTCGACCCGATTGCCCGGTTCGACACCGTCGCCGGTGTCTACGAACCCGCCAAGACCTTCTGCTCAATCGCCGCACCCCTCGCCCTCTCCGAAGCGAGTCAGCTCACCTCAAACGAGCTGGGCGACATCCTGGGCCAGCTCGTCGCCGAGGAGAACGGAGAGGATGCCACAGACCTCGGCGTCCTGGCCGCGTACCACAACGGTGACAGCGGCCTGGCATCCCGGGCCGACACCGTCCGCCCCGGGGTCATCACGAACATTGAGAGCCAGTGCGGGATCGAGGTGGGCAACCTGGCGCCCACCTCCACGGCGTCGCAGGAGTGACAGCCGTCTGACCCGTGGCACCTGACGCACCGCAATCGCCCCCGTCCTCCGGGACGGGGGCGATCAGGCGTGGCGGGCAGGGCTCGGGGACAGCACCCGCGCCTCCGCATCGATTTGCCAACAAGGTGTCGGGTAACGTCGTCGAACTTCTTGGCGCCACTCAACAACGGACTCAGGAAGCCGCGTCCAGCGGCGCGAGATCCGCACCCTGAACCGCCACCAGCACGGCCTCGGCCGGGGTCTTCCCCGCCGCCACGGCGACGGCCGGCGCGATGCCCTCGACCTCATAGACGGCCACCTTCTCCGGCACTTCCGCGCCGTCGGCCCCACCCGATTCGTCGCACCCGGGCAGCAGGCCAGTACCGAGGCTTTCGCCGACTGTGAACTTCCGGTCGGTCGTGGACCGCCCCCTCACGTCGAGGTAGGACCGCCCTTCGTACTTCACGACGTACGCGCACTTCTCCTCGGACACGCCGCCCGCCTCAAGACCCCCGTCGCAACCGCCGGCCATCAAGGCCACGGCCCCGACCAGAGCCCCTGCCCACCTACGCGTCTGCGGCTTTGCTCGCATCTTCCGCCCTCCTGTCTCTCCGGCACCACCGGCGGCCCCTCGGCCCCTCAGTGACACGACGGAGCAGCCCCCCTCTTCGTTCAGCCTCGCCGTCAGCACGATGACCCCGCCAGGCGGGCGGACGGATCCGTCGGCGGAATTTCGCAATTCCGGGCACCCCCTTGACAGCGAACCCACCCTCCAGGCAATCTTCCGTTAAGCAGAAACTAACTTCCGCAATACGGAAGGAGCGCCGAAACCCTCATGGGCTACCCGGACCAGCGCTTCGATGTAAACCTTTCGATCCTCTTCACGGAACTCCCGCTCCTGGAGCGTCCTGCGGCAGCCGCCGCGGCGGGCTTCACGGCGGTCGAGCTGTGGTGGCCCTGGATCGAGACCCCCACGCCTCCGCAGGCCGAACTCGACGCCCTCAAGAAGGCGCTCGACGACGCGGGCACCGAGCTGGTGGGGCTGAACTTCTACGCCGGACAGCTGCCCGGCCCCGACCGGGGCGCGCTCTCCGTGCCCGGCACGGAGTCGGACCGCTTCCGCGCCAACATCGAGGTGGCGGCCGACTTCGCCGCCTCGGTGGGCTGCAAGGCGCTCAACGCGCTCTACGGCAACCGGATCGACGGGGTGGACCCCGGCGTCCAGGACGAACTCGCCCTGGAGAACCTGGTACTCGCCGCCCGCGCGGCGGACCGGATCGGGGCGATCCTGCTGATCGAGACCCTGAACGCGCCGGAGTCGCCCCGCTACCCGCTGGTCAGCGCACCGGCCGGGATCGAGGTCGTCGACCGGGTCAACGCCGCGACGGGCCTCGGCAACGCCAAGTTCCTGATGGACCTGTACCACCTGTCGATGAACGGCGAGGACCTCAGCGAGGTCATCACCGCGTACGCCGGCAAGACCGGTCACGTCCAGATCGCGGACAACCCGGGGCGCGGCGCGCCCGGCACCGGCGCGCTCCCCCTGGAACAGCTTCTGGACGAGCTGGCGAAGGCCGGTTACGACGGCTGGGTCGGTCTGGAGTACAAGCCGGGCGACCGGCCGAGCGCCGAGTCCGTCGAGTGGCTCCCGGCCACCGCGAGGCCCGCCCGCCGATAGCGGCGGACCGTCACTCGTACACACGTTTATCGGAAGGCACCCTCATGAGCAACAACCTCCCCAAGGTTGCGTGGATCGGGCTCGGCATCATGGGTTCGCCCATGTCCGAGAACCTGATCAAGGCCGGTTACGACGTCACCGGTTACACCCTGGAGCAGGACAAGGTCGACCGGCTGGCCGCGGCCGGCGGCACCGGCGCCTCCTCGATCGCCGAGGCGGTCAAGGACGCGGACGTGGTCATCACGATGGTGCCCGCCTCCCCGCAGGTCGAGGCCATCGCGTACGGCTCCGACAGCATCCTGGAGAACGCGAAGCGCGGCGCACTGCTGATCGACATGTCCTCGATCACCCCGCAGACCTCCGTGGACCTCGCGAAGAACGCCGCCGCGAAGGGCATCCGCGTGCTGGACGCCCCCGTCTCCGGCGGCGAGGCCGGCGCGATCGAGGCCGTGCTGTCCATCATGGTGGGCGGCGAGCAGGCCGACTTCGACGCCGCCAAGCCGGTGCTGGACGCGCTGGGCAAGACCATCGTGCTCTGCGGTCCGCACGGCTCGGGCCAGACGGTGAAGGCGGCCAACCAGCTGATCGTCGCGGTCAACATCCAGGCCTGCGCCGAGGCCGTCGTCTTCCTGGAGAAGTCCGGGGTCGACCTCAACGCCGCGCTCGACGTCCTCAACGGCGGACTGGCCGGCTCGACCGTGCTGACCCGCAAGAAGGCCAACTTCCTGAACCGGGACTTCGCCCCCGGCTTCCGGATCGACCTGCACCACAAGGACATGGGCATCGTCACGGACGCCGCCCGCAATGTGGGCGCCGCGCTGCCGGTCGGCGGAGTCGTCGCCCAGCTCGTCGCCTCGCTGCGCGCGCAGGGTGACGGCGGCCTGGACCACTCTGCGCTGCTGCGCTCGGTCGAGCGCCTGTCCGGCCAGCCCGTCCAGGACTGACCGACTGATGCGGCCGGGCCCCGTGCGGGCCCGGCCGGCACCACCCCGCCGGGTGACCTCCTCCCCGACCCACAGACTTCCGGGCGGCGCCGGCGCTGACACCTGTCCTGTCGCGCCCAGGCGTCGACGCCGCCCGGAACACCTCTCGCCATCCCCGCCACCACGAATTTCAACAAACTGTTGACGTCGGGTTCGGAGCGTACTTACGCTCCTGGAGCCCCCATGCCGTCGCAGTTCAGCAGCCCGTACGGAAGGTCGCCCCGACACCATGACGCAGCGTGTGCTTACGACCGAGTCAGGCGCCCCGGTCGCCGACAACCAGAACTCCGCCACCGCCGGCGTCGGTGGCCCGATCCTCCTCCAGGACGGTCACCTCCTGGAGAAGCTCGCCCGCTTCAACCGGGAGCGCATCCCGGAGCGCGTGGTGCACGCCCGCGGCTCCGGCGCGTACGGCTACTTCGAGGTGACCGACGACGTCACCGGCTTCACCCGCGCCGACTTCCTCTCCGAGGTGGGCAAGCGCACCGAGACGTTCATCCGCTTCTCCACGGTCGCCGACTCGCTCGGCGGCGCGGACGCCGTGCGCGACCCGCGCGGATTCGCCCTCAAGTTCTATACGGACGAGGGCAATTACGACCTGGTCGGCAACAACACCCCGGTGTTCTTCATCAAGGACCCGATCAAGTTCCCCGACTTCATCCACCCCCAGAAGCGCGACCCGTTCACGGGCCGTCAGGAGCCGGACAACGTATGGGACTTCTGGGCGCACGCCCCCGAGGCGACGCACCAGGTGACCTGGCTGATGGGCGACCGGGGCATCCCGGCCTCGTACCGCCACATGAACGGCTACGGCTCGCACACCTACCAGTGGACGAACGCGGCGGGCGAGGCCTTCTTCGTCAAGTACCACTTCAAGACCAACCAGGGCGTACGTTCGCTCTCCGCAGACCAGGCCGCCGAGCTCGTCGGCAAGGACGCCAGCTCCCACCAGACGGACCTGCTCCAGGCGATCGAGCGCGGCATGAACCCGTCCTGGACCCTGCACGTCCAGGTGATGCCGGCCGCCGACGCTGCGGACTACCGGTTCAACCCGTTCGACCTGACCAAGGTGTGGCCGCACAGCGACTACCCGCTCCAGCGCGTCGGCCGGCTGGTCCTGGACCGCAACCCGGACAACGTGTTCGCCGAGGTCGAGCAGGCCGCGTTCTCCCCGAACAACTTCGTGCCCGGCATCGGCCCGTCCCCTGACAAGATGCTCCAGGGCCGCCTGTTCGCCTACGCGGACGCGCACCGCTACCGCCTCGGCGTCAACCACACCCAGCTTCCGGTGAACGCCCCGCGCACCGCCGTCGTCGACAACTACGGCCGCGACGGCCTCCACGCCACCCGCTACGGCTCCCGCCACGACAAGAACTACGAGCCCAACTCGTACGCGGGCCCGGCTCAGACGGACTCCGCCTTCTCCGCCCCGCTGGCCGTCCAGGGCTGGACCGGCACCCACGAGGCGCCCGCCCACAACAAGGACGACGACTTCTTCCAGGCGGGCGAGCTGTACCGGCTGATGTCGGCCGACGAGAAGGACCGGCTGATCGCCAACATCGCGGGCGGCCTGTCGCAGGTCACCCGCGACGACGTGATCGAGAAGAACCTGGCCCACTTCCACGCGGCCGACACCGACTACGGCAAGCGCGTGGAGGAGGCGGTCCGCGCCCTGCGCGAGGACTAGCTTCCCCAAGGCCCTGCCCGCATGCTGCGCCCGCCCGGATGAGGGGTTGCGCGGAGTGCGGGCAGGACGAGGCCGCGGCGGTTGTGCGACGCCAGTGCGGTGGTGCGGGTGGAGGTCCCGTCTCCTGACCTGAAGGAGCCGGAACCCTCCGCCCCCGTCGCCCACCGCCGCGGCCCCTGTCATTCCCTGAACCAGGGCGTGGAGTACGGATTACGGTCCCGTACTCCACGCCCTTTTCGCGATGGATTCCGTGGCCTCCAGCAGCACGGCGGTGCTTGCCCCGGGATCGTGGTTCATGGTGAGCGCCTGGTGGGGAAGCTGGGTCAGGTGACCGACGAGGTCCCGGGCGGACGTCTCGGGCGGCAGGAGTCCGAAGACGTCCGGGTACCGGTCCTCCGTGGCGGAGCTGAAGAAGTCGGCGTCGGTCACACCTCGGGCCGCTGCGGTCAACGCGGGGACGGCATCCGGAGCGATTTCCGGGAAGAGGATTCCGACAACGTGCCCTCCGGTGGCCGGCGTCAGCCCGAGCCAGGTCTCCAGCTGGTCGGGGAAGAACTGCGGCTTCATCTCGGCTCCCGACGCCTTCCACAGCGCGGTGCGGTCACCGGCGAGGAGCGCGTCGGTCACCGCCTGCTTCTGGGTGGGATGCATCTGCTCACCGGCCCGGACACGGGTGCGCACAGGCTCGTACCACCCGAGGGCATCGAGCAGCCCGAAGCCGATGGCCGCCGCGCTCGGCCAGGGCAGAACGCGGATAACCTCGCCGTCGAAGCGAGCGAACACCCGGTCGTTGGCCAGGAGACGGAGGCCGGTACGGGCGAGCAGAAACCCGGTGGTCGTCTTCCCGGCTCCCTTGTTGCCGACGGCGAGGAGTGTTGCACCGCTGGTGGAGCGGGTGACGGCCGACGCATGAAGGATCTGCCAACCGTCGGAGAGAAGTTGGCCCCTGACAACCTCCCTGGCCAGGCGGGCAGTAGCGGTGGCAACGGCCGTCTCCTCGACACCGACGATGCGCATGCGCCCGACGGCCGGGTCCCATGCGTAGGACAGCCCGTCGTCCGGCTGCGTAACCATGACGAGTCCGGTCGCGTCGCGGGTGACCAGCATCGGGGCGGTGGCGTACGTGACCTCCTCCGGTCCCCGGGCCAGCACGCGTGCTCCGAGCTCGGCGTGCTGTTCCTCGTCGACATCGGCACGGATCACCGGACCGGTGGCCGTATCTGGGTCGACGTCCACAGCCGTCCACCACAGGCCCAGGTACCTGCTGACCCAGTCGGTGACGGCCGAGGTCTGGCTGATGACGGTGACCGATTAGTCGTCGGCCGTCTTGATGCGGGTCGCGAAGGTCATGACGCGGACATCTCCTTAAGTGTGTGCAGCGTGTCCGCGAGGAGAAGAGCGTCGTCGGCATCCAGGTAGTCGAAGCGGATGCGGTTGCCGCCGTGCCGGCCCCGGCAATGCCCGCAGGTGGGTACCGACTCGACGAGCAGCACCGGGCCGGTCGCGGAGATCACCCGCTCCAGTTCCCGGGCGAACCGCTCGTGGTCGTGCCATTCCCCGAGGTCGAGATTACACAGAACCGACTCGTCACCCCCGAGACTGCGGTACAGCAGCGTGGCCGCCTCTGTATCGAGCATGCCGATGTCGATGAGAGTCCGGTCCCCCATGGCCTGGATGTCCACATGCCGCTCGGCGCCGATGTGCGCCAGCGCGCGATGCAGCTGCAATGCCGCGTTCTGCACCTCGGTGAGACGGGCCTCGAACAGCCTCCCGAGGGCCCGGACTTCTTGTTCCGAAGGCAGGAGGAGAAGCAACTCGTGGCCGGGCCAGGGCAGGGGCTGTTCGGAACGTGCCACCTCCACCGCAATGCCTTCGGCGAGCAAGCGGGCCTGCACGTTTCCGTGCGTCCAGGGATGGGCGGTCGAGGGAGTCAACCTCAGGCGGTAGCCACCCGGCGCCCCGCCCTCCTCCAGCTCGAAGCCGAGACCGGCGTATTCCAGGACAAGCTTCAGCGCGCGAGCGGCGGCCATCGCGGTCGTCGCGGCGGAATCCCCGGCCGCAGCCATCAGCGAGTTCGTCATCAGATAGTCCTCGTAGGGTAGGTCGAGCGCCTGCTTGTGGTTTCACTCGCCCGGGCCGCATCCCGCAGGGCCTCGGCTCGTCGACTTCCGTACGGAGCCGCGGGCAACGATCTGCGTGGGCGAAAGACATTCGGTCGGCGCGCTCAGAGTTCTTTGATGCCGACGAGTACGCGACCGATCAAGTTGGGGACGGCCCGTGCGTCCCCTGACGCCCGGAGGTCATCCGTTGCGGGCCGGCCCGGAGACGACACAGAAGCGTTGCGCCCCTCATCCGGGCTCGTGGAAGCGAGTGCGATCTCCGCCCACACCACTTTGCCCGGCATGCCACGGGCCGGGTAGTAACCCCAGGCCCTGCTCATGACCGCCACGATGAAGATTCCGCGCCCGCCCATCGCGTCAACGCCGACCTCCTTCAGGACGGGCGGCCTCATATCGCGGTCCCACACCGAAAGCCTGACGGCGCCGGGCACGGCCTCCAATAGCAGCTCGAAGGTCTGCACGGTGCTCTGCGACGAGAGCGGAAGCGCAGGCGCCGCGCCTTCTTCCGAGTGCCGCACGGCGTTGGTCGCCAGCTCCGACGCCAGGAGCTTCGCCGTCTCGACGATGTCGGAGGACACGCCCCAGCCCAAGAGAACATCGGCAGTGTGCAGCCGCGCCAGAGCCACGGCATTGGGCGTATCCGCCAACGCGAGCCGGCTGCTCCGGATCTGTCTATGGGGCATGACGAGCCTCCTGCTTCAGGGGTGGAACAAGCCGTCACCAGCCGCTCACAAAGAGTGGCCGACGTCTAGATAACTCCGCATCATCAGGGGCTAGTTAGGGCGTTCAGGTGCTTGCTCGACGGACTCACCTAGGGCGTTTTGGCCTTTCCTTTACCTGGCCAGCCAAGAGCACGGCGGCTACCGTGCCCGCATGGACGCGATCCGCAACACCGTCCTTGAGGCGTGGATGACCGAGCATGGGTACAGCTCCAACAGCCTGGCCGATGCCGTCAACAGTGCTGTTGAGAAACTGACGGGACGTATAGGCGGGCTCGACGGTTCATCGATTCGGGCGTGGAAGGCAGGCCGCGTCACTTGGCCGAAGTCAGCAACCCGTACCGCACTTGAGAACGTCACTGGACTACCCGCCGTCGCCTTGGGGTTCGTACCACGGAGCCGGCCGCCGTCCACACCAGCGTCATCACAGCAGGAGGAGCCTGACATGAAGCGCCGCACCCTCATCGGCGGGATCGCTGTGGCAGCAGCCGCAGCAGCAACCCCAACGACCGCGTCACCGCGCAGGATCGGCATGAGCGACGTCAACCGGCTGAACAAGCGCTTCGCCGAGATCATCGCCAGCGATCACCGCCACGGCGGGCAACCCCGCATCGAGGAACAGGCCGCCGCCCTCGCCGACGAGGCACTCAACCTCCAGAGCGCGGGCAGTGCTACTCAGCGAGTGCGTAGCGGCCTGTACGCCTCTGGAGCCGCATTCCGCTCGTCTGCGATGTGGGCGGCCATCGACGGCCGACGCTACGATGCCGCGAAGGCGCACATGCGCGAGGCCCAGGCCCTCGCGGAGATGTCTGGAGATCAGGCAATCAAATTCCGTATCTGGAGTCACGCGGGAACCATGTACCGCCACATGGGCCGCCCCGCCGACGCAATCGCCGCCAACGACGTCGCCCGCAACCTGCACCTGACCCGCCGGGACCCACTTTTCGCCTGTTTGGGGCACGCCCGCCACGCGGCCACCCTCGGCGTCACCGGAGACGCAACAGCCGTAAAGCACACTCTCGGCTGCGCCCGGGACGCATTCGAACGTGCTGATCCTGATCTCGATCGTCCAGCGTGGATCGCCGGTGTTCGCAACGGCGCCGAACTTGAGACGCTTGCGCTATCGGCATACTTCCGCCTCGGAAGCTTCGAGCAGGCTGAGTCACACGCCCATCGAAGCCTGGCCCTCCTTCCCCCTCAGACCCAGCGTGACCGCGCGATCAATACCTCCCGGCTCGCACAGGCCCAACTTGGTCAGGGTGCGCCTGACGCCGCTACGGCCACCGCGATGAGCGTGCCTGCCGCCGTGGCCACCCAGCACGCCCGGGTCACGCGCATGCTGCGGGAGTTCGGGATTGCTTTGCGCACCTCCGTACCGGGCAGTTCTGCCGTGAATGCCTGGAGCGAGCACACCGCCTCCTGGAGGGTGGCCGCATGAGCATGCGGCCTGCTGCCAACCCGGCGCTGTCGGTGCCACCCCCAGCGACCTGATCGACGTGTACGCCGGTCCGGACCAGCACACGTGCGAGCTCGGGCTTCATCGCCGTCCTGGCATACACCGACAACCACCCGGTCGGCTACGCGTATGCCAACACCATCGAACACGGGGACCGATACTGGCAGCGCACCAGCCCAACCCCGGCGGAGAAGTACACCGAACACCCGGCCACGGCCCTCAAGGAGATCGGTGTCCGCCCGGCCTGGCGCAAGACCGGCACGGCCCGCCGCATACACGACGCCCTCCTCGCCACCCGCGACGAGCCGTACCTCACGCTCATGGTCAACGGGGCAGCAGGCGACGGAAAGGTCCACGCGCTCTACAGGTCATGGCGCTACGAGGACATCGGCCAGAGCCAGCCGTCACCGGCCTCACCGGTCCTCACCGTGATGATCCGTGACACCACTGAGCCGGAAGACGGTCACCGCAGAAACTGACCTCAGGTCTCAGTCCTCGGAGTCTTGCCCCTGGGGATGTCGTGCTGGCGTCGACGCCTCCTCGAACAAAGGCGACGGCCGCACGCGACCGCATCGCCCTCCACCTTCCTGCCCCAGCGCCAAAATCCTGGAGACAGCCATGGCACGCCCCTATGTCCTGCTGTCAGCAGCAGTATCGATCGACGGCCACCTCGACACCCGTCCGGGCGAGAACCGACTCATGCTGTCCAACAAGGCGGACTTCGATCGCGTCGACTCCGTACGCGCAGGCGTCGACGCCATCCTCGTCGGCGCCGGGACCCTGCGCGCCGACAACCCCCGTCTGCTGGTCAACTCACCACAGCGCAGGGCGGCCCGGCTGGCTTCCGGTCAGTCGGAGTACCCGCTGAAAGTCACCGTCACCGCCACGGGAGACCTCGACCCGAACTGGAAGTTCTGGCACCACGGCGGGGACAAGCTTGTCCTCGCCGCCGGCGAAGCGGCCACCAGCAAGGTCCGCGCCAACCTCGGCGACCTGACTGCGGTCCACACCGTCCCTACCGAGGCCGTATGGCCGGCTGCTCTCGATGCCCTGGGTGACGTATACGGCGTCAAGCGGCTCATGGTGGAAGGCGGTGGCACCGTCCACACCCAACTCCTCTCGGCGGGGCTGGCCGACGAACTGCAGTTGGTGGTCGCCCCGCTACTCGTCGGCCAGCCGGACGCGGTACGCATGCTCGCCTCGGCCGACTATCCAGGCGGCCCCACCGCACGCCTGCGGCTGCTGGAGGCACGCCAGATCGACGACGTGGTACTCCTGAGGTACGCCCCCAAGGACACCTCGACGGAGCCGCGATGAGCACCACGCCCCCCTCACCCGACGCCCCGGGCACAGGCCGCGAGCCGAACGCCGCCGACGGCAGATGGCTCGCCCGCGCCTGCGAACTAGCCACCTTGTGCCCGCCCTCGGAAACCGCGTTCAGCGTGGGCGCGGTGATCGTCGCCGCCGACGGAACCGAGCTCGCCCACGGCTACTCCCGGCAGACGGACCCATACGACCACGCCGAAGAGGCGGCGCTAGCCAAACTGCCGTCCCAAGACCCCCGCCTCACAACAGCCACGATCTACAGTTCCCTGGAACCCTGCGCAAAACGAGCCTCCCGCCCTCGCCCGTGCGCCCAGCTCATCGCAGAGTCCGGCTTGCGGCGCGTAGTCACGGCCTGGACCGAACCGGAGACCTTCGTCCCCGACGCAAACGGAACCGAGACGCTCGAAGCCGCCAGCGTCACAGTCGTGACGATGCCCGAGTACGCGAATGCTGCACAGTCCCCCAATCGGCACCTGCTTTGAGGACCAGTCGTGACAGCACGCCTACTCTGTGCGGCTGATTCTCATCTGATTCCTGCGGTCAACTGCGCTGTACGAGTGGTCGGAATCAGTAGGTCCGGAGCCGCCGTCATTGACAGGATCGGGTGAGTGAACGCAACTCAAGCCCGAGTGACTGTCCGACAGGCAGTGGACCTCGGCTCACCTACGCTGACGTCGAATTGGCCAGTTGTCACGACCGCTCCCATAAAAGAGGCTTCGTCCTTGTAGGGGTATTTGATAAGGACGTCTTCCGACCTGCGGGGCAGGCTGTGTTTCCGCTGAAGAGGCCGGGCAGTTCAATATGGGGATGAACGATTCTCTGTGGGGTCGGCTCCCGTCCGGGTGCCAGCGGGAGGTAGATCAACTGGTCACTGCGGGACGCCACATCCAGGCTATAGCGCTGATGCGTGAGCGCGCTGGCCTGCCGCGGCCAGATCTCCGTGACTGTGTTGACCTCCTGGAACAACGCGCCAGCGTCCTGCGGGGCTAGGGCCTGTTCGATGGGTCGCGTGACTCGACTTGTGAAGGATCGTTGCGGTCAGCATGGGGCGGGGCGATCATTCTGACGACGAATGGGCTCGGTTGGAGCCGCATTTACCGAGGAATGTGGGCCGGGGTGGGCGCTGGCGATGTCACCGCCGGGTGATCAACGGGACCCTGTTCCGGCAGCGAACTGGCCTGCCATGGCGGGATCTGCCACCCCGCTTCGGGAAATGGCAGACGGTCTACGACCGCCACCGCAGATGGTCAGCCGACGGTACCTGGGAAGGGATCTTGCGGGCCGTCCAGGCAGACGCCGATGCCGACGGCCAGATCGACTGGAGCATGGTCAGCGTGGACTCCACCTCTTGCCGGGCTCATCAGCACTCGGCCGGAGCCCGCTCCCGGCCGCCGAGAGTTCCCGGCAGACGCAGCAAGCCCTCCCGGCATCGACCCGACGAAGCTCTGGGGCGTTCAAAGGGCAGACTGACCTGCAAGATTCATTTGGTTGGTGAGGGCGGGCGCCGCCCGCTCGCCTTCGTCACCACGCCTGGTCAGTGGGGTGACGCCCCGCAGCTGATTCCCGTGCTGGAGGAGATCCGTGTTCCTCGGCCGGAGGGCGGGCACCCGCGCACTCGGCCCGACCACCTTGGGGGCGACAAAGCCTACTCGTCGCGCCGCATCCGTCGATACCTGCGTCGACGCCAGATCAAGCACACCATTCCGGAACCCAGAGACCAGCGGGCTAACCGACAACGCCGCGGCAGCAAGGGTGGCCGGCCGACCGGGTTCGACAGAGACATCTACAGGCGTCGCAATGAAGTGGAGCGAACGATCAACCGGCTCAAGCCCTTCCGCGCGGTCGCGACCCGCTACGACAAGCGAGCCCACGTATTCCATGGCACCGTCGCGGTCGCCTCGATCCGGCTGTGGCTCTACCCCTGAGACGGAGTTGCTCGCTCCCAACACCGCTTACATGAGGGGGCGATTGGACGCCGAGTATTCATCTGCGATGTTGAGGACACTGGCACAGCGCGGACATTCCGCCTGTCCAAAGAGATGGGTGATTCCGTCGGCGAGCACGGCTTTCCCATCACGGACGGCGGTCTCGTGCATCCAACGACCGATTCCGGAGAGCCTCTCGGGGGAGGCCGGCCTCAGGTCGCATCGGTCCACATCGCCCAGGTTCCAGTCCCGGATCGCTGAATAGCGTCCGTACCCGCCGATGGCGATCGTCACCTCCACAGCGCAGTGAGGGCAGGCGACCTGGTAAAAGTCGTCCGAGAAGTCCCCCAGAACCGCACTCCAGTGGTAGTGACCCTCGACCGCGATCAAGTCACGGAAGACCGCGATGTAATCGGTGGGCCCGGACCGCAGATGCCGATCCAGCACCTCACGGAACTCCACGATCGCTTCGGCGCAGCCCGCCAGTAGATCGTCGCAGCCATGGCCCCCTGCCGCGCATCGGACGATCGCCCCAGCCAGCCCACGCGCCCGCGCGCTCCGCGACGCTAGACGCACCAGGCGCGGCAATGCGGCGAAACTGGCTGGGAACACCAGGTCGTGCTCAAGGATCAGCCGATAACCCAGCTCATCCCACACTTCGGCGTCGTCCTCGAGCTCGGCCAGCGCCAGGAGCTCGGGGACGCGACCGACATCCCCGTGGCAGTCGTACATCTGTGCCCAGTTCACCACGTGGGCATTTAACCGCCCCTAGGCCGCAGGAAGCGACTCCTCGTCCATGAACGCCTTGCACGACCCATCGGACAGCCCCTAGGTGGAGGGCCGCCGATGGTGCCGAGGCGATCAGGCGTAGCGCCAGTTCGAGGTGGTTTCGTGGGTGAGTCGTCGGCTCATGAGGTCGCCCATGGCCACCTTGATCTTGGCTTCGGAGCGGTGGGGGTGGGTTTCGTAGTCGCGGGCGAGGCGGCGGGTGGTGCATGAGCCAGCCGAAGGTTCACTCGACGACCCAGCGTCGCGGAATCACCTGTCCAGGCCCTTCCATCTTCGCTCAGCCCGCCATGTCGTCAGAGTTGGCTCCAGCAGTTTTCAACGGGCAGCGGTGCCGGTCCACGATTCCCTCCACGATCTTCATCAGGCGGTCTCCCGTCTGATCGATGCTTCCGTTCTGCGTGCTGACCTGCGCCCCTTCGAGCACGAAGGTGATCTCGGCCGTGGCCTGTTCGGGGTCGGGCATCTGGGCTTCGGTGCACATGCCGATCAGCCTGCGGGCCTGGTGGGCCTTGTGCTCCTCGATCACTTGCCGTGCCGGATGAAGGCGGTCGGGCAGTTCGGCGAGGGAGTTGATGAACGGGCAGCCCCTGTACGAGATCGCCGGCAGCCCCTCGGCGATGAAGCGGGCCAGGCCCAGAATCTGCTCCTCGGGCCGGCCGGGGTATTCGGACTCCACGCGGTCGAAGGCCGCCTGATAGTCCGCGGCGACGATCCGCAGCCACTCCGCGACCAGTGCGTCTTTGGTCTCGAAGTGCCGGTAGATCGCCATTTTGGTGGTCTCGGCCTTGTCGGCGATCGCCTGGACCCCCACCTGCCGGATCCCTTCCCTCTGGAAGAGCTCTTCGGCCGCGTCGAGAATGCGCTCACGGGGCGGCAGCTTCGCCACTCTGCTCGGCCTGCTGAGGGTCGATGCCATGACTGCTCCGTCGCTCCCATCGTGAGGTTCACACACCCCTACGGTACCAGCAGGACCCATGCGATACCGTACGGTATCGTTCGACACCAAGCGGTATTGATCTTGTCAGGGAGTGACAGTGAAAGTCTCGGAATACGTGAGCTTCGACGCGGTCGGGCTGGCGGAGCTGGTGGCCAAGGGCGAGGTGCTCCCCGCCGAACTGGAGGCAGCAGCCCGGGAGGCTGTACAGACTGTCGATCCGCGGATCAACGCCGTCGTGGAGACCTGGGAAACCGACGATGAACCTGTCGCAGGCAGCGCACCACTGGCCGGCGTTCCTTTTCTGATCAAGGACATCGCGGTGGCCATGGCCGGGAGGCGGATGGAGCTGGGAAGCCGTCTGGCGGCCGGCAACGTCGCCGGCGCCGACTCCTCGCTGATGCAGCGCTTCCGGCGCGCGGGCCTCGTGACGTTCGGGCGCACCGCGACACCGGAGATGGCCTACGGCATCTCGACGGAATCAGCTTTGTACGGCGCGACCCGCAACCCGTGGGACCTGGAGCGCAGCGCGGGCGGATCCAGTGGAGGCGCGGCCGCCGCTGTCGCCGCCGGGGTGGTCCCGGTCGCCCATGGCACCGACGCCGCCGGATCGCTGCGGATCCCCGCCGCCTACAACGGCCTCTTCGGGATCAAGCCCACCCGTGGCCGGGTCTCCATGGGGCCCGACGTGGATGAGGTCTTCAACGGCCTGGCCGTGCACGGCAGCGTCAGCCGGACCGTACGCGACAGTGCGGTACTGCTCGACCAGATGCGCGGCCGGGAATCGGGCGACCCCTACTTCGCCCAGCAGCCGTCAAGGCCGTACGCGGAGGAGGTCATCCGTGATCCGGGCTCGTTGCGGATCGGTGTTCTCACCCAGGCGTGGGGCGGACGCCGTACTGCCGCACCGGTGACCGACGCGCTCTCCCGCACCGTGCGGTTGCTTGAGTCCCTCGGCCACCAGGTGGAGGAGGCCGAGGTCGATCTCGGCGCCGACTGGGAGGAGTTCGTCCTGGCCACCGCCCGGCTCATGACGGTGAACCTCACCACCTTGGTCGACGGGCTGGCCGCCGCCTTCGACCGCCCCGTCGACTCCTCGACCCTTGAGCCGGCCACCCTCGCCGGCTACCACTACGGGCAGCGGGTCGGCGGCGCGCAATTCCTCACCGCTCTCGCGATGCGGAACCGGGTGGCCCGGAGCCTGGGACGGTACTTCGACGCGTACGACGTCCTCCTCACGCCGACCCTGCCGGAGCCTCCCGTGCTTCTGGGCACCCATACCGAGGGTGCGGAGACACTGGACGGCCTCGGCTGGATCGAGCGCATCAACGACCTGTCGCCGTTCACCATGCCGTTCAACGTGGCGGGCACGCCCGCCATGTCCGTACCCTTGACGGCCGACGCCGGGACGGGGCTCCCGGTAGGCATGCAGTTCGCCGCCGGATACGGCCTTGAAAGCCGGCTCTTCCGCCTCGCCGGCCAACTCGAACAGGCAAGTCCGTGGTCAGGCCGAACTCCCACGGTATGGGCAGGGAACCACGCAGGTCGCCGCTTCAGCGAGGCCGGCCAGACCAAATGAGATGACTTCTAACTCTGGTCCCCGCTGTCACTGCGGGAATGTTGCGTCACCGCCCATGCTCCGATGGCCGCGATGACGATACCCGAGACCGCGGACACAACCGCCAATTGGACTCGCTCGGAGACGTTCTCCATCTTCAAACGAACCTCCCCAAGGGCAAGTTCGAAGCTGCTGGCCGGAGTGGGGGCCGGTTCGTCGGCGCTCATGCTGTGGGACATGGGGGCCAGAAGACAGGCTCGCAGCCCGCTCGTCAAACCGCCGAGCGTGTCACCGCGACGTGAGCCACGCGGCGAGACCGCTTCCCGTGGCGGTGGTGAGGGCTGCCACTAACCATCCGGGGACTCGCTGAATCGTCAGGCTGAGTCCGCCAATTCGGATTTCAAGCTGGGGACGCGTGTGGCACCGGTGCTCGTACGGGGCGGGCATGGGTGTCCTCCATGGCTTCGCTGTCGTGATGTGCTGATGGGACATCTCACCCGACGAGGAGGGCGGCGGTCTAGGCGGTCCACCCTGGCGCGGCCTGGCGAATTTCTCACTACCTGCTCCGTCACGGTTACTGAAGAGTACAAACATCGAGCTGGACCGTTCGCAGGTTCCTCTTCACAGTTGCGTTTGCCGGCCTGGAGGTGCCCCCATGCCCCGCAGACCCCGCCCCCGCGCTCCGTCCCCAGGTGCCCGACAGGCTCGGTTTCTGCCGGGCACAAGCCGAAGGGCACCCCACGGATCTCCGTAGGGTGCCCTTCGGGAACAGGTCCGCAGACCCGACGAACTCAGGCCTCCACGTACGGCCGGATCGCCGTAGGCGCATGCCCCGGCTCCGAGGCCACGTCCTCGAACTCGTTCACCGACGCGATGTCCGTACCGCTCATCGCGATGTTCGTGATCCGCTCCAGGATCGCCTCGACCACCACCGGGACGCGGAACTCCGCCGCCAGCTTCTTGGCCTCCTCGAAGGCCGGCAGCAGCTGGTCCGGTTCGGTGACGCGGATGGCCTTGCAGCCGAGGCCCTCGACGACCTTGACGTGGTCGACGCCGTAGGCGCCCAGCTCCGGCGAGTTGAGGTTCTCGAACTCCAGGTTGACCTGGAAGTCGATGTCGAAGTTGCGCTGCGCCTGGCGGATCAGGCCGAGGTAGGAGTTGTTGACCAGCACGTGCACGTACGGGATGTGGTGCTGCGCGCCGACCGCGAGCTCCTCCAGCATGAACTGGAAGTCGTAGTCGCCGGAGAGCGCGACGACCGAGCCCTCGGGGTCGGCGGTCGCGACGCCAAGGGCGGCGGGGATGGTCCAGCCGAGGGGGCCCGCCTGGCCGCAGTTGATCCAGTGGCGCGGGCGGTAGACGTGGAGCATCTGGGCGCCGGCGATCTGGGAGAGGCCGATCGTGGTGACGTACCGGGTCTCCGGGCCGAAGGCGCGGTTCATCTCCTCGTACACGCGCTGCGGCTTCAGCGGCACGTTGTCGAAGTGCGTACGGCGCTGGAGGTTCGCACGGCGCTCCTGGGTGGACGCGGCCCACTGCGAGCGGTCCTTGAGCTTGCCGGCCGCCTTCAGCTCGCGGGCCACCTCGACGAACAGCTCCAGTGCCGCCTTGGCGTCGGAGGCGATGCCGAGGTCGGGGGCGAAGATCTTGCCCAGCTGGGTGGGCTCGATGTCGACGTGGACGAACTTCCGGCCCTCGGTGTAGACGTCCAGCTTGCCGGTGTGGCGGTTGGCCCAGCGGTTGCCGATGCCGAGGACGAAGTCGGACTCCAGGAAGTTCGCGTTGCCGTAGCGGTGCGAGGTCTGGAGGCCGACCATGCCGGCGTTCAGCTCGTGGTCGTCGGGGAGGATGCCCCAGCCCATCAGGGTCGGGACGACCGGGACGCCGGTCAGTTCCGCGAACTCCACCAGGAGTTCGGACGCGTCGGCGTTGATGATGCCGCCGCCCGCGACGAGCAGCGGGCGCTCGGACGCGTTCAGCATCTCGACCGCGCGCTCGATCTGCTTGCGCGAGGCGGCGGGCTTGTGCACCGGCAGCGGCTCGTAGAGGTCGGGGTCGAACTCGATCTCGGTGAGCTGGACGTCGATCGGCAGGTCGATGAGGACCGGGCCGGGGCGGCCGGTGCGCATCAGGTGGAAGGCCTGCTGGAAGACGCCGGGGACCTGCGCGGCCTCCAGGACGGTGGTGGCCGCCTTGGTGACCGGCTTCGCGATCGAGGCGATGTCGACCGCCTGGAAGTCCTCCTTGTGGAGGACGGCGGTCGGGGCCTGGCCGGTGATGCACAGGATCGGGATCGAGTCGGCGATGGCGGAGTAGAGGCCGGTGATCATGTCGGTGCCGGCGGGTCCCGACGTGCCGATGCAGACGCCGATGTTCCCCGCGTGGGCCCGGGTGTAGCCCTCCGCCATGTGGGAGGCGCCCTCGACGTGGCGGGCGAGCGTGTGATGAACCCCGCCGGAGGCCTTGAGGGCCGCGTAGAAGGGGTTGATCGCCGCGCCCGGCACACCGAACGCGTTGCTGACGCCTTCGCGCTTGAGGATCTCAACTGCCGCTCGGGCAGCGGTCATTCGAGGCATTGAGTGCTCCTGCTCGGACCTGGGTGGAGTCGGGCTCTGTCGCGCCACCTGAGAGCACCAATTCCGTATTACGGAAGTTTGATTCTGCTATACGGAAGCAAATCTAAAGTGCGGCCGGACAGCCGTCAAGAGAGGCGGTCGCCCACGGGCCGGCAGAAGCGTTTCCTCGAAGTGGCTCAACTCCCTCCCCCGGACCTCGCTCTTGGTGGAGCATGGGGGTACGGAGCGGAGTCGGCCCGGAATCCCGGCCGCCCGCGGTCCGTGCGGGGAGGGAGGCCATGGTGGAGTCTGTGCCGGTACGGTGCCCGGCCTGCCGCCGCGACCACGTGTACGTCACTGCCGCCTACCCCTGCCCGTGCGGCGCCCCGACCGCCCCGCCCCTGCTGCGCGGCGCCTCCGTCACGGCGATCACCCACCGCACCTGGAACGACGACTGGGTCACGGTGCGCTGCCGCGCCTGCGGGCGGCACGACCAGTGGCCGCAGCCCGAGCTGTGCTGCCCGTGCGGGGCGGTGCTGCGGATACCGGTCCGCCCGGTGGCGTCCCTGGGCCGCGCGCCGGACGGCGGCCCCCACCGGGCGGACCGGCCGGTGCGGCCGTCCCATATTCCACTGCCGCGTACGGCCTCCGCCCCCAGACCGGCGTTCCGGCCGCTGACGATCCGTACCGCGCGCGACGCGGTCGGCGCCGCCGCGCTGTACCTGAAGTGGCTCGGCTACCGCGAGGTCGTCCAGCCCGCGGAACGCCCCTCGTCCCGGATCGACCTGCGGGCGGCGGGGCTGATCGCCCAGGTCGACTCCACCACCCGGACGACCGCGCTGCGTGATGTCGAGTGTCTGTGGCTCAACGCGCTGAACACCTCGGTCTCCGCGGTCTTCTTCTCGCTCGCCGGATACGCGCCGGACGCCAGGGAGCGCGCGGACGGGCTGACCATCCCGCTCTTCGTCATGGACCTCACCGGAACCCCGCAGCCGGTGAACAGCCCGGCGGACGAACTCGTCAGCACGGGGGCCTGAGCGCCGTCCGGGGCGGGGACGAGTCACACTGGGGTATGCGCATCCGCCCTGCCCGCCGCCCGGACCTCCCGCTGCTCCAGGACATCGAGCGTGCCGCGGGAGAGCCCTTCAGGGCCCTCGGCATGTCCGGCGTGGCCGACGACGAGCCGCCGCCCCTGGACGTTCTGGACGAGTACCGGCGGGCCGGCCGCGCCTGGGTCACCGTCGGCGCCGACGACCGGCCGCTGGGCTATCTCGTCGCGGATCCGGTCGACGGCGCCGGCCATATCGAGCAGGTTTCGGTCCACCCGGCAGCCGCCCGGCGGGGGTTGGGCGGCGCCCTTATCAGCCACGCGGAGGACTGGGCGGCGGCCGAGGGGCTGGCCGCGCTCACGCTCACCACGTTCTCCCACGTCCCGTGGAACGCGCCGTACTACGCCCGGCTCGGCTTCCGCGTACTGACGGACGCCGAACTCACCGACGGGCTGCGCAAGATCCGGGCGGAGGAGGCGGAGCACGGGCTGGACCGGTGGCCGCGGGTCTGCATGCGCCGCGACGTGCCGCACCTCACAGAAATCAACCGGCCACAGTGAGTGCTATCGGTCACGTTCGAGCCAGGGGCCACAGATGTTCGGCCGGTTGTCGGTGGCGGGCCTTACAGTGGGGCGCATGGCTTTAACTCCACGGCATTCTCCACCCAATGCGCCGGCGCACGCCCCGCAGCCCGCATACCTCGCCCAGCCGTCCCACCCCGCCGCCGTCGAGGCGAACGAGGCGATCCGCGCGCTCGTCGACGCCCGCGCCGGGCAGGACTGGTCCTCCGTGGAGTCCGCCGCGTACGAGGTGCTTCTGATCGAGTGGGCTGCCGCCACACAGTCCGCCGCCGCGGGCGACATCATCGAAGCCGCCTGATGGCGTCGGGTTTCTAGGGCCTGGCGTAGTTCTCCCGCAGTTCGATCTTCCGGACCTTCCCGCTGACCGTCATCGGGAAGGCATCGAGGATCTCCAGCAGTCGCGGCACCTTGTAGTGCGCCAGCTGTCCTCGGCAGAACGCCGCCACCTCCTCCAGGGCCGGCGGGTCCGCCGGGTCCACGGGAATGACGCAGGCCAGGATCTCCTCGCCGTACCGCTCGTCCGGCACCCCCACGACCTGCACATCCGCGATCTTCGGGTGCCCGTAGAGGAATTCCTCGATCTCGCGCGGATAGACGTTCTCGCCACCGCGGATGATCATGTCCTTGATCCGGCCGACGATCTGTACGTAGCCGTCCTCGCGCATCACCGCGAGGTCCCCGGTGTGCATCCAGCGCCCCGCGTCGATCACTTCGGCGGTCCGCTCCGGCTGCTCCCAGTAGCCGAGCATCACGCTGTAGCCCCGGGTGCAGAGTTCACCCGAGACACCGCGCTCCAGCGTCACGCCGGTCGCCGGGTCGATGACCTTGACCTCGATGTGCGGCATCACGCGGCCGACGGTGCCGGTGCGGCGCTCCAGGTCGTCGTCGCGGCGGGTCTGCAGGGAGACCGGTGAGGTCTCCGTCATCCCGTAGCAGATGGACACCTCGTCCATGTGCATCTCCGCGACGACCCGCTTCATCACCTCGACCGGGCAGGGAGATCCGGCCATGATGCCGGTGCGCAGCGAGGAGAGGTCGTAGGAGGCGAAGCCGGGGAGGTTGAGCTCCGCGATGAACATCGTGGGGACGCCGTAGAGCGAGGTGCAGCGCTCCTGCTGGACCGCGGCGAGCACGGCGGCGGGCTCGAAGGCGGGGGCCGGGATCACGATGCAGGCGCCGTGCGAGGTGGCGCCGAGGTTGCCCATGACCATGCCGAAGCAGTGGTAGAAGGGCACCGGCAGACAGACCCGGTCCTGTTCGGTGTAGGCGACCAACTCCCCTACGAAGTAGCCGTTGTTGAGGATATTGTGATGGGAGAGGGTGGCCCCCTTGGGGAAGCCCGTGGTGCCGGAGGTGTACTGGATGTTGATCGGGTCGTCGCAGGACAACTCGGCCTCGCGTACGGCGAGTTCATCCGGCGTGACTGATCCGGCGGCCGCCGTCAGCTCGTCCCAGCTGGGGTCGCCGATGTAGTGCACGGCGCGCAGCGCGGGGCAGTTCGCCCGGACCTCCTCGACCAGCGCCCGGTAGTCGCTGGTGCGGTGCGAGAGCGTGGCGGCCAGGAGCGAGATGCCGGACTGTTTCAGCACGTACTCCAGCTCGTGCGCCCGGTACGCGGGGTTGATGTTGACCATGATGGCGCCGATGCGGGCGGTGGCGTACTGGACGAGCACCCACTCGGGGCAGTTGAGCGCCCAGATGCCGACCCGGTCGCCCTTGGCCACCCCCGACGCCATCAGCGCGCGGGCCAGCTCCTCGACGTCCCGGCCGAATTCGGCGTACGTCCAGCGCCGCCCGGAGGCCACGTCGACCAGCGCCTCCCGCTCGCCGTACGCCTTGATCGTCCGGTCGAGGCCGCGTCCGATGGTGTCGCCCAGCAGGGCGGTCTCGCCGGTGCCGTGGGCGTAGGACGGCTCGGTCATGTCAGGTCCCCCTCGACGTACTCGGCGCCCGTGCCCCGGGCCGTGGCCTCACGCAGTTCGATCCGGCGGATCTTGCCGGAGACGGTCTTGGGCAGCTCGGCGAACTCCAGCCGGCGGATCCGCTTGTACGGGGCGAGGACCGCGCGCGAGTGGGCGAAGAGCACCTTGGCCGTGTCGGGTCCGGGCTCCCAGCCCTCGGCCAGCACGACGTACGCCTTCGGGACGGCGAGCCGGAGCGGGTCGGGGGCCGGTACGACCGCCGCCTCCGCGACGGCCTCGTGCTCCAGCAGGGCGCTCTCCAGCTCGAACGGCGAGATCTTGTAGTCGGAGGCCTTGAAGACGTCGTCCGCGCGGCCGACGTAGGTGATGTAGCCGTCCTCGTCGCGCGAGCCGATGTCCCCGGTGCGGTAGTAGCCGCCCGCCATGGCCTCCGCGGTGCGGTCCGGGTCGCCGTGGTAGCCGGTCATCAGGCCGACCGGGTGGGCCGAGAGATCGAGGGAGATCTCGCCCTCGACGGCGCCGGGCTCCCCGCTGACCGGGTCCAGCAGCACCACCTCGAAGCCGGGGCTCGGGCGCCCCATCGAGCCGGCCTTCAGCTTCTGGCCGGGGGTGTTGGCGACCTGGACGGCCGTCTCCGTCTGACCGAATCCGTCCCGGATGGTGACGCCCCACGCGCGCCGGACCGACTCGATGACCTCCGGGTTGAGCGGTTCGCCGGCCGCGACGACCTCGCGGGGCGGGGTCTTCAGCTGGGAGAGGTCGGCCTGGATGAGCATCCGCCAGACGGTCGGCGGCGCGCAGAAGCTGGTGATCCGCGAGCGGTCCATCTCCGCCATCAGCCGGGCCGCGTCGAAGCGGGTGTAGTTGAAGATGAAGACGGTCGCCTCCGCGGTCCACGGCGCGAAGAGGTTGGACCAGGCGTGCTTGGCCCAGCCCGGCGAGGAGATGTTGAGGTGGACGTCGCCGGGCTGCAGCCCGATCCAGTACATCGTCGAGAGATGGCCCACGGGGTAGGACACGTGGGTGTGCTCGACGAGCTTGGGGCTGGCGGTCGTGCCCGAGGTGAAGTAGAGCATCAGCGGTTCGTCGGCGTCGGTCTCCCGGTCCGCCGTGAAGGTCTCCGGCGCTTCGTCGGCCCCGGTGTAGGAGACCCAGCCCTCGGTGTCCGCGCCCACGACGATCCGGCTGTAGCGGCCGGGCACCTCGTCGAACTTGGCGGTGTCGGCGTCCCGGACCAGCACGTGGCGGACCCGGCCGCGCTCGACCCGGTCGCGCAGGTCGGCCGGGCCCAGCAGCGGGGTCGCGGGGATGACGACGGCGCGCAGCTTCATCGCGGCGAGCGCGGTCTCCCACAGCTCCACCTGGTTGCCGAGCATGACCAGGATGCGGTCGCCCTCCCGGACGCCCTGGGCGCGCAGCCAGTTCGCGGCCTGGTTGGAGCGGGCGGACATCCTGGCGAAGGACATCTCGGTGCGGCCGCCGTCCTCCTCCACGATGTGCAGGGCGGTGCGGTCGTTGTCCCGGGCGATGACGTCGAACCAGTCCAGCGCCCAGTTGAAGTGGTCGCTGCGGGGCCAGCGGAAGCCCTCGTAGGCCGCGGTGTAGTCCTCGCGGTGTCGCAGCAGGAAGTCCCGGGCGGCCCGGAACGTCTCCGTCGCACTGGTGGCCGACATGTGCCCTCCTCATTGCGGACCGGACCGGTCACTTAACATCATGTAAACAGTGACCCAGGTCTCACCACCCCCGAACGGGGGTACGGGGGTGCGGGAGGGCGATGCCGCGTCCCCCGGAGCCGGGCAGAGAGGCGGCGACGTGCCGGAATCCGTCGATGCGGTGGAGATGCAGGCCGCGCTGTTGCGGCTGCGCCGGACGAGCGGGCTCCCCGTGGCGTTCGGCGGACTGCTCTCCGACACCCGCCATGCCAGGATCGCCGAGCTGAACGGGGCGCACACCGCGGCGCTGCGCGGGCTGGTGATCTCGGCCGGCAGCGGCCTGGGCGGCAAGGCGATCGCCCTGTCCCGGCCGTGCGCGGTGACCGACTACCACTCCTCGCGCCACATCAGCCACGAGTACGACATGGCCGTGGCGGCGGAGGGCCTGCGCTCGGTCGTCGCGGTACCCGTCGTCGTACGGCGCAAGGTGCGCGGCGTGCTGTACGGGGCGCTGCGCGAGCCCCTCACCCTCGGGGACCGCACGTTCGACGCGGCGGTGGCGGCGGCCCGCGACGTGGAGCAGGCGCTGGCCGTCCGGGACGAGGTGCAGCAGCTGCTCGCGGTGACCCGCGAGCAGGTGACCGATCCGCGGGCCGCCCCGGAGGCCTGGGAGGACGTCAGGTCGGCACACCGGGAACTGCGCGCCCTGGTCCCGAAGGTGCTCGACCCCGCGCTGCGCGACGAGCTGCTCGCGGTGTGCGGGCGGCTCGCCTCCGCGGCCGGTGCGCGGGTGCCGGCGGCCCCGGAGGTGCAGCTCGCGCCACGTGAGCTCGACGTCCTGGCCTGCGTCGCGGCGGGGGCGACGAACGCGGTGGCGGCGGGCCGGCTCGGGCTGCGCCCGGAGACGGTGAAGGGGTATCTGCGCTCCGCGATGCGCAAGCTCGGTGCGCACACCCGGCTGGAGGCGGTCGTCGCGGCCCGGCGCGCGGGGCTGCTGCCGTAACCCGAGCACGCCTGCGCGCCCGCACACCTGACGCAACTCACCCACCTCACGCACCTGACGCAACTCACTCAACTCACGCGCCTGACGCGCCTGACGCACCTCACTCGCCGAAGTCGATGAACGAGGCGAACCTGATGTCGTAGCCGCTGCCGTCCGTGGTCGCCTCCGTCATCACGGAGAGCAGCGCGACCGCCTCCTCCGTAACGGCGTCGCGCCCCGCCGCGCCGAGCGGGCGCAGCTCCTGTACGGTGACGCCGGCCGGTGCGCCGTCCCGGCCGGGGTCCAGCCGCCACAGGGCGGCGAGGAAGCCGTCGAACAGCACGCTCCCGTAGCTCTGGTTCCCCACCCCGTTGCGCCCCTTGAACCGGGGCGGGACGATCCGGGTACGGTCCGCGTGGCCGAGCAGCACGTTGTCGAACTCGGGCAGGAAGCGCGGCGGGGCGGGGGTGTCCGCTGCGGGGCGCGGGGCGTCGGGCAGGTCGAACAACTCGACGCCGTTCTCGTCCCGGAAGGTGAGCAGTCGCGGACGGAGCCGGTCAAAGACCTCCGCCAGCCGGGTCAGCCCGGCCCAGGACTGCATGTCCCGCACCGACGCCGGGCCGAACGCGCCGAGGTAGCGGAGCACGGTGGAGTCGGGCGCGGGGACCGGTTCCGAAGGGCGGGCGAGCCAGTGCTCGACGGTGGTCAGCGCCACCCGGCCGCTCCGGCCCCACACCCCGCGCGGGGTCACCTGGACCAGCGGCAGCACGCAGCGGGCCGCCGTACTCAGGGCCTGCGGATCCGCGTCCGGCCATTCGGTGAGCAGTCGCTCGCGGATCTCCTTCGGAGTGCGGGGCGCCCCCTCGACGAACTCCCGGCTGATGTCCCGGAGCCGGTCCAGGTCCACGCCCACGAGCCGCTTCCGGAAGATCCTCAGCTCCCGGTCACGGGCCTCCTGGACCAGAGGGCGCAGGGTGAGGGCGTCATCCGCGGTGTGGGTGTGGATGGTGGAGCGCAGGGTGACGATGCGGACGGCTTCGCGCGACTCCATCAGCGCGGCGAGTTCGGCCGGGTCGAAGCCCTTCAGCCGGGCCAGCAGCTGGAAGTAGGGCGGCCCGGGGTTCTGCGCCTGGAGGCCGACGAGGTGCCGGATCGCCTCCTCGGCCGTCATATCGGCGCGGCTGAGGAGCAGTTGGCGTTCCAGCGTCGCGCGCCCCAGCGCCCGCGGCGAGAGCACCGCGGGGGCCGGGGCGGAGGTCTTCTTCTTCTCGGCCATGGCGGCACGGTACGCGGCCATCAGGACGGGCTCCGTCCTGATGGCCGCGCCCTGGCGTGGCCCTTCACGCGTCCGCCGGGCCGCCGGGCGCGGGTCCCGGGCACCGACGCCGTCCGCCCGCATCATGGACCGGTGATCAGTGTCCTCTTCGCCATCCTGACCGCGCTCAGCAACGGGTCCGCCTCCGTCCTCCAGCGCCGCGCCGCCCTCGATGTCCCCGACCGGGAGTCGATGCGGTTGTCGCTGATCGGTCATCTGTTGCGCCAGAAGGTGTGGCTCGCGGGGATCGCGCTGGTGATCGTCGCGGCCGTCTGCCAGGCCGTCGCGCTGGCGACCGGGCCGATCGCGGTGGTCCAGCCGATCTTCGTGATCGAGCTGCCGGCGACCCTGCTGCTCGCGGGTTTCGTGATGCGGGTGCGGGTGCCCCGGACCGTCTGGCTGGGGGCGGCCGCCGTCACGGCGGGGCTCGCGCTCGGCATGGCGTCGGCCGCTCCGGGGGGCGGGAGCGAGACGGTGCACGGAGCGGCGTGGGTTCCGGCGCTGATCCTCACCGGCCTCTTCGAGGCGGCGCTGATCGCCGGGGCGCGGGCCACCCGGGGCAACTCCCGGGCCGCGCTGCTCGGCCTGGCCGCCGCCTGCGGGTACGCGCTCACCGCCGCCCTGATGAAGGACGCCATGGCGCGGCTCAGTGACGGCGACGGGGTGGTGGTGCTCTTCGAGTCCTGGCAGCTCTACGCCACGGCCGCGGCGGGCGTCGGCGCCCTGTTCCTGCTCCAGAACGCGCTCCAGGCGGGCACGCTGGTCGCGGTGCAGCCGTGCCTGACGCTGGGCGACGCCCTGATCAGCGTCCTGTACGGGGTGACCCTGTTCGGTGAGGAGCTGCGCGCCGGCTGGTGGCTGCTCCCGGAGCTGCTGGCCCTGGTCCTGATCACCGCGGGCTGCGTCGAACTGGCCCGGTCACCGCTGGCGGCCGGAAACCCGACGCCCCCGCCCCGCGCGCGCCGGGTGGACTGAACACCACCGCACATGCGGGACAGGGACGCCGTCCTCCAGGAACACGCCCCGGCGGCCGGCCGCTTACTCGCTTTACTCGCTCACGGCGAAAAGCACGGCCAGGCCGGTTACTTGCTTACGGCGAAACGCACGGCCAGCCGGCTACTTGCTCACGGCGAAACGCATCAGGGCCTGCTCGGTGCCCTGCTTGATCTTCCCCGTCTCGTTGATCACCTCAAGCTTCCAGCTCCCACCGACGCGCATCGCCTTGGCCACGGCGCAGCCGTTGTCGTTGCTGAGCAGGCTCGGCCAGATGTCCGCGACCTGCTGGCTGCTGCCGCCCGTCGCGTCGTACACCTTGAAGCTGATGTTGCGCGCGTTCTGGAAGGAGCTGCCCTTCTTGTACGCGGCGGCGATGAAGACGATGGACGTGATGTTCGTCGGCACCCGGGCGAAGTCGACGGTCACCGTCTCGTCGTCGCCGTCGCCCTTTCCGGTCTGGTTGTCACCACTGTGCACCAGCGAGCCGTTGCCCAGCGGGTCCAGGGAGTCCAGACCGGCCAGCCGGACCGGGTCCGCGCCCTGCATCGCGATGGCGATGAGGTCGAGGTCGGTGCCCTTCTTCTGGCGAAGCTTCCCCATCAGCCCGCCACTGCTGCCGACAGTGGGGTCCCAGGACACCCCGATGGACAGGTGGGTCACCCCGTCCAGATCCGCCGGGCCGTCTTCCTTGTTCAACGTGATCATGCGTGATCCTCTTCGTGGCGAGATTCCTACAGGTCGAGTGTGCCTGGTGTCTCCCCCGCGCAGCCCACCAGGGGCAAAATTTCGACCAAGTGTTTGACGCCTGAAGACGGATTGTCCTGCGTCGGCAGGATGTCACCGGACATGAGCACGTGATAGGGGTCCGCGAACTCTGTTCCTTTTCCGGCCGCCACGACGGCCGGCCTGCCCCCCTTCGCCTGCCCTACGGGGCGGTTTCGCGCACCACCAGCGGCGTCCCGAGGACCTGGTGCCCGCCGCTGGCGAGCATGCGCACCTCGCCTCGCTCGCTGATCTCCGCCCGGACGATCCCGGTCTCGTCCTCGTAGACCGGGTATCCACCGGCCCCGGACTGCGCGGTGCGCCGGACGATCACCGCGTCGTCCTCCACCGCGGACGACTGAAACACCAGTTGGTAGCTCTCGGGGTAATCCATGTCGGCCTCTCCGTCGGCTGCGTCTGCGGACGGCCTCTCCACGCGGCTCTCGGTGCCGTTCCCGCCCTTCGGGGCGCTGTGGCCCACACCTTCCATCGTCTCTCACCCACGCCGTCGCCGCCCGCCCGAGGCCGCGCGCTGCGGGTCAGGCGCCGGTCCCCCTATCCTGAGGAGGTACGGGACATTCGAAGGCGAGCGGGCCGCGGTTCCCCCTTCTCCCGCGTCGTACGGTGGGCATGACCGGGATCCCCGACATCGGGAAGGGACTCATCATGAAGGATGCCGACCTGGGCGACGAGGTCTACCAGCCCCAGCAGCCGGAGGCCTCCGACCCCGCCGATCTGCTCGACGTGGAAGACACCCTGGACGACCGCGACCTCACTGACGTGCTCGACGAGGGGTACTCCCCGCCCGAGAAGCCGTGGGCCGTGGAGGACCGGGGCACCACCGCCTCCGAGCAGCGCAGCGGCGAAGCGCTGGAGGGCCGGCTCGCCCGGGAGCTGCCCGAGGTCGCCGACGGACCCGGTGACGGGGTGGGCGACAAGCCGGACGGGGACGGGGAGCCCTGGGACGACGAGGTCGGTGACGTCCGCGCCGGGCGCCTCACCCGGGAGCTGGACCGCGACGACCCGGACACCATGGCGGGCGAGGACGTCGGGATCGACGGCGCGGCGGCATCCGCGGAGGAAGCCGCCATGCACGTCGTCCCGGACGGCCGGGCGTAGGCGCGGAGCCGCCGCGTTCCGCGTCCGTCCCAGCCCCTTACCCCGGAGGTAATCGACCCGTTCCCCGCAGTCGGACATCGTGTTCCTCACCAGCGCAACGCACCCGGCCCACCCGCCGGGACCGACGAGAGGACCCACGATGACCGCCTACGACAACGCCGTCGAGCGCTACTTCGCCGCCTGGAACGCCGCCACCCCCGAGGAGTTGGCGAAGGCCGTCACGGCGGCGTTCACCGAGGACGCGGGCTACACCGACCCGTTGGCCGACGTGCGGGGGCACGACGAGCTGGCGGCCGCGATCAGCGGCGCCCAGCAGCAGTTCCCGGGCTTCGCCTTCCGGCAGACCGGGGCCGCGGACGGCCACCACTCCCTCGTACGTTTCAGCTGGGAGCTGGTCGCGGCGGACGGCTCCGCCCCGGTCGCCGGTTCGGACGTGGCCGTTCTCGCGGCCGACGGGCGGATCCGCGCGGTGAGCGGATTCCTGGACCGGGTACCGGCCGTCTGACTCCGGTCGCGGGTCGGCTGCCGCTCCGGCCCGGCCGGTCCGTCACCGGGTCTGCGCCAGCGCGATGCCGAAGTGGCCCTCGGCGCTGTCGACGGTCTCGAAGAGCCGGTTGGCGGGCCGGGGCAGCCCGTAGTGTCCGCGCAGGGTGCTCGCGGTGTACTCGGTACGGAACAGGCCCCGCTCCTGGAGGATCGGCACCACCCGGTCGACGAAGACCTCCAGGCCGGAGGGGAGGACGGCGGGCATGATGTTGAAGCCGTCGGCGGCCCCGCTGTCGTACCAGTGCTCGATGGTGTCCGCGACCTGTTCGGCCGTGCCGGCGAAGGTGCGGTGGCCGCGTCCGCCGCCGAGCCGGCCGATCAGCTGACGTACGGTCAAGTGCTCGCGCCTGGCCAGCTCCACGATGAGCGTGTAGCGGCTCTTGGCACCCTCGATCTCGTCCTCGGTGGGGATGTCCTCGGGGAGTTCCGCGTCCAGGTCCAGTTCGTCGGGGGCGATCCTCAGCCGCTGGGCGAGCTGTCGCCTGGCGTAGTCCGGGACGATGAGCTCCTCCAGCTCGGCGTCCAGCGCCAGGGCCTCGGCCTCGGTGTCACCGATGACCGGCACGATACCGGGGAGGATCTTGATGCCGTCCGGGTTACGGCCGGCCGCCTCGGCGCGCTGCTTCACGTCCTTGTAGAACGCGATGCCCTCCTCCAGCGTCTGCTGGGCGGTGAACACTGCCTCCGCGTACCGGGCGGCGAAGTCCTTGCCGTCCTCGCTGGACCCGGCCTGCACGAGCAAGGGATAGCCCTGCGGCGGGCGTTGTACGTTCAGTGGGCCGTCGACCCGGAAGAACTCGCCGCTGTGCCCGATCCTCCGCACCCGTTCCGCCAGGGCGTGGACACCGCGCTCCTTGTCCGCGATGACGGCGTCGTCGGACCAGCTGTCCCACAGCTTGGTGGACACCTCGACGAACTCACCGGCGCGCCGGTAGCGGTCGTGGTGCAGCGGGGTGTCGTCGAGGCCGAAGTTGCGGGCCGCGTCGGCGCCCGCGGTCGTGACGATGTTCCAGCCGGCCCGGCCGCCCGAGACGTGGTCGAGCGAGGCGAACCGGCGGGCCAGGTTGTACGGCTCGTTGTAGCTGGTCGACGCGGTGGCGATGAGGCCGATGTGCCGGGTGGCGCCGGCCAGCGCGGTCAGCAGGACGGTGGGCTCCAGTTTGGCGGACGGCCGCCGTCCGGGATCGCCCATCAGGACGGGGCTGTCGGCGAGGAACAGCGAGTCCAGTCTGCCGCGTTCGGCGATCCGGGCCAGGTTCTTGTAGTGCTCGACGTCGGCGTTGGCCTCGGCCGGGCTCTCCGGCAGCCGCCAGGACGCCTCGTGGTGGCCGGTGGACATGAGGAAGGCGTTGAGGTGCAGCTGCTTGCGGTCAGGCGTGCGGGGCATGGGGTTCCTTCACATCGGTACGGGGCGGGGGCCTGTCGTGCGACAAGGAGCCCTCGGGCCTGTCGTCAAACTGCCGTCTGCCGGGCGACGCCATGCACGCACTCTCGCCGCACCGGCCCCAGACCCCAGTACGTCCAGTACAGGGGACTGGGGCCGGCACGCCGAGAAATGGGGTCTCCCCTGGTCGAGCGAAGCCGAGAGCTTGGGGAAGCACCTGACGCCGCCCGGCCGCCCTTCGGGCAACGACGGCAGTTTGACGACAGGCCCTAGGGCTGCGCGACGCCGAGGGCGGTGAGCAGGGTGTCGCGGTACTCCTGGAACCGGGCGTCGCGCCGGGAGCGCGGGGTGGGCAGGTCGACGGTGAGGTCCACGGCGATCCGGCCGTCCTCCAGGACGAGTACCCGGTCGGCCAGCTCGACGGCCTCGTCCACGTCATGGGTGACCAGGAGCACCGCGGGCCGGTGGCGCTCGTACAGCTCGCGCAGCAGGCCGTGCATCCTGATCCGGGTGAGGGCGTCCAGGGCGCCGAACGGCTCGTCCGCTAGGAGCAGTTCGGGCTCGCGGACCAGGGCGCGGGCCAGCGCGGCGCGCTGCTGCTCGCCGCCGGAGAGCTCGTGCGGCCAGGACCGGCCGCGGCCCTCCAGACCGACCTCCGCCAGCGCGGTGAGGCCGCGTTCACGGGCGCCGGGCCCGCGCAGTCCGAGGACGACGTTGTCGATCACCCGGAGCCAGGGCAGCAGCCGGGAGTCCTGGAAGGAGAGCGAGACCCGGTCGGGGACGGTGAGTTCACCGGAGCCCTCAACGGTGTGGTCGAGCCGGGCGACGGCCCGCAGCAGGGTGGACTTGCCCGAGCCGCTGCGGCCGAGCAGCGCGGTGAACTCCCCCGCCGCGACGGTGAGATCGAGCTCCTTGAGGACGTCCCGGTCACCGAACCTGCGGACCAGGCCGCGGGTGCGTATCGCGGGAGACTCCACGGCCGCACCGGCCGCGGTGCGCGCGGCGGTCAGCCCGCCAGGGTGCGTCGCCACGACAGGACCCTCCTCTCGACGGCGCGTACCGCCGCGTCCGACGCGAAGCCGAAGATCCCGTAGGCCACCAGGCCCACGATGATCACGTCGGACTGGGCGTACTGCTGGGCCTGGAACATCATGTAGCCGATGCCGCTGGTGGCGTTGATCTGCTCGACGACGATCAGGCCGAGCCAGGACGCGGTGACGCCGAGGCGCAGTCCGACGAAGAAGCCGGGCAGCGAGCCGGGCACGACGACCTTGCGGACGAACTGCGCGCGGCTCAGGTCGAGCCCCTCCGCCAGCTCGACGTACCGGCTGTCGATGCCGGTCAGTGAGGCGTACGTGTTGATGTACATGCTCACCGCGACGCCGAGAGCGATCACGGTGACCTTCATCTGTTCACCGATGCCGAGCCAGAGGATCAGCAGCGGGAGCATGGCGAGCGACGGGATGGCGCGCTTGATCTGGAGCGGACCGTCCAGCAGGTATTCGCCGGTGCGGCTCAGTCCGGCCGCGACGGCGAGCACGACCCCCGCGGCCACCCCGAAGAGCAGCCCGAGCCCGGCGCGTTGCAGCGAGATGAGGACGTTGTCCTGGAGCCGGCCGCTGGAGATGAGATCCGACGCGGTGGAGAGCACCGTGCCGGGCCCGGACAGGATCCGGGGGTCGAGGTAGCCGATGGCGGAGGCGGACCACCACAGTGCAACGACCAGCACCGGTCCGATGAGCCGCCCGAAGGGAACGGCCCGGCCGGGCCCCAGCCGCCTGCGGGTGGCGCGGGGGGCCGTGGTCCGGGGCGCGGACGGTCCGGCGACCACCGGCTTCGCGGTTTCCCCGGGCGCGGCGGTCTCCCCGGGCGCGGCGGTCTCCCCGGGCGCGGCGGCCTCCCCGGGCGCGGCGGCCGGGTTCACCCGGCCTGCCGTGCGGGCGTTCGTCAGCAGTTCGGTCATGACGTCTCCCGGTAGCGGGCCGGTACGGCTCTGGCCGCCAGCCCTTCGAAGCGGCGGTCGAACAGGCCGGTGACGTCCTGCTCCGGCACGAACCCGCCCTCGGCCATCAGGTCGGCGGTCTCCTGCTCCCACGCGATGGCCTTGTCCCAGCTCACCGGGAACCGGGGCTGCCGCAGGGAGGCGACGATGCGCTTGCCGTCCTCCCGGGTGACGCCCTGGTCCTTGACGTAGTACGTGTCGATCCAGGTGTCGGTGTTCTCCCAGGCCCACGCCACTCCGCGGGCCCACAGCGGGACGAAGGAGCGGACGGCGGCGACCTTGGCCTTGTCCCTCAGCACCTCGTCGGGCGCCCAGAGGACCGTGAGAAGGTCCACCACGTCGGTCTTGATCCCGCGCGCCCCGTCCTTGCCGTACTGGGTCAGGTATTTGGTGAGGGTCGGCTCGCCCAGCGGTGCCACGTCGACCTGCCCGGACTGGAGGGCGGTGAGGAACTGGGTGCTGGGCAGGGCGACCAGCTCGACGTCCTTGTTGGCGAGGCCGGCCCGCTTCAGCGCGCGCAGTACGACGACGCCCTGTGCCTGGCCCTGCGAGAAACCGATCTTCCGGCCCCGGAAGTCGGCCGCGCTCCTGATGTCCGAGCCGGGCGCGGTCGCGAAGACGTAATTCGGGCTGTCGCGTACCTGCACCGCGACGATCTTCGCGCCGACGCCGATGGCCTGGGCCTGGATCGGCGGAATTCCGGCATTGACCGCGAGGTCGATGGAATGGGCGCGGAATCCCTGGATGATGTCGGGGCCGGCGTTCAGGTTGGGCCAGTCGGAAACGGTGAACGGCAGTTCCTCCTTCAGTCCGGCCGGGCCCAGCTGGAGCTGGGTCGTGCGGACGGCTATGGAGAGTTTCGTGCCGGGTGGCGGCGCTCCCGAGGGGAGTCTTCCGGTGGGCTCGGCGCTCGCCACCGTTTCGGCCTGCGGGGAGCAGGCGGCGAGAGCGCCGATGGCCGTCGCACCGGTGAGTGCGAGAAAGGTTCTGCGGCCGACGGTCCGGTATGTGTCGTCGAGTGGCACGGTGAATCCCTGATCAGTGGCCAGTGGGGGGCGCGGGCGCCCGGAGGGTGAGGTAGGCGCCGTCGTGGAAGAGGAGCGGGCCGCGCCCCTCGTCGAGCCGGGCGTCCACCACCCGGGCGATGACGACGCGGTGGTCACCGGCCGGGACGAGCTGTTCGATCTCCAGCCGCAGCCACCCGGCCACATCGTCGAGCACCGGCTCCCCCTCCGGCAGCCGCTGCCAGCGGGTGGGGGCGGCGAAGCGGTCGATGCCGCTGGTGGTGAACGTGGTGGCCAGTCCCTGCTGTTCGGCGCCGAGGAAGTTCACGACCGCCGTGCGGGCCCGCTCGATGTGCGGCCAGGAGGAGGTGGTGGTGCCGATGCCGAACGACACCAGCGGCGGGTCCAGCGAGAGCGAGCTGAGCGAGGTCGCGGTGAAACCTATGGGGCCGTGGCCCGCGTCCGCGGTGATGACGACGACTCCGGCGGGGTAGCGGCGGAATGCCTGCCGGAATCGGCGCGGGTCGATTCCGGGGGTGGTCGGTGCGGCCGCTTCGGCCGTTGCGGCCGGCGCGGAATATGAGGACACGGTGACGGTCAACGTTTCTCCCGAGTTGGTGGGTCGGCAAGGGGGCGAGGAAAGCTCACGGGCATACGTGAGTACGCGGACAGCGGGAATGCGACGCCGGCACGGCGGACGTGACGAGGATTTCGAACCGAGATCCCAGCAGCGGGAATACGGCTCAGGGAATGCGGCTCAGGCAGTACGGCTCAGGTAGTACGGCTGAGGCAATACCGCGCAGGCACTACAGCAGGGGCGCTACAGCGAGCGCGGTGCGGCGGACGCGGCAGGATTTACCGGAGGCCCGGACAGGGGCGACAACACAGGAGCCGGACGGCCGCGAACGCCGTCATGGGCAGGCGGAAGACGCGCATCACGAAGGACGCGTTCCCTGAATTCCGCTGCCGGCTGGTCATGAATCCATCATCCCTTCCGCATTCGTGCCCGGTCAACAATGCAACTGCCTGAATTAAGTCGGCCGGGGAAACAGCCGCCGGAATTGGCGGGCCGTCAGGAGACCGCGGGCAGCGCGGGCCAGGGGCCCAGCGGATCCGTGTACAGCGCGCCGAGCGCCACCGCGCCGCCGGCCGTGGCCAGCACCGTGCCGGTGAAGCTGGTCGGCACCACGGCCCGCTCCGGGTCCTCGCAGACCCAGGAACGCTTCGCCACCTCGGCCCGCAGTTCGGCCAGACACCCGGGCAGCCGGCCCACCCCCGGCTCGACCACGACGAGCACCTCGGGATCGAACATGTCCAGCAGGAGCGCCGCGGCCCGGCCGACCAGGCGCGCCCGGCGGCGGAAGAGCGCCACGGCCCGCGGCTCACCGGCAAGCGCCAGGTCCAGCAGTTCCAGGAACGAGTCCACGGCCAGCCCCTGACCGGCCGCGCGCCGCACCATGGCGCGCTCCGACACCTCCGACTGGAGGCAGTCGGTCCGCCCGCACGAACAGCGCCCCGCACCGCCCGCCCCGTCGGCGTCGCCGCCCGACTCCGCGGTGCCGAGCGGCAGATGCGCCACGCTGCCCGCCCCCGAGCGCGGGCCCCGGTGCAAGGCGCCCTCCGTCGCGAAGGCGGCGTCCACGACCGCGCCGACGAAGAGCAGGACCGTGCTCGTCCGGGTCGACTCCTCGCCGAACAGCTGCTCCGCCCGCGCCAGTGCGCGGGAGTGGCTGTCCACGTGGACCGGGAGCCCGGTCGCGGCGGCGAGGATGTCGCGTGCCGGGACGTCGCGCCAGCCGAGCTGCGGATGCTCCACGATCACCCCGGCGACGGGATCGACCCGGTGCCCGGTGGCGAGGCCCAGGGCGAGCACGGTGCGGCCGCCCGCGTGCGCGGCCGCCAGCCGGGTCAGCCGGGCCGCGAGTTCACCGAGCGTCCGGCGCGGGTCCGTGGTGCGGTGCGGCTGCCGGTCCTCGGCCACGATCCGGCCGCGCAGGTCCATCAGGGAGACGGTGGAGTGGGCGACGGCGATGTGCGCCCCGGCCACCAGGTAGCGGCCGGTGTCGATCTCGACGGGGATGTGCGGGCGGCCGAGCCCCCGGGGACCCGTGGTCTCCGCGCTCTCCCGGACCAGCCCGCGGGCCAGCAGCTGGGCGACATGGCCGGTGACAGAGGCGGGCGAGAGGCCGGTGAGCCGGGCGACGGTGGAGCGGGCCACCGGCCCGTGGTCGAGGATCGCCCCGAACACCGCGCCGGTGCCCGCGAGCCTGCGGGCGGGCGGTGCGGCGGGTATGTCGGAGCGGCGCGGCGGACGGGGGCGACGGCCGGGTGCGGACAGACTCTTCACAGTGTCCAGGTCCTCGATGTCAGCGGGTGGCGCGGTGTGTGCTCCGGTACGGAGCTCCGGCAGTCCGCCACCGGCCCGGGGAAAGGGCGGGAGGCGCTGCGCTGCGGTGGAGAGACACCCTGCGGGGCCGGGCGGGGCGGCTGGAGGGCCCCTGCGGACGGTTCGCGCGGGCGTGGTGCTCTCAGACCCGAGGACACACGGCGGAGCACACACGCTTCAGGTCGATATGACCTCGCGTCGTCAGGTGTGCGGATCGCTGCATGCCGCGCAACGTAACCGGACCGGCGCAACCCGGTCAAACCATTGCCGCATCCTGGACACCCGTTCCCCTGCCGGGTGTTGCCCCGCGTTGCGGCGGTGTGACGGGTGTACGAGCGGGGTGTGAACAGTGGTGCGCGGGCCGGTGGCACGGCGGGTCCGGAGCCCGCTCTGCGGCCGGTGTGGGCCGGATGGCGGAACGATTCCCGGAATTAACCTCTGATGCCTTGTCATCGCCGGTTCTACGCGCATAGCTTGTGCTGCCTCATCACACTCTGAGGGGCAGTTTCCGTGCGCATATCCAGACCACGCTCCGTCCTGCTGGCCGGCGCGGTCGCCGTGACCCTCTCGGCCACCGCGCTGCCCGCCGCCTTCGCGGCCCCGTCCGCGTCCGCCGTGATCTCCGAGGTGTACGGGGGCGGCGGGAACTCGGGCGCGACGCTCACCCGCGACTTCGTCGAGCTGGCCAACGCCGGCTCCGCCGCGTACGACCTGTCCGGGTTCAGCGTCCAGTACCTGCCGGGCGCCCCGTCCGCCGGCTCGCAGTGGCAGGTGTCCCCGCTCACCGGCGCCGTCGCGCCCGGCGGCCGCTATCTGGTCGCAGAGGCCGCGGGCACCGGGGGTACCGTCGCCCTGCCCGCCCCGGATGCCACCGGCACCGTCGCGATGTCCGCCGCGAGCGGCACGGTCGCGCTGGTCTCCGGCACCACGGCGCTGACCTGCAAGACGGCGGCCGACTGCGCCTCGGACACCCGGGTCGTGGACCTGGTGGGCTACGGCTCCGCGGTCGTCCGGGAGGGCAGTGGACCGGCGACCGGCGCCTCCGCCACCGCCTCCGTGGCGCGCGCGGCCTCCCTCGCGGACACCGACGACAACGCCGCCGACCTCTCCGCCGGCGCGCCCACCCCGGTGAACGCGGCCGGTGAGACCTCCGGCGGCGGCGAGGACCCCGGCGACCCGGGCAACCCCACCGAGCCCGGCACCGTGCGCGTGCACGACATCCAGGGCACCACCCGGGTCTCCCCGCTGGACGGCAAGGCGGTGACCGGGGTCCCCGGCATCGTCACGGCGGTCCGCACCACGGGCTCGCGCGGATTCTGGATCCAGGACCCCTCGCCGGACGCGGACCCCCGCACCTCCGAGGGCGTCCTCGTCTACACCGGCTCCGCCACCCCGGCGGTCTCGGTGGGCGACTCCGTCCTGGTCAGCGGCACGGTCGACGAGTACTACCCCTCGGCCACCACCCAGTCCGTCACCGAGATCACCGCACCCAGGACCACGGTCCTCTCCTCCGGCAACGCGCTGCCCGCGCCGGTGGTGCTCAACGCGAAGGCGGTACCCGGCGGTTACGCCCCCGCTGCGGACGGTGGCTCGATCGACGCGCTGCCCCTCGAACCGGCGAAGTACGCGCTCGATCTCTACGAGTCCCTTGAGGGCACCCGGGTCGAGACCGCCGACACCCGGGTCACCGGCGCCACGAGCTCGTACGGCGAGGTCTGGGTGACCGTCGAGCCGAAGCAGAACCCGACCCGGCGCGGCGGCACCCTGTACTCCTCGTACACCGACCAGAACACCGGCCGGATCAAGGTGATGTCACTCGACGCCGACCGGACCGTCCCGGTGGCGAACGTGGGCGACGTGCTGTCCGGCACCACCAGCGGCGTGCTGGACTACGACTCCTTCGGCGGCTACAGCCTCCAGGCCACCCGGCTCGGCACCCTCACCGACCGGCACCTCAAGCGCGAGGTCACCAGGAAGCAGAAGCGCGACGAACTCGCCGTCTCCACCTACAACGTGGAGAACCTCGACGCGCTCGACGAGCAGGGCAAGTTCGACACCCTCGCCAAGGGCGTCGCGGTCAACCTGGCCTCCCCGGACATCGTGTCGCTGGAGGAGATCCAGGACGACAACGGTGCGGTCAACGACGGCACGGTCGGCTCGGAGGCGACGCTGAAGCGGTTCACCGACGCGATCGTCGCGGCGGGCGGACCGCGCTACTCCTGGCGCTATGTCGCTCCGCAGGACGGCAAGGACGGCGGCGAGCCCGGCGGCAACATCCGTAACGTCTTCCTCTTCAACCCCGCCCGGGTCTCCTTCGTGGACCGTGCCGGCGGCGACGCGACCACCGCGGTGAAGGCCGTGAAGACCAGGCACGGTGTCGCTCTGTCGGCTTCGCCCGCCCGGATCAGCCCGCTGGACGAGTCGTGGGCCGACAGCCGCAAGCCACTGGTCGGTGAGTTCCGCTTCCGCGGCGAGCCGGTGTTCGTCATCGGCAACCACTTCACCTCCAAGGGCGGCGACCAGCCGCTGCACGGCCGCTACCAGCCGCCCGTGCGCAGCTCGGAGACCAAGCGGGTCAAGCAGGCGGCGGAGGTCAACACCTTCGTCAAGTCCCTGCTGGCGGCCGACAAGTCGGCCCGGGTCATCACCCTCGGCGACCTGAACGACTTCGCGTTCTCACCGACGATGTCCGCGCTCACCGCCGGGAAGGCGCTCAAGCCGCTGATCAACACGCTGCCGGCGAACGAGCGGTACAGCTACGTCTACGAGGGCAACTCGCAGACGCTGGACCACATCCTGACGAGCCCGGGTATCCGGCGCCTCGACTACGACGTGGTGCACATCAACGCGGAGTTCGCGGACCAGGCGAGCGACCACGACCCGCAGATCGTCCGGGTGCGGGCCGACGCGTCCGGTCACGGGGACCACGGGCATCACGGCGGGCACCACGGCCACCACTGATCCCGCGCGGGCGGGCGGCGGGGCGTTCCGGCGGACGCTCAGCCGCCCGTCCGGGGCAGTGCCGCCCCCGCCGCGCGCGCACGCGGGCGCGGCAGCGCGGCGGAAAGGGGCCACAGCGCGGGCGCCGGTTCCAGGGGAAGGTCGCTGAAGAAGCGGGCGACCAGGTCCGCCACGTCGTCGGGGCGTTCCAGCACGACCCAGTGGTCCGACTCCCCGATGGTCAGGAAGCGGCTGCCCTCGATGGTCGCCGCGAAGGCCCGCTGCCGTTCGGGCGAGGTCACCGTGTCGTGCTCGCCCGCGAAGACGAGCGCCGGCACCCCGCTCAGCCCGCCGGAGAAGTCCGGCCGGTGGCCCAGCGCCCGGCGCAGCGACCGCGCGGCGTGCGGGGAGTGGGTGAGCGCGTGCAGGAAGGAGCGCCGGACGTAGCGCCGGGCGAGCTCCCTGCGGTGCACGTTGCGGTCCGGGTCCAGGCACATCAGGGCCTCGGCGGTCAGGGTGGCGAGCCCCTCCATGTCACTGGAGCCCAGCCGGTCGACCGCCCGGCCCCACTGCGTCCGCTGGGCGTCGCTGATGTGGACCGGGACGCCGCCGAGCACCAGCCGGGCGATGCGGCGGGGGTTCTGCCGGGCGCAGCCGAACGCGATCGAGGTGCCGTAGGAGAAGCCGAAGAGGTTGACCCGGGGTACGCCCAGGTCGTCGATGATGCCGGTGACGGCCTCGTACAGGATGTCGTCGCCGGTGCCGGGCGGCAGCGGGTCGGCGCCGCCCATGCCGGGCAGGTCGGCGGTGACGACGTGGGCCCTCGGCCCCAGGTGCTCGTCCATCTGCGGCCAGCCGTACATGCCCTGGAGCGCGCCGCCGAGGACGATGACCGGTTCGGTGCGGGGCGAGGGCTGGGGCAGGGTCCGGTAGCTGTAGCGCAGCCCGTGCACCGACAGGTGCCGGATGATCTCGTCGGGCATGGTGGCCATCCTTAGCGAAGCCGCACGGTCAGGCCCTGGTGAGGACGAGTGCGGCGTTGTGGCCGCCGAAGCCGAGCGAGGTCTTGACGGCCGCGTCGAACACGCCGGGCCGGGCCTCCTTGCTCACCACTTCGAGCGGGATCTCCGGGTCAGGGGCGTCCAGGTTGACGGTGGGCGGCACGAGTTGGTGCTGGAGGGCCAGCACGGTCAGCGCGGTCTCGATGCCGCCCGCGGCGCCGAGGGTGTGCCCGGTCATCGCCTTCGTGGACGTGACGAGCGGGTGCGTGCCGAGCACCCGGCGCAGCATCACCGTCTCGATCAGGTCGTTCGCGACGGTCGAGGTGCCGTGCGCGTTGACGTGGCCGATGTCCGCCGCGCCGATACCGGCGTCCGCGAGGGCGGCGCGCAGGGCCCGTTCGATGCCGAGGCCCTCCGGGTCGGGGGCGACGGCGGAGTACGCGTCGCTGGACGCGCCGTAGCCGGCGACGTGCGCACGGACGGTGGCGCCCCGTGCGCGGGCGTGCTCGGGGCGCTCCATCACGAGGAGCCCGGCGCCCTCACCGACGACGAAGCCGTCGCGGTGGGTGTCGAAGGGGCGGCAGGCGGACTCGGGGTCGTCCCGGCGGGTAGAGACGGCCTTCAACTGGCAGGCGCTGGCGATCAGCAGCCGGGAGCAGACGGATTCGGCGCCGCCCGCGACGACGATGTCGCAGGCTCCGGTGCGCAGCATCTGGTGTGCGGTGCCGATGGCGACGGTGCCGGAGGAGCAGGCGGTGGAGACGGCCTGGCTGGGTCCGTGTGCGCCGAGATCGGTCGCGACGCTGCTGGCGGCGCCGTTGACGACGGTGAGCGGGGCGAGTTTGGGCGAGACCCGGCGGGCGCCGCGCTCGGTGAGGGCGGCGTGCTGCTGGTCGTAGAAGGGCAGTCCGCCGTGGGCGGAGCCGATGACGACGGCGACGCGGGAGCTGTCCCAGACCGAGGGGTCGAGTCCGGCGTCGGCGACGGCCTCGCGGGCGGCAATCACGGCGAGCTGCGAGAAGCGGTCCATGAGCCGTTGGGTCGCCACGCCGAGGATCGCCCTGGTGTCGAGGCCGGTGACGGTGTACATGAAGTCGCAGGGCAAGTCGTGGAGTTCGGGCAGGTGCGGGACCGAGGGCGCGGTGGCGGCCTCCGAGACCCCGCGCCAGGTGGCGTCGGCGCCGACGCCCGCGGCGGTGACGAGGCCGATGCCGGTGACGGCGGCGGCGAACGGCTCGGGGCGGTACCGGCCGGTCACGCGGCGGCCTTGGCGCGTACCGCGTCGACCAGTTGGCCGACGGTGTCGCGCGAGGTGAGCTGGACGTCGTCCAGGTCGACGCCCATCCGGTCCTCGATGAGGAGCCGCAGTTCCTCCAGGGCCAGGGAATCCAGCCTGAGCTGACGGAGCGACACTTCGGGGCGGATCGCCACGGGATCGGTTCCGAAGTTCGCCACCAGCAAGGTGCTGATCTCGTCTGCCGTGCTCATGGGCACTCCTCCGCTGTCGTACGCGGTGACGCCTTGCCGCGTGAGAGGTCACACTGCCGTCGGGGGACGCCGGCCGGTCCGGAGGGACCCTTTATACGCCCTGCGGGAGGCGGCTCCGCTCCGCGTTCCCCCGTGCGGTGGGGGTGCGGCGCAGGTGTACGAATCCCCCGGCTCACGGACCGGGACCGGCCGTCGGCGGACACCGGGCGCGCGCGCCGGCATCAGGACATCAACTCCATTGGAGTGAAAGCGAGTTCGACACGCCGAACGCTGATTGTCATGCCCTAGACAGGTAGATAATCTGAGCGGGCTTCGCGGCCCCGGCCCACCCCACCCCGGGCCCGGGGGCCGCTCTCCTCCCCCACAGAGCAGGAGCAGGTATGCCCAGCCGCCCGGCAGCCCACACCAAGGCCCGCGCATCCGTGCTGGCGGCCCTCACCGCCACCGTCCTGACCGTCACCGGCGCCCCCGCCCTCGCCGCGCCGGACCCCGGCCACCCGCTCAGCCGGGCCTTCGAGCGGGCGGCGGACCGGTTCGGCGTACCGCGCGATCTGCTCGCCGCCGTCGGATACGGCGAGAGCCACCTCGACGGCCACGCCGGACTCCCCAGCCAGGCGAACGGCTACGGCGTGATGCACCTCGTCAGCAACCCCTCGAACCGAACCCTGGAGCGGGCCGCCGCCCTCACCGGCGAACCCCTGGCCGACCTCCGCACCGACACCGCCGCCAACGTCCTGGGCGGCGCCGCGGTGCTGCGCGGCTACGCGGACAAGCTGGGCCTGGACGCCCGGGACCGGGCCGACATCGACGCCTGGTACCCGGCCGTCGCCCGCTACAGCGGCACCGGGGGCCCGGCCGCCGCCCTCTATGCCGACACCGTCTACACCTTCCTGGCGGACGGGCTCGACGCCCTCACCCCGGACGGCGAACGGATCTCGGTGACCGGCCGGCCGGTCTCCCCGCACAAAGGCTCGCTCGCCGCCTCGGAGCCGGGCGTCCGCAGCGCCGACTACCCGGCCGCGCTCTGGGTCCCGGCCGATCCGGCCAACTTCGCCACCGGCCGCTCGGCGGCGATCGACAAGGTGATCATCCACGTCACGCAGGGCTCGTACGCGGGCTCGATCAGCTGGTTCCAGAACCCCGCCTCCCAGGTGAGCTCGCACTACGTGGTGCGCTCTTCCGACGGCCAGATCACCCAGATGGTCCGCGACAGCGACACCGCGTACCACGCGCGCAGCGCCAACTCCTCCGCGCTCGGCATCGAGCACGAGGGGTTCATCGACGACCCGTCCTGGTTCACCGACTCGATGTACCGCTCCTCCGCCGCCCTGACCGCGTACCTGTGCGACCGGTACGGAATCCCGAAGGACCGGGCGCACATCATCGGCCACAGCGAGACGCCGGGCAACGACCACACCGACCCCGGCCCGAACTGGGACTGGACGCGCTACATGCAGCTGGTGGCCGGGAACACCGGGGGCGGCACCACCCCCGACGGGCTGAGCTTCGCCGCGTACGCCGTCCAGCGCAGCGGCTCGACGGGTGCGCAGGTCAAGGCGGTCCAGCAGCTGCTGAACGAACAGGGCCAGGCGGCGGGAGCGGCCGACGGCAGCTTCGGCCCGGCCACCGAGGGGGCGGTGACGGCCTATCAGGCGGCGCACGGGCTGGACCCGGACGGCGTCGTGGGTGCCAGGACCTGGACCGCGCTGCTGTCGGCCGGCCCGACGACGACGCTCCGCGAGGGCGCCTCCGGCGACGCCGTGAAGCGGCTCCAGCGCGCGCTGACCGCGACGCTCGGCTCGTCCGCCGCCATCGACGGGAGCTTCGGCCCCGCGACGACGACGGCGGTGCGCGGCTACCAGACGAGCCACGGCCTGACGGCGGACGGCGTGGTGGGACCGGACACCTGGGCGGCGCTGCAAGCGGGCCGCTGACGGTCCCGGCCACGGCCGGGGGGCCTGGCCCGGCGCCCCAGACCCGGCCGGGGGCGGGGCCCGGCGCCCCGCCCCCGCGTCGTGTTCCGGTGTCAGGAACGGAGACCGAGCCGGTCGGCCCAGTCCGCTACCGCCGCGCCGATCAGCTCAGGCCGGTCCTCGGGCGTGTGATGCCCCGCGACGGCCTGCGAACGCACGGTCTCCAGTCCGGCGATGTTCGCCTCGCACCACTGAATGATCCCCTCGTGCATCATCGCTCCCGGGCCGGGCCGGAAGGTGAGCAGGAGCTTGGGCACGTCCGTACTGGTCGTCAGCCAACGGCCGTACGCCTCGACCCTGGCCACGACGTCGGCGGGCTCACCGCCCAGCGGCATCGAGCGCGGCCACCGCAGGAGCGGCAGCCGGCTCTCGCGCGTCGGGTACGGCTTGCGGTAGACGTCCAGGTCGCCCTGGGTGAGACCGGTGGCGACCGTGCCGGGGAGCGCCTGTTCGATGAAGGCGTTGTCGTCGAGAATCATGGCCTCGCCGACGCCTTCCGCCTTGATCGCCCGGAACAGCTCCCGGCCGCCTTCGGGGAACTCCTCCCAGGACATCGGCTTGACGATGGTCTCGGTGAACGCGATCCCGCGCACCCGGTGCGGGTGGCGTGCGGCCCAGTCGAAGGCGAGGGCGCCGCCCCAGTCGTGCCCGACCAGGATGACGTCCTGGAGGCCGAGCGTGTCGAACCAGGCGTCCAGGTACCGGGAGTGGTCGGCGAAGGTGTAGTCGATGCCGGGTTTGCCCGACTCCCCCATGCCGATGAGATCGGGGGCCAGCAGCCGTCCGGGCCCCACGGCGGGCATGACGTCGCGCCACAGGTACGACGAGGTCGGGTTGCCGTGCAGGAAGACGACCGGCGTTCCGGAGCCGGACTCACGGTGGTGCATGGTCGAGTCGAGGATGCGCTGAACAGGCACTGTTCCAGTCCTTCGTCGGAGTTCGGCGCGCTCACCGGAAGGCGGCGGCGTTGCGTTCGGCCCACTGGCCGAAGGTGCCCGGCGCCCGGCCCAGGACGCGTTCGACATCGGGGCTCACCCGCTGTTCGGCCTCGGTCGGCTCCCCCAGGATGGCCAGGGTGCCCTCGACCACGGGCAGCGGCATGAACCGCGCCATCTGCGCGTGGGCCTGCGCGCGCGTCTGCTCGGTGAAGCGCACCGGTTCGCCCAGCGCGGCGCCGATGGCGGCCGCCCGCTCGCGCGGCGTCGTGGCCGCGGGACCGGTCAGCGTGTACGTGGCCCCGGTGTGCGGACCCCCGCGCAGCACGGCCGCCGCGACCTCCGCGACATCGTGGGGGTCGACGAAGGGGAGCGCCACATCACCGAAGGGCGCCTCCGCCTCCCGCCGGGTGCGGATCGACTCGGCCCAGGCGAACGCGTTGGTGGCCATCCCGCCCGAGCGCAGGATCGTCCGGTCGAGTCCGGACCCGCGCACCGCCGTCTCGAACCTGTCCGGGTGCCCATAGGCCTCGGGGCGCGTCTGAACGCCCTGCGAGGACAGCAGCACCACCCGGCGGATCCCGGCGGCCACCGCCTGCTCCAGGATGCCGTCCGGATCCTCACCGGCCACCAGCAGGAAGAGCGCGTCCGCACCGTCGAAAGCGTCTTTCAGACCGGCCGGTTCGGCGAGGTCGGCGGCCACCGCCCGCACTCCGGACGGCACATCGGCGTCGGTGATGTGCCGGGCCACGGCGGTCACCGGCACCCGCGCCTCGCACAGCGTCCACACCAGATCCCGTCCGACGTTCCCGGTCGCACCTGTCACCACGATCATGCCGATCTCCCCGCTCAGAAATGAGTTAGTCAGCTGACTAACTTCTGGGACGAGAAGTTAGCACAGTCCGGCAGCCGGATGTCTATAGTGAGTCGGGTGACTGACTCAGTGGATTCTCCGCACCCCCGCGCCAAGTCGGCGGGCAAGCGGCAGCGGCTGACGGCCGCCACCGCCCAGGTCCTGCACGAGCAGGGCGTGGAGCGCACGACCATCGCCGACATCGCCCGCGCCGCAGATGTTCCGGCAGGCAACGTGTACTACTACTTCAAGACGAAGGACGAGCTGGTCGAGGCCGCCCTGGCCGAACACACCGGCCACCTGGAGGAGCTCACCGGCCTCCTCGACAGGCTTCCGGACCCGCGCGAGCGCCTCAAAGGCCTCATCGACGCGTGGGTCGGACAGCGGGAGACCACGGCCCGCTACGGCTGCCCCACGGGCACCCTGGCCGTCGAGCTCGACAAGCGGACCGGCAACGGCCTCGACCTCGCGGCCGGTCAGGTCATCCGCCTGCTGCTGGACTGGGTCGGACAGCAGTACCGCCAGCTCGGCGCGGCCGACCCCGAGGGCCTCGCGCTGACGTTCGTCGGCGCCTATCAGGGCATGTCCCTGCTCTCCAACGCCCTGCGGGACCCGGAGATCATGACGCGCGAGGGAGCCCGCCTCGTGCGCGAGCTGGACAGCCTGGACCGGGACCGGAACGGGTGATCAGGAAACGCCGGGCGGGGGCCGCCTGGCGATGAGCGCGCGGTGGGCGATGCGCGCCGGCCCCGCGCGGCGGTCAGCGCGCCGAGGGCTTCTCCGCCCGCTCGTACCGCAGTTCCACGACCCCGTTGCCGAAGGTCCCGGTGGACGCGAGCCGCAGCGGGGTCATGGTGTCCGACAACGGGAACATCGGCTTGCCCCGGCCGATGAGGACCGGGTGGACGTAGACCCAGTACTCGTCGATCAGGTCGAGCGCCGCGAAGGACGCGGCCAGACCGGCGCCGCCGAGTGCCAGGTCGCCGCCGGGCTGCTCCTTGAGCGCCATGACCTCTTCCGGGACGACGTCGTGGACGACGGTGGTGTTCCAGTCGGCCCGCTGGAGGGTCCGTGAGTAGACGCACTTCGGCATGTCCCGCCAGATGACGGCGAACTCGGCCATCGGCCCCGCGTTGGCCGGGTCCTGGTCGGCGGTGGGCCAGAAGTCCGCCATCAGTTCGTGGACGACCCGGCCGTGCAGGAAGCCGCCCATCGCGGCGAGCCGCTCGTTGAAGGCGCGGTGCAGCTCGTCGTCGACCTGATGCCAGGCAAGGTCCTTGTCCGGACTCTCGATATAGCCGTCGAGGGACATCGACATGAAATAGATGACCTTGCGCATCGCGAACCTCACCGGTCGAAGGCGTCGGAATCAGGGACGGGTCGGCGGAACGAATCCGACATTACCGGGCAGCCGTCGACGGGGGCGGCAGGATACGGCGACCACTTGACGGGCCACGGGCGCGCCGCGTAGATCTTCCGGGAAGAGCCGGATCACGAAGGGCCGCGCGGTCCGCCCGGCCCACAGCGGCCCAGGGCGTGTGCGGCGGATCATGGCCGGGGGCGCGGCGTCTGGCACGGCACCTCGCCGCGTTGCCGAAACGCCCCAATAGCTCCGCTATCGAGACGCTCCGGCGCCTTGCGATGCACCGCACCAGACACCGCGCCCTATCCGACCCTGATCCGCCGCACGCGCCCTAGAGGAGTCCCATGGTGAGAATCGGAACGGCACGCGCCGCCGCGGTCCGCTGGGTGGCCGCCCACGCCCGCCCCACAGCCGGGTACCGGGGGGCGTACTTCAGCGGGTCGACCGTCGGCCGGCCGGACGGAGCCGAGCTGGCGCCCTCCTCCGACGTCGATGTCGTGGTCGTCACGGCGCAGGACGAACCGCCCGCCAAGCCCGGCAAACTCCGTTACGAGGGCGTCCTGCTGGAGATCTCCTACGTGCCGTGGGCCGAGCTGCGCGACCCGGCGGCGGTGCTCTCCTCGTACCATCTGGCCGGCAGCTTCCGGCTCGACACGGTCATCGACGATCCCACCGGCCGGCTGCGCGCCCTGTACGCGGAGGTCTCGCCCAGGTTCGCGGGGCGGAGCTGGGCGCGCCGCCGGTGCCTGGACGCCCGGCACCGGGTGGAGAGCCGCCTTGCCGCGTTCGACGACGCCGCGCCCTTCCACGAGCAGGTGCCGGCCTGGATGTTCCCCACCGGGGTCACCACGCACGTCCTGCTGGTCGCCGCCCTGCGCAACCCCACCGTCCGGCTGCGCTACCCGGCGGTGCGCGACGTCCTGACCGACCACGGGCGGCCGGAGCTCTACCCGGAGCTGCTGGGACTGCTCGGCTGCGCGGACGTCCCCGAGCGGCGGGTGCGGCACCATCTGGGAGAGCTGGTCCGGACGTTCGACGCCACGGTCCCGGTCGCGCGCACGCCGTTCTTCTTCAGCAGCGACCTCACCGCGCAGGCCCGTCCCATCGCCGTCGACGGCAGCCTCGAACTCCTGGACCGGGGCGACCACCGCGAGGCGGTCTTCTGGATCGTCGCGACCCTCGCCCGCTGCCACGCGGTGCTGGCCGTGGACGCCCCCGCACTGCACGCGGCGCGGCTGCCCGCGTTCGAGGCGGCCGTCGCGGGTCTCACCGGGATCACCGGCACCGCCGACATCCTGGCCCGCCGTGCGGAGGTGACCCGGTTCCTGCCCCGGCTGTGGGCGGCGGCGGAAGACGTGATGGCGGCCGAACCGGGCATCAGCGGGGAGGCCGGAAATTCACCGCCGCCGCGCCGCACGGTCTGATAATTTGCCCGCATGATGCCTCCTCGTGCGTAGGACCCCGCACTGACCGCACCCGGCCCCCGGGTGCGGCACTCCGGTGTCCCCGCATGCCCGCGGCGCCGTGTTCCGGCGCCGCCCTCACGAGGAATGTCATCGTGCTCACCTCTCCTTGCGCGCCCACGCGCGCCCCTTCGTACGCCACTGTCCTGCGTACCCCCCATGCCGCACGCACCTTCGGCGCCGCCCTGCTCGGGCGGCTCTCCTACGGGATCGTCCCGCTCGCCATGCTGCTCGCGATCAAGGACGCCACCGGTTCGTACTCCGCGGCGGGCGGCGCCATGGCGCTGTTCGGTGCCGCCAGCGTGTTCCTCTCCCCCGCCCGTGCCGCGCTGATCGACCGGTACGGGCCGCGCCGGGCCCTGCCGCCGATGGCCGGGCTCTACGCGGCGGCGCTCTGCGCACTCGCCCTCGCCACCTGGCGGCCGGGCGCCCCGCCCCTCGCCCTGGGGGCGCTCGCCGTGACGGCCGGTGTCTGCACTCCGCCGCTGGGCCCGGTCATGCGGACGCTGTGGAGCGGTCTCGTCCCGGACCGGGAACTCCTGCGGCGCGCGTACAGCCTGGACGGCGTTGCGGAGGAACTGCTCTACGTCACCGGCCCGTTGCTGGTGGGCCTGATCGTCCGGGCCGGCCGGCCCTCGGCCGCGGTCCTGGCCGGTGCCGTGCTGGTCGTCGTGGGGACGCTCGCGCTGGTGTCGTCACCGGTGGTGCCCCGCGGACACGCGAACGCGAAGACGGCCCCGGCAGAGGCGCCCGCCGCTCCCCGGCCTGTCCTGCGCACCAGCCCCGCCCTGCGCCGCACCGCGCTGGTGACGGCCTCTGTGGGGATCTGCCTCGGGGCGCTCGAACTGCTGGTGGTGGCCTTCACCGAGCAGCGCGGCCAAGCCGCGGCGGTGTCCTGGGTGCTGGCCGCCCTCTCGGCGGGGAGCGCCGTCGGCGGTCTGGTGTACGGGGCGGTCCGGTGGAAGTCCGCGAACCGTACGCGGCTGGCGGCGGCTGCCGCGGGGATGGCGGCGGCGCTGGCGGTCGCCGGTCTCTCGCCCCGGCTGTACCTGCTGGCCGCCGCCGTCGCGGTCGCCGGGCTGTTCGTCGGACCGGTCCTCACGACCGGGTACCTGATCGCGGACGAGTCCGTGGATCCCGCCCGGCGCACCCAGGCGGGTGCCTGGGTCAACACCTCGTTCAACGCCGGGGCCTCGGCCGGCACCGCGGCGGTCGGGGCGCTCGTCGGGCGGCTGCCGCTCGCGCTGTGCTTCGCCCTGGCGGCGGCGCCGGCGCTGCTGTGTGCGGGGGCGTCGGTGTGCCCGTGGGGCCGACGGGCCGGTGGGGCCCGCTCCCGCCGCTGACCGTCAGGGGCTGAGCCAGGACTCCCAGACCTGGCTCAGTTCCGCCTCGACGGCCGGCGCCACCGTGTCCAGCAGCCGCACCTGCGCGCCGGGTCCGGCCAGGTCCATCCGGTAGGGGTGCGCGGGTCCGGGCGGCGTCGCGCCGAACACGGCGACCGAGCCGATGACGCGGTTCGGACCCAGGAGCCCCGGCAGTTCGCGCACCTCCGGGTCTGTGAGGTCGAGGTCCTCGACCAGCAGCTCCTGGTCCTCGGACGTCACCCGGGTGGTGGCCCGGATCCGCCCGCCGCGCTCCCCGGAGCGGCCCAGGACCAGGGTGTCGCGCCACAGCATCCGGGCCCCGGACGCCAGCCGGGCGTCCATCGCGCGTTCGACGTCCGCCCCGCCGGCCACCACGAACGGCAGCCCGTGCCAGCTGAGTTCGGCGCCCTCCGCGAGGTCGACGCGGGCCCGCCAACGGGCGGAGCCGCCCCGGTGGTCGTAGGCGACGAGTCCGGCCGGCTCGACCAGTTCCAGGTGCGCGCCCGGACCGACCGAGATGTGCAGGGCCAGTTCGTCGCCGGCGAGGAGTCCGGCCCGGATGCCGACCAGGGCGATCCGGATCCGGCCGGGGTGCGGCAGCAGCGGGCGGGGGGCGAGGAAGGCGCCGTCGCGCAGTTCGCGGGCGAGGTGGCGGCCGTCGCCGTCGCGCTCCACGGCGACGGCCGTCGCGTCGCTCACGAGTGGCTGTGCGGCGCCATCGGGCCGGGGTCGGTGGGGACGTGGGTGCCCGAGCGGTGACGGGCCAGCAGGGACCGTACCCAGTCCGCGAGTCCGGCGACGGAGGCCGGGTCCTTCTTGGAGAGGGCGAGGACGGGAAGCCCGGCTCGGGCCTCCTCCGCGTCCGCGACCATGGCGGCGACGTCGACCTCCACGTAGGAGGCCAGGTCGGTCTTGTTGACGATCAGGAGGTCGGCGCCGGTGATGCCGGGGCCGCCCTTGCGCGCGACGTCGCCGCCGCCCGCCACGTCGATGCAGAAGAGCTGGGCGTCGGCCAGGGCGGGGCTGAAGGTGGCCGTGAGGTTGTCGCCGCCGCTCTCGATGAGCACCAGGTCCAGCGGGCCGTACGCCTCCTCCAGGTCCTCGACGGCGTCGAGGTTGGCGCTGACGTCGTCGCGGATCGCGGTGTGCGGGCAGGCGCCGGTCTCGACGGCGCGGATGCGCTCTGTGGGCAGTACGCCCGCCGAGCGCAGGAAGCGGGCGTCCTCGTCGGTGTAGATGTCGTTGGTGACCACCGCCATGGAGAGTTCGCCGGCGAGCTCCCGGCACAGGGTGGCCAGGATCGAGCTCTTTCCGGTGCCGACCGGTCCCGCGACGCCCAGGCGCAGGGCCCGTGGCTGGTTCAGCGGCTCGTGGAAGTGGGGGTTGGGCTGCTGTCCGGTGGTGGTCTCGTTCTCAGGCAAGGAAGAGTCTCCGTTCGCGTCGTGCGTGTTCGAGCGCCCACTGTTCGGTGAGCGCGGCGGTACGGGCGGGCAGTTGTTCAGGGGTCCGGACGGCGAGGGCCTCGGCCGCCGCCGCAGCGGCGGCGGGTTCCGCGTCGAGGATCCAGGCGACCGAGTCGAGCGGGTCGCCGGGCAGGAGTTTCAGCGCGGCGGACGCGACGGTCTGGAGCTCGTCGTAGACGACGGCGTGCGCCAGCTCCTCCTCCGAGACGTTCAGTACGGCTCCGAGCGCGCCGAGCGCGACCGGCCGCAGGGGGCGGGGGCGCATGGCCGCCAGTGCGGTGACCGCCGGATGGCCGGGGGCGAGGCGCCGGGCGAGCCGGTGCACGCCCCGGCCGAGGGTCACCGAGGTCTCGCGCTGCGGGGCGGCCGGGGTCCGTGCGGCCAGCGCCCGTTGCACGGGCCCGTAGTCGACCGGCTCGCGCAGCGCGGCCCGCAGGGCGAGGACGGCGGCGGCCGCCTCGGTGCGGGCGGTGGTGTGCAGCCGGGCCTTGAGCAGTGCGGGGACGCGGTCTCGGGTGAGGCCCGCGACGACGGCGGGTTCGAGCCCTGCGCTGTAGGTGTACGCGCCGACCGGGAGCCGTCCGTCGCCCAGCAGCAGGGATGCCAGTGCGCCCATCAGAGCCCCATCAGAACATGGAGTACAGCTGGGCCAGCGGCAGTTCGGTGGCGGGCGACGGTTCGACGAGCTCGCCGTCGATGTGGATGGCGAAGGTCTCCGGGTCCACCTGGATGTCGGGGAGCGCGGTGTTGTTCGGCAGGTCCGCCTTGGTGAGGTGGCGGGTGGGGCGTACGGCGACCAGTTCGCGCTCCAGGCCGAGGCGTTCGGCGAGGCCGTCGGCCAGGGCGGCCGGGGCGACGAAGCTGACCGAGAGGTGCGGGGCGGCTCCGGCGGCGGCGGTGGGGCGCAGCAGTACGGGCTGGGTGGTGGGGATCGCGGCGTTCGCGTCGCCCAGCGGGGCGTACACCACCATGCCGCCCTTGATCACGGCGGCGGGGCGGATGCCGAAGAACGCGGGGTCCCAGAGCACCAGGTCGGCCAGTTTGCCGGGTTCGACGGAGCCGATGACGTGGTCGATGCCGTGGGCGACGGCCGGGCAGATCGTGTACTTGGCGACGTAGCGGCGGGCCCGTTCGTTGTCGGCGGGCAGTGCGCTGTCCCGGTCGCCGTAGCGCTGTTTCATCACGTGGGCGACCTGCCAGGTGCGGCAGATGACCTCACCGATGCGGCCCATGGCCTGGGCGTCGGAGGAGGTGATGGAGAGGGCGCCCATGTCGTGCAGGATGTCCTCGGCCGCGATGGTGCTCGCCCGGATGCGGGACTCCGCGAAGGCGAGGTCCTCGGGGACGCGCGGGTTGAGGTGGTGGCAGACCATCAGCATGTCGAGGTGTTCGTCGACGGTGTTGACGGTGTGCGGGAGCGTCGGGTTGGTGGACGCGGGGAGGATGTTGGGGTGCGAGGCGACGGTGATGATGTCGGGTGCGTGGCCGCCGCCCGCGCCCTCGGCGTGGAAGACGTGGATACCGCGTCCGGCGATGGCGTCGAGTGTCCCTTCGACGAATCCGGCCTCGTTGAGGCTGTCGCCGTGCAGGGCGACCTGGAGGCCGTAGGCGTCGGCGGCCTTCAGCGCGGCGTCGATGGCGGCGGGGGTGGCGCCCCAGTCCTCGTGGACCTTGTAGCCGCCCGCGCCGCCGAGCGCGGCCTCGCGCAGGGCGTCCGCGCCGACGGTGGAACCTTTCCCGAACAGCATGATGTTGAGCGGGACGCGGTCCAAGGACCGGTGCATCATCGCGAGGTTCCAGGCGCCGGGGGTGACGGTGGTGGCCTTGGACCCCTCGGTGGCTCCGGTGCCGCCGCCGATGACCGTGGTGGTGCCGGTGGCCAGGGCCTCGTGGAGGGTCTCCGGCATCAGGAAGTGGACGTGGGTGTCGACGGCTCCGGCGGTCAGGATGCGGCCCTCGCCGGAGACGACGTCGGTGCCGGGGCCGATCACCAGCTCGGGGTGGACGCCGTCGCCGGTGTCGGGGTTGCCGGAGCGGCCGAGGGCGACGATGCGGCCGGCCCTGATGCCGATGTCCGTCTTGACGATGCCCCAGTGGTCCAGGACCACGACGTTGGTGATGACGAGGTCGAGGGCGCCGTCCGCGCGTGGGGTGGTGGCCTGGCCCATCGATTCGCGGATGGACTTGCCGCCGCCGAAGACCGCCTCGTCGCCGCCGAAGCAGCGGTCCTCCTCGACCTCGATCCAGAGGTCGGTGTCGGCGAGCCGGATGCGGTCGCCGGTGGTGGGGCCGTAGAACGCCGCGTAGGCGGCGCGGGTCAGTTGTGCCATGTCACACGCCTTCCGTTGCGGTGTTCGGTGCGCCCCTGGACCAGGGCGCGGTGCGGACGACGATGCCGGGCACCGTGGCGCGTCCGCCGAGTTCGACGAGGGTGATCTCCGCGCCGACGCCGGGCTCGAAGCGCAGTGAGGTGCCGGACGGGATATCGAGGCGGAATCCCTCGGTCTGCGGCCGGTCGAAGGAAAGTGCGGGATTCACGTCGAAGAAATGGAAATGCGATCCGATCTGAATGGGGCGGTCCCCGTCGTTCACTACGGTGAGATGCAATGCGCGGCGTTTTGAATTCAGGTGGACCACGCCGGGTCCGGTGCGGATCTCGCCGGGGATCATGGGATCGGTGAGGTGATCGTGACGAGCTTGCGCCCGTCCGGGAAGGTCGCTTCGACCTGGACGTCGTGCAGCATCTCGGGAACGCCTTCGAGCACGTCAGCGCGGGTGAGCACGGACCGGCCCAGGGTCATGAGGTCGACGACGCGGGCCCCTTCCCTGGCACGTTCCATCGCCCAGCAGGCGAGCAGGGCGACGGCCTCGGGGTAGTTCAGACGTACGCCGCGCTCCCGGCGGTCGCGGGCAACCATTCCGGCGACGCTCAGCAGCAATTTCTCCGTGTCGGACGGAGTGAGAAACATGGGAAACCTCCATGGCGGCAGTCCCCGGAATTCCCGGAATCGCCTTGGCCACATCCCTCTTATAAGCCTCCGGATGGCGCCGTGGCAACTTGCACCGCACCGCAAAAAGTCCCTTTCTTACGTCATGACCGAATATATACGGGCAAAGCAGACAAATTTTGGTCATCGTCGGACCATGCGAAAGGCGGCCGCACACCCCCGGTCCGGGGGTGTGCGGCCGCCTCAAGAAAGGAGCTCAGCAGGTCACTTCAGGCCGAAGGCCCGGTCACTTCAGGCCGAAGGCCCGGATGATCTCCTGGTCCACGGTGAAGCCGCTGCCGGCCTCGGCGTGCGCCTTGAGCGAAACCGCGATGGCACCCTTCTTCGGGGTCTTGAACCGGGCGGTCCAGGAACCGGCCGAGTCCTTCTTCAGCTGCACCGCGCTCCAGGTCTCCCCGTCGTCGTAGCTGACCGACAGCGAAGCCTTCGACGCCTTCACAGCGCCCTCCAGCCACTCCTGCGTGGTGGACGAGAGACCGATCTCGGTCGTCTTCCCGGCCTTCACGTCACCGGCCAGGTCGGTCTTGACGTCGTAGTCCAGCTGGAGGAGCGGGATGTCGGCCTGCTCCGGCCCGGACGGGTCGAGCGCGCCCGAGAGGAAGTTCCACTCGGTGTGCGTACGGATCGAGGTCTTCCAGGTCGCCGCGGAGCGCGAGGCGTCGATCGCCAGCCGGTAGGGGAGCTTCTCGGGCGAGAGGTCCCCCACGTAGCCCGCGCGCCCGGCCGACTTGCTGAGCTGGGTGTCGCCCTGGAAGAAGGCGATGGTGCCGCTGTCGTACTCCTTGTCGGGCATCGAGCCGGAGTGGCCCGCCCCGGAGTCCGTCCACGGCGTGATGTTGAACTGCATGTCGTTGTACGAGGAGCGGAACGGGCCCCAGTAGCCGGTGCCCAGCCTCGGGTGGCTGACCGGCGCGAACCACGAGGCCCGGTAGCTGCCGCCCGCCCGGTAGTCCAGGTTGCCGCTGCGCTCCTCCAGCGCGGTGTCCGATCCCTCGTCGTTGAAGACCGAGTGGTCCTCGTACCAGAACGAGTCGCCGGGCAGCGGATTGACCCACTCCGAGCGGGTGCCGGGGAACTTCTCGTACTCGGCGAAGCCGATGCCGGGGCCGTAGTCCGGGATGTCGTAGCGGTAGCCGCCGCCGACGACGTCGCGGTTGCCGTAGAAGGTGTTCTCCACCTTCGCCAGCTGACGGACGGACGGGGCGAAGGCCAGCGAGCGGTCCGGGATCGTGCCGTTGTGGCGGTCGACCAGGTCGTACATGTAGCGCGCGAACTTCCGCTGCTGGACGGTCAGCTTCCTGCCGCGCTGCGCGGCCTTGACGAGTCGCTCACCGGCCAGGCGCTGGGCGGTGGCGACGGGGATGGCCGCCGTGCTGCCGTCGCTGGTGTAGGACTCCATCAGCACGCCGTCACCGTCGTTGACGACGAAGAGCGCCTTCGCCCCGGCGGCGACCGCGTTGGCGAGCCGGTCTGCGGGGGACACCGTGTCGCTGCGGCGGACGACGACGGCCTTGTCCTTGGCCTTGAGGCCCCGGTAGTCGGCGGCGGCGCCGTTGCCCGCGAAGACGCTGCCGAGCTTCTTCCTGCTGTCCTCGGCCAGAGCCGATCCGCCCTGCACGGCGACCGGCACGTCATGGCCGTCGGCCGTCAGGTCGAGGAGCTTCTCGCCCTGCCGCCAGCGGGTCAGGAAGGAGAAGCTGCCCTCGGTGACCTTCTTGGTCGGGCTCGCCCACAGCTGGTCGTACGTCAGCGGGATCTGGTACGCGTCCCGCTGGAGGGTGCCGTCCGGCGCGGTGCGCGCCATGTCGTAGCGCAGCTGGCGGGTCTCGGTCTCCTTCGGCGTCCTCACGCCGACCTTGTGGGCCTTGGAGGCGTCGAGGGTGACCTTCGTCGACTTGTCGAGAATGATCTCGGGGGCCGCCAGGAAGGCGAGGGCCCGCGAGTCGGCGGTGTCGCCCTTGATGTCGGCGGTGGTCCAGGCGGTGTAGTTGCCCGGGGGCAGCCGCAGCGTCGTGTCACCCGCCACCGGAACGACGGACAGCTGCGGGTCTCCGAGGGCGGCGATGACGATCTGTCCGTCCATCGGCTTGCCCGCGCGGTCACGCAGTTCCATCTTCAGGTCGTAGAGCTCCTGCTCCTTGTTGAGCGCGAAGCCGGTGTGCGCGACGGTGGCGCCCGTGGCGTCCTTCGCGACGACCTGCCCGGAGAAGGTGGTGTTGTTCGCGACCTTCGTCGGGTCGAGCGAGAGGACGGCCTGCGCGGTCGAACCGGCCGGGACGGTCAGCTGCTTCACCGACAGCGTGTAGGCGTCGGCGTCCGTGTCGGTCGCCAGGTCCAGCGTGACGTCCTTGTCCCCGGTGTTGCGGTAGGTGATGGTGCGCTCGGTGACCGGGTCCGAGTCGGAGTGCGGCCAGTCGTAGGACGCGGCCGCGACGGAACCGGTGGCCTCGATCGTGGTGTCGATCGCCGCCTTCACGTCGAGCCGGCCGGTGCCCTGCTCGTACGGGGTGTAGTCCGGCAGTTCCTTCGAGGAGGTCATCAGCGCGTCCTTGATGCGCTGACCGGACCAGTCGGGGTGACGCTCCTTCACGATGGCGGCCGCGCCCGCGACATGGGGCGTCGCCATCGACGTACCGGACATCGACTGGTACATGCCCTCGATGCCCGGCACCGACTGCGAGGCGGCGGCGTTGATGTCGACGCCCGGCGCGGAGAGGTCCGGCTTCAGGCCGTGGCTGCCGGTCAGCGGGCCCATGGAGGAGAACTCCGCGCGGTTGTCCTGCTTGTCGACGGCGGCGATGGTGAGCGCCTTGTCCGCAGAGCCCGGCGAGCCGATGGTGCCCGCGCCGTAGGCGTTGCCCGCCGCGATCACGAAGAGCGGACCGCCGTCGGCCGAGAGGGAGTTCACCGCCTGCGACATCGGGTCCGAGCCGTCGTCCGGCACATCGGAGCCCAGGCTCATGGAGACGACGTCGGCGCCCTCCGCCTTGGCCCACTCCATCGCCTCGATGATCCCGGAGTCCGCGCCGGAGCCCTCGTTGCTCAGCACCTTGCCGACGATCAGGTCCGCCCCGGGCGCGACGCCCTTGTTGACGCCGTCGGAGGCGGCACCGGAGCCCGCGATGGTGGAGGCGACGTGCGTGCCGTGGCCGTTCTTGTCGTCGACCTCCTCGCCGGGCACGAAGCTCTTCGACTCCAGGACCCGGTCCTTGACGTCCGGGTGGTCGGCGTCGATTCCGGTGTCCAGGACGGCGACCTTGGAGCCCTTGCCGTCGTAGCCGGCGGCCCACGCCTGCGGGGCGTTGACCTGCGGGACGGAGTCCTTCAGCGCGGCCTCGACCCGGCCGTCGAGCCAGAGCTTCGCGATGCCGTTGTCCAGCGAACGGGCCTCCGGCGTGGCGGCGATGTCGTCCCAGAAGGCGCGGGTGGTGGCCTTGGCCGCCTTCAGGGCCGCGCCGTGGATGCTCTCCAGCTTGCGGACCGTCTTGCTGCCCCGGGGTGCGGCGGGCAGCGAACGGGCCTTGCTCGCCGGGTAGGTGGCGATGAGCGGGATACCGCCGGACTTCTCGTCGTCGTAGCCCATCTTCGCCAGCACGGTGACGTTGAAGAGCCGGCGGTCCAGCTTGCCGGCGGCGATCAGGGCGGCCGCCTCGTCGGGCAGGACGTAGATGTCGTCGCCCGCCTGCTGGACGTGCACGCCGCCCGCCGCGCCGTCGGGGCGGTCCACGGTGACGGTGTCCTGCTTCCCGGCGCCGTCGGTGTAGTGCACGACGTCCCCGGTGAGCAAGGTGATGTCGTGGCTCTTGACCGGGGTGGCCGGGTGTCCGGTGGCCGCGGCGGCGGTGCCGGTGGCGGGGAGCAGCGCGCCGCTCACCAGGGCGACGGAGGTCGCTATGAGGAGGGCTCTGCGCCCCGCACGAGCGGGTCTCGCCCTGCCGGAGGCAGTGGAGGGGGTGAATGTCATGCAGCTGATCTAAAGGTAAATCACGGGCTGCGGTGGGGTTCACCCCTGGCGTGAATGTGCCGTGGCGGCAACCCGCCGGTCTGCGCGGACGGCCGCGAGGGGCGGGTTCAGGCCACTGATGCCATCCGCCCGGCGGGCGGCGCGGTTGCGTTGTGGTGGATCGGGGTATGGGCGCCGGTCAGCGGGACGCCGGTGCCGCCGCGCCGGTCCGCGATGATCTCCGCGGCGATCGACAGGGCGGTCTCCTCCGGCGTCCGGGCGCCCAGGTCGAGCCCGATCGGGGAGCGCAGCCGGGCCAGTTCGAGTTCGGTGACCCCGGCTTCACGCAGCCGTTCGTTGCGTTCCAGATGGGTGCGGCGCGAGCCCATCGCGCCGACATAGGCGACGGGCGTCTTCAACGCGGCCTGGAGCAGCGGGATATCGAACTTGGCGTCGTGGGTGAGCACGCACAGGACGGTACGGGCGTCGACGGCGGTCGCGGCCAGATAGCGGTGCGGCCACTCGATGACCAGCTCGTCCGCCTCCGGGAACCTGGCCTTCGTGGCGAAGACGGGGCGGGCGTCGCACACCGTGACGTGGTAGCCGAGGAACTTCCCGGCCCGCACCAGCGCGGCGGCGAAGTCGATGGCCCCGAACACGATCATCCGGGGCGGCGGGACGCTGGACTCGACGAGCAGCGTGAGCGGCTGCCCGCAGAGCGAGCCGTCGGCGCCGAGGGTGATGGAGCCGGTGCGGCCCGCGTCCAGCATCGCGCGGGCCTCGGCCGCGACGGTGCGGTCGAGCTCGGGGTGTCCCCCGAGCCCGCCCTCGTGACCGGGCCCCCCGAGCCCGCCCTCGTGGGCGCCGTCCGGCCGGACCAGCAGGGGCCGGCCGAGGAGTTCGGCGGGCCCCTCCGTGACCCTGGCCACCGCGGCCGCCTCCCCCCGGGCGGCCGCGGCGAGCGCGGCGGCGTACACCGGCCGGGCCGGGTCGTCCGCCCGGACCGGTGTCACCAGGATGTCGATGACGCCGCCGCAGGTCAGGCCGACCGCGAAGGCGTCCTCGTCGCTGTAGCCGAACCGCTCCCGGACGGTGCTGCCGTCTTCGAGGGCCTGTTGGCACAGTTCGTACACCGCGCCCTCCACACATCCGCCGGAGACGGAGCCGATCACCGTGCCGTCGCGGTCGACGGCCAGTGCGGCGCCCGGCTGCCTCGGCGCGCTGCCCCCGACGGCCACGACGGTGGCCACCGCGAATTCGCGGCCCTGCCCGGCCCATCGGTCGAGCTCCTCGGCGATGTCCAGCATCTCGGTCTCCTTGACGGATGTGTGAAGGGAGGGCGTCAGCTGACGCCCAGCCAGCTTTCGAGCGGGTGGAGCGCGAAGTAGACGACGAAGATCACCGTCAGCCCCCACATGAAGGCCCCGACCTCGCGGGCCCGGCCCTGGGCGACCTTGATCGCGACCCAGGAGATGACACCCGCCGCCACACCGGTGGTGATGGTGTACGTGAACGGCATCAGGACCACGGTCAGGAAGACCGGGATGGCGACGGCGCGGTCGCTCCAGTCCACGTGGCGGGCGTTCTGCATCATCATGGCGCCGATGACGACCAGGGCGGCGGAGGCCACCTCGGCCGGCACGATCGCCGTGAGCGGGGTGAAGAAGAGACAGGCCGCGAAGAAGAGGCCGGTGACGACGGAGGCGAGCCCGGTCCGGGCACCTTCCCCGACCCCGGTCGCGGACTCCACGAAGACCGTCTGCCCGGAGCCGCCGGCGACGCCGCCGATCGCACCGCCCGCGCCGTCGATGAACAGCGCCTTGGACAGTCCCGGCATCCGGCCCTTGTCGTCGGCCAGCTTGGCCTCCGTACCGACACCGATGATGGTGGCCATCGCGTCGAAGAAGCCCGCCAGTACGAGGGTGAAGACGATGAAGCCGACGGTCATCGCGCCGACGTCGCCCCAGCCGCCGAACTGGACGTCCCCGAAGAGCGAGAAGTCCGGGTTGGAGACCGCGGAGCCCTTGAGCTCGGGCGGGCCGCTGCTCCAGATCTTCGGGTCGACGTCGGCGAGCTTGTTGATCACGATGGCGACCACGGTGCCGACGACGATGCCGATGAGGATCGCGCCGGGGATGTTGCGGGCCTGGAGCATGAAGATGAGGAGCAGCGTCACCGCGAAGATGAGGACGGGCCAGCCGGCGAGTTCACCGGTCGGGCCGAGGGACACCGGGGTGGCGGTGCCCTTGCCCACGAATCCGGCCTTGTAGAGGCCGATGAGCGCGATGAACAGGCCGATTCCCATGGTGATGCCGTGCTTCAGCGCGAGTGGGATCGCGTTCATGATCAGCTCACGCAGACCGGTGACCACCAGGAGGCAGATCACCAGTCCGTACATCACGCACATGCCCATGGCCTGCGGCCAGGACATTTCGGGGGCGACCTGCGAGGACAGGACGCCGGAGACGCTGAGCCCCGCGGCGAGCGCGAGGGGGACCTTGCCGACGAACCCCATCAGCAGGGTGGTCGCCGCCGCCGCGAGCGCGGTCGCGGTGATCAGTCCCGGCTGGCTGAGGATGTTGCCGTCGACGTCCTTGCCGCCGAGGATGAGCGGGTTGAGCAGCAGGATGTATGCCATGGCCATGAAGGTCGTGACACCGCCGCGCACTTCGCGTGCGACGGTCGATCCGCGCTCGGATATGTGAAAGTACCGGTCGAGCCATGATCTGCCGGCGGGGACGCGCGAGCCGGGGCCCGCTTCCTCCGCGGTGGTCGTGGGCTCCACTGACTGCTGGGTCATGATGCCTGACTCCCAAGGTTCACAGGGGCACCCGCGATGGAGATTCAAGATGCGGGATTTGGGATGACTGCGCGGGCGGCACGACCCGGGGGACGGCCCGAGACGAACTGTTCATGCAGAGTGGATGTACGGGTACTGCGGTCCTTCTGTGGTTCCGGTCAAGAGCCGCGAGCGGTGCGGAGCTCGGTTTCTCCGGGCGGTGCGGGCGGCGGAAGTGTGACGTTCCCTGACGCGCGCACCGCCCGGAGAGCTGTGGAGGAGCCCGGGTCAGCTGCCGGTGAGGTGTTCGGGGCGTACCGGCGTCCGGTCGAGCTCCAGTCCCGTCGCGTTCCGGATCGCCGCGAGGACGGCCGGGGTGGACGACAGGGTGGGGGCCTCACCGATGCCACGGAGCCCGTACGGGGCGTGGTCGTCGGCGAGTTCGAGCACATCGACCGGGATGGTCGGGGTGTCGAGGATGGTGGGCAGGAGGTAGTCCGTGAAGGAGGGGTTGCGCACCTTCGCGGTCTTCGGGTCGACGATGATCTCCTCCATGACGGCGATGCCCATGCCCTGGAGGGTGCCGCCCTGGATCTGCCCGAGGACGGAGAGCGGGTTGAGCGCCTTGCCGACGTCCTGGGCGCAGGCCAGTTCGATGACCTTGACCAGACCGAGTTCGGTGTCGACCTCGACGACGGCGCGGTGCGCGGCGAAGGAGTACTGGACGTGGCCGTTGCCCTGTCCGGTACGCAGGTCGAAGGCCTCGGTGGGGCGGTGGCGCCACTCCAGCTCGACGTCGACCGTCTCGTCCTCCAGTACGTCGGCCAGATCGGCCAGCACCTCGCCGCCGTCGGTGACGACCTTGCCGCCCTCCAGGAGGAGTTCGGCGGTGGCCCAGGCGGGGTGGTAGGTGCCGAACTTGCGGCGGCCGATCTCCAGGACCTGTTCCCGGACGGCCTCGCAGGAGTTCTTCACGGCGCCGCCGGTGACGTACGTCTGCCGGGACGCGGAGGTCGAACCCGCCGAGCCGACGCGGGTGTCGGCCGGGTGGATAGTGACCTGGGAGACGCCGAGTTCGGTACGGGCGATCTGGGCGTGCACGGTGACACCGCCCTGACCGACCTCCGCCATGGCGGTGTGCACGGTCGCGACGGGTTCGCCGCCGATGACCTCCATGCGGACCCGGGCGGTGGAGTAGTCGTCGAAGCCCTCGGAGAAGCCGACGTTCTTCAGCCCGACCGCGTAGCCGACACCGCGTACGACGCCCTCGCCGTGGGTGGTGTTGGAGAGTCCGCCGGGCAGTGCGCGGACATCGGGCTGCTCGCCGGCGCTCTCCCACTGGCGCTCCGGCGGCAGCGGCCTGGCCTTGACCCGGCGCAGCAGCTCGGCGACCGGGGCGGGTGAGTCGACCACCTGGCCGGTCGGCAGCAGGGTGCCCTGTTCCATGGCGTTGAGCTGCCTGAACTCGACGGGGTCCATGCCCAGTTCGGCGGCGACCTTGTCCATCTGCGCCTCGTAGGCGAAGCAGGCCTGGACGGCTCCGAAGCCGCGCATCGCACCGCAGGGCGGGTTGTTGGTGTAGAGCGCGACCGCCTCGATGTCGACGTCCTCGATGACGTACGGGCCGACGGCCAGCGAGGAGGCGTTGCCGACGACGGCCGGGGAGGCGGAGGCGTAGGCGCCGCCGTCCAGCACGATGCGGCACTTCATGTGGGTGAGCTTGCCGTCACGGGTGGCGCCGTGCTCGTAGTGGAGCCGGGCCGGGTGGCGGTGGACGTGCCCGAAGAAGGACTCGAAGCGGTTGTAGACGATCTTGACGGGCTTGCCGGTGCGCAGCGCCAGCAGGCAGGCGTGGATCTGCATCGACAGGTCCTCGCGGCCGCCGAAGGCGCCGCCGACGCCGGAGAGCGTCATGCGGACCTTGTCCTCCGGCAGTCCGAGCACGGGCGCGATCTGGCGGAGGTCGGAGTGCAGCCACTGGGTGGCCACGTACAGGTCGACGCCGCCGTCCTCCGACGGCACGGCGAGACCGGACTCGGGGCCGAGGAACGCCTGGTCCTGCATGCCGAAGTAGTAGTCACCGGTGACGATCACGTCGGCCCGCGCCTTGGCCGCCTCCGCGTCGCCCCGGACGATCGGCTGGCGGTGGACGATGTTGGGGTGCGGTACGTGCCCGATGTGGTGGTCGTCGCGGCCCTCGTGGAGGAGCGGCGCGCCCTCGGCGGTCGCGGAGGCCTCGTCGGTGACGACGGGCAGCTCGCGGTAGTCGATCTTGATCTTGGCGGCGGCGCGGCGGGCCGTCTCCGGGTGGTCGGCGGCGACGAGCGCGACGGGCTCGCCGTGGTGGCGGACCCGGCCGTGGGCGAGGACGGGGGTGTCCTGGATCTCCAGGCCGTAGTTCTTCACCTCGGTCGGCAGGTCGTCGTAGGTGAGCACGGAGTAGACGCCGGAGGTGGCGAGCGCCTCCGAGATGTCGATCGAGACGATCTCGGCGTGCGCGACGGTGGAGCGCAGCGTGTGGCCCCAGAGCATGTCCTCGTGCCACATGTCGGAGGAGTACGCGAACTCGCCGGTGACCTTCAGGATGCCGTCGGGGCGCAGCGTGGACTCGCCGATGCCGCCCTTGGTGCGGGTGCCCTGGTTGATGTTGGTGGGGGAACCGGTAACGCCCATGGCTAGACCGTCTCTTCCGCGCGGGCGGCCGCGAGGCGGACCGCGTCGAGGATCTTCTCGTAGCCGGTGCAGCGGCAGAGGTTGCCGGAGAGCGCCTCGCGGATGTCCGCGTCGGAGGGCTCCGGGGTGCGCTCCAGCAGTTCGTCGGCGGCGACCAGCAGACCGGGGGTGCAGAAGCCGCACTGGACGGCTCCGGCGTCGATGAACGCCTGCTGGATCGGGGAGAGTTCACCGGTGTCCCGGGTCTCCTCGCCGGTCGGCTTGGCCTTCCAGCGCTGTGCCTGGTCGACCGTGGTGCCGCAGGCGCCCGAGGCGCAGCCGGTGCCGGGGTGGGCCTCGGAGCGGTGGGCGGCGAAGTCTGCGAGGCCCTCTACGGTGACGACCTCGCGGCCCTCGACCTGGCCGGCGGCGACCAGGCAGGAGCAGACCGGGACGCCGTCGAGGCGGACGGTGCAGGAGCCGCACTCGCCCTGCTCGCAGGCGTTCTTGGAGCCGGGCAGGCCCATCCGCTCACGCAGCACGTAGAGGAGGGACTCGCCCTCCCAGACGTCGTCGGCCTCGTGACGGCGGCCGTTGACCGTGAAATTGACGCGCATGATCAGGCGGCTCCTTCGGTGCTGCGGCCGTTGCCGCGGTACGACTCCCAGGTCCAGCCGAGTGTCCGGCGGGCCATGATCCCGACCGCGTGCCTGCGATAGCTCGCGGTGCCGCGCACGTCGTCGATCGGGTTGCAGGCGGCCGCGGCGAGCGTGGCGAACTGCTTGGCGACGGACGGAGTGATGATCGTGCGGCTCTCCCAGAACCCGCCCTCCTCCAGGGCGGCGTTCAGGAATTCCTCGGCCTCCTTGGCCCGTACGGGTGTCGGGGCGGCGGAGCCGATGCCGGTACGGACCGTGCGGGTCTCGGGGTGCAGGGCCAGTCCGAAGGCGCAGACGGCGATGACCATCGCGTTGCGGGTGCCGACCTTGGAGTACTGCTGGGGCCCGTCGGCCTTCTTGATGTGCACGGCCCGGATCAGCTCGTCCGGTTCGAGCGCGTTGCGCTTGACGCCCGTGTAGAAGGCGTCGATGGGGATCAGCCGGGTGCCGCGTACGGACTCGGCCTCCACCTCCGCGCCCGCGGCGAGCAGCGCCGGGTGCGCGTCCCCTGCGGGCGAGGCTGTGCCCAGGTTGCCGCCGACGCCGCCCCGGTTGCGGATCTGCGGCGAGGCGACGGTGTGCGAGGCGAGCGCCAGTCCCGGCAGCTCGGCCCGCAGGTGCTCCATGATGGCGCTGTACGGGACCGAGGCACCGAGCCGTACGTTCTCCTGGCCCACCTCCCACTCGGACAGCTCACCGATGCGGTTCAGGTCCAGGAGGTACTCGGGCCGCCGGTGGTCGAAGTTGATCTCGACCATCACATCGGTGCCGCCCGCGATGGGCACAGCCGTGGGGTGCTCGGCCTTGGCGGCGAGCGCCTCCTCCCAGCTGGCGGGGCGAAGGAAGTCCATGAGTGGCTCTCTTCTTCTCATTCGGTCGTTCGCTGGGCTGGGGACGGCCGGCCCTCGACTTGTTCATGTCTTGTTAACGCGGTGTGTGGCCCAGTACACAAGCCCTGCTCCACCTGGTGCAGTCACCGAAACCATGAAGGAGTTGGCTGGTCCTCGTCCTCGTCTTGTAGATTCGAACGAATGACGGGTCTCTGTGACCTCACCGCAACACCCAGTTTTCCCCCGTACCAACGAATGAGATCGGCGGCGACGAGATGCGGCTGCGCGCACTGCTGGACACCGACGCGCTGGGCCTGCGGCTGCTCGGCGGCGACGACGAGCTGGACCGTTCGGTCCGGGGCGTGATGACCACCGATCTGCGGGATCCCAGCCGCTATCTGACCGGTGGCGAGCTGGTGCTGACGGGCCTGGCCTGGCACCGGGGCGCGGCGGACTCGGAGCCGTTCGTGCGGATCCTGGCGGGCGCCGGGGTCGCCGGGCTCGCGGCGGGTGAGGCGGAGCTCGGCGACATCCCGGACGATCTGGTCGAGGCGTGCGCGCGGCACCGGCTGCCGCTCTTCGCCGTCAACGAGACCGTCGCGTTCGCAACGATCACCGAGTACGTGGTCCGCCAGGTGTCGGGCGAGCGCGCCGGGGACCTGGCGGCGGTCGTCGACCGGCACCGCCGGCTGATGACCTCGGGACCGGCGGGCGGCGGCCCCGAGGTGGTCCTCGACCTGCTCGGCTCCGACCTCGATCTCCAGGCCTGGGTGCTCTCGCCCACCGGCCGGCAGATCGCGGGCGCGGGCGCGCCGCTGCCCGGTCCGGCCGCCGCGGAGCTGGCCGGTGTGCACCTGGCCTCGGTCCGCACCGGCCGCCGCGCCCCCTACCGGGCGGCGATCGGCGGGGTGGCGTATTCGCTCTTCCCGATCCGGAACAACAGCAGGAGCGCCGGGCCGGCCTCCCGCGATGTGCGCGAAACGGTGCTCTCCGACTGGCTGCTCGCCGTCGAGGCCGACGCGAGCGACTGGCCGGCCGCCCGGCTCGATCTGCTCCAGGGCGTCACCCAGCTGATCGCCGTCGAGCGGGACCGGCGGGACGCGGCCCGTACGGTACGCCGCCGGCTCGCCCAGGAGGTCCTCGAACTGGTCCAGGCCGGTGCCCCGCCCGCCGAGATCGCGGCCAGGCTGCGGGTGGCCGCTCCGGTCCTGCTGCCCGGCCTCGGCTCCGCGCCGCACTGGCAGGTGGTGGTGGCCCGGGTCGACTGGGACGAGCAGGACGCGCCCGGCTCCCCCGGGTCCGGAGTGGCGGGCGGCCCGGTCGCCCAGGCCCTGCTGGAGGAGATCCTCGTCGACCCGGCCGTGACCGGGCCCGACTCCGCGGACCGGATCGCGGTCGCGCACTCCGGCGACGAGGCCGTCGCGCTGGTGCCGCTGCCCGCCGTCGCGCTGCCGGACGGGGAAGCGGACGACGCCGCGGACCCGGAGGGCCAGGAGCCTTCCGGCGAGGACCCCGCGCTCCACGCCGACGTCCTGCTCGCCGCCGTCGGCGCACCGCTCGCCGCGGGGCTGGCCGACGACGGCCGGCTGACCCTGGGCGTCAGCGCCTCCGTGCACTCGCCCGAGGGGCTGCGCGGCGCGCTGGAGGAGGCCAGGCACGCCCGCCGGGTGGCGGCGGCCCGTCCGGGGCGGGTCTGCGCGGCCGGCCACCACGAGCTGGCTTCGCACGTGCTGCTGCTGCCGTTCGTCCCGGACGACGTGCGCCGCGCGTTCACCGCACGGCTGCTCGACCCCTTGCGGGACTACGACCGGCGGCACCGCGCGGAGCTGATCCCGACCCTGGAGTCCTTCCTGGACTGCGACGGTTCGTGGACCCGCTGCGCGGCCCGGCTGCATCTGCACGTCAACACGCTGCGCTACCGGATCGGGCGAATCGAGCAGTTGACGGGGCGTGATCTCTCGCGCCTGGAGGACAAGCTCGATTTCTTCCTCGCCCTGCGTATGAGCTGATTCCCGGGGGCTCCCGCGCTCCCCGGCTGCTTCCATGGGCTTCGGCCGATTGTGAAAAGTTTCACCTGACATTGCCTCGACCTCTTGGCCCGGCGTGCCTTTCCGTGCTGTGATGCGGCCAGACTCAGAGCGTCCGGCCGTCGCGGGTGCACCGCCTGGTGGACGGACACTCTCCACAGCTCAATGGTGCGCTCGGGGAGGGCAATGTGGCGTATACCGCCATGTCTGGTTCCGGAACGACAGCAGATGACGATCCGCCGCTCCAGACAGCCGTATGGCGGTTGCGGTCCCGCGCCTGTTGGACGGATGCCGCCGCGCTGCTCGAACACGATGCCGCCACCGATCCGGCCGTGGCGCTCCAGCGGACGGCCCTGCTGACCGAGCGGTGCCTGTACGCGGGACAGGGCTGGACCGAGGCCGAGGACGCACTGCGCACCGCGGAGGCCCTGGCCCACGACGACGCCGAGCGCGGGGCCGCCGCCTGCGAGCGCGGGCACCTCGCGTACGCCTCGACGCTGCTCGGCGTGCGGGACCGGGCCGACGAGGCCCGGGTGGCGCTGAGCCGGGCCGCGGCGCTGCTGTCCCCGGCCGCACCGGGCCGTCCGCTGCTGGACTTCCGGCGGGGCCTGATCGCGCAGAACATCGCGGATTCGCCGCAGGCCGCGCGCGCCGCGTACCGCAGGGCGCATGCCGGTGCCACCGCACAGGGCGACGAACTGCTCCTCTCCTCGACCTGGCGCCATCTCGCCCTGATCGCGCTGCGCGAGGGCGAGCTGGCGGAGGCCAGGCACGGCTTCGCGGAGTCCCTGCGGATAAGGGAGGAGCTGGGCTATCTCGTCGGTACGGCCCCGGCGCTCATCGCCATGGCGGACGCCGAACCCGAACCGGAGGCGGCGACCCGGCTGCGCGCCGAGGCGGGCAGGCTCTTCCGGCTGCTCGGCGGCGTACCGACCTGGCTGGCCCCGCACATCGACCCGCCGGGACCGGAGACCGCGGAGGCGAACTGAGGCCGTGCCCGGGGGGCCCGGCCGCAGCTGCCGGAATCAGCCCCCGGAACCGGCGAAGTGCTCCCGTACCAGCGACTGCACGACCACCACGTCCTGGGCGATCAGCGCGTCCAGGAGCGCGGTGTGCTCGGAGGCGTCCGCCAGCAGGTCTGCGCGGCGGGCGGGCGGATTGGTCTCCAGGGGCCACTGGGAGCGGCGGTGCAGCTCGTCGGCCACCGCGACGAGCTGGGTGTTGCCGGAGAGGGCGAGCACCGCTCCGTGGAAGGCCCGGTCGGCCTCCGCGTAACTGGCGCGGTCACCGACGGCCGCCGCCGCCACGGTGGCGTCGGCCAGCGGGCGCAGGGCGCACCAGCCCGCGGGCTCCACGCTGCGGGCGAGCCGGAGCATGACGGGGACCTCGATCAGCGCCCGTACCTCCGCGAGCTCGGCCAGCTCGTGCGGGCCGCGCTCGGAGACCCGGAAGCCCCGGTTCGGCACCACCTCTACGGCCCCTTCGCCGGCCAGCTGCTGCATCGCCTCGCGGACCGGGGTCGCGGAGACGCCGAAGCGGGCGCCGAGGGCGGGGGCGGAGTAGACCTGCCCGGGGATCAGCTCGCCGTCGACGAGGGCGGCGCGCAGGGCGTCCAGGATCTGGCCGCGCACGGAGTGCCGCCGCACCACGGGCCGGGGCGGGGACGGCTCGCCGTGGGTGTGCTCGCCGCGGGCCTGTTCGGGGACCCGGACGGAGGAGTGGGCGGTCACGGAGGCGACGGACGCGTACGACGGCCGCACCTCCTCACACCCTCTGCCCTGCTCCACGGCTGCCTCCTCTGACCTGCGGGCACAGCTCGCCCGCGCCGTGTCCTTTGTGCACGATAGGCGGAGGAGGCCGCAGTTCAAACATCGATCAGGTCGGGTAAGGTAAGGCTTACCTCTAAACGATCGCGATACGGTGGTCCGCGCATGCCCCTCCCCGCCCTGCTCCCCGCCCCGCTCCCCGCAGCGGCGTCCTCGGCCGTGACCGGGGCGTACGCGCGTCTGGCCGAGGTCTTCCCGGGGCTCCGCGCAGAGGTGCTCACGGACGGCGAGTCCGCCCCGGACGGCGTCGGCTGGGTCGGCGCGCACGAGCTGGCTGCCGGTGGCGCCGCGCTGGACACCTTCCTCGCCTGGGACAACGCGCAGGTCCTGCGGGACTACGGACAGCAGGCCCGGCCCGACGTGGTCGCCAGCTTCGGACTGCACCGCTATGCCTGGCCCGCCTGTCTGCTGGTGACCGTGCCGTGGTTCCTGCACCGGCGGGTGCCGAGGATCCCGGTCGAGGATGTCGCCTTCCAGCGGGCATCGGGCCATCTCACCCTCCGGGTAAGGGAGTTCGCCTGCCTGCCCGACGATCCGGCGGCGGCGCTGCCGGGCGCCCGAGTGGTGGCGGACGAGTCCGCGCTGCGCGCTGAGGTCCTCGCCTCCGTGGCCGAACACCTCGGGCCGGTGCTCGACGGGTTCGGGCCGAGGATGCGGCGCGGAAAGCGGGCCCTGTGGGGGATGGCGACCGACGAGGTCGTCGAGGGCCTCTGGTACATCGCCCACCTCCTGGGCGAGGAGCGGCGCGCCATGGCCGAGCTGGAGGCCCTCCTGCCCGGCACCACGAAGCCGTACGTCGGCACGGCGGGCTTCCGCGAACTGACCGGCCCGGACGGCGAGTCACTGCCCACCAGGGACCGGGCGAGCTGCTGCCTCTTCTACACGCTGCGGCCGGAGGACACCTGTGTCACCTGCCCGCGCACCTGCGATGCCGACCGCATCCAGAAGCTGACACCCGCTCCCTGATCCACACCTCCCGCAAGGGTGACGTGAATCGAACACAACTGCCCCGCCACCGAGGGGCGTTCGACCAGATCGCGGAAATCCACCGGCTCAGCCACCCCATTGGCGTTCACTTGCCCCGAAACGGCCAGGACTTGAGCGAATCTCCGCCACGATGGCGCCCGAAACGCCCTACGTGACGCAAGGGACCGCGCATGAGACTGACCGACATATCGCTCGACTGGCTGCTTCCGGGCGCCGTGCTGCTCGCGGGAGTCATGGCGGCGGTGGCGGTGGCGCTGGTCGCACGCGGCAAGCGCGCCGCCGAGACATCTGCGGCCGACGACACCTGGGAACGCAGCGAGGACCGCCGCAGACGCAAGGAAGCGCTGTACGCCACGGCTTCGTACGTTCTGCTGTTCTGCTGCGCGGCGGTCGCCGCCGCGCTCTCCTTCCACGGGCTCGTCGGCTTCGGCCGGCAGAACCTCGGCCTCGCCGGGGGCTGGGAGTACCTGGTCCCCTTCGGCCTCGACGGGGCAGCGATGTTCTGCTCCGTGCTCGCCGTACGGGAGGCCAGCCACGGCGACGCGGCGCTCGGCTCCCGGCTGCTGGTGTGGACCTTCGCGGGCGCCGCCGCCTGGTTCAACTGGGTGCACGCACCGCGCGGCCTGAGCCACGCGGGCGCCCCGCACTTCTTCGCCGGGATGTCGCTCTCGGCGGCCGTGCTCTTCGACCGGGCGCTGAAGCAGACCCGGGTCGCCGCGCTGCGCGAGCAGGGCCTGGTGCCCCGTCCGCTGCCGCAGATCCGGATCGTGCGGTGGCTGCGCGCGCCCCGGGAGACCTTCGGCGCCTGGTCGCTGATGCTCCTGGAGGGCGTCCGCACCCTGGACGAGGCGGTCGACGAGGTACGCGAGGACCGCAGGGAACACGAGCAGAACCGTCTCCGCAGAAAGGATCAGGAGAAACTGGACCGGGCCCAGATCAAGGCCCTGAACCGGCAGAACCGGGCCTGGGGCCGGGTGGGCCGGGGCAGCGCCCAGGTGGACGTCCAGGCCCTCACCGCCTCGACGGGCTCCGCACAGTCCGTCGCGGAGCCCGCCATATCCGAGCCGGGTCAGCTGCCCCTGCGACCCCGGCCATCCCTGCAAGCCGTCACCGGCTCCAGCTCCAAGAACGCCCCGGATCCGAGCACGACTGATCCGAGAGCGGTCGACCTCAGCGTGGAGGACGACGACACCCAGGCCCTGCCCCGGCTCGATACGCTGGAGCAGAAACTGAAGGACCTGGAGCAGCAGTTCGGCTGACCCCCGGGGGTCGGCCGGCAGGCCGGCACGGTCACGGCCGCGAGGCCGGCGCCGCTTCGGCCGACGGCTCAGAACAGCGGCTCAGCACAGCGGCTCAGCACAGTTGGCGATGAACGGCCCTGACCATCCGACCGATGGTCAGGGCCGTTCGCCGTCCAGCTCGAACCAGACCACCTTGCCGAGTGCCTTCGGACTGATCCCCCAGGCGTCCGCGAGGCTCTCCACCAGGATCAGCCCCCTGCCGTGCGTACCGTCGTCGGCGTTCGGTACGTGCGACACGGGCATCCCCGGTACAAAGTCCCTCACCTCCACCCGGAGCTTCTGCGGCGCGACGCTGACGGCGACGACCGCGCCCTCGTCCGTGTGGACCAGTGCGTTGGTCACCAGTTCGCTGAGCAGCAGCTCGGCCACCTGGGCGGGCTCCTCCTTCCAGCGGTATCTCAGTAATTCCCGTACGGCACACCGCACTTCGGATACCGCTGCCAGATCGGCTCCGCACAGTCTGCGATGCAGCCGGCCCATTTCCTGACGCTCCATCGTCTCCCCCGCCCGCACAGTGAATCGCCCCCTTCTCGTCGAATGCGTTTCACGCAATGCATGCCCCGCCCACGGGCCGTCACGCTTTCCCGGACGTCAATGAGTGCGGAACCACGGAGTCCGGGAGGAACCGGTGGCGCGGGGTGGATCTTCCGCCGTTCAGGTTAACTTGCGAAAAATTCACAGCAGTTGGCGTTGACGGGACAGCATCTACGCGCGTCATCATGGTGGGTATGCGAATCCCCCCACGGATCACCACGCTCGGCGGCGTCGCCGCCCTCCTGTCCGTCCTCTTCGTCGGCGGCCCTGTCGCCGCGACCGCCACCGCGGCCCCCGCCTCGGTCGGTGACATCTGTTACTCCGCCCTTCCCTCCCAGGCGCACGACACCCTCGATCTCATCGACGAGGGTGGCCCGTTCCCCTACGACCAGGACGGTGTCGTCTTCCAGAACCGCGAAGGCGTCCTGCCCGGACAGAGCACCGGGTACTACCACGAGTACACCGTCATCACCCCTGGCGCCCCCACCCGTGGAGCACGCCGGATCGTGACCGGCGAGGAGACCCAGGAGGACTACTACACCTCCGACCACTACGAGACGTTCGACCTGGTCGACTTCGGCTGCTGAACCACCTCCCGGTCGGATCCGCGCCGCAGTCCCCCACCTGCGGCGCGGATCACTTCGTCCGGCTCAGTACCGCGCGCGGACCGGTCAGTACCGTGCGGAGACCGGTCAGTACTGTGCGGAGACCTTCACTCCGCCGAAGTCCCGCACGGCGTACAGGCTGATGTAGTGGGCGCCCTCGGCCGGATGCTCGACGGTCAGGGTGTGGGCGTTCCCGCTGCCGGTCGCCCGGGTGGTGTAGGCGTCCTTGGTGGCCCAGCCTGCGGCGTTGTAGTAGAGGTCGGCGTCCCCCGTGCCACCGCTCGTGGTGATCGTCAGCCGGGCGGTACCGGCGGGCACGTAGAGGTAGAGGTAGGAGTAGTTGCCCTTGGTGGCCTGCTGCCCGCTGCGAGCGCAGTTCTGGCCGAGTTCACGGCTGTCGGCGGCGGCGCACTCGGTGCCCGGCTCCGTGGGCGGGTTGGTGGTGGTGCCGCAGCTGCCCGCCGCGCAGGACGTCAGCCAGCTGTTCCAGTCGGCGTCGTAGCGGCTGCCGATGGTGGAGGTGAGGAGAGTGCGGGCGCCGTTCCAGTCACCGGTCCGGTAGAGGCCCAGCAGCTTGTCCACGTCGGCGCGGTGCGACTGGAGCATGTACCGGACGGCCAGGTAGCCCCAGTTGTAGACGCGGGTCTGGTCGGCGTTCTCGTACGTCGTGTCGAACAGGGTGCGCAGGGTGTAGGTGTGCGCGGCGGCCTGGGTGAGGGCGTCGTCGTAGGTGACGTCGCGGTAGCTGTAGGAGATGTACTCCGCGAAGCCCTCGACCCACCAGATGGTCGGTGTCGTGATGCCCGCCTCGAAGTCACCGGCCATGTCGAACCGGCCGTCGAGGTAGTGCGTGTACTCGTGGTTGAGGTTCCAGATCTGGAACTCGGGCCGGACCCACTCGGCCTCGTAGGCGATGAACCTCGGCTGGTTGCCGGCCGCGGCCGGGTCGCCTTCGAGGTACATGCCGCCGTTGTTGGTGTCGATGCCGTAGATGGCCCCGGCGTACGTCTGGTAGTCGGCGCTCGAATCGAAGACGACCACCTCGATGGTGCTGTTCCGGTCGTTGGCGACGGGTCCCTTGTCGCGCACCACCTCGTGGAAGTAGGCGTCCTGGTTGCGCAGGCTGGTGCAGGCGGTCGCGAGATCGCCGGAGGACATCTGCTGGGCCAGGATGCGAATGCTGTCGCTGCACGTGTAGTTGACCGGGAGGACGGCGCTCTTGAGGCGTGCCGAGAGGTCGCAGGTGCCGTAGGCGGAACAGTTGGCCGCGTCGTAGTAGTCGGTCATCTCCGCCAGCCCGACCCAGAGCGGCGCGGTGGTGCCGGTCATCGAGGTGCGGCCGAGCAGGTCGGTGACGAGCGGGCGGGCCTTGGGCCGCAGCGACTCCTCCTGGAGGAAGCGCGCCAGCTCGCGACCGGCGTTGGAGGTCAGGTACGACTTGTCCGTGCCGAGCAGGTTCAGATGGTCACGGGCGAATCCGGCGAGCGAGTCGAGCAGGCTCGGGTCCGCCTCCACGGCGCTGACGAACTCGGGCACCTGGTGGCCGCGGAAGGTCACGGTGTAGACGTTGTTGACCGCGTTGAGCATGTACCAGGAGCTGTCGTAGGAGGAGTTGTAGTCGGCGAGCAGGCGCTTGACGACATACAGGTAGCGGGCGTTCTGCTCGGCGCTGTCTATGAGGGTGACGGCCTCCGCCAGGGTCTCGCCGTTGGCGTCCGTGACATCACCCGCGTGCCCGGAGGCGAAGAAGCCGTCCAGCGCGCCCTGGATCGCGGTGCGCAGCGGGGCGCCGTAGCTGCCGACGGTGCCGGGGTCGTAGTACTGGACGTAGTAGCCGGCCCGCAGGAAGAGGACCAGCTGCGGCATGCCCGTGCTGCTGTCCCCGGGGTAGGCGGCCGATCCGTCGCGCATCGCGTTCGCGACGCTGACCATCTGGACCTCGCGGAAGGCGAGGTAGCCGTCGTTACCCTTGACGTTGAACAGGGTGTTGACGCAGTCGGTCGTCGATGACTTGATCTGCTGCACCAGCGCGCTGCCGGTCCGGCTGGTGAAGTCCGCGACGGAGCAGGCGGCTGCCGCGCCGGTGCCGGCCGACCTGGCGGCGGCGCGGGCCTTCGCCTTCATCGAGGGGGCGGGGTGGCTCGGCGCGGCGGTGTCCGGGGCGTCGTAGTCGCGCCGCAGCGCGTCCTTGGAAGCGGTCGTGGGCGGTCTGTCCGCAGGCTTGAGCGCCTTGTCGGCTATGTGGCCGGCGTCCTGGACGGGCGCGGTGAGGGCCTGTGCGGCGGGGCCGCCCGTTGCCGACGTGGCCGGGTCCGGGGCCTGGTCTGCGGCCTTGTGTGCGGCGGCCCGCACGCTCGCGGTCGCGGCGACGGAGGGGCGGACCTCCGCCGCCCGGCTCGGTGCCGCGAGCATGCCGACGCCAAGGCAGGCCGCCAGGGCCACGGTGGACAGTCCGGTGAATCTCTGACGAACCGATCGGTTCTTCACGTGCCGCCTCCCAGCGGAGTGGTGGCCGCGCGACGTTGCGCGGCCGTGGGGGATGGTGCGCGGTCGAGGTCGGGGGAGACCGGGCAGGGATGAACGTCTGGCATGAACACGACCTCAATCGCGACCGCCTGTACAATGGCACATGTCACATGTCCTTAGGAAGCGGTTGGGCCCGAATTCGTCTGCACGCCAACTCCGGCTATTGGAGCGAGACTTGCGGCGGATCACGCATACGGAGCCGGACATGGCGACGGACCCGGACGACGCGTCGCGTCCGGGTCAGGCGCTCGCCGGGGAGCGGTGGGGGTTCGGCGGTGTCAGGCCTTCGTGCCGTCGGCCCACAGGGACCGGACGTGCGACATATGGGCGAGCATGCAGGCCTCGGCGCCAGGGGCGTCCCCGGCGATGACCAGATCCAGCAGCTGCACGTGCTCCTCTGCGGAGGCGGTCAACTGACCTGACTCGGAAAGCCTGTTGAGCCCGTACAGGCGGGAGCGCTTGCGCAGTTCACCGACCTCCTCGACCAGCCGGCGGTTCCCGGCCAGCCCGAGCAGGGCGAGGTGGAAGCGGCGGTCCGCCTCCAGGTAGCCCAGGATGTCGTGCCGTCGCGCGGCCTCGACGATCTCCTTCGCGACGGGGCGCAGCGCCTCCAGCTCCACCGTCAGCCCCATCCGCGCGATCCTGCCGACGGTGGGGACCTCGATCATGGCCCGGAGTTCGGTGAAGTCGTCGAGATCCTGATCGGTCAGTTCGGTGATCCGGAAGCCCTTGTTGCGGACGGCCTCGACGAGCCCCTCCCGGGCCAGATCGAGCATCGCCTCACGGACGGGCGTGGCGGAGACGCCGAACTCGGAGGCGAGCGCCGGAGCCGAGTAGATCGTGCCCGGCCTCAACTCACCGGCGATCAGGGCCGCCCGCAGCGCGTGCGCCACCTGGTCGCGCAGATGTTCCTGCGCCGAGATCGCGTTGAGCGACGTGAGGCGGGCCATGTCTGTCCTCCAGCACCGTGCGGAGACCCAGAATACAATGTGACGTTGTCATGGCACCGCCTAGCCTCGCGCTTTCATGAAGCGGGTTGCCCGAGGGCTGGTCCGGTAAGCGGAAACGCCTCTGAGCAGCAAGAATGAGGATTGCCGAGGTCCTTCTTCCTGCCACCGTCGGAGGCACTTCTCAGGTGAAGATGCGTATCGGTTCCTCTCCACGCGTCCGCATCGAGGGCGGCGGTCGGGCGGTTGTGGGCCGAAGCCCGCGAACGAGACTGGAAGCTGGCCAGGACGCGGCCCCAGACGTCGCAGGGCAGGTGACCGCGGACCTGGACGGGGTGCTCGTGCTGGCCCACTCCGGGAAGCAGAACGCCACCGCGATCCAGATGACCTTCGACGATCACAAAAGCAGCGACACCGGCAACGGCGAACCGGTCGCAGGTCTACTACGGTCCAGAAACGCGGGAAGCAACACCGCCGCCGACCACGTCACCATCACCCAACTCGCTCTGGCCCAGATCCCGAAGAAGTACCGGCGTCACGTGGGCAGCACGACACCCGCGTACTGACCACTGTCTGGCCTGGAGAGGAACACCCGGCGCGTCGACACCTCGATTTCCGTGACGACTACGACAATCTCCTCTCCGGCCTCGAAGACTTCTGCCGGACTCGCCGCAGGACGGCCGTCGATCTCTCTGAAGGGAACCAGCCCGAAAATCCCATCCCCGAGGTCGACAAAGACGCCGATAGGAACCGCCCTGTCAACCGTCCCACGGAATTCCTGGCCCACCACTGTCCGGTCGGCGAAAACCTGCAGGGGGTCGGGCTCCAGTACCTTCAAAGACAGTCTGGCCTCAGCGTTGTGGGTATCGTGCCCAATGAACTCGCACGAGACATGCTGCCCCACCTGAACAACATCGGTGGGATCATCGAAGCGCCGCCAGGACAGTTCGGGGATACCCAGGAAACCGACACCGGGCAGGGTGGGGTGCTCAGGCCCGTCGTCCAGGGCCACGAAGACCCCGAACCGTTCGATCGCCGCGACGGTGCCGGACAGGATGTCGCCGCGACGCAAGGACTCCAGGAACGACCAGAGTTCCGGGCTCTCAGTCTGCCAATCCATGTCCGCAACCCTGGCATACGGCGTCCTCCGCGCCTTGGAGGAGGCCGCCACCGAGGAGGAGAAGTGCAGCAGGGGCGGCCGACCCCTCTGCCTCGACTCCGACCTCTACAAGGAGCGGAACACCGTCGAACGCCTGATCAACAAGCTCAAGGCCTGGCGAGTCATCGCCACATGCTAGGACAAGACACCAGACAGCTACCTCGCCGGCCTCTACCTTCGCGCCTCGATGATCTGGATCAATGACCTCAACCGGAGCAGTCCTTGATCGCGACCGGATATGCGCCCTCGCCCGGACCTCGTGTCTCACCCATCGAAGCAAAACCAGTGGAACCCGTGTTCGAGCAGCGGCGTCAGGGTCCCCCGGTGGAGCGCGGCAAAGGTCACGACCGCCTCGTTCTCGTCGCTGCTGACCGTCGCAAGCAATCCCGGGGCCACAAAGAACTTGTCGGCCTCATAGGTGGGCAGGAACGGACTCAGAGGTACAGGGCGCAGCATGCTCCACAACGGCTCAAGGCGCTGGGTTTCCATGCAAGAGGTCCGTGCGTGGTAGGGGGCGGCATTCATGCCTTCGTACAGGGTGAACTGCAGGAGGAAGCGGCTCAGGGGTTCTTTTTCGAGGATCGTCTCCGGAGCCTCCGCACAAGGGTCTTCGGTGAGCCACACAGAGGGATCGGCATCGCCCGGCCCCTGTGGTGGCCATGGGATGGACCAGTCCATGCCGGCCCCATTCCACACCGCGAAGATCAACCGATCGCCGAGCGGTCCGCCAGCACGTGTGGGCTGCCTCAGCACCGGGTCGTGGAATCTATGGATTGCCGGGCGGAGGCGAGCCAAGCGGCGGAAGGCGGCCAACGCCTCCGGCAGGTCGCCCAGTTCGCCCGCCGCGCTCTCGTCCCCGGCCGACTCCGTCTCCTCAGCGGGAAACCAGCCGAGGACGAACGACTCCAGGGCCCGGATCGGATCCGTTTCCACGTGATTGACCCACTCCACCCCTGGCACCGGCCCGGGTGCTGGGACCGGTCGGGCCGCGTTCAGAATCTCGCGGCTCAGCGGCTGGTCGAGCTCCAATGCGGCGTGGTTGAAGTCGGCAGGTGCCGACGACCGCCCCCTGCAGAGCGCCGTACCGAGGGGAAGGCACCCCCGGTCCAGTCGGGCGAAGAGGTGAATGGGCACGGCGGCCCGGAAGTCGAACCGTGGGTGCAGCGCAGGAACCATGTCCCCATGAAGGAGCACCTTGGTGGAGTCCTGGACGCCGCTCACCCCTGGGCGGTCCCCGGATTCGACGATGACGACGGTTGCATCCGCCCCTGCCCCGATCAGTGCCGGGCCCATCTCGTACCGATGGCGCCCGGCTCCGGCGACAGACAGTGCCGCCGCCTCGGTGATCAAGGGCGGCAGCGTTTGCTTCATGTGGTCATCCTATCCAGGGGGGGGCGGACAGGATAGATTGATCACGACTCGATACACGCCCTAGTACTCCAGTGTGGGTTCGTAATCACGTGCGGGTCGACTGCGCCCGGGCCTGCCCGATATTCGTTGCGTCGAGGCGCAGTTGCAGGCGGGCTCTGTGGGCACGCATATTGATGGTCGGGCCAGGAACCGATCTACTGCAGCACACGTCTCCCGCACCATGACCTCAGGCGAGCACCAAGAGCACACGTTTTCCACCAGGCTGGTTTCACCGTCCTCGGTGAGTGTGGATCCGTCGAAGACCAACGACTACAACAGCTTCGCCGAGGCGTACACGGCTGCGAACGAAACCAACCTGGTCAATGCCTACTACGAGCGTCCCGCGATGCTGGCCCTCGCTGGAGACGTGGCTGGCCGGCGGATCCTCGACGCGGGCTGTGGCTCGGGGGCCTTGTTTGCCGCGCTGCGTGACCGCGGCGCCATTGTGAGTGGCTTCGACTCGAGTGCCGGGATGCTGGGGCTGGCTCGGCAGCGGCTCGGCGACGGTGCGGATCTGCAGGTGGCGGATCTGGGCAGCCCGCTTCCCTACCCTGATGACACGTTCGACGATGTAGTGGCGTCGCTGGTGCTGCACTACCTGGAGGACTGGGGGCCGGCGCTGGCCGAGCTGCGACGCGTACTCAGGCCCGGCGGTCGGCTGATCGCGTCTGTCGACCATCCCTTTGCCGTCAACCTCATCCACCGTGAGGCCGGTCGCGAGGCCGAGTGCGACTACTTCGACACCACCAAGTGGACCGTAGAGTGGACCGTGGGCGGCCAGACCACCCTGGTGAGTCGCTGGAACAGGCCGCTGCACACGATGATCGAGGCTTTCACCGGGGCCGGTTTCCGGATTACGGTCATCAGCGAGCCGGAGCCTGATCCCGCCGCCCGCGAGCTGTTCCCCGAGGCCATCGCGGCCGAGCCGCGCTTCCTGTGCTTCCTGTTCTTCGTACTGCAAGCGGATTAGTACTCCGGTGTGCAGTCTCGCCATGGCCCAGGCGACGACGGTCAGTACGGCAGCGCCTGACGCGGGCGGCCGCCGCAAGATGATCAGGGTTGTGTGGACTCCCGAAGATCGTGCGGTGGCCGCAGGCCATGGCGTAGACCCTGACCGATGGCGGGCAATGTTCGACCAGGTCACGGCCCGGATCGCGGGCAGGTTCGGGCGCGTTGAGCCCCGGGGGGTGGCCCGTTCTTACCTGCTCGGGCTACTGACGGGCGTCGAGCGGAGGAACTGCTGGCAGCTGGCCGAACGAGCGGGGCATAAGCGGCCCGGGCCCCTGCAGCGTCTGCTGAGGTATGCCCGATGGGACGCTGATGCGGTCCGCGACGATCTGCGTTCCTACGCCGCCGAACACCTCGGCACCGACGATGCTGTTCTCGTCGTCGACGAGACCGGTTTCCTGAAGAAGGGCCGGTCCTCGGCGGGAGTGCAGAGGCAGTACACGGGCACTGCCGGACGCATCGAGAACGCCCAGGTCGGCGTGTTCCTCTCCCTGGCCACCACCCGGGGCCGGGCCCTGATCGACCGCACGCTCTACCTGCCCGAGCATTCCTGGAGCACCGATCCCAAGCGCCGCCGTGAGGCAGGAATACCCGAGACGGTGGAGTTCACGACCAAGCCCCGCCTGGCCGGGGAGATGATCACCGCCGCGCTGGAAGCCGGGATCGCCGCCTCATGGGTGACCGGCGACGAAGCCTACGGCCAGGCCCCCCCACCTGCGGACCGTTCTGGAAGCACGCGGCACCGGCTACGTGCTGGCCGTCGCCTGTTCGGCCCGGGTGAGGATCAACCATGGCCGCACCACAGTCCGCGCGGACACCGTCGCCGGGTGCCTGCCCGCCACGGCTGGCAACGACACAGCGCCGGAAGAGGCGCGAAAGGGTACCGCCACTACGACTGGGCCTGGATCCACATCGGCACCGGAAGCCACCGCCACCTGCTGATCCGCCGCAACCGGACCACCGGCGAACTCGCCTTCTACCTGTGCTGGTCACCCACCACCGCGACACTGGCCGAACTCGTCCGCGTCGCCGGAGTCCGCTGGAGCATCGAAGAGTTTTTCCAGACCTCGACCACTATCAGGTCAGGCACTGGACATCGTGGCACCGGCACATCATGCTCGCCATGCTCGCCCTGGCCTTCCTGACCGCCGTCGCCGCCGACGTGGCCCCCGGCCGACCCGCCGGCCGGAACTTCCCGACTCAGGACAGCGACCCGATCTCCCTGACCGTCCCCGAGATCCGCCATCTGCTCACCGCGGTCTTCGCCCCGCCAGCCGCGACCGCAGCCAGGCTGCTGCACTGGTCCATCTGGCGCAGACGCCACCAGGCAACAGCCCGGCGCAGCCACTACCGTCGGCGGTCTCCAGACGAACCTGCTGGATAGGCCACAAAACCAGACTGGAGTACTAGTCGTCCGGGAGGCCCTCGAACTCCCAGGAGTGGCCCGGCTCGTGGCCGGTGAACAGCCAGCACGCCTGCTGAAACCGGGGGGCGAGGGTGGGGTCCACCTGTTCGCACGGTTCGGCGCAGACGTAGCTGGAGGCGCCACCGCTCCAGCGCAGCCATACGTCAAAGGTGCCGCGCCCCATGCTGTCCAGGCAGCCGCCGTGTTCACCGGCATGACCCTGGTGGAGTTCGCAGACGAGCCGGTCGGGGAGCTCCGCGCCCCCGACCGGCGGGTGCGCCTGGGCCGTGGGGAACCAGGGCGGCCGGACGGGTTCGTTGCAGTACGTCACCAGGGACCTCACAGCACCTCACCCCGACTCCGCGCGTTGCACCGTGCGTTCTCGGCCCGCAGACGCTCTATGGGGTCCGCAGGGCGCACATGCTCGGGCTCGGCATCCCACTCGGTCCCGCCGCAGACCGGCCGGAGCGACCAGTACGGGCCTGCGACCCCTCGGAACTCACCCACGCGGTCTTGCCGGGCGGTGTCCACCATGAGCGTGCCGGGGGCGGGATGCGATTGCCCGTTCGACGAACCGTCTGATGCGCACACGATCGTGCCTCTCCGTAGCCATTCCACTACCAAGACGGCTCAGCGTGGCCTACGGTCGAGGTCTAATCAACGTGGCCTGTCGGCCAGCCAAGTTGGGGGTAACGGATGAACCTCAAGGAGTTGGACCCCGGAAGCAGTCCGCGAGCCGCGTTCGGCGCGCGGCTACGCAGCTCACGTGAGGCGCTCGGCTGGAAGCAGGACGAGCTCTCCGCACGGATGGGTGTTTCCAGCGGGCATATTTCAGGCGTCGAAACTAGTCGCAAGATGCCATCTTTACGCTTCGCGAAAGCTGCTGACGTGGCCTTGGGTATTGCGGGCACAGGAGACACCTTCGAACGCCTGTGGCGCGAGATGCAGCACGGCAGCCTGCTGGAGGGCTTCCCCGAGTACCTGGGATACGAAGGACGAGCCGTCGAAATCCGCGTATTCGAGGTCGGGATCATTCCCGGACTGCTGCAGACGCCGGAGTACGCACAAGTATTGGCAAACAGCGCTGTCCGGCGCGGGGTGATCACGCCCGCCCAGGCCGACGAGCGGGTGTCGCTCCTGATAGAGCGCCAAGCCGCACTCGTGCGGGCCCGTCCGCCCATGGTCATCGTGATCATGGATGAAAGCTGCATCTGTCGATCTGTCGGCAGCGAGAGCGTCATGAATGCTCAGCTCGACTGGTTGGTCGAATTCGCTGCCCAACCGCACACCATGGTTCAAGTCGCCCCATTCGCGATGGGCGAACTCCGAACGTTCAACCGTCCCGTGAACCTGCTGACCCTGTCCGATCGATCAGTGGTCTCGTATGTCGAATCCCAGACCCAGGGACACCTGGACCGGGAGCCCACATCCGTGGTGCCGCTGCTCACGGACTACCATCAACTCCAGGCCGAATCGCCCTCCCAGGCGGCATCCGTGGCCATGATCAAGCAGCTTCGAAAGGGCACCCCATGACGACCGAATCCCTCCTGTGGGTCAAGTCCAGCTACAGCGACAACGGTGGCACATGCGTCGAATGGGCCCCTTCGAACGCGCGCTCCACCGGCACGGTTCCCGTACGTGACTCCAAGCGACCGAGCGGCCCCGTACTGACCGTCCCCGCCAACGCGTTCGCGTCCTTCGTGGCGGGTGTAAAGGCCGGAGAGTTCGGCATCGTCTGAACGGAAACCGCCCCGCCCGCCCCGTCCAAGGGGCTGCGCGGGGCGGTCGGCGTTCAGCGGTTCACAGCAGGAACCCTTCGGGGAACGGGTCGGACGGGTCCAGGAAGTACTGCGCGGTTCCGGTGATCCAGGCGCGGCCCGTGACCGTGGGGACAACGGCGGGCAGCGTGCCGACGGTGGTCTCCGCGACCAGCCGGCCGGTGAACGTGGTGCCGATGAAGGACTCGTTCACGAAGTCGGTGTCCAGAGGGAGCTCGCCCCGTGCATGGAGCTGGGCCATCCGCGCCGAGGTCCCGGTGCCGCACGGTGACCGGTCGAACCAGCCGGGGTGGATGGCCATCGCGTGCCGGGAGTGGACGGCGTCGGAGCCGGGCGCGATCAGCTGGACGTGCTTGAGCCCGTTGATGCCCGGGTCGAGTGGATGGACCGGGCGGTCCGTCTCGTTCACCGCGTCCATCAGGGCGAGTCCCGCCTCCAGCAGCTCGTCCTTGCGCGAGCGGTCGAACGGTATTTCCAGATCAGCCAGTTGCACCATCGCGTAGAAGTTTCCGCCGTAGGCGAGGTCGTAGGTGACGGTGCCGAGGCCGGGGACCTTCGCCGTAAGACCCAGTCCGGCGGAGAAGGCGGGGACATTGGTCAGGGTGACGGAGGTGGCGGCGCCGTCCTCGACGTGGACGTCGACGGAGACCAGTCCGGCCGGGGTGTCCAGCCGTACGGTGGTGACCGGCTCCGTGACCTCCACCATGCCGGTCTCCACCAGCACGGTGGCCACCCCGATCGTGCCGTGTCCGCACATCGGCAGGCAGCCCGAGACCTCCATGAACAGGACCCCGAAGTCGGCGTCGGGGCGGGTCGGCGGCTGGAGGACGGCCCCGCTCATGGCGGCGTGGCCGCGCGGCTCGTACATCAGCAGGGTGCGTACCGCGTCGCGGTGCGCCATGAAGTAGTCGCGTCGCTCGGCCATGGTGGCGCCGGGGACGGTGCCGATTCCGCCGGTGATCACGCGGGTGGGCATGCCCTCGGTGTGCGAGTCGACGGCGTGGAATACGTGACGCGTTCGCAAGGCTCTCCCTCGGTCGTGCTGCCGGACCGCCGTGCGCGTGCAGTGCGCCGAGCGGTGTGTCGGGCGGTCTGTGGCGGGCCGGTGTCAGTCGAGCCCCTCGGCCAGCGCTTTCTCCGTGGCGGCGCGCACGGCGGCGGCGGACTCCGCGTCCAGGGGCAGCCGGGGCGGCCGGGTGGGTCCGCCGTGCCGCCCGACGATGTCCATCGACGCCTTGATCGCCTGGACGAACTCCGGCTTGGAGTCCCACCGCAGCAGCGGGTGGAGCCGTCGGTAGAGCGGCAGGGCCGTCTCCAGGTTCCCCGGAGACGGCGGCGCGGTACAGCGCGACACAGCCGGCGGGCAGCATGTTGGGGCAGCCCGCGATCCAGCCGACCGCACCGGCCAGGGCGAGTTCCAGCAGTACGTCGTCGGCCCCCACCAACAGGTCGAGTCCGGGGGCCTCCTCCGCGATCTCGTAGGCCCTGCGGACGTCCCCGCTGAACTCCTTGACGGCCACGATGGACCCGTCCGCGTGGAGCTGCGCGAGCAGCGCCGGGGTCAGGTCGACCTTGGTGTCGTACGGGTTGTTGTACGCGACGACCGGCAGGCCCGCCCCGGCGACCTCGGCGTAGTGCGCGCGCACGGCGGCGGCTTCGCACGGGTAGCCGTTGGGCGGCAGCAGCAGTACGGAGCCGGCGCCCGCCTCCGCCGCACGGTCCGCGAGGCGGCGCGACTGGGCGCTGTCGTAGGCGGACACCCCGGGCATCACCCTCTCCCCGTCCCCGGCGGCCTCGACCGCGACGCGCACCACCTGGTCGCGCTCCTGGTCCGTGAGGGTCTGGTACTCCCCCAGCGAGCCGTTCGGCACCACCCCGTCGCAGCCGGCGGCCACGAGGTCACGGACGTGGGCCGCGTACGCGTCGAAGTCGATGGACCGGTCTTCGCGCAGGGTGAGCGGCGTGGCGACCATGACGCCTCGCCAAGGACTTGTGCGGGCAGTGGAGTTCGTCGACATCGGGGCTCCCTCAGAGGTGTGGACTGACATGGACCGGCGAAGGGGACGGAGAGGGCCGCGCCCCCGGTGGCGCCCGGGAGACGTGCGTGCCCCGGAAGGTCACTCGTCCTCGGGGCGGACCGCGCGGGCGAGCGTGGCGAGCGGGACCGGGCAGGCCAGCGGACGGCGGTCCGGGGCTCCGGCCTCGGCGGCGCAGCCCGCCAACTCCCGGACCGCGAATCCGCAGGTCCGGCCCTGGCACCAGCCCATCCCGGCCCGGGTGAGGAGTTTGACCGTACGGCTGTCCCCGGCGCCGAGGTCGTCGACCGCCGTGCGGATCGCGCCTGAGGTGACCTCCTCGCAGCGGCAGACCTCGGTGTCGGCGGCGAGCCACTCGGTCCAGCCGGGTCCGGGACGGTGGACGGCGCCCATCAGCTCGGCGAACGCGCGCATCCGCCGCCGGGTCCGCCGCAGCACCGCCATCCGGCGCGCGTCCCGTCCCCGGCTGCCGTCGCGGGCGTCACCCGTCACCGCGAGCGCCGCCAACTCTCCTTCCATCAGGGCGAGGTGCACGCCGCCGATGCCACCGGGCTCGCCTGCGGCCCAGACGCCGGGCACGGTGGTGCGCAGGTCCTCGTCGAGCACCAGGGCGGCCGAGCCGTCGGCGCCGCACCGGGTCTCGCAGCCCAGGCCGACGGCCAGGTCGAGCTGGGGGACCAGTCCGTGGCCCACGGCCAGGGTGTCGCAGTCGATCCGGCGCCCGGTCCCGGGCAGCGGGCGCCAGTCGCGGTCCAGGCGGCTGACGGTGACACCCTCCACCCGCTCCGTTCCGTGCACGGCGGTGACCGCGCGGTGGGCGAGGACCCGTACCCGGTGGCCCGCCAGCGCTGCGGAGTGCCGTACCCCCTCCCGGAGCCGGCCGGGGTCTGCGGCGAGCACGCGGGGAGCGCGTCCGTACGCCCTGTATCCGGCGGCCTCCACCAGTGCTGGCACCCGGGCGCCGGCGCGCGCCAGGGAGACCGCGACGGCCTGGAGAAGCGGTCCGCTGCCCGCCACGACGACGCGTTGTCCCGGCAGCACCAGACCCGACTTGAGCATGGCCTGTGCCCCGGCCGCGCCGACGACTCCGGGCAGGGTCCAGCCGGGGAAGGGAAGTTGGCGCTCGTGGGAGCCGGTCGCGATGAGCAGTCGGCGGGCCCGGAGCGTGGCGGATCCCACGCCGTCGGGGCCGGTGACGGCGTGCAGGGTCCAGTCCGGCCCGGTCCGCTCGACGGCCCAGACCTGATGTCCGGCGAGGTGGCGGATCCGGCCCGCCTCCCGGTGCCGGTCGAGCCGGGCGGTCAGCCCGGCGAACCGCGCCCAGCCGTGGTGCAGCGCCTCGGGCCGGGCGGCGCCCAGGCCGGGGGCCGGGGCGCGGTAGTACTGGCCGCCGGGTGCGTCGGCCGCGTCGAGGAGGACCACGTCGAGTCCGCTGTCGGCGGCGGTGACCGCCGCCGACAGTCCGGCCGGACCGGCGCCCACCACCGCGAGTTCGGCGAAGTGCGGTGCGGCGGACGAGCGTTCAGCGGCGGAGTCCGGCATGGCCGTCCCCCTCCTGAGTCGTGACGACATCACCGGGGCGAGCCGGTTGCAGACAGGCCCGCCTGTTGGGGACGCCGTTCACGGTGACCAGGCAGTCGAAGCAGGAACCGATGCCGCAGAAGGCCCCGCGTGGACGTCCGTTCACCCTGGTGGTCCGCCAGCTGAGGACGGAGTCCGCCCAGAGGACGGCGGCGATGCTCCGGCCCGGCAGGGCGTGGACCGGGCGGCCGTCGAAGGTGATCTCGAACCCCGGCCCTGGCTCGGCACCGACCGCGTCGGCCGGGGTGCGGGCGGCGGTGCGGGCTGCGATGCGCTTGCGGATACGTATCACCAGGGCTCCTGTCTCGGTGACCGGTCGGCCGGGCTGCCCTCGTGGGCGGTGCCGGAGGCGGTCTCGAACCGGTCGGGCCGGAACGGTTCGGGGTCGATGGCGGGTTCCTCGCCCCGGATCGCCGCGACGACCAGTGCGGCTGTGGCGGGCGCCAGCCCGATCCCGGCGCCCTCGTGACCGCAGGCGTGGAAGAGGCCCGGCACCCGGCGGTCGGGGCCGATCGCCGGGAGGTGGTCCGGCAGATAGGGGCGGAAGCCGTGGTAGGCGCGGAGCACGCGGGCCTGTCCGAGCACCGGGAAGAGGGCGGCGGCTGCGGCTGCCAGCCGGCTGATCACCGGCACGGACAACGTGCGGTCGAAGCCCACCCGTTCACGGCTCGCGCCGATCAGTACGGGTCCCGAGGGGGTTCCCTCCACGACGGGTGAGGTCTGCAACGCGGCCGACCCGCTGGACACATCGGCCACGTACTCCGCCGCGTACACCTTGTGCCTGATCAGCCGGGGCAGCGGCTCGGTCACCAGGACGAAGCCGCGCCTGGGCAGCACGGGCAGTTCCACCCCCGCCAGGGCGGCCAGTTCGCCGCCCCGGACTCCCGTGGCGTTGACCACCGCGGGTGCGAGCAGATCGCCCCGGCCGGTCCGTACGCCGCGCACCGTGCCGCCCGGCCCGGTCAGCACGGCCGTGACCGCCTCCCCCAGCCGGACACGGGCCCCGGCCTCGCGCGCCGTGCGCAGCAGGTGCGCTGCGGCCAGGGCCGGTTGGACCTGGGCGTCCTGCGGGTAGAGGAACCCGCCCGCGAGTCCGGGTGCGAGGTGCGGTTTCGAGTCCGGGCAACTCGTGCGGAGCGACGGCCTGGGTCCGCACCCCCGCCTCCGCCTGTCCGGCCGCTGTCGCGGTCAGGGTGGCCAGCGACGATTCGTCCGCCGCGACCACCAGGCCACCCTTCTCCTCGAACTCGATCGCGGACGGCAGCACTTGGGCAAGCTCGCGCCAAAGAGAGGCGGAGTACAGCGCAAGGGTCAGCTCAGATCCCGGCGGCTTGTCGGAGACCAGGAGGTTGCCTTCCCCGGCCCCTGTGGTGCCACCGGCGACCGGTCCGCTGTCCACCACCGCGACCGCGAGTCCGGACCGGGCCGCGTAATAGGCGCAGGCGGCGCCGACCACTCCGGCACCGACAACGACGACATCCAAGGGCTGTCTCGTGAACACGTCAGTAATATGTCACATTGCTCAGGAGTGGCCAAGAGGTCTTCAACGCATCAGATTTGACGGCTCGTCATGCACCTGCGGCACCGCTTCACCGAAGCCGCACGAGACAGGCGCGGGAGGACGCGATGCCCGCGCATAGCAGCGTGGAGAGTGTGAAAGCTGCCGGAACCCGGCAGTGCTTCCAGCCACCGTCACGGGCGAAGATGCATATGCCCGGCGGCGGCGCACACGCTCGCCGGTGCTCCGATCATCACTGCGTTCCGAAGGCAGGTCCACCCGTATGAGACTGACCCGTGCCGCTCTGGCCGTAGCGGCCACCGCCCTGACGCCGGCTCTCCTGCTGACCACCCCGGCCTTCGCCGCCGGTAGCTCCTCAGCACCCGCCACCGTGACGGCGTCGGCAGCCACGGACGACCCCGGCACGCCCGTGGACGACATGTCCGAAGAAGAACTCCGTATCGCGATCCTCCGCATCATGGCGAACGAGGACAGCGGCAAGGGGGTCGACCGGGAGGCGAACAAGGCCCTCAACGGCACGGTGGAGGACATGCGCGCCTTCCTGAAGACCGGCTACCGGCTGGCCCAGGCAGAGGACGACACGGTCACCGTCGTCAAACTCCTCGCCAACCCCGACAGCGGAAAGCGCGTCATCCGCGAAGTCAACGAACTCCTCGACTCCAACCCCACCCCGGAACAGCTCCGCGCCTGGCTCGAAACCGGCTACCGCCTCGCCCAGGCGGAGGACGACACCGTCGCCATCGTCAAACTCCTCGCCAACCCCGACAGCGGAAAGCGCGTCATCCGCGAAGTCAACGAACTCCTCGACTCCAACCCCACCCCGGAACAGCTCCGCG
>NZ_JBVJMU010000001.1:1394213-1603972 GCF_055584045.1 Streptomyces sp. NPDC104307
CGCCTGGCTCGAAACCGGCTACCGCCTCGCCCAGGCGGAGGACGACCGGGTCGCCGTAGCCCGCATCCTCGCCAAGCCGGACATCAGCAGCGCGCTCCGGGCTGCGGCCGAGGCCGTCATCGACGGCACTCCGGAGGAGCTGCGCTACTTCCTGGAGCACGGCCAGTACGAGGTGGACGCGTAGGACTCCACCGGAGCGGCCGGGGCCCCACGGGGCTCCGGCCGTTCCAGCCGCTCCGGCCGTTCCGGCCGTGGGGCCTCAGGGGCGGGGCACGTTACGGAGGTTGGAGCGGGCCATCTGGACCATCCGGCCCACCCCGCCGTCCAGCACGATCTTGCTCGCGGAGAGCGCGAACCCGGTCACCATGTCCGCGCTGATCTTCGGCGGAATGGAGAGCGCGTTGGGGTCGGTGACGATGTCGACGAGCGCCGGGCCCTTGTGCTTGAACGCGTCCTTCAAGGCCCCTTCGAGTTGCTTGGGCTTTTCGACCCGGACGCCGTACGCGCCCGAGGCCCGCGCGATGGCCGCGAAGTCCGGGTTCTTGTTGGTCGTACCGAACGACGGCAGCCCCGCCACCAGCATCTCCAGTTCGACCATGCCCAGCGCGGAGTTGTTGAACAGCACGACCTTGACCGGCAGGTCGTACTGGACCAGCGTCAGGAAGTCGCCCATCAGCATGCTGAATCCGCCGTCCCCGGACATCGAGACGACCTGACGGTTCCGGTCCGTGAACTGCGCCCCGATGGCCTGCGGCAGCGCGTTGGCCATCGAGCCGTGGCTGAACGAACCGATCACCCGACGCTTGCCGTTGGGGGTGAGATAGCGGGCCGCCCACACGTTGCACATACCGGTGTCGACGGTGAACACCGCATCCTCGTCCGCGAGGTCGTCCAGGACTGAGGCCACGTACTCAGGATGGATCGGGACGTGCTTCTCGACCTTGCGGGTGTACGCGCTGATCACACCCTCCAGCGCGTCGGCGTGCTTCTTGAGCATCCGGTCGAGGAACTTGCGGTCGGACTTCGCCTTCACCCGAGGGGTCAGACAGCGCAGCGTCTCGCGGACGTCCCCCCAGACCGCCAGGTCGAGCTTGGAGCGGCGGCCCAGGTGCTCGGGACGCACATCGACCTGGACGATCTTCACATCGGTGGGCAGGAAGGCGTTGTACGGGAAGTCCGTGCCGAGCAGGATCAGCAGATCGCACTCGTTGGTGGCCTCGTAGGCGGCGCCGTAACCGAGCAGGCCGCTCATGCCGACGTCGTACGGGTTGTCGTACTGGATCCACTCCTTGCCGCGCAGCGCGTGCCCGACGGGGGCCTTCACCCGCTCCGCGAACTCCATCACCTCCGCGTGCGCACCCGCCGTACCGCTGCCGCAGAACAGCGTCACCCGTTTGGCCTCGTCGACCATCCGGCAGAGCTTCTCGATCTCCGCGTCCCCGGGCCGCACGCTGGGCCGCGAGGTGACCAGGGCGTGCTCGATGGTCTTCTCCGGCGCGGCCTGCGAGGCGATGTCACCCGGCATCGAGACGACGCTGACGCCGCCCTGGCCGATCGCGTGCTGGATGGCCGTCTGGAGCAGCCGAGGCATCTGCCTGGGGTTGGAGATCATCTCGTTGTAGTGGCTGCACTCCTGGAAGAGCAGCTCCGGATGGGTCTCCTGGAAGTAGCCGAGGCCGATCTCGCTCGACGGGATGTGCGAGGCGAGCGCGAGCACGGGTGCCATGGAGCGGTGGGCGTCGTAGAGGCCGTTGATGAGGTGCAGGTTTCCCGGTCCGCACGAGCCCGCGCAGGCCGCCAGCGTGCCGGTGATCTGCGCCTCCGCGCCTGCGGCGAACGCGGCCGTCTCCTCGTGTCTGACCTGGATCCAGTCCATGTCCGCGTGCCTGCGGATGGCGTCGACGACCGGGTTGAGGCTGTCACCGACGACCCCGTACAGGCGCTTGACCCCCGCGCGGGAGAGGACATCGACGAACTGCTCCGCCACGTTCTGCTTGGCCATGGGTGCGTGCTCCCTCTGCCTGTGCTCCGTGCACGTTCGGCTGTCCGGGACCCCGGGGCGCGAAACCTCGCCCGGACGGGTTCTCCGGAGTCCATCAACCCATGGCCCGCGCGGTTACGCCTCCCAGACGCCGACGGCCGTGCGGTCGTCGGCGTATCCCTTGACCCTGAGCTGGGTGTCCGCGAGGAAGTCCGCGAGACCCGGCGCGGGGCCCGGTGCCCAGCGTCCGGCCAGTTCTGCGGCGAGCTCCGGCTCGTCGCGCAGCGGATCGGCCAGCCCGTTGCTGCACAGCAGCAGGGTGTCGCCCGGCCGGGCGACAGAGGCCCGGAACCGGAACGGTTCTGCGGGCGGTGGGACCGGGCTCTCGATGTACGGGGCCGGACCGGTGGTGATCCCCAGGTCCATGGTCAGCCGTTCGCCGTCGGGCCCGCTCTCGGGTGACGCGGAGCCGAAGCCGACCACTCCCTCCCCGGTGAGTTCGCCGGAGTGCGGGACCACCGGTTCGAGGTCCTGCCAGCTGCCGTCGCGCAGCCGGAAGAGTCCTCCGCCGCCGACGCCGAAGAAAACCCGGGTACGGCAGCCGGGGTCCCCGGACAGCAGGAGGCAGCGCAGGCCCGCGGTGTACTCGTGCGGTTCGAGACCGAGTTCGGCGGCGCGGGCGCGGAGCCTGCCGTAGGTGCGGTCGGCAAGGCGGTGCAGGCCGGATTTCAGTTCGCCGCGGCGGCCCTCCCTTATGTCCTCGGAGAGCCGGGCATGGCTGCGCCCGACCGCCTCCGCGATCCAGCGGCAGGCGTCGGCGGCGGCCGGATGCGCGCTCTCCGCCGTGCGCGCGCCGCCCGCGACGGCGACCAGGACGAGGGCGTTCTCGGCGGCGCCGAAGCGCACCGTGACCAGCGCGTCGCGCCGGGGCTCGCCCCGGAACCGAGCGGAGTCACCACGTACGGAGGCGGCCCGCAGGGTGTACGTGCCGTAGCGGGCGCCGTCGAGCACGGTGTCGGCGACGAGCGCATGGATCTCGTGCGGGTCCGTGGCGGGCAGCGCGGTGGGCTCGGCGTCGTACGTGGGCGGCCTGGCACCCACGTACGAGACGGGGCGGTGCGCTTCCGGCTCCTGCGGCTCCCGCGCCCCGGCGTCGGGGGCGGCCGGGGCCTCCGCGTCGGCGTCTTGCCGTTCGTCCTCGTTCCGCTCGAAGACCGGCCGCCTGGGCAGCGGCGGCACCTCGGCGTCCCGGCCGGACGGCACCTCGGCGTCCCGGCCGGACGGCGGACGCTGCGCGAGGCGGGGGTCGACGGCGGGGGACGGGGACGGGGACGCGACGACGGGGGGCGGCGGCGCGACGGCGAGTGGCGGAACCGGGTCCGCCGGTTCCGGTTCTGGTGCCGGCACTGGTTCCGGTGCCAGTACTCGTTCCGGTATCGGCTCTGGTTCCGGCACCGGCACCGGAATCGCGAACGTACGGGGCCGGGAGATTCCGGCCGGGGGCTCCCAGGGAGCGCGCGGGGGCTCCTCCAGGGGTGGTGGCGGTGGCGGACCGGGCGGCGTGACAGTCGGCGCGATGCGCGGCTCAGGTATCGCGGCCCCGTACGCCTCACGGTCCTCGGGCCCCACCGCGTCCGACGCCGAGTCGAAGCGGTCGTCGAGACTGTCGGCCGCCTGGCTCGCCCCGGTGTCCGGGGCGGATTCGTCATACAGCCTGCGCCACCAGTCGTCCTCCTGGGCGGCGGGCCTCTCCCCCTGCTGACTCATGCCCATATTGTCCACCGCGAGGGCCCCGGCAAAACGGGTCATCCCGAAAAAGTGCCCTCGGCCCCCCGCGAAAGAGGTCCGCCGGGCGGCCCCACCCCCCACGGGAAGGACGCCCGGCGGACCGGTCGGGTGATCCGGCGTCAGCGCACGGCGTAGGCGTCGGTCACGGTCTGCACGACGGAGTTGCCCTTGGCGTCCGTCAGTTCGGTCCGCAGGGTGACCGGCTTGCCGGCCGCGTCCGCGTGGTTCACGGTCGCGGTCCAGCGCCCGCCCCGCTGGGCGGTGGTGGCCGCCGTCCAGGTCTCGCCACCGTCGTACGAGTACGAGACCTTGGCGGCGGTTACCTTGCCGGGCGTGTAGCCGGCATGGCCCGTGACGCTCAGTCCGATCTTCTGACCGTCCTTCGCCGCAAGGGTCTTCATCCCGTCCGAGGGCAGGTCATAGCCCGGGAAGAGCAGTGGGATGCCCTGCGAGTAGACGTTCTTGTCCCGGTGCGAACGGAACTTCCAGGTGGTCTCGGTCGAGGTGGACCGCTTCCACACGGCGGCGGGCTGCCCCGACTTCGCGGTCATCATGGTGAGTTCGTAGGCGGCGTCCGCCGCCGGGACGGTGAACACCCCGGACGGCCAGCCGGACTCGCCGATCACCTTGCCGCCGCTGCTGAGCCGCATATTGCCCAGGTCCCCGAAGGAACCCTGGAGGCCGCTGTGTTCGGTGTCGCTCCAGAAGCCCGGGGCGACGCCGATCAGATTGTCCTGGCGTTCGGCGGCGAGCTGCTCCACGCCCTGGTCGTCGCGGGGTGCAGACGGCACGACGACGCCCCGGTACCACTCCGAGGAACGCTTGGAACCAGCCTTGTAGGTACGGAACTTGTCCACCATGAACTCGCCCCAGGGGAAGCTGGAGGAGAGTGCCTGCTGCCAGTTGGTGTCGCCCGCCGTGTAGTACTCGGTGCGCTTGCCGGGTGCGGCGACGGTGTCGAACGCGCCGACACCGTAACTCGCACCATTGGGGCGGGAGACGAGCAGAGTGTCGACGAAGTCGGTCTTGACGCCCATCGATTCATAGGTGGACTCGACCGCGCCGAGCGCCTTGTCCTTGACCTCGTACGTGCGGTTCGAGGTGAGGTCGCCCGTCTCGGAGAAGGCCAGGTTGTAGACGAACGGGCTGACGGCGGTGGCCTTCCAGCTCAGCTTCACCGGTCCGGCGGCCAGCGCCTCGGTCAGGGCCTTCGCCTCGTCGGCCTGGATGCCGAGCGAGGGCAGGGGCGCGGAGCCGTATCCGACGGAGGGCTGCCAGGGGCCCGCTGACGGGCGGTGCGTGATGATCGCCACCGCGCCGGCGGCCTTGGCGTCACGCGCCTGGGTGACGATGCTGCCACCGTCCGGGACACCGACGAGCGCGATCCTGCCGGAGACCCCGGCGGCCTTCAGCTCCTTTGGGGTGCCGGTCCCCGCGTCGACGAGCGCGGCGCGGCCGGTGCCGTCGAGGTTGACGGAGCCGTCGGACGCGGTCGTCGGGTGGAGGGTGGCGCCGCCCACGACCGAGAGCTTCTCGATCTGCGGGGCGTACGCGCGCCAGAAGCTGTCGAACTCGAAGTCGCCGTCAGTGGCCTTGCCCCGGATGTCGGCCCGGTAGTCCTTGATGGCGCTACCGCCCGCGATGGACCCGGCGTGCAGCCAGGCATCGTCCCAGCTGCGGCCGAAGGCGAGGGTGCCGCTGCGGGTCTCGCTGGCCCGGTCGCGGGTCTTCACCTGGACCCGGTGCGCCTTGCGGGCGTCGAGCACCAGGGTGGTGTCCTTGGTGACGTTCAGCTGCGGCCTGGCCAGGTAGCCGACGGACTTGGCGAGGGTGCCGGTGGCGTCCTCCGGGTCGGGCGAGACGATGAAGCTGGAGACGAAGTAGGCGCCGGGACGCACCTGGTACACCTGGTCGGTCGAGCCGTCGTTGAACCGGCGCTCACCGCTCGCGGTGTCGGTGCCTATGACGTCGAGGGACGAAGAGCCGTCGGCGGGTTCGCCGTTGGTGTCGATCAGCTTGACGCGCAGGGTGACGGTCTCGGCGCCGACGTACAGCGAGAACGGGGTGGAGACCTTCACCCCGCCGGGGGCGGTGGCCAGGACCCGGCCGGTGACATCGCCGTACTGGCTGTCGTGGAGTTTCGCGGTCGGGTCGAGCTTCAGCGGGACCTGGACCGTGGCTCCGGCCGGCACGGTGACGCTCTTCGCGCCGAGTGCGGCGACGGCGGACCCGACGGCCGAACCGTCGTTGCCGGTGACGCTCTGGAGCTTGAGTGCCAGCTTGACCGGCTTGCTGCCCGAGTTGGTGTACGGGAGCTGGACGGTGGTGCGGTCGGTCTTGTCCTGGGGCCAGTTGAAGGTGCCGCCCTGGACGGCGGACGCGCCGGTGACGGTCGTGTCGATGGCCGCCTTGACGTCGACCCGGCCGCCGCCGGTCTCGCGTACGTCACCGGGGATGTCGCTCTTCGCGGACGACACGAGTGCCGCCTTGACCTGCTGTGCGGTCCAGTCCGGGTGGCGTTCTTTGACGATGGCGGCGGCGCCCGCGACATGCGGGGTGGCCATCGAGGTGCCGGACATCGACTGGTAGGCGTAGATCCCCCGGCCGCCCGCCGCGGCCGCCGAGATCTCGACGCCCGGCGCGGCGATCTCGGGCTTGAGGGTGTGCGCGCCGATGGCGGGGCCTCGGCTGGAGAACTGGGCGGTGGAGTCGTCCCGGTCGACCGCGCCGACGGTCAGCACGCTGGGCGCGCAGCCGGGTGAGGAGACGGTGTTGAGGGCGGGGCCCGCGTTTCCGGCCGCGACGACGAACAGGGTGTCCTTGCTCTTGCCGAACTCCTCCGCGGCCATGCTCATCGGGTCGGTGCAGTCGGTCGGTGTCGCGCTGCCCAGGCTCATGGAGACGACGTCGGCCTTCTGGTCGACGGCCCATTGCATGCCCGCGATGATCCAGGAGGAGTCGCCGGAGCCGCTGTCGTTGAGGACCTTGCCGACGAGCAGGTCCGCGCCGGGGGCGACGCCCTTCTGCTTGCCGTCACTGGCCGCGCCGGAACCGCCCACGGTGGAGAGGGTGTGGGTGCCGTGGCCCTGGAGGTCGTCGGTGGTGTCGGAGTCGGTGAAGTTCTCCGACGCGGCGATCCGGCCCTTGAGGTCGGGGTGTCCGGCGTCGGCGCCGGTGTCCAGGACGGCGACCTTGGTGCCCTTGCCGTCGTATCCGGCGGCCCAGGCGAGGTCGGCGCGGATCTGCTTGGTGGACCGGTCGAGGCTGGCCGCGACCTTGCGGTCCAGCCAGAGCTTCTTCAGCCCGGTGGCGGAGCGGGCCCGGGGGCCGGTGACGTCGGCCCAGAACCCGGCCGCCTTCTCCTTGTCCGCCTTGAGCGCCACCCCGTCGATGACCGGGAGGGCGATGCCGCGTTCGGCGCCGCGCGGGGTGGCGTGCGCGCTGCGGGCGGTGTCCCCCGTGTAGGTGGCGATGAGCGGTACGGAGTCCGCGTGCGCGTCGTCGTAGCCCTGCCGGATCAGCCCGGTGACGTTGAAGAGCTCCTCGTCCACCGTGCCTGCGGCGAGCGCCTCGGCCGCGGTGTCCGGGTAGACGTAGAGGTCCTTGCCGGAGCGGCGGGTCTGAACGAGGGGGACGGTGCCGTCCGCGCCGGCCAGTGCGTTGGCCGTGGCGTTCCCCGAACTGTCCGTGCTCACCAGCACCTTGTCGCCGGTGACCAGGGTGACGGTGACCGGCTTGTCCGCCTTGGCGGCCGCCGCCGCGCTGCCGGTGAGTGGTCTCTTCGCGGTCGCGTCGTCCTGTGGCGCTGCCACGGACGGCGCGATCACCGTGACGGCCAGGACGGCGGCGGTGGCCGCCCCCAGTGCCGTACGCGATATCGGACGCATCGCTCTCCCCAAGTGATACCGGAACAGGCAGCGCAAAGCGCCTTGATCCGGAAGTTGTTGGTGCTGCGGTGGCGCCACATTGGCAGAGGGGCGGGCGGTACAGGGATGATGTGCGGAGGCGGGTTTACGCCGTGGCCGCTTTCCGCCACGGCCGGTCGCCCGGGGAGCACGAGATGACACGGAAGTACTGCGTCCGGGGAGGGGTCCGGGGATGCTGGGAGCCATAGGACTCGACGAGATACAGGAGTCGGCCTACCGCGCACTGGTGGCGGTGGGGGCAGCGGAGGTCCCCGATCTCGCACACCGGCTGGCCCTTCCGGAGCCGGAGACCGAACGGGCGCTGCGCCGGCTGGAGCAGCACGGTCTGGCCGCCCAGTCCTCCGCCCGTACGGGTCGGTGGGTGGCGGCGCCGCCGGGGGTCGCGCTGGGCGCACTGCTGACGCAGCAGCGCCATGAGCTGGAGCAGGCGGAGCTGGCGGCGGCGCTGCTGGCGGAGGAGTACCGGGCGGACGCCGCGGAGCCCGCCGTCCACGACCTGGTGGAGGTGGTCACGGGTGCGAGCGCGGTGGCACACCGGTTCCATCAGCTCCAGCTGGGTGCGACGAGCGAGGTGTGCGCCCTGGTCACCGGGAAGCCGATCGCGGTCAGCGGTCTCGACAACGAGTCGGAGGAACGGGCCGCCACCCGGGGGGTGACGTTCCGAGTGGTCGTCGAGCGCGAGGTGCTCGCGCTGCCGTCGGGCATCCTGGAGCTGTCGGCGGCGCTGAGCCGTGACGAGCACTGCCGGGTGGTGGACCGGGTGCCGACGAAGCTGGTCGTCGCGGACGGCGCTCTGGCGATGGTGCCGCTGACCGGTCGCGGCGCGGAGCCGGCGGCCCTGGTCGTGCACGCCTCCGGGCTGCTGGAGTCGCTGATGGGGCTGTTCGAGGCGGTGTGGCGGGAGGCGATGCCGCTGCGGCTCGGGGAGAGCGGGATGGTGCGGGAGGAGACGACCGGGCCGGATCCGACGGATCTGGAGGTCCTGTCGCTGCTGCTGGCCGGGCTGACCGACGCCAGTGTCGCGAAACAGCTGGAGCTCGGGCTGCGGACCGTGCAGCGCCGGGTCAAGGGCCTGATGGAGCTCACCGGGGTGTCGACCCGGCTGCAGCTGGGCTGGCACGCCTACGAGCGGGGCTGGGTGTCCCGCGAGCCGCGCGCCTGACCCCACCGCCCGACGAGCCACGCCGACGGGCCGCACCGCCGCGCCGCACCGACGGGCCTCCCGGGACCGACGACGGGCGGGAGCGGCCGGAGTCCGGCAGGCTGGTCAGATGAGTGTGTGGCAGCTCGTCGCCGTCGGCCTGGTCATATTGCTCGGCCTGATCGGCGTACTTCTGCCCGGTGTGCCCGGCCAGGCGATCGTCTGGGCCGCGGTGCTGTGGTGGGCGCTGGCGGACAACACCCCGGCGGCCTGGGGCGTACTGATCGGCGCCACGGCCCTCCTCCTGCTGAACCAGGCGCTGAAGCCGCTCCTGCCGCCGCGCCGCCCGCGCGAGTCGGGAGCGCCGCGCGGGACGCTGCTGCTGGGCGGGGTCGGCGCCATCGCCGGCTTCTTCGTCGTCCCGGTGGTGGGCGCGATCCTCGGGTACGTGGGCGTGATCTACGGGGCGGAGCGGGTGCGGCTGGGCAGCCGGGGGGCGGGCTGGGCCTCGGTCCGCTCGGTGATGCGGGCCACCGGCTACTCCGTACTGGCCGAACTGTTCGCCTGTCTGCTGGTGACCGGGGCCTGGCTCGGCGTACTGCTCTGGCACTGACGCGCCCCGGTCGGTGGCTACGTCTTCGGCGTCACGTATTCGGCGCCCAATCACATGGATAGAAACACATCGGATCTCTCGCACCCTATTGACGCTCCGATGGCTCAAGTCTACCTTCCGTGAAGACATAGCTCGGATGAATTGCTGCGCCCGCCTGCGTACGAATCGCCAGGAGATGCCTTGCCCACAGCACCGGACCCCGCCGCCTCCACCCGCACCGATCCCCCCTCGCCCGCGCCCTCCCGCCGAACCGTTCTCGCCACCGGGACCGCGCTCGGCGGCGCCCTCGTGGTGGGCGGCGCGGCCGTCCCGGCCCAGGCCGCCGCCCCGGCCCCGGAAGCCGCCGCACCGGTCGCGGTGCACTCCCCCGCCGACAGCTGGAACACCGTCCTGGACGACGCCGATCTGCACTGGCAGAAGCTGCCGAAGACCTGGTACGAGGGCCCCTATCTGGGCAACGGCCGGCTCGGCTCCGGCATCTACGCGGAGCCCGGCGCCGAGACCACCGCGATCCGGTTCAACGTCCAGCACTCCGAGGTCCAGGACCACCGCCCCGAGTACGGCTCACTGTTCGGCCTCGCCCGGCTCCCGATCGGCCACTTCACCCTGGAACCGGCCGGCACCATCACCGGCGTCGACTGGCGGATGCGGCTGCACACGGCCGAACTCCAGGGCACCGTCACCACCACCGCCGGCACCCTCACGCTGCGCGCCTTCGTCCAGTCCACCGGCGACGTACTGGCCGTCGAGGTGACCCCGAGCGCGGGCGAGAAGGAATTCCGCTGGATCTTCCACCCGGCAGAGGCGATCAGCCCCAGGGCCGCGTTCAAGCCGCTGCCCGACGGCTACACCGGCAACCCCCCGGCCGTCGTCGAGAAGCACGGCGCCACCTCCACGGCCGTGCAGTCGCTGCTCGGCGGCGGACAGCACGTCACCGCCTGGCGCGAGCGGACCCGGGGCGCGGCCCGCACGCTGTACGCGACCGTCGCGCACTCCTACCCGAAGAACACCGCCCGCGACCGCGCGCTGCGCACCGTCACGGTCGCTTCCGCCCTCCCGTACACCCTGCTGTCCGTGTCGCACCGCGTCTGGTGGGACCGCTTCTACCGGCAGAGCTTCCTGTCGCTGCCCGATGCCCGGCTCCAGCGGTTCTACTGGATCCAGCTGTACAAAACGGCCTCTGCCGCCCGCAAGGACGCGCCCGTGATGGCCACCTCCGGCCCCTGGCTGGAGCCGACGCCCTGGCCCAACACCTGGTGGAACCTCAACGTCCAGCTGGAGTACTGGCTGATCCACGGCTCCAACCACCTGGAACTCGACGCCGTCACCCGGGCCCTGAGCGAGTTCCGCGACCAGCTCTCCCGCGAAGTCGCCGCCCCCTACCGGGCCGACTCGGCGGGCATCCCCCGCACCACCGACCCGCAACTGGTCAACGGCGCGGCCGTGGCCGACGGCGGGTACGGCGTCGGCATCCCCGGCCAGGACCCGCCCACCCCGGAGGTCGGCAACCTGACCTGGGCCCTGCACAACGTCTGGCTCTCCTACCGGCACACCATGGACCGCTCGATCCTGCGGGACACCCTGTTCCCGCTGCTGCGCAAGGCGGTCAACTACTACCTGCACTTCCTCACCCCGGGCGCGGACGGCAAGCTGCACCTGCCGGCGACCTTCTCCCCGGAGTACGGCGTCAACGCCCCCGACTGCAACTACGACCTGATGCTGCTGCGCTGGGGCTGCCGCACCCTGCTCGACTCGGCCCGGGAACTGGGCGTCCGCGACCCGCTGACCGCCCGCTGGGAAGAGGTCCTGGCCCGGCTCACCCCTTACCCGGTGGACGAGAACGGCTTCATGATCGGCGCCGGGGTGCCGTTCGCGATGTCCCACCGGCACTACTCGCACATGCTCGCGGTCTACCCGCTGTACGAGATCAACGGCTCCACCGACGCCGAACGCGCCCTGATCGAGAAGTCCCTCGCGCACTGGGTCGGCTTCGAGGGCGCCCTCCAGGGCTACACCTTCACCGGCGCGGCCTCCATGTCGGCGCTGCTCGGCAAGGGCGAGGACGCCCTGAAGTACCTGGGCCAGCTGATGAGCCGGTTCATCCAGGCCAACACCATGTACAAGGAGTCCGGACCGGTCATCGAGACCCCGCTCTCTGCCGCCCAGTCGCTGCACGACATGGTCTGTCAGTCCTGGGGCGGCACGGTCAGGGTCTTCCCCGCCCTGCCCGCCGCCTGGCAGGAGCTGACCGTGCACGACTTCCGCACCCAGGGCGCCTTCCTGCTCAGCGCGGTACGGGAGGGGGGCCGGACCCGGTGGGTGCGCCTCACCAGTGAGGCGGGCGCGCCCTGCGTCGTACGGCACGGCATCGAGGGCCCGGTCGAGGTCCGCGACGGGCGCGGGCGCCGCCTGGACCACGAGCAGCTGCCCGACGGTTCGGTCCGCATCCCGCTCCGCAAGGGCGATTCGGCGCTGATCACCGCGGCGGGCGACCGCCCGGACCTCACCGTCCGCCCGGTCACCGCCAACGAACCGGCACCCAGCTGGGGCCTGCCCGCCTGAGGCTCAGCCCGGCACCCGGCTCACGGACCGCGCGTGGCGTACGCCGTAGGAACGCCACGGCCGCCACCGCTCGGAGCCGGGTGTCCCGTACGGGTCGACGTCCGGGTCGCCAAGGGCGCGCATCCGGATCAGGGCCGCGGTCTCCGGTCCGACGCCCGGCAGCCGCGACAGGGCCTGCTCCGCCTCGTCCCGGTCCGCGCCCGCGTCGAGCCGTACGCCGCCGTCGGCCAGTGCCGTGGCCAGCGCCCGCAGCTCAGGACCGGGCGCCGCACCGGCCAGCACGCCCGGTTCGGGGAACACATGGGTGAGCCCGCCGCAGGGCACGTCCAGCCGCTTCCCGTACAGCTCGACGAGCTCCGCGGCGGCCGACGGACCGACCAGGGCCCGTACGGCGAACTCCTCGGGGTCCGCGGCGCCCGGCGAGCGCAGCCCGGGGCGGGCGGCGACCTGCGGGGCGAGCAGCGGATCGGCGGCGAGCAGTTCGTCGACGGCGTACGGATCGGCGTCCAGGTCGAAGAGCCGGCGCAGCCGCTGCACCGCCGTGGTCAGGTCGCGCAGGTCGGTGAGGTGGATGCGGGCCTCCAGCCAGCTCCCGGCGGACCGCTCGTCCACGGCGGCGATACCGGTGTCGTAGGGAAGGCGCAGGGTGCGGCGGTAGGTGCGGCCGCCGGGCTCGCCGCTGACCTCCTCGATCCGGGCGACCGTCCCGGCGGCGAGCAGATCGAAGACCTCGCGGGCGGCGTACGGTCCCCGGTGCGCGAGCCGGAGCGGGATTCCGGTGCTGCGCGCCTCCTTGACCGCCGCTCCCAGCCCGGTGCCCGCCTCGGCGCGCAGTTCGCTGGGGGTGCGGGCGTAGATCTGCCGGATCGTGTCGTTGAACTGGCGCACGCTGGCGAAACCGGCGGCGAAGACGACTTCGGTGACGGGCAGCGCGGTGGTCTGGAGGAGTACCCGGGCCGTGTGCGCGCGCTGGGCGCGCGCCAGGGCCACCGGGCCGGCGCCCAGCTCCGCGTTGAGCTGCCGCTGCACCTGCCGGGAGCTGTAGCCGAGCCGGCCGGCCAGACCGGGGACGCCCTCCCGGTCCACCACGCCGTCGCCGATCATCCGCATGGCGCGGCCGACCACATCGGCCCGGACGTTCCAGTCGGCGGAGCCGGGAACGGCGTCCGGGCGGCAGCGCCTGCACGCCCGGAAGCCGTTGCCCTGGGCGGCGGCCGCGGTCGGGTAGAAGCGGACGTTCTTCCGCTTGGGGGTGACGGCGGGGCAGCTCGGCCGGCAGTAGATGCCGGTCGTCTCGACGGCGAAGAAGAACTCCCCGTCGAAACGCGCGTCGCGGCTGCTCACCGCCTCGTACCTGGTCTCTTCGTCCATCACACCGTCCAGTGTGCGGCACCCCGCGTCATCGCACTCGCGGTTTTCGGACGCCGACCAGGGCCCCGGCCGGAGGAGGCTTCGCGGACAGGCCTACTGGACCCGGCCGCGCTTGGCCTCCATGGCGGCCCGGCCCTCGGCACCCTTGCGCTTCCAGTCGCGCCGGATCTCGCCGCGGAGCCGGGCGTCGGTCTTGGCGACGATGCGCTGGTTCTCGCGCAGCAGCTTGCGGTAGCTGTCCATCCGGCGCTCGGGCAGCGACCCGTCCGCGAGCGCCGCCCGCACCGCGCAGCCCGGCTCCGCCTCGTGGGCGCAGTCGTGGAACCGGCACTGCTCGGCAAGCGCCTCGATCTCGGAGAAGACCTGGCCGACGCCGGCCTCCGCGTCCCACAGGCCGACCCCGCGCAGTCCCGGGGTGTCGATGAGCACACCGCCGGAGGGCAGTACCAGGAGGTTGCGGGTCGTGGTGGTGTGCCGGCCCTTGCCGTCCATGTCTCGGGTGGCCTGCACCTCCATCTCGTCGTACCCGAGCAGGGTGTTGGCGAGGGTGGACTTGCCCGCGCCGGAGGCCCCGAGCAGCACGCTCGTACCGCCGGAGACGATCGCGGCGAACACGTCGACGCCCTCACCGGTGGCGGAACTGACGGGCAGCACCTGAACCCCCGGGGCGAGGCGCTCGATGTCCTGGACGAGGTAGGACAGTGTGGCGGCGTCCGGGACCAGGTCGGCTTTGGTGAGCACGACGATCGTCTCGGCCGCCCCGTCGCCGGCGGAATCCCCGTCACGCAGCAGCGCGTCGCCGCCGGTGCTGGACATGGCGAGGGCCAGGAACCGTTCGACCCGCCCCAGGTCGAGTTCCACCGCGAGTGAGACGCAGATGGCGATGTGGTCGACGTTGGTGGCGAGCACCTGTCCCTCGGAGCGCTTGGACGAGGTGGAGCGGACGAACGCGGTCCGCCGGGGCAGCAGCGTACGGACGAACTGCGGGTCGCCCTCGGGGTCGACGGCGGCCCAGTCGCCCGTGCAGACGATGCGCATCGGGTCGCGGGGCACGACGAACGCGGTGTCGGCGCGGACGGTGCCCACGGTGGTGACGATGTCGCACTGCCCTCGGTCCACCCGGACCACGCGGCCAGGCAGCAGCCCCTGTGCGGCGTACGGGGCGAACTCGGCCGCCCAGCCGTCGTCCCAGCCGTACGCGGCCAGCGGGTGCGACGGGGAGGAGGAGAAGGAAGAGGAGGAGATCGGGAGAGACAAGGGAAACCCTTCACAGGGTGGCCCCGGCACTGCGCACGGCGGCGCAGAAGTCGAAGAAGGTCAGCCGGCGGCCACGGGGGTGGGACAGATGCACTTCGGCTCGTGGGCAGCGCCCACCGCAATGACAGTCATCAATGTCCTCACCTCCTGGTCACACCCGGTCCGGGACCGGCGCTGTTGTCCCGCCGTCCGTAACGTCCCAAACGATAGCGCGGGGCGGCCGGGTGGCGTCAACCGAATTAACGCGACGCCCTGTCCCGGCACTCGACACCGGGTGCTCCGGAGCGGACCGCTCCAAAGCCCGGGAGCGAAGATATCCCGAACTATCCCTCGATCGAGTGATCCGCGTGGGGATCGACCTGTCACAGCCGGTTAGGGTGCCGGACATGACCTCCCCCCAGACAGCAAGCGGCACCTTCACCCAGGCCCAGTTGGGCACCCTCACCCTGATCGGCTGGAGCGGCGAACATCCCCACAACGGCCGGGAAGTCGCCTTCCTGCTCGGGTACTCGCTCGGCGACGGATCGGACGGCCCGGCGGCCGGCGAGGGCGCCATGCGCATCGCGCTGGAACGCAGCGGGCTGCACATCGGCGGCGCCCCGGTGCGCGCCGACGAGACCCCCGGCCTCCCGGTGAAACTGCTCATCCAGGCGGGCCAGGCCGTCCTGACGCTGCCTCACTTCACCGCCCAGTACCCGGCCCGGCCGGAGTGGCTGGCCGCCGCCCGCGAACAGGGCGAGGTACAGGCGATGTTCGCCACCCGCCCCTGGCCGCAGGGTGCGCCGGGCAACCCGGTGACCGAGGACGCACTGCGGTCCTTCGCCGGACACCCGGACGTCATCGCGACCTCCGCGCACTGCGTGCTGCCGGTACGCAGCCTGGGCTGACCGCACCGGGAAAGCGCGATGCCCACCACCCCCCGTGGAGTGGTGGGCATCGTGCGTTCCCGGGTGCACCGCGGACGCACGACGGGCGGCCCGGGACTTCCCGGACCGCCCGCAGCACGTGTGTCGGGCGTCAGTTGTTGGCGACGCCGTTACCGGAGAGGACCGGGATGCCGTCCACCAGGTGCGACAGGGGCTCGTCGCCCTTGGCCTGGACGGAGTTGTCGGCGCACTGCTGGTTCTGCGGGTTGGACAGGACCTGGACGTCCTGGACCGCGATCGGGACGAGGCCGATCAGCGAACCGACGTTGGCCTTGACCGGCACGCCGAGGCAGAGGTCGTTCAGCGTGCCCTGGATGAGCTGGGCCTGCGGGCTGCCGTCGCCCCGGGTCACGCTGTTGCCGTAGGAGGACTGGGCACCGTTGCCGTTGACCGACGTCGTGCCCTGGTCGTTACCGATCGCCATGGCCGCAGGTGCCATCGCGGCGGACAGGCCGACCATGGACACGGCTACGGCCGCGCCGGCCATCATCTTCTTCATCACACTTCACCTTTCGGAACGCCCCGTTCTGGGACGTACTGATCAACCGCGTACAGCCCCGACAGTTGCGCAGTACCACTCAAATGGGTTCGATCCCGCGTAAGTTCGACACCCTCTCGTCAACCCGGGAAGCCCTCGCCCGAGGTGCGCGCCGCCGGCACCAGGCCGGCGGTGCGGGGCGAATCGGGCTCCACGGGCTCCGGATCGCCCCGGGTCGCCTGCCATTCGGCGACGAGGCGGTCGTAGATCGGTGTGCCGCCTTCCGCGGGCCGGCGGCGGTCCTGGGGGCTCCTGCTGTCGTACTGGTCCATGAGGTGGCCATACCCGGTACGACGGAAAGCGCCCGGTGCCACTACGGCAACCGGCCCAGTGGACCGGCCCTTTTCGGGGCAGCCGCAGGACCGCACCCCGGGTAACGACATGGGGCCGACGCGTCCGGGCGGCCGGAGATCGGCTGCCGGGCGGACGGGTCGGCCCCATGGGTACAACGGGTGGGACTAGTCGTTGGCGGCACCGTTGCCGGACAGGATCGGGATGTCGTCCAGGATGTGCGACAGCGCCTCGTCACCCTTGGCCTGGGTGGAGTTCTCGGTGCACTGCTGGTTCTGCGGCGACGACAGGACGTTGAGGTCCTGGACCGAGATCGGCACGACGCCGAGCAGCGAACCGGCGTTGACCTTGGCGGGCAGCGCGATGCAGGGCTTGTTGAGCGAGCCCTGGATGAGCGCGAACTGCGGGCTCCAGTCGCCGTGGGTGGCGGAGTTGCCGTACGACTGCATGGCACCGTTGCCGTTGACCGAGGTGGTGCCCTGGTCGTTGCCGATCGCCATGGCCGAGGGGGCCACTGCGGCGGAGACGCCGACGATGGAGGCGGCGACGGCCGCCGAGGCCATAATCTTCTTGATCATTGACTAGCCCTTCTGGGTTTTACTGTTGCCCGCTGACCTGAGCGCTTTGATCAACTCGCGGCTGCGGGAATGGTTGTGGCACTTCACTCGAACGGTGCTTCTGTCATCCGCCCGTTCACGGGTGGCACGGCACCGGAGCGGTGTGGAACCCTTCGGATCGGCAACCGCCGTCCCGGCAGGGGTCAGCCGCCGAGCGGGAGACCGCCGACGAGCGGGGCGGCACCCTTGGCCGCACCGGTGGCCTGTCCGGCGAGCTTGGTGACGGTGCCGTCCTTCTGCAGCTTGCTGGTGGCACCGTCGACGGTGTCGACGATCGGGTCGACGGCCTGCGGAGCCGCGGCCACCACCTGGTTGATCCCGCCGTCGAGGCTGAAGTTCGGAGCCGTCGCGGTGGTAACGGCGAAGGCGGGAGCAGCCGTTCCGAGAGCGACCACGGAGCCGGCAACGAACGCGGCGGTCTTCGCGTACTTCACTTTCAGGTTCCCTTCTGCGGCGGCAGCTGTTTCGGTCGCGTCCCCGCGCCGCACCAGCCTTCTTTAGCTGTGACTTCTGCCGCTTTCCCCATGGCTAACGACCCGATTGCGGCCGGGCAACTGGAGCTTTCTGCTTTTCTCGGAACGACTCACCGGACCACTCGATTGATTGCATGACTAATCACTGAATCGAGTGTGACTGCGGGACAGCGGACACATTTCGGTGGTGGACTGTCGGTGCTCCGTCCCGCGCGCCCGCCCGGATGTCTGCCCCCAGCCGCCGGCGCACCGCGCCCCGGGCCGGTGGAAACGGCTCAGGTCTTTTCACCGTGTCCGGGCAGGGCCGCGAACTCCCGGGACGGAGGGTGCAGGAAAGAGGAAAGCCCCGGATCGCAGGAGATGCGATCCGGGGCAGACCGGTGCCGAGACCGGCTCAGCGGTACAACGGTCAGGCGTTGACGCAGGTGTTGCCGAAGGCCGGGTTCAGCAGACCGATGACGTTCACGGTGTTGCCGCACAGGTTGACCGGCACGTGGATCGGGACCTGGATGGTGTTGCCGGACAGGACGCCCGGGGAGCCCACGGCCGCACCCTCGGCGCCGGAGTCGGCGAAGGCCGGGGTGGCCGCACCGATCGCCATGAGGGTTCCGGCGGCAACGGCGGCAATCTTGGTGTACTTCACTTTCAACCCTTTCTTTGACGGAGTCCGGAGCGGCAACGAATCTCGTGCCGCACGAGCGCGGGTTCTGGCCACTCGTAACTCCGCCGCTGTAATTCGTAACGATTTAAGACGGTAAGCGAAACTCTTCTGGCTGAAGATTCCTCGAAGTCCGCCCGAATGACGCAGTTCCGGTCACGCGACGTCACTGTCACGGTCAGCGGAACGCTCGTGGGCGAGCCCCCTGGAGGGCAGCAGCAGGCCCCGGGCCGCGCGGAGGAGGAGCGCCGGCGGCCCGGGGCCTGTGCACAGCTGGATCAGCGGTTGCCGGCACCGTTGCCGGAGAGGACCGGGATGTCGTCCAGGATGTGCGACAGCGCCTCGTCGCCCTTGGCCTGGGTGGAGTTCTCGGTGCACTGCTGGTTCTGCGGCGAGGACAGGACGTTGACGTCCTGGACCGCGATCGGGACGAGGCCGATCAGCGAACCGACGTTGGCCTTGAGCGGCAGGCCGACGCAGGGCTTGTTCAGCGAGCCCTGGACCAGGCCGAACTGGGGGCTGCCGTCGCCGTGGGTCTCGGCGTTGCCGAACGACTGCGAGGCGCCGTTCCCGTTGACCGACGTGGTGCCGCCGTCGTTGCCGATGGCCATCGCCTGCGCGGCGCCGAGACCGAGGATGGAGGCGGCAACGGCACCCGTAGCCAGGACCTTCTTGATCACGATGAACCCTTCTCGTACTGGATGCCCCGTACCGGAGCGCACTGACCAACTCGCTTCCGGACGTTTGGTTATGTCCATTCACCCGAATGCCGGGAGTCGGCGGACACCCGTACGAAAGAGGCGCGTAAATGCACCGAACATTCGGTAGTCATGTGTTTCGATTCAGACCTCAACTCCCTTTCAGCCGAACGGCACAGAGCACGGTCCAATGACTCGAATCCAGGAAACGAACACCCTTTCGTAATCCGTTCGGGTGGTCACATTATTTTCACGGATTCCACGTTTCCCTGTCACCCCGGCGTCGTTATGGGTGAAGTCAAGCCCGCCCGACGGGACGCTCACCCAGCAGTACTGGCACGCCCGACGGTTGCTGCACGGCTGATGAATGAACTGCGGGCAATGCGCCCGCGCGAAATGTCCTAAGGAAGGGCAACGAATGCGAAAAGCCTTGAGTAAAAGCGTGCTCGTCATGGCGGCGGCGTCAGGCATCCTGACCGCCTCCGGCGGCTACGCGTTCGCGGACGCCTCTGCCGACGGGGCCGCCATCGGTTCGCCCGGGGTCGGTTCGGGCAACACCGTGCAGGTGCCGGTGCACGTGCCCGTCAACGTCTGCGGCAACACGGTCAACGTGATCGGCGCGCTGAACCCGGCGTTCGGCAACGAGTGCGAGAACAGCGGCGGTGGATCGGGCAGCGGCGACGCCCAGGGCGCGAGCGCCAACGGCGTCGCGGCCAACTCCCCCGGTGTGCTGTCGGGCAACCTGATCCAGGCCCCGGTCGACGTCCCGGTCAACGCCTGCGGCAACACGGTCGACGTGGTCGGTCTGCTGAACCCGGCGTTCGGCAACAAGTGCGAGAACAGCGAGGGCGGGAACGAGACCCCGAAGCCCCCGACGCACCACAAGCCGCCGACGCACCACAAGCCGCCGCACCACAACCCGCCCACGCACCCGCCGAAGCCCCCGACGACGGGCCACCACCACCATCACCACAACGGCGACTGCCCTCCCGGCCACCACCACAACCCGCCGAAGCCGCCCACGCACAACCCGCCTCACCACCCCCCGCACCACAACCCGCCCACGCACAACCCCCCGACCCACAACCCGCCGACGCACAACCCGCCCACGCACAACCCGCCGACGCACGCCTGGCACCCCCACAAGCCGGCGCACCACCACAAGCCGCCGCAGATGGCGCACACCGGTGCGAACAGCAACCTGGGTATCGCCGGTGGCGCCAGCGCCGCGATGGTGCTCGGTGGCGGCCTGCTGATGCGCCGCAGCCGCAAGTCGCAGGGCTGAGAGGAGCCTGCCCCCCGAGCGGTAACGACAGTCCTTGGAGGCCCGGTCGGACAGCACACGCTGTCCGACCGGGCCTCCAGCTTGCTGTGCACGCGGGCCCAGGGCACCGCGGAGGTGACCGTCTCCCCGTAACCGGCCCAAGGCCGTACGTCCAACGGCCGAAGCGCGGTTGGACGTTCCCCGGCCCGCGACCGTTCAATGGGTGCGACGGACAGCGGGCGGGGCGACCGGGAAGTGGTGGTGGACGTGGCGGGAGCGGTCTTACGGATCGGGGTGGTCGGCGGGAGCATCGCCGGGTGCGCGATGGCGATCGCCGGGGCCAGGGCCGGTGCGGAGGTGACGGTCCACGAGCGCAGCGAAGCGGCCCTGGAGGACCGGGGGTTCGGCATCGCGATTCCGCCGGGGCTGCACCGGGAGCTGGTCGCGGCCGGCTATCTGGACGCGGGCATGCCGACGGTTCCGGCGCCCTCCAGGGTCTGGCTCGCCCGGCAGGACGGTCACCCGTCCGCGCGGGAACTGGCCCGCCAGGAAGGTGCGGTGACTGCCTGTCACTGGGGGCTGCTGTGGCGCACCCTGCGTGCGAACACCGGAGCCGCCGTGCGGTACCACCGCGGGCAGCCCGTCACCGGGGTGCGGCGTCACCCCTCGGGCGGCGCCGTGCTCCGGACGGCAAACGCGGAGCACGTGTACGACATCGTCGTCGGGGCGGACGGGCCGAGGTCCGTCACCCGGGAGGCCGTCGCCCCCGGGGCGGGGCCGGTCCCGGCGGGGTACGCCGTGTGGCGCGGCACGCTGCCGCTCACCGCGCTCGCCGGTCACCCGCAGGTGCTGGAGCTGCTGAGCGGCGCGTGGATCACGCTCGGATACCGGGGCGGGCACGGGATCTTCTATCTGATTCCCGGCAGCGCGCCGGAATCCCGGCTGCTCGCGTACGCCATCTACGGCTCCCCTCCTCCGGCGACGTGGACGGCCGCGCACGAGACGTACGTACGGCACATCGCGCGGGAGTACTTCCCCGCGGACTGGGCCGCTCTCGTCGGCGGGGGCGAGCACACGTCCATGGCGTACCACCCGGTGACCGACTTCGATCCGCCCCGGGTGGCCGATCCGCCGTTCCTGCTGGCGGGCGACGCGGCGAGCATCACCAGGCCGCACACCGCCAGCGGTGCGACCAAGGCGTTGCAGGACGCGCTCTGTCTGGAGCGCGTCCTGCGCGGGGCGTCCTCCCCTGCCGAGGCGTTGCGCGGGTACGCGGCGGAGCGGCAGCCGGAGGGGGCCCGGCTCGTCGCCCTGGGGCGCAGGCTGGGGCGGGCGATGGTCGAACGGCCCCCGGACTGGGAAGCGATGGGGGCGGCGGAGGTGGCGGAGTGGTCCCGAGCGACGTTGGACGGGGCGGACAGTTACCTGCACGGGAGGGTGGCGGGGTGACGGGCCGGGGGTGCGGGTTGCGCGGCCTTCGGTCCCGCGCTGTCCTCAATCGCCGGACGGGCTTGAACAGGGTCACGAGTCGCGTGCGGCCAAGCCGCTGAGGGCTGTCCGGATATGGCGGGTGTCAGGCCGCGACGCGCTCGAAGACCGCGGCGAGTCCCTGCCCGCCGCCGATGCACATGGTCTCCAGCCCGTACCGGCCCTCGCGGCGGTGCAGTTCCCTGGTGAGGGTGGCGAGGATGCGGGCGCCGGTGGCGCCGACCGGGTGGCCGAGCGAGATGCCGGAGCCGTTCACGTTGATCCGCTGCTCGTGGTCCTTCTCGCCGAGTCCCAGTTCGCGGGTGCAGGCCAGCACCTGGGCGGCGAAGGCCTCGTTGAGCTCGATCAGGTCCAGATCCGCGAGGGTGAGCCCGGCGCGGGAGAGCGCCGTGCGGGTGGCGGGGACGGGGCCGATGCCCATGGTCGCGGCGGGTACCCCGGCGCGGGCGAAGGAGACCAGCCGGACGAGCGGGGTGAGGCCGAGCCGTTCCGCCGTGGCGGCGCCGGTCACCAGGCAGGCGGCGGCCGCGTCGTTCTGGCCGCTGGCGTTGCCCGCGGTGACGGTGGCCGCCGGGTCGGACTTGCCCATGATCGGGCGGAGCCCGGCGAGTTGCTCTGCGGTCGTGTCGGGGCGCGGGTGCTCGTCGGCGGTGACGACCGTGTCGCGCTTGCCGGTGCGTACGGTGACGGGGACGGTCTCCGCCTCGTACCGGCCCTCGGACACGGCCCGGCCTGCCCGCTGCTGCGAGCGCAGGGCCAGGGCGTCCTGGTCGGCGCGGCTGATGCCGTACTCCCGGCGCAGGTTCTCGGCGGTCTCGATCATGCCGCCGGGCACCGGATGGTTGACGCCGCCCGCCGTGACCCGGCCCCGGGCGAGCGAGTCGTGGAGCTGGAGGCCGGGGCCCTTGATGCCCCAGCGGCCGTCGTGCGTGTAGTAGGGGGCCGCGCTCATCACGTCGACGCCGCCCGCGATCACCACCTCGCTGAAACCGGCCCTGATCTGCATCGCGGCGTCGAGGACGGCCTGTAGCCCGGAGCCGCAACGGCGGTCGATCTGGGTGCCGGTGACGGACTGAGGGAGCCCGGCGTCGAGCGCGGCGACCCGGCCGAGGGCGGGGGCGTCCGCGGACGGGTAGGCGCTCCCGAGGATCACCTCGTCGACCCGGTCCGGGTCGATTCCGGTGCGGGCGACGACCTCGGCGATGACGAGCGCGGCGAGGGAGGCCGGCGCCTGCCCCGCGAGCGCTCCGCCGAAGCGGCCGATGGGAGTGCGCAGCGGTTCGCAGATCACGACGTCGTCTCTGTCGGGCACGGCGGGGCCTTTCGGGGAGGTGGGGCGGGGCGGACGGTCACGCGGACGGTGTGGGCAGGGCGTCCTCCGCGACCGCGAGCACCGCGCGCAGGGCGGCGGACGGGTTCTCTGCCCGCCAGGCCAGGGCCGCCTGCCGGCGGATGGGCGGACCGGCGAGCGGGCGGTAGACGAGGCCGTTCTGCTGGATGTGCTGGACGGAGGTGACGGTGAGGGTCACCCCGACGCCCGCGGCGACCAGCGCCATGATCGTGTACGAGTCGGGCGCCTCCTGCACCACCCGGGGGTTGAACCCGGCGGCCTCGCAGGCACCGACCATCGCGTCGCGCACGGTGGAGCCGGTGTTGGCGGGGAAGGAGACGAACGGCTCCCCGGCCAGGGCCTCGATGGAGACGCTGTCCCGGGCGGCGAGCGGATGGTCGGACGGGAGCGCGCAGACCAGCTCCTCCTGGTCGATCACCCGGTGGGCCACGCCCGGCTGCGTCACCGGCAACCGTACGAACCCCAGGTCGAGCGAGCCGTCCGCGACCCGTGCCAGGGCGACGTTGGCGTAGGTCTGGCCCCTCATCACCAGCTCGATGCCGGGGTGGGCGGCGCGCACCGCCCGGGTCAGCCGGGGCAGCGTCTCGTGGCTGGAGGCGCCCGCGAAGCCGATGCTGACCCGGCCGTACTCACCGCGGCCCGCCGCCTTCGCGGCCCGTACCGCGACGTCGAGGCCGTCGAGCACGGTACGTACCGGCTGGAGGAACGACTCCCCCGCACCGGTGAGCCGGACCGAACGGGTGTTGCGCTCGAAGAGCTGGACGCCCAGCTCCTTCTCCAGCTGCCGGATCTGCTGGCTCAGCGGCGGCTGGGCCATCTGGAGCCGCGTGGCGGCCCGGCCGAAGTGCAGCTCCTCGGCCACGGCGACGAACGCGGACAGATGGCGCAGTTCCATGTCCGCCCCTTGCCTCAACCGCCATTGATCAGTGAATCGTCTCGATCCGACCTTAATTCGGTATTGGACACCGATCAATGGGCGCTGACACGGTGGGGCGACGCACCCGCAGCCCCCACGAAGATCTGCGGGAACCATCGGATCGATCCGGCTGTCCCACCCCGAGAGGACCGTAACCGCCATGCGCATCAGGATCGTCGGAGCCGGAGCCATGGGCCGCGGCATCGCCCAGTGGGCAGCCGTGGCCGGACACACCGTCGAGCTGTGCGACGTTCGGACGGAGGCGGTGACCGAGGCGGCCGGCTTCGTACGCTCCATGCTGGAGCGGGCCGTCCAGAAGGGCCGGACGACCGCCGAAGAGGCGGCGGCCGCCGTGGCACGTCTCGTCCCGCTGGAGGACCCGTGGGCGGCGGGCCCTGAGGTCGAACTGGTCATCGAGGCCGTGCGGGAGGACCTCACCACCAAGGCGGAGGTCTTCGGCCGGCTGGAGCAGGCGCTGCCGGGCTCCGCCGTGTTCGCGACCAACACCTCCTCGCTGTCCGTGACCCGGATCGCCGCCACGCTCAAGGACCCGACCCGCCTGGCCGGGCTGCACTTCTTCAACCCGGTGCCGCTGATGCGGATCGTCGAGGTCGTGCCCGGAGCGGCCACCCGGCCGGACATCCCGCCGCTGCTCACCGCACTCGTGGAGAGCTGCGGCCACCGCGCGGTCACGGTCGCCGACACTCCCGGCTTCCTGGTCAACCACGCCGGGCGGGGACTCGTGACGGAGGCGCTCGCGCTGCTGGAGGAGAACGTCAGCGACCCGGCGGGCATCGACCGGATCGCCCGGGACGTACTCGGCCTGCGGATGGGCCCGTTCGAGCTGATGGACCTCACCGGACTCGATGTGACGGCCGCCGTCATCGACTCGATCTGGGAGGGCTTCCGGCACGAGGACCGACTGCGCCCCTCCTACCTGACCCCGAACCGGGTGACCGCCGGGCTGCTCGGCCGCAAGACCGGCAGAGGCTGGTTCGCGTACGGCTCCGAGGCGCCCGCCCCGGCCGAGGAGGCGCCGGTCTCCGGCGACGCGGACCGCCCGGTGCACGTCTTCGCCGCCGCGCACCAGGACCGGGACGCCGCCGCGCTGCGCGAGACGCTGACCGCGACCGGCGCCACGGTCGAGTCGGGGGCGCAGCCGTCGGCCGGGGCGCTGGTGCTGGTTCCGGTCTGGGGCACCACGGTCGCCTCCGCGGTCGCCGCGCACCGGCTGCCCGCCGGGCGCACCTTCGGCGTGGACCCGCTGCCCGCCGCCGGGCGCCGCCGGGTCCTCGCGGTGACACCCGCCGTGGAACCGGGGGCCGCGCGGGACGCCCGCGCGGTGCTGGCACGGGCGGCGGACGGCGGCGAGCCGTTCGCGGTCTCCGTGGTGCGGGACACGGCGGGCACGGTCGCGCAGCGGCTGCTCGCCTCCATCGTGTCGGTCTCCGCGTCGATCGCGGAACGCGCGCTGGCGGCCCCCGCCGATATCGATCCGGCGGTGACCACCGGTCTCGGCTACCCGGTCGGGCCGCTGGCCTGGGGCGACCGGATCGGCGCGGCCCGGATGCTGGAGCTGCACCGGGCCCTGTACGCGACGACCGGCGACCCGCGCCACCGCCCGACCCGCTGGGTCACCGAACGCGCCGCCCTCGGCCTGGCCCTGACGGATCCGGGCACCTCCCCGGAGCAGTGCCTCTGAGGGGCCGGGCATGACCGATTCGTACAAGACCTCCGGCGGGCGCCCGGCCTACGGTCGGATCATGACTCCACGACTCGACGCGATCAGCATCACCACCGCGGATCTGCCCGCATCACTCGCCTTCTACCGTCGGCTGGGCCTCGACATCCCGGCGGAGGCGGAATCCGCACCCCATGTCGAAGTGACGCTCCCGGGCGGACAGCGTCTGCTGTGGGACACCGAGGACGTCGTCCGGTCCTTCGACCCCGAGTGGTCGGGTCCGAAGGGCGGTGAGCGCCTCGGTCTCGCCTTCCTCTGCGACAGCCCGGCGGAGGTCGACGCCGTCTACGCGGAGCTGACGGGCGCCGGATACCGGGGCCATCTCAAGCCGTGGGACGCCGTGTGGGGGCAGCGGTACGCCGTCGTCCTCGACCCGGACGGCTGCGCGGTCTCGCTGTTCGCCGCCGCATCCTAGGAATCGGCGAGGTATGCGGTCAGGGTGGTGCCGGCCAGTTCACGCACCTCACGGGCGAGATGCGCCTGGTCGGCGCAGCCCGCCGCGAGGGCGGCGTCCGCGTACGGCGTTCCGGACCGTACGAGGGCCAGCGCGCGCTGGAGCCGCAGCACCCGGGCGAGCGTCTTCGGGCCGTATCCGAAGGCCGCCAGGGAGCGGCGATGCAGCTGGCGTGCGCCGAGACCGGCCGCCCGTGCCGTGTCCGCGACGGACCGGCCGCCGTCCAGCTGCGCGGCGACGAACGTCATCAGCGGGTCCGGGGGCGCAGTGGCGGCCGCCCGGCGCAGGGCGATCTCCTCCAGCGCGGCGGCCGGCTCCTCGGCCTCCGCGACCCGTTCGGTGAGCTCGCGGACCTCCGCGTCCGGCCACAGCCCGGCCAGCGCGATCCGGCGGTCGCGCAGCTCGTGCGCCGGTACGCCGAGCAGCGCGGGAGCCGTGCCGGGGGCGAAGCGGATGCCCGCGAAGCTGCCGCCGTCGGTCACGGAGGTGGGTTCCGCACGGGTGTCCGGACCCGCGACGAGCAGCCTGCCGCCGATCCAGAGCAGGTCCATGCAACCGTCGGGCAGCACCGGGTGGGCCGAGCCCGGTGGCACGGTCAGCGTCCACACTTTCGCGCCGTCGAGTCTCGACGCGCGCTCTACGTAACGGTCACCCATCCCACTAGTCTCTTCCGAGGACGGGCGCAGGGAAAACGGGCGGAATCGGCATCCCGGGGGCGGTCATGGCTGCACTGATGGAATTCACCACCGACAGCGGCGCGACGGTGACGGTCGAGGTCGACCGGCATGCTCCGGGTGCGCGGCTGGTCGCGCGGGACGGCAACGCCCTGGCCCGCTCCGGGCACACCTTCGACCACGCGCTCCAGGGGATCCGGGCGGCGGCGGAATCGGCACTCGCGGTGTTCCGGGACGGCACGCTGAAGCCGGACGGGGTGGAGATCGAGTTCGGGGTGAAGATCACCACCGAGGCCGGGGCCGTGATCGCGAAGAGCGCGGTGGAGGGCCATCTGACGGTCAAGCTGTCATGGTCGCCCGGCTCCACCCCGCCGCCGCAGCCCGTACTGCCGGCCCAGGCCGCTCAGCCACCGCAGGCCCCGCAGGCCCCGCCGCAGCCTCCCGCCGCCGTCGGCTGACGGCCGCTCTCATTCGCCGGGCTGGTACGGCTTGTCCGGCTCCTTCTCGCGGCTCGGCTGGAGCCTGGACTTCACGTCGTCGGGCGGCAGGAACCGGGACCAGCGCTCCGGGAACTCGGACGGCATGTAGGGGCTGTCGCCCTCGTCCCCGTATTCGTCGTCCGTGTCCCCGTCCCAGCTCTCCGCCTGGGTGCGGGCCACGAACTCCGCCGCCTGGACCGCGCGCACCCGGTCGTTGGCCGCACGGGCCGCGGCCGTCGCGACCGAGGGCCACACCCGGTCGATGGCGGCGTTGACGGCGGCGCCCACCAGCACCGCGAACGCGGAGACGCCTATCCACAGCAGTACCGCGATCGGTGCGGCGAGCGATCCGTAGATCGTCGGGCCCTCGACCGTACTCGTGAGGTAGATCCGCAGCAGGAAGCTGCCCAGCACCCAGATCGCGAGCGCCATCAGCGCGCCCGGGGTGTCCTCGATCCAGGGCGAGCGGACGGGGACGGACACGTGGTAGAGGGTCGTCAGGAAGGCGATGGACAGCAATATCACCAGGGGCCAGTACATGACGCTTATCAGCTCGGTGCCCCAGGGGATGTACTCCACGACCCGGTCCGGGCCGACGACCAGGAGCGGCAGCACGATCGCGCCGAGCAGCAGCGCCACCACGTACAGCAGGAAGGCGAGCATCCGGGTCTTGACGATGCCGCGCTGGCCGTCGAGCCCGTACATCACGGTGATGGTGTCGATGAAGACGTTGACCGCGCGGGAGCCGGACCAGAGCGCGATCGCGAAACCGATCGAGATGACGTCGGGCCGGGCCCCGGTGGTGACGTCCGCCAGGAGCGGTTTGGCGAAGTCGTTCACGCCCCGCTGGGAGAGCACGGTCTGCGCCGCGCTGAGGATGTTGTTCTCGATGGAGGCGACCGTGGTGGTGCTGGTCCACTCGTCGACGTAACCGAGCAGGCCGATCAGTCCCAGCAGCAGCGGCGGCAGGGAGAGCAGGGTGAAGAACGCCGCCTCGGCCGCGAGTCCCAGAATGCGGTACTCCATGCACGAGTTGACGGTGTCCTTGAGCAGTTGCCAGGCCATCTGCCGCTTGGAGACGTTGCGGTAGAGGACTCGCGCCCGGTGGAGCCGGCCCGGTGGCCGCTCGGGTGTTTCATTTGCTGCCTGCACGTCCTTACCGTATCGGCATGGCAGCCACCACCCACACAGTGTCCAACCAGCCCCCTCCCCTGCTCGGCTACGACGTCTTCTCCGCGGACCTCGCGCTCACCGAGGCCGTGGACCGGCACCTCCCGCCGGAACTGCTCGACGAGGCGCGGGCCGGGCTGGTCCGGCTCGGCCGGTCCGCCGGTTCCGCGCAGGCGCAGCGGTGGGGCGCGCAGGCGAACGAGAACCCGCCCCGGCTGCGCACCCACGACCGGTACGGGAACCGCGTCGACGAGGTGGAGTTCCATCCCGCCTGGCACCGGCTGCTCGGGCACGCGGTCTCCGCAGGACTGACCGACGCCTGGGACCGGCCGGGCGGGCATGTGCGCAGGGCGGCCGGATTCCTGGTCTGGACGCAGGCGGAGGCGGGCCACGGCTGCCCGCTCTCGATGACGCACGCGGCGGTGCCCGCGCTGCGCACCGATCCGGCGGCGGCCGCCTTCTGGGAGCCGCTGCTGACCTCGCACGTGTACGAGGAGGGGCTGCGGCCGGCCGGGGACAAGGGCGGGGTGCTCCTCGGGATGGGCATGACGGAGAAGCAGGGCGGCACGGACGTCCGGTCGAACACGACGCGTGCCGAGCCGCTGTCCGGCGAGGGCGAGTACCTGCTCACCGGGCACAAGTGGTTCTGCTCTGCGCCGATGTCCGACGGGTTCCTGGTCCTGGCGCAGGCGCCCGGCGGCCTGACGTGCTTCCTGCTGCCCCGGGTGCTGCCGGACGGCACCCGCAACGCGTTCGCCATCCAGCGGCTCAAGGACAAGCTGGGCAACCGGTCCAACGCCTCGGCCGAGGTCGAGTTCGACGGTACGTGGGCCCGCCGGATCGGTGAGGAGGGGCGCGGGGTGCGCACGATCATCGAGATGGTGGCGGCGACCCGGCTGGACTGTGTGACCGGCTCCGCCGCGCTGATGCGGCAGGCGGTGGCGCAGGCGGTGCACCACGCCACGTACCGGAGCGCGTTCGGCGGGGTGCTGGTGGACAAGCCGCTGATGCGCAACGTGCTGGCCGATCTGGCGCTGGAGTCGGAGGCGGCGACGGTGCTGGCGATGCGGCTGGCGGCCGCCTACGACGCCGGGACGGAGAGCGAGGCGGCGTTCTTGCGGATCGCGGTGCCGGCGGCCAAGTACTGGGTGACGAAGCGGTGCACGCCGTTGGTGGGCGAGGCGCTCGAATGCCTGGGCGGCAACGGCTACGTGGAGGACTCCGGCATGCCCCGGCTGCTGCGTGAGGCGCCGCTCAACTCGATCTGGGAGGGCTCGGGGAACGTACAGGCGCTGGACGTCCTGCGGGCGCTGCAACGCGAGCCGCTGGCGCTGAACGCGTTCCTCTCCGAGGTCGGCCTGGCGCGGGGCGCCGATCACCGGCTGGACCGGGCGATCAAGGACCTGCTGACCGAGCTGGCGGATCTGGCCGGGATCGAGGCGCGGGGCAGGCGGCTGGTGGAGCGGCTGGCGCTGGTGCTGCAGGGCTCGCTGCTGGTGCGCTGGGCGCCGCCGGAGGTCGCCGACGCGTTCTGCGCCTCACGGCTGGGCGGCGACTGGGGCTCGGCGTTCGGGACGCTGCCGCACACCCTGGATCTGGCGTCGGTCGTGGCACGGGCGCGGCCCGTGGAGGGCTGACCTCCGTCCCCGGGCGCGCGCGGGGGCAGCAACGGGAGGTGGTGCTGCGCCGACACGGCACCACCCCCCATGCTGTACACACCGGGCTACGAGGCCGAGGCCGCGCCGTCCGGTGTACCGCCACTCTTGTACGGACCGGGGAGCGTCGCCAGAGTTGCAGAGGGTTGCAACCATTGTGTGGAGTTGCGGCATCGGGACCCCGGCAGCGGCAGGATGGGGCCCCGCGTCCTTGACACGGGTATCAAAGGCTCCAGGGGGGATCCGGCATGGAGGCACGTCCTGTCGATGTGATGCGGCTGGCGGTCCGGGAGTCGGACCGGGCCAGCCGCCTGATCCACCGGGCCCGCGAGGCGCGGCTGGCCGGTGACCGCACCCCGCTCGCGCCGCGGGCCGAGATCGGGGACTCGTGGAACCGGGTGCTGCGCAGCGGGGTCGATCCGGAGAAGTCCACCCACAGCGTCCTGCTGGAGCCGGACGAGATCGAGCACCGGCGCAGGAGCTCCACGCTGGGCGAGGTGATGCCGCTGCTCGGTGACGCCCTGACGGCCATCGCGGACGCCTCGCAGCAGATCATGGTGGTCACCGATGTGGAGGGCCGGGTGCTGTGGCGCCAGGGCAACACGGGGGTGCTGCGCCGGGCCGACGACATCTGTCTGGCGGAGGGCGCCGCCTGGTCGGAGGAGAGCACCGGCACCAACGCGATCGGTACGGCGATCGCCGCGCGCGGCCCGGTGCAGGTCCACTCCGCGGAGCACTTCGTGCGCAGTCTGCACGGGTGGACGTGTGCGGCGGCCCCGGTGCGCGATCCGAGGGACGGCCGGCTGATGGGGATCGTCGACATCAGCGGCCCCGCGTCGACCTTCCATCCGACGACGCTCGCCCTGGTGGGTTCGGTGGCGCGGCTGGCGGAGAGCGAGATCAGGACCCGGCATCTGGAGTCCATCGACCGGCTGCGCTCGGTGGCGGCGCCGATGCTGTGCCGGCTGGGCGGCCGGGCGCTGGCCGTGGACGGCAACGGCTGGCTGGCGGCGGTCACCGGGATGCCGCCGGTGGACCGGCTGCCGCTGCCCAAGTCGCTGCGGCCGGGCCGGGTGTGGCTGCCCTCGCTCGGGATGTGCCGGGTCGAGCCGCTGCCGGGGGGCTGGCTGGTGCAGGTGGCGGACGGTGCGATGGACAGCCCGCCGCGCCGGGTCGTGCTCGACCTGAGCCGGCCGCGCGGACTCGCGGTGAACGTGGTGAGCCCGGTGGGCACCTGGACGCAGCGGCTGTCCCCGCGCCACGCGGAGCTGCTGTTCGCGCTGGCGCTGCACCGCGAGGGGCGTACCGCCTCCGAGCTGGCGCAGGACATCTTCGGTGATCCGACCAGGACGGTGACGGTGCGGGCCGAGATCTCCCGGCTGCGGCGCCATCTCGCGGAGGTCCTGGCACACCGCCCCTACCGCTTCGGTGACGGGGTCGAGGTGGAGGTGATCCACCCGGAGCACCCGGGCGATCTGCTGCCGCGCTCGAACGCCCCGGTGGTGACGGCGGCGCGCAGCGCGCGTTGAACGGGTGCGCGCCCGGCCGGAGCGCTCGTTGAACGGCGTTCGCGCAGGTCGCGGCCGCCCGGCTGCCGGGACCGGATTGGGCCGGGGCCCGGGGGCATGGTTCTCTGGCAGTCATGAGCAACCCCGAGCGCCCCGCAGAACCGACCGCAGAACCGACCGCCGAGGTGACCGCCGAGGTGACCGTCTGGTCGCTGGAGCAGACCTCCCCCGATGATCTGCGGCCCTCCGCCGCACCGGAGGGGGATGTCCGGATCGTCCGGTCCGGGGTGCCGCTGCCCGAGTTCAGCCGCTTCCTCTATACGGCGGTCGGCGGTGACATCCGGTGGACGGACCGGCTGTCGATGACGTATGCGCAGTGGCAGGAGGCGCTGGACCGGCCCGGCGCGGAGACGTGGGTGGCCTACGCGGACGGGACACCGGCCGGCTACATCGAGCTGGACCCGCAGGACGACGGCGTGGTCGAGATCATGTACTTCGGTCTCATACCGGCGTTCCGGGGGCGCCGGATCGGCGGTCATCTGCTCTCGTACGGGGTGGCCCGTGCCTGGGACCTGGCGGAGCGGTGGCAGGAGCGGCCGGCGACGAAGCGGGTCTGGCTGCACACCTGCTCCAAGGACGGTCCGCACGCCATGGACAACTACCTGCGCCGAGGCTTCCGGCTCTTCGACACCAGGACCGAGCTGGAGCCCGACGTGGCGACTCCGGGGCCATGGGCGGGTTCCGGCCGGGAGCTGCTTCCGTAACCCGACTCCCGGGGAAATGCGCACGGTTGTCCGGATATCCGGGTGGCCCGGCGCCCGTCTCCCCAGTGACGGGCGCCACAGTGTCTCACCTGACGGGACAGTCTCGTCCACATCATGGATAGTGGTGGACTGCTCCGAGATCCGCGTGACACGCTTCCGTCATGTCTGGAACTGGAATTGCCTTGGTGAGTCGACGCCACGTCGACCTCGGCCGCATGTCCAGCGCCATCTGTCCGGCGAGCTGAGAGTTTCCAGCACCGCCGCGATCCCTTTCCTCTGCAAACCCTGCGCACCGCCGCGCCCAGACGCGAGTGTGCAGTTCAGAGCCGCCCTCCCGCAGTCCAGAAGGACGTACCGTCATGGCCGCTACCCCGGAACAGCCTGCGCCCGCCGCACCTCGCCGCAAGGCGGGACGCCACCGCGGCGAAGGTCAGTGGGCCCTGGGGCACTACACCCCCCTCAACGGCAATGAGCAGTTCAAGAAGGACGATGACAGTCTCAACGTGCGGACACGCATTGAGACGATCTACGCCAAGCGCGGGTTCGACTCGATCGACCCGAACGACCTTCGTGGACGCATGCGCTGGTGGGGCCTGTACACGCAGCGCAAGCCCGGGATCGACGGCGGCAAGACCGCGGTCCTGGAGCCGGAGGAGCTGGACGACCGGTACTTCATGCTCCGGGTCCGCATCGACGGCGGCCGGCTGACGGCGGCGCAGCTGCGGGCGATCGGCGAGGTCTCGCAGGAGTACGCGCGGGGCACCGCCGATGTCACCGACCGGCAGAACATCCAGCTGCACTGGATCCGCATCGAGGACGTCCCGGCCATCTGGGAGAAGCTGGAGGCCGTCGGCCTGTCCACGACGGAGGCCTGCGGCGACTGCCCGCGCGTGATCATCGGCTCCCCGGTGGCGGGGATCGCGGCCGACGAGATCATCGACGGGACCCCGGCGGTCGACGAGATCCACGACCGCTACATCGGCAGCAAGGAGTTCTCGAACCTGCCGCGCAAGTTCAAGACCGCGATCTCCGGCTCCCCCGTGCAGGACGTGGTCCACGAGATCAACGACATCGCCTTCGTCGGCGTCGTCCACCCCGAGCACGGCCCCGGCTTCGACCTCTGGGTCGGCGGCGGCCTCTCGACCAACCCCCGGCTCGCCGAACGCCTGGGCGCCTGGGTGCCGTTGGCCGAGGTCTCCGACGTCTGGGCCGGTGTCGTCGGGATCTTCCGTGACTACGGGTACCGGCGGCTGCGCACCCGTGCCCGGCTGAAGTTCCTGATGGCCGACTGGGGGCCCGTCAAGTTCCGCCAGGTGCTGGAGGACGAGTACCTCAAGCGGCCGCTGCTCGACGGCCCCGCCCCCGAGCAGCCCAGCAGCCGCTGGCGCGACCACGTGGGCGTCCACGAGCAGCAGGACGGCCGCCTCTACGTGGGCTTCGCGCCCCGGGTCGGCCGGGTCGACGGTCCCACCCTCGCCAAGATCGCTGATCTGGCCGCCGCACACGGCTCCGACCGGCTGCGCACCACCGTCGAGCAGAAGATGCTGATCCTCGACGTGGAGCCGGACCAGGTCGACTCCCTGGTGGCCGGTCTCGAAGAGCTCGGCTTCCAGGTGAAGCCGTCCCCCTTCCGCCGGGGCACGATGGCCTGCACCGGCATCGAGTACTGCAAGCTGGCGATCGTCGAGACCAAGGCGCGCGGCGCCTCGCTCATCGACGAACTGGAGCGCCGTATGCCGGAGTTCGACGAGCCGCTGACCATCAACATCAACGGCTGCCCCAACGCCTGCGCCCGCATCCAGACCGCCGACATCGGCCTCAAGGGCCAGCTCATGCTGGACGGCGAGGGCAACCAGGTGGAGGGCTACCAGGTGCACCTGGGCGGTGCGCTGGGCCTGGAGGCCGGTTTCGGCCGCAAGGTCCGCGGCTTGAAGGTCACTTCCGACGAACTGCCCGACTACGTCGAGCGGGTCCTCGGGAACTTCCAGAAGGAGCGCGAGGGCGACGAGCGCTTCGCGACCTGGGCGGCGCGGGCCAGTGCGGAGTCGCTGTCATGAGCGAGCGCGCCGCACCGTTCCACTGCCCCTACTGCGGTGACGAGGACCTGCGCCCGCACGAGACGGGACACGGGGCCTGGGAATGCGCCTCCTGCAACCGGGCGTTCCAACTGAAGTTCCTGGGCCTGCTGTCCCGGGGGCTGACGCGCAACGACGTTGGAGGGGACGGGATATGACGGACACGCTGCAAGTCGAGAAGCTCACGTCGCGGGAGCTCAGGGAGCTGGCGGAGCGGGCCGGACGGGAGCTGGAGGACGCCTCCGCGACGGAGATCCTCGACTGGGCGGCCCGCGTCTTCGGGCCGCGTTTCTGCGTCACCTCCTCGATGGAGGACGCGGTCGTCGCGCACCTCGCCTCCCGGGCCCTGCCGGGCGTGGACGTGGTCTTCCTGGACACCGGCTACCACTTCCCCGAGACGATCGGCACCCGCGACGCGGTGGAGGCGGTGATGGACGTCAACGTCATCACGCTGACCCCCCGGCAGACCGTCGCCGAGCAGGACGCCGAGTACGGGCCGAAGCTGCACGACCGCGACCCCGACCTCTGCTGCAAGCTGCGCAAGGTCAACCCCCTTGAGGACGGCCTGACTTCGTACACCGCCTGGGCGACCGGGCTGCGCCGCGACGAGTCCCCCAGCCGGGCGGACACCCCGGTGGTCGGCTGGGACGAGAAGCGGCAGAAGGTCAAGGTCTCACCGATCGCCCGCTGGACCCAGGACGACGTCGACGCGTACGTCGCGGAGCACGGGGTGCTCACCAACCCGCTGCTGATGGACGGATACGCCTCCGTGGGCTGCGCGCCCTGCACCCGCCGGGTGCTGGAGGGCGAGGACGCGCGCGCCGGCCGCTGGGCCGGGAGCGGCAAGACCGAGTGCGGGCTGCACGGCTGATGACGACTGATCAGGAGACTTCGATGAGCGTGACGGAGACGGGAGCCACCATCTGGCTGACCGGTCTGCCGAGCGCGGGCAAGACCACCATCGCCCGCGAACTCGCCGCGCGGCTGCGCGGCGAGGGCCACCGGGTGGAGGTGCTCGACGGCGACGAGATCCGGGAGTTCCTCTCCGCGGGCCTCGGCTTCTCCCGCGAGGACCGGCACACCAACGTGGCTCGGATCGGCTTCGTCGCCGGACTGCTGGCGGCCAACGGAGTGAAGGTGCTGGTCCCCGTCATCGCACCGTACGCGGACAGCCGGGAGGCGGTCCGCAAGCGGCACCAGGCCCAGGGCACCGCGTATCTGGAGGTGCACGTCGCCACACCGGTCGAGGTGTGCTCGGTGCGCGATGTGAAGGGGCTCTACGCCAAGCAGGCGGCGGGCGAGATCAGCGGGCTCACCGGGGTGGACGACCCCTACGAGGCCCCCGAATCGCCGGACCTGCGGATCGAGTCGCACCAGCAGACCGTGCAGGAGTCCGCGGCGGAGCTGTACGCGCTGCTGAGCGAGAGGGGTGCAGCGTGACGACCGTCGCGACTGTGTCGGAAGGCACCGCCAATCCGTACGCACTCAGCCACCTGGACTCCCTGGAGTCCGAGGCGGTGCACATCTTCCGTGAGGTGGCGGGGGAGTTCGAGCGGCCGGTGATCCTGTTCTCCGGCGGCAAGGACTCGATCCTGATGCTGCACCTGGCGCTCAAGGCGTTCGCGCCCGCGCCGGTGCCGTTCACACTGCTCCACGTGGACACCGGGCACAACTTCCCCGAGGTCCTGGAGTACCGCGACCGCACGGTCGCCGAGCACGGGCTGCGGCTGCACGTCGCCTCCGTCCAGGAGTACATCGACGCCGGAAAGCTCCGCGAGCGCCCCGACGGCACCCGCAACCCGCTCCAGACCGTGCCGCTGACCGAGGCGATCCAGCAGCACCGCTTCGACGCGGTGTTCGGCGGCGGCCGCCGCGACGAGGAGAAGGCCCGCGCCAAGGAGCGGGTGTTCTCGCTGCGCGACGAGTTCTCCCAGTGGGACCCGCGCCGCCAGCGCCCCGAGCTGTGGCAGCTGTACAACGGCCGGCACGCCGCGGGTGAGCACGTCCGGGTCTTCCCGATCTCCAACTGGACCGAGCTGGACGTATGGCAGTACATCGAGCGCGAGGGCATCGAACTCCCGCAGATCTACTTCGCCCATGAACGCGAGGTCTTCAGCCGCTCCGGCATGTGGCTGACCGCCGGCGACTGGGGCGGCCCCAAGGAGCACGAGACGGTCGAGACCCGCCAGGTCCGCTACCGCACGGTCGGGGACATGTCCTGCACCGGCGCCGTCGACTCCGACGCCACCACCCTGGACGCCGTCATCACCGAGATCGCCGCCTCCCGGCTCACCGAGCGGGGCGCGACCCGCGCCGACGACAAGATGTCAGAGGCCGCGATGGAAGACCGCAAGCGCGAGGGGTACTTCTAACATGACCACACCCACCCAGCTGGCCGACCAGCTGTCGACCACCACCCTGCTGCGGTTCGCCACCGCCGGGTCCGTGGACGACGGCAAGTCCACCCTCGTGGGAAGGCTGCTCCACGACTCCAAGTCGGTCCTCACCGACCAGCTGGAGGCGGTCGAGGACGCGTCCCGCAAGCGCGGCCAGGAAGCACCCGACCTCGCCCTGCTCACCGACGGACTGCGCGCCGAACGCGAACAGGGCATCACCATCGACGTCGCCTACCGCTACTTCGCCACCACCCGGCGCCGGTTCATCCTCGCCGACACCCCCGGCCATGTGCAGTACACCCGCAACATGGTCACCGGCGCCTCCACCGCCGAACTGGCCGTCGTGCTGGTCGACGCCCGCAACGGAGTCGTCGAGCAGACCCGCCGGCACGCCGCCGTCGCCGCCCTGCTCCGCGTCCCGCACGTGGTCCTGGCCGTGAACAAGATGGACCTGGTCGACTACGCGGAGCCGGTGTTCGCAGCCATCGCCGAGGAGTTCACCGCCTACGCGGCCTCGCTCGGCGTCCCGGAGATCACCGCGATCCCGATCTCCGCACTGGCCGGCGACAACGTCGTGGAACCGTCCTCCCACATGGACTGGTACGGCGGCCCGACCGTACTGGAGCACCTGGAGACGGTCCCGGTCAGCCATGACCTCACCACCTGCCACGCCCGCTTCCCCGTCCAGTACGTGATCCGGCCGCAGACCCCGGAACACCGCGACTACCGGGGCTACGCGGGTCAGATCGCCGCCGGGGTGTTCCGGGTCGGCGAGCCCGTCACCGTACTGCCCTCGGGCCGTACGTCGACGATCGCCGGGATCGATCTGCTCGGTGCCGGCGTGGACATCGCCTGGGCCCCGCAGTCGGTGACGATCCGGCTCACCGATGACGTCGACGTCTCGCGCGGCGACCTGATCGCACCGTCGGACGACGCCCCGGCCGTCACCCAGGACGTCGAGGCGACCGTCTGCCACGTCGCGGACCGGCCCCTCACCGTCGGCCAGCGGGTGCTGATCAAGCACACCACCCGCACGGTCAAGGCGATAGTCAAGGACATCCCGTCCCGCCTCACCCTGGACGACCTCTCCCAGCACCCGGCGCCGGGACAACTCGTCGCCAACGACATCGGCCGGGTCGTGGTGCGCACCGCGGAGCCGCTCGCGCTCGACGCCTACGCGGACTCGCGCCGCACCGGTTCCTTCCTGCTGATCGACCCGGCGGACGGCACCACCCTGTCGGCCGGCATGGCGGGCGCCTCGTTCGCCGCCGTGGCGCGGGCGGCGGCCCCGGCGGACGACGAAGCGGAGTGGGACTTCTGATGAGCAGGGACATCTTCTCGACCTTCGCGAAGGAGGGCGGCCGCGTCGGCAGCGGCGCCCTCGGCAGCGGGCAGGGCGGGGTCGCACGATGTGCGCGATGACGTACGCGCACTGCCTGCGCGCCCGGCAGCTCCAACCGCACCGCCCGCAAAGCCAGTTCAGACGAAGACCTGCCGACCGCCCGGCCGCGTCCCCCGATTTACCGGGGGCGTGAGAACCGGGCCTCCGAGAGGAATCCCTCCCGTGTCTGCCCCACGTACCACGCTGCGCCGCAGCATCGCCGCTGCCGCCGCCCTGCCGCTGCTCGCCGTGGCGCTCACCGCCTGCGGCTACGGCTCCGACGCGAAGGACGACGACGCCAAGAAGGCCGACGTCTCCGCCGGCGGGAAGAAGCTCTCCGCGGACACCGTGAAGATCGGGTACTTCCCGAACCTCACGCACGCCACCGCCCTGGTCGGCATCCAGGAAGGCATCATCGCCAAGGAGCTGGGCTCCACCGAGGTCAAGCCCTCGACGTTCAACGCGGGCCCGTCCGAGATAGAGGCGCTCAACGCCGGTTCGATCGACATCGGCTTCATCGGCCCCTCGCCCGCCATCAACGGCTTCACCAAGTCCAAGGGCAAGAGCCTGCGCATCATCGGCGGTTCGGCCTCCGGCGGGGTGAAGCTGGTCGTCAACCCGAAGAAGATCAAGACCCTGGACGACCTCAAGGGCAAGAAGATCGCCACCCCGCAGCTCGGCAACACCCAGGACGTGGCGCTGCTCAACTGGATCTCCGAGAAGGGCTGGAAGGTCGACGCCCAGAGCGGCAAGGGCGACGTCTCCGTGGTCCGCACCGACAACAAGGTGACCCCGGACGCCTACAAGTCCGGTTCCATCGACGGCGCGTGGGCGCCCGAGCCGACCGCGTCCAAGCTGGTCGCACAGGGCGCGAAGGTGCTCCTCGACGAGCGGAAGCTCTGGCCGGACGACAAGTTCGTGATCACGAACATCATCGTGTCGCAGAAGTTCCTCGACCAGCACCCGGACGTCGTCGAGGCGGTGCTGCGCGGTTCGGTCAACACCAACGCGTGGATCAACGCCAACCCGGACAAGGCGAAGGCCTCCGCCAACAGCGCGCTCAAGACGCTGTCCGGCAAGGAGCTTCCGGCCGACGTCATCGACCCGGCGTGGAAGTCCATCGAGTTCACCGACGACCCGCTGGCCGCCACGCTCGACGCCGAGGCCGAGCACGCGGTGAAGGCCGGTCTGCTGGACGAGCCGGACCTGAAGGGCATCTACGACCTGCGGCCGCTGAACAAGGTCCTCAAGGCCGCGGGCAAGTCCGGGGTCGCTGACGCCGGGCTCGCCGTCAAGTAAGCACCCGACCCGTTCCAGGATCTCCCAGGAGGTGACGACCATGGCCACGACCACGCTCACCACGGCCGAGGGCCGCACGGCGGTCGGGCACGCCGCCCGTCTCGACCACGTCTCGAAGTCCTTCGGCGGACCGCAGGGGCAGCAGCTCGTCCTGGACGACATCACGCTCGATGTCGCTCCCGGCGAGTTCGTCACCCTCCTGGGAGCCTCCGGGTGCGGCAAGTCGACGCTGCTCAACCTGGTGGCGGGGCTCGACCGTCCGTCCGCGGGGTCCATCGAGACCCCCGGCGGGCGGCCGGCCCTGATGTTCCAGGAGCACGCCCTGTTCCCGTGGCTGACGGCGGGCAAGAACATCGAACTGGCGCTGCGGCTGCGCGGCGTACCGAAGTCGGACCGTCGTACGGAGGCGGAGCGGCTGCTCGAACTCGTCCGCCTGGGCGGGGCGTACGGCAAGCGGGTGCACGAACTGTCCGGCGGTATGCGGCAGCGGGTGGCGATGGCCCGCGCCCTTGCCCAGGACAGCCAACTGCTGCTGATGGACGAGCCGTTCGCCGCGCTCGACGCCATCACCCGGGATGTGCTGCACGACGAGCTGACCCGGATCTGGCGCGAGACGAACGTCTCGGTCCTCTTCGTCACGCACAACGTGCGCGAGGCGGTCCGGCTCGCCGAGCGGGTCGTGCTGCTCTCCTCACGGCCCGGCCGGATCGCCCGGGAGTGGACGGTCGACATCGAGCAGCCGCGCCGCATCGAGGACACCGCCGTGGCGGAGCTCTCCGTCGAGATCACCGAACAACTGCGTGGGGAGATCCGCCGACATGGCCAGCACTGAGACCACCGCCGCGAGCGGCACCGCCGGGGCCGGAGCCCCGAAGGACGCCGCCCAGGACATGGCGGGCCTCGAAGCGGGGCTGGACGCTCTCGACGCGGTACGGATCAGCCGGACCCCGGTGCGCCAGGTACTGACGCAGAAGGTGCTGCCTCCGGTGGTGGCCGTCGCACTGGTGCTCATCATCTGGCAGATCCTGATCTGGGCGAAGGTCACCGACGACTACAAGCTGCCCTCGCCGTCCCAGGTCTGGTCCGAGGTGTCCGACGCCTGGGCCCAGGGCACCCTGCTCGGCTACATCTGGACCAGCGTCTCGCGCGGACTGCTCGGCTTCCTCCTCGCGCTCGTCATCGGCACCCCGCTCGGGCTGCTGGTCTCCCGGGTGAAGCTGGTGCGCGCGGCGATCGGCCCGGTGCTCTCGGGCCTGCAGTCGCTGCCCTCGGTGGCCTGGGTGCCGCCCGCGGTCATCTGGCTCGGGCTGGACGACACGATGATGTACGCGGTGATCCTGCTCGGCGCCGTCCCGTCGATCGCCAACGGGCTCGTCGCCGGTGTCGACCAGATCCCGCCGCTGCACCTGCGGGCCGGCAAGACGCTGGGCGCCACCGGGCTGCGGGGCACCTGGCACATCGTGCTGCCCGCCTCGCTGCCCGGCTATCTGGCCGGTCTGAAGCAGGGCTGGGCCTTCTCCTGGCGCTCACTGATGGCCGCCGAGATCATCGCCTCCTCGCCCGACCTGGGCGTGGGCCTGGGACAGCTGCTGGAGCAGGGCCGGGAGACCAGCAGCATGTCGATGGTCTTCCTCGCCATCTTCCTGATCCTGATCGTCGGCATCGCCATCGACCTGCTCATCTTCAGCCCGCTGGAGCGGTGGGTGCTGCGCAGCCGCGGTCTCCTCGTCAAGAACTGAGCTCCGACATGACTTCTCCGGTCCTCCTCGTCATCGCCCACGGCAGCCGCGATCCCCGGCACGCCGCGACCGTGCACGCGCTCACCGCACGGGTACGGGCGCTGCGGCCGGGGCTGCGGGTGGAGACCGCGTTCCTGGACTTCAACGCGCCGTCGGTGCCGAGGGTCCTGGAACGGCTGGACGCGCAGGGCGTGAGTGACGTGGTGGCGCTTCCGCTGCTGCTCACCCACGCCTTCCACGCCAAGTCCGACATCCCGGCGGTACTGCGGGAGGCGCGCGGCAGGCTGCCCCGGCTGCGGGTGCGCCAGGCCGAGGTGCTCGGCCCCTCGCCGCTGCTGAACTCCGCCCTGGAACGGCGGCTGGAGGAGGCCGGGGTCCGCCCCGGTGACAGAGGCTCGACCGGGCTCGTCCTGGCCTCGGCGGGCTCCACAGACCCGGAGGCGATCGCAGTGATCGCTGAAATCGCGCGGGAGCTGCGGCACACCGGTTGGTGTTCCGTGCGGCCTGCGTTCGCCTCCGCTGTATCCGCCGGCGGCTACCCCCATACCGAGGACGCGGTACGGGCCCTGCGGGCGGAGGGCGTGCGCAGGATCGCGGTGGCCCCCTACGTGATCGCGCCGGGCCGCCTCCCGGACCGCATCGCGGCGGGGGCGGCCGAGGCCGGTGCGGAGGTACTGGCCGGGGTGCTGGGCCCGTCGCCGGAGCTGGCGCGGCTGCTGCTGGACCGGTACGAAGAGGCCCGGGTGCCGGCCTCCGCCGGGATGGCGTCGCTCAGCGCGTAGTCCGGCCCCGCTCAGCCCACGTCGAGGCTGCCCGTGCGGGTCCGCTTGAGCTCGAAGAAGTCGTCGTAGCCGGCGAGCACCCGGAAGCTGTCGAACAGCCGCGCGGCCTCCTCTCCGCGCGGCACCGCGCGCAGGACCGGGCCGAACCAGACGGTCCCGTCGACATGGAGGGTGGGCGTACCCACATACGCGTCCGCCTCGGGGTCCTTGCCCGCGTCGTGGCTGCGCCGCAGCGCCTCGTCGTACGTCTCCGTGCTGGCGGCGGCGGCCAGTTCTGCGGGCAGGCCCAGCTCGTCGAGCGACTCGGCGATCACCTCGTCGAAGTCCTCGTTCTTCCGCTGGTGGATCCGGGTGCCGTAGGCGGTGTACAGATCCCGCAGGACCGACTCGCCGTGCCGCTCGGCCGCGGCCGCGGCGACCCGCACCGGTCCGATCGACTTGTCGACCAGGGCTCGGTACCAGTCGGGGAGTTCGTTGCCGGTGTTGTGCAGGTAGAGGCTCATCACATGGAAGCGGAGCTCGATGTCGCGCCGCCGCTCCACCTCCAGCATCCAGCGGGAGGTGATCCAGGCGAACGGGCAGGCCGGGTCGAACCAGAAGTCGACGACAGGCCTGCCCGCGTTCCGGCTGCCTTCCGAACTCTGTTCCGGGCTCCGTTCGGGGCTCTGCTCGGGGCTCTGTTCCGGGGTGCTTTCCGCGCTGCGGTGAGTGGTCATGGGATGAGCCTAGCCAGCCAGTGGCGCAATCCCCCGGGCCATTCAGCAGCTTCCCGGCTGGGCCATTTTCAGGCTGCGGTCCATTGCGGATCGCGACCGCTGAGGGCGAGGGCCCGCTCGAAGCCGGACACCGGGTTCCCGACGGTGATCTCGGCGGCGAAGCCCTCGTACCGCCGGTAGAGCCCGGCCGTCTTCTCCACGGTCTTCAGTACGTAGCCGGCCGTGCCGTCGGAGAGCCGGAACTCCTGGCCGGTGGCCCGCGCGACGTCCCAGCCGTGCAGCGCCGTCTCCATGATGAGCATCTCGGCGGTGTCCTCGGCCGGGGAGGCCGATTCGCCTTCTCCGATGGTGCCCTCCCAGACGGCGGGGTCCGACCAGGCGGCGACGGCGCGGTCCAGCTGAGCCGCGTACCGCTCGGCCCAGTCGGCGTCCGCCGTGAAGTCACGGGTGGTGAGCTCCTCGGGGATCTCGGTGCGCAGGGCGCGGTGCTCCATGCCGTGCGAGGTGTAGAGCACCCAGTGGTTGACGAGCTCCCGGACGTCCCAGCCCTCGCAGGGGGTGGCGGAGCCGTCGAGTTGTACGGGACGGACGGCGCGGGCGACCCGGGCCGCCTCTGCCGCGCATTCGGTCATATGGGCGTGCTCTGTCTTCATGCACGCCAGGCTAGGACGGGGTCCAGCCCCGGGTATTGAACAAAAGCGACAGCCGGTGGGTGGATTACTGTTCTTCCATGTTCAACGAGTTCCGGTCTCCCGATGGCACCTTCCTCCTCGGCGGCGAGCTGCCCGTGCGCCGTCTCGGCTACGGCACCGCGCAGCTGACCGGCCCGGGGTACTGGGGGCCTCCCGCGGACCGGCAGAAGTCGCTGGCCGTACTCAGGGCGGCGGTCGACCGGGGCGTGACCCTGATCGACACCGCGGACAACTACGGTCCTGGGGTCGCCGAGGAGCTGGTGGCCGAGGCGCTGCACCCGTACCGCGACGATCTGGTGATCGCGACCAAGGGCGGTGTCGTGCGCACCAGTGACAGCGCCTGGCACATCGCGGGGCGGCCCGAGGACCTGCGGGCGATGTGCGAGTCCAGTCTGCGCCGGCTGCGGACAGAGCGGATCGACCTCTACCAGCTGCACCGGCTGGATCCGCAGGTGCCGATGGCCGAGCAGCTGGGCGCTCTGGATGAGCTGCGCCAGGAGGGTAAGATCCGGTACATCGGTCTGGACACCCTTACCGCCGACCAGCTGGAACAGGCGCTCTCCCTGACCGGGATCGCCTCGGTGCAGAACCGGTTCAATCTCCTGGACCGTTCGTCGGACGCGGTACTGAAGGTGTGCGAGGCCCACGGCCTGGCCTTCCTGCCCTGGTTCCCGCTGGCGAACGGCGCGCTGACCGGCGAGGGCGCCGAGGCGCTCGCCGGGATCGCGGAACGCCACGGCGCCACCCGTGGGCAGATCGCCCTCGCCTGGCTGCTGCACCACTCCCCCGTCCTGTGCCCGACTCCGGGCACCGGTTCGCCCGTTCACCTCGCGGAGAACCTCCGGGCCGGGGAGATCTCGCTGTCGACCGACGACATGAGCCTCCTGGAGGCGCTCGCATCCGCATGAAGGAGTAACCGCACGTGACCACCACCGCACCCCTGCCCCCTTCCTCGGCCACGGACCCGGTTCCGGTTCCGGTGATCAGGGCCGACGGCGTCACGCTCGTACGGGACGGCAAGGTCCTGCTCGACTCGGTCTCGATGACGGTGCGCAGCGGGGAGCACTGGGCGCTGCTCGGCGCCAACGGTGCCGGCAAGAGCACCCTGCTGGGGCTCCTCGGCGCGATCAGGCACCCCACCACGGGCACGGTGGAGGTGCTGGGCCGCACCCTCGGGCGGGTCGATCTGCGGGAGCTGCGGACGCTGCTGGGACACGTCGATCCGCGCCATCCGCTGCGCTCCCCGCTCTCGGTGAAGGACGTGGTGCTGACGGGGCTGACCAACTCGGTCGAGCCGGTACCGCGCTGGTCGGCCGGCCCGGAGCAGCGGGAGCGGGCGGAGCGGCTGCTGGAGATGCTGGGCATGGGCGGCAAGGAGGGGTCGCGCTGGCCCGCGCTGTCGCAGGGCGAGCGGGGCCGTACGCTCATCGCCCGCGCGCTGATGCCGCAGCCCCGGCTGCTGCTGCTCGACGAGCCGGCCACCGGTCTGGACCTGGCCGCCCGGGAGCAGTTGCTGGACAGCCTGGACGCGCTGCGCGAGGAACACCCGGAGCTGGCGACGGTGCTGGTCACCCATCATCTGGAGGAGCTGCCCGCCTCCACCAGCCACGCGATGCTGCTGCGCGGCGGGCGGTGTCTGGCCTCGGGCCCGGCGGACGAGGTGCTGACCACGGAGCGGGTCAGCGACTGCTTCGGCCATCCGGTGCGGATCTCCCGTACGGACGGCCGGTGGGCGGCGCGGGCCCGGCGGACGCCCCGTGGCTGACGGTTGCCGCTGACGGTGCCGCCCGGCTCAGGGGCTGTCGGTCTCCGGTCCGGTGACGAACGGGGTGGCCTGGTGGTAGTAGAGCAGCCAGCCGGTGGCGGTGAGCCGCCACAGCGAACTGCGGTGGGCGCGCGCCCCCTTGGCCTCGGTGTCGAAGGTGACGTGGACGAGTCCGTCCGCGAGCTGGACCCCGCGCATGCGGGAGGCGGTGAGCTGTCCGGGGCGCGCGGCGGTGCCGGTGATGAGCGAGGTGATGACCGTGTCCCGGTCCCGGTGCCGGCCGGTGGTGTCGACCTCGCGGAAGTCCGGGTGCAGGACCTGGACGAGGAGTTCGGCGGAGGCCCGCACCAGCGGGTCGAGGAGGCGGAGTTCGCCCTCGACCGCCGCGGCCACGCCGGGCGTCGGTTCGCTCACGCCTCGCCTCCGGTCATCTCGACGAGCTTGACGACGGTGTTCCAGTTGCGAGAGGTGCCGACGAGGCCCTTGTTGAGGGACGGCCGGGAGAGAGCGGCGGCGAGCTTGGAGCGGCCCAGCCCGTCGGGGGCGTAGAGGTAGAGGGCGCGGTCACCGAGCCGGAATTCCTCGGGGAGGAAGGCGGTGGCGTCCAGCGGGGCGAAGCGGGCGGCGTCGACGGGCCGGTCGAAGTACGTGACGTGCAGTTGCCTGCCCTGGAGCTCGGCGGCCGGGAACGGGCAGCCGGCGGCCAGGCCGGCGAGATAGGCGGCGTCCCTCACCAGGCACTCCACCGCGAAGCCGAACTGGTCCTCGATGGCCCGCTCCAGCTCCGCCGCGAGGGTGTTCTCGTCGCCGGACCCGCTGCTGAAGACCGCGTTGCCGCTCTGCAGGTACGTCGCGACGTCGCCGTGGCCGAGTCCGGTGAGCAGGGTGCGGAGTTCGGCCATCGGGACCTTGCGGTGGCCGCTCACATTGATCCCGCGCAGCAGCGCCGCGTACATCGTCATGGGCACACCATAGGACGATCAGCCCGAGCCGTGCGGCCGCCGCGCCCCGTGGGGGAGGGCGCGGTGGCCGCCGGTTCAGGGAGCGGTGCTGTTACTCGACGACCTTCAGCAGCTTGTTCGCCGTGCCCGCGGTGGCGTTGCTGATGGCGTCCGGGGTGGCTCCGTCGGTCAGGGCCGTGGAGACGTCCGCCGGGGTGGCGTCGGGGTGTCCCGCCAGGTAGAGGGCGGCGGCACCGACGACATGCGGAGTGGCCATGGACGTACCGGAGATGGTGTCGGACCCGGTGTCGCTGTCGTTCCAGGCCGAGGTGATGTCCGAGCCCGGGGCGTAGAGGTCCACCAGCGAGCCGTAGTTGGAGAACGACGACTGCTCGTCGTCCACCGTGGAGGAGGCGACCGTGATGGCCTCAGGGACGCGCGCCGGGGAGCTCTCGCTCGCGTCGCCCGACTCGTTGCCGGCGGCCACTCCGTAGGTGACTCCGGAGGCGATGGACTTCTGGACCGCCGCGTCGAGCGCCTCGTCCGCGCCGCCGCCGAGGCTCATGTTGGCGACGGACGGGCCCTCGTGGTTCGCGGTGACCCAGTCGATGCCGGCGACGACCTGCTCGGTGGTGCCGGAGCCCGAGTCGTCGAGGACCCGGACGGCCACGATCTTGGCCTTCTTGGCGACGCCGTACGTCGCACCGGCGATGGTGCCGGCCACATGGGTTCCGTGGCCGTAGCCGTCGTCGGCGTTGTCGTCGTCGTCCACGGCGTCGTAGCCGTAGCTGGCCCGGCCCTCGAACTCCTCGTGGGTGATGCGGACCCCGGTGTCGATGACGTACGCGGTCACGCCCTCGCCCGCGCTGTCCGGGTAGGTGTACGCGTTGTCGCCCGCGGTCCCGGTCTGGTCGATGCGGTCCAGGCCCCAGGACGGCGGGTTGTCCTGGGTGGCGTCGACGTGGAACTTCTTGTTCTGGACGACCTTGGAGACCGACGGGTCGGCGGCGAGCCGCTTGGCCTCGGTCTGCGAAAGCCCGCTGGCGGAGAAGCCGTTGATGGCGGAGCTGTAGTTGCGCTTCAGCGTGCCGCCGTACTCCTTGGCGAGCTTCGACTTGTTCGACTTGTCGGCCTTGTGGTCCAGCATGACTATGTAGCTGCCGGACACGGCGGCTGCGGCGTCGGCACCGTAGATCTTGCCCATCGCGGGGGCGGGTGCCGCTCCGGCCATGGGGCTGCCCAGCAGGGTGATGCCGGCTGCGGCCGCCACGGCGGTGATCGCGGCGGTGAGCTTGATCCGGTGGGTGCGCTTGTTAAGTGCCATGAAGAGGGGTCTCCTCGTCATTCTTTGTGGGGGGATTGACCCTCGGCCGGAAGATCTCCGGGGGCTGGCTCGAAACCCTCGCTTATTGACGCGCTCAGATCAAGACCCGCTCTGCCGCCGGGGCACCCGCACCACGGATTCGTCACAGGAAGCCGACGCCCCGCACCCAAGTCCTCCACAATCACTGCCCGTTACCGACCGCACACCCCGGCCGGGGTGCTGGGCCGCCCTGGCGCCTCCGGCTCAGCGCTGGTAGCGGGCCAGCACCCGGTTCCCGTCCTCGACCAGACGCTTTCTCAGTTCGGCCGCGTCGATCGCACCGCTGTAGTACTCCTGGTACGCGGGGGTGGCGACCTTGTCCTTCCACTCGGGGTAGCCGCGCACGGACTGGGCGGGCGCGGAACGCAGTGCGCCCGCGAGGGCGACGCCGGTCGCCCAGCCCCGGTCCGAGGTGTGCAGCGAGGGGTCCGCCAGCGCCTCCTTGCCGGTCGGCAGCATCCAGTCCCCCTTGGCGAGGCGCACCATGTTCGCCGGCCGCAGCAGGAAATCGATGAACTCCACGGCCTCCTTCTTGTGCGGGCTGTCCTCGGCGACGGACAGGGTCTGCGGGCTCACGCCCTGGGCCAGGCCCGCGCTCCCGGCCGGGGCGGGCAGCACCGTCCACTCGAAGCCCTTCGGGGCCTGTTCGACCACCTGCTGACGGTAGGAGAACCCCAGCGGCACCATGGCGTACTTGCCGCCGAAGAGGCCGGGAAGGGCGTCGCCGCCGCCCATGCCGAGCGCGGTACGGGCGGCGCTGTGGTCGGTGTTGACCTGATCGTGGATGGTCCGGGGGACGACGAGATCGCCTTCGTCCATGGCGACCGCGACCTTTCCGTCGGCGCCCCGGTGGAACAGTTCGCCGCCTGCCGAGAGGCCGAGGTTGAGCGTGACGGAGACCGGTTCCTTGAGCGGCCAGGCCACTCCGTAACGGCCCTCGCCGGTGAGTTTCTTGGTGACCTGCCCGAATTCCGTCCAGCTCCAGGGCTTCTCCGGGGTCGGGATGCGGACCCCGGAGGCCTTGAGGATCTTGGTGTTGGCGATCAGGACGCGCGGTTCCTGGAGGAAGGGCACGCCGTAGACGCCGCCGTCGAAGGTGCTGGTGCGCCAGCTCTGCCGCGGGATGTCGGCGGTGAGCCGGCCGGGCAGCAGGGTGCGCAGGTCGGCGAGGTAGCCGCCGTAGGCGAAGTCCGCGAGGTCGTCGGACGCGTCGTGGATGACGTCGGGCGCCTCGTCCCCCTCGAAGGAGGTCAGGAGCTGGTCGTGGACGCTGTCCCAGCTGCCCTGGACGTACTGGACCCGGACATCGGGATGGCTCGCGTTCCACTCCTTCACCAGCTGTTTGTTGGCGTCGACGGACTCCTTCTGCCAGGCCAGCGACTGGAAGCGGATCGTGATCCTGCCGTCCGTCCGGCCGCCGTCCCCACCGCATCCGGTGAGCAGCAGGGCCAGCGCGGTGGCCGCCGCGGCTGCCGTGCGTACCACTGCGCGCATCAGCTCTTCACCGCCCCGGCCAGCATGCCGCCCGTGATCCGGCGCTGGATGAACGCGAAGAGCACGAGCGAGGGGAGGGTGGCGAGGAACGCGGCGGCGGCGAGCGGACCCAGGTCGCTCGCACCCTCCGCGCCGAGGAAGTGGGTCAGTACGACCGGCAAGGTCTGCTTCTCCGGTGTCTTGAGCAGGACGAGCGCGAAGAAGAACTCGTTCCACGCGGTGATGAAGGCGAAGAGCGCGGTCGCGACGATCCCGGGGGCCAGCAGCGGTGCGGTGACCGAGACGAGCGTCCGCAGCCGGCTCGCGCCGTCGACCGCCGCCGCCTCCTCCAGTTCGGGCGGCACCGCCCGTACGTATCCGACCAGCATCCACAGCGCGAACGGCAGCGACCACACGACGTACACCATGATCAGCCCCCACAGTGTGTTGATCAGATGCAGGTACTTGAGCACCAGGAACAGCGGAATGATCAGCAGGACGAACGGGAACGCCTGGCTGACCACGACCCAGCCGGTGGCGGCGGCGGAGAGCCGCGAGCGGTGGCGGGCCATCACATAGGCCATCGGGGTGGCGATGACGACCGCGATGATCCCGGCGGAGACGGCGGCGATCAGCGAGTTGGCGGCGGCCCGCAGCAGCGGCTGTTCGTCGAACGCGGCCCGGAAGTTGTCGAGCGTCGGGTGGTGCGGAATCCAGGTGGGGTGCAGGGAGCCCAGCTCGGGCGCCGGTTTGAAGGCGGTGGAGATCAGCCAGAGGAACGGGAACGCCAGGAAGACCAGGTAGCACAGCAGCGCGAGGTACTGTCCGGCCCGCACGGACCTGCGGGTACGCATGCTCATCGGTCCTCGCCTCCCCCGAGCCGTCCCACGAGGTACACGGCGAGGATCACGGAGATCACCGCGACCATCACACAGCCCATCGCCGCGGCGTAGCCGAACTGTCCGTACCGGAAGGCCTCTTCGTAGGCGAAGAGCATCGGCAGCCGGGTGCGGCCGCCGGGACCTCCGTTGGTCAGTACGTAGACCAGGGCGAAGGAGTTGAAGTTCCAGATGAAGTTGAGCGCGGTGATGGAGAGGGCGACCGGCTTGAGCGCCGGCCAGGTGACGGTACGGAAACGGCGCCAGGCGCCCGCGCCGTCCAGGGCGGCGGCCTCGTGGAGTTCGTGCGGGGTGTTCTGGAGGCCGGCCAGCAGGGCGACCGTGGTCTGCGGCATGCCGGCCCAGACCCCGACCAGGATCACCGCGGGCAGTGCGGTGGCGAGGCCGGTCAGCCAGTCCCGGCCGTCGCCGAGGCCGAGATCGCGGATGGTCTCGTTGAGGATTCCGGCGTCCGGGTTGTAGACCAGCCGCCACATGATGCCGACGACCACCTCGGGCATCGCCCACGGGATGATCGCCAGCGCCCGCGCCAGCCACCGCATCCGCAGGTTCTGGTTGAGCAGCAGCGCGAGGCCCAGGGCCAGCACGAACTGCGGGACGGTGACGCCGACCGCCCACACCAGGCCGATCCGGAACGAGTCCCAGAACAGTCCGTCGTGCAGCAGGTCCTGGAAGTTCAGTACCCCGGTCCACTGGGTGGACCGGGTGCGCCCCGACTGGGCGTCGGTGAACGCCAGGGCGATGCCGTAGAGCAGCGGGCCGACGCTGAGGACCAGGATGGGGAGGAGGGCGGGCAGCACCAGGAACCAGGTTCCGGCGTTCCGGTTGATCCTCGCGTGCCCCTTGCCGTGCGGGCCGCCCGGCGGTCCGTGCCGCCCGGACTGCACGGTTGCATTCGCCAATGTCATAGTTGCGCCCCCTTGCGTTATTCGACCGGCTTGGTACCGTTCCGGCCGCTCAGGTGGCCTCCGCAATCGTGCTGAGACCCCGCCGGTTCGTCAAGACAACCTGCACGGATGCGAAAATCGGATCCATGAACGAGATGCGAGCGCGCGAGGTACTGACCGCTGCCGGGCACCCCGGCGACGCGAAGCTCCTCGCGCTGGGCGAGAACGCGGTGTTCGCCGTGGGCGACCTGGTGGTCAAGATCGGCCGGGACGCCGTGCGCAGTCCGGAGCTGCGCGAGCGGGCCGAGCGCGAGGTGGCCGTCGCGCGCTGGCTCGCCGCGTCCGGGGTCCCCGCGGTGCGGAGCGCGGAGCCCGGTGCCCGGCTCGTCGAGGGCCACCCGGTGACGGTGTGGCACCGGCTGCCGGAGCCGGTGCGACCGGCCGAGCCGAGGGATCTGGCGCCGCTGCTCACCGCGGTGCACGCGCTGCCCGCCCCGGAGGACCTCGCCCTGCCCCGGCGGGAGCTGCTCGGCGGGGTCGAGCGCTGGCTGACCCTGGCGGGCGACGCGATCGACCCGGCCGACGCCGCGTATCTGCGCGAGCGCCGCGACGGCTTCGCGACGGCCGCCGCCGCGCTGGTGCCGCAGCTGCCCCCGGGCCCGATCCACGGCGACGCGCTGCCGCGCAATGTGCATGTCGGTCCGGACGGGCCGGTCCTGGTGGACCTGGAGACCTTCGCCACGGATCTGCGCGAGCACGATCTGGTGGTGCTGGCCCTGTCCCGCGACCGGTACGGGCTGCCGGCCGAGGCCTATGACGCGTTCACCTCCGCGTACGGCTGGGACGTCCGGGAGTGGGACGGCTGCGCGGTGCTGCGCGGGGCGCGGGAGACGGCGAGCTGCGCGTGGGTCGCCCAGCACGCACCGGCCAACCCGAAGGCGCTCGCGGAGTTCCGCAGGCGCGTGGCGTCACTGCGGGACGGGGACACGGCCGTGCGGTGGTACCCCTTCTGAGCGTTCCGTCCTCAACCGCCGGACGGGCCCAAGGGGTGTCCTCAGTCGCCGGACGGGCTGGAATTCAGCTCAAGCACCGGCTCCCGTACCGGCCAGCGGCCGTCGATCACCGCGTCCGCCGTGCCCTTGCGGCGCAGGAACTGCTGGAAGTCGGCGGCCCACTCCGCGTACCACTCGATCTGCCGCTCGTGGAGCTCGGCCGCGGACAACGCGGCCACAGAGCCGTGCCGGGCGGCTATCGCGTACGCCACCCGCACCGCGGCCAGCGCGTCGGCGGCGGCGTCGTGCGCTCCCCCGTGGACGACGCCGTACTCGACGCAGACCGCCTCCAGGTTCCGCTTGCCCTTGCGGTAGCGGTCCACCGCCCGGTCGATGGTGTACGGGTCGATGACCGGGCCGATCCCCGCGCCGCCGAGCCGCTCGCTCAGCGACGGGAGCCCGTGCCGGTGCAACTCCGCCGTCAGCAGCGTCAGGTCGAAGGCGGCGTTGTACGCGACGACCGGCACGCCCTGGCGCCAGTAGTCCGCCAGGGTGTCGGCGATCTCGTCGGCCACCTCGCGCACCGGCCGGCCCTCCGCCGCCGCCCGCTCGCTGCTGATGCCGTGGATCGCGGAGGCCTGTGCGGGGATCCGGATGCCCGGATCCGCCAGCCAGGTGCGCTGCCGCGCCGGCTCCGCGCCGCCGTCGCGGAGACCCACGACCGCGGCCGTCACGATCCGGGCCTCCAGCGGCTCCGTACCCGTCGTCTCCAGGTCGAAGCCGACCAGCGCATGCCGATGCCAGCTCATCCCATACCTCCTTCGTGGTGCTTCCCCCAGGTGACGACCACCCTCGCACGGGCCACTGACAGCACCCTCCCGAGGTCCGTCCGTCAGGAGACCGGCCGGGAGTCGGTCCACACGGACTCGAACTCCTCGCGGTACGTCTCGAACAGGCCGTGCTCGCTGTCCTGCCCGGCCCGCACCACCGCGCGGCCGCCGCCCCTGAGCACCAGCACGGGCGCCTCCATGCCCCGGGCCCGGCGCAGATACGTCTGGACGACGCCCACCGCGTCGGCGCCGTCGCCGTCCACCAGGTAGGCGGTGAAGCGCGGGGTCTCGTCGAAGACATGGATCTCGAAGGCGTCCGGATCGCGGAGCTTGGAGCGGACCCGGCGCATGTGGAGGATGTTCATCTCCACCGTCCGGCTCAGCTCCCCCTTCTTGAGCCCCAGCTCCCGCTCCCGGCGCTTGACCGCGCTGCTGGCCGGGTTGATGAAGAGCAGCCGGACCCGGCAGCCCGACTCGGCCAGCCGGATCAGCCGGCGGCCCGAGAAGTTCTGCACCAGCAGATTGAGCCCTATGCCGATCGCGTCCAGCCGGCGCGCTCCGCCGAACAGGTCCTCCGCGGGCAGCTGGCGCTGAAGCCGCACCCGGTCGGAGTGGACGGAGACGACGTCCGCGTACCGGTCGCCCACCAGCTCCTCGACGGCGTCGACGGGAAGCCGGTCGGCGGACGGCACCCCGGCGCCGCTGCCGAGGATCTCCAGCAGCCTGGCCGAGGCGCGCTCGGCCTGGGCGAGCACCGCTTCGTTGAGCGCGCGGTTGCGGGAGACCACGTTGCGGGCGACCTCCAGCTCGTCGAGGGCCAGCTCCACATCGCGGCGGTCGTCGAAGTAGGGCTCGAAGCAGGGCCAGTGCTGGACCATCAGCTCACGCAGCTGAGGCAGCGTGAGGAAGCTCAGGACGTTGTCGTCGGCCGGGTCGAGCAGATAGCCCTTGCGGCGGGAGACCTCGCGCACGGCGACCGCGCGCTGCACCCACTCCTGTCCGGCGGGTCCCGCCGCGGCCACCACCCAGTCCTCGCCGTGCACCGGCTCGTAGATGGGCTGGAGCACCGCGGCCACCACCGCGCGCAGCCGCTGTTCGACGAGATTCAGCCAGATGTAGGCGCGCCCGGCCCGCTGCGCACGGGTGCGCACCTCGCTCCACGCGTCCGCTCCCCAGTCCAGCTCTGCGCCGATCTCCAGGGGCCGGGCGAGCGAGACCGCGCCGGGCGGCACATCGGTGGCGTCCCCCTCGTGACCAGCGTCACCTGGGGGCAGCTCGAAGCCTCCCGAGCTCACCCGCACACCGCCTTCCACTCCCCCACCAACGATCAAGGAAGGGTACTCCGGGAGCGGGAGCCGGTGCAGCCGGATGCGCAGGCTCCTTCTTCAACTCCCCTACGGATCAAGCCTGTTCTCGGGGACGAGATCTGCCGTAGTGAGCGGATTCATAGTGATTAAACACCCCACGGCAAGCCGCATACCGGGCAGCGGGCCGATCGGGTCCACCGGATTCGGGTTCCGGGCGACAAGAAGGGGCCCGATGTTGACCGGACTGTGCGACGCCGTCCCCCGATTGCCGGTCGGTCCTAGGTAAGGGCCGCCCTTTCGGGGAAGATCTGGCAGGGAGCCCGCATTCCCCAGGCAACCGCATCAGAGTGGAAGAGTCGAAATCTATGCAGGTCTGGCCGGGACAGGCGTACCCCCTCGGTGCCACGTACGACGGCGCCGGGACCAACTTCGCGGTCTTCTCGGAGGCCGCCAACCGAATCGAGTTGTGCCTGCTGCACGACGACGGTTCCGAGACGGCGGTGGAACTGCGGGAGACCGACGCGTTCGTCCGGCACGCCTATCTGCCCGGCGTGATGCCCGGTCAGCGGTACGGGTTCCGGGTGCACGGGCCGTACGAGCCGGAGCGCGGCGCCCGCTGCAACTCCGCGAAGCTGCTCCTCGACCCGTACGCGCGGGCGGTCGCCGGGCGGATCCAGTGGGGCGAGGCGGTGTACGGCTATCCCTTCGGCCGGCCCGACGCGCGCAACGACCTCGACTCGGCGCCGCACACCATGACGTCCGTCGTGGTCAACCCGTACTTCGACTGGGGCGACGACCGGCGCCCCCGTACGGACTACCACCGCACGGTCATCTACGAGGCCCATGTGAAGGGCCTGACGATGCTTCATCCGGGGCTGCCGAAGGAGCTGCGCGGCACGTACGCCGGGCTGGCGCATCCGGAGGTCATCGCGCACCTGACGGAGCTGGGCGTCACGGCGATCGAATTAATGCCGGTCCACCAGTTCGTGCAGGACCACCGGCTGGCGGACGCGGGGCTCGCCAACTACTGGGGTTACAACACCATCGGCTTCTTCGCCCCGCACAACGCCTACGCCTCCTGGGGCGACCGGGGCGAGCAGGTGCTCGAATTCAAGCAGGCGGTACGGGCGCTGCACCAGGCGGGCATCGAGGTGATCCTCGACGTGGTCTACAACCACACGGCGGAGGGCAACCACCTGGGTCCGACGCTCTCCTTCCGGGGCCTGGACAACGCCTCGTACTACCGTCTGACCGACGACCAGCGCTACTACATGGACACCACGGGGACCGGGAACTCCCTGCTGATGCGCTCCCCGCACGTGCTCCAGATGATCATGGATTCGCTGCGGTACTGGGTGACCGAGATGCATGTGGACGGCTTCCGCTTCGATCTGGCCGCCACCCTGGCCCGCCAGTTCCATGAGGTGGACCGGTTGTCGTCGTTCTTCGACCTGGTGCAGCAGGACCCGGTGGTGAGCCAGGTGAAGCTGATCGCGGAGCCGTGGGACGTCGGCGAGGGCGGCTACCAGGTGGGGAACTTCCCGCCGCTGTGGACCGAGTGGAACGGGAAGTACCGGGACACGGTCCGCGACCTGTGGCGCGGTGAGCCCCGGACCCTGGCCGAGTTCGCCGGGCGGCTGACCGGCTCCTCCGACCTCTACCAGGACGACGGCCGCCGGCCGCTCGCCTCGATCAACTTCGCCACCTGCCACGACGGCTTCACCCTGCACGACCTGGTCTCGTACAACGACAAGCACAACGACGCCAACGGCGAGGGCAACCGGGACGGCGAGAGCCACAACCGGTCCTGGAACTGCGGTGTGGAGGGCGAGACGGACCGGCCCGAGGTGCTGGAGCTGCGCGAGCGGCAGATGCGCAACTTCATCGCCACCCTCATGCTGTCGCAGGGCGTGCCGATGCTGAGCCACGGAGACGAGTTCGGCCGCACCCAGCTCGGCAACAACAACGGCTACTGCCAGGACAGCGAGCTGTCCTGGGTGCACTGGCCGGACCCGGCCCAGTCGGCGGCCGACGACGACGGCGACGGCGAGGAGGCGGCGGAGCCGGGCGGCGACGGGCTCTCCCGCAGCCTGCTGGAGTTCACCCGGGCGATGGTGTGGCTGCGCCGCGACCATCCGGTCTTCCGGCGGCGCCGGTTCTTCCACGGACGGCCCGTGGAGGGCACGCACGACGAGCTCTCCGACATCAACTGGTTCACGCCCGAGGGCCAGGAGATGACCCAGCGGGACTGGCAGGCCGCACACGCCAAGGCCCTGACGGTCTTCCTGAACGGGCACGCCATCTCGGAGCCGGGTCCCCGCGGCGAGCGGATCTCCGACGACTCCTTCCTGCTGATGTTCAACGCGAGCGCCGAGACGCTGGAGTTCGCCGTCCCGGTGAACCACGGCCGGCAGTGGCATGTCGTCGTCGACACGGCACGCCCGGCCGGAGTGCTGACCGGGGCGGGCCCGAAGGTGGCGGCGGGCGACCGGGTGACGCTGGTGGGCCGGAGCATGGTGGTGCTCCAGCGGCCCGCGTAGGGCGGATCCGCGCGGTGTACGGGGCCGCCGCTCGGGCTCTTGTGCGTGCCGGGGTGACACAGGCGGCCCGGATCTGGGTACGAACGTCTGCATGACGCCTTCCGCCACGTACCGGCTCCAGCTCCAGCCGGACTTCCCGTTCTCGGCCGCCGAGGACGCCGTACCGTACCTCGCCACGCTCGGCGTCTCCCATCTGCACCTGTCCCCGGTGCTCGAAGCAGTGCCCGGCTCCACGCACGGCTACGACGTCGTCGACCACGGCCGGGTCCGCGCCGAGCTGGGCGGCGAGGAGGGGCTGCGGCGGCTCGCCCGCACCGCCCGGCGCCACGGTCTCGGGCTGGTCCTGGACATCGTGCCGAACCACATGGCCGCGGACCCCCGGCACAACCACGCGCTGCGCGAGGTCCTGCGCGAGGGGCCCGGCTCCCCGTACGCCCGCTGGTTCGACATCGACTGGGCGGCGGGTGACGGGAGGATCCTGCTGCCCGTGCTCGGCGGGCGGCTCGGCGACCAGATGGACGGGTTCCGGGTCGACGGGGACGTGCTGCGCCACGGCGATCAGGAGTTCCCGCTGAGGACCGGCACCTCCGGCCTCGCCCTGCCGGAGCTGCTGGACGCCCAGCACTACCGGCTCTGCTGGTGGCGGCTGGCCCGCACCGAGCTGAACTACCGGCGGTTCTTCACCATCTCGGACCTGATCGGGGTGCGGGTGGAGGACCCGGAGGTCTTCGCCGCCACCCACGCCAAGATTCTCGAACTGGTCCGGGACGGGACCGTCGAGGGGCTGCGGATCGACCACCCCGACGGGCTCGCGGACCCGGCCGGATATCTGGAGCGGCTCTCCGGGGCGAGCGGCGGCGCATGGACGGTGGTGGAGAAGATCCTCACCGGCCCGGAGCCGCTGCCGGCCGGCTGGGCGGTGGCCGGGACCACCGGGTACGACGCGCTGCACCGGATCGACGGCCTCTTCACCGACCCGGTGGGCGCGGCGGAACTGCTGGGCCACTACCGGGAGTCCGCCTCCCCGGCGGGCGACCGGGGCGGCTACTGGCAGGCGACCGTGCGCCGGGCCGCGTACCGCGTCGTCACCCATGAGCTGGCCGCGGAGACCGCACTGCTGACCCGGCTGGCGTCGCGAATCTGCGCGGAGGACCCCGCGCTGCGCGACCACGCCCCGTGGGCGCTGCGCACCGCGGTGCGTGAGCTGCTGGTCCGGGTGCCGGTCTACCGCCCGTACGTGACGGCGGGCGGCCCCTGTACGGAGTCGGCCGGGGCGGCGCTGGACGCGACGGCGGTGAGCGACGCCAAGGCGGTGTTCGCGGTGCGGGAGGAGGCGTCGGCCGTCGACGTGGTGCGGGAGCTGGCGCTGGGGCGGCTGGGTCCGGGCGCCGACCGGGCGGCGTTCTGCGACCGGTTCGCGCAGACGGCGTCCGCGCTGCGGGCCAAGTCGGTCGAGGACACCGCGTACTACCGGTACGTGCCGCTGATCTCGGCGAACGAGGTGGGCGGTGATCCGGGCAGGCCGGCGGTGGCCCCGGCGGACTTCCACGCCTTCTGCACCCGCCTCGCCCGGGACTGGCCGGCCACCGGCACCGCGCTGACCACGCACGACACCAAGCGCAGCGCCGATGTCCGGGCCGCTGTGGCGGTGCTCTCCGAGTGTCCCGGGCGGTGGTCGCGGCTGGTGGCGGAGCTGGCCGGGAAGGCTCCGGCGGCGCCCGATCCGCAGCTGGCGTGGCAGGCGTGGCAGACCGCGTTCGGCTGTGTGGGGTTCCCGGCCGGTGAGCAGGCGGCTCGGCTGGAGCCCGCGCTGCTGAAGGCGGTGCGGGAGTCGGGTCTCTTCACCAGCTGGACCGAACCCGATCCGGGGTACGAGCGGGCGATGTCCGACTTCGTGGCCGCCGGTCCCGGCGCCGCGACCGGCCCCGCGCGGGAGCTGCTGGCGGAGTTCGCGGCCACGCTCGCCCCGCATGTCCGGGCCAATGTGCTCGGCGCGGCGCTGGTGCAGCTGACGATGCCGGGGGTGCCGGACCTCTACCAGGGCACCGAGCGCGAGTACCTGGCGCTGGTCGACCCGGACAACCGGCGGCCCTTCTCGCCGCCTCACCCGGACGCGCCCGCCTCCGCCAAGGAGGAGCTGACGGCGGCGGCGCTGCGGCTGCGGCGGGAGCGGCCCGGGGTGTTCGGGGAGTCGGGGACGTACGCCCCGCTGACGGCCTCCGGACCGGCGGCCGGGCACTGTCTGGCCTTCTGCCGCTCGGGCGAGGCCGTCACCGCGGTCACCCGGCTGTCGCTGCGGCTGGCGGAGTCGGGCGGCTGGCGCGGGACGGAGCTGGCGCTGCCGGACGACGGGGTGTGGCGGGATCTGCTGGCGCCGGGCCGGGAGTTCTCCGGCGGTACGGTCGCGGTGGCCGAACTGTTCGACGAGCGGCCGGTGGCGCTCCTCAGCAAGGCCGGACCAGCAGGGACCTCGGACCACGGGTGAGCAGGCCGGTGGCGGACGGCCGGAATCCGTCCGCCCAGCGGAGCCCCGGCATGGCGTCCAGCAGGGCGCGCACCCCCTGTTCGGCCTCCAGCCGTCCGAGCACCACGGCCGGGCAGCCCGCCGGTCCTGCGGTGGTGCGGCCCTGGTCGCGGCGGAAGGGGTCGAACAGGTCCGGTGCGGCGAACCGTTCCGGATCGCGTCCCGCCGCGCCGATCAGGCAGGCGACGGGGGCCCGCGCCGGGAGGGTGCCGCCGCTGAGGGTGACCTCGGTGAGGGTGCGGCGCAGGACGACCTGGACGGGCGGGTCCCGGCGCATGGTCTCCGTCCAGGCGCGGCCGGCGAGCGCGGGTTCGACGCGCAGGGCGGCCAGCAGGTCGGGGTCGTCCAGCAGGTTGGCCAGGAACGAGGCGAGGGCCGTCTCACGCAGTCCGGTGTGCCGGGTGCAGGGGCCGTCACCCGGGTGGCCGGGGTCGCCGTCACGGGTCCGGAAGGGGCCGCTGCCCGCGGGCAGCCAGCGGCAGAACTCCTCGACGAGATCGGCCTGCCGCCGCCCGGCGATGCGCCGGGCCAGCACGAAGGCGGTCCGCTCGACCCGCTCCGCCAGGTGCCGTGGCGCGGTGCCGGTGACCACCGTGTACCGCTCGCGGGGCAGGCAGCGGGCGCTGCCGTGGCAGAGGCCGAGCGGGGCGGGGCCGCCGCGCGGCGCGCCGTCGTGCGGGAAGCCGGTGAACCGGGGGCCGGTGAGCGCGGCGACCACGTCGTCGTACCGGCTGACCAGCCAGGCGCCCAGTGCGGGGTCGTAGCAGAGCGGATGGTCCTCGCGCAGCACCCGGTAGAGCCGGTACGGGTCGCGGGCCGCGCCGGGGGCGAGGAGGCTCGGGCCGGCTCCCGGGCGGGCGGAGCGGGAGGGCCCGGCGGGGCGGTGGTCGGGCGAGGGCGTCGGGGCGGGTATGCCTCCTGGGGCGTCGGCCTGCATCCGTACCCCCGGTGGTCGGTGCGCCGGTGTGCGGCGCGGTCCCCCTCAGGGGATCACCCGGACGGGCCCGCCGCAGTCGGCGCGCGGCCGTCCGGGTGACGGGGCGCGCGCCGCCCGTCCGCGCGGCAGCCGGGGGCGGTCCGGACGGGCGTCAGGGGGCGGCCCGGGGGCCCGGTGGCCGGGACGCGGCCAGGAGTTCGGTGAACGCGGCGGCGGCGCCGGTCAGTTCGACGCGGGAGAAGACCGCGAGGGGCCGGGACCACGGCGGGTCGACGGTGAGCACCGCGCAGTCCTCGCCGACCGCGCCGCGTACGACATGCGCGGGGGCGGTCGCGATGCCGACCCCGGCGGCGGCCATCCGTACCGCGGTCGAGGTGTGCTCGGTCCGCACCGCAGTGCGCGGTACGAAGCCGGCCTCGGCGCAGACCCAGTCCAGGAACGGCCGGCCGTGCACGACGGCCTCCATCGCGCACCGCACCCAGGGACGGTCCGCGAGCTCCTGGAGGCGGACGGAGGCGCGCCCGGCGAGCCGGTCGTCGAACGGGACGACCAGGACGATGCTCTCCGCACCGATCGGGACGAGGGGGCCCGGCCAGTCGGCGGGCGGCGGGCCGACGGCGAGGTCGGCGGTGCCGCGCTCGATCTGTTCCTCCAGGGCCTCCGTGGTGGCGTACTCGTGGAGCACCAGGCCGACGCCGGGGTGGCCGGCGCGCCAGCGGGCGAAGACCTCGGGGAGGATGCCGACGGCGATCGCGTGCACGGTGGCGATGTGCAGTTCGCCGCCCTCCGCGCCGGCCGCCGCCCGTGCCGCGCGCCGGGCCTGGGCGGCGCTGCGCACGGACCGCTCGGCGTGCGGCAGGAAGGCGCGGCCCATCGGGGTCAGCCGCACGCCGCGCGGCAGCCGCTCCAGCAGGGCGCCGCCGACGGTCCGCTCCAGGGCCTTGATCTGGTGGGACAGCGCGGGCTGGGTGACGTGGAGCAGCTCGGCGGCCCGGGTGAAGGAGGTCTCCTCTACGACCGTCAGGAAGTACTCCATCTGACGCAGGCTCATCGATCCGCTACCCGCCCTCTGCCATAGACGTATGTCATCGGTCCCACAGAAACATTGCCTTGGACTCATGGCAATGAGCGGGCGGAGGGTGGGAGTTATGACACAGACGGAGAAGGTGACCGAGACCGATGTGCTGGTGATCGGCGGGGGGACGGGCGGCTACTCGACCGCGCTGCGGGCCGCGGCACTCGGGCTGCGGGTGGTGCTCGTGGAGCGCGACAAGGTGGGCGGCACGTGTCTGCACCGGGGCTGTATCCCCAGCAAGGCGATGCTGCACGCGGCGGAGCTGGTGGACGGCATCGCGGAGGCGCGTGAGCGGTGGGGGGTGAAGGCGACCCTGGAGTCGGTGGACTGGCCCGCGCTCGTCGCGACCCGGGACGACATCGTGGACCGCAACCACCGCGGGGTGACCGGCCATCTCGCCCACGCCGGGGTGGAAGTGGTGTACGGCAGCGCGGAGTTGACGGGCCCGCGCGGTGTCCGGATCGGCGGGTACGGGGAGGTCGCCGCCCGGCGCGGCATCGTGCTGGCCACCGGGTCACGGCCGCGCACCCTGCCGGGTCTCACGGCCGACGGGCGGCGGGTGGTCACCAGCGACGACGCACTGTTCGCCGCCGGTCTGCCGGAGTCGGTGCTGGTGCTGGGCGGCGGGGCGATCGGCGTCGAATACGCCTCCCTGCACCGCTCGATGGGGGCCCGGGTCACCCTGGTGGAGGCGGCGGACCGGCTCGTGCCGCTGGAGGACGCAGAGGTGTCCCGGCACCTGACACGCGGGCTGAAGCGGCGCGGGATCGACGTGCGCACGGGTGCGCGGCTGCTGGAGGCGACCGTGCTGGCGGACGGGGTGCGCGCCGCTGTCCGGACCCCGCGCGGTGAGACCCGCACGGTGGAGGCGGAGCGGCTGCTGGTGGCGGTGGGCCGGGTCCCGGTGACGGACGGTCTGGGGCTGGCGGCGGCCGGACTGTCCACCGATGAGCGCGGGTATGTGGTCCCGGCGGACTGGGACCGGCTGGAGACCTCGGTGCCGGGGATTCACGTGGTGGGCGACCTGCTGCCGCCGCCGTCCCTGGGGCTGGCCCACGCGTCCTTCGCGGAGGGCCTGTTGGTGGCGGAGACGCTGGCCGGGCTGCGTCCGGCGCCGGTCGACTACGCGGCGGTGCCCCGGGTGACGTACTCCGCCCCGCAGACCGCCGCCGTGGGGCTCTCCGAGGCCGGGGCCCGTGACGCCGGGCACGACGTGGTGGTCGGCACGATGCCGCTGACGGCGGTCGCCAAGGGCATGGTGCACGGGCAGGGCGGGATGGTGAAGGTGGTCGCGGAGCGGGACGGCCCGGTGCTGGGGGTCCATCTCGTCGGGCCGCACGTCTCGGAGATGATCGCGGAGAGCCAGCTGATCGTCGGCTGGGACGCCGACCCGTCCGACGTCGCCCAGCATGTGCACCCGCACCCGACGCTCTCGGAGGCGGTCGGTGAGGCCTTCCTGACCCTGGCGGGCCGGGGGCTGCACCAGCGGGCGTGAGGCCCTAGGCCGTGTCTGACAAATAGCGCCGTCCGCCCGCAGGGCGGGGCTCGCGGCGCCTGGTGCGTGCGATCGCAAGGCGGAGGATCGCCCGTGTACTGGACGTACTCGGGCGACTCCGACAACGCCGCGAGCGATGGGGCCTCCCCTGCTCAAGCGAAGCCGAGAGCTCGGGGAAGTGCCAGGCGTCGCGAGCCAGGCGGTATTTGTCAGACACGGCCTAGGCGGGTGGCCTGAGCGCGGGGGCGGAGAGCCGGAACATCATCGTGCCGAAGCTCACCTGGTCCCCCTCGCGCACCGAGACCGTCCCCGTGACGCGCTGGCCGTTGACGCAGGTGCCGTTGGTCGAGCCCAGGTCGCGCAGCAGCCACCGGCCGCCGTGCACGGTGAGTTCGGCGTGCGTCCGGGAGACGGTCTCGTGGCTGAGACGCAGACCGTTGCCCGGGTCCCGGCCGATGAGCAGGGGGTACGGACTCGGCGCCGGCAGCAGCAGCTTGGGCAGCCGCTCCGCCCACCAGGCCCTGCGCACCCGGCCGGGAAAGCCGGAGACCCCGCCGACGAACCGGATCAGCTGCCGCGACAGACGGCCCCCGGTGTCCAGATCGGCGGTGAGCGCCGCCAGTTCCTCCGAGCGGTTCGCGGTCAGGGCCAGTTCCATGCGCCGGATGAAGGTCTCGTGGGAGAGCCTTCCCTGCGCCGCGCCTTCTCTGAGCACGCCGAGAACACGGTCGCGCTGGGCATCGGACACCCGCGCGGGATACGTGTGGAACTCGAAGGAGGACGTCACAGGGACAAGTGTCGGGCCGATGGCCCCGACGTGTCCAGAACGGCCGCCCCCTTCCTCGCTCCTGACCTGCGCGGGCGGACCGGCCGGGGCTCGCGTACGCCCCCGCCGGATATTCGCGGGCGCCCGGAGCGGGACGTTGCTACCGTCTGCCGCCGTGCCGCCCCGACGACCGTCGGGACGCTCCCCCGTAGTTCCTGGAGACTTTGTGCCCACTGCACCACCCGAACTGAACATCCGTCCGCTGACCGGCCCGCAGGAGCTGGATCTCTTCCGCCGGCTGCCCTACGTCCTGGACCACGAACTGGCGGACGACCTCGACTCCGGCCGGCGCCGCCCGGAGTGGATGTGGGTGGCGCTGCGGGGCGAGCGGGTGGTGGCGCGGATCGCGTGGTGGAGCCAGGACGGCAAGGTGCCGCTCCTTCTCGACTTCTTCGACCTGGACGACACCCTGCCGGAGCCGGACCGCGTTGACGTGGGCCTGCGGCTGCTGGAGACGGCGAGCGCGGCGGTACTGCCCGCCGGCGGTCCGCGTCCCGAGTACGGGCGGTTCGTCCCGCCGGACTGGCGCCAGGACCCGGTGGTCCGCGATGCCGTCGAGGCCCGGATCCGGGTCATGGAGCGCACCGGTGCCCGGATGCTGGTCGAGCGGCTGCGCCTGGAGTGGCGCGCGGGCACTCCGGTGCCCGCCGACAGCGGCCGGCTGCGGTTCCGCCCGGTCGCCGGGCGCGAGGACCTCCTCGCGCTGATGGCGCCCGTGATGGAGGGCACCCTCGACGCGCACGGCCAACAGGACCTGGCCTCCGGCCTGTCCCCGCTCCGGGCCGCGGAGAAGCACTACGACGAGGAGCTGGCCCGCTACACCACGCCTCGGGACTGGTGGCGCATCGCGGAGCTGCCGGACGGCGAACCGGTCGGCTTCGTGATCCCGGCCCGCAACAGCTACAACCCGATCATCGCGTACATCGGTGTGCTGCCCGCGCAGCGCGGCCACGGCTACATCGACGACCTCCTCACCGAGGGGACCCGGGTGCTGGCCGGGCAGGACGGGGTGGAGCGGATCCGGGCCGCGACGGACCTCGGCAACATACCGATGGCGAAGTCCTTCGAGCGGCTGGGCTACGTCAACTTCGAGCGCGCGTTCGACATGGTGTGGGACTGACGGACCATAGTCTGGGCGTGATCGCTTGGAGGAGCGCGTGGAACGAGACAGCGTCGACGAGGGCTTCGTCCGCACCCTGGTCCGGGGCCGCTACCCGGAGCTGGCCGGTCTGGAGATCCGGCGGGTCCCCTCCGGCTGGGACAACCAGCTCTGGCGGCTCGGGGACGAGCTGGTCGTCCGGCTGCCGATGACCGAGCGCGCTCCGGAGCTGCTGCGCAAGGAGTTCCGGTGGCTCCCTGAGCTTGCCGGACGGCTGCCGCTGCCGGTGCCGGTGCCCCGGTTCCTGCACGAGCCGGACGCGCTCTTCCCCCGGCCGTGGTCCCTGGTGAGCTGGGTTCCGGGCGAACCGGCGGACGGCGTCGAGGTCACCGACGCCGCCCGGTCCGTGGCGAACCTCGCGGGGTTCCTCCGCGCCCTGCACCGGCCGGCCCCGGCGGACGCGCCGAGGGACGAGGAGCGTGGCGGCCCGCTCGCCACGGCCACCGGCGACTTCGAGGCCCTGCTCGCCGGGGTCGCGGAGGCGGTCGACGTGGCACGCGTGCGCCGGGTGTGGGACCGGGCGGTCGCGGCGCCGCAGTGGACCGGGCCCGCCCTCTGGCTGCACGCCGATCTGCACCCCGCCAACGTCGTCGTCGCCGAGGGCGCGATCTCCGGCATCGTCGACTTCGGTGATCTCTGCGCCGGTGATCCGGCCGTCGACCTCGCCGCCGCGTGGAAGCTGCTGCCGCAGGGCTCGGACGGCGACTTCTTCGCCGCGTACGGCGGGACGGACGAGGCGACCGTGCGGCGGGCCCAGGGCCGGGCCGTGCTGAAGGCCCTCGCGCTCGTCTCGGTGGGCCAGGCGTGGGACCGGGGCCTTCCCGGCGGCCAGCAGACCTGTGGCCGGGCGGGCCGCCGGGTCCTGGAGCGGGTCTTCGCCTCCGCCGCCTGAGGGCGGCCGTCAGGCCCGGTCCGCGCCGGTCCGGTCGCCCGGACCGGCGCCCTGCCGCTTCTGTTCCCTGATCATGTCGCGGTACCAGCCGTACGAGTCCTTGGGAGTGCGGCGCAGCGTCTCGTAGTCGATGTGGACCAGGCCGAAGCGCTTGCCCGCCCCCTCGATCCACTCGATGTTGTCGGTGAGCGACCAGGTGAAGTAGCCGCGTACGTCGACACCCGCGTCGATGGCAGAGCGCAGCGCGTTCAGATGGGCGTCGAGGAAGGCTATCCGGCGGGTGTCCTCTGCGGGTTCGTCGATGGCACAGCCGTTCTCGGTGATGTAGAGCGGCGGGAGCCGGTCGCCGTAGCGGCCGTTCAGCTGGACGAGGGTGTCGCGCAGTCCGTCGGGGACGACGGGCCAGCCGAAGTCGGTCGTCTCGTATCCCTCGATCTGCCGTATCCCGAAGGGCAGTTCGGCAGGCATGTCGAATCCGGCGAAGGTGTCCAGGGCGGCGGCCGCAGGAGCGCCGACGAGGGTGGGGTTGTAGTAGTTGACCCCGTACCAGTCGAGCGGGGTGGAGATGGTCCGCAGGTCGTCCTCGACCGGTCCGGGCATCAGTGCGGCGAAGTTCTCGTCGGGGTAGCGGCCGGTGAGCAGGGGGTCGGAGAACAGCCGGTTGGTGAGGGTGTCGTACAGGTCTGCGGCGAAGCGGTCCTCCTCGCTCTCGCCCGCGGTCCAGACCGGGGAGTGGGAGACGGCGATGCCGATGTTCCCGGCGCCCGCGGCCCGCAGCGCCCCGACGGCCAGTCCGTGGGCGAGGAGCTGGTGGTGGGCGGCGGGCAGGGCGTCGAAGAGGAGGGTGCGGCCGGGGGCGTGCTCACCGAGTGCGTAGCCGAGCAGGGTCACTTCGGCGGGTTCGTTGATGGTGATCCACATGGGGACGCGGTCCGCGAGGCGTTCGGCGACGACGCCGGCGTACTCGGCGAAGCGGTGGGCCGTGTCCCGGTTGAGCCAGCCGCCCGCCTCGTCCAGCGGGAGCGGGGTGTCCCAGTGGTAGAGGGTGGGGGCCGGGGTGATCCCGTGTGCGCAGAGTTCGTCGACGAGCCGGTCGTAGAAGTCGAGCCCCTGGGGGTTGACCGGCCCGCTGCCGCCGGGGACGACGCGCGGCCAGCTCACCGAGAAGCGGAAGGCGTCGGCGCCGAGGCCGGCCAGCAGGGCGACGTCCTCCCGGTAGTGCCGGTGGAAGCCGGTGCCACGGTTGGTGTCGGCGCCGTCCTTGATGCGTCCGGGCTGCGCGGCGAAGGCGTCCCAGCCGGAGGGCCCTTTGCCGTCGGTGTCCGCGGCCCCCTCGGTCTGGAACGCGGAGGCGGAGGCGCCCCAGAGGAAACCGGGCGGGAACGTCGGCACAGTCATCTCGGCCTCCACAGCCGTTGGCAGGACCACCGGCAATCGGGGACGGTCCAAGAGGGAGTGCGTATGGCAGAAGTCGGCAGGGCAGTGATCAGAACCAGACCTTAATCGCCAGTAACGGGCTCGATCCAGTGTCGTTGGTCGGTGATCGCGGCTTCTGCCGACCATGGCCAGGGGCGAGGAGACGAGGAGCGTCGCATGCTGTTCGACGTATGGGCACCGGATGCGGAGTCGGCCGCGCTGCGGCTGGCCGGTGAGCTGCGGTCCATGGAGCGCGATCCCGTACGGGCGGGCTGGTGGACGGCGGAGGCGGAGGCGGGGGACGGCGACCGCTACGGCTTCGTCCTCGACGGCGGGCCGGTGCGCCCCGACCCCCGCTCGCGCCGCCAGCCGGACGGGCCGGACGGTGGGAGCGCGGTCGTCGACCACTCCGGGTACGCGTGGCGCTCCGAGTGGGCCGGGCGCGGACTGCCGGGCGCCGTCCTGTACGAGCTGCACGTCGGCACGTACACGGCGGAGGGCACCTTCGACGCGGCGGCCGCGCGGCTCGGGCAGCTGGCCGAGCTGGGCATCACCCATGTGTCCCTGATGCCGGTCTGTCCCTTTCCCGGTGTCCACGGCTGGGGGTACGAGGGGGTGTCGCTGTGGGCGGTGCACGAGCCGTACGGCGGTCCGGAAGGGCTGAAGCGCTTTGTCGACACCGCGCATGGGCTCGGGCTCGCCGTCGTCCTGGACGTGGTCCACAACCACCTGGGCCCGTCCGGCAACTATCTCCCGCTCTTCGGCCCGTACTTCACCGAGACGCACCACACCCCGTGGGGCGCGGCGGTCAATCTGGACGCCCCCGGCTCGGACGAGGTGCGGGCGTTCCTGCTGGGCAGCGCGCTCGCCTGGCTGCGCGACTACCGGCTGGACGGGCTGCGGCTGGACGCGGTCCACGCGCTGGCCGACACCCGGGCGCTGACGTTCCTGGAGGAGCTGTCGGCGGCGACCGACGCGCTCTCCGCCGAACTGGGCCGCCCGCTCTCACTGATCGCGGAGTCCGACCTCTGCGACCCGCGCACGACAACGCCCCGGGAGTCGGGCGGCACCGGTCTGCACGCGCAGTGGAACGACGACTTCCACCACTGTCTGCACACCGCCCTCACCGGCGAAGCACAGGGCTACTACGCGGACTTCGCGGTCGCCCCGCTGGCCGCGCTGGCGAAGACCGTGTCGGGCGCCTTCTTCCACAACGGCACGTACTCCGGTTTCAGAGGCCGTACGCACGGCCGCCCCGTCGACGTCACCCGCACCGCCGCCCACCGCTTCGTCGGCTACGCCCAGACCCACGACCAGATCGGCAACCGGGCGCTCGGGGACCGGCTCGCCGCCTCCCTCTCCCCCGGCCTGCTGGCCTGCGCGGCGGCGCTCGTGCTCACCGGCCCGTTCACGCCGATGCTCTTCATGGGCGAGGAGTGGGGCGCCCGTACGCCCTGGCAGTTCTTCACCGACCACACGGACCCGGAGCTGGCCGAGGCGGTGCGCACCGGCAGGCGCCGGGAGTTCGGCGCGCACGGCTGGGCGGCGGAGGACATCCCGGACCCGCAGGACCCGGCCACCCGGAACCGCTCCTGCCTGGACTGGGACGAACCGGGCCGGGAACCGCACGCCCGGCTGCACGCCTGGTACCGCGAGCTGATCGCGCTGCGCCGCGCCATGCCCGACCTCTGCGACCCGGACCTGGCGACGGTGAAACCGGCGTACGACGACGAGGCCCGCTGGTTCGCCTACCGCAGGGGCGATCTGCGGATCGCGGTCAACCTGCACGAGAAGCCCGCCGCGATCCCGCTCGGCGGCGGCCGGCACCGCAGCGGCGGAGGCAGGGTGCTGGCCGCCTGGCAGCCGGTGGAGGCGCCCGGCGCGGACGGCGTGCTGCACCTGCCGGCGGAGTCCTGCGTGGTGCTGGCCGACGGCTGAGCCGGCGGGCCGCGACCGTAACTCGCTTGCTCTGGAGTGCACTTCAACTCGTAGCCTGCCGGTGGAAACGAACGAGGGGACACCATGAAGCAGCGATTTCTCGGCCGGTCCGGTCTGCGCGTCAGCGAACTCTGCCTGGGCACCATGACCTTCGGCCAGGACACCGACGAGGCGGGCGCGCACCGGGTGCTCGACGCCTTCACCGAGGCCGGCGGCACCTTCATCGACACGGCGGACGTCTACCACCAGGGCGTCTCCGAGGAGATCGTGGGCCGCTGGCTGAAGGGCCGGACACGCGATGACCTGGTCGTCGCCACCAAGGTGTTCGGCACGACGGGCGAGGCACCCAACGCGGGCGGGCTCAGCCGCAAGCACATCCTCTCGGCGGTCGATGCGAGCCTGCGGCGGCTCGGCACCGACCACATCGACCTCTACCAGACCCATGTGTGGGACGCGACCACACCGGTCGAGGAGACGCTCGCCACGCTGGACACCCTGGTGAGGTCGGGGAAGGTGCGCTACCTCGGCGCGAGCAACGTCTCCGCCTCACAGCTCCAGCGCGCCCAGGACCTGGCCGCCCGCAACGGCTGGGAGCGCTACATCAGCCTCCAGCCGCTCTACAACCTCCTCGCGCGCGAGGTGGAGTGGGAGCTGGCGCCGGTGAGCGTGGCGGAGGGCGTCGGCATCATCCCGTGGAGCCCGCTCCAGGGCGGCTGGCTGACCGGGAAGTACCGGCGCGGCATGAGCGAGGCCGCGCCGGACACCCGGGAGGCCCGCTACCAGCGGGAGCTGGGGCGCGAGGCCTGGCGGGAGCGGGACAACGAGGAGACCTGGCGGGTCGTCGAGGCCGTCGTAGCCGTCGCAGAGGAGACCGGGCGCACCCCGGCTCAGGTGTCCCTGCGCTGGCTGCTCGGCCGGCCCGGCGTGGCCGCACCCATCGTCGGGGTGCGGACGGTCGGGCAGCTCGCCGACAACCTGGGCGCGGTGGGCTGGGAACTGACGCCGGAGCAGACGGCACGGCTGGACGAGGCGAGTGCCCGTCCGCTGCCGTACCCGTACGACGTGCTGCACCGGTTCCGCGACCGCGAGCCGCAGGGCTGACCGGCGGCGGACCGGCCGCGGTTACTCGACGATCGCCAGTTCGCGTGCGGTGGCGTTGAGGCGGCGGCCGCCGTCCTCTGTGACCGTGACGATGTCCTCGATCCGGACGCCGAAGCGGCCCGGCAGATAGACGCCGGGCTCCACGGAGAAGCACATGCCGGGGACGAGCCGCTGCTCCTCGCCCTCGATCATGTACGGGGGTTCGTGGGTGGTGACGCCGATGCCGTGGCCCGTGCGGTGGATGAAGCGGTCGCCGTAGCCGAACTCGGTGATGACGGCGCGGGCGGCCCGGTCGATGTCCTGGCAGGCCGCGCCGGGCCGGACCGCGTCGCAGCCCGCCTCCTGCGCCTCCCGCACGATGTCGTGGACCCGCTGCTCCTCCGCGGTGGGTTCACCGACGTGGACCGTGCGGGAGGTGTCGGAGCCGTAGCCGTGCTTGAGGCCGCCGAAGTCGAGCACGACCATGTCGCCGCGCTCGATGGCGCGGTCCCCCGCCTCGTGGTGCGGGTTGGCGCCGTTGGGCCCGGAGCCGACCACGGTGAAGTCGACCTGGGAGTGCCCGTACTCGGTGAGCAGCCGGGCCAGATCGGCGGCGACCTCGGTCTCCCTGCGGCCGGCGAAGCGGACCTTGAGGATCTCCTCGTACGTGGCGTCGGCTGCGGCCCCGGCGGCGGCGATCCGGTCCAGCTCCGCGGCGTCCTTCACGGCGCGCAGCATCGGCAGCACTTCGGTGAGGGAGGCGTACGAGGTGCCGGGCAGCAGCTGCTGGAGGCCGAGCAGATGCATCGCCCAGGCGTTGTCGCTGATCCCGAACCGCCCCTTCGCGTCGAGCAGCGGCGCCGTGACGGCGTACGGGTCCTTGCCGTCGGTCCAGTCCCGCAGGGTCAGGGCGGGCGCGCCGGCGCACTTCTCCGCGTCGGGCGCCTCAAGTGTCGGCACGACCAGGACGGGGTCCTGCCCGGCCGCGAGGACGAGGAGGGTGAGGCGCTCGGTGTCCGCGGTGGGCCGGTATCCCGTCAGGTGGACCATGTCGGGTCCGGGTGCGACCAGGACACCGGCGAGCCCGGCGGCGGCCGCGCTCTCCGCGGCCCGCGCCATCCGGGCCCGGTAGTCGTCGGCGGTGAACGGCGCGGGCTGGTTGGGCGCGGGCTGGTTCGGGCTGGACATGCGGGACCTCCTGGCGGCACGGAACGGCTCCCCGCATCCTGCCGGGTGCGGGGAGCCCGCGCGAGCGGTCAGGGGCGTTGCCGGTGCGGTTCCTCACTTGTTCCGGGGCCGGACGCCGCCCCGAGCCGTACGACGAGGTCGGCCCGGTCCCGTCCCAGGGCGACCAGCCGGGCGTTCGCCTCGTCGGAACCGGCTACCCAGCGCTCCGCGTACGGGCGCGGCTTCCCGAACCGCACATGCCGCTCCACGAGCCGGCGGACCCGTACGTCCTGGTCGAGCTCCAGGTACCACGCCTCGTCGAGCAGCCCGCGCACCGGCGCCCAGCCGCCCTCCGGGTGCAGCAGGTAGTTCCCCTCGGTGATGACGAGGAAGATGTCCGGGCCGACCGGGACGGCCCCGGCGACCGGCTCCTCCAGGGCCCGGTCGAAGGCCGGGGCGTACACGACGGTGTCCGACTCGGGGTCGCGCAGCCGCCTCAGCAGGGCGGCGTACCCGGCGGCGTCGAAGGTGTCGGGCGCGCCCTTGCGGTCCGCCCGGCCGAGCCGTTCCAGTTCGGCCTGGGCGAGGTGGAAACCGTCCATGGGCACGAGCACGGCCAGCGGCCCGAGAGTGTCGGCCAGCTGTGCGGCCAGGGTGGACTTCCCGGCTCCCGGCGGACCCGCCAGTCCGAGAACACGGCGCTTCCCGGTCAGGGCGAGCCGACGCGCGCGGGCCGTCAGCCCGGTGAGGTCACTGGTCTCCATGACGGATATTGTCCCGCTACGGGCCCGGCGGCCTCCCTTCCGTCCCGCGAGGAATCCGAGGAACCCCATGTCCCACATCGCCCTGGTCACCCTGGTCGTCCGCGACTACGACGAGGCACTCGCCTTCTACACGGACGCCCTCGGCTTCGAGCTGGTGGAGGACACGGACCGGGGCGACGGCTCCCGCTGGGTGGTGGTGCGCCCGCGTGGCACACAGGGCACGGGGCTGCTGCTGGCCCGCGCCAAGGGCGAGGCGCAGGGGGCGAGCGTCGGGGCGCAGACCGGTGGCCGGGTCGGCTTCTTCCTGCACACGGAGGACTTCGCGGCCGACCACGCACGCATGCTGGCGGCCGGGGCCCGCTTCCTGGAGGAGCCCCGGCACGAGGTCTACGGTTCGGTCGCGGTCTTCGAGGACCTGTACGGCAACCGCTGGGACCTGCTCCAGCCCGCGTGAGCCACACCCGCATACAGCAAATGAGCAATATCGAGCAGTGCCTGCGCGTTACTGAATTCTCGGTGGCCTGGCGGGGAGAGTGGCTCTGTACGCCACCCGCTTCACCGAGGAATCACATGTCGCAGGACCTTTCCCCGATATCACCCGACCGCGCCCTCGAAGCCAGCGATGCGCTCGTGTCCCGGCGCCGGGGTGTGCCCATGCTCGTCTCGCTCCGCGGCGCTGCCGCAGCCGGCCCTCTCGGCACCGATGACGGCCGGCCGGTCACGGGCCCCGCCGCCTCTCCCGCCGACGACGAGCTCGCGAGCACGTTCACCGCGTTTCACACCCGCCTCGGCCCGTCCCCGGACGGCGAACCAGCGGTGATCCGCACGCTGCAGGCGCTCGCCTACGCGACCCTGGGGCCGGACCGTGCCGCTGCCCGGCCCTCCCCGGAGGGCGAGCGGGAACCCTCCCCCGCACGGCCGCTGTCGACCACCCGCGCGGTCAACGCCTCCGAAACCCGGGCGGACCTGCGCGCGGGGCAGTTCCTGCGCGTGGTGAATTACCACAACACTCCGCTCAGCTGGAAGGACGAGCTGGTCGCCGAGCTGCGCGGCTATGCGCGGGAGTTCGAGAGCGTCACGGTCGACGACCTGGAGCGCTTCTCCGGCACGGGGGTCTGGCACAAGGAACGGCCGGGGCTGCTCCCCGTCTTCTACGAGGGCTACCGCGACAACTACGAGGTGGCCGCCGCTGCCTGCGAGGAGGCCGGAATCACCGGGTGGTTCTTCGTCTGCACCGCGTTCGTGGACACTCCGGTCGAGGAGCAGTACGACTACGCCCTGGCCCACCGGATCAAGCTCGTTCCGGAGAATCCGCGCGCGGAACGCATCGCCATGAGCTGGGCCGAGGTCGCAGACCTGCACCGGCGCGGGCATGTGGTCACTCCGCACACGGCCTCCCACGCGCTCGCCCGCACCGTGCGCACGGAGGCGGACATCGAGCGGGAGGTCATCGAGCCGAAGCGGCGGATGGACCGGGCCACCGGCGGCTTTGCGCTGTGCACGGCCTGGTTGGAGGGCACCGACTGGACCGGGGAGTCGGCCGCCGACCGGGCGCTCGTCGACGCCGGGTACCGCTACGTGTTCGGCAACACGATGGTCAGGCGGCTGCCGGGCTGACGACGATGCCGTCGGCCGCACCCTTCACGGTGCGGCCGACGGCATCATTCCCGGGGTGGCGTCAGCCCAGGTACTGGATCATGGTGTTGCCGAACTGGTAGCGGTACCCGGCCTGCCGCAGCGCCGCGTCCACCACCGGGTTCGCCCCGTACGGAGTGCCCCAGAGGAAGGCCGTGCAGGCCGCGTCCTGCCCGGTCACCGCGTCCATGCGGCGCTTCGGCTCGAAGATCTCCCGTTCGAGGTCCGCCTCCGTGCGCAGCGCTGCCGCCTCCGCGTGGTTCGCGGTGTGCGGCGTGACGACGTGGCGGCGGCTGAGCGCGGCCACGTCCTCCCACGTCATGGCGAGCCGCTCGCCCTTGCGGTTCTCCTGGACGAGGTCGATGTCATGCGCGTTGGCGTAGTCGAACTGCTCCTCTACGGGCACGTCGAGGAAGGCGGTGCAGATGAAGAACCAGGCGGTCAGACCGGCTTCCTCGGCCAGCGGCGCGGCGACCTCCGCGTTGTTGCGGTAGCCCTCGTAGAAGACCGGGATGACGCCCGGCCGGTCCTTGTGCCAGTGGCCGGTGGAGCGGAAGAGGTCGAGGTCTTCGAGCGTCACGGACGAGAAGGACTCGGCCAGGGCGGCCAGTTCGCCGCGGATCTTCTCCGTGTCGGCGTGCGGCGTGTTGTGGTAGTTGACCACCCGGATGTAGCGGCCTGCGCGGAGGGCTTCCTCCTGGCCGGAGAAGGAGGGGAGCTGGGGGTGGGTGGCGCCGGTCATCGCTGGGCCTCGTCCTTCCGGGCGGCGGGGGGTTCGGGGGTGAAGTGGGCAGAGGCCAGCACCTGGAGCACCTCGATCAGGGCCGGTTCGGCGTCATCGGCCGCCTCGGGGGCGAGCGCCTGCCTGTAGTGCCGGAACAGGCCGGCCAGTTCCTCGTCCCCGGCCTCCGGCGGTCCGTGGTCGACAGGCGTGTCATCACCGGACGACGGCACCTGCAACGCCAGGTACATGGGGATGCCCTCGCGTTCGAGTACCCGCTCGCCGAGCGCGGTCAGCAGGGCGCGCGGATCGGGGACGGGTGTGTGGTGGTGGGAAGTGGTCATGGGCGAACTCCTGTGCCGTGGTGGTGCGAAGCTGTGTCAGGCGTGGGTGGCGGGGAGCCGGTTCAGGCCGTGATGACCGTGCCGCCCTGCTCGGTGAGGGTGCGGGAGACCGGGTGCTCGGGGCCGGCGTCGGTCACCAGCGTGGCGACGCGGTCCAGTGGGGCCAGCCGTACCGGGCCGCGCCGCCCGAGCTTGGACTCGTCGGCGAGCACCACGACCCTGCGGCCGGCTGCCAGCAGGGCCCGGTCGGTCTGGGCCTCGTCCACATGGGCGCCGGTCAGACCCGCGTCGATGTCCAGGCCGAACGCGCTGGTGACGATCTGGTCGATCTGGAGCTCGCTCAGCGCCCGCTCGACCAGATGCCCCAGGAGCGACTGTTCCCGATGGCGCAGCACACCGCCCAGCACGATCACGTCCACCGCGGTCGTGGCGGAGAGGACCTGGGCGATCGGCAGCGCGTTGGTCACCACCGTGAGTCCGCGGCGCTCCCCCAGGCGTGCCGCCAGGGCCTCGGTCGTGGTTCCCCCGCTGATGAGGACGGTGCTGTGGTCCCGTACCAGGGGAAGTGCCGCATGCGCGATGCGGCCCTTCTCCTCCAGCTGGACCGCCGCCCGCTGTGGCTGGTCGGGCTCCGCGGCCCCGTCCAGTGTGGTGGCTCCCCCGTGCACCCGGCGCAGCATTCCCTGGTCCTCAAGATCCCGCAGGTCGCGCCGGACCGTCGAGGGGCTGATGCGCAACAGGTCGGAGAGTTCCTGCACGTTGACGGTGCCGCGCCTGCGCAGCCGGGTCAGCACGGCGTGCCGGCGCTGCGGGGCCAGCAGGAACTCAGTAGCCATGCGCCCGGTCCACCAGGTTCACCAGTTCCCGGCCGGCGAGATAGCGCTCGACGTTGGTGCCGACGAGTTCGAGGGTCTGTTCCTCGTAGTCCGGCGAGAAGCCGGCGACGTGCGGGGTCAGGAGGACGCCGGGCTCGCGCCACCAGAAGTGACCGTCGGGAAGCGGTTCCTCGTCGAACACGTCGAGGGCCGCCCCCGCGACGCGGCCGGAGCGCAGTCCGGCGCGCAGCGCGTTCTCGTCGACGATCCCGCCGCGGGAGACGTTGATGACCATGGCACCGTCCTTGAGCGCGTCCAGCGCCGCGGCGTCGATCATGCCCCGGGTCTCCTCGGTCAGGGGGCAGGTGACCACCAGGTAGTCGCACCGGCCGAGGAAGGCGTGCAGCTCGTCCGGGGTGTAGAGCTCGGCCTGCGCGGCGTCCGTCGCAGCACTGCCGAAGAACTCGCCGGCCCGGGTGCCGCGACCGCGTTTCAGGCCCAGTACGGTCATGCCGAACTGTCCGGCGAGGCGGCCGATCTCCTGGCCGATGCGGCCGTAACCGACCACGCCGACGGTGGCGCCGCGCAGCCGTCGTGGCATGAGGGTGTTCCAGCGCTCTTCCAGCGAGGGCCAGACGCCACCGTGCTGGACGTCGATGGCGCGGGGCAGGCGGTGTGCCAGGCCCAGCAGCATCATCATCACGTACTCCGCCATGGGGACGGGTGAGATCCCGCCGATGGAGGTGAGCGGCACGGGGAGGTCCCATGCGCTGGTGCCCTTCAGATGATCGGCTCCGGAGGTGTCGAGCTGGACCCAGCGCAGCTGCGGCGCCGCCTCCGCGGACTCCGGGAAGACGGAGCCGGTGTGCAGGATCTCCGTACGGCGCCACACCTCGTCCGGTATGTCGGCCGCGGACGCGGCGTGGATCTGGGTGACGGTGAGTCCCGGGTGGCGGGCGCGCAGTCGGTCCAGCCACCAGTCGGGGAAGGAGAGGGTGCTGAGGTAGTGGACGGGGGTCGGAGCGGTCACTTGATTCCCGATCGTGCGAAGCCCTGGACGAAGTACTTCTGGAAGCACAGGAAGAGAACGACCATGGGCAGGATGGAGAGCAGGGCCAGCGCCATGATGGCGCCGTAGTCGGCGGTGTACTGGCCGTTGACGAACTGCATGCCGACGGACAGCGTGTACAGCCGCTCGTCCTTGAGGACGGTGAGCGGCCAGGCGAAGTCGTTCCACTGGCTGAGGAAGGTGAGCAGCGACAGCACCGCGATCAGCGGCTTGCACAGGGGCAGGACCACGTGGAAGAAGGTGCGGAGCTGTCCGGCTCCGTCCATCCGGGCCGCCTCGATGACCTCGTCCGGGATCCCGAGCATGAACTGCCGGGCCAGGAAGATCCCGAAGGCGGTGGAGGAGGCGGGGACGATCACGGCCCAGAAGCTGCCGAACATCCCCATCGCGCTGACGAGTTTGAACTGCGGCACCATCAGCACCTGGACGGGCACCGTCATGGTGCTGAGCATGAGCAGGAAGATCAGGTTCCGGCCGCGGAACCGCATCTTGGCGAAGGCGTATCCGGAGAGCAGGTTGCAGGAGACGGTGATGAGCACGACCAGCGAGGTGATGACGGTCGAGTTCATCGTCCAGGTCCACACGGGCAGCCGGAAGACGCGGTGGAAGTTGTCCAGGGTCGGTGCGCTGGGCCACCACCGCAGGTGCGGTGTGTGCAGGTCCGCCAGGGGCGAGAAGGCGACCAGGATCATCCAGAACAGGGGCAGGGCCATGGCCAGGCCGATCAGCGCCGCCGCGACGGCACGCAGGACGCGTGCGCGGTCGCGCCGGTGCACCGGCTTCGGTTGTACGGGCTGGGTCGGGGAGATGACGGACATCGGCGTCCTTCGTGACGGGGTGGGAGGGCTGCGGCGAGGAGGGGTCAGCCGACCGTGTCCCTGTTGCGGCTGAAGCGCCACTGGAGTGCCGTGAAGATCATGACGATGACGTACAGCACGATCCCGATGGCGGCGGCGTAGCCCTGCTGCCGGCTCTCGAAGCCGTTGCGGTACGCGTAGGTGATCATGACGTCGGTCGCGTGGCCGGGGCCGCCCAGGGTCATGACGTACACGGTGTCGAAGACCTGGAACGAGTAGATGACGTTCATGATGAGGAGGAAGAACGTCGAGGGGCCGAGCAGCGGAATGGTGATGTGGCGCAGCCGCTGCCAGGGGCCCGCCCCTTCCAGGTCGGCGGCCTCGTACATCTCGGGTGAGATTCCCTGGAGACCTGCCAGGTAGATCACCATGTTGAAGCCGACCCGCATCCACAGGGTGATCAGGACCACCGAGGCCATCGCGGCGGTGCCGCTCGTCTGCCACGGGGCGGCGGGAAGGCCGAAGGTGGCGAGCAGTTTGTTGAGCAGGCCGATGTTCTGGTCGAACATCAGCGTGCCGATGAGAGCGGTGGCCACGCCAGAGATGACCATCGGCAGGTACACGAGCGTGCGCCAGAGCGGGCGGGCCGGCATCACCTTGTTGAAGAGCATGGCGACGGCGAGTCCGACCGCCATCTCGACGGGGACCGTGGCCACGCAGAAGATCCCGGTGTTCAGCACGGTGCGCCAGAAGACCGGGTCCCCGGCCAGCTGACGGTAGTTGGCGAGCCCTGCCCAGCTGGGCGAGGACAGGCCGGTGCTGTACTGGAAGCTCAGTACGACCGTCATGACCAGCGGAACGATCAGGAAGACCGTCACCAGAACGAGGTTCGGTCCGAGGGTGCAGTAGGCGGCGAGCGTGTCGCGGTACCGGGCGCCCCACTTCGGGCGCGGGGCGGCGGGGGGTTTGACGGGGGCGGGCGGGCGTACTTCTCGTGGCAGCGAGGCGGTGGTGGCCATGGCAGCTCCAGGGGCGGGAATGAGAGGGCCTTACGCGGAGGCCAGCGCGGAACGGGCGGCCTCGGCGATGTTCCGGAGCGTCACTTCGGCCGGCTGACGACTGACGAAGGCGGCCTCCAGTTCGTCCTGGAGCGAGGCGTTGATGCGTCCGAAGGAGGGGACGGCGACCTGCGCGGTCATGGCCGGGGTGAGGGCGGTGGCCTGCTCGGCGTAGACGGGCATCAGGTCGGGCCGCACGGCGTAGTCGAGCGGCCGGCCGAGCAGGGAGCGCCGGGTGGGCAGCACGACGCACTGCTCGCAGAAGCGCGCCATGTTCTCCTCCTCCACCAGGAACTTCAGGAAGTCGGCGGCCAGTTCGGGATTCTCGGTGGTGCGGGTGGCGACGACGGCGTTGCCGCCCAGATCGGTGGCCGCGTAGCGGCCGTGCGGCTGGAAGGTGACTCCGTACAGCTCCTTCTTCAGCGCGGGGTCGATGGTCGGCAGCAGGAAGTCGCCCGCGAAGCTCATCGCGACCGTGCCGGCGGTGAAGAGCGCGTCGGGGTACGCGGCGCTCTTCACCGAGCTGTTGGGCGGGACGAAGCCCTCCCGGAAGAAGTCCTGCGTGTAGCGCAGGGCGCGCAGGCCCGCGGCGGACTCGATGGCGGGTGCGGAGAGGTCCGCGTCGAGGATTCTGCCGCCCGCCTGCCACAGCCAGCTCAGCCAGCGGAAGGCCCCGGCCTGCTGCCAGCCGTAGACGAAGGGGTAGACGCCGTGCACCTTCTTGCGCAGTCGTGCGCATATCTCGGTGAACTCGTCCCACGACCAGGCCTCGTTCAGAGACTCGGGCACCTCGGTGATGCCGGCCGCCCGGAACATGTCCTTGCGGTAGAGCACGGCGGTCGTGTCGGTGTGGTGCGGGACGGCGTAGGGCCGGCCCTCGTGGCACACGGCCTCCCACAGGGCGGGCAGGAACGCGGCGCGTTCCGCCTCGCCGAAGTAGGGGCTGAGGTCGAGGAGCTGGCCGCTCGCGCTGTACATCCCGAGGTTCGCGTAGTCGCACCGGAACAGGTCGGGGGCCCGGCCGCCCGAGAGGAGTGCGTCCATATTGGTGTACATCTGCTGATACGGCTCCATCCGTATCTCCACCCGGATCCCGTGGTGGCGGCGTTCGTAGGCGCGGGCCAGGGCCTGGAAGGCGGCGATCTCGCTGTCGGCTCCCCACAGCGAGAAGGTGAGGGTGTCGGCCCCGGCAGAGCCCGTCTTCGAGGGCGTGAATCCTGCCCGGCGTGCGAAGCCGACCGCGCCCGCGCCTACCGCGGCCGCACCCAGCACTGCTCGTCTGGCGACAGCCATGGCGCACATCCTTCAGGGGTCAAGAGGAGTTTCGGCCTCAGACGGCCTCGATGTCTGTTTTGTAGTCTGCGCAACCAAGCTCAGTCAATATCAATCAGAGAATGATTTTTATTGCTCACTTTTTCTTGACGCCTCCGAAGAGCGCGCTTAGCCTTCGGGCGGATGACGAGCCCCCTCGGCGGTACGCCGGGGCGCCGGGCGCCGGCTCCGCGGCCTCGTCGCGGCGCGGAGAGTCCCCTCCCGCACTTCGGAGAGAAGGCCCGGAGGAGGCCCGGAGAAGGCCCGGAGAAGAATCCCCTGACCTCGGAAAGAAGGAGCATCCGCATGCCGGTGATCCAGGTGACCGCTACGGCAGCCAAGGACGGCGCGACGGACGCCGCGCGACTGGCGTCACTGTGCGCGGCGGTGGCGGATGCCCTCGGGCTTCCGCCCTCGGGCGTCGTGGCGGCACTGTGCGCGAGCGCGGTGACGAGTACGGGCAGCGGCGCGATCGACGGCTGGCCGCTTGCCGTCATTCATGGTTCCGACCGGGGCGAGGAGGCCACCCGGAACGCGCTGGCCGCCGCTGCGGCGGCGCTGGCGGACGGCTGGGGGACCGCACCCGGGGACGTCTGGGTCGAATGGGCGACCGCGGGGGGCGCGGTCAGCCGCTGACCTGCCGCCGGTCAGGTCCGGATCACGTCCACCCCGGCCGCGCGGAGCGCCGCCACGTCCTCTTCTGGCGCCGAGGCGTCGGTGATCACCCGGTACAGCGTCGCCGCGGGCGCGACCCGGACCGGGCCCGAGCGCCCGAACTTCGATCCGTCGACCAGGGCGGTGATCCGCCGCACCCGCGACAGCAGCCAGCGGTCGGTCTCCGCCTCGTCCACATGGGCACCGCTGACCCCGGAGCCCGTGATGCCGTACGCCCCGACGAACGCCTCGTCCACGTGGAGTTCGTCCAGCGCCTGACGGGTGAGGTGGCCCAGCAGGGACATCTCACGGTGCCGCAGGTACCCGCCCAGCACCACGGTGCTGATCTCCTCGTGCTGGGCGAGTTCACCGGCCAGGTGCAGCGAGTTGGTCACCACGGTCAGCTGGTCGATGCCCCCGAGGAGCGGCACCATGGCCGCTGTCGTGGTGCCGCCCGTGATGAGGATGGTGGCGCCGGGCGCGATGTTCTCCACGGCCGCGCTCGCCAGCTTGCTCTTCTCCCAGGGGGCGACACCGCTGCGCTGCGGGCGGTCCGGCTCCTCCGTCTGCACCGCCTCGGCCATCGCGCCGCCGTGCGTGCGGTTGAGCAGGCCCTGGGCCTGGAGGGCGGAGAGGTCTCTCCGGATGGTCGAGGAGCTGACGTCCAGGGACGCGGCGAGCGTGGCCACATGTGCGACACCTTCCGTCCGCACGACCTGGAGCAGCCTCTTCCTTCGCTCGGCGCCCAGCATGAACCCGTCTCTCTCCCTCTCGGCAGACGGCGCGGGGACCGGTCGTTCCCACCACCGCGATGTGCGTGCGTGGCCGGCACTGCGTCCACAAGAGGTGCCAGCCTATTACCTGGGATTGCTCACCCTTGCCCGAAGACGACAAGAGGCGGCCGGCCCGAGCCACGGCAGGCGGGCGTCACCTCGGGCGTCACCTGGGACGCTCCTCCCACGGACGGACCGTTCCGAGCACGGAGTCCTGTGCGGCGGGGGCGTCGAGCAGGTCCAGAGCGGCGGCGGAGATCTCCTGCGATGTGTGCCACCGCGTACCCCCGGCGTCGCGGTGCCAGCCGAGGACCAGCCGTCGGCAGCCCGGGGCCGGACGGGACGAGGCGGGCAGGCTGTCCGGCGTCCATGGCGCGGCTTGCGCGGGTTGGCCGGGTTGGCCGGGTTGCGCGGCTTGCGCGGCTTGCGCGGCGAATGCTTCCGGTGCCGCCCATTTGCTCGTCAGGATGAGGACGACGGGACCGCTGACGACGAGGTCCCGGGTGAGCGCCTCGATCGCTGCGGGAGTGCCCGAAGGGGCGTAGACGAGGGCGCCGGTGAGTCCCGCGCGGTCGGTGGCGCGGTGCAGCGCATCGCCGAAATCCGGCGTCGTCACATCCGCCACGAGCGGACCGACCCGCCCCGGGGTCTCGGCCACCAGGCGGCGGAGCCCGTCCTGCGACCGGGCCACCGCTGTCACGGCGCAGCCGCGTGCCGCGAGGGCCGTCACGGCAGGCCGCAGGATGCGGGTCGCGCCGACGACCAGTACATGTCCGGCGCTCGGGCGGGTGAGTGGCGGAATCGGTTCGTGAGTCTCGCGCATCGGCAGCACCTTCCGGTATCTGTCGGCAATGCCGTGATCGGGGGACGAGGAAGCGGTGTGAGCATAACCGTCACCAGTATGCTCGTTTCTGCTCATTGACGCGCATTAATGAAACAACTAGGGTCCGCTGTGGCGCTGCCGGCTGTCGGCCCTGGAACGCGCCCCCCTTCTCGTCGGCCGGCCCCTGAGGTATCCCATGGCTGCTGCACCCCCGACTCCCCTCCGTACCGCCCTGCCACCTCCGTCCCGTGGCGGGCTGGGACTCGCCCAGGGGCGCTACGGCGCCCGCGGGAATCTCGAACTCATGCTCTGCGACGAGCGCGACGGGCTGTGGGTCCTCTGGTTCAACTGTGATCCGGAGAACGCCGCCCCCGATCCCGGCGGCCCGCCGCCGGGCGAGTGGAGCGGCGGACTGCGCTTCGCAACGGGCCACCGTTACGACGAGGTCACCGTGGTGCAGAGCGGCCACGGCCCCCACCACCTGGAGATCGTCGCCCGCTCCGGCCCGACGCCGCACCGGCTGCGCTGGAGCCCGGAGGCCGCCTTCACCGTCGAGGCACCACCGCCCGGCGGGGCCGCGAACTCGGTCGCGGAGACGGAGGGCACCGATGGTGTCCTGTGGGCCGGCGCACTCGGGGTGGACGGGGTCCCGCGTCTCTTCCGCGCCGACACCTCCGCCTACCCGAGGCTGACGTGGCACGAGGAACCGGCCGCACCGTCGCGGCCGGTCGACGGGGTGTGGAACGGGATGCTCCTGCTTCCAGGAAGCGGCGGGGAGCGGCCGGGCATCGTTCTCACGGGGGCGGCGGCCGGAACGTACCTCGGCCCGTCCGGCGCTCCTCATCCGCTCCCGGGCGCGGAGACCGCCGCCGCGGTGACCGGAGCGGACGGGGAGCCCCTGGTGTACCTGTGGAGCGGCGGCCCCTGGCTGGATGTCCTGCGCCCCGGACAGTCCGGAGACGGGCGCCGGCTGCCCCTGCCCGGCGGCGGACGGGTCACGGCCCTGGCGGCTACGGCTCTCGCCCATGCCGAGGGCAGCACCGACCTCGTGGTCCGCCGGGGCGGGGAGCTCTGGCACCTGTGGGATCCCGGGCCCGGCGGCACCGCCTGCGCCGCCCCCGTCGTGAGCCGGCTCTCGGCGACCGCGACCGGAGAACCCCGGCCCGTGCACCGCTGCTCCTGAGCCACGTCGCCACGGGCGTCACCGGCGCTCCCCCACCACCTCTCACCCATCGCCAGCACCACTAGAGACAGACCAGAGGAATCAACATGCGCATACTCATCGTCGGCGCCGGTGGCGTAGGTACCGCTGCCGCCGGGATCGCCGCCCGACGCCCCTTCTTCGAGCACTGCGTGATCGCCGACTACGTACTGGAACGGGCTGTGCGGGCGGCCGGTGCCACCGACGACCCCCGCTTCGTCGCTGCCCGGATCGACGCCTCCGACGAGGACGCGGTCGCGGCCCTGCTCCGCGAGCACGGCTGCGACGTCATGCTCAACGCGACGGACCCCCGCTTCGTCATGCCGCTGTTCCGCGCGGCCCTGAGCGCGGGCGCGCACTACATCGACATGGCGATGTCCCTGTCCCGCCCCCACCCGGACAGCCCCTACGAGAAGACCGGGGTGATGCTCGGCGACGAGCAGTTCGCCCTGGCCGCCGAGTGGGAGCGGGCCGGCCGTCTCGCTCTGGTGGGCATGGGCGTCGAACCCGGACTCTCCGACGTCTTCGCCCGGTACGCGGCCGACCACCTCTTCGACACCATCGAGGAGATCGGTATCCGCGACGGTGCCAACCTGACCGTGGAGGGGCACGACTTCGCTCCGTCGTTCTCCATCTGGACGACGATCGAGGAGTGCCTGAACCCGCCGGTGGTGTGGGAACGCGAGCGCGGCTGGTTCACCACGGAGCCGTTCTCCGAGCCCGAGGTCTTCGACTTCCCCGAGGGCATCGGAGAGGTCGAATGCGTCAACGTCGAGCACGAAGAGGTGCTGCTCATCCCCCGATGGGTCGACGCCCCCCGCGTCACCTTCAAGTACGGACTGGGCCAGGAGTTCATCGACGTCCTGCGCACGCTCCACAAGCTGGGTCTGGACCGCACGGAGAAGGTGCGCGTGGGGGACGTCGAGGTGTCCCCGCGTGACGTGGTGGCCGCGTGTCTGCCGGACCCGGCCGGCCTCGGCGACCGGATGCGGGGCAAGACCTGCGCGGGGACCTGGGTGAAGGGTGTCCGCGACGGCGCTCCCCGTGAGGTGTACCTCTACCACGTGGTCGACAACGAGTGGTCGATGGCGGAGTACGGCTCCCAGGCCGTGGTCTGGCAGACCGCGCTCAATCCGGTCGTCGCGCTGGAGCTGCTGGCGGGCGGGCAGTGGAAGGGCAGCGGTGTCCTCGGTCCCGAGGCCCTGCCCGCAGAGCCCTTCCTCGACCTGCTGAAGGCGTACGACGCCCCGTGGGGCCTCCGCGAGCAGTAGGAGTACGTGATGACGGAAGGGCCCCTGCCACTCGCGAGCGAGTGGCAGGGGCCCTTCCGTCATCGTCGGCCGCGCGCCGTCACACGGTGACCGCCCCGTCCGAGGCCGAGCCGACGCCCGCGACGTACTTGCTCAGCACGCCCCGCTCCACTTCCCGGGACGGGCGCGACCAGCGTGCGCGCCGCCGCTCTGTCTCCTCCGGTGCGACGCGGAGGTCGAGCGTGCTCCGCGCGGAGTCGACGACCACCGTGTCACCGTCCTCCACCAGGGCGATGGGCCCTCCGTGCCAGGCCTCCGGAGCCACGTGGCCGATCACCAGCCCGTGCGAGACGCCGCTGAACCGGCCGTCGGTGACCAGGGTGACGGACTCCCCGAGCCCCTGTCCCACGAGCGCGCCGGTGATCGACAGCATCTCGCGCATGCCGGGCCCGCCGGCCGGGCCCTCGTAGCGGACGATCACCACGTCCCCCTCCTTGATCGCGCCGTCCTGGATCGCCGCGAAGCACTCCTCCTCCGAGTCGAAGACGCGCGCGGGCCCCTCCCGTACGAAGTCGGGCCGGCCGCCCAGCTTGAGCACACAGCCGTCCGGGGCCAGCGAGCCGCGCAGGATGGCCAGGGCGCCCGCCGGTTTGACGGGGTGATCGACGCTCCTGACCACCGACTGGCCCTCCGCCTCCACCGCCGCTGCGGCCACCTGTGCCGGGGTGCGGCCGTCGACCAGGGTGACCGTGTCGCGCAGGACGCCGGCCTCCAGCAGCCGGGCGGCCACCAGCGAGGTGCCCCCGGCCCGCCACAGGTCGGCGGCGGTGTACGGCCCGGCCGGCTTGAGTGCCGTGATGATGGGCACCGCACGGCAGAGCGCGCCGATCTCGTCGATGGCCAGGTCGAGTCCCGCCTCGCGGGCGACCGCGAGAAGGTGCAGGACGGCGTTGGTGGAACCGCCCATGGCGGCCACCGAGACGATGGCGTTGTGGAGGGCGTCCGCCGTCAGGATGCCCGAGGGCCGCAGGTCGCGGGCGAGGACGTCGAGAGCGAGCTCGCCCACGCCTTCCGCGGCCGCCTGCTTCTCCTTCGCCGTCGCGGGGATGTCCCCCACTCCGAACGGGGCGAGCCCCATGAAGTCGGCGACCGCGCCCATGGTGTTCGCCGTGTACTGCGCCGCACAGGTGCCGGCCCCGGGGCAGGCGTGCCGGGCGAGATCGTCCACGTCCTCCTGGCTGACCGTGCCGACCGCCCGCTCACCGAGGGCCTCCCACATGTCCTGGATGGTCACCTCGCGCCCCCGCCACTTCCCCGGCATCATGCTGCCGCTGTAGAGGAGGACGGAGGGGATGTCGAGACGCGCCATGGCCATCATGGCGGCGGGCACCGTCTTGTCGCATCCGACGATGCAGACCAGGGCGTCGAACTGGTGCGCGCGCCCCATCAGCTCGATGGAGTCCGCGATGACCTCCCGGCTGACGAGCGAGGCGCGCATGCCGGGCGTCCCCATGGTCAGGTTGTCCGAGACGGCGATCGTGTTGAACTCCATGGGTGTCCCGCCCGCCCGGCGCACCCCGGTGGCGACATGGCGAGCCAGGTCCCGGTGCGTCAGGTTGCAGGGCATCGTCCCGGTCCACGTCGAGGCGATGCCGACCGTCGGGCGGCGCATGTCCTCGTCGCTCAGGCCCATGGCGTACAGGTGTGAGCGGGCCGGCGCGCGGTCGGGATCGTCAGCGATGTTCATAACGGCTCCTTCGGGGCGGAAAGTGAAGCGGTCTCCTCCCCCGGCGGAGGGAGTGCCGGGAGGGGGGTGTCGGCTCGTGCCGTCAGCCGGTGACGTGGATGCGGTTGCTCAGGAGGCCGATCCCCTCGACCTCGACCTCGACGACGTCCCCGTCCCGCAGCCAGAGCTGCGGGGTGCGGCCCATGCCGACGCCGTGCGGGGTACCGGTGGCGATGACGTCCCCCGGTTGCAGGGTCATGTAGCGGGACAGGTAGGAGATCGTCTCGGCGACGCCGAAGATCATCTCCTTGGTCGAACTGTCCTGCACGGTCGCGCCGTTGACACGCGCGCTGATGGCGAGGTCCTGGGGGTCGGACACCTCGGACGCGGAGACGATCCAGGGTCCGAGCGGGCAGAAGCCGTCAAAGTTCTTGCCCCGGAACCACTGCACATCGGAGAACTGCGCGTCACGGGCGGAGACGTCGTTGGCCACGGTGTACCCGAAGACGTACGAGGAGGCCTCCTCCACCGTCACATCGCGCGCGGTGCGGCCGATGACCACCGCGAGCTCGGCCTCCCAGTCGAGCTGCTCCGTGGTACCCCGGGGCACGGACACGGGTGCGGTGGGGCCGGTGAGGGTGTGGGCCGTCTTGACGAAGGCCAGGGGCACCTCGGGGGTGGCGAGACCGGTCTCCCGGATGTGGTCGGCGTAGTTCAGCCCGATGCAGATGATCTTCTGCGGGTGGGCGAGCGGGCTGAGCAGTTCGACATCGGCCAGCGGTACGCCGGGCACGTCGGCGCCGAGCCGCTCGTGCGCCGTGCCGTCCGCGATCAGGTCCCGCACGGCGTCGGACATGTACCGCGGCTCCTCGGGCACGACGGGGAACACGGTGTCGCCCTCGACGCGGGCGGCGAAGACCCGCCCCTGGTGGCGTACGCGAGCTGTCTTCACTGTCTCTCCAGGCTGGTCGGTGCGGTCATACGGCTATGCGCTGTGCGGTCATGCGGTCATGCGGTCATGCGGTCAGGAGAAGCGCGGGAGGAAGCGGCGCTGTGCCTCCAGCAGTTCGTCGGTCAGCGCGGCGGCGGCGTCCCGTGAGGTGACCGCGCCGTCCGCGATCATGGCTTCGACGGTCAGGTCGCGGTCGCCCGTCATCGCGGCCTCGACCGCCAGCTCTACGGAGGTCAGTCGCCGGGCGAGGATCGCGGTGAGCGGCGCCGAGAGGTCTGGCACCTGTACGGGGCGCAGACCGCGTGCCGTGGCGACCGCCGGGATCTCCAGCGCGGCCTCGGACGGCAGACCGGGGACGGAGCCCCGGTTGGGGACGTTGACCGAGAACATCTCGCGGCGGTCGAAGGTGATCGACCGGATGATGGCGATCAGCTGTTCCTGCTCACCGGTGGAGCTGTCGAAGGCGGCGTCGTCGAGCGGGACGTCCCCCTCGGCCTGGACGCGCATCGACCGGTAGCGCTCCTCGCCCCACTGGAGGATCTCGGGCACGGAGAAGGCGTCGACGCCCAGCTTCTTCCCGTAGTAGTCACCGCCCGCCCAGCGCTCGGGGAAGAACTCCACGACGTGCCGGTCGTTGGCGGCCGGGTAGGCGCCGTAGGTGCGGAAGAACTCCCAGGAGAACGGGTTGTGCCAGGCCTTGCCGTTCTCCCAGATCGCACCGATGTCCTCGGGGAGGGCGGGCTCCCCGAGCTCCTTCTCCATCCGGGCGCGGACCTCGGGCCAGATGTCGCGGCCCTGGTGCCGGAAGTCGTAGATGAACGTCAGGTGGTTGATGCCGGCGTACAGCGTCGAGGTCTCCTCGAACGGCAGCCCCGCGAAGGCGGCCAGCTCCCGCTGCACGTGGTGCATGCCGTGGCACAGCCCGACGACCTCGGCACCCGCGTGGCGGGTCATGGCCTGGACGTTGGCCGTCATCGGGTTGCTGTAGTTGAAGAAGTGGGCCTGCGGGGCGAGTTCGACGATGTCGCGCGCGACGTCGACCATCACGGGGGTGGTGCGCAGCAGCCGGGAGATGCCGCCGGGCATGACGGAGTCACCGACCGGCTGGAAGACCCCGTGCCGCTGGCAGATCTCGTGGTCCGTCTGCCAGGCGGGGCGTCCCCCCACTCCCACGCACGTCACGACGTAGTCGGCGCCGGGCAGTTCGCTGCGCCGGTCGGTGGAGGAACGCACGGTGATACGGGCCTGGGCGCCGCGGGCCTCCACCATGCGCCCGGCGAGGCGGGTGGCGACCGAGAGGGCCTCCGGGTTGACGTCGACCAGCCGGATCTCCCAGCTGCCGAGGTCCTCCGCCGTGATCAGGTCGGCGAGCAGACCGCGGGTGAAGACGGCGCTGCCCGCACCGATGAGGACGAGTGAGCGTCGGCCGAGCTTGCTGTCGGACACGGGATGTTCCTTTCGTGGGCGTCCCGCTGCCCGCCCGGTGCGGGGCGAGCGGGACGGATAGAGGGCTCGGCCCCCGGAAGGGCCGCGGCCGGGCGGATCAGACGGTGCTGCCGGGTTCGCCGGGCGGCGGAGGGAGGGTCTCCCCCGGCAGGGGCAGGGTTTCCCCGGCGCGCTCGCTCAGCGGCTCGCCCGCGAGGCGGGCGGCGAGCAGGGCGGCCCCGATGACGGGTGTGTGGCGCGGCCGGCGCGTCTCGTAACGTTCCGGGAAGGCCGCGAGTGCCGAGACGAAGGCCTCGCGTACCTGGTCCACGCCCAGGACGCCGCCCGACCAGGAGACGGGTACGGGACGGTCGGGGGCCGCCACGAGCTTCCGCCGTGCGGTCCGGGCGAGTTCGGCCAGTTCCTGTCCCGCCTCGGTGAGGATGCGCGTGCAGGCGGCGTCCCCGGCGCGGGCGGCCTCCGACACCTGTCTGCTCAGGGCGGCGACATCGGTGCGGCCGGGCCGGGCGAGCAGCATGGCGTCGATGAGTTCGAGATCGGTGCCGAGTGCGAGATGGCGGCGCAGGATCTCCGTCAGCGGTCCCGGCGGGTTCCTGCCGTCGCTCCTGCGGGTGAAGAGGTTCAGCCCGCGCAGGGCGATCCAGTGCGCGGAGCCCTCGTCACCGAAGAGTTCCCCCCAGCCGCCGACGCGGGCCTCTCGTCCTTCGACGACGCCGTACGCCATCGAGCCCGTCCCGCTGATCACGTTGATGCCGTCCGCGAGTCCGAGCGATCCCGCCCAGCCGCACACCATGTCATTGCCGACCCCGTAGCGGTCGTGGCCGAGCAGCTGGGCCGGCAGCGCGTCCAGGGCGCGGGTGAGCGACTCGGACTCGCCGTGGCCCGGCAGCCCGAAGTAGGCGTGGGTCAGCGCGTCGGCGTCCGTACCCGCTTGCCCGCAGACCTCCGCGATCCCGCTCCGCAGCACCTGCCGGGCGTTCTCCAGGCCGTCGGGACCGAGAGCGGGTGAGGTGGCGGGCCCGAGGGCTTCCGCCCGGACGGTGCCGGCCGCGTCCAGCAGGCAGAAGGCCGTCTTCGTGCCGCCCCCGTCGACTCCCAGGTACATGTCGTGCTTCCTTCCGGTGGAGCGGGCCGAGCGGTCAGCGCTCGGTGAAGGGGTGGATCGTGACGCCCTGCACCACCCGGTTGACCTCCCCGTCGGGGAACGGATTGTCGGGGGTCACACCGCAGGCGAGCGAGGCGTCCAGGGCCAGCAGTTGGGCGTACAGCACGGCCGGCAGGGCCAGCGCCGCGTCGTCCGCGTCCGCCATGCCGGGCACCAGCCAGGTGGCCGCCTCCGGCAGCCCCTCCGGCCTGCCCGTCACTGCCACGACGTGGCCGGCGGGCAGGGCCTCGGTCAGTTCGTGGAAGATGTCGAGGTCGTACCGCCGGGTGTAGGGGTCGTTGGAGAGGTAGACGACGACCCCGGTCCGGTCGTCGAGGAATGCCTTGGGGCCGTGCCGGAATCCCAGCGACGAGTCGGCGAGCGCGCTGACAGCGCCACCGGTCAGCTCCAGCAGCTTCAGCGCCGACTCGCCCGCGAGTGCCTTCAGTGCGCCGCTTCCGAGATAGACGAAGCGCTGGTGCGCGACCCGTGTCAGCGCGGTGACCTGGTCGGGAAGGCCCTCGGACAGCAGGGCGGCGGCCGCGGCCGGGCACGCGTCGAGACCTCGGACCCGGTCCCCGCCGAGTGCGTGCAGAGCGGCGAGAAGCATGCAGGTCAGGCTGGAGGTCATGGCGAAGCCCTGGTCCTCCGCCTCCGCAGGTGTCAGGAGCACGTAGGAGTTGGCCCGTTCCCCGTGCCGGACCGCGAGGGCGCCCCGGTCGTTGCAGGTGATGACCAGGTGCGCGCAGTGGTCGAGCAGTTGGTCGGCCAGTTCGGTGGCGGCTGTGCTCTCCGGGCTGCCGCCGGAGCGGGCGAAGGACACCAGGAGGGTGGGCCGGGTCCGCTCCTCGAAGCACGCGGTGGGGTCCGCGACGATGTCGGTCGTCGCCAGCGCTTCGACCGTGCGGCCGGTGGCCGCCGCGAGGGCCGACCGTGCGACCTGGCCCGCGTAGGCGGAGGTGCCCGCACCCGTGAGGACGATGCGCAGGCGCGGATCGGCCAGCAGGGGGGCCAGGAAGGTGTCGAGGGCGGGCCGTTCGGCGGTCAGCCGGGTGACCATCTCGGTCCACAGCCGGGGCTGCTGAAGGATTTCGCGGTGCGTGTGGGAGGCGCCTCGGGGATCGACGGCCGGTCGGTTGTCCGTCTCGGGGGCGGGGGTGGTCTTCACGCGTACTCCTTGGAGCGTGGGGCGCAGTCGGGGTCGTAGTCACGGAGGACGTCGCGGACCCGGTCGACGACGATGTCGTGGGGTCGCGGTGCGAGGTGTCCGGTTCTGACCCGCGCGTACTGCGACGGCAGATGTGCGGAGGGAAGAGCGGGAGGCAGCGGAGCGGCCTCGAAGTTGTCGAGAAGCCGCCGCTGGGTCGCGGCCGTCTCGGGTTCCGTCCAGTAGGAGCGAATGCGGTCGCTGTAGCCGTGCGGACGGTTCGGGCGCCGGCTTCGCTCGTCGTCGGCGGAGTGCTCCTTGAGGGAACGCCCAGTGGGAAGTGCGCTGCGGACGGGTGTGGTGCCAGGGGACAGACCGGCTCTCTGGTCTCGTACCAGTTGGTCCAGCGCCTCTGACATTTACGCCCGCCTGCTTAAGGAAACGGAGAAACACTCGCGAAGTCGCAGGTTACTGGTATGAGCCATCCCCGTCAAAGGTCTCTATCTGGTATGGTTCTGGTATGCCTAATCGTTCGGATTCAGAGCCCACCGGCCTTCACCCCGAGACGCGGCCGCTCTACGCCCTGGTGGCAGGGCGGCTGCGGGAGGACATCGCCACCGGCGGCATGAGCACGGGGGACCGGCTCCCCTCGGAACGCGTCCTGGCCGAGCGGTACGAGGTGTCGCGCGTCACCATGCGGTCGGCTCTGAACCGTCTGTCCGACGAAGGGCTGATCGCTTCGTCACCCGCGCGCGGCTGGTTCCTGCACGAGGGCCGGGCCCCGGCGCCGACGCCGCCCCCCGCGGCCCGCTCCGGTGCCGGTCGCGCCGTGCAGGGGTTCGCCGACTACGCGCTGCGGCACGGGCTCGCCGTCCGCACCCACGTGCTCGAATCGGGAGTGCGCGCCGCCACCATCACCGAGGCCGAGGAGCTGCGCATCGCTCCGGGCGCGCCGCTCTTCACCATGCGACGGCTGAGGTTTCTGGACGATCTGGTGGTGGTCGCGGAGCACAACCGCCTGCCTCTCGCGCTCTGCCCGGTGCTGCCGGAGACCGACTTCACGCACGCCTCCCTCTACGCGACCCTCCGCCAGGCCAGCCCGCCGCAGGTGCCGTACGTCGCGGACTACTCCGTGGAGGCGCGACAGCCGAACGAGGAGGAGAGGGGCCTGCTGGAGATCACGGACGTCACACCGGTACTGGTGGCGACTCAACTCGCCTTCAACCAGGACGCGAAACCCCTGGAGCTCACGGCGGCCATCTACCGGGGCGACCGCTACCGCTTCCGCGCCTCGATCACCGACTGAGAGCACCGGCCGAGAGCACCGCCGCCCCCGCCAGCGCCTCCAGCACCGGGGCGATCAGCGGATGTGCCTCCGCGCCACGGCGTACCGCCGCGAAGACCCGGCGCGTCGGAGCGCTGCCGCGCACCGGGCGGACCACCACACCCGACAGGGCCATGCCGCGCAGCGCGGATCTGGGGACCAGGGCCACCCCGGCGTCCGCGCCGGCCAGAGCGACGACCGCGTGGAAGTCGTCCGAGGAGTGTTCGACGGCGGGCTCGAAGCCCGCGTACTGGCAGGCCAGGACCACCACGTCGTGGCAGGGGTTGCCCGGGTAGGGGCCGATCCAGGTGTCCTTCGCCAGATCGGCGATCGCCACCTGCTCCTGGTCCGCCAGCCGGTGCCGCACCGGGAGGACCGCGTCGAACGGCTCCGAGTACAGCGGCACCCGGGTCAGTCTGCGGTCGTCCTCGCCCGGTGCGCCCCGGTACTCGACGGCGACGGCCACATCGACCTGGCGGTCCAGGACCATCGGGACGCTCGCGTCGCCCTCCGCGTCCTGGACCCGGACCCGGATGCCGGGGGCGGACTCGCCGAGGGCGGTGATCGCGGGGGCGAGGACCAGACCGATGCCGGTGGCGAACGCGGCGACCGTGACCGTTCCGGCGTCGCCCGCGCCGTAGGCGGCCAGCTCCGCCTCGGCCCGCTCCAGCTGGGCCAGCACCGCGTTGGTGTGGGTCAGCAGGATCTCCCCGGCCGAGGTGAGCCGGGCTCCTTTGGCGTTGCGCTCGACCAGCCGGTGGCCGGTCTCCTGCTCCAGCGCGGCCAGCTGCTGGGAGACCGCGGAGGGGGTCAGGTAGAGCGCGGCGGCCGCGGCGGTCACCGTGCGGTGATCCGCCACCGCCCGCAGGATCCGCAGCCGCCGTGCATCGATCATGTGCCCTATTGTCCCAGGTCGCGGGGGCGTCCGGGACGCCCCCGCGAACGCTCGGGAACTACTCCCCCAGCGCTGCCCGCGCGTCGACGAACGCGTCGACCGCGCGGTTCACGTCCGCCGTGGAGTGCGCGGCGGACAGCTGGACGCGGATACGGGCCGCGCCCTGCGGGACGACCGGGTACGAGAACCCGATCACGTACACACCGCGCTCCAGGAGAAGCTCCGCCATCCGGCCTGCCTTCGCCGCGTCCCCGATCATGACGGGGGCGATGGCGTGGTCGCCGGGCAGGACGTCGAAGCCTTCCTCGGTCATCCGGGTACGGAAGAGCGCGGTGTTGGCGTTGAGCTGCTCGCGCAGGTCACCGGCGGACTCCAGCAGGTCGATGACCTTCAGGGAGGCCGCCGCGATGACCGGGGCGAGCGAGTTGGAGAAGAGGTACGGGCGCGAGCGCTGGCGCAGCAGGGCGACGATCTCGGCGCGGGCTGCCACGTAGCCGCCGGAGGCACCGCCGAGCGCCTTGCCGAGGGTGCCCGTGATGATGTCGACGCGGTCCATCACGCCGTGCAGCTCGGGCGTGCCGCGCCCGCCGGGGCCGACGAAGCCGACGGCGTGCGAGTCGTCGACCATGACCATGGCGTCGTAGCGCTCGGCCAGGTCGCAGATCTCGCGCAGCGGTGCGACGTAGCCGTCCATGGAGAAGACGCCGTCGGTGACGATCAGGCGGCGCCGGGCCCCGGACGCCTCCTTGAGCTGCTGCTCCAGGTCTGCCATGTCGCGGTTGGCGTAGCGGAAGCGCTTGGCCTTGCAGAGCCGGATGCCGTCGATGATCGAGGCGTGGTTGAGGGCGTCGGAGATGACCGCGTCCTCCGGGCCGAGGACGGTCTCGAAGACTCCGCCGTTGGCGTCGAAGCAGGAGGAGTAGAGGATCGTGTCCTCCTGCCCCAGGAAGGAGGAGAGCCGCTGCTCCAGCTCCTTGTGGACCTCCTGGGTGCCGCAGATGAAGCGGACGGAGGCCATGCCGTAGCCCCAGCGGTCCAGTGCCTCGTGCGCGGCGGCGATCACGTCGGGGTGGTCCGCGAGGCCCAGGTAGTTGTTGGCGCAGAAGTTGAGCACCTCACCGGGGCGGCCACCCGAGGTGACGGCGACGGTGGCGGACTGCGGGGTGCCGATCACGCGCTCGGGCTTGTGCAGCCCGGCGGCCTCGATCTCTTCGAGGGTGGTGCGCAGGCCATCGCGTACGGAGTCGAACATGCCGGTTCCTTAGGGGGTCGGGTGGTCAGACGGTCCAGTCGAGGATGACCTTGCCGCCGCGTCCGCTCGCCGCGTCGTCGAAGGCCGCCTCGAAGTCGCGGTAGCCGTAGCGGCCGGTGATCACGGGGGCGAGGTCGAGGCCGCCCTCCAGCAGGACGGACATGGCGTACCAGGTCTCGAACATCTCGCGGCCGTAGATGCCCTTGACCGTGATCATGGAGGTGACGATCCGGGACCAGTCGACGGCGAACTCCTCGGAGGGCAGTCCGAGCATGGCGATGCGGCCGCCGTGCGTCATGTTCGCGATCATGTCGCGCATCGCCTCGGGGCGGCCGGACATCTCCAGGCCGATGTCGAAGCCCTCGCGCAGTCCCAGCTCCCGCTGGCCGTCCGCGATGGTCTGCTCGCCGACGTTGAGCGCGAGGCTGACGCCGACCTTGCGGGCCAGGTCGAGCCGGGCCTCGCTGACGTCGGTGATCATGACGTTACGGGCTCCGGCGTGCTTGGCGACGGCCGCGGCCATGATGCCGATCGGGCCGGCGCCGGTGATCAGGACGTCCTCACCGACGAGCGGAAACGACAACGCGGTGTGCACGGCGTTGCCGAACGGGTCGAAGATCGCCGCGATGTCGAGGTCCACGGGGACCCGGTGCACCCACACGTTGGACGCGGGCAGCGCGACGTACTCCGCGAAGGCCCCGTCGCGCCCGACGCCGAGCCCGACCGTGGAGCGGCAGAGGTGGCGGCGGCCGGCCAGACAGTTGCGGCACTTGCCGCAGACCAGGTGGCCCTCGCCGCTGACCAGGTCGCCCACCGCGATGTCGACGACGTCCGCACCGATCGCGGCGACCTCGCCGACGAACTCGTGGCCGAGGACGAGCGGCGTCTTCACGGCCTGCTGGGCCCAGCCGTCGTAGTTGCGGATGTGCAGGTCGGTACCGCAGATGCCGGTACGGAGCACCTTGATGAGCACGTCAGAGGGACCGGTCTCCGGCTCGGGAACGTCCATCAGCCAGAGTCCCGGCTCGGCCTTCTGCTTCACGAGTGCCTTCACGGCTGCGGCTCCCTGTACCTGGTACGGCGTTGAGCTCCCCGGGCAGGGGGCATGCCTGAGGAAGCCTGCGGCCCGGGGAGGAATGAGGGGACGGCGTGGCAGCGCGCTCCTACCGGCTGCCGCGCACCATCCTCCGCCGTCACGGAGAAATCTGCCGTAACACGCGCCCCAGGTCCATCGAGGATTTCTTAAGCGCGGCCGCAGCTCCGCTTCACACCCCCGTGCGCGGTTCCGCTTCGCACCCCCCCGTGCGCGGTTCCGCTTCACACCCCCCGTGCCCGGTTCCGCTTCTCACCCCGGCCGCACGGGCCCGGGTCACTCCTTCCGCAGGAAGTCCCTGAGGTGACCGGCGAGCCGTTCGGGCTGGTCCTCCGGGATCAGGGTGTAGCTGTCCTCGATCTCCACCAGCTCGCCCCTGGGCAGCAGCTCGTCCAGCCGGCGGCCGTGCTCCGGCGGCATCACCCGGTCCTGCGCCGCCCAGGCGACCAGTGCCGGGCGGTCGAAGGTGCGCAGGGCGTCCGCCCAGCCGAGCAGCTCGGCCCTGGGCGGCACGCCAAGGACGTACTTCCGCAGGTCGCGGCGGATCTCCTTGGAGGTCCACAGCGGCCGGAACCAGCCGTCCATCACCTCGTGCGGCACCGGCCTCCTGGTCATCAGGCCCCAGGTCATCGGCAGCCGCCGCATCGGTTTCAGCCTGAGCAGCGCGAAGGCCGCCCGCAGGCCGCCCGGCATCCTGGCGGAGGCGTACAGGTTCTTGCCGGGCAGGCCGGGCGGGAAGTTGTCGAAGGCCTCGCAGGAGGTGATGACGAGCCTCCCGATCCGCTCGTCCCGGCCGTCCGCCACCAGGGCCTGCGCCCCGCCCCAGTCGCTCATCACCAGGGTGACGTCGGTGAGGTCGAGCGCCTCCAGGAACTCCGCGACGAGACGTGCGACGCCGAGGACCGACAAGTCGGCGTCCGGCTTCATCGGACGGCGGTGGCCGCCGAGCGGCAGGGTCGGGACGATGCAGCGGTGGCCGTTCCGCAGATCCGCGACCACGTGCCGCCAGAGCGTGCCGTCCATGGCCACGCCGTGCAGCAGGACGAGTACCGGACCGTCGCCGCCGGTGTCCTCGTACTCCACCACCCCGGCGGACAGCTCCAACACACTTGCGGACGCCTCGGGTTCAGCCATCTGGCACACCTTTCAGGGTTTCACGGGACAGCTGCGCACGGTCACCGTACCGATCCGTACAGGCCGAGGAAGCGGGCCCGCCCGTCGTCGATCCGGTAGAGGAAGATGCCTTCCTTGCGCGGGACCAGGTGGCTGCTGTCGAAGGCCAGCCGTCTGGTGATGCCCCGGTACTCGGTGCGGAAGGCGCGCTGGGCGATTCCGCCGCGCAGGGCGTCGGTGGCGCTGGTGGTGGCGGCGGCCCGTGCGATCAGGCCCACCGCGTCGTAGGCCTCGGCGGCCCAGGTGGCGGGCGGCGCGCCGAAGCGCTTGCGGTGCGCGGCGGTGAAGGCCTTGGCGGCGGGCAGGGCCGTGGGGTCGGTGTACGCCTCCGCGAAGATCCAGCCCTCTGCGGCTTTGCCCGCGTCCCGGAGGAAGCCTGGGGCCAGGACGGGGCCGGTGGACAGGGCGGTTCCGGTGAATCCGGCGGCCGCGAGGTCGGTGGCGCAGCGGGCGCCCCGGGCGGGGGACGTGCCCGCGTAGATCACCGCTCCGGCCCCGGCGGCGACCACGGCACGGGCGGCCGGGGCGAAGCTGTCGGTGTCCGCCGCGACGGTGCGCGTGGTGACGGTGACGCGGCCCGTCTGCGCGTCCCGGAACGGGTTGGCAACCATCCAGCCGCCCTGCGGATCGGCCCGGTCCTCGATGACCACGGCTTTCGTGACGTTCCGGTCCTTCGCCATGTGGTGGATCAGTCCGGAGGCGAGCGAGGAGTCGTACGGGCGCAGCACGCAGAGGTACTCGGAGTCCGCCGAGTCGGCGGCGTACCGGGCGGCGACGACGACCTGGGCGAGGCGGGACTTCGCGTAGCGGCTGACCACCGCCGCGGTGAGCACGTCCGCGGTGGGGCCGATGACCGCGAGGACCGTGGGGTCGGCGGCCAGCCGGTCCGCGACGGCGAGGGCGCGGGTGGCGTCCCCCGCGTCGTTCTCGATGCGCAGACCGAGCCGGAAGGTCTTGTCCGTACGGGAGTTGTGGTCGTCGACGGCGAGCCGGACGCCTCGCTCATGGGCGAGGCCGACTGCCTTCCCCGGTCCTGTGGTGTCCGTGTGCAGTCCGATCGTGTACGTGGGGAGCGCGCGGGGCGTCGCTCCCGTACCGCTGCCGCCGCGCCGGGCGGCCAGCCAGGCGGTGGTACCGCCGCCGGTGAGCAGGACCGCGCCTGCGGCTCCGGCGGTGAGGAGACGGCGACGGCTCGGGCGGCCGGGGTCCGGGGCCCGGTCCCCTGCCGGGTGCGCGGGTTCCGGGTCCGGCAGGGCGAGGGCGGCGGCGGAGCGTTCGGCGATCGCGGCGGACAGGCCCGGCACCTCCCAGCCGGTGCCGTCCCCCGTGAGCAGCCGTTCGGCCTCCGCAGCCGTCGGGCGGTCCGCCGGGTCCTTCGCGAGGCAGGCCGTCACCACCGGGAGCAACGCGGACGGCAGGCCCGCCAGGTCCGGTTGGCCGTGGACGGTACGGAAGAGCACCCCAGCCGCCGCCCCGTAACCGAACGGGCGCTGCCCGGTCGCCGCGTACGCCAGGACGCAGCCCAGCGAGAACACGTCGCAGGCCGGTCCGAGCGGCCCCGCAGAGGCCTGTTCGGGCGCCAGGTAGCCGGGCGTGCCGATCACCGCACCGGTCGCGGTGAGCGCGGTGGCGCCCTCGTGGCGGGCGATGCCGAAGTCGATGAGCCGGGGCCCGTCGAGGGCGAGGAGCACGTTGCCGGGTTTGACGTCGCGGTGCAGGAGACCCGCCTCGTGGACCACGGCGAGGGCTCCGGCGAGGCGGGCGCCGAGGGCCTGAACCGTGGCTTCCGGCAGGGGGCCCTGCTCCCCGACGGCCTCGCCCAGCGAGGGGCCGGGGACGAACGCGGTGGCCAGCCAGGGCTCGCGGGCCTCGGTGTCCGCCCCGGTGACCGGCACCACCCAGGGGCCGGTGATCCGGGCGGCGGCCTCCGCCTCGCGCCGGAAGCGGGCGCGGAATCCGGGCTCTGCGGCGTGCTCGGCGCGGATCACCTTCACGGCGGCGAGCGCCCCGCCCGTGGAGCGGGCCAGGTAGACCACGCCCATGCCGCCCGCCCCGAGCCGGGCCAGGGTGCGGTACTCGCCGATGGTGCGCGGGTCGTCCGAGGTGAGAGGGCGCATTCGGGTCAGGTCTTCTCGGCCTTCGGCGCGGCGCCGAGGTGGACGAAGCGCCCGTCCCGCACTCCGTAGAGGTAGGCGTCCGCCCCCTTGATCCGGTGCAGCTCGTCGAAGGCGTAGGTCCGGGAGACGCCCTTGTAGGAGGACGCGGCGATCTTCGCCACGAGGGCGGTCCGGGTCGGCCGCACCGGCTTGGCCTTGCCTCCGGCGAGGGCGAGGGCGGTGACGGCGGCGGTCACCAGCCCGGCCGCGTCGTACGCCTCCGCTGCCCAGTACGCGGGGGCGGAGCCGTACGCCGAGCGGTGGGCCGCGGCGAACTTCTCGGCGCCGGGGGCCGTGGCGTCGGTGTAGGGCGCGGTGAACTCCCAGCCTTCCGCGGCCTGTCCGGCGTCCTCGATGAAGCGCGACCGCATGGCCGTGTGCATGGCCATGCGGGGGCCCTTGAAGGGGGTGCCGCCGAGCGCGCTCGCGGTGCGGGCGGCTCCGGCCGCGTCGCCCGCGTAGAAGAAGGCGTCGCTGTCGTGCTGGAGCATGTCCTCGATCACCGGGGCCAGGTCCTTGGTCCCGGCGGGCACCACGCGCGGGTAGGTGGTGCCGGTGGTGATCATGCTTGTCTGCATGTTGGTGAGGTAGCCGACCTGGTAGGCGGACTGGCCGCCGACCCGGTCGAGCAGTACCCCGAGCCGTTCGACGTCCGGCCGGAGCACCAGCCTCCGGATGACCGGCGCGCACAGCACGCCGTCGGACGGGACCGCCTGGAAGAACGACTTCCTGGAACCGGCCCGGTAGGACAGCAGCATCGAGGAGACGGTGATGACCGGCAGCATCGCCTCGTCGTAGGTGGTGAGGACCGCCTCTGTGGTGTCGTCCCCGGTGGGGCCGACCACCGCGAGTACATCGCGGTCGCGGGTGAACTCTGCGGCGGCCCGGACCGCGCGCTTGACGTCTCCGCCGTCGTCGATCGCCTTGACCGTCAGGGTGAACGGCTTGTCCGCGCGGGAGTTGAACTGCTTCACGGCCAGCCGCACCCCGCGTTCCTGGGCCCGTCCGGCGGCGCTCTGCGGTCCGGACAGGTCGGCCTGTACGCCGATGGTCCAGGCCCGTTCGCCGGACTTGGCCGCCCCGGCGCCGGAGTCGTCGTCGCGCAGCCATTCCCGTACGGCGAATCCGCCGCCCGCCGCGATGACGACACCGGCGCACGCGAGCAGCAGTCTTCGCCGGCCGGGGCGGGCCTCGTGCGGCGGCGTTCCCGGTTCCGCGACGGTGGGTTCGATGCCCGGCAGGTCGAGCATGGCGGCGGACCGGGCGGCTATCAGCGCCACGACGTCGTCCGGCAGCCAGTCGATGGAGCCGTTCGGCGCGTCCTCGGTGATCCGGGTGTCGAGTTCGGCGGCGGTGGGCCGGTCGGCCGGCGCCTTCGCCAGCAGCGCGCCGAGCAGTTCGCGGAGTCCGGGGTCCTGGACCCCTTCGAGGTCGGGTTCGTCGTGCACGGTCCGGTAGAGCAGCGCGTCGACGGCTCCGCTGCCGAACGGCGGCCGTCCGGTCGCGGCGTACGCCAGGAGGCAGCCGAGCGAGAAGACGTCGCTCGCGGGTCCGGCCGCCGTGCCGTCCCCGGAGGCCTGTTCCGGCGAGAGGAAGCCTGGGGTGCCGACCACGAGGTCTGCGGCGGTGAGCGCGGTGGCGTCGGTGGCCCGCGCGATCCCGAAGTCGATCAGGCGCGGCCCGTCGACCGTGAGCAGTACGTTGCCCGGCTTGACGTCCCGGTGGACGAGCCCCGCCGTGTGCACGGCGGTCAGGGCGCGGGAGAGCAGCCTGCCGAGGACCCGGACGCTACGGGCGGGCAGCGGCCCGCACCGCGCGACGGCCTCCGACAGGGCGGGCCCCGGCACGAACGCCGTGGCGAGCCACGGTCGTTCGCCCTCCGTCTCGGCCCCGGTGACCGCGACCGCCCAGGGGGTCTCCACCCGGCGGGCGGCCTCGACCTCGCGGCGGAACCGGGCCCGGAACTCCTCGTTCTCCGCGAACTCCGGGAGGATCACCTTGATCGCGGCCAGGGCTCCGCCGTCCGTGCGGCCGAGGTAGACGACGCCCATGCCGCCGGCCCCGAGCCGTCCGAGCAGCCGGTGTCCGCCGATCGTCGAGGGGTCTGCGGGACGCAACCGTTCCATCACGCTCTCCGCTCTCTCAGCTCTGCTTCTCGACGGCCGACTTGAGCCGCAGCAGCATGGCTGCCTGGGCCTGGTTCGTCAGCCCGTCGAGTTCCTCTTCGGTCCGCCCCTTGGCCCCTTTTCCGGTCACCGCCACGGTGAACTGGAGGGTCTGGGCCTGCTGCCAGACGTACGGGAAGGGGCCGCCGAGCGTGGAGCTCTTGTACTGCCCGATCTCGGTCAGCGCGTCTGCGGAGTTCACCTGACCGCTGTCGCCCTGCGGCAGGGTGGCGGCGACCAACGAGCCGATCAGTTCGCCCTGCTGGAGCTGCTGGGTGGGGCAGCGCATCGTCTCCTCCACCGATTCCGCCATCTCCCACTGCGCGCCCTCGCGGCTGCGGTGCACGGTGACGACGGCGGAGAGCCGTACCGGCCCCTTGCCGGCTGTGGCGGGCACCTCGAAGGAGCGGCTGCGGGTGGCCAGCACGCTCGACAACGGCTTCTGCTGCTCCCAGACGCAGTCGGTGCCGAGGACCGGCCAGGTCGCCGGGTCGCTCTCGTACGGGTTCCGCCTGGTCACGTCGGGCCCGAAGCTGGCGGGGTCCGCGATGACCCGGTCGATGAGGTCGAGCGCTTCGCCGCGGGACGTAGGCAGCCTGGCCGGGTCCGCCTCGACGTCTCCGGTGTCCTCGATGCCCGAGCTGGTGTCCGGGGCCGGTCCGGAGGTGGCGCTACCGGTCGCGCCGGTGCTCCGGCCCTCCCCGCCGCCCGGACTCCCCCCGCCGCTGGAGCACGCCACCAGCACCAGTGGAGCCAGCACCAGCACCCCGTACCTGTGTATCGGCCCGCCATACACCACGATCCGCCACCCCGTCTCCCCGAAGACCACCCTGATCCTATGATCGCGGGCCCGTGCGGGGTGGCGGTCCGTGAAACTGTTGCGCCATCAAGACGGGTCCGGTGCACGCCACTTACGGTTTCGCGCGGTGCCGCGACGACGGAAAGCCCGCACGCTCCGCCGATCGGGTGAGGCCCCCGTGGGCGGCCTCCCGGCCCGCTACCCGAACAGCTCTGCCCCGATGGCCCGCCCTCCGGGCCTGCGGTCCACTGGGGCCGACCCGCCTCACTGGTGCGGGCGGCCGGACGACCGAGGAGCCCCGATGAAACGCCACACCAGGACGGCCGCAGTGCTGGCCTCCGTGACCCTGCTGGCCGCGGCGGCGGCCGGATGCTCCGACAGCGGATCGAGCGGCCAGGGCTCCGGCGGCACGGACACGGGCAGCCTGAACAGCGCCCAGCAGGCCGACGTGCCCGCTGCCGCCGCCTCCACGTCCCCCAGCCCGTCCAAGCCCCCCGCGACGGTCTCCATCAGGAAGGGCACGTACGGCAGGACCCTGGTGAACGAGAAGAAGATGACGCTCTACGTGTTCGACAAGGACACCAGGAACAAGTCCATGTGCGACGGGGACTGCGCCAAGGCCTGGCCGCCGCTGCTCGACGAGAAGACGCCGACCGGCGGCACCGGGGTCGTCTCGAAGCTGCTGAAGACGACGACCCGCAGCGACGGCAAGAAGCAGGTGACCTACAACGGCCACCCGCTGTACCTCTTCGACGAGGACAAGAAGGCTGGCGACGCGAAGGGCCAGGGCGTCGACGCGTTCGGCGCCAAGTGGTACGTCATCAACGTCAAGGGCAAGCAGGTCACCACCACCGCCACAGCCACAGCCACGCCGACGAGCAGTAGCAGCAGTGGCACCGGCAACGGGTACTGAGCCCCCTCGGACCGGCCCACGCGCCCCCGGAGACGCCATGCCGTTCTCGTCCCCGTTCCGTACCCGCCGGACGCGGTTCGCCGTGGCCGCCGCCGCCTTCTTGCTCTCGCTGACGGCCCTCGCGGGCTGCTCGGACAGTGACGGCGGGGGCGGCGGCAGCAGCTCGTCGGCTCCCGCCTCGTCCCGGCCGCCCGCAGCCGGTGGGACGAAGGTGAGCATCAAGGACTTCAAGTTTCGGCCCGCCACCCCGACCGTCGCACCCGGCGCCACGGTCACGGTGACCAACGACGACACGACCACGCACACGATGACGGCGACCAAGGGCAAGGCCTTCGACACCGGCGACATCGCGCCGGGCAAGTCGGCCGCCTTCACCGCCCCGTCGAAGGCCGGCGCGTACCCGTACGACTGCACGATCCACCCCTTCATGACGGGGACCCTCACCGTCAAGTGAGCCCCGGGCGCCGCCCGACGGCCACCGGCGCGAAAGGAGCCGCACATGTCCGCAGAACTCCCCGTCACACCGGACGGGCGCTCGCACGGGGGCGGCTCCGGCCGCTTTGTGCGCGGTGCGGCCCGGGTGCTCGCCGCTGCCGGTCTCGCCGTGGACGCCTATGTGCACGCGCACCTGGCCGGGCGGTACGACGCCGTCATGGCCGACATCAGCCAGGGCACGCTCTTCCGGATCGAGGCGGGCATGGCGGCGCTGGCCGCGCTGCTCGTGCTGGTCTGGCGCCGGTGGCCGGCCGACCTGTTCGCCTGGTCGGTCGCGACCGGCGGAGTGGCTCTCCTGCTGATCTACCGGTACGCGGACATCGGCGCCTGGGGGCCGTTCCCGAACATGTACGAACCGGTCTGGTTCACCGAGAAGCGGGTCACTGTGGTGGCCCAGGCGGTGGCGATGGTAGCCACGGTGTACCTGCTGCTCTTCCGGCCGCCTCGGGACCGTGGTGACCGTCTGCATTGAGCGCCCGCGTCTCAGACGTCCGAGGACACCGTGATGAGCGCCGGGCCCGAGAGCCCCGTCACCGCCCGCACCGAGTCCGCGAACACCTCGGTCGCCCAGGCGGCCACATCCGTCGACCACTCGCGCGCCTCGCAGCGGTAGGCGAGCGCCCGCCGCACCCCCTCGGCCTGCACCACTCCGGCGAGGGGCTGGGCCAGCCCCGGGGTCTGCACCGTGACGGGCTTGAGGAGCTCGACCCCCAGGTGCCCGTAGGTGCGTTCGAGCGCGGCCTCGCGGATCTCGGACGCCCGCGCGCCGAGGTCCGCCGAGGGCAGGGCGGAGACGGTGACCGTCAGCGAGGCCGCACCGGAGGGGTCCGCGAGGGCGAACCAGTCGGCGACCTCAGCCAGTTCGACGCGGGCGTCCCCGGCGCGGTGCAGCGGCACGAGGGCGTGGATGCCGGCGAGGCGTACGGTCCCGACGCGGCGCAGCGCGTCCGAGAGGACCGTGATGACCGGCAGGACGGGGAGGCGGCGGGCGCGCTGTCGCCTCCCCGGAATGTTCTGGGGCCGGGGAAGCGAGGCCTGGAGCCAGGCCAGCTGACGGACCTGCCCGTCCTGCGTCCAGTCGCCGTCCGCGTCGTTGTGGTCCCAGAGGTTGTCGGCGGCGGGCTTGTCCGTGAGGACGGTGGAGCTCCAGGCATAGGCGGACGCCCGCCGCACGGCGAGGCTGAAAACGTCCTCTTCGAGATCGAACTCGGCGTTCACCCGGTCGATCCAGGGGTGCCGGTCCAATACCCCGTGGAGTCCCACGATGAGGGTGGCGCCCACCCCGGTGTCACTCATGGCCGTACTCCTGGATCGGGGAAGCCGTCAGGTCTTGTCGCGCGGCCAGGGCCGTCCGTCGAGGCGTTCGATGTCGCGGTTGAGCCGGGCCAGGTTGTCCGCGAGCTGGGCGGCCTCCTCGGGCGTCCAGTCGGCCAGCAGCCTCCCCAGGCCATCCAGGTTCTCCGACCGGTCCCGGTCCAGGCGGCGCGTGCCCTCGTCCGTGATGACGAACTTCCGGGCGATGCCGCCCTCCGGGTCGGGGATGCGCTCGACGACACCCGCGCGGAGCATGGCGGCGGTCTGCCGGTTCAGCGTGGAGGCGTCCAGGCCGAAGGCGTCGCGCAGCTCACCGATGGACATGGGGCCCTCGACCTGGATGCGGCTGAGGAGGATATAGGCGCTACGGTCCAGCCGACCCCCGCCCCGGGAGGCGAGCAGGTTCATATGGCGGCCGAGCAGCATGGTCTCGAACTCGATCCGGTCCACGGGCATGTCCACGCGAGGCTTCCTCCGACTGACTCCGAATGCGGGCCCGCCTCCCGCCGGGAAGGCCACCTCTTCTGTACAGATATACCACGGATTGTATGCATGCTGCATTCAGTGTGCATGACACATTATCAGTGCACGATACACATCGCTTGCATGGCGCATTCCACCCACAGGCCGGACCGCCCGCACGCCCGTAGACTCGCCGGATGGCGAAGTATTTCGATGTACACCCCGAAAATCCCCAGCGGCGCACCATCAGCAACGTGGCCGACAGCATCCGCTCCGGCGCGCTCGTCGCGTACCCGACGGACTCCTGCTACGCGCTGGGATGCCAGCTCGGCAGCCGTGACGGCATCTCCCGTATCCGCACGATCCGCCACCTCGACGACCGCCATCACTTCACGCTCATGTGTCAGAACTTCGCCCAGCTAGGGCAGTTCGTGCAGATCGACAATGACGTGTTCCGCACGATCAAGGCGGCGACCCCCGGTCAGTACACCTTCATCCTTCCGGCGACGAAGGAGGTGCCGCGCCAGCTGCTGCACCCGAAGAAGAAGACCGTCGGCGTCCGCATCCCCGACCACGCCGTCGTCCAGGCCCTGTTGGAGGAGCTCGGAGAGCCGCTGCTCTCCAGCACCCTGCTCCTGCCCGACGAGGAGGAGCCAATGACGCAGGGCTGGGAGATCAAGGAGCGGCTCGACCACGAGGTGGACGTCGTGGTCGACTCCGGCGACTGCGGCACGGAGCCGACCACCGTCATCGACTTCTCCAGCGGCGAGCTGGAGATCGTACGGCGGGGAGCGGGCGACACCTCCCGCTTCGAGTAACGAGGCGGGCGGGCAACCGGGCCGGAGCGGCGGCCCGGTTCAGTACACCAGGTCCAGTTCCACGCCGACCGTCTTGCCCGGTACGCGATCCAGCACCGCCCACCGGTCCGCCAACGCCTCGACGAGCACCAGCCCGTACCCGCCGCCGGACCCGGGCGGCGGCTTCACGACCTCCCCGGGGCCGGGCGGGCGGCGCTCGCCCCGGGTATCGGACACCTCGATCCTGAGCCTGCCGAGCGTCCCCGGGCATCCGGCGGTCATGCCGAGCAGCAGCTCGAAGTCCCTTCCCGGTACGCGGCCGTGCGTCGCCGCGTTGGCCGCCAGCTCGGCCACCAGCAGTGCGGCGGTGCCGGACACCTCCGAGCGGTACGGGATGCCCCATACGTTCAGCTGATGAACGGCGAGTCTGCGGGCGAGCCGCGCCCCTCGGGATGTGGAGCTGAACCGCTGCACGAACAACCTCTCGGTGCGCGGCCGGTGGGGGGTGACGGATGCTTCCATGCGGGTCAGCCTGGGCGGCGGGGACTCCTGCGACCAGCTACAGAACCCGTACGCTCGGTCAGCGTACGGGTACGGAGCGTGGACAGTATGGGTCACGATGCGTGACCATGAGCGGGTTGCGGATCGGGGACAGCACGCGAAAGGCGGCCGCGCATGACCGACGAACCCGAGTACTCGGAGAGCCTCAAGTCGTTCGGGGAAGTACTCAAGGTCCTGCGCAAACGCGCCGGGCTTACCCAGGAACAGTTCGCCCCGATGGTGCGGTACTCCGTGCCGATGGTCGCCTCGATCGAGCAGGGCCGCAGGTTTCCGCCACCGCTCTTCGTGGAGCGGGCCGAATCCGTGCTCGACGGCCTGGGGGTGTTGAAGGCGGCGGCGAAGTATCTGTCGCGGCGGCCGGGACTGGCGAACTGGTTCCGCCAGTGGGCGCAGCTGGAACAGGAGGCGATCGCCCTCTACACGTACGAATGCCGGTTGATTCCGGGCTTGTTGCAGACGGAGGCGTACGCCCGGACGCTGTTCACTGAACAACTGCCGCTCATGGACGACGAGCAGATCGAGACGCATCTGACTGCCCGGCTGGAGCGCCAGGAGCTGTTACAGCGGCCCAACACCGCCTACAGCTTCATCCTGGAGGAGCATCTGCTGCTGCGCGGGCTGGGTGGCAAGGACGTCACCGCCGAACTGATCGACCACCTGCTGGAGCTCGCCTCGCAACGGAACATCGAGATTCAGATCATGCCGGTGCGGCGGGAGCAGCACGCGGGACTGCATGGGCCCGTGCAGCTTCTTGAGACGCCGGAGAACCGCTGGTTCGGCTACTGCGAGGGCCAGGAGAGCGGTCAGTTCATCTCCGATCCCAAAGTGGTGAGCACGCTCCAAATGCGATATGCCAGGATGCGTTCGCAGGCTCTCTCCCCCGAGGAATCCTTGAGCCTGCTGCGGCAGATGCGAGGAGCGTTATGAGCAGCACCACCGAACTGGCCTGGTTCAAGAGCAGCTACAGCAGTGGCTCCGGCGACAGCTGCGTCGAAGTCGCCCTGTCCTGGCACAAGTCCAGCTACAGCGGCGGCTCCGGCGACTCCTGCGTTGAGGTGGCCACCTGCCCCACCACCGTCCACATCCGCGACTCCAAGGTGCACGAGGGCCCGCAGCTCGCCCTCGCCCCCGCCGCCTGGACCCGGTTCGTCGGCTACACCGTTCAGGGCTGAGCGTCCGCCTCCGAGCCGGGTGACCGGCCCTCGGGTACGGCAGGCGCTCGTCCCGGTCGGCGGCGGTGAAGGCCGCCGCCGACCGGGACGCCCGCCCCCGCCCCGGCTTCTCGCCGCAAGCGCACGCGGGTACTTGATAGCGTCGCCCCAGCGACTGCGGAACTCTCCCCGCCGGGGTCGTCACCCTGCCCGGGTCGGCGCTGCCACCGCGGAATGGCGGGTGCGGGTGGCAGGGGACCTTCATGGCAGGGACGAAGAGAGCCAACGCATGAGCCTCGCGCAGTTGCACTACACCTCCGCAACGGCCGGGGACGGACCCGAGAGCGGCGAGGACGCGGAGATATCCGCCCGTTTCAGCGCGGTTGACGCGGCGATACCCGCTGCCGCGCTCACCGAGGCCGGTCCGCTTCTGGCGTACGAGCCGCCCGTCGGCACCGCCCGCCAGGTCACCGAGAACGCCCTGCGCGCGCTGCCCGAGTCGTTCAGTTTCAGCGTGCTGTCCGACGGCAGTCATCTGCTGGCCCGCACCGTGCCGGTCCGCACCCCGCAGCTGTCCTCGCTGCGCTTCCACGCCCACGCGGTCCATCTGCCCGCCGGTACCCATCTGCCGGGCGGCATGCCCCCGATCACCGCCTGCCGCTCCGCCCGCTGGGCCGCCACGACCCCGGACCGGGTGCCCGCCGTCGATCCGGTCACCGCGCTCTCCGCCGCGACCGGCCGCGCCGCTGAGCGTGAGGGGCTCAACGACTTCGCCGTCTCCCGGGGGCCCTGGCTCGCGGGCGTGCTGGCCGATCTGCGCGGGCTGGACGAGTCGGCCGAGACCGCCGATGCCGCCGATGCCGTGAAGGTCGTGCTCGTCGAACGGCAGAGCGCCGACGTGGCCCGGTGGATCGCGCTGGCCGCCGCCGTCCTGCCGCCGGAGAGCACCGAGCGGCTGACCTTCACCACGTACACCCGTCACCCGGAGCGCGCCCCGCAGCGCGTCATCGGCGTGCTCCCGCAGGACGCGCACGAGCTGTCCGGGCCCGGGTTCCGGGTGCACACCTGCACCGGTCCGCGCCCGGAGGGGGCGGTGGGCGACGCCTGGGCCGAGACGGCTGCGCGGATCTGGCGGAGCCGTATGCCCGAGCTGTTCCGGGAGGCGGCCGAGCTGCCCGGTGAGCCGTACGCCGCCGGGCCGGTCGCCGTGACCGCGCTGTGCGCGGGCATCGCGCTCGGGCCGAACGAGCGTGCCGCTGCCGCCGACTGGGCCGCCGAACGGCCCTACGCGCTGGACGCGAAACGCACCCGGCAGCTCGTCGACGCGCTGACCTCGACGGGCGTCGACGACCGCACCGGGGCCGAGTTCGACGCGGCGGGACGGCTGTTCGCCGCGCTGGACGGCCGCTCCCCCGCGACGACCACGGCCCCGCTGGCCGCGATGCTGGTGACGGAGGCGGTACGGGGCGGGAACGGCTCCGTCGAACTGCCCGGCCGCACGGCGTTCAGCGGTCCGGAGGGCGCGGCCGTCGCGGCGGTGCTCGGGCCGGAGATCGTCACCGAGCTGAGCGGCGCGGGGGCCGGTCTCGACGTGGCCCGTACCGTGCAGCTGCTCCGGGTGGCCCGGCTGCTCGGCGTGGACTGCGCGGAGCTGCTGCCCGGCGTCGTACGGCGACTGGCGTCCGCCCTCCTCGCGGACGCACGGGACACGGCAGAAGCGCGGGACACGGCGGACGCACGGGACACCGATGCGGACGCGCGGGGCGTGCGGGGCACGGCGGACGCGCGGGACACGGACCCGGCGCACTCCCCCGGCTGGGCGCCCGCGCTGCTGGAGCTGATGGACGAGCAGTTCGACGTGCGTACGGCGCTGCTCGGCGCGCTGGACCGGATCGCGCCCGAGGACCCCGCCGGGGCGGAACGGCTGCTGGGCCGGGTGGCGCTGCCGTTCACCGGTACGCAGCTGCTGCCGCACCTGCGGATGTGCGCCGAGGCGCCCGAGGCCAAAGCAGGTTGCGGCGACGACCGGGTGGGCGCCGTGCAGCGGGTGCTGCGGGCAGCGGGGATGTCGCCGTTCGCCGAGCCGCTGGTGCTGCGCACGGCGGTGGGCCTGGTCTGGGGCGCGGACGCCCCGACGGTGGGCGAGGCCCGGCTGCTCCTGGAGACCGCGACCTCGGACGCGCACCGGACGGCCGGCACCTGGTCGCACCTGGTCGCCGCCGCACTGAACGCCCCCGCAGAGGACGAGGAGGCGCCCCGGCTCGCCCACGACCTGCTGCGCGGCTTCCCGCAGGAGATCGCGGGCCGGGAGCGCGGGGCCCTGCTGCTGCTGGACTTCGCCCGCGAGCTGCGGTCCGGGGAGGCGGAGCCGGAGTGGGCGCAACGGGTCCGCGCGCTGCGACCGGGCGCGGAGCCGGTCGAGCCGGGGGTGCTCGGGCACGCGTTCGGCTCCCTGGCGGGGCGGCTGCTCGCGCCGGACGGGCCTGAGGACGAGCTGTACGCCCTCGCGCACAGCGGTGACGCCGACCTCATCGCCGCGTACGACCTGGCCGCGCACGGCCCCGACGTCCGGGCCCGGCTGACGGCAGATCCCGGCTACGCGGCCGGCTGCTTCGCCGTCTGGACGGCCCATCCGCACGCCGGTACCGAGTGGAGCCGGACCACCGCCGCCCTGCTGGAGGAGGTGCTGCGCCCCGCCGTGCGCGCGCTGCCCGCCGACGGGGTGGCGGCTGTGGAGGAGGCCGTGGGCCGCTCCGGCAGCAGCGGCCGGGCCGAGGCCTTCCGGGACTGGAACCGCCGCAGTCAGGGCACCCTGGGCCGACTGGGGAGGAGGCTCGCGGGCCGCGTCCGGCGGGGCTGAGGCCAGGGCGTGCGCGGGCGGTCCTGGAGTGTCGCGGGCGCCTCGCCGAGCCCGGTAACCTGGGGCGTACCGATCTCGTGGGCCACCTGGCGGGCTGCGTGAACCCCAGGAGGAACAGATGACGACGAACCGTGGGCGCAAGGACGTGATCCGGGACCGGATGGCCGCGACCGGTGAGTCGTACAACGTCGCCGCCAGCAACCTCAAGGCGATGAAGGACATGGGCGCCACCCGCGAGGCCGTCCTCACCCAGCGCTGGCGTCCGGCCGAGTCCTTCGACGTACCGTGCCCCTGCGGCGGCACCTGCGAGCCCGGCGAGAAGTGCGAGCGCTGCCACGCCCGGCACCGGCACGTGGCGCGCTACCCGGGAAGCGCCACCGAGGTGGAGACCTGGGTCGACCGCTACGAGTGCACCGGCTGCCCGGCCTCGTACACGCTGCTCGTCCAGCTGCCGGGGCGGCCCTGGGGCGTGGCGGAGACGGTGATCCAGGGCGGTTCGGCCGAGGAGATCGTGCGGGCCCGGGTCTTCCCCGGTGTGGTGCACCCGCTGCTGAAACCGGAGAGCGACGAGGCCTGAGGCTTCGCGCGGGAGGATGTCCGGCCGGGCGTGTTTCCGGGCCGGTCGCTGCGTAGGCTGCTGCCCGGGGAGCCGTGGGGCACGCCGCCGGGTCGCGACGCCCCGGACACGACGATCGAAGGGGGCCGCTCGGTGCGCGGAGAGGTGCTCGAAAGCCGCTACCGGCTGGTGGAGCTGCTCGGGGCCGGCGGGATGGGCCAGGTGTGGCGGGCGGTCGACTCACGGCTCGACCGTGACGTGGCGGTCAAGGTCATCACGCAGACGCCTCTCACGACCAGCCAGTCGGCCGCACGGTTCCGTCAGGAGGCGCGGGCGACCGCGCGTCTGACCCACCCGCGCATTGTGACCATCCACGACCACGGCGAGGCCGCCGTCGCGGGGCACCAGGTGCTCTTCCTGGTCATGGAGCTGGTCCCCGGCCGCTCCATGGCCTCCTTCGCCGCCACGGAGCGGCGGAGCGTCGAGTCGGTGGTGGCCTGGGGGCTCCAGATCTGCGCCGGCCTCGCGGCCGCCCACCGCGCGGGCGTCGTCCACCGGGACATCAAGCCGGCCAACGTCATGGTGTACGGGGACGGCGAACACGACCTGAAAATCTGCGACTTCGGCATCGCCCGGCTGATCGAGGAGTCCGGGACCGGGCTCACCGGCACCGGCTCCGCGATCGGCACGCCCGCCTACATGTCCCCGGAGCAGGTACGCGGCGACCGGACGCTCGACGGGCGCAGCGACCTCTACTCGCTGGGCTGCCTGCTGTACGAGCTCCTCGCGGGCAGACCGCCGTTCGAGGGGGCGGGGTGGTCGGTACTGTCCCAGCACCTGAACGGGACGCCGGAACCGGTGCGGAGCCTGCGCCCCGACGTTCCGGACGCCCTCGACCGGCTGGTCGTCTCCCTGCTGCACAAGGACCCGGACCACCGGCCCGCCACGGCCGAAGAGGTGTCGGAGCGCCTGCGCGGGGTGCTGGACGGTGCCGAGGACGGACCTCCCGGGATCCCCGGGGTCCGGGAGCTCGCCGCTGCGCCGACGGTCGACGCGCCTCGCGCACCGGTGGCCGGGCCCCCGCGCGGACCGGCACCGGAGGCGGAGCCGCAGCAGGCCGCTCCGCAGCCCGCTGCGGTGACCGAGCCGGACCCCGCCCCCGCGCCCGCCGTCGCACAGACGGTCCCCGGGGCCGGACGGGTGTCGGCCTGGAGCGGACTCCTCGCCACTGGCGCCCTCTGGTCCCAGCTCGCCCTGCTGACCGGCTGGTCCCCGGTCTGGACCCTGTCCCTGGGCGTACTGGTCTTCCTGGTCGCCATGGCGGCTGCCTACATGGGGGCGCCGACCGTCGCACCGGACGACAAGACGGACGCGGACACCGGTCTGCTGCTCATGGCGATGCTCTGCACCGTGCTCGCCGTCGTTTTCCTGCTCGTCTGGCCGCCGTCGCCCTGGTGGACAGCGCTGCTGTCGGGCGTGCTCGGCGTCCCCGCGCTGTTCTTCATCGGCCTGGGACTGCGCCGGGCGGTCGGTGCGGTGGCCCGCAGGGCTCCGTGGCACACGGCGGCCGGCACGGCCGGCGGTCTGCTCAACGGCACCGTGCTGTCCGGCCTGCTGGCCGCCTGGGGCGAGGTGTCCGTACTTCTCTCGATCGCGGCCGGTGCGGGGACGTGGGTGGTCTTCGCGCTGGTGAGCACCCTGCTGATGCCCCGGGGCGGGGCACCAGCAGTGGCGCGGGCGCAGGCCTGATCCCCCCGGGGCCCGCGTTCAGCTCCCGTCGGGTGTCAGCCGCAGCGAGATCGAGTTGATGCAGTACCGCTGGTCCGTCGGGGTCGGGTAGCCCTCGCCCTCGAAGACGTGGCCCAGGTGCGAGCCGCAGCGGGCGCAGCGGACCTCGGTGCGGACCATGCCGTGGGTGCGGTCCTGGATCAGTTCGACGGCGTCGCTGTCCTTCGGGTCGTAGAAGGACGGCCAGCCGCAGTGCGACTCGAATTTGGTGTCGGAGCGGAACAGCTCCGCGTCACAGGCGCGGCAGGAGTAGACGCCCGTCGTCTTGGTGTCGGTGTACTCGCCGACGAAGGCGGGTTCGGTGCCGGCCTGGCGCAGCACCGCGTACTCGGCGGGGGACAGCTCCGCCCGCCACTCCTCGTCGGGCTTGTCGATGTCGTACGGCACGGTGGCTCCCTCAGCTCGACAGGTGGTCCAGGATCTGCGGGCCGAGGTCGGTGACGTCGCCCGCTCCCATGGTGAGAACGAGATCGCCGGGCTTCGCCATTCCCGCGACGGCCTCGGGGACCGCCGCCTTGTCGTGGACGGCGGTGACGTCGGCCCCGGCCGCCCGTGCGGCGTCGATGATCAGGGTGCTGGTGATGCCGGGGATCGGGTCCTCGCGGGCCGGGTAGATATCCAGCACCACGGAGGCGTCGGCCAGGGCGAGGGCCTGGCCCATCTCGGTGCCGAGCTCCTGGGTGCGGGAGAACAGGTGGGGCTGGAAGACGACCAGGAGGCGGGCGTCGGAGGCGGCGCCGCGCATCGCCTCCAGGTCGGCGGTCATCTCGGTGGGGTGGTGCGCGTAGCTGTCGATGACCTGGACCCCGGCGGCCTCGCCCTTGAGCTGGAGGCGGCGCTTGACGCCGGTGTACTTGCCGAGGGCGGAGGCCAGGTTGTGCGCCGGGATACCGAGGGCGACGCCCGCGGCGAGGGCGGCCACGGCGTTGAGCGCGTAGTGGCGGCCGGGTACGGAGACGGTGAAGGTGAGGTACTTGCCCTTCAGGACGACGGTGACCTCGCTGGTCAGGCCGCGCTGGTTGATCTTCTGGACGCGTACGTCGGCGGTCGCGGCCTCACCGTAGGTGACGACCTTGAGTGCTGACTGGTCGCGCACCCGGCGGGTCAGCTCGACGGCGCCCGCCTGGTCGGCGGAGATCACCAGGGTGCCGTCGGGGACGATCTTGCCGACGAAGGTCTCGAAGGAGTCGTAGATCTCGTCCATCGAGGCGTAGTTCGCGTGGTGGTCCAGCTCGACGTTGAGGACGATCGCGACCTCGGGGTCGTACTTCTGGAAGCTGCGGTCGCTCTCGTCGGCCTCGGCGACGAAGATGGCGCCCTCGCCGTGCGTGGCGTTGGTGCCGGGTCCGGCCAGGTCGCCGCCGATCGCGTACGAGGGGTCGAGGCCCAGCTCGGTCAGGGCGACGGCCAGCATCGACGTGGTGGTGGTCTTGCCGTGGGTGCCCGCGACGGCGATCGGCCGCGCGCCCTCCATCAGCGAGGCGAGCGCGTCGGAGCGGTGCACGACGGGGATCGAGAGCTCCCCGGCGCGCACCAGCTCCGGGTTGTCGGCGCGGATGGCGCTGGAGACGACCACGCAGGTGGCGTCGTCCGCCAGGTGCCCGGCGGCGTGCCCGATGTGGACGGTCGCCCCCAGCGCGCGCAGCGCCTCTGCGGTGGGCGACTCCTTGGAGTCGCTGCCCGCGACCTTCGCGCCGCGACTGGTGAGGATCTTCGCGATGCCCGACATTCCGGCGCCGCCGATGCCGATGAAGTGCGGCCGTTCCATGGCGGCAGGAATACCGGGTGCCATGCGTGTGTCTCCCAGGGTCGGTGCGGGTGGGGCCTCCCAGCCTATTCGCTGTGCGCGAAGAGCTTGAGCACCGGTACGCCGACCTTGTGCCGGGCGCGGGACGCCCAGTCGCGGTGGAAGAACTCCTCGACGTAGTGCGGCGCGGTGAGCACGATGACCTCGTCGGCCTCGGACTCCTCGACCACGGACGTGAGCTTGTCCAGGGGGTGGGTCTCGATCACTTGTCCGACGGCTTCCGAGCCCGACTGGCGCAGGGCCTCCAGGGACACTTCGAGCGCGAGTTCGGCGGACTCCCTGGCGTTCCTGCCCTCCGGTTCCTCGCTCTCACGGGCCGCTTCCTTCAGTTCGCCCATCGCCAGGTCGTCGATGGCCCGCAACAGCACATCCGCCTGGTCGCCTCGTGGCTGCATCAGCACGACGAAGGAGATCTGCTCCTCCCCGTGCAGGGTGGTGACGAACTCGACGTCCTCTGAGGTGAGGGGCTTCTCGATCATCAAAACGCTGGTGAACACCGCAGGCGCCCTTCTGCTTCAGTGACCGTCGCCGGCCACTGCTGAAACCATCCTTCCCCGCTCTCGCACGGGGTCCGCGTTCCATTCTGCCCACCGAACGCTAACCGGAACGGGATATTCCGCTGATTGTCAGATCCGACGGTACCGAGAGAAGAGGAACCCGGCCTCTTCCAGCACCGATGCCAGGGCGAATCGTTCCGGCACAGCGACCGACGGGCCGCCCGCGATCCGCTGCGCGTCCCCGGCGGTCAGCATCGGCGCCAGCGTCAGGCACATCTCGTCCAGCACGCCCGCCGCCACGAACTGACCGAGCAGCCTGGGCCCGCCCTCCGTCAGCAGCCGCCGGTGGCCCAGGGCGGCCAGCTCCCGTACGGCCCTGGCGGGGTCCACCCGGGTCCCCTCCCCCGCGATGACCACCTCCGCGCCCGCCGTCCGGGCCGCCGCGATCCGGTCCGGCGGCGCGCCCGCACCGGTCAGCACGAGCGTCGGGACCAGCGGCGAGACGAAGAGCGGGAGCGAGAAGTCCAGGTCAAGGCTGCCGCTCACCACGGCGACGGCCGGTGCGGGCCCCTGGCCGGCCGCCTCCCGCCGGGCCGCGAAGGCCTCCCGGGCGCGGGCGGGCCGGTAGCCCTCAAGGCGTACGGTCTCCGCGCCCGCGATCACCACGTCCGCGAGCCCCCGCAGGGTGCCGAAGATCCGCATGTCACTCGCGCAGGAGATCGGCTGCGAGCGGCCGTCGTGCTGGGCGGCCCCGTCGAGCGTCGACACCATGTTGGCGCGCAGCCAGGGGCCGTCCGTACCGGGGTAGGCGTAGGCGTCGGCGAGGGCGTCCAGGCTCCACTCGCCCCGGTCCTCAGCCGCTGTCAGGTCCGTCACAGGGAACAGGCGTCGCATGTCAGGCAGTCTGGCACGCCCGTAAGGTAGACAGTTGTGTCGTCCTCCCACGCCGTGCCGGGGCCCAGCCCCATAGCCGAAACGGCCCCGCTGTCCCTGTGCGCCCTCGAACCGCACGTCCCCGCCGACCGGCTGGTCGCGGAGATGGTGCCGCCGCCGCGCTTCGATTCGGTGCGTTTCGATACGTACGTCCCCGACCCGAACCAGCCGAGCCAGGTTGAGGCGGTCGAGGTCCTGAGCGACTTCGCCGCCGGGCTCGGCGGGGCGCACGCCTCGGGTGAAGGCAAGCGCAAGTGGTTCGGCCGGAAGGCCTCGGCGGCGCCCGGCACGCCGCGCGGGGTCTACCTGGACGGCGGCTACGGCGTCGGCAAGACCCATCTGCTCGCCTCGCTCTGGCACGCCACGCCCGCAGCGCCCTCACTGAAGGCCTTCGGCACCTTCGTCGAGCTGACCAACCTGGTCGGCGCGCTCGGTTTCCAGCAGACCGTGCAGACGCTGAGCGGGCACCGGCTGCTGTGCATCGACGAGTTCGAGCTCGACGACCCGGGCGACACGGTGCTGGTCTCCTCGCTGCTGAGCCGGCTGGTCGAGGCGGGGGTGGCGCTGGCCGCGACCTCCAACACGCTGCCGGGCAAGCTCGGTGAGGGCCGGTTCGCCTCCGCCGACTTCCTGCGCGAGATCCAGGGGCTCGCCTCGCACTTCCGCCCGCTGCGCATCGACGGCGAGGACTACCGGCACCGGGGTCTGCCCGACGCCCCGCCGCCGTTCTCCCAGGAGCAGGTCACCCGGGCCGCGTACGCGACGGAGGGCGCCAGCCTGGACGACTTCCCCGCACTGCTCGACCACCTGGCCCGCGTCCACCCGAGCCGGTACGGCGCGCTGACGGACGGTCTGCGGGCGGTGTGCCTCACCGAGGTGCAGCCGGTGCCCGACCAGTCGACCGCGCTGCGGCTCGTGGTGCTCGCGGACCGGCTGTACGACCGGGAGGTTCCGGTCCTCGCCGCCGGGCTGCCGTTCGACCGGCTGTTCAGTGAGGAGATGCTGAACGGCGGGTACCGGAAGAAGTACTTCCGGGCAATCTCCAGGCTGACGGCACTGGCGCGTGACGCGAAGGGGCTGGTGGCGCAGTAGGTTCGGGGGCGTAACACCGGCCGGGCACGACGGAGTGCCCCGCCATCCCCGTACAACCGCGCATTCCGTTTGAAGGGATCCAGCATGGCTACCACGCGTCAGGCGCACACGGTCTGGGAAGGCAACCTGATCGAGGGCAAGGGCGTCGTCACCCTCGATTCCTCGGGCATCGGGGAGTACCCGGTCTCCTGGCCGTCCCGCGCGGAGAAGGCGAACGGCAAGACCAGCCCGGAGGAGCTCATCGCGGCGGCGCACTCCAGCTGCTTCTCGATGGCGCTGTCCAACGGCCTGGCCACGGCCGGCACCCCGCCCACCCGGCTGAACACCCAGGCCGAGGTCACCTTCCAGCCGGGCACCGGCATCACGGGCATCCACCTCACCGTCGAGGGCGAGGTGCCCGGTCTCGACGAGGCGGGCTTCGTCAAGGCGGCCGAGGACGCGAAGGCGAACTGCCCGGTGAGCCAGGCACTGACGGGCACGACGATCACGCTGAGCGCGTCGCTCGCCTGAGGCCGTCCCCGGGCCGTCCTAGGGCGTGTCCGCAAAGTCCCGTCGTACGCCCGGAGGGCGTGGCCCGTGGCGTCTGGTGCGTACTCTCGGCGTGCCGGCCGACATCCCTCGTACTGGATGTACTTGGGATTTCGGCCGGTACGGCGAGAGTGCGTGCCAGGCGTCACGGGCCAGACGGGACTTTGCGGACACGACCTAGGTCCGGGACGTTTATCGGACACATCTGAGGCCGGTGGCCCGCATGGTTCCCGCGCGGTGTTACGCGTGGTACACACGTGCGGGTCACTGCTCCTGTCCCCCACAGGAAGTTGCCTCATGTCATCCGCAGCAGCAAAACAGCCCGCGTCACGACGTCAGGTCCTGGCAGGCACCGGCGCCGCCGTCGCAACGGTCGCCTTCGCCGGGGTGTTCACCGAACTCTTCGCGGGTACCTCCGCCGCTCACGGGCACGCCGGTTACGGCCCGCTGGTGCCCGACCCCGACGGACTGCTCGATCTGCCGAAAGGTTTCCGCTACCGGGTGCTCTCCCGCGAGGGCGACCCGCTGCGCTCCGGCGAGGGTCCGGTCCCCAGCCACTGCGACGGCATGGCCGCGTTCGCCGGCCGGCGCGGACACGTCCGGCTGGTGCGCAACCACGAGAACCGGGCCGACGCGGCGATCGCCGTGCCGGTCATCGAGGGCCTCACCTACGACCCGATGGGCAAGGGCGGCTGTACGGCCCTGGAGCTCGACAGCGGCGGTCATGTCCTGTCCGAACGCGTCGCCATCGCCGGTACGGCCGTCAACTGCGCAGGCGGGCGTACCCCTTGGGACACCTGGCTGACCTGCGAGGAGACCGAGGACAAGGCCGGCACCAACGGCTACACCAAGGATCACGGCTACATCTTCGAGGTGGACGGCGCCGACCCCCGCCGCACCGGAGCCGTGCCGCTGACCGCGATGGGCCGCTTCCAGCACGAGGCGATCGCGATCGATCCGCGGAGCGGTGTCGTGTACGAGACCGAGGACGCGTTCGACAAGCCGTTCGGGCTCTTCTACCGCTTCCTGCCGGAGAAACCGCTCGGCGGCACGGGCTCACTCCGGGCCGGCGGCCGGCTGGAGGCCATGCGGGTGCCGGGCGTCCCCGACCTCTCCGCCGTGCAGGAGACCGGGACGAGCTTCGAGGGGATCGAGTGGGTCCCCGTACCGGATCCCCTGGCCGCACAGACGCCCATCCGGTTCCAGGACTTCGGACCGAAGGGGATCACCCACGGCCAGAAGCTGGAGGGGTGCTACTGGGGCGGGTCGTCCGTCTACTTCGTCTCCAGCTTCGCCCACAGCGCAGAGGGATCGGCCGCCGACCACTTCGGTCAGGTATGGCGGTACGAGCCGCAGCGGCACCGGCTGACCCTGGTCATCGTCTTCGGACCCGGTACGGACATCCAGCTGCCCGGCGAGTCCCCGGACAACATCTGTCTGGCCGCCGACGGCGGACTGATGGTGTGCGAGGACGGCGGTGGCGCCCAGCACGTGTTCGGCCTGACCAGGCGCGGAGAGGTGTACGCGATGGCGCGCGGCCGGCAGAACATCGGGACGCCGGAGGAACCCGAGTGGGGCGAGTTCGCCGGGGTCACATTCGCCCCGGACTACCGGACGATGTTCATGAACTGCTACACCCCCGGAACCACGTTCGCCGTGACGGGGCCGTGGCGCTGACCCGCTGAGTCACCCCCGGACGACGGCGGCCGCGCCCGCCCCACCGCCGTCCGGGGGCCGCTTCGCGGCACGGGGCGCCACGGACGAGCCGGTGACGGTTGATCAGCTATTTTCCGATAATGACACCTTCTGTACGAAGAATGACCGCTGTGGCTGTTCTGGGAGTGGTCCTCGGAAGCGCCCTCGCCGGCTGCGCGAGCACCTCGGAGGGCTCCCCGGGCGACCGGCCCGCGGCCGCCGCACCCGCCGCCCCCTCGCGAGCCCCGTCACGAGCCCCCTCAAGCGCTCCCCCGGCCGCCGCGAAGCCGCCCAACTTGGCGCCGGGTCCGGAGGGCCTGGCCCGCGTCCTCGAACGGGGACCGAAGAGCGACGCGAAGGTCGTCGCGCTCACCTTCGACGCCGACATGACCGCCGACGAGGGCCCTCGCGCGGCCGGGGGCGAGCACTTCGACAACCCGGAGCTGATCGCCCTGCTGCGCCGGCTGAAGGTGCCCGCGACCGTCTTCATGACCGGCCGCTGGGCCGAGGAGTACCCCTCGCAGGCCCGCTCCATCGGCACGGACCCGCTCTTCGAGATCGCCAACCACTCGTACAGCCACTACGCGTTCACGTCGCCCTGCTACGGGCTGCCGACGATGGGGTCCGCCGAGATCGGCGGCGAGGTGGAGCGGGCCTTCGGCGCGATCCGGAAGACCGGCGCCCGCAATGTGGTGCCGTACTTCCGCTTCCCCGGCGGCTGCTACGACGATGACTCGCTGCGCGCGCTCGGGGCGCGGAAGGTGACGGCGGTGCAGTGGGACGTCGTCAGCGGCGACGCCTTCGCGACGGACGCGGACGCGGTGGCGGAGCAGGTGCTCGACGGGGTGAAGCCCGGTTCGCTGGTGGTCATGCACTGCACCCGCAGCGCGGCGCCGGTCACCGACCGGGCGGTGGACCAGGTGGTGCCGGAACTGCGGAAGCGCGGATACCGCTTCGTGAAGGTGTCCGAGCTGATGCGCGGCTGAGCACCAATCGGGGCGACACGCCCTGGGGCCGAGGCCTCAGCCCGAGCAGGCCGTGCGCTGGGCCTCCTGCCATTCACAGACCGGGCAGAGCGTGATCCCGCTGACCGACTCAACGTACTCGGTCGGCTTCCGGCACAGCACGCACTCCGCGAACGGCGGCCCGCAGTCCGGCTCGTCCACGCTCTCGTCCACCTCGTCATGCGCGCTCCGGTCCATGGCAGGAGCCTACTCAGCCGCGTACGGAGGTGAGCCTGCAGGCGAGTGCGAGCGCGGCCGCCGCGACGGCCGCCGCGCCGGCGAAGGGGAGGACCGGCACATGGACGGTGCCGGTGAGCGAGCCGGTGACCAGCCCCGTCACCGCGTACTTCGCGGGCGATCCGGCGGTCACCAGGGCCAGCAGCGCGGCGAGCACCGTCGCAGCGACGGACCAGCCGCGCCGGTGCAGCAGCGGACGGGTGCACAGCGCCCCGACCGCCACCCCCAGCAGGACGCAGCAGCCCGCCGCGAGCAGCCCGGCGAGCCCGGCGGACGGCAGCGGGACCCGGACGGTGTGGCGGGCGTCGGCCGGGTCGCTGATCAGCAGCACGGCCGCGGTGGCGGCCACGCCCAGCAGCCCGGCGCACCCCAGCGCCGCGAGGAGCGAGGCCAGATGGGCCCGTGGCGCTCCGCCCACGGCCGCCGCGACGACGGTCCGGGCGGCGGGCGGTTCCTGGCCGACGCAGATCCGCACGAGCCACGCGGTGACGGGCAGCAGCCCGGCCGAGGCGTAGCCGAGCGAGTCCAGCACGGGCTGCCCGGGGCGGATGCCGACGCCGAGGAAGGCCAGGTAGACGAGTACCGGCGCGAGCCAGCGCTGCGAGCGGAGCAGCAGGGCGGCCTGGTAGCGGATGAGCGCGGTCATGGCGCCTCGTCGGGGGCGGTGGAGGCGTCGGAGGCCTGGAACGGGGCGGTGGAGTGGGCGGCTGCCTGGGCCGGGGGCCGGGCGGTACCGGCTTCTTCCGGCAGGGGGATGGGGCGGCCTTCCGGCAGGAGTGTGGGGCAGTCTTCCGGCAGCGGTGCGAGGCGGCGGATGTGCCAGGGCGGGCAGGCCGCGAGCAGGGCGCTCAGCAGCGCGTCGGAGAACGCGGCGGCGACCGTCAGCCGCAACGCCCCGTCCTCGCCCTCCGCCTGCGCGGGGTCGCCCGGCAGGCCTGCGGGGAGCGGGGTGCCCGGCGGGCCCACGGCGTCGATGCGGACCTGGGGGCCGGGGTTCGTCCCGGGCGGGGCGACGGATACGGCGAGCAGCCCATGCGCCTCGACGCGGAACGCGTGGTCGGCCGCGCCCGCGAGGCGGTCCGGGTCGTGGTCGACGAAGACGACGGTCGCCCCGGCGGCGACCCGCTCGACGACGGCCCGGTCCAGTTCGGCGCGGGCCGCGGTGTCCAGGCCGGTCCAGGCCTCGTCCAGTACCAGCAGCTCCGGTTCGGCCAGCAGCGCCTGCGCGACGGCGACCTTCTGGGCGGTGCCCTTGGACAGCTCGGCCAGCGGGGTGCGGGCGTGCCCGGCGGCGCCGAAGCGGGTCAGCCACGCCTCCGCGCGCGCCGCCGCCTCGGCCCTGCGCAGCCCCTGGATCCGGCCGAGGTGGACGAGGTATCCGGCGGCGGTGAGGGGCAGCGCCGCCGGGAACCGCTCGGGGACGTACGCCGTGCGCGGCCGGTCGCCGGAGATCCGGCCCTCCGTCGGGGCGTCGATGCCGGCGAGGAGCCGCAGCAGGGTGGACTTGCCGGTGCCGTTGGCCCCCTCGATCCGGACCAGGGCGCGCGCGGGCAGGGCGAGATCGACCCCGCGCAGCACCCAGGGGCCCGCCAGTCCGTACCGGCGGCCCACTCCCCGCAGTCGCAGGATGTCCGTACTCAGTTGGCGGACGCCTTCTCCGGCTTGGCCTCGCTGGGCCGTACGATCACGAACCCCTCGCCGTCGAGACGCAGTTGGACGGCCTCGCCGGAGCCGCCGCGCAGCATCGAGCCGACGCTCTGCGAGCGGTGCAGCGAGGTGGTCAGGTGGGCGCTCCAGCCGACGACCGCGTCCGTGTCGACGCAGACCGGCTGCTGCGGAGTGACGGGGATCACGATGGGGTTGCCCTCGCACATCAGGCCGAGCTTTCCGTACCCGGTGAAGACGCTGTTGAAGAGGCCGCCGCCGGTCATCCCGGCGCCCTTCACCGTCTTGATCTCGTAGGTGAGCGTGGCGTCGAAGCACAGGACGTTGCGGCCGTTGATGGTGAGGACGTCACCCTGCTCCATCTCCACGATGAAGCAGTTGGCCGCCTCGTGCGCGAACCAGGCCTCGCCCTGGCCGCGCACCGCCATCAGCGGCAGGCCCTCGCCCGTGACGGCACGCTTGAGCATGCCGCCGAGGCCCTGCCCCTTGCGTTCGAACTGGAGGTCGCCGCGGAAGGCGATCATCGCCCCCTGGCGTGCGTGCATCTCGCCGCTGACCGCGTACTTGATCGATTTGGCGTTCTGGAGGGTCATCCCGGGGGCGGTTGCCTGCTCCGCCATGTGTTCGCTGGAGAATAGATCGCTCTTCATGCGGTGCATCCTCGCCCGGAGGGATTCATTCCGCCAAGAGCCGGATTCCGGGCGACTGGCAGACTGGACGGGTGAGCAGCAACGACACCCCCGTATCCCCGCCCGAGACCGCCGGCCTGCCTGCGGACAGCCCCTTCCGCCCCGAGCGGACGAACCGGGACGAAGCACAGCAGTACGTACTCCCGCTGGTCGTCCATATCGAGAAGGCGGCTCCCCCGGCACGCACCGACGCCCTGCGCACGGCGGCCCGCGCGGTGCTGGTGATGCTCTCGGACGAGCGCTCCGTGGGCGAGGGCGAGTGGGCGCAGGCGATGCGGGACTGGCAGGACGCCCGGATCCGCAAGGTGGTGCGCCGGGCGCGTGGCGCGGAGTGGCGGAAGGCCTGCGCGCTGCCGGGGATCACGGTCACCGGCGAGAGCGCCGAGGTACGGGTGTTCCCGCCGGTGCCGCTGGACGGCTGGCCCAAGGAGCTCGCCAAGCTCCAGGTCTCCGGGACGGAGCTGGACGACCCCGAGCCGCCCGCCGCACCCGACCTCACCGGGCCGGTGCTCTGGCTGAACCCGGAGCTCGACATGTCGGCGGGCAAGGAGATGGCGCAGGTCGGGCACGGGGCGCAGCTCGCCTGGTGGGATCTCTCCGAGCAGGAGCGCACGGCATGGCGCGAGGCGGGCTTCCCGCTGTCCGTCGCCACGGCGGCAGAGGACCGCTGGCGGGAACTCGCGGTGAGCGGGCTGCCGGTGGTCGAGGACGCCGGATTCACCGAGATCGCCCCCGGCAAGACCGTGGTGGCCGAGGGCGCCCACCGCGTCGGCTCCCTTCCGGCGCTGCCCCGGCCATAAGCCCCCGTCCATAGGCACGCGTCCATAGGCACGCGTCCATAAGCACGCGGGCCCGCGCAGAGTTTCGCGGGCTTCGCGGGAACCTCAAATCCAGCTCTGAACGTCCCTCTTCCCGGATTCACCGTCGTGTGCCGGGGCCATGACACCTGCACGGAGTGGAGCAGTAGGGGGACACCATGAAGCTGGGTATCGGTATCGGCTGGCGGCCGGAGATCGCCGAAGAGGTGGAGGCGCTGCCGGGGATCGACTGGGTGGAGGCGGTCGCGGAGAACCTCTGCGCCGACCACCTGCCCGCCTCCCTGACGCGGTTGCGGGAGCGCGGTGTCACGGTGGTGCCGCACGGGGTCTCGCTCGGGCTCGGCGGGGCGGAGCGCCCGGACCCCGGCCGGCTCAGCGCCCTCGCGGAGCGGGCCGCGCTGCTGGGCACGCCGCTGGTGACCGAGCACATCGCGTTCGTACGGGCGGGCGGACCGCGCACCGCGTCCCCCGTGCTGGAGGCGGGGCACCTGCTGCCCGTGCCGCGCACCTGGGCCGCGCTGGACGTGCTGTGCGAGAACGTGCGGATCGCGCAGGACTCGCTGCCGGTGCCGCTGGCCCTGGAGAACATCGCGGCGCTGATCTCCTGGCCGGACGAGGAGCTGACCGAGGGCCAGTTCCTGGCCGAGCTGGTCGAGCGCACGGGGGTCGGGCTGCTCATCGACGTGGCCAACCTGCACACCAACCACGTCAACCGGGGCGAGGACCCGGCCACGGCCCTGGACGAACTGCCGGTGGAGGCCATCGCGTACGTGCATGTGGCGGGCGGCGTCGAGAAGGACGGCGTCTGGCACGACACGCACGCCCACCCCGTCACCGCACCCGTCCGCGACGTCCTGGCCGAGCTGCGCTCCCGGGTCAGCCCGCCCGGGGTCCTGCTGGAGCGCGACGACGACTTTCCGCCGGCCGCCGAGCTGGCGGGCGAGCTGGACGCGATCCGGGCCACGCTGAACGCGGGCGGGGCGGGCGTGCGTCCGGCGGGGCGCGCGGCCCGGACCACCCCGCCGCCCGAGGGCCCCGCTCCCGCCCCGGCGGGCGGGTCCGGCGGCCCCGACGCCGTCCGGGACCGGGTCGCGGTGGCGCAGGCCTCGCTGCTCTCCGCCCTGGTCGCGGGCGCCCCCGTACCGGAGGGCTTCGACCACCACCGGCTCGGGGTGCAGAGCCGGGCGCTGGCCGCCAAGCGTGCCGATGTCGTCGCCAAGGTGGCACCCGAACTCCCGGAGATCCTGGGCCCGGACTACCGGGACGCGTTCCTCGCGTACGCCAGGGCCCGCCCGATGTCCGCCGGTTACCGGCGCGACGCGCTGGACTTCGCGGAGCAGCTGCTCATCGAGGGCCGCCCCGCCGACAACGCGGCCCGCCGGCGGCTGACGTACTGGTGGCAGGACCGGGCCGCGCCACGCCCGCCCCGCCGCACCACCCGGCTGGCGCGGGCCGCCCGATCCGTACTCGCGGGGCGATGACATGGCCGCAATGAGCCTCGTGGCCCTGCTCATGGTGATCGCCATCGCGGTCTCCTCGACGCTGCTGATCAGGGCGGGCCGCCGCGCGGGGAACGGCTCCGGCGGACCCGTCCATGACCTCTTCGAGGTGGCCTTCCTGAACGGCGGCCCTGGCCGGGTCGTGGACACCGCGTTCGCCGCCATGCACGCGGACGGCCGGCTGGCGGTCGGTGGGCCCGGCATCGTCGCGATCCAGCGGCACCTCGCCCACGACCCGGTGGAGCGGGCCGTGCTCCAGGAGCAGACCGCAGCCCCGAACGGTGCGCTGTGGACCCTTCGGTTCGCGACGATGCGGCATGCCGCGGTGCAGGAGATCGGCGACGGGCTGGCGGCGCGCGGTCTGCTGAGTACGCCCGGGGACAGCCGTGCCCGGAGCCGCTGGGGTATGGCCCAGGGGGTGCTCTGTCTGCTCGCCATGCCGGTCTCATTCGCGGTGACCATCCAGGAGTTCACCTCGTCGGAGTCCGTCGGCGGACCCGACTTCCCGTTCTTCGCGAAGGTGTTCCTGCCGCTCATCGTCGGAACCGTCATCGGCTTCGCCTGCGTGGCCACTTCCCGGTACCGGATCACCAAAGCGGGTCGCAGGGCCGCCTTCACGTACCTCGCCGCCAACGGGTACCGGACCGATCCGGCCCATCTGGTGGCGGTCGCGGGGCCTCGGGCCGTACCCGATCCCGAGCTGCGGGGGCAGTTGCTCGCCGCGTCCCGGGTCAGGCCGGCCCATGCGTCCGCCTCATCGCACCAGTTCTCGGCTTCCTCCGGCACCCCGTTCGTCGCGACGGCGTGGTGCGCCGGTACGACGCCGGGCGGTGGCGGGTGCGGGGGCTCGTCCGGACACGGCGGCGGTGGCGGCGGGTGCGGTTCGGGGTCCAGCTGCGGTTCCGGCTCGGGGTCCAGCTGCGGCGGAGGATCCAGTTGCGGCGGAGGATCCAGTTGCGGAGGCGGGTCCAGTTGTGGAGGCGGGTCGAGCTGCGGCAGCAGCTCATGAGCGTCCGCGACGCGTACGCCCCGTAAAACGCGTACGCCCCGTAAAACGACGCCGGTGCGGCGCGCAGGCTGCGCGCCGCACCAGGAGCCGAACCCGGTGTCGCTGGAACGGCGGGCGGCACACAGTGCCGCGATGCCCGCCGTCTGATCTTCCGGGTTGGGGTGGTCGGAACCCGCTCGCTACGCGAGCCCCGCCACCAGGTCTGCGACCGACTTGCGCCGGCCGGTGTAGAAGGGGACCTCCTCGCGGACGTGCATCCGCGCCTCGGAGGCCCGCAGGTGACGCATGAGGTCGACGATGCGGTGCAGCTCGTCGGCCTCGAAGGCCAGCACCCACTCGTAGTCGCCCAGGGAGAAGGAGGCGACGGTGTTGGCGCGCACGTCCGGGAAGCCGCGGGCCATCTTGCCGTGGTCGGCCAGCATGCGGCGGCGGTCCTCGTCGGGCAGCAGGTACCAGTCGTAGGAGCGCACGAAGGGGTACACGCTGATGTAGTCGCGCGGCGTCTCGTCGGCGAGGAACGCCGGGACGTGCGACTTGTTGAACTCGGCGGGGCGGTGCAGCGCCATGTTCGACCAGACCGGCGTGAGGCTCCGGCCCAGCCGGGTGCGCCGGAAGAGGTTGTACGCCTCCTGGAGCGCCTCCGACGTCTCGGAGTGCCACCAGATCATCACGTCGGCGTCGGCACGCAGCCCGGAGACGTCGTACGTACCGCGAACGGTGACGTCCTTGGCGGCGAGCTGGTCGAACAGCTCCTGCACCTCACCGGAGTACGCGGCGCGGTCCGTGTCGGCGGGCAGCACGTCACGGAGCTTGAAGACGGACCACAGGGTGTAGCGGACGACGTCGTTGAGGTCCTTCGCCTTCTTGCCGGCGTTGGGGGCCTTGCTTGATGTCACAGTCTCGGGAGCACTCATACGGCTATTGTCCCGCCTCGCTCCCTGTGCCCTGAACCAGGGTCGGCGTGGCGATGATCTCCCCCGTGGCCTCTCCCCCGCCCGCTCCCGTGATCTCGTCCCTGATCTCATCCGCGGCCCGGTGGGCGCTGGCGATGCACGCCGGGATCCCGACTCCGTCGTAGACCGCGCCGCAGACCCGCAGCGCGGGGAGCTTGGCGACCTCCTGCCGGATGCGGGCGACCCGGCCGAGGTGCCCGACGGGGTACTGGGGCAGTCCGCCGATCCACCGGGTGACCTCGGTGGCCACGGGCAGGGCTGCCAGTCCGGTCGCCGCCGCGAGATCGGCTCGCGACACGTCGACGATCTCCGCGTCCTCGCGGTGCAGATGGTCCTCCTCGCCGTACCGGCCGACCGAGGTCCGCAGGAGGAACAGGTCGGGGGACGCGTCGTCGACCCACTGCCACTTCCGGCTGGAGAAGGTGGCGGCCTTGATCGTGCGGCCCTCGACCGGCGGCACCAGGAAGCCGGAGCGCCCGTCGAGCGTCCCGGCGGCGGTCACGTCGGAGCGGCGGAAGGCCATGGTGACCAGGGCCATCGACGCGTACTCGACGCCCGCGAGTTCGGCGGAGGCGGCCGGTGACTCGGCGGCGAGCAGGGTGGAGGCGGACCAGGCGGGGGCGGCGAGGACGATGCCGTCGGCGGGGATCACCCGGGTGTCGGTGCGGACGTCCCAGCCGCTCGCGGTACGGGTCAGCCCGAGCACCGGGGTCTCGGTGAGGATCTCGCCGCCCCCCGCGCGTACGGCGGCGGCGACCGCGTCCGGGAGGGTGCCGATACCCCCGGCGATGCCCTGGAAGACCGGCCCGGTCTGCTGCCGGGCCGCGGCCTGCTCCTGGAGGCGGGTGACCCCGTCGAGCAGCGAGCCGCCCTGCCGGGCGATCTCGAAGAGCTGGGGTACGGCGGCGCGCATCGAGATCCGGTAGGCGTCGCCCGCGTAGACCCCGCCGAGCAGCGGCTCCACCAGCCGGTCGACGACCTCGCGGCCCAGCCGGTCGGCGACGTACGCACCGACCGCGACATCGTCCCCGACCTCGGTCGGGGTGAGGTCCCGCTCCTGCGCGATCCGGGCGAGCCCCTCGGGAGAGAGCACCTCGCCGAGCGCCGCCGGGTCGCCCGGTACGCCCATCACATGGCCCTTGGGCATGGGTCGCAGCGCGTCGCGCGTCCACAGGGAGGCGGTGGCCGTGGCGGGCGGCTGGAGCCGGTCCGCGAGGCCGACGGCCCGTGCCAGGCCGACCGCCTCCGGACGGCGGGCCAGCATCGATTCGGCGCCGAGATCGACCTGTACGCCCGCCACCTCGCCGGTCCTGAGTTTGCCGCCGAGCCGGTCGGTCGCCTCCAGGAGGGTGACCCGCAGCCCGGTGCCGAGGAGCCGTTGGGCGGCCGCGAGTCCGGCGATGCCGCCGCCGATGACGACGACGTGTCCCGTGGCCCTGTCCGAGCGGTTTGCTGAACGCTGCATACCCCCACTCTCTCAAACCTCTTCCGAGTCCTGACCGTGACCGCTTCGAAACCGGTATCGCGCAACCCCGGCGGACCCCTCATACGTCGAACGGACACCACCAATCACCCGTCCTGGGGGGACAGTTATGCAGGCAGCACCAGCCACGCGCACGAACAGACATACGGGCCGTCAGGGGCGTCGGGACCGGCCGGGCCGTCCGGGTGCCCGCCGCACGCAGATCGCTCTCGCCGCCGGACTGCTCACCGCCGTGCTGGCGTTGAGCGGCTGCGGCGCCGGTGGTGACGACTCCGGAAAGAGCGCGGACCGGCGGGCCGCCGCCCCGGCCCAGCAGGAGGGCGTGGGCTCCGGCACCGGAGGCGCGGAAAAGGGCGCGGGCGGTTCGGCGGCGGCGAAGAAGCCGAATCCGTCGGCCGCCGCCCATGTCATCCGTACCGCCACGCTGTCCGTGGAGGTGAAGAGCGCGCCGGAGGCGGCGGCGGCCGCACGGGTGACGGCGGAGGCCGCCGGGGGGCTGATAGCCGACGAGAAGACCGAACAGGTCGACGCCCACCGGGCCTCCTCGCACGTCGTGCTGCGGGTTCCGCAGGGCGAGTACGACAGTGTGCTGCGGGAGCTCTCGGGCACGGGCAAGCTGCTCCTCCGCACGTCGACCGCCAAGGACGTCACCGACCAGGTCGTGGACGTGGAGAGCCGCATCGCCAGCCAGCGCACCAGTGTGGCGCGGGTGCGCAAGCTGATGGACCGGGCCGACGAGCTGTCCGATGTGGTCTCGCTGGAGGGTGAGCTGAGCAACCGTCAGGCCGCGCTCGAATCGATGCTGGCCGAGCAGGCCTCGCTGAAGGACCGCACCACGCTGGCCACGATCACGCTCAACCTCTCCGAGCCGAAGCCGCACGCGAAGGCGGTGGCCGACGACGACGAGGACGGTCCGGGGTTCCTGGACGCCCTGAGCGGTGGCTGGCACGTGTTCGTGACGGTGATCAAGTGGCTCGCGATGGCGCTGGGCGCGGCGGCCCCGTTCCTGGCCGTGGCCGCCGTCGTGGTGGTGCTGTGGCAGCGGCTGCGCCGCCGGGGCGGGAAGGCGGGCCCGGAGGGCGAGTGAGTGCCTCACGGGGGCGCCCTGACGCCCCCGTGAGCCGTGGCGCCGTAGCGTGGGCCTTCGGACGGGGTACCGAAGGGACTGGCATGACGGCGGAACGACTGGTGGTCATCGGCGGGGACGCGGCGGGTATGTCCGCCGCGTCCCAGGCACGACGGCTCAAGGGCCCGGACAGGTTGAGCATCACCGCCTTCGAGCGGGGCCACTTCACCTCGTACTCCGCCTGCGGCATCCCGTACTGGGTCGGCGGTGACGTGGAGCAGCGGGACGAGCTGATCGCCCGCACCCCGGAGGAGCACCGGGCCCGGGACATCGATCTGCGGATGCGCACCGAGGTGACGGAGATCGACGTCGCGGGGCAGCGGGTGCACTCCGTCGACCGGGAGTCCGGCGAGACCTCCTGGACCGAGTTCGACAAGCTGGTGATCGCGACGGGCGCCAGGCCGGTGCGTCCGGCGCTGCCCGGCATGGACGCGCCCGGGGTGCACGGCGTGCAGACCCTGGACGACGGGCAGGCGCTGCTGGACTCCCTGGACCGGGCGAAGGGCCGGCGCGCGGTCGTCGTGGGCGCGGGCTACATCGGGGTCGAGATGGCCGAGGCGATGCTGAAGCGCGGCTTCGAGGTGACCGTGCTCAACCGGGGCGAGCAGCCGATGGCGACGCTCGACCCCGACATGGGGCGCCTGGTGCACGACGCGATGGACGCCCTGGGGATCACCACGGTGAACCGGGCCGAGGTCACCGCGATCCGCACCGGGCCCGAGGGCCGGGTGAGCGCTGTGGAGACAGCGGACTCCTCGTACCCGGCGGATGTGGTGGTGCTCGGCATCGGGGTCGAGCCGGAAACGACGCTGGCCCGTGCGGTGGGGCTGCCGCTCGGCCCGCACGGCGGGCTGCTCACCGATCTGTCGATGCGGGTCGTGGGCCACGACAACATCTGGGCGGGCGGCGACTGCGTGGAGGTCCTGGACCTGGTGGCGGGCCGCTCCCGGCACATCGCGCTGGGCACGCACGCAAACAAGCACGGCCAGATCATCGGGTCCAATGTCGCCGGCGGCTACGGCACGTTCCCGGGGGTGGTCGGCACGGCGGTCAGCAAGGTCTGTGATCTGGAGATCGCCCGCACCGGGCTGCGCGAGAAGGACGCCCGCGCGGTGGGCCTGCGGTTCGTCACGGCGACGATCGAGTCGACGGGCCGGGCGGGCTACTACCCGGGGGCGGCGCCGATGACGGTGAAGATGCTCGCGGAGTACCGCACCGGGCGGCTGCTGGGCGTGCAGATCGTGGGCCGGGACGGGGCGGCGAAGCGGGTGGACGTCGCGGCGGTGGCGCTGACCGCCGGGATGACGGTGGAGCGGATGACGTCCCTGGACCTCGGTTACGCCCCGCCGTTCTCCCCGGTCTGGGACCCGGTGCTGGTGGCGGCCCGCAAGACGGTGACGGCCGTACGCGAGGCGGGCACCGCCTGAGAGCGGCGCCCGGCCCCGTGGTCAGCGGACGGTGCTCGTGTGGACGTACTCGACGAGCCGCGACAGCGCGTCCGGGTCCATGTTCGGCGTCACCCCGTGGCCCAGGTTGAAGATGTGGCCCTCAAGACCGGCGGCCGCGTCCAGCACCTCCTGGGTCTTGGCCTCCACCGCCGCGGTCGGCGCGAAGAGCACGGAGGGGTCGAGGTTGCCCTGGAGCGCCTTGCCGGGGCCGACACGGCGCGCGGCCTCGTCCAGCGGGACCCGCCAGTCGACACCGACGACGTCCGCGCCGGCCTCGCCCATGAGGCCGAGCAGTTCACCGGTGCCGACGCCGAAGTGGATGCGCGGGACGCCGTACGGGGCGACGGCGTCGAGGACCTTCGCGGAGGCGGGCAGCACCGAGCGGCGGTAGTCGGCGGGGGCCAGCGCGCCCACCCAGGAGTCGAAGAGCTGCACGGCGGAGGCACCGGCCTCGATCTGGACCTTGAGGAAGGCGCCGGTGATCTCCGCGAGGCGGTCGAGCAGGTCGGCCCAGAGCTCCGGGTCCCCGTACATCAGGGCCTTGGTGTGCTCGTGGTTGCGGGACGGGCCGCCCTCAACCAGGTAGCTGGCGAGGGTGAAGGGGGCGCCCGCGAAGCCGATCAGCGGGGTGGACCCCAGCTCTGCGGTGAGCAGGCCGATGGCCTCGGTGACGTACCAGACGTCCTCGGGGGTGAGGTCGCGCAGCCGGGCCAGGTCGGCCCGCGAACGGATCGGCTCCGCGATCACCGGTCCGACGCCGGGCTTGATGTCGAGGTCGATGCCGATCGCCTTGAGGGGGACGACGATGTCGCTGAAGTAGACCGCGGCGTCGACCTTGTGGCGGCGGACGGGCTGCATCGTGATCTCCGCGGCGAGCTCCGGCATCGTGCAGGAGTCGAGCATCGGGATGCCCTCGCGCACCTTCAGGTACTCGGGCAGCGACCGTCCCGCCTGGCGCATGAACCAGACCGGCGTGTGCGGCACGGGCTCGCGCCGGCACGCCTTGAGGAACGCCGACTCGTGGGCGGCGGAGGTCTTCGTCTGCTGGCCCGAAGGGCGGTCGTTGGCACTCACACACAGAATCTTCGCACGCGCGCGGAAGGAGCCCGGCCCCGCATGGGTGTCCCTCCCTGCGCGAGGCTCCGGTTCCGCCTACTCTTCCCCGCATGGCTCCGGCGCAGGGACACTTCTCCGATCAATCCGATGGTGCTGACAGCACGGACAGTGCGGAGGGTGGTTCCGTCCCGCCCGCGTTCCGTTCGGCGGTGGACGCGCTGCGCTCGGCGCGGCTCCGGCCCGAGCTGGAGGTGGAGCCGACGCGCCCGCCGAAGCGGCTGGCTCCGCACGCGTACGCGCTGGAGGCGGCCGTCGTCGACGGCGAGGACGATCTCGCGGACGGGCGGCTCGTGCTGCTCCACGACCCGGCCGGGCACGAGGCCTGGCAGGGCAATTTCCGGCTGGTGACGCTGGTGCGTGCCGAACTGGAGCCGGAGATGGCCTCCGATCCGCTACTCCCCGAGGTGTGCTGGTCGTGGCTGACCGGGGCGCTGGAGGCGCGCGGGCTGAGCTACGGGGAGGCGGGCGGCACGGTCACCCGGGCGAGCTCGCACTACTTCGGCGCTCTGGGGGTGCGGCGTCCCGCCACGCAGATCGAGATCCGGGCGTCCTGGACACCCCGTGAGGGGCGCGGCGGGGTGCCGGACACGGCGGCGCATCTGATGGCGTGGGGCGACCTGCTGTGCCAGATCGCCGGCCTGCCGCCGTCGGGCCCCGCCGACGCGGCGGTGGTGACGCTGCCGCAGCGACGCGGGCCGCAGGTTTCGTAGGACGGAGAGGCGGACAGACACGGTCCGGGGCACCGCCTCCATATTTCGTGACACTGCGTCATAAACCTCGCACAGGCACCGGCTCTCTTTTCGTACAATCGATCGCATGTCCTATTTGCCCGAATTGTTACTCACCAAATCGTGATCTTCCTCTAAAGGAGCGGGCTTCCGGTGCCGAAGAGGTCAATGACCCTTCAAGCACGGTTCGCCCCGGCTTCATCCCCGAGCCGCCCCGTACCGCCACTCCCCAGGAGGCCTGGTGTCCGTTCTCCTAGAGCAGCCCGCAAGCCTGGTCGCCTACCGCCCGAACAAGCCGACGGCCATGGTCGTCGTGGCCGACCCGCGCGTCCGTTCCACCGTCACCCGCCATCTGTGGGCACTCGGAGTACGTGACGTCATCGAGGCGTCGTCCATCGCGGAGGCACGCCCCCGCGTCGGCAACCCGCGCGACATCTGCGTAGCCGACGTCCACCTGCCCGACGGTTCCGGGCTGACCCTGCTGTCCGAAACCCGAGCCGCCGGCTGGCCGAACGGCCTCGCCCTCTCCGCCGCCGATGACATCGGCGCGGTGCGCAACGCCCTCGCGGGCGGCGTCAAGGGCTATGTCGTCACCGGCACCCGTACCAACATCGGCCACCCCACCCGTCCCGGCGTCGCCCCCATCGGCGCCAATGCCGCCCGTATGCACCGCCGTCCCCCCGGCACCCCGAGCCACCCGGGCGGCTACCGCGAACTGTCCGGCCGCGAGGTGGAGGTTCTCCGCCTCGTCGCCGAAGGGCAGTCCAACAAGGCGATCGGCGTCTCCATGGGCCTGTCCGCCCTGACCGTCAAGAGCCACCTCGCCCGAATCGCCCGCAAGCTCGGCACCGGAGACCGCGCAGGAATGGTCGCCGTGGCCCTGCGGACGGGCATCATCCACTGAATCGACACCCCCGCCGGTATGCGGAAATGCGGATCCGGCTGGTTTACGTGCATCGGCGCCCGTCGACGGAACGTTCCGTCGACGGGCGCCGTGCATACACAGATACCCTTGAGGCGTGACCGACGCCCAAGAGACCGCAGCAGACACTTCACTGCGAACCACCGGGGGCGCTCCCCCGGACGACGTCGCCCCGGCGCCGATCCCCTTGCTCGAACCTCGCGAGGGCATTCCACCGGTGGTGGCCTCCGACGATGCCCTGGCCGGGGTCATCGCCGCCTTCGCCGCGGGCTCAGGCCCGGTGGCCGTCGACGCCGAGCGCGCCTCCGGCTACCGCTACGGGCAGCGCGCCTATCTCGTCCAGCTGCGCCGCGAGGGCGCGGGCAGCGCGCTCGTCGACCCGGTCGGCTGCCCCGACCTCTCCGGGCTGGGCGAGGCGCTGCACGGGGCGGAGTGGATCCTGCACGCGGCGACCCAGGACCTGCCCTGTCTGCGTGAGATAGGGATGACGCCGACCGGGCTCTTCGACACCGAGCTGGCCGGGCGGCTCGCGGGCTTCCCGCGCGTCGGCCTCGGCGCGATGGTCGAGAACGTGCTCGGCTACTCGCTGGAGAAGGGCCACTCCGCCGTCGACTGGTCCACCCGCCCGCTGCCGGACCCGTGGCTGCGCTACGCGGCGCTCGACGTCGAGCTGCTGATCGACCTGCGCGACGCCCTGGAGGAGGAGCTCGACCGGCAGGGCAAGCTGGAGTGGGCGCGGGAGGAGTTCGCCTCCATCGCCGCGGCCCCGCCCGCTCCCCCGCGCCAGGACCCGTGGCGCCGCACCTCCGGGATGCACAAGGTCCGCCGCCGCCGCCAGATGGCGGTGGTCCGGGAGCTGTGGAACACCCGCGACCAGGTCGCCCGGCGCCGCGACATCTCGCCGGGCAAGGTGCTCGGGGACGCCGCGATCGTCGAGGCCGCACTGGCGGTCCCGGTCAACGTCCAGGCGCTGACCGCACTGCCCGGCTTCGGCCACCGGATGGGGCGGCGACAGCTGGAGCAGTGGCAGGCCGCCGTGGAGCGGGCGAAGGAGCTGCACGAGACGGAGCTCCCGCAGCCCGGCCAGCCGCTGACGGGCCCGCCGCCGCCGCGTGCCTGGGCGGACAAGGACCCGGCCGCGGCCGCACGCCTGCACGCCGCGCGGGCCGCGGTGTCCGAGCTGGCGGAGCGGCTGCACATGCCCCAGGAGAACCTGATCACGCCGGACACGGTGCGCCGGGTGTGCTGGGAGCCGCCGAAGAATCCGACCCGGGACGCGGTGGAGAACGCACTCGCGGGATACGGCGCACGGCACTGGCAGATCGAACAGGTCGCCCCGCTGCTGTTCAGCGCGCTGACTCCGGAGGCCTGAAAAGGCATCGGCCAGGGGCGTATTCACGCCAGGTTGTGCGGCCTTCGGCCGCCCACTCCGTGCCGCATGGCCCGGACGACCCCATTTGGGGGCCGTCCGGGCCATTTCGCGCGTGTGACCTTCGCCGCTCCCGGCACCAGGACTGGGCAGTCTGGTTACCCGCAAGTAGCATGAGCGGTGGCGGCGCGCTTCCGGGCGTGCCCCGCAGCAGTGCCATCCCGCACCCTGGAGGAGAGCCACCGTGCCTCGTACCATCCGGGACGTCGTCTTCGTCGACGGCGTCCGCACCCCGTTCGGCAAAGCGGGCCCGAAGGGCATCTACCACGAGACCCGCGCCGACGATCTCGTCGTGAAGGCCATCCGGGAGCTGCTGCGCCGCAACCCGGACCTGGACCCGGCCAAGATCGACGAGGTCGCCATCGCCGCGACCACGCAGATCGGCGACCAGGGCCTCACGCTCGGCCGCACTGCCGGAATCCTGGCCGGTCTGCCGCAGTCCGTCCCCGGTTACTCCATCGACCGCATGTGTGCGGGCGCCCTGACCGCCGTCACCTCGACGGCCGGTTCCATCGCCTTCGGCGCGTACGACGTCGTCGTCGCCGGCGGCGTCGAGCACATGGGCCGCCACCCGATGGGCGAGGGCGTGGACCCGAACCCGCGCTTCGTCTCGGAGAAGCTGGTCGACGAGTCCGCCCTGTTCATGGGCATGACCGCGGAGAACCTGCACGACCGCTACCCCACGATCACCAAGCAGCGCGCCGACGCGTACGCGGTGCGTTCGCAGGAGAAGGCCGCCAAGGCGTACGCCAACGGCAGCATCCAGCAGGACCTGGTGCCGGTCTCCGTACGCCGCACCAACGCGGAAGCCGGTGAGACGGGCTGGGGCCTGGTCACCGCCGACGAGCCGATGCGTCCGGGCACCACGATGGAGTCCCTGGCCGGTCTGAAGACCCCGTTCCGCCCGCACGGCCGGGTGACGGCCGGTAACGCCGCGGGGCTCAACGACGGCGCCACCGCCTCGCTGCTCGCCGCCGAGGACGTCGCCCGCGAGCTGGGCCTCCCGGTGAAGATGCGCCTGGTCTCCTACGCCTTCGCGGGCGTCGAGCCGGAGGTCATGGGCTACGGCCCGATCCCGGCCACCGAGAAGGCCCTCTCCAAGGCGGGCCTGTCCATCTCGGACATCGGTCTCTTCGAGATCAACGAGGCGTTCGCCGTGCAGGTGCTCGCCTTCCTGGAGCACTACGGCATCGCGGACGACGACGCGCGCGTCAACCAGTACGGCGGCGCCATCGCCTACGGCCACCCGCTGGCCTCCTCCGGCGTCCGGCTGATGACCCAGCTGGCCCGCCAGTTCGAGGAGCAGCCGGAGGTCCGCTACGGCCTGACCACCATGTGCGTCGGCTTCGGCATGGGCGCCACGGTCGTCTGGGAGAACCCGCACTTCGACGCAGACGGAGGCAGCAAGTGAGCTCCACCACCGAGCTTCTGAAGGGTGCGGCCGAGCTGTTCCCCGGTGAGGTCGTCACCCAGGCGCACGTACGCCACCTGGACCTGCCGGGAGGTGCGGGCAACTTCGCCCTCATCACCCTGGACAACGGCCTGGACCACACCAAGCCGACCACCTTCGGACCGCAGTCGCTGGCGAACCTGAACGCCGCCATCGACCAGGTCGAGAAGGAGGCCGCAGCGGGCACGGTCACCGGCATCGGCATCACCGGCAAGCCGTTCATCTTCGCGGTCGGCGCCGACCTCAAGGGCGTCGAGCTGCTCAAGGAGCACAAGGACGCGCTCGCCATCGGCAAGGGCGGCCACGACGTCTTCCGGCGGCTCTCCGGCCTCGCGGTCCCGACGTTCGCGTACTACAACGGCGCGGCCATGGGCGGCGGTGTCGAGGTCGGTCTGCACTGCTCGTACCGCACCGTCTCCAAGGCGCTGCCCGCGTTCTCGCTGCCGGAGGTCTTCCTCGGCCTGGTCCCCGGCTGGGGCGGCTGCGCGCTGCTCCCGAACCTGATCGGCGCGGACCGCGCGGTCTCGGTGATCATCGAGAACTCGCTCAACCAGAACCGTCAGCTCAAGGGCAAGCAGGTCTTCGAGCTCGGGATCGCGGACGCGCTCTTCGAGGGCGCCGACTTCCTGGAGCAGTCGCTGATCTGGACGGCGGACGTGCTCAACGGCACCCTCGCCGTCGAGCGCCCCGAGGTCGACCGGGGGGATGCCTGGGACCAGGCCGTCGCCCGGGGCAAGGCCATCGCCGACTCCAAGGTGCACGGCGCCGCCCCGGCCGCGTACCGCGCGCTGGAGATCATCGCCGCGGCCAAGGACGGCGACCTGTCCGCCGGCTTCGACCGCGAGGACCAGGCCCTGGCGGACCTGATCATGGGCGGCGAGCTGCGCTCCGGGATCTACTCGTTCAACCTGGTCCAGAAGCGCGCCAAGCGCCCGGCCGGTGCCCCGGACAAGAACCTGGCCCGCCCGGTCACCAAGGTCGGCGTGGTGGGCGCGGGCCTGATGGCCTCGCAGCTCGCCCTGCTCTTCCTGCGCCGCCTTGAGGTGCCGGTCGTGCTGACCGACATCGACCGGGCGCGCGTCGACAAGGGTGTGGGTTACGTCCACGCCGAGATCGAGAAGCTGCTCGGCAAGGGCCGCATCAACCAGGACAAGGCCAACCGCCTCAAGGCCCTGGTCTCCGGTGTGCTGGACAAGGCGGAGGGCTTCTCCGACGCCGACTTCATCATCGAGGCCGTCTTCGAGGAGATCGGCGTCAAGCAGCAGGTGTTCGCGGAGGTCGAGGCGGTCGCCCCGGCGCACGCGATCCTCGCCACCAACACCTCCTCCCTCTCGGTCACCGAGATGGCGTCGAAGCTGAAGAACCCCGAGCGGGTCGTCGGCTTCCACTTCTTCAACCCGGTCGCGATCCTGCCGCTGCTGGAGATCGTCCGCGGTGAGCAGACCGACGACGCCTCGCTGGCCACGGCGTTCGGTGTGGCCCGCAAGCTGAAGAAGACCGCGGTGCTGGTGAAGGACGCCCCGGCGTTCGTCGTCAACCGCATCCTCACCCGCTTCATGGGCGAGATCCAGAACGTCATCGACGAGGGCACCCCGGTCGAGGTCGCGGAGAAGGCCATCGAGCCGCTCGGCCTGCCGATGTCCCCGCTGGTGCTCCTGGAGCTGGTCGGCCCGGCGATCGGCCTGCACGTCTCCGAGACCCTGAACCGCGCCTTCCCGGAGCGCTTCACCGTCTCGCAGAACCTCGCGGCGGTCGTCAAGGCCGGAAAGCGCGGCTTCTACGTCTACGACTCCGGAAAGCCAGAGCTGGACCCGGAGGTCGCTGCCCTCCTGAAGCAGGGCGACACCGTCCTGTCCGAGGAGCAGGTCCGCGACCGCGTCCTGGACGCGGTGGCGCAGGAGATCGGCCTGATGCTGGACGAGGGCGTCGTCGCCGAGGCCCAGGACATCGACCTCTGCCTGATCACCGGCGCGGGCTGGCCCTTCCACCTGGGCGGCATCACGCCGTACCTGGACCGCGAGGGCGTCTCCGAGCGGGTCAACGGGAAGAAGTTCCTGGCGCGGGGTGTGGCGAGCGTTCCGGCGTAATTCACCGGGCCGGGCCTCGCCAGAGGCCGGTCACAGCAGCGGAAGGGCCGTACGGGACTTGTCCCGTACGGCCCTTCCGCGTGCGGACGGTTGACACCTCTGGCTAATGCCATTAGCTTAATGGCTATCAACCTTAACAACGGGAGTGGACATGACCGAGTTCCTGGACACCGACGGCGGCCGGCTCGCGTACGACGTGACCGGTGAGGGCGCGCTGATCGTGCTCGCCCACGGCATGGGCACCAACAGAGGCGCCTTCCGCGAGCTGGCGGACCTGCTGGCGGCGGCCGGCTTCCGGGTCGCCGCCATGGACCAGCGCGGGCACGGCGAGTCCAGCACCGGCTGGAGCTCCTACACCCGCACCGACGCGGCGGCGGACCTGCTGGCCCTGATCCGGCACCTGGGCGGCCCCGCCGTCATCGTGGGCCACTCCTTCGCGGGCGGCGGCGCCACCATCGCGGCGGCCGAAGAGCCGGAGCTGGTCAGCGCGGTCGTCGAGCTCGGCCCCTTCACCCGCGCGCAGAAGATCGACATGGGCGCACTGTTCTCCAACGCCCGCTACCGCAAGGGCATGTCACTGCTGATGGGGACGGGCCTGCTGCGCAGCGTCGGGTTGTGGAAGCGCTACCTGGACCACGCCTTCCCCGGCACCAAGCCCGAGGGGTACGCGGCCCATATCGCCGCTCTGGAGGCCGACCTGCGCAGGCCGGGCCGGATGGCGGTCGTCAGCAAGATGGGCATGTCCGCGCCCACCGACGCGGGCGCCAAGCTGGCCGGTGTCCGCTGCCCCGTCCTCGTCGTCGAGGGCACGCTGGACCCCGACTGGGCGGACCCGCAGGCCGAGGGAGAGGGCATCGTGGCGAGCCTGCCCGCAGGGCTCGGGCGGCTGGAGATGATCGAGGGAGTGGGCCACTACCCCCACGTGCAGGCCCCGGCAGAGGTCGCCACCGCCATGCTGGCCTTCCTCAAGGACACCGCCCGTGCCTAGGGCGGCCCTGTCCCCGGACGCGGTCGTCGCCCTCGCACTGGAGACGGTGGACGAGAAGGGCGCCTCCGCCCTCACCCTGTCCGCGGTGGCGGACCGGGCGGGCGTCGCCACCCCCTCCCTCTACAAGCACGTGCGCGGCCTCGCCGAACTCCGCGTCCTCGTCTCCGCGCGGATCATGGACGACATGGCGGAGGCCGCGGGCCAGGCGGTGCTCGGCCGCTCGGCCGACGAGGCGGTCCGCGCGTTCATGGAGGCCTGGCGCGCTTACGCGCGTCGCCACCCGCACCGCTACGCGGCCATGCTCCAGAGCCCGGATCCGGGTACGGCCGAAGCCGGGGAACGGCTGCTCGGCATCATCCGCGCCACGCTGCGCTCGTACGGACTGACGGACTCGGCGGCGATCCACATGATCCGCTGCCTGCGCGCGGCCGTCCACGGCTTCGCGGTCCTCGAAACCGGCGGCGCGTTCGGGCTGCCGGAGAGCCTGGACGAGAGTTACGACCTGCTCATCCGCATCGTCATCGCCGGAGCGCACAGCGGTCCGCCTGCCTGAGACCGGGCGAGGGCGTGTTCCGAAAGCCCCGTCCGCCCGGCGGCGCCCCGCACGGCGCACGGGCCCGGAGTGCGGCCGGCCGGGCTGACCGCCGGTGTCACCGCGCGGCGTTCACAGCGCGCGCCATTCGTCGAAGCCGAGCCCCGGCCCCTCCGTCTGCCGTGCCACCCGCGGCTCCCCGTCCGTACCCACGGCGGCCATGACCACCCGGCCGAGCGCGTCGTGCGTCAGGGCCGGAGTGCCCAGGCAGGCCGCGCCAGTGTCCGACCACCACACGCCGCCCGCCTCCTTCTCGGTCACCCCGACGCCGACGGCCACCGCGCCGTTCACCCCGCGGTGGGCAAGCACCGTGCAGTCGAGCCCGTCCAACTCCGTGCGGATCAACGCGTGCCCGCCCTCGCCGGGCGTACCGCCGAGCTCCATCGGCGAGCCGTCGGCCCGGTAGGCGACGACACCGCCCGAGGGGTCGGTCCAGAAGTACGTCGCGCGGCCGGGTGCCGTCTCCAGCACCGCGAGCGACCCCGGGCTCACCGCGAAGGGTGAACGCTCGACCTCGCCCCAGCCGCCACCGGGCTTCTCCTGCTGCCAGTACAGCGTGCCCTTGTCGGTGGAGGCGAAGATCTCCAGGCAGCCGGAATCGAGCGCCACCACGGCGGGGACCTCCTTGATGCGCGTGCAGCGAAGGTCCTCCCAGCCGCGCCACTTGCCGTCGGCGCGCTCCCGGCGCACCATCATGCCGCCGCGCCCGTTGCGGGCGGCGACGTGCACCTCGCCGGAGGCCTTCACCACGACGACGGGCGCGCCGAACCCGCTGCCCACATCGGCTTCCTTGTGCGGGTTGCCCAGCGAGTTCCAGGAGGAGACCGGGCGTCCCGTCTGGTACTGGATCGCGTGCACGACGTCCACGGTGACGCCGCCCGAGGCCGCGGGCCGTTCGCGTCGGCCGGCGAAGTGCACGTAGCCCTGGGAGTTCTGTGCCACGGACAGATGCGTCAGTCCCGGCAGCCGCACCACGTCCGGGGCGTCCCACTGCGGACCACCGGGGCGCGTCTCCGACCAGCGGCGCAGACGGCCGTCACCGGCGACGTACGCGGTGAGCCTGCCGTCCTTGGCCCGGGTGAGCCAGATGCCGCGTAGCGCTGGGGCCCCGGGAGCAACCTTCGAGGTCGCACGGGCATCCTGTCCGAGCATGATTCTGCGATTACCTTTCCAGAACTGACATCCGACAACTCGCGCACGAATTCGAATCTGTTACATCCTAAACCCCGGTAAGGCGGGGTATTCCGGGGTTCACCAGCGTACGATTCGCGGCCGGAACGGGCTCCGGTACGTGCCAGGGGCCGTCACGATCCCGCTGTGGGCCCCGTGCGCACACCAGTTGTGAGGACTCATTCAGGATGAGCCAGGACACCAGCACACCTGACAGCCCGAGTTCCCCGGACAGTCCCCGTCGCGGGCGCGGGCGCGAGCGGACGCGCGGCCGGCGAATACGCCGGGCGCTCCTGCTGTCGTTACTCGTGATCGTCATCGCCGCGGGCGGGACAGCGTACTGGCTCTACAGCCGGCTCGACGGGAACATCAAGGGCGTCGACATCGACAGGGCGCTCGGTGACGACCGCCCCGAAAGGCTCCCCACCAGCGGGCAGAACCTGCTGGTCCTCGGCTCCGACTCGCGCGCCGGGGCGGAGAACAAGGCGCTGGGCGGCGGGGGCGGCGTCAGCGGCGCGCGCTCCGACACCGCGATGGTCGTGCACATCCCCGAGGGCCGCAGCAGGGCCGTCGCCGTGTCCATCCCGCGCGACACCCTGGTGACCCGGCCCGAGTGCGTCAGGTCCGACGGCTCGGCCATGGGCTCCGCGAGCCGCGTGATGTTCAACTCCGTCTACTCCCAGGTCGGTCCGGCCTGCGTGGTCAAGACCGTGGAGAAGATGTCCGGGGTCCGTATCGACCACTACCTGGAGATCAACTTCGCCGGATTCAAGGACCTCGTCGACGCCATAGGCGGCGTCACCGTCGATGTGCCCCAGGATATCCACGACAAGGCCTCCGGACTCGACCTCACCGCCGGGCCCCACAAGCTCGACGGCACCGAGTCCCTCTCCTACGTCCGCACCCGCCACGGCATCGGTGACGGCAGCGACCTCGGCCGCATCGGACTCCAGCAGCAGTTCCTGCTGGCACTCCTCGGCGAGGTCAAGTCGCGGGACCTGCTGGGCAGTCCGGCCAGCACCTACCGGATCGCCAACTCCGCGACCAAGTCCCTCACCACCGACGAGGGTCTCGCCTCGCTCACGTCACTGAGCAGGTTCGCCCGTTCGATGAACGGCGTCGACCCGGGCTCCATGGACACCATCATGCTGCCGGTGGCGTACGACCGGATCGACCCCAACCGGGTGGTGGCGGCGCAGCCGCAGGCCAGGACGCTCTGGAAGGCGCTGCGCGAGGACACCGCCATCCCCGCGTCCGCCAGGAAGTCGCCCGCCACCGGCGGCTGATCACCCGTTCACCGCGTCGCGCCCGCGTGGGTGCGACGCGGTCAGGAGAGCCACTCGGCGTAGCGGGTCCTCGCGAGATGCGCGCCCGGGTCGGTGAGGGCGTCCCCCTGGACGGCGGCGAACATGCCTGCGGTGGGGTCGGTCACGACCCTGCGGTTGTCGCCCTTGGCGGCCAGCGTCATGCGGCCCAGCTCGTCCAGGGCGAAGACCTCGGGCCCGGCAATGGAGTGGATGCCGTTCACGGGTGTCCCCTCGGCGATCCGGGTGACCGTCTCGGCAACCTCGGCGGCGGAGACCGGCTGGAGCGGGGTGGTGGGCAGCCGTACGGTGTCGCCCTCCGCGGTCCAGGACAGCACGTCGTCGATGAACTCCATGAACTGGGTGGCTCGGACGATCGAGTACGGGACCGGGCCCGCCGCCAGAAGCTCCTCCTGGAGCAGCTTGGCCCGGTAGTAGTCGACTTCCGGCACCTTGTCCACGCCGACGATCGAGAGGATGACGAAGTGGCCGGCGCCGGCCTTTCCCGCAGCGGCCAGCATGTTCCCCATCGACGTGCGGAAGAACTCGGGCGAGGCTTCGTCGAAGGTCGGTGAGTTCGTCAGGTCGAGGACGACGTCGGCACCTGCCACCGCCGCGTCCAGTCCCTCGCCGCTGATGATGTCGACGCCGGTGGCCTTCGAGTGCGGGAGCGCCTCGTACCCGGCGGCGTTCAGGTTCCTGACGACCTGCGACCCGATCAGCCCGGTGCCGCCGATTACTGCGAACTTCATGACATACCCTTCGTCGGGAGTCTGTCCGGGGCTCACCGCGTGCTGCGGTGGACCCGGCTGTGCTTGCGGCCGTAGGTGAAGTAGATGACGACGCCGATGACCATCCAGATGCCGAACCGCAGCCAGGTCTCGGCCGGCAGGTTGAGCATCAGCCAGACGGACGCGGCCACCGAGAGGACCGGGATCAGCGGGACCCACGGGGTGCGGAAGGCGCGGTGCAGCTCCGGGCGGGTGCGGCGCAGGACCATGACGCCCAGGGCGACGACCACGAAGGCGAAGAGCGTTCCGATGTTCACCAGGGTCGCGAGCTCGTCGATGCTGGTGAATCCGGCGACGATCGCGATGATCACGCCGAGCAGGATGGTCGGGCGGTACGGGGTGTGGAAGCGCGGGTGGGTCTTCGAGAAGAAGCGCGGGAGGAGTCCGTCCCGGCTCATCGCGAAGAACACCCGGGTCTGGCCGAGCAGCAGGATCATGCAGACCACGGTGAGGCCGACGGCGGCGCCGAAGCTGATGATCCCGGCGTAGACGGGGTGCCCGACGGCCTTGAAGGCATCGGCCAGCGGGGCGTCCACGGAGAGCTCTGTGTAGTGCTCCATTCCGGTGACCACGATCGATACGGCGACGTAGAGCGTGGTGCAGATGAGGAGCGAGGCCATGATGCCGCGGGGCATGTCGCGCTGCGGGACCTTGGTCTCCTCCGCGGCCGTGGCCACCACGTCGAAGCCGATGAAGGCGAAGAAGACGATGGAGGCGGCGGTGAAGATGCCCATGACGCCGAAGTTGGTGGGCGCGTACCCGAAGATCAGCTGGACCAGCGGTTCCTGCAGGCCGGAACCGGCGGACTGCGGCTGGGCCTCGGGGATGAAGGGCGAGTAGTTCGCGGTGTCGATGAAGAAGAGGCCCGCGATGATCACGATCAGCACGACGGCCACCTTGATCGCCACCACGACGGTGGTGACCCGGGCGGAGAGCTTCATGCCCAGCACCAGGATGACGGTGAGGATCAGGACCAGGACGAATGCGAGGATGTCGAAGCCGAATCCTTTCGTCGCGTCGGTCCCGGAGAGCGCGTTCGGCAGCGACCAGCCGATGTTGTCCAGGAGCGAGCGGACGTAGCCGGACCAGCCGACCGCCACCACCGCCGTGCCCAGCGCGAACTCCAGCACCAGGTCCCAGCCGATGATCCAGGCGACCAGTTCGCCGAGCGAGGCGTAGGAGAAGGTGTACGCGGACCCGGCCACCGGGACGGTGGAGGCGAACTCCGCGTAGCAGAGGGCGGCCAGGGCGCAGACGACGCCCGCGACCACGAAGGCGATGGCGGTGGCGGGTCCCGCCGTCTCCTTGGCCACCTTGCCGGTGAGGACGAAGATCCCGGTGCCGATGATGACGCCCACTCCGAAGACCGTGAGGTCCAGGGCGGAGAGGGACTTCTTGAGGGCGTGCTCCGGCTCCTCCGTGTCGCGGATGGACTGTTCGATCGACTTGGTCCTGAACAGCCCGTCCCGGCTGGGGGGCAGGTCCTGCTGCGTGCTCACCGGCGTACCTCCACGCACTCGTCGTGGATGCCATGATTCGGAGATTCGGACCGGCTCGCTCCCGGCACGCCCCGCAGCGCGGGATTTCACACGAATGGGCCGGTCGGACCACCCTTGGAGGGTGGGCGACCGGCCCATCGGCGATGCGGCGTTACGGATCAGTCCCGGACGGGCTCCGCCACGGAGCGGCTCTCCGCGTCCGTCTCGTAGCGGCCGTCGAGCTTGGCGACCAGACCGGTGACCTGGCGGGCGATGTCCGGTGCGGTCAGCCCGATCTCGGCCATGACCTCCTTGCGGGAGGCGTGGTCGAGGAAGACCGGCGGGATGCCGAAGTCGCGCAGCGGTACGTCGACGTCGGCGTCGCGCAGCGCCTGGGCGACGGCCGATCCGACGCCGCCGGCCCGGCTGTTGTCCTCGACGGTGACGACGACGCGGTGCTTCGCGGCGAGCGGCGCCATGGCCTCGTCCACCGGCTTCACCCAGCGCGGGTCGACGACCGTGGTCGAGATGCCCTGGGCGTCGAGCAGGTCCGCGATCTCCAGGCACATCGGGGCGAGCGCGCCGATGGAGACGAGCAGCACGTCGGGCCGGTCGGTACCGGGTTCGCGGAGCACGTCCATGCCGCCGGCCGTGGAGACGGCCGGGACCGACGGGCCGACCGCGCCCTTGGAGAAGCGGACGACCGTCGGGGCGTCGTCGACCGCGACGGCCTCGCGCAGCTGGGCGCGGACCTGGTCCGCGTCGCGCGGGGCGGCGATCCGGAGCGTCGGCACGCACTGCAGGATCGACATGTCCCACATGCCGTTGTGCGAGGCGCCGTCCGTACCGGTGACACCGGCCCGGTCCAGGACGAAGGTCACGCCGCACTTGTGCAGGGCGACGTCCATCAGGACCTGGTCGAAGGCGCGGTTGAGGAAGGTGGCGTAGACCGCGAAGACGGGGTGCAGTCCGCCGGTGGCGAGGCCCGCCGCGGAGACCGCGCCGTGCTGCTCCGCGATGCCGACGTCGTAGATCCGGTCCGGGAAGGCCTTCTCGAACTTGGTCAGGCCGACCGGCTGGAGCATGGCCGCGGTGATCGCGACGATGTCCTCGCGCTCCTTGCCGAGCTTGACCATCTCCTCGCCGAACACGGAGGTCCAGTCGAGGCCGGAGGTGGCGACGGGCAGGCCGGTGTCGGGGTGGATCTTGCCGACGGCGTGGAAGCGGTCGGCCTCGTCCAGCAGCGCCGGGGTGTAGCCGCGGCCCTTCTCGGTGAGGCAGTGGACGATGACCGGGCCGCCGAAGCGCTTGGCGCGCTGGAGCGCGGACTCCAGTGCCTCCAGGTCGTGTCCGTCGATCGGGCCGACGTACTTGAGGCCGAGGTCCTCGAACATGCCCTGCGGAGCGATGAAGTCCTTGAGGCCCTTCTTGGCGCCGTGCAGCGTCTCGTAGAGCGGCTTGCCGACGACGGGGGTGCGCCCCAGGAGGTCCTTGCCGCGGGCCAGGAAGCGTTCGTAGCCGTCGGTGGTGCGCAGGGTCGCCAGGTGGTTGGCGAGGCCGCCGATCGTCGGCGCGTAGGAGCGCTCGTTGTCGTTGACGACGATGACGAGCGGGCGGTCCTTGGCGGCGGCGATGTTGTTCAGCGCCTCCCAGGCCATGCCGCCGGTGAGCGCCCCGTCACCGATGACCGCGACGACGTGGTCGGGACGCTTCAGCACCTCGTTGGCCTTGGCGAGGCCGTCGGCCCAGCCGAGCACCGTGGAGGCGTGGCTGTTCTCGATGACGTCGTGCTCGGACTCGGCGCGCGAGGGGTAGCCGGAGAGGCCGCCCTTGCTCTTGAGCTTCGTGAAGTCCTGGCGGCCGGTGAGGAGCTTGTGGACGTAGCTCTGGTGGCCGGTGTCGAAGAGGACCTTGTCCTTCGGGGAGTCGAAGACCCGGTGCAGGGCGATGGTCAGCTCGACCACGCCCAGGTTGGGTCCGAGGTGTCCGCCGGTCTTGGAGACGGCGTCGACGAGGAAGGTCCGGATCTCTTCGGCGAGCTGCTCCAGCTGCTCGGGGGTGAGCCGGTCCAGGTCACGCGGTCCGGCGATGCCGGCCAGCAGATCCCATCCGTCGCCCGCCACCGCCCGTGCATGACGCGCTTCGCGCGGCTGTGTCACCGTGCCTCCTTGCGATTGTGCTGGTCGAGCATGCCGATCCGATGAGTCTAATGTTCCGTTCGCCGCCACGGACATCGGGCGGGCGTGTGCTGACCCACCGGTCCCGCCCCGCGAGGCCGGACGGACGGCCCCACCTGTGCGTTCGGGGCGCGTCGCGAATGGTTCCGGGCAGGCACTGTGACGGGAACGACGCCGCGGATTCAGGCCCGCGCCTCCGCGAGCCGCCGCATCACCGCCCGCGCGCCCCCCAGCAGGACCAGCAGGACCGCCACGGTGTAGAAGGAGTCCGGGGTGTGCCAGCCGCCGTTGACGTCCGCCAGGAAGGCCGGGTCGAAGAACTCCCGTCGGTACAGGATCCAGGCGAGCGGCAGCGTGAACGCCGCCTCCGCGGCGATGTTCCACACCGCGAGCACCCGCGTCGGAGCCCGCACCGCCCGGATCACGTCGAGCGCCACGAGTCCGGCGAGCCCGGCCAGGACCGGCCAGATCCAGCCCGACCACAGGCCGGGGTCGAGCACGTCGAGGTGTACGCCTTCGTCGGTCCGGTACGGCTGCGCGGTGTGCTGCCACACGATCAGGGCGATCAGCAGCGCGTGCCACGCGGTACCGGCGTACGCCATCGCGCCGCGTCTCCCCGGCGCACGGGACTCGGGCAGCTCCTCCGGCGTCCAGACCGCCCTGCCGGGCGCGCCGGGGCGCCTGCCGGACCGCTCGGCCAGGGCGAAGGCCGCGGTGAGCCAGGCGATCATCTGGGCGCCGACGGAGAGCACCGTCCCGGCGGCCCCGCCGATCACCGACGCGGCTCCCCGCCCGTCCAGGACGTCGACGACGGCGCTCACCGCGGTGACGGCCGGCAGCACGGCGAGGAGCAGCACCGTGAGGAGCCGTACGTACGCCGGGTAGAGCTCGGGGCCGATCAGGGTGAGCGGCCGGTCCGCGTAGCCGGCGGCGAGCCGGACCGGGTCACCCATCTCGGTGAGTACCTCGCGTTCGGCGGCCGCCGGGTCGCCCGGCCCCCTGGCCTCGACGGTGTCGGCGATCGTGGCGGACAGCTCCTCGGCTACGTCGCCGCGCCGGCCGGCCGGGATGCGCCGGACGACCTCCGCCACGTAACGGTCGGTCAGCGTGCCGGTGCCGGGCGCACTCAGCGTTCTCATCGGTCCCCCTTGGTCAGGCGTGCTATCGAGGCGTCCAGTGCCTGCCACTCGCGCAGCAGCCCGGTGCGGACCCGGGCTCCCTCGGCGCTGATCCGGTAGAACTTCCGCGGCCGGGACTGCTCGGTGTTCCACTCGCTGACGAGCAGCCCCTGTTTCTCCAGGCGCCGCAGCAGCGGATAGAGGGTGTTGCCGTCCACCGCAATCCCGGCGTCACCGAGCGTCTCCAGGAGCGCGTAGCCGTACTGCGGTTCCTCCAGGAGCGCCAGGCAGGCCAGCACGACCGTGCCGCGGCGTAGCTCCTGGGCCTGGCTGAGGATCAGTTCATCGGTGCCCACGCGTGACACGATACTGTGCGCCACACACTAATGTCACCCGCGAGGGCGTGTGCCCGCCGGAACGCGACAGTGCCCGGCGCCCCCCGAAGGGGCGCCGGGCACTGTCGGTGTCGCGGTGCGGGCTGCGTACTAGGCGCGGACCGCGTACTGCGCGCGGGCTGCGTACTAGGCGCGGCCCGCGGTCTTCTGCGTGCGGCGGGAGACCGAGTCGATGACCACGGCGGCGAGGAGAACCGCGCCGGTGATCATGTACTGCACGGCGTTGGCCATGCCGATCATGTTCAGGCCCTGCTGGATCGACTGGATGACGACCATGCCGAGGAGCGCGGACCAGACCTTGCCCCGGCCACCGAAGAGGCTGGTGCCGCCGATGACCGCGGCAGCGATCACCAGCATCAGGGTGTTGCCGCCGCCGACGCTCTTGGTGGCGCCGCCGGAGAGGCTGGCGATGAAGAGACCACCGAAGGCGCCCAGCGTGCCGGAGAGCGCGAAGACGATGATGCGGATGCGGTCCACGCTGATACCGGCGCGGCGCGCGGCCTCCGCGTTGCCGCCGACCGCGAAGACCTGGCGGCCGAAGGTGGTCCGGCGGGCCACGAAGTCCGCGATCACCAGGACGGCGAGGAAGAGCACCAGGGCCAGCGGCAGGCCGCGGGCGCCCTCGGGCTCGTTCAGGACGTACGCGACGACGAAGCACAGGACGGCGACGACAGCGGTACGCAGCACGATCTCGGTGACCGGGCGGGCGGGCAGGTTCGCGGCCTTGCGGCGCTTGCTGTCCACCAGGAGGGACGCGGCGTACGCGATCACCGCGACCAGGGCGAGGCCGTAGCCGACGCCCTTGTCCTCGAAGAAGTAGTTGGTGAGGTCCTCGACGACACTGCCGGACGGCGTGTTGATCGAGCCCTCGCCGCCCATCATCCAGTCCTGCAGACCGCTCCAGCCGAGGAAGCCGGCCAGGGTGACGACGAAGGCCGGCACCCCGATCTTCGCGAAGAAGAAGCCGTGCAGGGCGCCCAGCGCGGTCCCGGCGAGGACGGCGGTGAGGATCGCCAGCCACTCCGGCCAGCCGTGGTTGACGTTGAGCACGGCCCAGGTCGCCGCACCGACACCGGCGACAGAGCCGACCGAGAGGTCGATCTCACCGAGCAGCAGCACGAACACGATGCCGACCGCCATGATGCCGAGGCCGGAGCTGTAGACAGCGATGTTGGCGACGGAACTGGCGGAGAGGAAGTTGCTGTTCTGGAACTGGAAGACGATCGCGATGACGATCAGCCCGACGAAGACCGGCAGCGAGCCGAGCTCACCGCCGCGCACCTTGCGGAGGAACTCCGACCAGTAGCCCTTGAAGCCCTCCTCGCGGATGAGCAGGCGCGGGTCCACCGCGGGGATGGCCGCCGCCGACGGTTCGGCCGCCTGGGCCGGCACCGTGGCGCTCTGCCCGGCCTTCTCGGTCTTCTCGTCGGAAGTCCCGGGGGTCTTGGCGAGGTCGCTCACTTTGCGTCCTCCTTCGTGACTGTGCGTGCCTGGCGGCGCGTGACGGCATTGTCCGAGGCGCCGGTGATGGCGGCGATGACCTCTTCGTGGGACGTGGTCGCGACGTCGAAGACGCCGTTGTTGCGGCCCAGCCGGAGCACCGCGACCCGGTCCGCGACGGCGTTCACATCGGCCATGTTGTGGCTGATGAGGATCACGCCGTGGCCTCGCTCGCGCAGCCGCTCCACGAGGTCGAGCACCTGGGCGGTCTGCTCGACGCCGAGTGCGGCGGTCGGCTCGTCGAGGATGACGACCTTGGGGTCACCGATCAGGGCGCGGGCGATGGCCACGACCTGGCGCTGGCCACCGGAGAGCGAGGCGACCGGGATACGGACGCTGGGGATCCGGATGGACAGGGTGTCAAGGAGTTCCTTGGCGCGCTTCTCCATCCCGATCTCGTCGAGGACGGAGGCGCTGCGCAGCTCGTTGCCGAGGAAGAGGTTGGCGACGACATCGAGGTTGTCGCAGAGGGCCAAGTCCTGGTAGACGGTGGCGATTCCGAGGTCCTGGGCGTCGTTCGGCCGGTTGATCCGGACCGTCCCGCCCTCCCACTCGATGGCGCCTTCGTCGATCGGGTGAACACCCGAGATGGTCTTGACAAGGGTTGACTTGCCGGCGCCGTTGTCGCCGACCAGGGCAACCACTTCGCCGGAATGAATCTCCAGGTTCACATCGGTGAGCGCCTGAACGGCGCCGAACCGCTTGGAGATTCCGCGCAACGCCAGCACGGGCGTAGCGGACACGTGAATCATCTCCTTCGCCGCCTGACCGGCGGGGATGGTGCTGCATTGCACAGGGGGTGCCGGTTCGGGCCGTCGGACCACCGTCGTCGCCTGGTGGCCCGTGGGGCCTGGGGCGGCGGCAGTCCGACGACCGGATCCGGTGAGAAGAAGTCCGGCCCCGCCCCCGCTTTGCGGGGCGTTGACGGGGCGGGGGCCGGACTGGCAAGGGGCGCCCCTGAGGGCTTGCCCGCCGGTGTTACTTGATGCCGGCGGCGTCGCACGCCTTCTTGTACTCGGGGGTGCAGATCTCGGAGGCCTTGTAGACCTTGTCCGCGACGATCGTGGAGCCGATGTTCTCCTTGGTCACGACCGTGGCGTCGTACAGCCGCGACGGGGTGGCCTTGAACTCGCCCGAGAGGCTGTCGACCTTGGTGTTGACCAGGTCGTCGAACTTCTCGCCCTTGAGGAGCTTCACCGCGATACCCGCGGTGGTGTCCGCCTGCGGCTTGATCTGCTTGTAGATCGAGAAGGACTGCTCACCCGCGAGGATGCGCTGCAGACCGGCGAGCTCGGAGTCCTGGCCGCCGACCGGGACCTTCACACCCTGCTTCTTGAGGGCGGTGATGATGCCACCGGCCATGCCGTCGTTCGCGGAGTAGACGCCCTGGAAGCCGTTCTTGCCCAGCGAGTCGAGGGCGGCACCCATCTTCTTGTTCGCCTCGTCCGGCGACCAGTCCGGGATGTCCTGCTCGTATACGACCTTCTTGACCTGGGTGTCCAGGACGCTGTGCGCGCCCTTCTTGAAGAAGGGGGCGTTCGGGTCGAGCGGCGAGCCGTTGATCATGACGACGTTGCTGCTCTTCGCCTTGTCGCCCAGCGCCTTGACGAGCGCCTCGCCCTGGAGGCGGCCGATCTTCTCGTTGTCGTAGCTGATGTACGCGGAGATCGGGCCCTCGGCGAGACGGTCGTACGCGACGACCTTCACGCCCTTCTTGTCGGCCTGCTGGACCCAGGACTTCACGGCCTTGTAGTCGACCGTGTCCAGGATGATGACCTTGACGCCCTGGGTGACCAGCGAGTCGAACTGCTTCTTCTGCGTCTCGGCGTCGCCGCCGGCGTTGTTGTACTTGACGTCGCAGTCCGAGCAGAGCGCCTTGATCTTCGCCTCGATCATCGGGCGGTCGAAGGTCTCGTAACGCGTGGTCTTGTTCTCCGGAAGCAGCAGGCCGATGGTCTTGCTGTCGCCACCGCTGCCGCTGTCCTTGTCGTCGCCCGCCTTGCCACAGGCTGCGAGGGAGACGGCCATGGAAACCGCGGCCGTGCCTATGACGATGCGTCGCGTCATTGCGTTCATTACGGGTGTGCCTCCCTGACGAGGCCGCAGCGTTGCGGCCGAGGTGGCTGGAAGTCAACTCGGCCGCGAGGCCAGCGTCAAGGAGTAAATCCTTAACGAGATGACAACGGTGCCATTCGTTATCTAAGTGAAGGCAGGAGTGGCCGTGGGGAGGGTGCTCTCCAAAAGGGTTGAATCCCCCATCTCGCTCAGGACGAGGGCGAGCGCGCCGAGCACTTCCGCCCGGCCGCCGAGCGCCCCGGGGAGCACGGAGAGCTGCCGTGCGGCGCTGGGGATGGAGTAGCGCGCGACCGAGTCGCGGATCGGACCGAGGACCAGTTCGCCGGCCTCCGCGAGCGAGCCGCCGAGCACCACCCGGCTGGGGTTCAGCAGATTGCAGAGGTTCGCCACCCCGCTGCCGATGTGCCGCCCGACGTCACCGATCACCCGACGGCACCCCGGATCGCCCTCACGGGCCAGCTGGACCACCCGCTCCATGGTGAGATCGGGGCCGTGGCTGGGCTGGAGCAGCGGCAGCACGTACCGGGCGGCCGTGAACGTCTCCAGGCATCCCCGGTTGCCGCAGCGGCAGACCGGGCCCGATTCGTCGAGGGTGATGTGGCCGATCTCGCCGGCCGTGCCGCCGGGTCCCCGGTAGATGTGCCCGTCGATCACCAGACCGGCGCCGACACCGCTGGCGACCTTGATGTACGCGAGGTCGCTGACCCCACGGCCGCTCCCCCAGACCAGCTCCCCCAGCGCCCCGAGGTTGGCGTCGTTGTCGACGTAGACCGGCACCCCGAGGCGGCCGGCCAGCTCTTCCCTGGGGTTGATGCCCGTCCAGCCCGGCAGGATCGACGTGGAGCCCAGCGTGCCGGACTCGACGTCGATCGGGCCGGGTACACCGAGGCCGACCCCGATCACCTTGCCGGGGCTGATCCCGGTCGTCTCTATCAGCCGGTTGACCAGCTGTTCGGCCCGCCCGAAGCCCTCGGCGGAGGAGGCGTCCACGTCCAGCGGCTCGGACTCCTCGGCCAGCACCTGGTGGGCCAGGTTGCCGACCGCCACCCGCAGGTGCGTATGCCCGAAATCGACGCCGATGACGATGCCCGCGTCACCGCTGAGGGAGACGCTGCGGGCGCGGCGGCCGCCCGCGGAGGTGGGGGTCACCTCGACCGTGCCGCCCTCTTTGAGTTCGCGAACGATATTGGAGACGGTGGCCGCGGAGAGGCCCGTGCTCCTGGCGATCTCCGCCTGGGTGAGTGACCCCGCCATACGTACGGCGCGCACGACCCGCTCAAGGTTGGCGCGATGCAGAGATGTCTGCGACCCCGGAGTCTCCATCGACTCTCTCACTCCTGCCATATTCTCCAACATGTGAACTCTAAGCTGAGCGTTTTGGGGTACTCCCCGTCAAGACCTTGAGCAGTCGAAGCCTCGGATGAGCACCGGACCCTCGCACCTCGACCCCTGCGAACTCCCCCGTAAACAGACGAACCGCCCGTCGGCGAGGATGCCGGCGGGCGGTTCGGTCGGTCGGTGCGAGCGTTCGAGGAGTTACTTCACCGCTCCCGCGGTGAGGCCCGCCACCACCTGGCGCTGGAAGATGATGTAGGCCGCGAGGACCGGCAGCATCGCCATCACCAGTCCGGCGAAGAGCCCGGACCAGTCGCCCTTGTAGCCCTGCCCGTTGGCCAGTTCGACCAGTCCCTGGGAGAGCACCCGGTACTTCGGATCGGTGTTCAGCACCGTTGGCAGCAGGTACTGGTTCCACTGCCCGAGGAAGTTGAAGATACCAACGCTGATCAGGCCGGGCTTCGCCATCGGCAGCATCACCTGGAAGAACGTCCGGGTGTGCGAGGCGCCGTCGAGCATCGCCGCCTCCGCCACCGAACTCGGCAACGAGCGGAAGAACGAGGTGAGGAAGAAGACGGTGAACGGCAGCGAGTACGCGATGTAGACCATGATCAGTCCGTGCCGCGTGTTCAGCAGGCCCATGTTGTTCATGACGAAGAACAGCGGGACCAGCGCCAGGATGATCGGGAAGCTCATCCCGCCGATGAACATGTAGTAGATGAAGCGGTTGCCGGGAAATTCGAACCGCGCCAGTACGTACGCCGCCATGGAGCCGAGCAGCAGGGTGCCGATGAGCGAACCGCCCACCACCAGAATGGTGTTCAGGAAGTAATCGCTCATGTGCGCCTGACCCCAGGCACGCGACCAGTTCTCGAAGTGAAGCTTGTCCGGCAGCGCCCACGGCGTCGACAGGATCGAGTCATCTGTCTTGAACGAGGCCATGATCGCCCAGAGCAGCGGCATGACCACCAGGATCGCCCAGATGACCAGCACACCGTGCGAGAAGACGTTGAGGACCTTGCCCTCGCTGCTCTTCGCCTTGCCGGCCGGTGCGGGCGGCTTGGACACGGGGGCCGGTTCCGTCACCTTATCCACGGGAGGGGTGTCAGTGGCCTTCACGCGTGCTCACCTCGTACTACTGTCGAGCCGGCCACCTCGGCCGGGCTGTCTTCCCTGCTGGGGGTCCGGGCACCGCGCCCCGGGGAGCGCGGCATCAGAACTCCAGCCGCTCGCGCCGGCCCAGTCGCATCACGATGGCGGCGAACGCCATGGTGATGATGAGCAGTCCGACACCGATCGTCGTCGCGTATCCGGCCTGGCCGTCACGGAACGCCGTCTGGTAGACGTACAGCGGCAGGACGGTGGTCGAGTAGTCGGGGCCGCCGGGGCCCACGGTCATGACCTGTACCGCCGTGAACGCCTCGACCCCGAGCGCCAGGATGCCCATGTAGACCCAGCCCGACTGCACGGTGTCCCAGAGCAGCGGCAGGGTGATCCGGAAGAACGTCGTGACGCGGCTGGCCCCGTCCAGGAGCGCCGCCTCGTAGAAGTCCTTCGGAATGGACGCCATTCCGGCGGAGAAGAGGACGACGAAGAATCCGACCGTCGACCAGATCAGCACCGACATGACGCAGATGAGCGCCAGGCTCGGGTCACCCAGCCAGTCCGGCTGAATGGAACCGAGACCGACTCCCTTGAGCGCCGAATTCAGCATTCCACTGCGCGGGTTGAACGCGAACTGGAACAACAGGGCGACGATGACGATCGACAGCACCTGCGGGAAGAAGTAGGCGATCTTGTAGAAACCAGAACCCCGCACGCCGGAGACCGCGGCGTTCTTGCGCCGCCGGCCTCCGACATTGAGCATGAAGGCGAAGAAGAGCGCGAGGCCCAGCGTCACCAGCGGCAGCAGCAGCACGAGCAGCAGGCTGTGCTGCAACGACTTCCAGAAGATGTCGTCCTTCAGCATCCGGGTGTAGTTGTCGAAGCCGACCATCTTGAAGTCGGGGCTCAGACCGGTCCAGTCCGTGAACGAGTAGTAGATGGCCTGGATGAACGGCCAGATGACGAAGACCGCGTACAACACCAGTGGGACTACCAGGAACCCCACAATGAAGCGGTACTTGCCGTGCTGCATCGTTTACCGACCCCGATCTTTCCGCGGGTGCCGCCGCTGGTGACGGTTACTCACTGGTGCTTGTAGTGCTTGATGGACTGGTCCTTGGCCGCGGCGTCCGCGTAGCCCTGGATCTTCTTGATGGCCTCTGCGGGCGTCAGACGCCCGGCCATCATCTCGCCGAGGCCCGCACCGATCTGCTCCTTCTGGAGCTTCACGTACCAGTCCTGCATACGCGGGTTCACGACGTTGTCGCCGGCCTTCTTCAGCACGTCGACACCGGACTGCATGGCCGTGGACAGGGTCAGTCCGTCGGTGCCGCCGTTGAAGGCGCTCAGCGACTTGACCTGCTTGGTGAAGTTCTTCGAGGACGCCTCGGAGAGCATGATGCGCAGCTGCTCCATGCCGCCCTCGGGGTTCTTCGCCTTGGCCGGGATGATGAACGGCTCGCCGCCGGACGCCCAGATGGTGCCGAAGGGCAGCTTGTCGGACGAGTCCAGGCCGGACGGCGCCGCGACCATCATCTTGAAGTCCTTGGGCGTGGTCGGCGCCGCCTCGTTCTCCACCCACGAACCGTTCGGGATGAAGAGCGCCCGGCCCTTGGTCCACTCGGTCTGCGACTGGATGTGGGTCAGGCCCGGGGTGCCCTTGAGGATGTACCCCTTCTGCTGCAGCTCGTAGTACGCCTCGAACGCGGCCTTCACGGCCGGGTCCTTCCAGGCGTTCGGCTCCAGGTTGTCGATCTTGTCGAGAACCTCCCGGCCGCCGATCTTGGCGATGAACGGGTAGAGCGAGAACGGGAGGTAGTAGGGGTACTTGCCGGCGTACGTCCAGCCGGCGATGCCCTTCTTCTTCGCCTTCGCGCACAGGGCGAGCATGTCGTCCCAGTTCTCGGGGTACTGGGCGTCCAGACCGTCGAGCGCGGTCTGCGAGTACCAGACGCCGTAGACCGTGTACGCGTAGTACATGATCCAGACCGGGTCGCCGTCGAACTGACCCATCTCCAGGACACCCGGGCGCAGGGTGTCGCGGACCTTCTTGCTCGGGTCGTCGAAGGACGGGGCGTCCATCAGCGGCGTCAGGTCGAGCAGCTGCTTCTTGCCGACGAGGACACCCATGTCCATCTGCTCGGCGCCCGAGTTGTCGATCAGGTCCGGCGGGGTGCCACCGTTGAAGCGCGGCTGCAGCTGCGACTGGATCTTCTGCGTCGCGCTGTGCTTGACCTTCGCCTTGGGGAACGCCTTGGTGTACTCCTTCTCGGCGTCGATGGCGTACTGCTCGCCGAAGCCGCCGTTGAAGATGACCACGTCGAGACCGGCCGTGTCATTGACGCCCAGCGGGTTCTTCGCGCTGGTCTTGCCCTTCTTGACCGTGTCGTCGTCGCTGCTGTCGCTACTCGCACACGCCGACAGGAAGCTCATTGTCGGGACGGTGATCAGACCGAGTGCGGCAGACCGCTTGATCACGTCGCGACGGCCAAGGCCCTCATTCTTGCGGGCGGAGGTGGATGCCATGCTCAAGTCCTCGCCTTCTCCAGGACTCAGGCGGTGTTGTACCGGTCGCCCATCGATATTCGCCTCAGGCGAAGGGCCCCGCCACCGCGGTCAGTTGCGCTTGGGTGGTGCAGATTGCAGGCTAGCCATTGCAGTGGGGGGTGTAGGGGGAGGGGGCCAGCCGACGCACCTGTGGCGCGTCGAGTTGCCCGGACCCCGTTGTCCCCCTTGTCGCGCAGATGAAAAAGTCCTGTGCAGACGCCGACAGGTATAGTCCACTTGCGGCCAACTGAGCAAGATCGAATGCAGGTTTGAGCGGCAGTCTTTCCCGAGTTGAGACCTCGCGGATACCTCGGCACCGCACGGCCTCCTCCAGATGTAACGATTTCCGCAATACGGTTGATTCGGAACCGGGCTTCCATCCAACACCCTTGACACCACCAGGCACTTCACTTCCTACTGGTTCTTGCGCACGCTTCTGACAACGTTGTCCAAGCGCACTTCCTCGGGAGGAATGGCTCGGCATGCAGCCCCGACACGGTTCTCGCAAGAGACAAAACAGCACGGTCGCGCTGATCGCGGCCTCACTGGTTCTGGTCGTGACAGCCCCCACCGCGGCCGCCGCTCAGTCGGCCGGGTCAGGAGAAAAGGGTCATAAGCCTGCGGGCGACCGGACTTTCAGTTCTTCCTTCGAGGAGGACGAGAAGCAGCCGGACTGGCGCAATACCGTCGAAGAAGGCCCGGACGGAAAGAAGCGGACATCGGGTATCGATGGCGGCTTCTCCGCCGGAATACCGGGCAATGTGACCGACAAGGTCACAGATGTCCGCGCGAGTGACGAGAACACCAGCGGCGGCGAGGTGAAGGAAAACCTCGTCGACGGTGAATCCGGGACGAAGTGGCTGTCGTTCAAGCCCACCGCCTGGGCCGAGTTCGATCTGTCCGAGCCGGTCAAGGTCGTCACCTACGCGCTGACCTCCGCCGACGACCACGACGAGCGGGACCCGAAGGACTGGACGCTCCAGGGCTCAGAGGACGGCAAGAGCTGGACGGATCTGGACTCGCGGACCGGCCAGACGTTCTCCGAGCGCTTCCAGACCAAGTCCTACGACTTCAAGACGGACAAGGCCTACCAGCACTTCCGGCTGGACATCACGAAGAACAACGGCGCCGACGACGCGACCCAGCTCGCCGACGTCCAGTTCTCCGACGGGGACACCTCCACCCCGGCCCCCGACGACATGCGCAGCCAGATCGACCGCGGCCCCTCCGGCTCCCCCACCGCCAAGGCCGGCGCGGGCTTCACCGGAAAGAAGGCACTGCGTTACGCGGGCACCCACAAGGCGGACGGCCGGGCCTACTCGTACAACAAGGTCTTCGACGTCAACACCGCCGTCACCCGGGACACCGAGCTGTCCTACCTGGTCTACCCCCAGATGGGCGAGACGGACCTGTCCTACCCGGCCACGCACGTCGCGGTGGACCTGGCGTTCACCGACGGCACGTACCTGAGCGAGCTGCGCGCCACCGACTCCAACGGCGGTCTGCTGACCCCGCAGGGCCAGGCCGACGCCAAGCGGCTGTACGTCAACCAGTGGAACAAGGTCGACGCCAACATCGGCACGGTCGCGGCGGGCAAGACCGTCGACCGGATCCTCGTCGCGTACGACTCCCCCAAGGGCCCGTCGAAGTTCCAGGGCTGGATCGACGACGTCAAGATCGCCCCCAAGGCGCCCGAGAAGCGCAAGGCGCACCTCTCGGACTACGCCTCGACCACCCGCGGCACCAACTCCAGCGGCAGCTTCTCGCGGGGCAATGACATCCCCGCAACCGCCGTGCCCAACGGTTTCAACTTCTGGACCCCGGTGACCAACGCCGGATCGACGAGCTGGCTGTACGACTACGCCTCGGGCAACAACGCGGACAACCTGCCCACCATGCAGGCCTTCAGCGCGAGTCATGAGCCGAGCCCCTGGATGGGCGACCGGCAGACCTTCCAGCTGATGCCGTCGGTCGCGTCCGGCACCCCGGACGCCGACCGCAAGGCACGCGCGCTGCCGTTCAAGCACGAGAACGAGACGGCGAGGCCCCACTACTACGGGGTCACGTTCGAGAACGGCCTCAAGGCCGAGATGACGCCGACCGACCACGCGGCGCGGATGCGGTTCACGTATCCGGGCAAGGACGCGAGCATGGTCTTCGACAACGTCTCCAACGACGGCGGGCTCACCCTCGACCCGAAGACCAGCTCCTTCACCGGGTTCTCCGACGTGAAGAGCGGCGGCTCGACAGGCGCCACCCGGCTCTTCGTGTACGGCGTCTTCGACGCCCCCGTCACCGGCAGCGGCAAGCTGTCCGGCGGCGGCGGTGACGACGTCACGGGCTACCTGCGCTTCGACGCGGGCAAGGACCGTACCGTCAACCTGCGCCTGGCCACCTCGCTGATCAGCGTCGACCAGGCCAAGCAGAACCTGGCCGCGGAGATCCCCGCCTCGCGCTCCTTCGACCGGGTCGAGAACAAGGCCCAGGGCGCCTGGGACGACCTGCTGGGCAAGATCGAGGTCGAGGGCGCGACCGCCGACCAGCTGACCACGCTGTACTCCAGCATGTACCGGCTCTACCTCTACCCGAACTCGGGCTTCGAGAAGGTCGGCGGCAAGGACAAGTACGCCTCGCCCTTCTCGCCGCAGGTCGGCTCGGACACCCCGACCCACACCGGCGCCAAGATCGTCGACGGCAAGGTGTACGTCAACAACGGCTTCTGGGACACCTACCGGACGACGTGGCCGGCTTACTCCTTCCTCACCCCGAAGAAGGCCGGCGAGATGGTGGACGGCTTCGTCCAGCAGTACAAGGACGGCGGCTGGATCTCCCGCTGGTCCTCGCCCGGCTACTCGGACCTGATGACCGGCACCTCCTCTGACGTGGCGTTCGCGGACGCCTACGTCAAGGGCGTGAAGTTCGACGCCGAGGCGGCGTACGACGCGGCCCTGAAGAACGCCACGGTGGTCCCGCCGTCCTCCGGCGTCGGCCGCAAGGGCATGGAGACGTCCCCGTTCGTCGGGTACGCCGACACCACGACCCACGAGGGCATGTCCTGGTCGATGGAGGGTTACGTCAACGACTACGGCATCGCGCAGATGGGCCAGGCGCTCTACAAGAAGACGCACAAGCAGCGCTACAAGGACGAGTCCGAGTACTTCATGAACCGGGCCCGCAACTACGTCGAGCTCTTCGACGACAAGGCCGGCTTCTTCCAGGGCAAGGACGCCAAGGGCGACTGGCGGCTGCCGTCCGACCAGTACGACCCGCGCGTGTGGGGCTACGACTACACGGAGACCAACGGCTGGGGCTACGCCTTCACCGCCCCGCAGGACAGCAAGGGCCTGGCGAACCTGTACGGCGGCCGGAACGCCCTGGGCAAGAAGCTGGACACCTACTTCGCCACCCCGGAGACGGCGGGCCCGGAGTTCGTCGGCAGCTACGGCGGCGTCATCCACGAGATGACGGAGGCCCGTGACGTACGGATGGGCCAGTACGGCCACAGCAACCAGGTCGCGCACCACGTCACGTACATGTACGACGCGGCCTCCGAGCCGTACAAGACGCAGGAGAAGGTCCGCGAGGTCCTCGGCCGCCTGTACACGGGCAGCGAGATCGGCCAGGGCTACCACGGCGACGAGGACAACGGCGAGCAGTCGGCCTGGTTCCTCTTCTCCTCGCTCGGCTTCTACCCGCTGGTCATGGGCAGCGGTGAGTACGCGATCGGCTCCCCGCTGTTCACCAAGACCACCGTGCACCTGGAGAACGGCCACGACCTGGTCGTCAGGGCGCCGAAGAACAGCGCGAAGAACATCTACGTCCAGGGCCTGAGGGTCAACGGCAAGAAGTGGACCTCCACCTCGCTGCCGCACGACCTGCTGGCCAAGGGCGGCGTGCTGGACTTCGACATGGGTCCGAAGCCTTCGGCCTGGGGCACCGGCAAGGACGCGGCCCCGGTCTCCATCACCAAGGACGACAAGGTGCCCTCCCCCAAGAAGGACGCCCTGAAGGGCGCGGGCGCCCTCTTCGACAACACCTCGGCGACCTCCGCCCAGGTCGAGTCGGTGGAGCTGCCGGCCCCCGCCGGCACGAAGGCGGTCCAGTACACGCTGACCTCGGACGCGGCGGCCAAGGCGCCGAGCGGCTGGGTGGTACAGGGTTCCGCCGACGGCAAGCGCTGGAGGGACCTCGACAAGCGGTCCGGCCAGTCGTTCGCCTGGGACAAGCAGACGAGGGCCTTCACGGTGAAGACCCCCGGCTCCTACGCGCACTACCGGCTGGTGCTCGACAGTGCGGCGACGCTCGCGGAGGTGGAGCTGATCTCCTGACCGAGGCACCGCACACAGACGGCCGGTATCTCCCCACGAGATGCCGGCCGTCCGCGTTCTCACCCCACCACGCAGGCGAGTTCGCGCCTGGGAGCGCTCCCAGGCACTGAGCGGGCAGGTTAGCGCGGCGGTGCGGGACTGTAAACGCCCCGTCGGGAACTCCCCCGGACGCGCCGGGCGTCATGAAGATCGTGAGGGACATGGACGGCACGACGCTCGACGAACTCAGCGAGATCTGGGAGGACATACGGGAGAACTACCAGGAGGTCCGCAACAGCGGCTACGACCGGGCGGTGCTCGGGGCGTCCTGAGCACCATCGCCGCCGCCCCCCTGCCCGCCGAGTGTCCGGCACGAAGACGGCGAACTGTCCGACGCGGGCTGACCGCCCCGCCTCCCGGCCGTGCGGACACGGCCCGAGGCGGCCTCAGGGCTGGGAGGCGTCCGGAACGGCGGTGGGGAACAGGCTCTCGGGCAGGGACACGTTCCACGCCGTGATGACCGGGTTTCCGTGCTCCGTGCCCAGCCGGGAGACCGCGCCCGTGGCGAGCTGGAAGAGCGTGCCCTCTGCGGGTGACAGGCCCAGGTAGCGGGCGGTCAGGACGCGCAGGAAGTGCGAGTGGGCCACCAGCACGATGTCCTCGTCCCCGGCGCGTCCGGCCGCCTCCCTGACCTCCGCGAGCACCCGGTCGGCCCGCTCGCCCACCTCCACGGGGGTCTCACCGGGGTGCGCCTCCGGGCCGGCGGCGACACCGTCCGTCCAGAGGTTCCAGTCGGGGCGGGTGAGGCGGATCTCGTCCGTGGTGATGCCCTCGTAGCCGCCGTAGTCCCATTCGCGCAGCTCGGGCGTGATCCGGGGCGCGGCGAGCCCGGCGAGTTCGGCGGTGCGCCGGGCCCGTACCGAAGGGCTGACCAGCGTGACCGCGATGTCCCGGTCCGCGAGCAGCGGCGCGAGGGCTCGGGCCTGGCGCTCACCGAGGGGGGTCAGGGGCAGGTCGGTGTGGCTCGTGTGCTGCCCGTTACGGGACCACTCGGTCTCGCCGTGCCGGATCAGGATCAACTCGCCCATGTGAAGGCCATCCGCTCTCGGTGCTGTTACCGCTCAGGTGCTGTCGATGGTGCGAACCCGCTGGTCCACGATCCCATTCCGCCCGTGGTGAGGCGGGCGGGCGCGCCCACCCGGATTCCCGTTCGGAAACACCGACAGGGGGCTGTCGCCGCAGGCACCCAGAGTGGGCAGGGCCGGGGCGAGCCCGGCGGAACACGTAAGGGATGTACGTCATGGCTCAGTTCAACGCGGTCGCCTGGTTCGAGATCGGCACCGCCCGTCCGGCGGAGGCCGAGCGGTTCTACGGGGACGTGTTCGGGTGGACGGTCGCGCACGACGACACCAGGAGCACCGACCAGGCATACCGGATCATCACCACGGGTGACGGGGAGGGGATGCGCGGCGGGCTGTTCGCGACCGAGGGCAGGATGCCGGACTACGCGGTCTTCACCGTGCTCGTCGAGGATGTCGAGGCGACCTGCCGCCGGGTCGAGGAGGCGGGCGGCACGGTTCAGCGCGCGCCGCAGGTCAACCCGGTCGGGGTGACCTTCGCGCATCTGCTCGATCCGGCCGGCAACCACTTCGCCGTGTTCAGGCCGCCGTTCACCGGGGCCTGATCCGGTCGGCCGACGGCAGCCGCCGGCCGGACCGTCGGCTCGGCTCGGCTCAGCTCAGCTCAGCTCAGCTCAGCTCAGCTCAGCTCAGCTCAGCTCAGCTCAGCGAGAGCTGGTGCACGACGCCGTACGGGATGTCGAGGTCCTCACGCCGCAGCTCCCTCGGCTCCGGCACCTCGGCCGTGACGTGGACGGAGACGATCCGGTCGGTGCGGAAGGCGCGCAGGGCATCCCGCATCCGGCACCAGGCGAGCAGGTACCAGTGGCCCGTCTTGCCGATGTATCCGAGCGGCTCGATGTCGCGCGTCGTCGTGGCGCCTTCGCGGTCGCCGTACTCGATGCGCAGGACGCGTCCGGTGGACAGCGCGTCCGCCGCTCCTCGCGGCCCCGGCACGGGCGGGGGCGCGTCCACCGGTCCGAGCAGGTGGACGCGCCCGGCCATGTCGTGCGCGGCGGCCGCGTCGTCCTCCCCCATGGCCGCGACCAGCTTCCGCAGCGCCGCCGCCGCTGTCGCCCGGAACGGTGTCCCCTCCATCCCGCGCAGCGCCACCGCCATCGCCACCGCCTCGCCGGGGGTGAGGTTGACCGGCGGGAGCGTCCGGCTCCGGTCGAGGCAGTAGCCGCCGGTGCGGCCGGGCTCGGCCCAGACCGGCACGCCGGCCTGGAGCAGGGCGCTGATGTCCCGCTCGATGGTGCGCGAGCTGACCTCGAAGCGGTCGGCCAGCCAGCGCGCGCTGCGCGGACGGGGCGAGACGGCGCGCAACTCCTCGACCAGGGCATAGAGGCGATCGGTCCGGTTCACCCGGCCAAGTCTAAGGAGCGTCCGTAAACCACGTTGACCGACAGTGGTCAAGGCGTGAGAGGGTCGCCCCGGTCGCAGTCAATGGAATACAGGGGATGGTGCGCGGTGGTCGACTCGGACGTGACCCGAGACCTGCGAGTCGAGGAGGCCTCGTCCGATCCGCCACTGTGGACGGCGGATTTCCGGCGGTTCTTCACCGCCCGCACCACTTCCCTGCTGGGCGACGCGATGCTTCCGGTCGCGATCACGGCCGCCGTGATCCGGGCCGGGTACGGGGCCAGTGGTGTGGGTTACGCGCTCGCCGCACTCGTGGCCCCGTTCGCGGCACTGATCATCTTCGGCGGGGTGATGTCCGACCGCTTGGGTGCCCGGCGGCTGATGGTCGTCTCCGACACGGCCCGGCTGTGTTCCCAGGGACTGCTCGCGCTGCTGTTCCTGCTCGGCACGCCACGGCTGTGGCAGATCCTGGTCCTGCTGGCCCTGATCGGGGCGGGCAGCGCACTCTTCCAGCCGGGCGTCGCCAGCATCACGCCGCTCATCTCCCGGGACGTGCAGCGGGCCAACGCCACCCTCCGCATCTCGGAGTCCGTCACCGTCGTCATCGGACCGTCCCTGGCGGGCCTGCTGCTGGCGGTCTCCTCGCCCGCCTCCGTGGTCGCCCTCGACGCGCTGACCTACGCGGCCAGCGGGGCGTGCCTGCTCCGGCTCCGCTCGGTCCCGATGGGCCCGACCGGGCGGGAGGACGAAACCTCGTTCCGGGCCGATCTGGTGGAGGGATGGCGGGAGTTCAGGTCCAGGACCTGGCTGTGGAGTGTCATCGTCGTCTTCATGCTCTGGCAGCTGGCCGGTGCCGGTCCGAGCACGACCCTGGGCAACAGCATGCTCGTCACCGACTACGGGGCGTCCGTGTTCGGGCTGGTCATGTCGTCCCTGGGGGCGGGAAGCGTGCTGGGCGGGATCATCGCGATCAGGCTCCGCCCGAGATATCCCCTGCGGGCCGGAGCCTTCTCGATGGTCCTCTGGGTGCTCATGCCGCTGGGGCTCGCCCTCGACCTTCCCGCGCCGCTCATCGCCGGGTGCTACGGGGTGAGCGGGATAGGCATGGCCTTCTGGGTCGTCATGTTCCACACGAGTGTGCAGACCCACATCCCGCAGAACGTCCTCGGCAGGGTGCACGCGTACGACGCGGCCGGCTCGCTGGTGATGAAGCCGGTCGGGCAGGCGGCGGCCGGACCGCTCGCGCTCGTCGTGGGGGCCGGGCCGCTGCTCTACGTGTCCGCGTCCATGGCGATCGTCGCCTGCGTCCTGCTGCTGGCGATCCCGGCCGTGCGCGGACTGAGGCGCGTGGAGCGCTAGGCCCTGTCTGACGCCGGCTGGAGAGGCTCACGCGGACGCTGATCCGCTGCCCGGGAGCGGGAGGGGCTCGGCCTCGTACCGGGCGGCCGCCGCCTTCGCCCCGGCCAGTACGGCCTGGTCGGTGAGGCGGTCGGCACGAACGACGACGTCGACGCCGGCCGGGGTGAGCAGCGACCGGGTGAAGGCGATGACGGCCCACGCGTCGTCCTCGCCCGTCTCCCTCACCTCCCACACGCTCGTCAGCACCGCCAGCAGGCCCTTGCCCCGCCAGCGGTAGACCGTGCCGGGGCGCGAGGTCAGCCGGGTGTCCGTGCCCCGGATGCGGCGCGTTCGGCCTCGTACCCGGTACGCGACCTCGTCCCGCATCCGGGGCCCCGAATTCCGGCCCGGCAGTGGGGTGTAGGTGAACGTGGCGTCGGTGCGCCTGCCGCCTCGCCACATGGGGAACGACGAGCAGACGATGTGCCATGTTCCGGCCAGCCGTTCGGGGTTCGCGTCCACGTGGTCCATGAACGGGAGCCTACGGGGCGCTTCCGGGCGGGCCGGCAGGACAGCCGCCGCGGGCGGGGCGGACCGTCCGGCATGGGGGACATCGCCCGGATGGGGCCCGCACCTGGTTGCGGGGCGAGAATAGGGGAAGCCGGACAAGACACCCTTACCCAACGGAAGCAGGAGCCGTCGTGACCACCTTCGTCATCACCGTCCCTGGAACCTTCGTCACCGGAATCTCCGACACCTCCCGTGCGGAACTGGAGGAGGCGCTGGCCAAGCGGCACACGGACCTGAGCAGAAGCGAGGGGATCGACCTGCTGACGCTCAACGACGACGGCACCTTCTCCATCCGGGTGGAGGTCGAGACCGCGGACCGGTACGAAGCGGAGCTCGAAGCGGCAGGACTGGTGTCCACGGCCCTGCGGGAGACGGGGTTCTCCGCGCAGGACGCGCCGCTCGGAACCCCGGTCGTCACGGGAATCGACAACGACCTCTGACGGGACGGACGAAAGCCGCTCAGCCCATGACGACGTCCAGTGACGTGTCACCGACGACCACGACCTCGTGCGGCCGGTCCGTGTCCGCCGTGACGCGGAGCGTGCCGCCCTCACGGACCAGTTCGTACGTGGCGGCGGGTGCGCCCGTGAGGTCGGGGACCGTCACCGTGCGGGTGAAGTCGCCGGTGCCTTCGGGGGCGTACACGCGCAGCTCCAGGTTGCGCGTCCAGTCGCCGTCGGGGCGGGCGGAGTCCGCGCCGAGCGGCAGGACCGCGCCGGGGCGGACCAGGAGCGGGAGGCTGTCGAAGCCGTAGGTGCCGTGGTGCCAGCCGGGGCCCGTGACGGTCCCGCCGGTCAGGAGGTGGGTCCAGGTGCCCTCGGGGACGTAGTACTCGACCTGCCCGTCCTCGCTGAAGACCGGGGCGACCAGGAGGTCGGGGCCGAGCAGGTACTGCCGGTCCACCGTGCGGGCGGCCGGGTCGTCGGGGAACTCCAGCAGCAGGGGCCGCATGGTCGGGACGCCGGTGCGGTGGGCCTCGACGGCGGCGCCGTACAGGTAGGGCATCAGGCGGTGCTTGAGCTCGGTGAACCGCCTGGCGACCGCGACCGCCTCGTCCCCGAACTCCCACGGCACCCGGTAGGACGAGGAGCCGTGCAGCCGGCTGTGCGAGGAGAGCAGGCCGAAGGCGAGCCAGCGCTTGAAGACCGCCGGGTCCGGGGTGCCCTCGAAGCCGCCGATGTCATGGCTCCAGAAGCCGAAGCCGGACAGGGAGAGGGACAGGCCGCCGCGCAGGGACTCGGCCATCGCGCCGAAGGAGGACCAGCAGTCGCCGCCCCAGTGGACGGGGAACTGCTGGCCGCCCGCGGTGGCGGAGCGGGCGAACAGGACCGCCTCGCCCTGGCCGCGCTCCTTCTCCAGGAGTTCGAAGACTGTCTTGTTGTACAGATGCGTGTAGTAGTTGTGCATCCGCTCCTGGTCGGAGCCGTCGTGCCAGACGACATCGGTGGGGATGCGCTCGCCGAAGTCCGTCTTGAAGCCGTCGACGCCCTGGTCGAGGAGGGTCTTCAGCTTGGCCTGGAACCAGGCGGTGGCCTCGGGGTCGGTGAAGTCGACCAGCGCCATGCCGGCCTGCCACTTGTCCCACTGCCAGATGTCGCCCTCCGGGGTGCGGACGAAGTAGCCCTTCTCCGCGCCCTCCGCGTACAGGGCGCTCTTCTGCGCGATGTACGGGTTGATCCAGACGCAGATCCGCAGCCCCTTCTCCTTGAGCCGGGTGAGCATGCCGACCGGGTCCGGGAAGGTCTCCGGGTCCCATTCGAAGTCGCACCACTGGTACTCGCGCATCCAGAAGCAGTCGAAGTGGAAGACGGAGAGCGGGATGCCGCGCTCGGACATGCCGTCCACGAACGAGGTGACGGTCGCCTCGTCGTAGTCGGTGGTGAACGAGGTGGTGAGCCAGAGACCGAAGGACCAGGCAGGGGGCAGGGCCGGGCGGCCGGTGAGCGCGGTGTAGCGGGTGAGGACGTCCTTGGGCGTGGGGCCCGCGACGACGAAGTACTCCAGGACCTGGTCCTCGACGCTGAACTGGACCTGTCCGACGGCCTCCGAGCCGACCTCGAAGGAGACCTTGCCCGGGTGGTTGACGAAGACGCCGTAGCCGCGCGAGGACAGGTAGAACGGGACGTTCTTGTACGCCTGTTCGCTGTTGGTGCCGCCGTCGGCCTGCCACATGTCGACGACCTGGCCGTTCTTGACGTACGGGGTGAACCGCTCGCCGAGGCCGTGGATCGTCTCGCCGACGCCGAGGGCCAGCTGGGCGAGCATGTGGTGCCCGCCGTCCGCCACCGTGGCGAAGGCGGTGCCCTTGCGTCCGGCGGCGGTCAGCAGGCGGCCGTGCGCGTCCAGGAACTCCAGGCCGAAGTCGCCCTCTGTGGGCAGCCGGAGGGTGAGGGGGCCGCTGGTGAGTTCGGCGGCCCGGCCGTCGTCACGCGTGGCGGCCGTGGCGTCCTCGGTGGCGCCGGGCAGCGCGAACTCCGGTCCGGGGCGGCGTTTTCCCGCGAGGTGGGTGACGCGGACACCGATGACGCCCTCGGCGGGGGCGAACGCCTCCACCGTGATCAGCGGCGCGTTGAGCGTGTCACCGCGCCGCGTCACGCGCTTGACGGACGCGTGGGCGGTGAGCCGGTCGGCGTCGAGACGCAGGTCGCGGAGGTCGGTGGCGTACGAGGCGTCCACACCGTCTCGCATCTGCCAGAAGCCGTCGGTGAACTTCATGGGGGTCGTCCTTAGCCGGTACGAGGGTACGGAGGTGGGTTCGGGGTTGTGCCGTCAGCCCGATTTTGATCGTACACAAAACAAATGTTTTTCGAAGCGCTTCGACAATCTATGAACGTGCACCTCAGCCCACCCCGCCCGGGACCCAATACCCGACAATCCACCCTCACGTTGCCCCTAGGTGACGAGCACGTCACGGAGGTGGTCTAGAAACCCGCGCCAGGATGGCGTATTAGTACTGCCAGCAAACAAATCGCTCGCACGGCAGCGTGGCCATCCGGGCATGTCGACAAGAGGCAGCAGAATGTCGAACCGCTTCAATCACACCCCCGCCGACCGGTTCGCCTTCGGGCTCCGGACCGCCGGCCGGCGCGGCGACGACCCCTTCGATGACGCCACCCGCCCCGCCCTGGTGACAGCGCCTTCCCCGGACGGCCCGCGCCAACGGCGCCGTCGTCACCACCGGCGGGTCATCGTTCCGCTCACCGTCGTCTCCGCGCTGGCCGGCGGCGCGGTCCTGTCCGGCTGCGGGCAGCAGCGGGACCCGGACGTGTACACCGTCATGAACTCGTCGACCGACGAGTCCTACCACCGCTGGGACGCCCAGACGCTGGCCCGGTGCGGCAAGCGGCTCGGGGTGACCATCGAGCAGCAGAGCGTCCCGGCCGCCCAGGTGATGACGAAGGCCCTGCGGATGGCGTCCTCGAAGTCGCTGCCCGACGTCCTCCAGCTGGACGCCTCCGAGATGCCGACGTTCGCCGAGGCCGGCGGCCTGATCCCGCTGAAGGACCTGGGGCTGACCACCACCGACATCCCCCGGGGAATCGTCGACTTCGGCTCGTACGAGGGGACGTACTACGGCGCGGCTCGCACCGTGAACACCCTGGCGCTGTTCTACAACAAGGACACCCTCGACCGGGCCGGTCTCAAAGTGCCCGCCACCTGGGCAGAGATGCGGTCGACCGCGAAGAAGCTCACCAAGGGCAAGCGGTACGGGCTGGCGCTCAGCGCGGGCGGCGCGGAGGACGGGGTCTTCCAGTTCACCCCGTTCATGTGGTCCAACGGCGGCGACGAGACGAAGCTCGACAGCCCGCAGGTGGCCGGGGCACTGGACTACTGGAAGAGCCTGCTCAAGGACCGTTCGCTGTCCAAGTCGACGGTCAACTGGACCCAGGCCGATGTGAACGACCAGTTCATGGCCGGCAACGCGGCCATGATGATCAACGGCCCGTGGCAGGTGGAGACCCTCAACACCAAGAAGGCGCTGCACTGGGGCATGGCCCGGATCCCGGTCCCGAAGGCCGGGGCCGACTCGGTCGGTCCGCTGGGCGGCGGGATCCTGACCGTGCCCAACACCGGTGACAACGCCCGGGAGAAGAAGGCGGCGAAGATCATCGGCTGTATGTCGGGCGAACAGGAGCAGATCACCTACGCGCTCAACAGCTGGATGGTCCCGGCCAACGAGAAGGCCGCCGCCGTGTGGCGCGAGAAGGTCCCGGAGCTGGCAGCCCTCTCCGGCCAGGTCGCCACCGCCCGCTCGCGCACCGCGAAGCTCGGCGCGGGCTGGTCGTCCGTCTCCCTCGCGCTCCAGAGCGCCTTCCAGTCCGCCCTCACCGGCGAGTCGAGCGAGAGCGCCCTCAAGCGGGCCCAGCAGCGCGCCACGAGCGGGAACTGAGGTATCCGAACCATGTCGACCGCCACCGCTTCCGCAGCCACCGCTCCGGCGCCCGTGACCACGAAGGCCGCGAAGCCGCCGAACCCCGCGCGCACCCGCCTCCGCGGGCGCCTGGCCCAGTGGGGCTTCATCGCCCCCGCCGTGATCTTCATGGCGCTCTTCTTCGGCTATCCGCTCGTCCGCAACGTCGTGATGAGCTTCCAGGACTACTCGCCGTCCACGTTCTTCACGGGCAGGTCCCCGTTCAACGGAACGGACAACTGGAGCAACGTCTTCAACGACGAGCTCTTCGGCAAGGCCCTGTGGCACACCATCCTGTTCACCGTCGGCTCGCTGACCGGGCAGTTCTGCGTCGGTCTGGGCCTCGCGGTGTTCTTCAGCCGCCGATTCCCGCTCAACGGCATCCTGCGGTCGCTGATCCTGCTGCCGTGGCTGGTCCCGATGGTCGTCTCCGGTGTCGTCTGGCGGCGCATCCTCGACCAGGACACCGGCGTCCTCAACTCGTTCCTGGGCACGGTCGGGCTCGGCGACACCCCGTGGCTGACCAGCCCCGGCATGGCGCTGGTCTCGGTCGTCCTGGTGAACATCTGGATCGGCATCCCGTTCAACATGGTGATCCTCTACGGCGGCCTCCAGGAAGTCCCCAAGGAGCTGTACGAGGCCGCCTCGCTCGACGGCGCCTCCGCCTGGCGGACGTTCCGCTCGATCACCCTGCCGATGCTGCGGCCCGTGATCACCGTGGTGCTGGTGCTCGGCTTCATGTCGACGGTGAAGGTCCTCGACCTGATCCTGGCGCTCACCGACGGCGGCCCCGCCGACTCCACGCAGACGCTCGGCACCCTCACGTACCAGAACTCCTTCGTCCAGCTGGACTTCGGAGCGGGCGCCGTGGTCGGCAACATCCTGATCCTGATCTCCGCCGTGTTCGCGGTGTTCTACCTGCGGGCCAACCGCAACGAGGGGAAGTGACCGGCATGGCGAGCGCTGTGCGTACCCCCGCCGCCCCCACCCGTCCCACCGGCCGGCCGAAGCGGCGCCTGGGCGCCACGGTCTTCGGCGTCGTGGTGCTGTGCGTGATGCTGTTCCCGCTGTACTGGATGGTGAACACCGCGCTCCAGCCCGAGTCCGGGCTGCTGGAGGTCGACCCCTTCCCGCACAGCCTGGACCTGTCGGGCTTCCGCTCGGCCGTCACGGACCAGGGCCGCAACCTGCTGACCTCGCTGGCCGTCGCGCTCGGCGCGGTGGCCATCTGCCTGGCCGTCTCCGCGCCCGCCGCCTACGGGCTCGCCCAGTTCAGGCTGCGCGGCACCAGGACGATCGTCTTCTCCACCCTGATCACCCAGATGGTGCCGGGGATCGTCATCGCCAACGCCCTGTACAGCGCGTACGTGGACATGGGTCTGGTCAACTCCTACGCCGGGCTGATGCTGGCCGACGCCTCGCTCGGCATCCCGTTCGCCATCGTGCTGATGCGCTCGTTCATGGTGGCCATCCCGCGCGAGGTCATCGAGGCGGCCGAGGTGGACGGCGCCGGACGTTTCCGTACCTTCGTGCGGGTCGTGCTGCCGATGAGCCGCAACTCCCTGATCACCGCCGGGCTGTTCTCGTTCCTGTACGCGTGGAGCGACTTCATGTTCGCGCTGACGCTGAACACCACGGACGACGTGAAGCCGGTCACGCTGGGCATCTACCAGTACATCGGCGCCCATGTCGGTGACTGGGGCTCCGTCATGGCGGCGTCCGTCCTGTCGGCGATCCCGGCGGCGGTCCTGCTCGTCCTGTCGCAGAAGTACATCGCCGCCGGGATCACCGGCGGCTCGGTCAAGTAAGGACTGCGTACCCATGAGTGAGTTCCCCGTGTTCCCGCCCGGCTTCGTCTTCGGCGCGGCCACGGCCTCGTACCAGATCGAGGGCGCCGCGCGGGAGGACGGCCGAGGCCCGTCCATCTGGGACACCTACAGCCACACGCCCGGGAAGACCGACGGCGGTGACACCGGTGACGTCGCCTGCGACCACTACCACCGCTACCCAGAGGACGTGGCGCTGCTGCGCGAACTGGGCGTGGACTCGTACCGGTTCTCCATCGCCTGGTCGCGGATCCAGCCGGACGGCGGCGGCGCGGTCAACCCCAAGGGGCTGGACTTCTACTCCCGGCTCGTCGACTCGCTCCTCGAAGCCGGCATCGAACCGGCCGCCACCCTCTACCACTGGGACCTGCCCCAGGCGCTGGAGGACCGGGGCGGCTGGCGGGTGCGCGAGACCGCCGAGCGGTTCGGGGAGTACGCCGGGATCATGGCGGAGCACCTGGGTGACCGGGTGCCGCGCTGGATCACGCTCAACGAGCCCTGGTGCAGCGCCTTCCTCGGCTACTCGGTGGGCCGGCACGCGCCCGGCGCGAAGGAGGGGCGCGGTGCGCTGGCCGCCGCGCACCACCTGCTGGTCGGTCACGGACTGGCGATGAGGGAGCTGCGGGCGGCCGGGGTCCGCGAGGCGGGCATCACGCTCAACCTCGACCGCAACGTCCCGGCCACCGGTTCGGCCGCCGACCTGGCCGCCGTCGTCCGCGCGGACACCCAGCACAACCTGGTGTGGACCGAGCCGGTCCTCGCGGGCCGCTACCCGGCCACGGAGGAGGACACCTGGGGCGAGCTGATCACCGCGCAGGACTTCCGCCAGGACGGCGACCTGGAACTGATCTCCCAGCCGATGGACTTCCTGGGCATCAACTACTACCGCCCCATCGTGGTGGCGGCCGCCCCGCACCGCGAGGCGGACCCGGCGCTGCGGGTCGCCACCGACAACCGGTACAGCGAGGGCCGGTACCCGGACGTCCGCCGGACGGCGATGGGCTGGCCGGTCGTCCCGGAGTCGTTCACCGATCTGCTGACCGCGCTGAAGGAGACCTACGGGGACGCGCTGCCGCCGGTGCACATCACGGAGAACGGCTCGGCGGAGTCCGACACCGTGGACGCGGACGGCTCGGTGCGCGACGCGGACCGGGTCGAGTACCTGCGTACCCATCTGACGGCGCTGCGGGCGGCGATGGACGCGGGTGTGGAGGTGCGGGGCTACTACGTCTGGTCGCTGCTGGACAACTTCGAGTGGGCGCTCGGGTACGCGAAGCGGTTCGGGATCATCCGGGTCGACTACGACACCCAGGAGCGCACGCCGAAGGACAGCTACCGCTGGTACCAGCAGCTGATCGCGGCCCACCGCAAGTAGCCCGGCCCGGAACACCTTTCGCCTGCCCTTCTGACGAAAAACGCCGGTTTCGGACCCGAAGTCATGACACGATTCGGCTGAATCCGTGGCCCGCCGCCACCGCGCGGCGGGCCACGACCGATCACGATCCATGGAGCACTTCGTGGCCGAAACCGCTGGCCGTACCCACCGACGCACCGCCGCTCGCGCGGCAGCCGCGGCGCTCACCGCGGGCCTCGTCGCCACCGGCACCTCCGCCGTGGCCGCCAACTCCCCGCAGCCGTCGGCTGCGGCCGCCGAGCCCGCCCAGGCGCCCGCCACCGCAGCAGCGGCCGCAGCCGCCGTCACCCCCAGGTTCGCCCTGTACGGCGCCAACTCCGCGGGCACCCTGTACGCCTACACCGGGAACGGGAAGGGCGGGCTCACCGCCCGCGCGGACAAGGGCTCGGGCTGGACCGGTGTCAGCGCCATACTGCAGGTCGACAACGACAACAAGGCCAACGGGTACAGCGAGGGCCTCTGGTTCCGTGAGACCAACGGGAACGTCGGCTTCCTGAAGTTCGAGGGCGAGAAGCCGGTCAAGGTCGGCTCCGGCTGGAACATCTACGACAAGCTGGTCTCCCCGGGCAACATCGGCGGCGCCGCCGCGGGCGATCTGCTCGCCCGCGACGCCAAGGGCGACCTGTACCTCTACCTCGGCTACGGCAACGGCACGGTCACCAAGCGCCTCAAGGCCGGCTACGGCTGGAACATCTACAGCGAGATCGCCGGCAACGGCGACCTGACCGGCGACGGCAAGAACGACGTCGTCGCGCGTGACAAGTCCGGCGTGCTGTGGCTCTACAAGGGCACCGGCGACCAGAAGGCGCCGTTCGCCAAGCGCACCGAGGTCGGCAGCGGCTGGAACCAGTACAACCGGCTGGTCTCCACCGGGGACATCAGCGGGGACGGCCGCACCGACCTCCTCGCCCGCAACGCCAAGGGCGAGCTCTACCTGTACAAGGGCACCGGCAAGGCAGCCGCCCCGTACCAGGCCAAGGTGAAGGTCGGCACGAGCGGCTGGAACAGCTACAAGTTCCTCTTCTGATCCGCCAGGCTGCCTGATCCGACGGGGGTTCGGCAGGACCGGAACATGCGGGAGGGCCGCATCCCCGTCGCGGGGATGCGGCCCTCTCCTCGTACTGCCCGCCGGTCCTACTTGCGGATCAGGCTGCGCAGCACGTACTGCAGGATGCCGCCGTTGCGGTAGTAGTCCGCCTCACCGGGGGTGTCGATGCGGACGACGCCGTCGAACTCCACTCCGGTGTCGGTGGTGACCTTGACGGTGCGCGGGGTGGTGCCGTTGTTCAGCTCGGTCACGCCGGTGAAGGAGAAGGACTCCTCGCCGGTCAGGCCGAGGGACTCGGCGGTGTGGCCCTCCGGGAACTGAAGCGGGAGGACGCCCATGCCGATGAGGTTCGAGCGGTGGATGCGCTCGTAGGACTCGGCGATGACGGCCTTGACGCCGAGGAGCGCGGTGCCCTTGGCGGCCCAGTCGCGGGACGAGCCGGAGCCGTACTCCTTGCCCGCCAGGATGACCAGCGGGGTGCCGGCGGCCTGGTAGTTCTGCGAGGCGTCGTAGATGAACGAGACCGGCGCGTCGCTCTGGGTGAAGTCGCGGGTGTAGCCGCCCTCGGTGCCCGGCGCGATCTGGTTGCGCAGGCGGATGTTGGCGAACGTGCCGCGGATCATGACCTCGTGGTTACCTCGGCGCGAGCCGTAGGAGTTGAAGTCACGGCGCTCGATGCCGTGCTCGTTGAGGTACTTGCCGGCCGGGGTGTCGGCCTTGATCGCACCGGCCGGGGAGATGTGGTCGGTGGTGACCGAGTCGCCCAGCTTGGCGAGGACGCGGGCGCCCGTGATGTCGGAGACCGGGGTGGTCTCCATCGTCATGCCCTCGAAGTACGGGGGCTTGCGCACGTAGGTGGACTCGGGGTCCCACTCGAAGGTGTTGCCGGTGGGGATCGAGAGCGCCTGCCACTGGGCGTCGCCCGCGAAGACGTCCTGGTAGGACTTGTTGAACATGTCCTCGCCGATGGAGTTGGCGACGACGTCGTTCACCTCGGCCTCGGACGGCCAGATGTCGGCGAGGAAGACGGGCTTGCCGTCCTGGTCGACGCCGAGGGCGTCCTTGGTGATGTCGACCTTCATCGAACCGGCGATGGCGTACGCGACGACCAGCGGCGGGGACGCCAGGTAGTTCATCTTGACGTCGGGGTTGATCCGGCCCTCGAAGTTGCGGTTGCCGGAGAGCACCGAGGTCACGGCCAGGTCGTGCTCGTTGACCGCCTTGGAGACCTCTTCCGGCAGCGGGCCGGAGTTGCCGATGCAGGTGGTGCAGCCGTAGCCGACGAGGTTGAAGCCGACCTTGTCGAGGTACGGGGTCAGGCCCGCCTTGTCGAAGTAGTCGGTGACGACCTTCGAGCCCGGGGCGAGGGTGGTCTTGACCCACGGCTTGCGGGTCAGGCCCTTCTCCACGGCCTTCTTCGCCACGAGCGCGGCGGCGACCATGACGTACGGGTTCGAGGTGTTGGTGCAGGAGGTGATCGCGGCGACGGTGACGGCGCCGTGGTCCAGCTCGTACGAGGTGCCGTCGGGGGCCGTCACGGTGACCGGGTTCGACGGGACGCCGTTGGTGGCGGCCGGCGAGTCGGAGGCCGGGAAGGACTCCTTGCCCGCCTCCTCGTCGTCCGAGACGTAGTTGCGCACGTCCTGGGCGAACTGCGCCTTGGCGTTCGCGAGGACGATGCGGTCCTGCGGGCGCTTCGGTCCGGCGATGGAGGGGACGACCGTGGAGAGGTCGAGCTCCAGCTTCTCGGAGAAGTCCGGCTCGGCGGCCGGGTCGAGCCAGAGGCCCTGCTCCTTGGCGTACGCCTCCACGAGCGCGACCTGCTGCGCGTCGCGGCCGGTCAGGCGCAGGTACTTCAGCGTCTCGTCGTCGATCGGGAAGATCGCGGCGGTGGAGCCGAACTCCGGCGACATGTTGCCGATGGTGGCGCGGTTGGCGAGCGAGGTGGCGGCGACGCCCTCACCGTAGAACTCGACGAACTTGCCGACGACACCGTGCTTGCGGAGCATCTCGGTGATGGTCAGCACGAGGTCGGTGGCGGTGGTGCCGGCCGGCAGCTCGCCGGTCAGCTTGAAGCCGACGACGCGCGGGATGAGCATCGAGACCGGCTGGCCGAGCATCGCGGCCTCGGCCTCGATGCCGCCGACGCCCCAGCCGAGCACGCCGAGGCCGTTGACCATGGTGGTGTGCGAGTCGGTGCCGACGAGGGTGTCGGGGTACGCCTGGCCGCCCCGGACCATGACCGTACGCGCCAGGTGCTCGATGTTCACCTGGTGGACGATGCCGGTGCCCGGGGGGACGACCTTGAACTCGTCGAAGGCGGTCTGGCCCCAGCGCAGGAACTGGTAGCGCTCCTTGTTGCGGCCGTACTCCAGCTCGACGTTCTGGCCGAAGGCGTCCTTCGTACCGAACTTGTCGGCGATGACGGAGTGGTCGATGACCAGCTCGGCCGGGGCGAGCGGGTTGATCTTCGTCGCGTCACCGCCGAGCTCCTTGACGGCCTCACGCATGGTGGCGAGGTCGACGACACACGGCACACCGGTGAAGTCCTGCATGATCACGCGGGCCGGCGTGAACTGGATCTCCTGGCTGGGCTGAGCCTGGGAGTCCCAGCCACCGAGCGCCCGGATGTGGTCGGCGGTGATGTTCGCGCCGTCCTCCGTGCGGAGCAGGTTCTCCAGCAGCACCTTCAGGCTGTAAGGGAGGCGCGCGGAGCCCTCGACCTTGTCCAGCTTGAAGATCTCGTACGACTCGTCGCCCACGCGCAGCGTGCTGCGGGCGTCGAAGCTGTTCGCCGACACGACAGTCTCCTTCATCAATGTGCGCGTAACTCCGCGCCGCGCCTCACTACGGCGGGCGCCGCGTGGTGCTGCCTACAGCCACTCGGACCATCCGCTAAGGTAGGGCTTAGTTAGGTAACCCTTACCGTGTAGCGGCCCACTGTGCGCCTTCGGCATATATCTCGATGTCGAGATAACTCTAGTACATCGCCGGGGAACGGTCATGTCGGGGCTCGCTGTTCCGTCGCAGTGATCCGAGACGCGCCGAGGCGGGGTCAGCTGTGTTCAGGGCGTTCGATGGACATCTTGGGCAGCTTTCGGGCCAGCGGGGCAGGGAGCCACCAGGCCCGTTTGCCGAGCAGCTGCATGACGGCGGGAACGATCAGGCAGCGGATGACCACGGCGTCGAGCAGGATGGCCACGGCCAGGCCGAGCCCGAACTGCTGGAGCATGCGGTCCGAACTGAGGACGAACGCCCCGAAGACGAACATCATGATGGCCGCGGCGGCGGTGATGACCTTGCCGGTGGAGGCGAGCCCTTCGCGTACGGATTGCGAAGGGTCCTGGGTGCGCGTCCATTCTTCGTGGATACGGGAGATGAGGAAGACCTCATAGTCCATGGACAGCCCGAAGACGATCGCGAAGATCAGCGCGGGGATGAAGGCTTCGACGGGCCCCGGCTGCGCTCCGAACCAGCCGTGCTGGAACACCAGGGTGATCACGCCCAGCGCGGCGGAGATGGACAGCAGGTTCAAGGCAGCGGCCTTGACGGGGATCCAGATCGACCGGAAGACCAGCAGGAGCAGCAGCGAGGAGACGCCTACAACGACAGCGACGAACAGGGGCAGCCGGTCGGCGAGCGTCTGGGAGACGTCCTGGGAGGCGGCCGTGGCACCGCCGACCAGCACGTCGGCGCCGGTGGTGCGTTCCAGGGGCGGCGCCACGTCGTCGCGCAGACGGTGCACGAGGTCCACGGTTCCCTCGGCCTGTGGTGAGGTCGTCGGGTAGACGAAGACGGTGGACAGGGCGCCGTCCTCGGAGGGCATCGCGGGGCCGGCCTCGGCGACGCCGTCGGTGGTGGCGAGCTTCGCCCGGACGGCCTCGCCGGCTTCTCGATCTCCCTTGACCAGGACGATGAGCGGCCCGTTGAAGCCGGGGCCGAAGCCTTCGGCGAGCAACTCGTAGGCATGGCGGGAGGTGGTCTCCTCGGGATCGTTGCCGGAGTCGGCGAAGCCCAGGCGCATGCCCAGGGCCGGTGCGGACAGGGCCAGGAGCGCGATCACGCCGGCCAGCAGGGTCGGGATCGGGCGTCGCTGCACGGCGCGTGCCATGGCGCGCCAGCCGTCCCCTTCGGTCTTGCCCTTCTCGGTGCCCTTGGCCCGCTGCTTGAGGACATGGCGCTGGATGCGGCCGCCGGACAATGCCAGCAGAGCGGGGAGCAGTACGAGGGATGCGGCCATGGTGATCAGGACGGTGATGGCTACCGCGAGGGCGATGCCCCGCAGGGAGCCGAGTCCGAGGGCGACCAGGCCCAGCAGGGCGACGATGACGGTGCAGCCGGCGAAGAAGACCGTGCGGCCGGCGGAGTCGAGGGCCTTGCGGCCGGCCTCTGCGGGCTGGGCTCCGGCCAGGAGTTCGTGGCGGTACCGGTAGAAGATCAGCAGCGCGTAGTCGACGCCGACGCCGAGGCCGACGAGCATCAGGATGGGCGGGGTGAAGTCCGCGACGGTGAAGAGGTGCGAGGCCAGGGCGATCAGGCCGATGGCGCCGCCGACGGCGAACAGTGCGGTGATCAGCGGCAGTGATGCCGCGAGCAGCGAGCCGAACAGCAGCACCAGAATGACCAGGGCGGCCACGATCCCGGCGAGTTCGGCGGTCGGTCCCGCCTTGTCCTCGGCATTGCGCGCGGCCTCGCCGCCCACCTCGACCTGGAGGTGACCGGTGGCGATGCTCTGCGCGGTGTCGATGATGTTGGCGACGTCCTCCTTGGGAACGTCTTCCGTCTTGCCGTCCAGCGTGACGGACGCGTAGCCGATCGTGCCGTCCTCGGACACCGCCGAGGCATCGGCGAAGGGACTGCGCACCTCGGCGACCCCCGCCATGTGCTCCACCTCGGCCAGCATCGGCTCCACCCTGGTCCGGGCTCTCGTGATGCCCCCGGTGTCCTTGAAGACGATCTCGACACTGTCACCGGCCTGGTCACTGCCGTGCTTCGTGAACAGGTCGGTGGCCGCCTGGGAATCGGTGCCCGGCAGCGAGAAGTCGTTTCGGTACGCGGAGCCCGCAGCGGCGGAGCCCAGCGTGATGGCGGCCACCACGGCCACCCACAGCAGAAGGGCGGCCCAACGATGACGCTGCGCCCAGCCGGCCAGGGCACCGAACCGTCCCACGGGCGCGGACGCGGCGCTCTGTGGCACGGACGGTGCAAGGGACGCGGCGGAGCCGCGGGGCGAAGACATGATGCCTACCTCGAATTCGAGCGAGTGTTGCCTGCGGTCATCGCCACACCCACGACCGCTCCGGCAAGAGCCGGGACACCGAGCGCCAGCCCGGCGCACACACCACTGACCGTGATGGAGAACGTTCCGGCAGCGGTGACCAGCAGAATTCCGGCAGCGGCACCCACCAGTGCGCCGACGGCGGCAGCACTGATCCAGGACGGGGTGAAAGACGACGACATGCCTCGATCGTGCGCGTGGACACCGGCCTCGGTCATCGGCCCACGGCTGACAGTCGGCCTGCACCCGGAGCAGGATGGCGACAGCCGCGCCGTACACCAGCGGATGTACGGCGCGGTCGGCGCGTACCTCTCCAGCACGCCATCGCGTCGCGAAGGCGGACATATACACCTGGTCCGGGTCGTGCCGCAGGCAGAATGAAGGTATGCCGCGCCTCGATGTCACGCGCCCGCGCCTGCCCACCGGGCGGCGCGCCGACCTGGCGCTCGCCGGGATCGTGCTGGTCCTGACAGGTGTGGCCGAGGGGCAGCGGCTGGGCGCGGACCGGGCCGTCACCGGATCGGTGATCGGCTGCTGGCTGTCGGCCGTGGCGGTGTGCGCGGCGCTTCCGCTGCGCCGCGCACACCCGGTGGCGGTCGGCTGGTTCACGGTGACCGGCACCGGTGTCTACTACCTGCTGAGCACGGTCGACGGCCCGCTTGTCCTCGTCCCGGTCGCCGCGCTGTACGCGCTGGCGGCCCAGGGACGGACGCGGGCATCGGTCGCCATGGCGGCGGTCATGGTCATCGGTGTGGGCGCGGGAGTCCTGGCCGGCACCGGCGATGTCAACGGCACTGCGGTGTTCATGCTGACCGGCTGGCTGGTCGCGGTGGTGGCGTTGGGGGCGATGCGCCACGGCCGGATCGCCTACGCCGAGGAGGAGGCGAGGATGCGCACCGTTCAGGAGCGGTTGCGCATCGCTCGTGAACTGCACGACGTGATCGGCCACAACATGTCGATGATCCACGTCCAGGCATCGTCCGCCCTGCACCGGCTGCGCAAGGACCCCGCCCAGGCGCAGGAGGCACTGACCGCCATCAAGCAGGGCAGCAAGGAGGGCCTGCGGGAACTGCGCGCCACCCTCGGCGTACTGCGTCAGGTCGACGAAGAGGCTCCCACCACTCCGTCACCGGGCCTGTCCAGGATCGACGAACTGGTCTCCTCAGCCACTCGGGCGGGTCTGGACGTACGCGTCGAACAGAGCGGAACCCGCTCCCCGCTGCCGGCCTCGGTGGACCTCGCCGCCTATCGCATCGTCCAGGAGTCGCTGACCAACACCGTCAAGCACAGCGGAGCCCGGCACGTCGTCGTCCGGATCCGCCACGACGCCCGGGAACTGACGCTCAGCGTCCAGGACGACGGAAGGGGCGGGACCCGTTCCGGACACGAGCATGGCAGCGGGATCGCGGGCATGACGGAACGGGCACGCGCCCTGGGCGGAACAGTGAGCGCCGAGCCTGGCAGTGCGGGCGGATTCACGGTCCAGGCCCGGCTACCGTTTCCGGACCACCACGAACCGATCGGCGGAGCAGTTGATGATCAGGATCCTGCTGGCGGATGACCAGCGCCTCGTGCGCGCCGGGATCCGCGGCATCCTCGACGACGAGGACGACCTGCACGTGGTCGGCGAGGCCGCCGACGGAGAGACCGCCCTGGCCGCCTGCCGTGAACTGCGCCCCGACGTGGTGCTGATGGACATCCGTATGCCCGTCATGGACGGACTCGAAGCCGCTCGCCGTATCGCCGCCGACAAGGAACTGGCGGCGGTGAAGGTAGTCATGCTGACGACCTTCGACCTCGACGAGTACGTGTACGGGGCCTTGCGAGCGGGCGCCACGGGCTTCCTCGTCAAGGACACCGAACCGGAGGAACTCCTGCACGCGATGCGCGTCGCCGTACGGGGCGACGCTCTCATCAGCCCCTCCATCACCCGCAGACTCATCGCCGAGTTCGCCGGCCGGCCGGACAACCCCCGCGAGCCCGACCCGCGCCTCAACGCGCTGACCAGCCGCGAACGTGAAGTGATGCGGCTGATCGCAGCCGGACGCACCAACGACGAAATCGCCGCACAGCTGGTCGTCTCACCGCTGACCGCGAAGACCCACGTGAGCCGCATCATGGCCAAACTCGGTGCTCGGGACAGGTCGCAAGTCGTGGTCATGGCCTACGAGTACCGCATGGTCGCCCCCGGCTGGCTCACGGGCTGAATCCCCGAGGGGCTACGAGCCGGGATGGTCGTCGCGGATCAGCGCTGAGCAGACGACCCGATTCGTTGCCGAAGGACTTTGTGCCCGTGCCTCATCCCCGACGAGGGGCGAGCTGTGCGCGCACCCAGGCGGGATCGGGGTTGGTATGGGGCAGTCCCGCGACGAAGACGGTCGGTACGGTCTCGTTGCCGTCGTTGACCGCCCTCACCGCCGCGGCTCCTTCCGGGTCGCGCCAGATGTTGACCCAGTGCATCCGGCCGGCGCCGCGGCCCAGCCGGATGCGCAGCCGCATGCAGTACGCGCAGCCAGGACGCCAGAAGACGACCGGACGGCCGTCGGCCGCGCTGCGGCGTTGCGCCTCCCCGGCACCGGTCGACCTCGGGAAGATCAGGGGCGAGTGCAGTCCGGCGAGCGCCAGGAAAACCAGCAGGAGTGCCACCGCCGTACCGATGCTCCCCTCCAGGAACGACCCCGTCGCGACGGCTGAGCCGCAGAGCAGGTAGAGCATCGGCAGGATCCAGGCGCGCATCATGGTGGAGCAGGCTACCGATCAGCCGAACGGCTCGTCGACACAGGGTCCTTCGTCCGGTCAGGGCCGCCGGAACACCACCTCGGGATACCTGGCGGAGGGGCCGTCGAGGAGCGGCTGCGGAATGCCCCGCAGGTGCAGGTCGAAGAAGGCCGCGACGTAGTCCCGGGTGATGTGCCACCCCTGTTCCGCGGGCAGCGGCACGGCGGAGTCCGACAGTCCGAGCCGGTCGGCCAGGTACGGCAGGTCCGTGAAGGAGAAGTGCCCGGCGCCGGCCACGGTCAGCCAGCGCTTCCAGCCCTCCAGGTGCTTCCACGCGTCGGGCCAGTCGCCGGTCGCGCCGCCGGGGCTGTGCAGGTCCTCGGCGCCGAGCATCATGAAGGGGCGCCCCCCGAGCCCCGTCGCGGCGGGGCTCACGAAGAAGTCACCGTCGAGGTCGGCCCCCGCCCGGACGCGACGGTCGCCGGCCATGGTCGCCGCAGCGGCCGCGCCTCCGATCGAATGCCCGGCCATGCCGATCCTGCGGGTATCGATCAGTCGGGACAGCGCCCCCGCCTTCCGGCCGTGCGTCAGCTCGTCGATCACGAAGGACATGTCCTCGGCCCGGCCGCGCACCGCATCGGTCCACTTCTCGTCCCTCTCGACCTGCTCGCACGCCGCACAGGTCAGCACTCGGCCGCCGGGGAACGCGGTGCCGACGGATTCGTAGGCGTGGTCCACAGACGCGACGACATAGCCCCGGCTTGTCAGGTCCTCGGCGATCGAGGTGAGGGTGGTGCGCGGCATCGAGAATCCCGGGGAGAGCAGGACCAGCGGGAAGCGCCCCCGCGCCGGGGAAGCCCCCTCCCGCTCATGGGTGCCGGTCCGGGCGACCGGTTCCGGGGGCACGAGGCCGTCGAGTCCCCGCGCCTCCAGGAGGAGTCGCGCCTCTTCGGTCGTCATGTACGGCGCCGGCGAGCCGGTCGCCGGCCGGGACGGGTACGTCACCGACACCATCAGTTCCCGGTCGCCGGCCGACGGCACCCATGGGTCCGTGCGGTGATGGTCGACCAGGTGCAGGGTGCGCCGGCCCACCGCGTACGGGCCGGTGGGATCAGGCAGTTCCAGCGCGTTCGCGGGGGCGACCCGGGACGGGGGCCGTGGAGTGTGGGCCGCGGCGGCCGGTGCGGCGCCCAGGAGCGGGGCGGACAGGGCGAGGGCGAGCAGCGCGGCGGCGCCGGCTCGGTGATGTCCGGTAGTGGTCATGCGACCAACGCTAGGCAGCGGGCGACGCCAACGCATGCTGCTACAGGGCGACTTGGACATACCTCCGCGGTCTGACCGGTGTCGGACCCAGGTACCACGCGACGCTCAGCCGCCGGGCCGTTCACCCGCGCTCGCGGGGATCTGTCGGTGGACGTCGTCCAGCAGGTTCCGCATCGCGATGCGGAAGATCTCGGCCTGGTGACCGCCCAGGAACGCGGCGTGCCCGAACACCTCCAGGATGACCAGTCCGTTGAGGTGTCCCCACGCGCTGAGCAGCAGGGCGGTCGCGGGAGGCGGCAGCCGCCCCGGACCGTAGTGCGGCAGTCGCTCCAGGTACGCCCGGAGCTCGGGCGAGAGCGCGGGGGTCTCTGCGGCGGCGAGCTGCGCCACGGTGAACCCGTCGAACATCTCGCGCTCGAAGATCGAGCTCATCCGGCGCATCGCCTGCGTCGTCGGGCCCTCGACGGGGGCCGCGTAGTCCCGCAACGGCGTCCCGTAGAGAAGCTGGAAACGCTCCGGGTGGGCGACGGCCCACTGGCGGTAGCCCTCGGCCGCGACCACCAGGCGCGGCAGGCCGGGGTCGTCCGGGGCGGTGTCGACGGCGGCCTGTACCGCATCGGCCAGGTCGCCGTACGCCTTGGCGATCAGCTCCGTGACGAGGGCCTCGCGGCTCGGGAAGTAGTGGTACAGCGCCTGCACGGTCATCCCCAGGCCACGGGCGACCGCACGCAGTGACAGGGCGGCGGGACCGCTCTCGGCGATGTGCTGCTCGGCGGCGTCCAGGATCTCCCGGGTCGCCGCGGCCCGGCGGCGCTGGCGCAGGGTCTGCGGGACCGTCACGTGTTCGTCGGCGGGCATGGGGCGACCGTACGGCGGCCACCGCGTGCGGGGCAAGAGGAACTTGTCACCCATGAAGAAAATCTCACACTGCCAAATCTTCTTGCTCCTCACTAACGTCACTCGTGGCCGCGGCCGTTCGGGCCGTTTCCCATCCGGACCTCTTCCGTGTGGACACCTCCACATGGGCACCTAAGGAGATCGTGCGTGTTTGAACGCATAGCCGAACTGGCCATCCGCCGGCCCCGGTTGATACTCGTCGTCGCCGTCGTGGCCGTTGCCCTCATGGGCGTCCTGGGCTCCGGCGCGTTCGGCAAGTTGCTCGGGGGCGGCTACGACGACCCGGCCTCCTCGTCCACCCGGGCCGGGAAGGTCATCGACGAGAAGTTCGGCGGGGAGACGAACCTGGTCCTGCTGGTCCGCGCCGACGGGGGCCGCGTCGACGCCCCGGACGCGCAGCGGAGCGGCCGGGCCCTGCTGGCCGGCCTCAAGAAGGAGAAGAACCTGGAGAACGTCGTCTCGTTCTGGGACACGGGCAGCGCCGCCCTCCGCTCCGAGGACGGCCGCGAGGCCATGGTGCTCGCCCATGTGAAGGGCAACGACACCGAGCGCGACGAGAACGCCAAGAGCGTCATCGACGCCTACACCGGGCCGTACGAGGACGTGCTCACGGTCCGGGCGGGTGGCGCCGCCGCCGTGACCAGCGAGATGGGGACGCAGTCGGGCAAGGACCTGCTGCTGGCCGAGGGCATCGCCGTACCGCTGACCCTGTTGCTGCTCCTGGTCGTCTTCGGCAGCGCGGTGGCCGCCCTGCTGCCGCTGGTGATCGGCGTCATCGCCATCGCCGGCACGTTCGCGGAGCTCTTCCTCCTCGGCAGCGTCACCGATGTCTCCGTCTTCGCGGTCAACCTCACCACGGCGCTGGGGCTGGGTCTCGGCATCGACTACGCCCTGCTGATGATCAGCCGGTTCCGGGAACAGCTGGCGACCGGGGCGAGCGTGGACGACGCCGTCCGGCGGACGGTGAGCACCGCGGGCCGTACGGTCGCGTTCTCCGCCGCGACCGTGGCGGCCGCGCTCGCCGCGCTCCTGGTGTTTCCGCAGTACTTCCTGCGCTCGTTCGGCTACGCCGGGGTCGGGGTCGTCGCCATCGCGGCGTTCAGCACGCTGTTCGTCATGCCGGCCCTGTTCGTCGTGCTGGGTCACCGGGTGAACAGCGGGCGGATGCCGTGGGCGAAGCCGGGCCGTACCGGCAACCGGGCACCGGTGTGGGGACGGCTGGCCGGCACCGTCATGCGGCGGCCCGCGCTCACCGCACTGCCCGTGCTCGCGGTCCTGCTGGTCGCGGCGAGCCCGCTCCTCGGCATCACCTTCGGCACACCGGACGAACGCGTGCTGTCCTCGGGCGCCGAGAGCCGCCAGGTCTCGGCGGTCCTCCAGGAGAAGTTCGACGGCAATGACGACGCGGCCCTCCACGTCGTCATCGACACCTCGGTGGGCAAGGCCCCGCTGGCGTCGTACGCGGCCGGACTGTCCGGCCTCAAGGGCGTCGCCCGCGTAGAGACCAGCGCCGGAACCTACGCCGACGGACGGTCCACCGCCGCCGGCAACCCCGCGCTCGGCCGCCCCGACGCGCAGCGGATCAACGTGGTGAGCGCGCTGGCCCCGAAGTCGGACGCGTCCCAGGCCCTGGTCGGCGAGGTGCGGGCGCTCGCCCCGCCCGCCGGAGCGCACGCCCTGGTGGGCGGCACCGACGCCGTACTGGTCGACGCCAAGGGCGCGATCGCGGACCGCCTTCCGATCGCGGTGACCCTGGTCGTCCTCACCACGTTCCTGCTGCTCTTCCTGTTCACCGGGAGCATCGTCCAGCCGCTGCGCGCGCTGGTGCTCAACATGATCAGCCTGGCGGCGACCCTCGGCGTCATGACCTGGATCTTCCAGGACGGCCACCTCTCCTCGCTGCTCGGGTTCACGGCCCAGCCGATGGAGGTGTCCATGACCGTGCTGATGTTCTGCATCGCCTTCGGTCTCTCCATGGACTACGAGGTCTTCGTCACCAGCCGGATCAAGGAACTCCACGACCTGGGCGAGGACAACGAGAGCGCCGTGACCAACGGGCTCGGGCACACGGGACGCATCGTCAGCGCGGCGGCGTGCCTGCTGGCGGTGAGCTTCTTCGCCTTCGGCACGGCCGAGCTCAGCTTCATGCAGCTGTTCGGTCTGGGCAGCGGCCTCGCCATCCTCATCGACGCCGTCGCGGTACGCGGCATCCTGGTGCCCGCCGCGATGCGGCTGCTCGGCCGGTCCGCCTGGTACGCGCCCGGCTTCCTGCGCAGGGTCCACGGACGGTTCGGCCTCAGCGAGGGCGGCCCCGCGCCTGAGCCCACCGCCGGGTCGCCCGAGTCGTCGTACGCGAAGGACCCGGCCCGGATCTGACCACGCACGGCCCTCTCCCCCCCCCGCGAAGTGTGCCCGCCTCCCGGCCTCCGGGAGGCGGGCACCCGCATGGACGGGACGGGGCGGGCGGTGCCCGGCGGCACCGGGCATGGTGGACTTCGAGTCCGGCGGACGGAGACAGCGACAGGGAGGCGGGCATGACCGAGCACGGCGAGGACAAGGGATATCTGCTGGACAACCAGCAGTCGGAGGCGGGAGTAAGGTTCGGCGCGCTGGCCGAGCTCTTCGACCCGGTGACGTTCCGGCACATCGACCGGATCGGCCTCACCGAGGGCATGCGGTGCTGGGAGGTCGGCGCCGGCGGCCCCTCCGTCCCCGCGGGTCTCGCAGAGCGGGTCGGCGCCACCGGGCAGGTCGTCTGCACCGACATCGACGTGTCCTGGGCCCGGCAAGCCGCCTCCGACACCGTCGAGGTGCTGCGCCACGACGTCGCGGCCGATCCTCCGCCGCCGGGCGGCTTCGACCTGGTGCACGCCCGGCTGGTCCTGGTGCACGTCGTCGACCGGGCCGAGGCCCTGCGCCGCATGGTCCAGGCGCTGCGACCCGGTGGCGTGCTGCTCCTGGAGGACGCCGATCCGGGGCTGCAGCCCCTGCTGTGCCCGGACGAGTCGGGCCCCGAGCAGCGGCTGGCCAACCGCCTGCGGTCCGGGTTCCGGGAGCTGATGGCGGGGCGCGGGGCCGATCTCGCGTACGGCAGGACCCTGCCCAGGCGGCTGCGCGAGGCCGGCCTGCTCGATGTGCGGGCGGACGCCTACTTCCCGATCACCTCGCCGGCCTGCACCGTCCTTGAGGCCGCGACCGTCCGGCAGATCCGTGACCGGCTGGTGGCGGCGGGGATCGCGTCCGACGCGGACATCGACCGCCATCTCTCGAACGTCGCCACCGGGGAGCTCGACCTGGCGACCGCCCCGATGATCTCGGCCTGGGGCCGCCGTCCGCAGGGCGGGTCTCGATCCGGTCAGGAATCGAGAAGCGCCTGACGCGGACCGTGCCTAGTCTGACCGCCATGGACATCACCATTCACACCAGCGTCCTTCCGCACGACGACCCGGACGCGTCGCTGGCCTTCTACCGTGACGCCCTCGGCTTCGAGGTCCGCAGTGACGTCGGTCAGGGACGGATGCGCTGGATCACGGTCGGCCCGGCCGGTCAGCCCGACACGTCCATCCTCCTGGCACCCCCGGCCGCCGACCCCGGGGTCACGGAGGACGAACGCCGCACCATCACCGAGATGATGGCCAAGGGCACCTACGGATGGATCCTGCTGGCCACCCGGGACCTCGACGCGACCTTCGAGAAGGTGCAGGCGGCCACGACCGAGGTCGTCCAGGAACCGACCGAGCAGCCGTACGGAATCCGCGACTGCGCCTTCCGCGATCCCGCGGGCAACATGGTCCGCATCCAGGAACTCCGCTGAGAGCTGAGAGGGGATCCGCTCGTGTGCCATCCCTCGTGGGCGCGGGCCCGCGCCCAGGACCAGCGGTTGCGCGAACTGGCCGTCCTGCGCCGGGTCCGCGACCGGATCGACCGGGAGTACGCGCGCCCGCTGGACGTCGAGGCGCTCGCGCGCGGCGTCCACATGTCCGCCGGTGACCTCAGCCGCCGGTTCCGGCTGGCGTACGGCGCATCGCCGTACGCGTACCTGATGACACGTCGTACAGAGCGCGCCGACAGGAATCGGGAAGCGTCCGCCCCGGACGTCTTCGCCCGGGGGGCCGCCCCGCCGGTGCTCGCGCCCTGACCGGACGGCGGCCTGACCGCGCGTAGGGCGTGTTCTGAAAGTCCCGTCTGCCCGGCGGCGCCTGGCACGCTCGCGGCGGACGACGCCACTTTCAAAACACGCCCTACCCGGACGTCCGCCGCCGGACCAGCTCCTTCTCCTCCTCCGGCAACGCGTCGGCGGCCAGCAGCCGGGGCAGCAGCTCGCCCTCCAGGGTCATGGCCCGGAACACGAGAGCGACGGTCACGTCGTGATCCGGCCGGTGCACGACCTCGACCGGGTCGCCGGCGCGGATCTCGCCCGGCTCGATCACGCGCAGGTACGCCCCGGGCAGCGCGGCCCGCGTGAACCGCTTGATCCAGCCGTCACGCCCCAGCCAGCCCTGGAACGTCCCGCACGGGATCCGCGGGCAGGACACCTCCAGGACCACCTCCGCCCCGATCCGCCAACGCTCCCCGATCAGGGCGCCGTTGACGTCGATCCCCAGGGTCGTGAGGTTCTCCCCGAAGACCCCGTCGGGCAGCGGCCGGCCCAGCTCGGCCTGCCAGCCGTCGAGGTCCTCGCGGGCGTAGGCGTAGACGGCCTGGTCGGAGCCGCCGTGGTGCTTCACGTCGTAGACCCGGTCCCCGGCGAGGCCGACCGCGCCGGTGCCCTTGGGGCCGGGAGCGGTGACGGCGACCGGTCCGGTGACGGGCCGCTTGTCGATACCGGTCGAGCTCAGCCCTTTCCAGGGGTTGGGACGGGGGCGGCCGGTGTTGACCGAGAGCAGCTTCATTCCGGGGACCATACGACCGCCTCCGCGCCGGGGCGACCCCTTTTCCCCGCCGCCCGGTCCCGGCCGGGGGCAACCCCGATGGACGCGCTCCGGGTGCCGGCCGGTTCCGGCGGGCGGACCATGGGCATGGGTGGCGGCGCCCGCGCCGCGCCGCGCGCCCGCACCGCTGTCCCGCGCCGCGGGCCTGCACCCGCCCGTCACCCGAACACCACACCCCACCAACAGGCTCATCTCATATCTGAGATAGCCTTTTGGCATGTCAGATGACTACCTCGTACGTATCGGCAAGCTCATCCGTGACGCCCGCCAGCACCGGGGCTGGACACAGAGTCAGCTCGCCGAGGCGCTCGCCACCAGCCAGAGCGCCGTGAACCGCATCGAGCGCGGCAATCAAAACATCAGCCTTGAGATGATTGCCCGCATCGGTGAAGCACTCGACAGTGAGATCGTGTCGCTCGGCTACGCCGGCCCCATGCACCTGAGGGTGGTCGGCGGGCGCCGGCTGTCCGGCGCCATCGACGTCAAGACCAGCAAGAACGCCTGCGTGGCGCTGCTCTGCGCCTCGCTGCTCAACAAGGGCCGCACCGTGCTGCGCCGGGTGGCCCGCATCGAGGAGGTCTACCGCCTCCTGGAGGTGCTGAACTCCATCGGGGTGCGCACCCGGTGGATCAACGACGGCACCGATCTGGAGATCGTCCCGCCCGCCCGGCTCGACATGGACGCCATCGACGCGGACGCCGCCCGCCGGACCCGGTCGATCATCATGTTCCTCGGTCCGCTGCTGCACCGGACGGACCAGTTCAAGCTGCCGTACGCGGGCGGTTGCGACCTCGGCACCCGGACCATCGAGCCGCACATGATCGCGCTGCGCCGGTTCGGACTGGAGATCGCCGCGACCGAGGGCATCTACCACGCCCGGGTCGACCACACCGTCACGCCCGGCCGCCCCATCGTGCTGACCGAGCGCGGCGACACCGTGACCGAGAACGCGCTGCTGGCCGCCGCCCGGCACGACGGCACCACCGTCATCCGCAACGCGTCCTCCAACTACATGGTCCAGGACCTCTGCTTCTTCCTGGAGGCGCTGGGCGTACGGGTGGACGGCGTCGGCACGACCACACTGACCGTGCACGGCGTGCCCACCATCGACGTGGATGTGGACTACTCCCCCTCCGAGGACCCGGTCGAGGCGATGAGCCTGCTGGCCGCCGCCGTCGTCACGGAGTCCGAGCTGACGATCCGCCGGGTACCGATCGAGTTCCTGGAGATCGAGCTCGCGGTACTGGAGGAGATGGGCGTCGACTGCGACCGCACCTCCGAGTACGCGGCCGACAACGGCCGCACCCGGCTGGTCGACCTGACGGTCCGGCCCTCCAAGCTGGAGGCGCCGATCGACAAGATCCACCCGATGCCGTTCCCCGGCCTCAACATCGACAACGTGCCGTTCTTCGCGGCCATCGCCGCCTCGGCCCACGGCCAGACCCTGATCCACGACTGGGTCTACGACAACCGCGCCATCTACCTCACCGACCTCAACCGCCTCGGCGGCCGGCTCCAGCTCCTGGACCCGCACCGGGTGCTCGTCGAGGGCCCGACCCGGTGGCGCGCGGCCGAGATGATGTGCCCGCCCGCGCTGCGGCCGGCGGTGGTGGTGCTGCTCGCGATGATGGCGGCCGAGGGCACCTCCGTACTGCGCAACGTGTATGTGATCAACCGCGGTTACGAGGAGCTGGCGGAGCGGCTGAACTCGGTGGGCGCCCAGATCGAGATCTTCCGCGACATCTGATACGCGGATGCCGCCGCATCCCGCCTGACCTGCCATTTAGCGGGTCAGGGAGGGGTGCGGCGGCATGTCTGGGACTTCTCTGGGACTTTGGGCCTGCGGTGGGCTACGAGCCACACTCCACGGACCCAGCGGACCGATCGCGGCTACGCGAAGATCACGTCGATGGCGGCGCTACCTCGTGCGCCGGCGCGGGGCAGGAAGTGGGAGTACTTCCGCAGCGTGAACCCAGGGTCCGAGTGGCCGAGCCAGCGTGCCAGAGAGACGACCGATTCGCCGGCCTCCAGTTCCTCGGAGTCGAAGAAGTGGCGCAGGGCGTGGAAGCCGTGCTCCCGGTTCTCCACGCACGCCGTGGCGTAGCCCAGCATCTGGTGGACCGCCGGCGAGATGACCGGCCCCTCCTCCGTGCGAGCACGCAAGAAGGCTTACACAGCGCCGAGTTGGGTGCTCATGTCCGTGTACGCGTCAAGGTTGGGACGCTCGGGCGGGGAGAGGGGGAACCCGTGGCGGGGGTGAGCCGCGTCTGGTCGGGGATCAGCCCGGCACGGATGGCGGCCTTGAGGTAGTTGCGGGCGTCGGGCAGCGAATGCTCGCGCTCCTCGTCCGTCAGTTCCTCCCAGGCCGGGTTGTACACGCCCTCGCGCGAGAGCTGCTGGCGCCACCGGGCGAGGGCGAGCACGCGAGGGTCGTCCATCTCGATGTGCGGTATAGGCATCGGCACGGGAGATCCTTCACAGGTAGAAGATAGCTACCGGTGATTCCAGGGAGAATACCCGATAAGGCTTGCCTAACCTGGATGTGACGCACCGGCAGGGCTTTCCAGGGTTCAACCAGGGTCTGTTGGCCGAGCGGCCACGAGCCGCGACGGCCGCGGCCGCTCACCAGCGGAGCAGCCAGTAACGCTAAGCCGGTCTCGGCAGGTGACGGCGCCTCGACCGCGTCTCTCAGAACGGCTTCGCAGAAATCGGAGGTTGTGAGAGTGCGGTACGCGAGGTAAGGCGGACTTGGAGTCGTGAGGGGTGAACTACCTTGCCCCGCAGTGGATTTCGCAGCAAAGGCATTGATCGCCGCGAAAGATTCACCTAGCATCCATGTGTACATGTCACGCATGGTCTTTCAGGTCATGCGTGCCGACATCGACCTTCCCGAAGGAAACCCGCGTCGTGAAAGCAATACTGAGGGCCGTCTCGTCTCTCGCTGTGCTGGTTGCCGTGCTCGCCGCGACGGCGACACCGGCAAGCGCGGCAACGACCTACCACACAACAAATGTGACCCATGGCCCCGCAGCCGGCTCGGCCTGCCACGAAAACTCATACTTCGCCCTGTGTTACGAGCAGAACGGCGATGAGATCTACATCAAAGACAAGAAGGCTGACGGCCACGCCATCGTCGCGCAATTCTTCTGGGGGACGAGTGGCATCGTCTACGAGTGCAAAAACAGCCTCGGACAGAAGGCGGGCTGGACCTGGTGCAATAACCTGCACGACCTGATTCCCGAAAAGAAGCTCCTCAGTCTATGGGGCTGGGTCGACAACAACGGCAACCCCACTTCCGGCACCGGCATCCGGTTCGACGTCACCACCTGAGAACGGAGACTCACCATGCTGAGAAAGATCTTCGTCGCCACTGCAGCGGCGGCTACCCTGTTCGCTCTCACCACCGCACCCGCACAGGCCGCCTCCGGACCGCCCTCCGGCGCGCCCTGCTCGGTCGGGCCCACGTCAACCGTCTGCTTCGCCGCTTACGGAGATCACATTTGGCTCAAGGACACCAAAGCTGACGACCACGCCGCAGTCAGTCTCTGGGTCTATTCAAGTGACCTCGCAACCGGACACTACTGCGCCAATACTTCCGGGGAAAAAGGTGGCTGGAAGGACTGCAACTACAACATGCGCGAGAACGCGGAAATCCGCTTCCGCAGCTACTCGCGCATTCACGCAGACGACAACAAGCACTGGGTGTCGGGTACCGTAAGTCCCCTCTTCTACGCCAACACCGGTGGCTGATATCCCAACCGGCAGATGAACGCGGTCAAGCGTTGTCGTGGTCCGACTGCGGATCACGGCAACGCTTTTCGTCGACCAGCTGCCGGACCGTCGTCCGGCCTCGCTCCGACCGCGCTGCTTCGCCGTCAGCGCTGATGATCCGGGATATCGCGCTGCCTGCTAAAAGGGCATTACCTCGCGTACTGCACTCTGAGAGGGGTTCTGCGAAAACTGCGGGTCACCGAGTGCCGTCGGCACGACGGTCGACCATCCCGGCTTCGGGGAACAGAGGAGCACGGCCGCGCTCGGCGCCGGGCCCCACCGCGGCCCCACCACCGCCGGCCCGCCGGAATTCGGGCACAGGAATAGCTGCGCCCACTGCGGCGCGGTCAAACGGCTGGATGCATCCCAATAGCTATTGCCAGGTCAGAGTCTCCATTGCCTGGCTGATTGATTTCCACTCGTAATTCGACGGCAATGAATCCCATTGTGATTCATCGTTGGCGGGTGGCTGTGGTTTCCATGGCAGCTCCATCACCGCCAGCTGCGGCCGGTCCGCTCCTGCGTCGGTACGGCGCCCCGCCTGCTCGGGCGGGACGGCAAACACCAGCACGCGGTGCCCGTTGGGTGACACATCGGTCCGGAAGAGGGTCGCCTCGGAGATCAGCCTAATCCAGGGCCAACGTCTGATCGACAAAGAATCCTTCTACGTCAGTACTTCCTGACTCGCTAGCTCAGCAGTAGTGCCGTCTGCCCGCAGAAGCTAACTTCCGCGGGCAGACGGCGTCGGATCACACTGTCCATGCGGGAGTAGCTGGAATGTTGGAATCCTGGAACCTTGAGAAGAGTCAGAATTTCTGCCTTACGCTGTCTGCGGCACGCAGCGCGGAAGAGGTAATCGAAATCTATGGTGCTGACCTGAGTGCAGCCCGCTGGCTAGCCTCGAAGGACTGCGATACGGCGACTGGTGAAAGCACGCTACTCCGTACCGGTTCTTTGGGGAGCTGGGCTTTTTGCATCGAGTTCGAGAACCCGATTGGGTTTCTTGACGGCGTGATTTGCAACCTGTCCACGAACACCGAAACGATCATTCTCTACCACACAGCAAAAGCACTCAAGGTGTTCCAATATGTAGTGAACGGCCAATTGATGGAATCCTTTGAACCCGGCTACCCACCCAGTGCTTGGGGGTGGAGCAACCACGAATTCTCACGCAAGGCCCACGAGCTCATTCCCTCCTCCCTGAACGCCGTAGCCGCATGTTTGGACGTAATCTCTGAACACGTCGGACAGCCCCTGACCGCGGACCTACTCACTGGGCCATTGCTTTCCGCAGTCGTCGATACCCCTGATCGCCCAGCCCTCGAACGCAAGGTCCCCGGGCTACGTATGACGACTCCGCCCGAAATACGCAGCATGTTGGGCCGACGCCTGTAAACCCCCACGGGTAGAACAACTCGTCTAGTACTCCAGTGCGACTTCGTGATTTGGCGTCACGTGGGAATGCCGTAGTGGCTACTGAGATTTAACTCGTGGTGTCGTCATGTGGATTTGATGGTCAGGCCGGTCTCGGTAAGGCGGCCGTCGATGAGGTTGCTGCGGTACTGGATGTGCCGTAGGCCGCTCCGGATGGTGCGGATGAGGTGTTCTGGCGTGGAGAAGGCGATGTTGGAGAGCCAGCCGCGTCGTAGCAGGGACCAGATGCCTTCGACTGGGTTGAGGTCGGGTGCGTATGCAGGCAGGTAGAGGATGGTCAGCCAGTGACGGGAGGCGGCGAACTTCCGTAGACCTGCGGCTTTGTGCACGTTGAGGTTGTCCCAGATGAGGACGATCGGGCCGCCGAGTTGTTGGTGGGCTGCGATCAGAAGGTCCCGGTAGTCGCGCCAGGAGAAGCTCTTGCGCCCGTCGCGTCGGCCGTCGTCCCGGCGGGGAAGGTAGATCAGCCGGGATCGGTGGCCGGGTTTGTAGCAGGTCAGCGCGGCGATCGATATCCGTCTGCGAGAGCGGCCGCGGACCCGCACCACCGGGGTCCGGCCGCGCTGGGACCAGGTCTTGGCATGCGACGGCGTCATGGAGGAGCCGGCTTCGTCCTCGAAGACCAGCCAGGCTCCACGAGCCGCCGCTAGTCTTCCGCGCGGGGCCACACCTCCTTGACCCACCCAGCCACCGCGTCGTCATCGCGCTCCATGGCACGACGGGCCGGAACCTGGCAGGACCAGCCGTTCCGCACCAACAACTTGCGTACGCCCTGGATCGTGTAATTGAGGTGGAAGCGCCGTCCGATCACCGTCTTCACACGGCTCAGAGTCCAGCGCTGGTCCTCCCAGCCGTGCGCGGCCGGCCCCTTGGCCAGCTCCGATTCCAGCTGAGCGAACTGCTTCTCGCTGAGTCTCGGCAGCGATGCAGGGCCCTGCGATCTCAGGGATCGTGGACCGCCCTCGGCCCATGCCTGACGCCATCTCTGCACCGACCGGACGCTGACCCGCAGATCCCTGGCGATCGCTGAACTGCCCTCGCCCCGGGCAAACCGCTCAGCCGCCTGAAGCCGTAACTCCTCGCGCTTGCACTGCCGTTCAGCAGTCAACCCGCCACCCTGTGGATACCCCATCCTCCGGTGATACCGCAGGCGGGCACCAACCGTCAGCCCCTATGACTTCACGAGTTCAATCTCAGTAACTGACGGTGTTCTGGCCGATCGCCCGGATGACGTCGGCAAGCCAAACCAGGTGGTAGCCCACGGCCCGGTCCTCGTCGGCGAGCAGGCTCTCAAGGTGTTGCCATGACTCGGAGAGCTGCCCGATCGTCATCGTGCTCGGTTCGTTGGGGACGTCATAGAGCTCATCGCCCGGAACGGACCAGAAGTGGTCGTGATCGAGTGTCACCGTGTTGCCGGCTGACGCTTCAACGTGTCGAAGCGCCAACTCGAAGGCGTGCCGAAGCTGATCGAGCGGGATCTGCAGTGGTTCGCTGGTCATACGCTCATCTTGGCCGGTCAGGAGCTGCGTTGGGTCCACCCGGCTTGGCATCGGCGGGTACGAGCGGCCGACGGGCGAAGCGAGGAGATCAGCACTGAGGTGGACCCGGCCGGAAACGGGAGCGGCCGCCGCGTGATCGTCAGAGGTTGTGTGGACTCCTGAAGATGGTGCGCTGGCCGCGGGCCACAGCGTAGACCCCGCCCGTTGGCGGGCGATGTTCGGCCAGGCCATGGCCCGTATCGCGGGTCGGTTCCGGCGCGTTGAACCCCGAGCGACAGCAAGGGCGTTCGTGCTCGGGTTGCTGTCCAGCGTCGAGCGCAAGAACTGCTGGCAACTGGCCGAACAAGCCGGACATACCCGCCTCGGCCCGATGCAGCGGCTGCTGAGGAGCGCCCGCTGGGACGCCGACGAGGTCCGCGATGAGGTCCGCTCCTACGTCCTGGACCACCTCGGCGGCGACGGGTGCTGATCGTGGACGAGACCGGGTTCCTGAAGAAGGGCGACCGCTCGGCGGGCGTCCAGCGGCAGTACACCGGCACCGCGGGAAGGATCGAGAACGACCAGGTCGGGTCTTCCTCGCCTACGCCTCGGCGCAGGGAAGGGCGCTGATAGATTGTCGGCTCTATCTTCCCGAGCACACCTGGTGCCAGGACACCGAACGCCGGTCGGGCTCCGGCGTCCCCGAGGACGTCGAGTTCGCGACCAAGCCCCGCCTGGCCTGGCAGATGATCGAAGCGGCCCTGGACGCTGGGTGTACCGCCTCCAGGGTCACCGGCGACGAGGTCTACGGCCAGGACCCGCAGCTTCGCTCCGCCCTGGAGGCACGCGGGGTCGGCTACGTGCTGGCGGTCGCCTGCACCACCCGCGTACGGATCAACCAGGCCCGCACGGTGGTCCAGGCCGACACAGCCGCAGCCGCACTGCGCCCGGGCGCCTGGCAGCGACAGAGCGCCGGCGCCATGGGCCCGCGCTACTACGACTGGGCCTGGGTCCAGATCGGCCCCGACCACAACCGGTGCCTGCTAATCCGCCGCGACCCCGCGGACAGCGAACTCGCCTTCTACCTGTGCTGGTCGCCGGGAGAGGTGGCCCTGTCCGCGCTGGTGCTCGCCGCAGGGATCAGGTGGTGCATCGAAGAGTGCTTCCAAGCCGCAAAGGGGCAGGTCGGCCTGAACCACTACCAGGTTCGCCACTGGACCGCCTCGCACCGCCACATCACCCTCGCCATGCTCGCCCTGGCCTTCCTGGCCGCCGTCGCCGCCAGTGCGAAACCCGCCAGAGGCCCAGACCCGAACGGCCCCGCCCGCAGCAGCAACCCGATCGACCTCACCATCGCGGAGATCCGCCACCTGATCGGTGCGCTGTCCAAGCAACCGGCCACGTCCGTGAACAGCCTGCTGATCTGGTCAATCTGGCGCAGACGCCATCAGGCACAGGCCAGACGCTGCCACTATCGACGACGCCTCGCCAGAAGCTCACGTGCCTAGATCACGAAGTCGTACTGGAGTACTAGGACTCCGACATCTCCACGCGGCACCGTTGTTGGTGACGAACAGTGCCAGTGCTGCATCCATCCACATCGGCCACCCGGTCGAGTTCAGGCCGGGCCGGCTGCGCCCGGGTAGGCATCAGCGGGCGAACGCGGCCATCTCCTCGAACTCGCCCCGGTGCCTGGCGGCGCCTTGGCGCAGTCCCTGGTGGAGCCGGAGGACGGCAGCAGCCTCCGGCTTGGTGTATGGGAGCGACCGATCCGTCGCCAGCGCCCCCGTTGAGCCTCCCGTGCCGCCGATCCGCAGGGAGCGGGCTGGCAGGCGGTACCTGGCTGCCGGTTAGGGAGGCGCCGGGTCGGGGTCAGGTGCACCCGAGTCACCGCCCGTACTCCGATCCTCGCGCTGCCAGTGGTGCCCGCATCCGGACCGGATGCGGGCACCACCGCTTCCTGGCCACACTGGAGGCATGGCCACGCTTCACTGCGCAAAGAGGCTGTCCTGGGGTACGGGCACAACATCGTGCTGCTCCTGCATCGTGAATGCGGCACCACGCTCCAAGAAGCCCTCGACGAAGCCGGTACGAGGCAGTACAGCCTGACCACCCGCGTCCAGGACGCCGAACAAGAGCTGCTCCTGCAAGTCCGCAACGCCTGGACGCCGCCTGCAGACCACGCCGCGCTCAAACGTTGCGTGCGCGACTATCGCGGCTTCACCGACGCCATCCACTGACCTGCCCGACAACCGACAGCATGCCCATCAAGAAGGCTCACATCGACTCAGCGCGGTCAACCCATCGGCCTGATCGGCCCACAATGTGCCGCCCTGCTCAGCTGAGTCGGCCCGTGCGCGCGTGGGACGGTCTCACGGATCGGATTGCACGCCCCTCCCGCCGGAAACAGATCAAGGCCTTGGCGTCACAGGCTGCCTCAACCAAAGCCACGCGGGCGCCGATCGCAGCAGTATCTCCGTACGCCGACCGTCCCGGATGTTCCTCACCAAGCCCGACAGTCTCAAAGCCGAGCACCACGACCTCTTGGCGCGGCTCACCGCCGAGGGCCCCGAGTTGATCCAACTGGGAGCCCACCTGCGGTCCTTCGCCCCACTCCTGAAGCCTCAGCCTCGATGGCGGGCACTCGGCCAGTGGATCGCCGCCGCACGGTCCACCGATCTTGACCCGACTGGGCGCGTTACGCGGGCACAGCAAGGGGCCGGTCACTGCGCGTGCAGCGGCCGGCCCGGGTCGTGTGTGAGAGCGGTCAGGAGTTGCCGATCCAGAACTCGATGGAGAGCGGAGGAACTTCAATCGAGAGCTTCGGCCCCCTCTTGAGGCCCAGGCTCTTGTCGTTCGTTGCCGGGCCATAGCGCCGGCCCTCGAACCTGGTGGCGGTCTGCATGTCCACGGTGTAGGTGAATGACTCGGTGGCCGAGCGGTTGGTGAGGGCGAGGACGGGCCTGCTGCCCGGAGTCTTCCAGGCCATGATCCGCTGGTCCCGGAGCACGGTGGACTCGTCGACCTGGTAGCGCACGGAGTCCCACGGCAGGTACTTCACGAAGCCTGCGACGGCGTTCCAGTTCTGCGGATTCCAGGTCCAGTGACCCGGCTTCAGGTCAGGGAACCGGGAGAAGTCGGTGTCGTTCGGCGGCCGCCAGAACCCGAGGGAGTAGCCAGGTGCCTCGGCGTTGGCGACCGGCTTGAGGGCGTGCAACCAGTACCAGGTCGGGGAGTTCTGGAAGGTCATCCAGTTCATGATCGACTGCGCGGTGTTGACGGTCCGCCAGTCGGAGGTCTCGTTGTCGAGGTACTCGAACTCGTTGTTGAAGACGAGCTTGCCGTGGGCCTCGCGCTGGAAGTCGTGGTCGATCTGGTCGTTGCTGTCGTGGCCTATGCGGTGGTAGGTCCAGGCGTCGACGAGGTCCAACGCCTTTGGGTCGGCGATGAGGGCCTTTCCGATCTCGCCGCTCCAGCCCTCGAAGCTGTCTGCGGTGATCATCACCTCGGGGTACTTGGCCCGGACCTTTGCGGCGGCCGCCTTGAACGTCGCCGTGTACTCCGCGGGGCTGTAGACGCAGGACGAGTACGGGGTGCTCAGGGGCGGCTCGTTCTGCAGGCCCCACTGGGATATGTGCATGCCGCCGGCGGTTAGGTAGTCGAGGTCGGCGACCAGGGCGTCGGCGAAGTCCGACAGGAAGTCTGGCTCGAAGGACTTCAGCTTGCCGCCGATGTAGGAGTCGTTGGACTTCCAGCCGGGGGCCGGGGACCAGTACTCGACGGACAGGCCCTCGATGCCGGCCCGCTTGCACATGTCTGCCAGCTCGGCGGTCTGGCCGGGGTAGCGGCCGCGCATGAACTTCTTGCTGGAGTCCAGGCCGCGGTAGTACAGGCCCATGGCCAGGCGGCAGTAGCGAAAGCCCCGGTCGGAGCGTCCGGCCTTGAGCATCTGCTGGTAGAAGCGTGCTTGCTCGGAGCGGGTGAGGTCGTGCGGGACCCCGCTGATCGTGTCGGGCAGTCCGCCGTTGTTCGACCCGATGGAGTCGGACTGGATCTCGAAGCCGAGCCCCAGGATGGTCTGCCTGCGGCCGTTGTCGTAGCGGACGGTGTAGCTGCCGGACGTGGCAGCCTGTGCGGAGGCGGAGTTGACCAGCGGCGACAGGGCCGCTGCGGCTCCCGCGACGGCTGCGCCCCGCAGGATTGAGCGGCGGCTCGGGCTGTGTGCGGACATGCGGCATCTCCTTCGATGACGGATGGGAATCACACGTGGTTGGTGGCGGGGCGGGGCCGTCCCGTGGCCGGTCCCCGCTGCCCTGGGAATGTCAGAAGCGGGCGATGGTGTAGCGGTCCACCACGGCGTCGTCCAGCTCGATGCCCAGACCTGGGCCAGTGGGGACCGTGAGCGCGCCGTTGCGGAACTCCGGTGCCTCGACCAGGATGTCCTCACGGATGGGGTTGGGCAGCCGGTTGTACTCGTAGGTGCGCAGGTTGGGGGTGGCCGCACACAGGTGCAGGGCTGCGGCCAGACTGACGCCGGAACCGACGCCGTGCGGGGCGATGTCGACGTGGAAAGCGGAGGCGAGGGCCGCGATGCGGGTGGCCTCGGTGATGCCGCCGCAGCGGGCCACGTTCGGCATGAAGACGTCGATGGCTTGGTGGAGCAGCGAGTCCCGCAGGTCAAACCGGGTGAAGTGGGTCTCGCCGTTCACGATCGTCAGGCCGGTGCGGCGGCGCAGCTCCGCGAGGTTGGCAAGGTCGTCGACCTGGAGCGGCTCCTCGAACCAGCTGATGTCCAGGTCGCGCAGAACCGCGCCGACTCGGGTGGCCTCGTCCAGGTCGTAGGCGCAGTTGACGTCGGTGAGGATCTCGATGTCGTCGCCGACCTCCTCGCGTACGGCGGTCAGGTGTGCGCGGTCCGTACGGGCGCCGCGTCCGATCTTCACCTTCAGGGCTCGGAAGCCCTGGTCGGCGTAGAAGCGGGCCTGCTCGGCAGAGGCCTGCGGGTCGGCGTGCAGGGCGACGGGGCTGGCGTAGCAGTCGACGCGCTCGCGGATCGGGCCGCCCAGGAGGCGGTGCACGGGTTGCCCGACGGCCTTGCCGCGCAGGTCCCACAGAGCCATGTCGATGCCGGCAAGGGCCTCCAGGTAGAACCCGCGGTTGTGGCCGCCGGCCGCCTGGCCCTGGTAGAGGCGTTCCCACACTGCGGTGGTGGCGAGGGCGTCCTGGCCGACCAGGAGGGGGGCCAGCACGGTGGAGACGACGGTGGCGGTGACCTCGGGGGAGGGAAGTCCGTAGCACTCGCCGATGCCGACGCTGCCGTCCGCCGCGTGCACCTTGAGCAAGGTGGCGTACTGGCCGTGCCGGGGCAGGACCCGGTGGCTGGAGGCGGGGTAGCGCAGCCAGTCGGGTACATCCTCGGGCGAGTCGTAGAGGTCGGCAAAGGCAGCGGACAGGGCCAGCGCCTCGACCTTGGTGATGAGAAGGGGGGTGTTGCTCACGTCGTACTCCACTCGGATCGGGTCCGGTCCGGATTTCCGGTGCCGGTTCAGGCGGGGGCGGGCCCGTGCGGGTCGTCGTGCGCGGTCTCTTTGCCGGCGAATACGGCGATCAGGGTCACCACGCAGCCGGCGATGATGTACAGCGCGACGGGGGTGATCGAGTCGCTGGCGGCGTACAGGGCGGTGCCGATGAACGGCGCGGTGCCGCCGAAGATGGCGCCGCTGATCTCCCGGCCCGCGCTGACGCCGCTGAAGCGGACGCTGGCGTCGAACTGCTCGGCGACCAGGGCGGCCTGGGGGCCGAAGACCATGTCCTTGCAGATCGGGATCGCCAGGACCATCGCCAGGTAGATCAGCGCGGTGTCGCGTGTCGCCAGCAGGGAGAAGAAGGGGAAGGCGTAGGCCACCGTGCAGGCCAGACCGATGGCGACCATCAGGCGCCGCCCGATCTTGTCGGACAGCCAGCCCCAGAAGGGGATCGCGACGATCTCCAGCGTCGAGGCGACGGCGATAGCCCAGAGCATCGTCGACTTCTCGATGTCCAGGTCCTTGGTGGCGTAGGAGAGCGCGAACGCCTGGATGAGGTAGCCCCAGACGAAGCCGGAGATCGTGATGCCCATGGTTCGCAGGACAGCGCCGGGCTGCTTCTTCAGCGCGGTCAGAAGCGGGAAGCGCTCCTTCTGGCCGTGGTCTTCCAGCTCCGAGAAGACCGGAGTCTCCTCAATGCCGCTGCGTACCCACAGGCCGAAGAAGACGAGCAAGGCACTGACGAGGAATGGAACGCGCCAGCCCCAGCTCTCGAACGATCCCTCGGGCAGCATCGAGATGAGGCCGAACACCGCGCTGGCGAGCACGAAGCCGGCCCCGGTGCCCATCGCGGGAATGGCGCCGTAGAGGCCGCGCTTGCCCGGCGGGGCGTTTTCCACGGTCAGCAGGGTGGCGCCGGCGAACTCACCACCGACCGCGATGCCCTGGCAGACCCGCAGGAGGATCAGGAGGACGGGGGCCCAGACGCCGATCTCGGCGTGGGTGGGCAGAGCGCCGACCAGAGCGGTGGACACACCCATCCCGACCATAGTGATCAGCAGCACGGTTTTACGTCCGATGCGGTCACCCAGGTGGCCGAAGAGGATGCCGCCGATCGGCCGAGCAGCGAAGCCGACGGCGAACGTCGCGAAGGAGGCGAGGGTGCCGCCGACCGACGAGGAGCCGAAAAACAGCGGGCCGAAGACCAGCGCCGAGGCCAGACCATAGAGGTTGAAGTCGTACCACTCCATGACCGTGCCCACGGTGCTGGCGACCATGGTGCGCCGGTTGGCTCTGGGATGCTGCGGCTTCATCCCACTGTCATCGGTAACCACGACAGTGCTCATGATGAGTCACCACCTTCTGAGGGGGACGGAGAGATTCCAGATGCCAGCAAGGTATTCGATATACGAAATAAGAACTAGAGGTTTCGGCCAAGAAAATTGCGAGAACGTGTCGTGAGGCTCCTTCGTTACGTTGAGCGGCCCGTCGGTTGATGGACGTACGTGTACGCGGACGGGGCCGTGCGGACCGAGGAACGGGAGAGGACGGCGCCGGCCAAGGCATCGGGGAGAGCGAGCCCATGCCGAGCGGTACTGACGTACATGCGGCCCGCGCCGAAGGCGACACTGCTGGGATGCCGGGTGGGCACGGGCAGGCGCTCGACAGCGGTGCCATCGGGTGTGTAGCGGCGTACCTCTCCGGCACCCCACAGGGCCACCCACAGATCGCCCTGCGTGTCGACGGCCATGCCGTCCGGACGCCCGTCGGATACCGACAGCCGGGCGATCACCTCGAACGCGCCGAGAGCTCCGGTGGCCGGGTCCACGGCAAAGCGAAGGATGATGCGCTCGGCGCTGTCGGCGAGGTACATCACGCGTCCGCAGGCGGAGAACGCCGGACCGTTGGGTACGGTAAGACCGCTGAGCATGCGATGGACGCCGCCGTCGGGGTCGAGCCGGTACAGCGAGCCGACCGCGCCAGTGCCTGCACGCGCCATGCTGGTCGCCCAGAAGCGTCCGGACGGGTCGCATGCGGCGTCGTTCATGCGCATGGGGACCAGGGCGTCCTGCTCCGGCCGGGCCAGCCACCTGACGCAGCGGCCGCCCAGGAGCAGTGCGAAGCCGGTGTCGGCGGCCGCGATCCAGTCGCCGGGCCGGTCCGCCAACGGGGCTGCGGCACCTAGCGGCACATTCAGGCGGAACAAGGTCTCGGCCTGCTCACCTGCCCGCTCGCCACAACGGTGGAGGGCGCCCTGCAGAAGGTCGACGAAGACCATCCTCCCGTCGTGCGAACGCAGGCCCTCGGCGAGTTGGTAGCGCTGAGGTGTCCACACCTGCCAAGAGTCGTCGGCGTCGAGGCCACCTTGCTGCGCCGCTAGTTTCTGTTTGTCTCGCATGGCGTCCGTCCCTCGTTGTCGGGTCAGCGGATGGTGCTGCCGGGTACGGCGTTCAGCAGGGCGAGTTCGTCCCGCCGGGGCAGGCCCTCCCAGTCGCCGCAGGACGCCACGGCGAAGGCGCCGGTGGTGACCGCCCGTTCCAGACGTGCCGTGACCGGGTCTCCGTCGAGCAGGCCCGAGAGGTATCCAGCCACGAAGGCGTCCCCAGCGCCGACGGTGTCCCGCACGGGAACGCGCACCGCCGGAAGAGCCGTCGATCCCCCGGCGTGGAAGACCTCTGCCCCGTTGGCGCCCCGCTTGACCACCACCTCCCGCACCCCGGCTCTAAGCAGAGACTCGACCTGTGCTTCCTCAGTCCGGGCGCGGTCGTCGGCCACCAGCGGGAGCTCATCGTCGGAGGCGACGAGGACATCGGTGTACGGGGCCAGCGGACGCAGGGCGTGGGCCGCCTGCTCGGGCGACCACAACCTGGAGCGGTAGTTGACGTCCAGGCAGACATAGGTGTCCGTACCGGATGTTGAGCGCAGTGCCGCAGTTACGGCGCCCAGCGGCCCCGGGCCCAGCGCCGCGGTGACGCCGGTGACGTGGAGGACACGGGCACCCTCGGCCAGTGCGTGCTCGATGTGGTGGGCGGTCAGGGTGCTGGCGGCGGAACCAGCGCGGTAGTAGCCGACCCGGACCAGGTCCGCGACGCGCGGTTCGAAGACGATCAGCCCGGTGGGACCGGCGTCAGTGACGGCGGCGTGGGACACGTCGACGCCTTCGGCGCGCAGGGTGCGTAGTACGAGCTGGCCGAACTCGTCGTCACCCGTCAGACCCGCCCAGCGGGCGGAGTGCCCGAGACGTGCGAGCCCGATCGCCACGTTGGACTCGGCGCCCGCGACGGACAGCTCCAAGGAGCCGCCCAGTTGCAGCGGTCGGCTGGAGCGCAGGGCGGCCATTGTCTCGCCGAAAGTCAGGACATCGATCATCGTCCGGACACCTCGCGGAACTGGGCCGCCCGCGCGGCCAGCGCCGCGAGTCGGCCGCCCCGGGGCGCGTCCCCGACCAGCGGACCGCCGACACCCACCGCCAGGGCGCCGGCCGCCAGATACGCGCGGGCGGCCGCGGTGTCCACGCCGCCCACCGGCACGAACGGCACACCGGGGAAGGGATCACGCAAAGCACGCAGGTACGGTGGCCCGCCGACGGAGGCCGGGAAAAGCTTCACCGCGCTAGCCCCCTCCCGCAAGACCGAGACGATCTCGGTCGGAGTCACGGCACCCGCCACCACTGGAACCCCGAGCGCCCGGCACTCGGCGACCGCGTCGCTGCCGCCGGGCGTTACACCGAAGCATGCGCCGGCGTCTAGGGCCGACCGTGCATGTGCCGCGGTGAGCAGGGTTCCGGCGCCCAGAAGCGCGTCCGGGCCAAGCACGGCCCGTGCTTGTTCTATGACCTTCAGTGCGTCAGTACTGGTCAGCGACACCTCGACGATCTTGATTCCGGAACGGAAGAGGGTGAGCACCGTGTCGAGCACCGCTTGGGCGTTGTCTCCCCGCACGATGGCGAGGATCCGTTCGCGTTCGAGCACGTCGAGCAGGTGGGGAGCCGGCATGAGGACCTCCGGATTCATTGCCGTATTTTCGTAGATCGTATACCTTTCTTGTGGCCGGGGAAACACCGGGTCAACACACCACAGGGCGGGACGGGTAGGAGTCGTCGGATGAGCAGAACAGTGTTGGTCACGGGCGCGGCGGGCGGGATCGGAAGCGCGGTGGCGAGCCGCCTCGCCGCCGACGGCCTAACGGTGGCGGGTGCCGACCTCAGGAACCCGGAGCTGCCCGGAGTCGCCTCCTATACAGCGGACGTTACCCAGGCGTACGACGTCGCGGCACTCGTGCGACGCGTGATCCGTGAGCACGGGGGCGTGGACGTCCTCGTCGCTTGTGCCGGGATCACCGAGGGGACTCCCCTTCACGAGACGAGTGAGGGTGCCTGGCAGGCCGTCCTGACCGCGAACCTGACCTCGGCGTTCCTCTGCGTCCGAGAGGTCCTACCGGGCATGATGGCGCGAGGCTCGGGCAGCGTCGTCATGCTGGGATCAGTCCTGCACCGCACCGCCGCGCCCGGCCTGCCCGCCTATGCCGCGGCGAAGGGCGCACTGGCTGCACTAGGCCGGCAGCTGGCCGTCGATTACGGGCAGTACGGCATCTCGTTCGTGACCGTGTCCCCCGGCTGGGTCCGCACTCCGGCCACCGAGTCGCGTCTCGGCGCCGGCGACTTGGACCGGCTGCGGGAGAGCAACCCCATGCGAGTGCTCGGCGAACCGGCCCAGATCGCCGCTGCCGTCGCCTACGCCGCATCGCCCGAGGCCGCGCTGCTGACCGGGTCTGAGCTTGTCCTGGACGCCGGGGCGTCGATCGTCAGCCCGGCCAGCCTGTCGCGGGACGCACATCGGGAGCGAATGGGACTGCCGCCGCTGCTTGCGGACTGAACCCGCGCGCTCACCTGGGAGTTTCGACCTCGTGACCCGCTTGGGAACGGGTATGCGCCTGGGCGGCTTCTGAAGCCGAGGCGGCGTCCCCGCGTCGCAGAGTGTCCATGATGACGTCGTGCTCCTCGATGACCGCGGCCCAGTTGCCAATGTCCTTTGGGGCGGTGACTCGGTAACGGCGGATGGTGAGCAGCAGCTGCTCGGTCAGTTCACTCAGGATGCTGTAGCCGCTGGCCTCGGCGAGATAGCGGTGGAACGCGGAATTGAGCCGCTGAAGTTCGTCGGTGTCGCCGGAACGCAGCGCTCCGCGCATCTCGTCCTGGGCGCGGTCCAGGTCCGACAAGAACCGATCGTCGGCGTTCTCGGCGGCCAGGCGGGCCACGAGGCCGTCAATGGCCTCGCGGGCGAGGAAGACGCCGCGCATCTCCTTCTCGTCCACGTGCGACACCACGACCCCGGAGTGCGCGCGAGCGGTGACGAGCCCTTCCGACTCCAACTGCTTCACCGCCTCTCGGATCGGGATCTTGCTGATGCCCAGATTTCGGGCCAGCTCGTCCATGTTGATCCGCTCACCCGGGAGCAGATGGCCTTCCGCGATGGCGTCGCGCAGACTCACGTACGCCTGGTCCGCCTTGCTCTGTACCTTCGGTAGCCGTGAGGCCCAACTCTTCTCCACCATTCGTTCATCGTATGCGATATTCGCAGAGGCAGGGACCGGAATCTCTTGACTGTGGCTTTTTCGTATACTATATCTGTAATGTCCACTTATTGAACCGCTGATCACCAGCCTGGAGACCCGAGATGTTTCTCTCTCTCCCAGATACGCAAACAGGTGACCGGGACAAGGAGAGCACCTGGAGCCTGCGGCCCGCAGGCGGCCAGGAAGCCGGTCGTCTCCGCTCCCGGATCGTCATGTGGCTGACCCGTGCCGGACTCGCCGACCTCGCCGACGACCTCACCCTGATCGCGAGCGAACTGGCCGCCAACGCCTTGGTGTACGGAGGCGGGCTCGCGCGGGCAGAGGTCCGGCTCGCCGCCTCGGCGAAGACGCGTCCCTGTGTCCGCCTGGAGATCACCGACCTCGGGCAGGGATTCGACCGGGACGCCGTAGTCCGCTCCTGGAATGAGTCCGACGGCACACTCGACCGGTGCCATGGAAGGGGCCTGTTCATCGTGGCGGAACTGAGTCAACGCTGGGGTGTCCGGCGCGACCGGGAAGAACACACCGTGTGGGCCGAACTGGGCTGAGCAACGGCACTTCGCACGGCTGTCCGTGCGAAGTGCCGTCTTCCGCTGCGGCCGTCTGGGTCAGCCCCGGCGGGGCCCCCGACGCCGTCGGGCGCCGGAAGCCGGCCCAACGTTGTCGAACGCCTCGGTGACGCGCAGGCCGTGCTGTTCGTGGATGGCATGGGTTCCCTCACGAAGGAAGTCCACTCCGCCGGGGTCCAATGGCAGTGCTTCCGGAGGTCGGAGGTCTGTGTCGGAATAACCGTCAGAGTTGATCTGTACGGGTGGCGTTGTCGCGTGACGGTAGGCGGGCCTGCAGTTGAGCGAGGGTGCGGATGGGGGGTCCGGTGGCGGGGTGACCGCGACGCGGTGCTGGTCCAGGAGGCGGTGGCCATCTTGGACCTGGTTGGACAGATTGGTGTGGGTGACGTTCAGAAGCTGGGCGAGAAGTGTGCTGGTGGCGACTCTGCGGCGGCGCAACAGGGCGGTCAGCAGACGGCGGTAGTGGTCGAGGCTGCTGGTCTGCGGGTGGAGCTAACTGCGTGGGCGGTGGAATCGTGCATCGGCTCTCAAGTCCCGCTCCGCGCAGAGGAATCTGCACGGGTCTCGACGGTGTCCATGTAGTGGGCTCGCGGGGCATGCAGCACCATGCTCATGCCGCTGCATGCCCCTGAGGAGCGTCGGTCAGTCTTCGACGTTGATCCAGGGGTGTCGGTCCAACTGTTGCCAGTAGAACGTATATCGGATACCTTTTTTCCAGCCCCTCCCGCATCCGCTGGGACGCCATGGCAGTCGAAGTACATCCACTACGTGTCCAGGAGCGACGAGCACCATGCAAGCCACTGACAACCGACGCACTGTTCTCGTCACCGGCGCGGCGCGCGGCATCGGCGCAGCCATCGCCACAGCCTTCGCTCAGACCGGAGCGCGGGTCCTTGTTGCCGATCTCGACTCCAAGGGCGCCGACGCCCACGCCGAGCACCTTGCCGGAACCACCGGCGCCGAAGTGAAAGGCCTGGGCCTGGACGTCACCGACGAGAGCCGAGTCGCCGCAGCCGTGGCGGCTGCCGGATCAGTCGACGTACTGGTCAACAACGCCGGTATCAGCCGCCCGGCAGCGACCATAGAGACCGACCTGGAAACCTGGGAAGCGGTTCTGCGTACCAATCTCACCGCCGCCTTCCTGTGCTCAAAGCACGTGCTGCCGGGCATGAGGAATTCAGGGTGGGGACGCATCGTGACGATCGCGTCCTTCGCTGCCAAGTCATCACCCATCTATGGCGACAACGCCTCGTACGCCGCTTCCAAGGCGGGCACGCTGGGTCTGACTCGAAATCTCGCAGTAGAACACGGGTCGTACGGCATCACCGCCAACGCCATTGCTCCGGGCATCGTCGACACGGAGCTGCTGCGCAGCGCCCACAGCCCCGAACGTCGCAACGAACTGCGGAATATGCTTCCTACCAAGGCGTTCACCACCCCGGAGCAAGTCGCTGCGCTCGCTGTGTTCCTTTCCTCGGAGCAGGCTGCGTCCATCACCGGCGAAGTTGTGAACATTAACAGCGGTCTCTACTTTGGCTGAGCTTGAGATAAAACCTGCGGGCTCGCTCCGGGGGTTGCTCGAGTCCCCCACATGGGGAAACGCCGGACACGGCGACGGCCGCGCCGTGATCCTTGTCCGCGATGCTGACGGTAAGACCCGCAGCTTTCGCACCGAGGAGAAGCACGCATCCTTTGCCTAAGGACTGTCCCGCAAAGATCTTGGCTCCGAGTGCAGAGCAGCCGGAAGAGCCGGCGAGGTGCTCAACTGGTGGTTCGTGAGGTGTCCAGGAACCGGGCGAAGTCGGCGAGCGAGTGGAAGTCGTTCTCCCGTAGGCCGATCCGCGGGTTGACGTGGTGCAGGAG
>NZ_JBVJMU010000002.1:0-751090 GCF_055584045.1 Streptomyces sp. NPDC104307
AAAGAAACCCCAGGTCAGACGGTCCTGAACCTGGGGTTTCTCTCTGTGCTGGTGGGCGCGGGCAGTTTCGAACTGCCGACATCTGCTTTGTAAGAGCAGCGCTCTACCCCTGAGCTACGCACCCGTGGATGAGGGAACAGCCTACATGGACTACGGCCCCTGGTCACAAACGGTTGCCGGCGGCAGGAGTCCGGCGACCTGGGCAGTCGTGCGGGAGCGCCGAGGAGGCGAGAGGGGGGATAGCCCCACCCCGCATACGGTGGCCGTCCTGATTCCGCGGGCTGCCGGTGCGCACATACCGTGAGCCCGGAACGGAGTAAGACGAATCGGCCGGCGCACGACCTGGGGGACGAACACCGTGGCACACCACACCCGCACACTCATCGCATCCGGCGGAGCGGTGCTTGCCGCGCTCGTGCTCTCCGGCTGCGGCAGCGCGGACACCGACGACGCACCGGTCGAGCACAAGTCGTTCGCGTTCAGCGGGAAGACGCTGACCATCGATACGGCCAACACGACGCTGGAGCTCGTACCGGCGGACGTGAAGAAGGTCGAGGTGACCCGGCAGGTCGACGGGTGGGTGGTGCTGGGGACCGGGCCCGATCCGCGCTGGGAGATGCGCGGCGGAACGTTGTCGCTGAAGGTGAAGTGCAAGGCCCTGATCAGCAACTGTGCGTCCAAGCAGCAGGTGAAGGTGCCGCGCGGGGTGGCGGTCACCGTGCTCGGGTACAACGGGAAGATCACGGCGTCGGACTTCGACACCGCGCTCGACCTGCGGTCCGACAACGGCGAGGTGACCGTGCGCGACTCCAGCGGGCCGCTGAAGCTGAACAGCAACAACGGCGACATCGTCGCCGAGGGGATTTCCGGTCCGACCGTGAAGGCCGACTCGCCCAATGGCCAGGTGCGGCTCGGGTTCGTGACCGTGCCGTCGCTGGTGGACACCACCAGTGACAATGGCGAGGTCGTCATCGAGCTGCCGGGCGGCAGCACCTCGTACGCGGTGAGCGCCGATGCGTCCAACGGGAGTGTGTCCGTGGACGTGCCGCGCAGCGACGACAGCTCCCATGTGGTGAGGGCCCGGAGCAACAACGGCGAAGTCACGGTGCGAACCGCGAACTAACCGGCCCGTGTGTTCGTCCTTACCAGGTGGGAGAATGTACCGGGCAGGGCGAATCGGCACGGGAGAGGGATGTGACGGCGACACACGCGAAGCCGCAGGCGAGAGCGGGTGCGAGTTCCGCCGTCAGAGATGTCCGTCAGGCCGGTGGGGTCCGCGATGTCCTCGTGTTGATGCTGCTGCCGGTGCCCCTGCTCGCGGGCGCCCTGTCGGGTGCCTTCGCCGGTGGCGGCACGCGGCGCTGGTTCGGCGGCCGTGGGGAGGGGCAGCGGGCCGAGGCGCAGGCCGCGAAGGATGCCGCCGCCGAGGCCTTCGTCGAGCTGGACACGGCCCAGCGCGATCTGCAGATCTCGATCGAGACGATCACCGCGGTGGACAGCTCCCCGGCCGCCCGCAAGGCCGTGGACGACTTCGCCGCGCTCGGGCGGAGCATCGACGCGGTGAGCAGCGCCTACATCACCGCCGTCGACGCACACGATCTCGACCGGGACGATCTTGAACCGTCGGTCGCCGCACAGGCCAAGACCCAGCTGACCTCCGCCAAGAACGACCTCGTGCGGGTCAAGAGCGAGCTGGACCGGTACGCGGCCGGTCTCGGGCCGCTGCTCGGCAGTGCCGAGACCCAGCTCGCGCGGCTCGCGCCGGCCGTGGAGCGGGCCCGGCAGGCGCTCCTGTCCGCGAGCAATGCTCTCGACGCGGTGCGGGAGTCCGGACTGCGAGCGGATGAACTGGCCGCACGCCTCGCCGCCCTCGCCCCCGAGCTGACCAAGCTCAACCAGGGCGCCGGCCGGCACGGTGTGGCCGAGACTCTCCAGCGGGCCGATCAGGTGTTGCGCGACGCGGAGGCGGTGCGGGCCGAGGCGGCTCAGCTGCCCGAGCGGGCCGCCGAGATCGATCGCCGCCTGGTGACGCTGCGTACGCGCGCCGAGGCCCTGACCACCCGGGCCTCTTCCGTCGAGCCCGTGCTCAGCGAGTTGCGGCGACGGTTCTCCGCCGCCTGCTGGCAGGACCTCCAGCCCGTTCCGGAGCAGGCCGCGGTCAACGTCCGCCAGGCCGAGGAGAAGCTCAAGGAGGCCGCGAAGGCGCGCGGCGAGCAGCGCTGGGCCGATGCGACCTCACGGCTGAGTACGGTACGGGCCCTGCTCAACGCCACCGACGAGGCGGTGTCCGCGGCCGGTGACCGGCTGCACCGGCTGAACGAGGTGGCCAAGGACCCGCAGCAGGAGATCCAGCGCACCCGGTTCGCGATCCGGGACGCCCAGCGGCTGGCCATGGCCGGGCGCAACACCCCCGAGCCACGCCACGCCCGTCCGCTGGACGACGCCGTGGCCCGGCTCGATCAGGCCGTCAGCGGTCTTGAGGGACGTCACCCCGACTACTGGCACTTCCTGACCGTCACGGAGGGCGTACGCCGGACCGCCGCACACGTCGTCTCGGAGATCCGCGAGGAGCGCGGGGCCGGTACCTGAGTCGTCCGGTGTGCCCGTTCGTGTGCTGGTGGACGAGTGCCGGGGTGCGGCGTACGCGCCGCCGAGCGATCCTGGTAGTGGCCGAAGGAGGCTTCTCCATGGCGACCCACGCACCCCATGTGCCCCATGCGCCCCACGCACTGCGTCCTGCCCGACGGCCCGCCGCTCTCCGCAGGGCCACTCGACTCGATGAGCACCTCCCGGTCGACCACCGCCTCAGCCGCGTCTACCGGGTGGGGGCGGGGCTGATGGGTCTGGTGTTGCTCACCTTCGGCATCCTGGGGCTGATCGACAAGATCGGCTTCTTCGACACCGGTGGTGACACCGTCGCCGGCCTGAGCACCAACGGCGCGCTCAGCGTGCTGTCGATCTGCGTCGGGCTGCTGCTGTTCATCGGGATGGTCATCAGCGGCAACTTCGCCTCGACCCTCAACATGGTCATCGGCATCGTGTTCATCCTCAGCGGCTTCGTGAATCTCGCGCTGCTCGACACCGGGATGAACTTCCTCGCCTTCCAGATCCAGAACGTGCTGTTCAGCTTCATCGTCGGACTGCTGCTGATGATGTTCGGCATGTACGGGCGGGTCAGTGGCGGGCTCTCCCACGACAACCCGTACTGGCGGGCCCGGCACCCCGAAGAGGCCGCGGAGGAGGAGCGGCTCGCGCGGCGCAGGCGGGTCGAGCAGATGCCCGTTGTCGACCCGCCCTCCGCAGGGCGACGGGTCTAGAGCCAGCGAAGGGCCTCCTCTGCCTCTGCCCGGAATACGGTCCCTGCGGATAGCCTGAGCGCATGCCTCGTTACGAGTACCGCTGCCGCTCCTGCGGACACACGTTCGAACTCCGTCGTCCGATGGCCCAGTCCTCGGCCCCCGCCCCCTGCCCCGCCGGGCACGAGGACACCGTGAAGCTCCTCTCCACCGTCGCCGTCGCCGTCGGCGGTTCGGCCGGTTCCGCGCCCGCACCCTCGGGCGACGGCGGTGGCGGCGGTTGCTGCGGCGGGGGCTGCTGCGGCTGACCCGGCCGCAGCGGCAAACAGCGGCCACGGCAGACGGCTACCGCTACCGCACGGCTACCGCTTGCGCGACAGGGTCAGGCCGTCCGCCACCGTGAGCAGCACGCTGTCCATCCGCGCGTCGGCGGACACGTGGTCGTTGAACTCCTTGATGGCCGCCGCTCCGCCGGTCGCGTCCGGGTCGGTCACGCGGCCGTGGAAGAGCACGTTGTCCGTGGCGATGACACCGCCCGCGCGCATCCGGGGCACCAGCTCCTCCCAGTACGGGATGTAGCTGCCCTTGTCCGCGTCGAGGTAGGCGAAGTCGATGTGCGGCTCGGCGGGCATCGCCCGCAGGGTGTCCAGGGCGGGGGCGATCCGCAGGTCGATCCTGTCGGCCACGCCCGCCTTCGCCCATGCCTCACGGCCGTACGCCGTCCACTCCTCCGAGACGTCGCAGGCGATCAGCAGTCCGTCGGCGGGCATGGCCTGGGCCATCGACAGGGCGGAGAAGCCGGTGAAGGTGCCGACCTCCACGATGTGACGGGCCCCGGTCAGCCGGACGAGGAAGGCCAGCAGCGGCCCCTGCTCCTCGGCCGACTGCATGCCCGCGTGATCGGGGAGACGGGCGTACGTGGTCTCGACGAGCTCGCGCTGCACCGCGTCCAGCGGCGGGTTGTGCGCCAGCGTGTACGCGTACAGCTCGTCCGTGATCTTGGTTTCGTTTCCCTTGGTCATCGCCAGAACTCCTTGGTCATCGCCACAACTCGTTGGGTCCGCCACGTACTCCCCCGGCGGGCGGGAACGCGGCGACTGTAGCCACAGGATGCCGCCCGCCGCCGCCGGTTCGAGCGGTTTCGGCGGCGCGGCGGCCGGAACGGGGATCCAGGTGTCAGACGGCCCCGACCGGGCTCGACGTCCGCAGGAGGAAGCGCCGCAGGATCTCCTCGCCCGCGGCCACGCCCTGCTCCTCGGTCGCCTCCACGTGCGGGGCGCTCCAGTTCGCGTCGGCCAGTTCTCCGTGGCCGGGGCGCCAGCCCTGGTCGGCGGCGAGCAGCAGGTCGGCGTCCAGGAGGGAGTCACCGGCGGCGAGCGTGAGCGTGGCGCCCGTGCGGCGGGCCACCTCGCGCATCGCCGCGCTCTTGGTGAGCGGCCTCGGCACGACGTAGATCTTGCGGCCCTGGAGCGAGACGGACCAGCCGCGCGGCTCCGCCCACTCGGCCAGCTCCTGCCGCCAGTCCGGGGGCAGTTGGGCGCGGTCGACCACGAGGTAGGCGAAGAGGTCCTCCGCGACCCGCTCCTTGAGCAGCCAGGCGGGATCGGCGGCGGATATGAGGTGGGCGCGGATCTCGGCGAGCGGGGCGCACTCGTCGGCCAGCCGGCGGGTCACCGTCCGCTGCCAGTCCGGGTCGGACTCGCCGTCCACCAGGATGTGTCCGCCGTTGGCGCAGATCGCGAACCGGGGTGCGGGCCCAGGGAGATGGATGCGGTGGTACTGCTCGCGGGTACGGGTGGTGGTCGGTACGAAGACCGTGGCGCCGGCCAGTTCGACGAGGAGTTCCGCCGCCGTCTCCGTGACGTACGAGAGTGGCTTGTGGTCGTACACCTCGACGCAGAGCAGCCTGGGGGCCTGGGCGTCCGGCATCGCAAGCTGGAGTGCGGCCGCCGAGTAGATGAGGGTGCGGTCGAGGTCGCTGGCGACCAGCGTCACCGGGGAGGGTGCGTGGACGGTCACTTGGACTCCACCGCCTTGCCGTCCGCACCGGTCGCCCCGCGCGTGTACTTGGGGTGGATCAGCCCGACGCAGGTGTACGGAAGCCCGTCGACCTCCTCGACCGGGACGCCGCGCTGCCCGGCCAGCAGCCTGATGTGCTCCAGGTCCGCACCGGCGCCGCGCTTGGCGAGGATCTTCCAGGGGACCCGGCGCAGCAGGACCCGGGTCGTCTCCCCGACACCCGGCTTGACCAGGTTCACGTCGTGGATGCCGTACTCCTCGCTGATCCGCTCCACGGCGGCCCAGCCCTCCCAGGTGGGTGCCCGGTCGGCGGTGAGCAGTTCCTTGGCATCGGCGTCGACCGCGTCCGCGACCTCACCGAACCGGTCCGCGACGGTGTCGAGGAAGTGGCCGGAGACATCCGATCCGGCGAGCTCGCGGTAGAACTTCGCACCGTGGAAGTCGTCCGGCCCGACCAGGTCGGAGCGCAGGACGGTACGGGAAATCAGCCCGGAGACGGTGGAGTTGAGGCAGGCCGAGGGGATCAGGAAGTCCTCGCGGGTGCCGTACGTGCGGACGCAGCCGCCGGGGTCGGCCAGCACCGCGATCTCCGGGTTGAAGCCCTCGGTTCCGTCGGCTTCCTCGAACTCCGCTACGGCCGCGGCCAGTTCGCGGGTGATGGCGCCCTTGCCCGTCCAGCCGTCGACGAAGACGACGTCGGCCGGGTTGTGGTGGGCGGCCAGCCAGCGCAGGGCGTTGGCGTCGATGCCCCGGCCGCGCACGATGGAGACGGCGTAGTGCGGCAGCTCTGTGCCGTGGCGGTGGCGGGCCCAGCGGCGCATCAGTACGCCGACGGGCGTGCCGGCCCTGGCCAGCGAGACCAGCACGGGGCGGGGGCCGCGCTCGGCCAGGACCGTCTCCGTGACGGTGCCGACGGCACGGGCGATCCGGGCGGCCGACAGGTCCAGGGCCGCCTTGAACAGGTCCTGGTACTGGTCGGACGGCTGGTACTCGACGGGCAGCGACTCGGCGTAGTGCGCGCCGCCGCTCTGTATCGCCTCCTCGCGCTCCTCCGTGGGCGCCTCCAGCTCGGTGTCCGAGAGGTCCTGGAGCAGCCAGCCGACCTCGTCGGGCGCGTAGGAGGAGAAGGCGGGGCCGCGGAGGGGCTCGGGCAGCATGCGGGGTTCTTCCTGGCGGTCGGGGGCCGACGACGGGACGGAGACCATGGAGGGAGCGGAGGCCGTGGACGGGACGGAGGCCGACGACGGGGCGGCGGACGGGCCGGGCACCGCGGGTATCGCATCGGCCGGTACGTACGAGGGCACCACCGCGAGGAGGACCTGGCCCGTGTGCGGGGCGAGCCGCGCCAGCAGTCCGTCGGGGGCGTGCAGTCCGGGCGTGTCGGCGGTGGAGTCGACGACGGCCACGACCGCGTCGAAACCGGCGCCCGCGACGTTGTACGCGTACCGGGCGCCGGGGCCGTCGGCCGGGTCGTCGTGGGCCGGGAAGACCAGCCGGGTGCGTATCGCGTAGCCCGGGTCGTCCACCGCCAGGACCGGGGAGCGGGTCGTGGTGGAGTAGCGGACCTCGGCGTCGAGGCGGTCCTCCAGCGCGGTGCCCAGGCGCAGGGGGGCGTACATCAGCTCCTCGAAGCCGAGGATCAGTACGCGGCGCGCCGTGTCGTCCAGTTCGGCGGCGACGCGGTCCGCCATGGCGGGGAGGGCCGCTTCCAGCCGGGCGCGGTGCTCGGGGGTGAAGCCGTGCCTGCCGCCGTCGGGCACACCCTCGGGCCAGCGCAGGTCCACCCGGGTGCAGGGGCGGGGGGCGCCGGACGCGGGCTGCGGTGCCGCCGCTCCGGCGCTCCGCGCCAGGTCCTGCGCCGCCTCCTCCGCCGCGACCAGCGCTTGGCCCTTCTCCAGGACGCCGTCCGGGAGGCGGACCGTGCCCGCGTTCCTCGCCACCAGGTCGACGCGGGCGCCGATCTCCGCCGCGAACTCGGCCAGCCGGCCTCGGTCGGCCGGTGAGCGCATGTCAGCGAGGGCCACGATCACGTAGCGGTTGCGGGGGTAGCGCTCGTGCAGGGCGCGGATGGTGTTGAGGACGGTGTTGCCGGTGGAGAACTCGTCGTCGACCAGCACGAGCACCGCGTCTGCGGAGTCCACACCTGCCGGGTCGGCCGAGTCCGCACCAGCCGGGTCGGCCGGGTCGGCCGGTTGCGGAGCCGCCGCATCACCCGTCAGCAGGTCCGGGTCCTCCGGCAGCAGCAGGTGCGAGGTGGCGTGCGAGTGCGACTCCTCGAATCCGCCCGCCCGCGCCACGCCCGCCACGGGGCGGCGCGTCGAGTGGAGATACGGTGCGGCGCCGAGCCCGTCGGCGACCGCGTGGCCGAGGCCCGTGGCCGTCTCCGCGTAGCCGAGCACGACCGCGTGCCGCGCCCCGGCCTCCCCGAGCAGTTCCCGCACCCGGCGACCGAGCTGGAATCCGGCGCCGTAGACCACCGAGGGGTACTGCGGTACGTGCTTGCCGAGCACATGGGACACGAGCAGATGCGCCCGCTTGGGGTTGTGCCGCAGGGCGAGGCCCAGCAGCTCCCGCAGTTCGGCGTCGCCCACCAGCTCGACGCCCAGCCGCTCCGCGACCCAGCTACCCGACCACACCACGTTCGTCGTCTCTTTCCTCAGCCGTGCGCCCGCTCATCGGATCGCACTCGTAGCCACGCCCATCCGCATCCGCATCCGCATCCGCATCCGGGATCGTCGGATGAACGCCGTCACCCGACCACCCTCACCCGAACAGGCTCATTCCGCGAGGCTCGCGGCCAGCAGTTCCACGAAGCCGACGTCTTCCCTGGCCACCCCGAAGACCTCGGCCCGCTGCAGGGTGCGCTCGGCCCAGGCCCGGTGCGGCTTCACTTCGTTCATCTTGTTCGTGTAAGCGGACCGCAGCACTCCGCCGCCTCCGCTCTCCGGCCGCAGGATGTCCTGCGCGTCGCTGAACTCTTCGTGACTGACCACCGACAGTGCGTGCACGGGCGCGACGTGCGAGGGGTGGATGCAGGTCTTGCCGAGCAGGCCGTTGGCCCGGTCCAGCTCGATCTCCCGCAGCAGTCCGTCCAGGTCGTGTTCGATCAGCGCGGTGCGCAGCTCTTCGGCCCGGCCCTCCAGGAAGGGGCTGCGGCGCAGCTGTGGCTTGAACATGCGCTCCTGGAGCCGGAAGTACTCCCAGACGGGTCCGGTGATCGTGAAGCCGGTGCCGTCCGCCCGGCCCAGCACGTTGACCACGTCAGCGATGACGTCACCGACGATCCGGACGTCGTAGGCGGTCATGTCGGGCGCCCTGCGCAGTCCGTACGCGGAGCAGAAGTCGGTGACACCGAGCCGCAGCGCGAGCACCCGGTCCCGGTACGAGCCGACGGTGGCGGCGATCTTCTGGAGGACTTCCCGCCGGGTCTCCAGATGGAGCAGCTCGGGCGATTCGAGTACGGGCATGGCGAAGAGCCGTCGGCCGCCGGCGCTCTCGGCCTTGGCCAGCGCCTCCATGAAGGGCACGCCACGCTCCTGCGTGAACTTCGGAAGTACAAATCCGGACAACAGTCGGGCGGAATCGCCGAGCCTGCGCACCAGGTCCGTGATCTGGTGCGGCTCACGGACCCGGATGAAGAGCAGCGGCAGTTCACCGCCGCGCGCGTCGAGTTCCGCGAACTGGCCGACCAGGTTCTCCTCGGCTCCGGTCACCTCGGAGTCGTCGATCGAATCCTCCAGGCACAGCACCATGGAGACGACACCCCGGGCGGCCTGCTTGATCACGTCGCCGGCGAGCGTGGGGCGGGTGGCGGGGCTGTAGAGGGTGGCGCCCAGCGCGGCCGCGAGTATCCGGGGCGGTGCGTCGGCGTCGAAGGAGCACGGCTCCCGGAAGAACAGGCCGTCCCTGACAGTCGGTGCGATATGCCCGAAATGACGCATCTGATTCCCCCCGTGCTACCTGACCGATCGGACAACGTGTGGCCGGTAATAGTACGTACGGACGGGTGTCGGCAGTTCCCTGGCCACATGAATTCCGGGTAACTCGTCCATTTGACGACGGTCCGGCAGGGTGCGGACGCGGCGCTTCCGGCATTCCGCCGGGACACGACTCGCGACCCCCACGTTGTCCGCAGGGGCGGCCAGCAGGCAGGATGACCGCCATGACGCACGCGATGGTGAAAGGCTCGAACGTCCCACTCGACGCCATGGCCGTACGGGCGGTGCTGCGCTGGACCCCGGGCAACGGGGTCCCCGACGTGGACGCCTCGGCCCTGCTGCTCGGCTCCGACGGCCGCGTGCGCTCGGACGAGGACTTCGTCTTCTACAACCAGCCCCGCCACCCCTCCGGCCTGGTACGACGACTGCCGAAGCGGAGCCTCGCCACCGGGCTGACGGACACCATCGAGGCCGATCTCAACGCACTCGACCCCTCGGTCGACCAGGTCGTCATCGCCGCGTCCTCCGACGACGCCTCCTTCGAACAGGTGCGCGATCTCTCCATCATGCTCTTCGACGCGGCGGCGGCGAGCGGCGAGCCGCTCGCGGTGTTCGAGATCCGGCCGGAGACCGGCGCGGAGACCGCGATCATCTGCGGCGAGCTGTACCGGCGCGGAGATGGCTGGAAGTTCCGGGCCGTGGGGCAGGGCTACCCGACCGGCCTCGTCGGTCTCGCGACCGCGTTCGGCATCTCGGTCGACGAGACGGCACCCTCGGCCGACCCCGAACCGACTCCGGCTCCGGCACCACTGCCCGTAACGCCCGTAACACCCGCACCGCCCGTCCCACCCGTACCGGCGTTCCCGCCCGCACCGGCTCCCGATCCGGACGCGCAGCTCACCGTGCAGCACCAGCAGCCCGCGTACGGCTACCCGCAGCCCGCCGCGGCCCCGCCCGCGGCGCCGCAGCCCGCGTACGGCTACCCTCAGCCGGCCTCCGCGCAGCCCGCGTACGGCTATCCGCAGCCCGCGGCGGCGGCCGCACACGCCCCGGACCCGAATTTCGTCCTGCCGCCACAGGGACCGCAGTTCATACGCCCCTGAGCCCGGCCGACCAGCCATGAGGACGCCCTGACTCCTGCGTCTGCACGTCTACGCCCGGGACTTGTAGCCGCGTCCCCACTGCATCCCGTAGCCGTACAGCCGGTCCAGCTCCGACTGGAAGCCGTACACGAACTTCACCTCGCGCCGCACGATCAGTTCGTCCTTGACGTTCTCCACCGTGAACACGGCGCACGAGCGTGCCTGCGGGGCCCGCTCGTCCAGCTCGATCTCGATGCGCGGCCCGTTGCCCGGGTAGAGCGTCACCTTGGCGTGCGTACGGTCGAAGGCCGGTGTCTGGTCGTAGATGTAGACGAAGAACAGCAGCCGCTTGATCTGGTCGCGCTGGTCGAGGTTGACGTAGACCGTCTCGCCGGACGGTGCGCCGAAGCGGTCGTCGCCGCTGAGCCTGATGTAGGGCGGCGCGTTCAGGTCACCGATCAGGTTGCCGAGCGGCTGCACCACGCCCTTGGTGCCGTCCGCCAGCTCGTACATGCAGCCCAGGTCCAGGTCGACGTTGACCACGCCCTGGGTGTGCGCCTGGACCACGTCCGGCTTGAAGAGCTTCAGCGGTCTCAGCAGCCGGCCGCTCTGCCGCGAGCGGCCCTCGATGTCCGAGGTGCGCATCCGCCAGGAGAGGTTGACCCGGAGGTTGCCGGTCAGCGCGCCCTGTTTGGTCAGCGAGACCGTGGCATGCCGCCGCGAGAGCACGATGGAGTTCGTGGCCGCGTTGCCCGACTCGAACTGCGCTTCCCGCCCCGGCCACAGGTTGTCCCAGAACGCCATCCCCAACCCCCACACATATCGGCCACGCCGGATACCCGGCCCCGCACCCGCCGCATGCGCAACACACGACGCACGCACCGCTGCGGGGCGGCTCCGGGCCGGGTCCGGGATCTTCCCGAGGACCTTCACCGTACGAGCCGCCCCGCAGAGAGCGTTCCTCATTCCCTACCGGGTCACACCCCGGCGGGCACTTCGGACGTGGAACCGCCGTCCCCGTCACCGTCTCCGCCGCCGCCTTCGGCCTCCAGGGCCTTGTTGCGCCGGACCGACGACCAGAACGACCAGGCGATCAGGATGACGCCCACGAGGCCGGTGATGAGCTCGTTGATCTCGTACTGGATCGTGACGAGCAGGATGACGGACAGCGCGCCGATCGCGTAGTGCGCGCCGTGCTCCAGGTAGACGTAGTCGTCCAGGGTGCCCTGGCGGACCAGGTAGACCGTGAGCGAACGGACGTACATCGCACCGATACCGAGACCCAGCGCCATCAGCACGATCTCGTTGGTGATGGCGAACGCACCGATCACGCCGTCGAACGAGAAGGACGCGTCGAGCACTTCCAGGTAGAGGAACATGAAGAACGCGGCTTTGCCGGAGAGTACGACCGCGGAGACGTTCTTGCCGCTCCGCTTGGCCTGTTCCTCCTCCTCGTGCTCGCGTTCCTCCGCCTCTTCGAGCTTGTTCTCGAAGAAGCCGGAGAGACCGCCGACGATGAGGTAGGTGATCAGACCCGCGATACCCGCGAGCAGAACCGTCTCCGCCTTGTCCGCGTGGCCGCCGCCGTGCTGGTGCGCGCTGCCCGCGAACGTCATCGCCGAGATCAGCAGGACGATCAGGGCGACACAGACCGACAGCATGTCGACCTTGCCGAGCTTGGCGAGCGGGCGCTCGATCCAGCGCAGCCACTGGATGTCACGGTCCTCGAAAATGAAGTCGAGGAAGATCATCAAAAGGAACATCCCACCGAAGGCGGCAATCGCCGGGTGGGCGTCCGTGACCAGTTCCTTGTAGCGGTCCGGGTCGTTGAAGGAAAGATCAACTGCCTCGATCGGACCCAGTTTGGCAGTGATGGCCACGATCACGACGGGGAAGACCAGCCGCATACCGAAGACCGCGATGAGCACACCGACCGTGAGGAAGATCTTCTGCCAGAAGGCATTCATCTTCTTCAGGATTCCGGCGTTGATCACCGCGTTGTCGAAGGACAGCGAGATCTCCAGGACGGTGAGGATCGCCACTACACCGAAGGCCTCCCACCCCCCGTAGAACCACGCTGCGACCAGGCCGATCGCGGTAATCGCGAACGACCAGCCGAAGGTTTTCAGAAGCACTGGCTACCCCATCATTTATGTAACGGGTCTCCCCCGGTGAGTACGGGGCTCCCCCGCGCCGAGCGCGGCTTTACGAAACGTTGACCCCGAAGTCTAGAGCGATGCCCCGCAGCCCCGACGCGTACCCCTGCCCCACTGCACGGAACTTCCACTCGCCGCCGTAGCGGTAGAGCTCACCGAAGATCATCGCGGTCTCCGTCGAGGCGTCCTCGCTCAGGTCGTAACGCGCGAGTTCCTGGCCGTCGGCCTGGTTCACCACCCGGATGAACGCATTGCTGATCTGCCCGAAGGTCTGGCCGCGGGTATCGGCCTCATGGATCGAGACCGGAAAGACGATCTTGTCGCAATGGGCCGGAACCTGGGTGAGGTTGACGATGACGGACTCGTCGTCGCCCTCGCCCTCACCCGTGAGGTTGTCACCGGTGTGTTCCACGGAGCCGTCGGGGCTCGTGAGGTTGTTGTAGAACACGAACCACTCGTCGCCGAGCACCCGGCCCGACTGGCACAACAGCGCGCTGGCGTCGAGGTCGAAGTCGGCCCCGGTGGTGGATCGTGCGTCCCAGCCGAGCCCGATCAGTACCTGGGTGAGATCGGGTGCGGCCTTGGAGAGGGAGACATTGCCTCCCTTGGCGAGTGTGACGCCCATGGTGTGTGTCCTCCCCGAGTGGATGAACCGTCTGCTGAGCGCGTCCGGCGCCGCACAGGGTGCGGCGCCGGACGGGGGATGTGCTGGTGCCTGCCCCGGACCGCGCGTGCGCGGGTCCCGGACCGGCGGGTCTAGTGACCGGTCACGGTCCTAGACATTGACGCCGAAGTCCTGCGCGATGCCGCGCAGGCCCGAGGCGTAGCCCTGACCGATGGCACGGAACTTCCACTCCGCGCCGTTGCGGTACAGCTCGCCGAAGACCATGGCGGTCTCCGTCGAGGCGTCCTCGCTCAGGTCGTAGCGGGCGAGCTCGCTGTTGTCCGCCTGGTTGACCACGCGGATGTACGCGTTGCGCACCTGGCCGAAGCTCTGCTGGCGCGACTCGGCCTCGTAGATCGAGACCGGGAAGACGATCTTGTCGACATCGGCCGGTACACCGGCCAGGTTGACCTTGATGACCTCGTCGTCGCCCTCGCCCTCACCGGTGAGGTTGTCACCGGTGTGCTCGACGGAACCGTCGGGGCTCTTGAGGTTGTTGAAGAAGACGAAATTGCCGTCGTTGCCGACCTTGCCCTCGGCGTTCGTCAGCAGGGCGCTGGCGTCGAGGTCGAAGTCTCCACCGGTGGTGGTACGAGCGTCCCAGCCCAGACCCACGATGACCGCGGTCAGGTTGGGCGCGGCCTTGGTCAGCGAGACGTTGCCGCCCTTGCTGAGGCTGACTCCCACGAGTCCTCCCATTGGTTTCATTGGGGGCCGGCCGGTGCCGGCGCCTCCACGTTGCGTTGGCATCCGATCAACGAGTGGATCCTAGTGACCGGTTCCCGGCCAAAACAGGCTTTTGGCCGGGGGTCGCCCCGAGATCCCCCGGATCTCGGATCAGAGCGTGCCGAGCGCCTTGACGTAGTCGTTCAGGTCGCGCGCGTCGGGGAGGCCGTTGACGACCGTCCAGCGCACCACGCCCTCCTTGTCGATGATGAAGGTGCCGCGCACCGCGCAGCCCTTCTCCTCGTCGAAGACGCCGTACGCCCGCGAGGTCTCGCCGTGCGGCCAGAAGTCCGACAGCAGCGGGTACTCCAGGCCCTCCTGCTCGGCGAAGACGCGCAGGGTGTGGATGGAGTCGTTGGAGACGGCGAGCAGCTGCGTGTCGTCGTTCTCGAAGGTGGGCAGCTCGTCGCGCAGGGCGCAGAGCTCACCCGTGCAGACGCCGGTGAAGGCGAACGGGTAGAACAGCAGCACCACGTTCTTGGCGCCGCGAAATTCGGAGAGCTTCACGGTCCGGCCGTGGTTGTCCTTCAGCTCGAAATCCGGGGCCTTGGTGCCGACCTCGATCGCCATGAAACGCGTCCCTTCGCTACGTCGCCGGGCTGGGCGGGTGACTCCCACCCTACGCAGATGCCCCTGGCGGCCGTGCGGCACCCGCAGAAGGCCACCCGGCCGGTCCGTGCGGGGCCTCTGGCGGTCTCCGCGCCCTCATGGCCGCCCACCACTCCGCGCCCTCATGGCCGCCCACCACTCCGCGCCCTCATGACCGCCCTCCAGGGGCCCGCGGGTGGCACCGGGCATACGAAGGCCCCCGGGCGGCTTGCTGCCCGGGGGCCTCCAGTGGCGATATGCGGTTCAGCGCCTGGGCTTGGCCGCCACCTTCGGTGTGGCCAGACGGCTGCCCGTCCAGTCCTTGCCCGCACTGATGCTCTTGGTCTGGGCGAGACCGGCTGTCTGGGCAGCCTCGTTGATGTCGCTCGGCTCGACGTATCCGTCACGGCCGGTCTTCGGCGTCATCAGCCAGACCGTGCCGCCTTCCTCGAGCAGACCAATGGCATCCACCAGCGCGTCCGTAAGGTCGCCGTCCTCGTCGCGGAACCAGAGCAGGACGACGTCTGCGACGTCGTCGTAGTCCTCATCGACGAGATCCTGGCCGATAGTGGCCTCAATGCCCTCACGGAGCTCCAGCTCGACGTCGTCGTCGTAGCCGATCTCCTGGACCACCTGTCCGGGCTCGAACCCCAGGCGTGCTGCCGGGTTGGTCCGCTCCTCCGCGTGGTCCGCGGTCGCGCTCACGGGTTGCCTCCTGATCATGTTTCGGAAAATGCTGCAGCCACGCGCGTACGCGGGGCGTTGGCCGTAGTCCACACGGGAGCGGCGGATCGCGCAAGTACCCAGCGCACGAGACCGCCTAAACGGTGACGTTTCGTGCCACGTCGCCGCACTGTCGGCGGGTCCGCTGCTGGAGCCTTCACGGCCCTCCACACCCTTTACGTCCTTGAACAGCTTATGCCGTTTCGGTCCGGCAATCGGAGTCGAGCAGTGTTTGGGAACACTTGCACGCCTTGGGCGTATGGTTGCGGTTTCGCCCGACCCATCCTGCCCGACCTGCCCGTGACGCGCCTCCTGCCTCCCCGATACCCGCTCCGGCGCGGTCCATCCGGGGCCAAGGGCCGCCCGGTGACGCGGCGTCCCGGAAAGCCCCTGGTTACCCTTCGGTAGAGGTGACGTTTGCGCCCTCGCGGTACACGATGGGATGGCGTACGTGTACACATCCCGGGGGCGTGAATCCCTCAACCAGGCCCCGTAGCGCAGCACCGAACAGCGAAGGAACAGCGTGGCTTCCGGATCCGATCGCAACCCGATCATCATTGGCGGCCTTCCGAGTCAGGTCCCGGATTTCGATCCAGAAGAGACCCAGGAATGGCTCGACTCACTCGACGCCGCCGTCGACGAGCGGGGCCGCGAGCGGGCCCGCTACCTCATGCTCCGGCTCATCGAGCGGGCCCGCGAGAAGCGTGTCGCGGTGCCGGAGATGCGCAGCACGGACTACGTGAACACCATCGCCACGAAGGACGAGCCGTTCTTCCCCGGCGACGAGGACGTCGAGCGCAAGGTCCTCAACGCGACCCGCTGGAACGCGGCCGTGATGGTGTCGCGGGCGCAGCGTCCGGGGATCGGTGTCGGTGGTCACATCGCCACGTTCGCCTCCTCCGCCTCGCTGTACGACGTGGGTTTCAACCACTTCTTCCGAGGCAAGGACGATGGCAAGGGCGGCGACCAGATCTTCTTCCAGGGGCATGCCTCCCCCGGAATCTACGCTCGCGCCTTCCTGCTGGACCGGCTGAGCGAGACACAGCTCGACGCCTTCCGCCAGGAGAAGTCGAAGGCGCCGAACGGCCTGTCCAGCTACCCGCACCCCCGGCTGATGCCGGACTTCTGGGAGTTCCCGACCGTCTCGATGGGCCTGGGCCCGCTGGGCGCGATCTACCAGGCGCGGATGAACCGGTACATGGAGGCGCGCGGTATCGCGGACACCTCCGATTCGCACGTCTGGGCGTATCTCGGGGACGGCGAGATGGACGAGCCGGAGTCGCTCGGCCAGCTCTCCATCGCCGCCCGTGAGGGCCTGGACAACCTGACCTTCGTCGTCAACTGCAACCTCCAGCGGCTCGACGGCCCGGTGCGCGGCAACGGCAAGATCATCCAGGAGCTGGAGTCGCAGTTCCGCGGGGCCGGCTGGAACGTCATCAAGCTCGTCTGGGACCGCTCCTGGGACCCGCTGCTCGCGCAGGACCGCACGGGCATCCTGGTCAACAAGCTGAACACCACGCCGGACGGTCAGTTCCAGACGTACGCCACCGAGACGGGCGCGTACATCCGTGATCACTTCTTCGGTGACGACGCCCGGCTGCGGGACATGGTCAAGGACATGTCCGACCAGCAGATCCTGCACCTGGGGCGCGGCGGTCACGACCACCGCAAGGTGTATGCGGCGTACGCGGCGGCCAAGGCCCACAAGGGCCAGCCGACGGTGATCCTGGCGCAGACGGTCAAGGGCTGGACGCTGGGGCCGAACTTCGAGGGCCGCAACGCGACCCACCAGATGAAGAAGCTCACCGCGGAGGACCTCAAGCGCTTCCGGGACCGGCTGCACATCCCGATCGCGGACTCCCAGCTGGAGGACGGCAACCCGCCGTACTACCACCCGGGCCGCGACTCGGAGGAGATCCAGTACATGCACGACCGCCGCAAGGGTCTGGGCGGTTACGTCCCGACCCGGGTGGTGCGGGCGAAGCCGCTGGCGCTGCCCGACGAGAAGGCGTACGCGACCGCGAAGAAGGGCTCGGGCCAGCAGTCGATCGCCACCACCATGGCGTTCGTCCGCATCCTGAAAGACCTCATGCGGGACAAGGAGATCGGCAAGCGTTTCGTGCTGATCGCGCCCGACGAGTACCGGACCTTCGGGATGGACGCGTTCTTCCCGAGTGCGAAGATCTATAACCCGCTCGGTCAGCAGTACGAGTCGGTGGACCGCGATCTGCTGCTCGCGTACAAGGAGTCCCCGACCGGCCAGCTGCTGCACGACGGCATCTCGGAGGCGGGCTGCACCGCCTCGCTGATCGCCGCCGGATCGGCCTACGCCACGCACGGCGAGCCGCTGATCCCGGTGTACGTCTTCTACTCGATGTTCGGTTTCCAGCGGACCGGCGACCAGTTCTGGCAGATGGCCGACCAGCTCGCGCGGGGCTTCGTGCTGGGCGCCACCGCAGGGCGTACGACGCTGACCGGTGAGGGTCTCCAGCACGCGGACGGCCACTCGCAGCTGCTCGCCTCGACCAACCCGGGCTGTGTCGCGTACGACCCGGCGTTCGGGTACGAGATCGGGCACATCGTCAAGGACGGTCTGCGCCGGATGTACGGGGGGACGCCCGAGGAGAACGAGGACGTCTTCTACTACCTCACCGTGTACAACGAGCCGATCCAGCACCCGGCAGAGCCCGCCGATGTGGACGTCGAGGGCATCCTGCAGGGCGTCTACCGCTACAGCAGCGGCGAGAAGGGCGAGATCCCCGCCCAGATCATGGCGTCCGGTGTGGCGGTCCCGTGGGCGGTCGAGGCGCAGCGCATCCTCGCGGACGAGTGGAACGTGAAGGCGGACGTCTGGTCGGCGACCTCCTGGAACGAGCTGCGGCGCGAGGCCGTGGACGTGGAGCGGTACAACCTGCTGCACCCGGAGGAGGAGCAGCGCGTCCCGTACGTGACGCGCAAGCTCTCCGGCGCACAGGGCCCGTTCGTCGCGGTCTCGGACTGGATGCGGTCGGTGCCGGACCAGATCGCGCGCTGGGTGCCCGGTGCGTACCAGTCGCTGGGTGCGGACGGCTTCGGCTTCGCGGACACGCGGGGCGCGGCGCGCCGGTTCTTCCACATCGACGCGCAGTCGATCGTCCTGGCGGTCCTCACCGAGCTGGCGAAGGACGGGAAGGTCGACCGCTCCGCGCTGAAGACCGCGGTCGACCGCTATGAGCTGCTGGATGTGGCCTCGGCCGATCCGGGGGCCGCGGGCGGCGACGCGTAGCAGGACCGCACGGCGGTACGGGCGGGGCGGTGGGACCGGAAGGGTCCCGCCGCCCCGCGGCGTTTTCCCGGGTCAGTTCTCCCAGACCTTGAAGGCGCGGACCTGGTACGGGGACTGCGGCACCCAGGTGCCGCCGCCCGGGTAGGTGTCGAACTCCCCGGTCTCGCCGCACTCGGCCGACTGGTAGGTGGTGACCGGGCGGCCGGTGCGGTTGGCGAGCGCCTGGCCGGTGGAGCCCGTCGGCAGCGGCACACAGCTGTCGATGTCGATGGTGGACAGCTCGTGGACCTGGCGGCCGCCGGTGAACTCCGGCTTCGCCCAGAGGCAGAGCTGACCGCTCCCGCAGGCACCGAGCCGGACGGGCGCGGCCTCGGCCCGCGGCGCCAGGCCGGTGGGCAGTGCGGTGACGGCCAGGGCGGTGGCGGCCAGGACGGCGCCGACAACGGTTGTACGCATATGAGTGAACCCCCCGTGCTGATGTGGATCTTCCGCACCCAGCCTGAGCTGCGGGGCGGGCGTCCGGGAAGGGGCCGGGGGCACTGCCACCCTGATAGGCGACAGCCCCGCCGGAACGTTCCGGCGGGGCTGTCGCGTGCACTGTGTTGACGTCGTCCGGCGTCTGGACGGCGCCGGGACGGCGTCTGGACGGCGTCTGGACGGCGTCTGGACGGCGTCTGGACGGGGCGGTCGGATCAGATGTGACCGGCGCCCACGCCCGCCTCCGCGTTCTCACCGCGCTTGGTGAGGGTGGCGACCAGGGCCGCGATCACCGCGACGATGCCCGCGACCATGAACGCCGTGCTCATGCCGGACACGAACGTGTCATGGGCGACGTTCACGATCTTGCCGGTGACCTCGGGCGGGGTGCCCGGGGCGACCGGCGGAATGCCGACCTTGACGGCCTGGGACGCCTGGTCCAGCTGCTCGCCAGAGAGCGGGGGCAGCTGTGCGTCCTTCCAGTTGTCGGCGAGCTCGGCGTCGACCCGGGCGGCCATGATGGCGCCGAGGACGGCCGTACCGAGGCTGCCGCCGACCTGCATGGCGGCCTGCTGGAGGCCTCCCGCGACACCCGAGAGCTCCATCGGGGCGTTGCCGACGATGACCTCGGTGGCGCCGACCATGACCGGCGCGAGGCCGAGGCCGAGCAGGGCGAACCAGATCGACATGGTGACGGTGCCGGTGCCGACGGTCAGCTGGGACATGCCGAAGCACGCGATCGCGGTGCACACCATGCCGCCGACCAGCGGGACCCGAGGGCCGAACTTGGTGATCAGGAAGCCCGCCAGCGGAGAGGCGACGATCATCATCGCGGTCAGCGGCAGCAGGTGCAGACCGGCGTCGACGGCCTTCATGCCGTGCACGTTCTGGAGGTAGAAGGTGACGAAGAACAGGCCGCCCATGAAGGCGAAGGCCATCAGCACCATCAGGACCGTACCGGCGGAGAGCGGCACGGAGCGGAACATCGCCAGCGGGATCAGCGGTTCCCTGACGCGCTGCTGGACGAGGGCGAAGCCGACGAACAGGGCGACGGCGGCGATCAGGAAGCCGATCGTCTTCGGGTCGCCCCAGCCCCACTCCGAACCCTTGATGAGGGCCCAGATCAGGCAGAACATCGCGCCGGAGAGCAGCACGATGCCGGCGAAGTCGAAGGAGCGCGGCGCGTTCTCCGCGCGGTGGTCCTTGAGGATCAGCACGCCGAGCACGAGCGCGACCACGCCGACCGGCACGTTGATGAAGAAGACGGACTGCCAGCTGACGTGCTCGACGAGCACGCCGCCCAGGATCGGGCCGCCGGCGGTCGAGGCACCGATCACCATGCCCCAGATGCCGATCGCCATGTTCAGCTTCTCGGCCGGGAAGGTGGCGCGGAGCAGGCCGAGCGCGGCCGGCATCAGCAGGGCGCCGAAGAGACCCTGGAGCACCCGGAAGGTGATGACCAGGACGACGCTGCTGGAGAGGCCGATGGCCCCGGACGCCGCGGCGAAGCCCACGACTCCTATCAGGAAGGTCTGGCGGTGGCCGAACCGGTCACCGAGCTTGCCCGCGGTGATCAGGGACACCGCGAGGGCGAGCATGTAGCCGTTGGTGATCCACTGGACGTCCGCGAGCGAGGCGCCGAGGTCCTTCTGGATCGCGGGGTTGGCGATCGCGACGATCGTGCCGTCGAGCGCGACCATCATCACGCCGATGGCCACGGAGAACAGCGTCAGCCAGGGGTGGCCGCGCAGCCCCTTGGCGGGTGCGGGAACAGGGGCATCCCGGGGCTCCCGCGGTGCCTTTTCGACGGTGGTCTGACTAGTCATACCCGGAGATTAGTGTCAGTCGCTGACAGTTGACAAACCATTTCACAAGTCGGTAACTGTCACGTAGCTCACAGGTAAGCTGAGCTGGACAAAGCAGGGAAAAGAGGACCAGCTCAGTGACCGACGGGCAACAAGCCGCCGAGCATCCGACCGGACTGCGCGAGCGCAAGAAGCGCCGCACCCGGGACGCGCTGCTCCATGCCGCCCTCGATCTTTTCACCACCCAGGGGTACGAGGAGACCACCGTCGACGAGATCGTCGACGCGGTGGAGGTCTCCCAGCGCACCTTCTTCCGCTACTTCGCCGGCAAGGAGTCGGCCGCCTTCGCCGTCCAGGAGATGGTGGAGTCGCGCTTCATCGCCGAACTGAGCCAACGGCCCGCGCCGGAAGCCCCCTTCGAGGCGATGCGCCGCGCGGTCCTCTGCGCCTGGAACAGTATCGGGGAGGCCATCGAGGCCATCGTCCCGGTCGAACTCCACATGCGTACGTACCAGATGATCGAATCGACGCCCTCGCTGCTCGCCGCCCACCTGCGGCGCAGCAGTGAGCTGGAGAACCAGATAGCCCTGCTGGTCGCGCGCCGCGAGGGACTGGACGTCGAGCGGGACCCGCGCCCGCGCGTCGCCGTCGCCGCGTTCTGCGGGGTGATGAGGGTGACCGGCCAGCTGTGGGGGCACGGCCGGGAGACCAGCATGGACTCGCTGCGGACGCTGACCGAGGTGTATCTCGACCAGTTGGGGCCCGCCCTGGCCGGGGACTGGCGCACGCCCGCCCGGGGCCGTGTGCCGGATGTCTCGGACCCGGCGTATGGCCAAGGTCACAACACGCCGACCACGCAGAGCGGATGCGACATCTGCGGGGTGCCGAGCTCGGCGGAGCGTACGGGTGGCCCGTACGGAGCGTGAGGGAAGAGGCGTTCCATTCCCGACAGTCGGGTGATGTGTGTCACCCGCTCAACGGCGTGCGGCGCGCGTCTCCTAATGTGGGCCGCAGTGACTTCCTTCGATTCCTCCCCGACGCTCACCGCATGGCGCACTCTGCTCGCCATCGCGGTTGTGTTCGTGATGCTGGCGACCACTGGCTGGACCGCCGTGCGTCATCAAAGCTCCGACGAGCCACGCACTGTCGCACTCGCCTCCTGGGCCAAGGGTTCGATAGGGGGCCGCGCGCTTCCCCCCGCCGACGCCCAGCCGCACAGACTGGCGCACTTCTTCGCCACGCTCACGGCCGGGCAGCAGGTCCGGCTGGCGGACAAGTACCCGCTGGTGGTGGGCAATCTGAACGGCGCCCCGGTCACCCTGCGCTACCGGGCCAACCGGCTCGCGCTCGCCCAGGCGGGCACGGTCGAAGAGCGGCGGGCGCACGACAGCCGGCTCTCCGCCGAGGGCCGGGCGGAGGCGGTCCGCCGGCTGGACCGCTTCCGCTCGATGCTCGACCGGGACCGGCACTTCCTCGCGTTCGACCCGTCGGGCCGGGGCCACGCCGCCGAGGTCTTCGGTGATCTCGACCGGGCCGAGCGGGTCTCGGTGGTCGTACCGGGCGTCGACACCAATCTGCTGACGCTGGAGCGGACCGGGACCAAGACCAACGCCGCGCCCGTCGGCATGGCCAAGTCCCTGTACGCCGCCGAGCGGACCGCGGGCCCCGGCGTACGCACCGCCGTGATCGCCTGGGCCGACTACACCGCGCCCGCGGGCATCGGCATGGACGCCGCCCTCGGGAACCTCGCCCAGCGCGGGGCGGTCCGGCTCGACGCCCTAGTCGGCGCGCTCCCCGGCCGGACACCCGTCTCGCTGTTCTGCCACAGCTACGGCTCGGTCCTGTGCGGCGTGGCGGCGAGCGGACTGCCCGCCCGGGTGACCGACATCGCGGTCGCGGGCAGCCCCGGCATGCGCGCCGCCAACGCCGGCGCGCTGCACACCCGGGCCAATGTGTGGGCGATGCGGGACCACGACGACTGGATCGCGGACGTACCGAACCTTGAGTTCGCCGGGCTCGGCCACGGGGCGGACCCGGTCGATCCGGACTTCGGTGCCCGGATCGCGGCGGCGGGCGACGCGATCGGCCACAGCGGCTATTTCGAGCCGGGAACCGAAAGCCTCGGCAACTTCGCCGCGATCGGTGTCGGCACCTACGGTTCGGTCACCTGTGCGCGGGCCGACACCGGTTGCCACGAACGAATTTCCGGCAACGAGACGGTCTGACGCGCGTAGAGAGCCGTGCCGGTCGCGGATTGCCGTCGACTCGGAGGGGGGACGTGCGGGCAAGTGCCGCATACGATGAGGCACATGGGTGATGTGCTGGCCGGAATTCAAGCCACCTGGGAGTTCGACACCGACTCCGTGCTCATCCGCTTCGAACGGGGTATCCGCACGCCGAGGCTCTTCCAGAGCCTCCGTGAGCGCCGCGTCCCGCACGCGGCGCTGTCGTCGGTGACGCTGACTCCGGGCAAGCGGGGCACGGTGGTGCTGCGTGCCGTCCCGAGACCCGGCGCCGACCCGCTGCTGGAGGCCGCGGCCGGGCAGCTCAAGGACGGCTGCGACCCCTACCGCCTGGTGCTTCCCGCCGAGCGCGAGACGCTCGCCGAGTACTACGCGGACGAGCTGCGGGCCCGGCTGGGCCCCGACGCGGGTGAACCCGCAGAGCGCTTCCTGGTCGCGGCGCCCGAGGCACCGATGCGCTTCAAGGCGTACGACGGCCGGGCCAGCTTCGACGGGGACCGGATCTCCTTCCGGTGGTTCTGGACGGGCGCCTCCTCGGAGAAGTGGAAGGCGGGCGACCAGACGTTCCCGGTCACCGAGCTGAGCGGCGTCGAGTGGCGCTCCCCCGAGGCCTTCGAGGGCTATCTGCGGCTGGTACCGAGGGGGCTGGAGGCCACGGGTCCGGCCACGGCGGAGGGCACCGGCCTGGGCGGCGGCCTGGGCTCTGCGCTGTGCACGGGCACCGCGCAGAGCGCGCAGCCGGTGGCCGCACGGCCCACCCGGGCCGACGAGGACCCCGCCGCGGTGATCTTCGGCCTGGGCTACGGCCCGGTGCACGAGTCGCTGCCGTTCGCCGCGGCCGTGCTGGAATCCGTCCGCAGGAAGCAGACGGCGCCCGCGGCGACGGCCCTGGCATCCGCCGGGCGGCGCGACCCGGCGGACATCGCGGAGCGGATCCACCACCTCGGCGAACTGCACCGGGCGGGTCTGGTGACGGACGACGAGTTCAGCGCGAAGAAGGCCCAGCTGCTCGCCGAGCTGTAGCGGCGGCCTGTGCCGTACGAGCCCGGGGCGGGTCATACCCCGGTACGGGGCAGCCGCCGCACAACCGGAACCCCGGTATGACGCCAGGGGGCGGCTCCGCTGCCTACGCTGATCAGCCCATGCCCACTTACTCCACGCCCCCGCCCCCGTCGTCCCCGCCCGCGACGGACGGCCTGCTGAGCGCCGCCCGCCGCCATCTGGGCCCGATGGCGTACGGACTGGCCCATCCCTCCCATCCGCCGACGCCACTCCTGGCCGACGCGCAGAGACGCTGGCAGCGGGTCCTGCCGTACGTCGTCGTCGGCGCGCTCGCCGCGATCTTCATCCCGGTCACGATCACGGTCCTGTCCGACCAGTACGGCCTGAACGGCGCTCTGGCGGGCGTCCTCGCCGTCGGCCAGGGCGCGCCGCTGCTGATGCTGGCGCACCGGCCGTTGCAGGCCTGGTGGATCATCTTCACGGCCGACGTCCTGGGCGCGGTCCTGCTGCTCGGGCAGGACGCCGGGCAGCGCGACGCCTGGCCGTGGACCGCACCCGGCCAGATCGGCTACCTCTTCGTGCTCCTGGCGCTGGGCCTGCGCGAGCGACGGCAGACGCTGGCCGGAGTCTGGCTGGCGACCGGCGCCGCAGGACTCGTCCTGTATCTGGTCTCCTCCGACCACCGCACCGACAACTCGCTCCTGCTGTTCATCCTCAGTGCCGTGGTGCTGGTGATCGGCGCGGCAGTACGGGAACGCGGCGTCGCACAGCGCCGGCTGGCCGAGCAGGAGACCATCAGCGAGGCCGAGCGGGCGCGGCGCACGCTGCTGGAGGAACGCACCAGGATCGCCCGTGAACTGCATGACGTGGTCGCGCACCACATGTCCGTGATCACGGTGCAGGCGGACTCCGCCCCGTACCGGCTGGGCGGCCTTCCGGACGGTGTCCGCGAGGAGTTCGAGTCGATCGCCGCGAGCGCGCGGGAGTCCCTCGGGGAGATGCGGCGGCTGCTGGTGGTGCTGCGCAGCGAGGGCACGGAGGGCGAGCGGGCGCCGCAGCCGGGCCTTGACCGGCTGCAGCAGCTGGTGGAGGCGACGGTACGGGCGGGGCTCCCGGCCGAGCTGTCGCTGCCCGCCGGGCTGACGGGCCTGCCGCAGGCGGTCGACCTGTCCGCGTACCGGATCGTGCAGGAGGCCCTGGCCAACGTGGTCCGGCACGCGCCGGGTGCCCGGACCCGGGTGTCGGTCGGCTCCGACGGCGCACATCTGACGGTGCTGGTCGTCAACGGACCGCCGGAGCACACGGATTCGCCGCGCGGGCCGCTGGAGACGACGGGGACGGGACACGGGCTGGTCGGGATGCGCGAGCGCGTACGGTTGACCGGCGGCACGCTGGACACCGGGCCGCTGCCGGACGGGGGTTTCCGGGTGGCCGCGCGGCTGCCGCTGACCGCCGACGGCGCCTCTCCCGTTACGTCTCCGGAGGACTCTTGACCATCCGTGTGATCATCGTCGACGACCAGGCCATGGTGCGGGCGGGGTTCGCGGCGCTGCTCGCGGCACAGGCCGATATCGATGTGGTCGGTGAGGCGCCGGACGGGCGCCAGGGCATCGACGTCAGCCGCCGGGTCCATCCGGACGTGGTGCTGATGGATGTCCGGATGCCCGAGATGGACGGACTGGCGGCGGCACGCGAGCTGCTGAACCCTCCGGTGGGCGTGGCGCACGTGCCGAGGGTGCTGATGCTGACCACGTTCGACGTGGACGACTACGTGTACGAGGCGCTGCGCGCCGGGGCTTCCGGCTTCCTGTTGAAGGACGCGCCCCCGGCGGACCTGATCTCCGCGGTACGGGTGGTGGCGGCGGGTGACGCGCTGCTCGCCCCGTCCGTGACCCGGCGGCTGATCGCGGACTTCGCCCGCCGGCCGCCGTCCGGATCGGGGCGCGGCGGGGCGGCGCTGCGGCTGAACGGGCTGACGCCGCGCGAGACGGAGGTGCTGGAGCTGATAGCCCGGGGGCTGTCGAACCAGGAGATCGCGGGGCAGCTGGTGCTGGCGGAGCAGACGGTGAAGACGCACATCGGGCGGATACTCGCGAAGCTGGATCTGCGCGACCGGGCCCAGGCGGTGATCTTCGCGTACGAGGCGGGCGTGGTGGTACCGGGCGAGAGCCCCTGAAACCGGTACACCCCCTACCCCGGTATCACTCCTCGGTTGGCCCCTCGGTGTGACGCCCCCGCACCCGCCCTCTTCCTACCTTCCATCCCGTCGCGCCGAACGGTGTGACGGGATCCGGCTCGGCCGGAGGGGGAGGGCCCGATGCGCCGTTACGCGAGGACCTTGGTGGCGGTCGCCCTGGCGACCACGGTGGTGGCCGGGACGGCCGGCTGGGCTTCCGGCAACGCCCAGCAGGCGCTGACCGGGCCGCCGCCCGGTACCGCCGCCTGGCGGGCGGACCAGGTGCTGGGCCGGGAGCTGCCCGACCCGGAGCGGGACACGCCCGCCGAAGTGGCCGCGTTCTTCCGGGGGTTGAGCGACCAGGACCGGCAGACGCTGATCGCGCGGCACCCGCTCGTCGTCGGGAACCTCGACGGCGTACCGGCCGAGCTGCGCTACCGCGCCAACGCCCGTGCGCTCAAGGCCAGTCACGACCCCCGGTACGCGCATCTCGCCGCGGACCCGCACCGGCAGATCCTCGCGTTCGACCCGCGCGGCCGGGGTCAGGTGGCCGAGGTCTTCGGTGACCTGAGGGCCGCGCGGCAGGTCTCCCTGGTGGTGCCGGGCTCCGACATCGACGCCGGGACCTTCGACCGCCGCACCGATGTGTACGGCACCCCGGCCGGCATGGCCAAGTCCCTCTACGCGCGGACCGGCCGGGGCAGCGCCGTGATCGCCTGGGCCGGGTACACCACCCCCGTCGGCCTCGGCGTGGACGCGGCGACCGGTTCGCTCGCGGAGGCCGGGGCCGACCGGCTGACCCGGTTCGACGACGGGCTGGCCGCCGACGGTGTGCCCACGCCCGCCGTGTTCTGCCACAGCTACGGCTCGGTCGTCTGCGGCCTCGCCGCGTCCCGGCTGCGCGCCACGGACCTGGTCGTCCTCGGATCGCCCGGGATGCGCGCCGGCAACGTCCGCGACCTGCACACGGATGCCCGGGTGTGGGCCGCCAAGGACCCGAGCGACTGGATCGACAAGGTGCCCCACGTCGAGTTCGCCGGGCTGGGCCATGGCGCCGACCCGACGTCCGCCTCGTTCGGCGCCCGCCGGGTGCCTGCGGCGGACGCCCACGGACACACCGGGTACTTCGTTCCCGGAACCGAATCGCTGCGTGCCTTCGCCGCGATCGCCCAAGGCACGTACGCCAAGGGCTCGTTGGCCTCCAAGGGCTGATCGCTGTCGATGGCCGTTCGCGTCCAAGGGCTGATCGCTGTCGATGGCCGTCCCTGCCCGAGGGCTGAGCGCGCCCGGCGGCCGGGCGCGGTCAGCCGTCGTCGCTATTCGCGGGCGGTGGCGGTCGAGCTCATGTCCGGGTAGCGGTCCCCCGCGACCTGGCCGGCGATCGGCTCCAGCTGGTCCAGCTCCTCGGACGTCAGCGTGATCCGGGTGGCGCCGACGTTCTCCAGCAGGCGGCTGCTCTTGCGGGTGCCCGGGATCGGCACCACGGCCAGTCCGTGCACCTGGGCGCGCTGCTGCACCCAGGCCAGCGCCACCTGGGCGGCGGTCGCCCCGTGCGCGGCGGCGATCTTGCGGACGGGCTCCAGCAGCGCGGAGTTCGTCTTCGCGTTGTCGCCGGTGAAGCGCGGCTGGAACTGGCGGAAGTCGTTCTTCGACAGGTCCTTGCCCGCGTCCGCGAAGGACCCGGTCAGGAAGCCCCGGCCGAGCGGCGAGTAGGGCACGAGGGTCACACCGAGCTCCACGGCGGCGGGCACCGCGCTGCGCTCGCTGTCCCGGCTGAACAGCGACCACTCGGACTGGAGGGCGGCGATCGGGTGCACGGCGTGCGCCTCGCGCAGCTCCGCACCCGTCACCTCGCTGAGCCCGAGCTGCTTGACCTTGCCGGCCTGGACCAGCTCGGCCATGGCGCCGACGGACTCGGCCAGCGGCACGGCCGGGTCGCGGCGGTGCATGTAGTAGAGGTCGATCACGTCGGTGCCCAGGCGCCGCAGGCTGTTCTCGACGGCCTGCCGGATGTACGCGGGGTCGTTGCGGATGCCCCGGTAGTGCGGGTCGTCGTCCCGGCGCTCGATGGCGAACTTGGTGGCGAGGGTGATCTCGTCCCGGTGCGCCCCGACGAACGGTGCGATGAACGTCTCGTTGGCGCCGCTGCCGTAGATGTCGGCGGTGTCGAAGAGCGTGACACCGGCCGCCAGGGCGGTCTCCAGCGTCTCGCGGGCGGCGGACTCGTCGGTGTCCCCGTAGAACTCGCTCATGCCCATGCAGCCGAGCCCCTGGACGCCGACCCGGGGGCCGCCCCTGCCGAGCTCCGCGGTGGCGATCTTGTTGTCAGTCATCAGGTACTTGACCTCTCCGGCGCCCGTCGGGCGCCCGCATAAAAGTCGATCTTGTGGTCGAGTACGGCGAGGGTGTCCTGGAGCTCCGCGATCCGCGTCCTCACGTCGCGGCGGGTCGCCTCCAGCAGTTCCTGCCGTTCCTCGAAGGTGTGGTCGCCCTCGCGCAGCAGCTCCGCGTAACGGACCATGTGGGCGACCGGCATCCCGGTCAGCCGCAGCTTGCCGACGAAGGTCAGCCAGTCCAGGTCACGGTTGGTGAAGCGGCGCTGGCCGGTGTGTGACCGGTCGACGTGCGGCATCAGTCCGATCCGCTCGTACCAGCGCAGCGTGTGTGCGGTGAGCCCGGTGAAGGCGACCACCTCGCTGATCGTGTACTGGTCCTGCCCCTCGGGGCGCGGGTGCGCCTTGGGGGGCGATACGCAGATATCGGTCCTCGTCGAAGTCGTCGTGGTCTCCATCACCGTCATGCCTCCACGCTAGAACCCTGGAGTGCACTCGAAGCAAGCGCAACCGGAGCCGATTTTCCGCCGATGACCGTTCGGGCCGCCGACGACCGTTCAGGCCGCGGAGTGGCTGCCGGATGCGCGCGGTGCCTCGCCTCGGGCGGCGTTGAGCTCTGTGCTGAGCCCTTCCAGTCCGGCGGCCAGGGCGCGGCGTTCGATGGCGGACATGTTGTCGATGGCCTGGTGGAGCATGGCGTCACGCTGTTCGCGGATGCGTTGCAGGTGTTCCTTGCCCGTGGCGGTGAGGCGCAGGCCGATTTCGCGGCCGTTGTGGGGGCTGGGCAGCCGTTCGAGGAAGCCGATGGCCTGGAGGCGGTCGCACATGCGGGTGACGGTGGGGGGCGCGGAGGCGAGGCGCTGGCACACGGTGCGCATCCGTATGCCGTCTTCGCGGTCCACGACGTACATCAGGCGGAGCTGTGACGTGGAGCCGGGCGCTGTCATACCGGCGGTGGCGTTTCTGGCGTGGTCCCACATCACGTCGAGGAGTTCGACGATGGAGCTCGCGGAGTCGGTCGCCTCCTGCCAGATCCTGCCGGGGGCGGCATCCGGTGCGGTCATGATTGCCCGTCGGTGTGTGCTTCTGCCCGGCGGATGTCCGGGCAGTGGCTCAGGTGGCGCAGTCCGGCCCGATGGGGCGGACCGCCGTGGCGCTTTCCTCTGTCAATGGATCCCTCACGGCCTCGCGGAGGGGCTGGGCCGTGAGGTGACCAAGGGTACCGGTGAGGTTCAGGAGCCGGTCGAGTCTCGCGGTCCGGTCATCCAGGTGCAGTCGAACCCCTGCTTGGGCCGTGCGGCGGCCGATCATCAGCAGAGCGGACAGGCCCATGGAGTCGACGGTGCCGAGATCCGCGCAGTGGAGGTGCAGGTCCCGCAGCGCGGGCCGGGCCGCGAGCTGGGCGGTGACCTCGTTCAGGAACAGGCCGGCGCTGTCGTAGTCGAGGTCACCGTCGGCCTCTATACGGATGCTGTCCTCCGTGTCGACCGTGGTCAGGCGCAGGTGATGGGGTTGTGTGGTCATGCGGTGTTCCCGGCTGCGGTGAAGGGGTCGGTGGTCAGGGTGTGCGTCCCGGCCCGGAGGATGCGAACGGCTCGGGGGAAGTCCTTGAGGTCGCGGGCCAGGAGCTCCAGGGCCGGCGGCAGGCTGCGGGCGGGGACGCCCCGGGCCACGAGGATCCGCGCGGTCCACGTGATGAACCAGGTGAAGAGTTCGTCGTCGTCGAGGTACAGCGAGGTGGCCAGGAACTCCACGATGTGGGCGATGTCCTCCGCGGTGCGCTCGCGCTGGGCGGCGCTGTAGGCGCGCATCGCGGGAAACGCGTCCTCAAGTGCCGTGCAGACACTCTGTACGAGCGAGGCGCTGCTCCGGGTGACCACGGTGTACTCCTGGTCACTCAGGTGCGGCAGGTCATCGAACTGCTGGTGATCGGTCTCCGGTAGCGGCAGCGTCCGCCCGGCGAGCAGGTCGGCGGCGGCGCGGGCGTCGGGGGCCCAGATGTCGGCGCCCAGCAGCGTCGCGTACCGGCCGTCGGGCCCGAAGGCGGCGCCGCCGACGAGAACGGGGACACCGACGGCCTGGCACGCGGTGATCGCCGCGTGCGCGGTGGGCAGTCTGGTGGCGATCGAGCTGGAGAGCGCCACCGCGTCGGCCCGGGTGCTGTGCAGGTGGGCGATGAGATGCGGGGTGGGGACCTGGGCGCCGAGGTAGTCGACCCGCCAGCCGCGCAGTTTCAGGACCTCCGCCAGGAGGCGGGCGGGCAGCCCGTGCCACTCGCCGTCCACACAGGCCACGGTGATCCGGCCCCGGGTCACCGTGGTGCGGGCGGCGGGGTGCACGCTCAGCGCGGCGACGGCACGGTCGTTGATGGCGGTCGCCGCGTGCTCCTGGGCGACGCTGAGCCGGGCGGCCGCCCACTCCTCACCGACGCGGCCCTGGACCACGGCGATCACGTCCAGCAGGACGCTCTCCGGGTCGGCCCCTTCGTCGAGCAGGCGCAGTACGAGCTCGGTGGCCGCGTGTTCGTCCGCGACCGAGACCACGTTCCACAGCAGCTCCGCCGACCGCGCCGGGTGTTCGAGAAGCGGCGTGCTCGTACTCATCCGGTGAACCTGCCCCGGGTGTGCCCGTCCACCGCACTGAGGTGGTGCGTGCGAGGGGCGGAGATCACGACGACGGCCATGTCGTCGTGCGGGCGGCCCCCCAGCCACTGGGCGGCCAGCATCTGCACGTGTTCCACGATTCCCTCGGCCGGTGTGCCGACGCAGCCGGAGAGGGCGCGCTTGAGGCGCTCCTCACCGAACAGGGCATCGCCCATCGGCCCGCCCTTGGCTTCGGTGATGCCGTCGGTGTACAGGACGCAGGACTCCCCGGGTGCGAGGGACACGGCGACGGTGCTGGAGGTGATGTCCGGGATGGCACCGATCAGGGTGCCGGTGGTGTCGGTCTCCTCGACGGTGCCGTCCGCGCGGATGATGAGGGGGCTGGGGTGGCCGCCGCTGGTGAGCTTGAGGTCGACCGAGTTGCCGCTCCGGATGACGGAGGCCAGGACCAGGGTCGCGAAGCGGGTGTGGTGCGAACTGAGCAGTGCGGTGTTCAGCAGGCTCAGCATCCGCTGGTGGTCGTCGGCCAGGGGCAGCAGAGCGTGCAGGGTATTGCGGATCTTGCCCGTCAGTACGGCGGCTTCCAGGCCCTTTCCGCAGACGTCCCCGAGCGAGACCAGGGAGGCTTCGCCCTCGACCGTGGCGGGGTGGACGTCGTAGAAGTCGCCGCCGATGCGCTCGTGGTCCGCGGAGGGCCGGTAGGCACCGGCGAAGTCCACTCCGGAGATGTGGTGCAGGGTGGGGGGCAGGAGCTCACGCATGAGGACCTCGGTGATCGCCGCCTGCTCCGTGTACAGCCGTGCGGCCGACATCGCCGCACCCGCGCGGGCGGCGAACAGCCGGGCGAACACCTCCTCGTCGTCACTGAAGGCGGTGCTCTGCATCCTTCGCAGGAGGACGAGCGCTCCGGCGGCGACACCGTGTCCGGGCAGCGGGGTGATCACGATCGACCCGACCGGGCCGAACCCCTCCGGCACCATCCAGCCGGGCGCCGTGAGCGGGTCGATCCACCGCGAGGGCACCGGCGGGAACCCTCGCAGGGCCTCCCCCAGCCCCGGCACGTCGTCGGGGTCCACCGCAACGGCCGACGCCTCGGGGACGCCGCCGCGCAGGCAGGTCACCACCGGCAGCCGATGCCCACGAGCCGGTGCGATCGCCAGTGCCGCGTCGGCGAGGCTCTCGGCGGCCATCTGCGCGGTCATGTCCATGCAGCGCCCCAGATTCAGGGACGAGAGCAGGACGCTGGACGCCTTCCCCAGGAACGCGGCCCGCTCCCGCTCCGTGTGCAGGGCCTCCCGGGCAAGCTGGTGGTCGGTGTCGTCCACCAGCCACCACGCCACAGAACCGCCCTTCCGCACGGTCGGGTGCGCCTCGAAACGGCGCTCCCCGATCACACCGCGCAGGGGCCCCTCCGCGTCCGGGACCGCGTGCGGGCCGGGACGGGTCAGCGTGGCGTGTGCCGTCCAGAGCCACGGCGGGACCGCGTCCACCAGTGGTGTGCCCGGGACCGCTGCGGGCAGGAGAAGACGTGCGGCTTCATTGCACCGCACGACAGCGCCCTCGACGTCAGCGATCAGGACCGGGTACGGGGCCCGGCCCCGTCGACGGCCAGGCGCCATGTCCGCGACGGTCTGCGCTTGAGTGGAAACCACAACTTGAGGACCCGCTGAGCGAATCCCTCACCTCATCAACTAGACGATTGCCTGAAGGCAACAATCTCGCACGAGGTCACCGCCTGACAACCCGCACCCCTTCCCGCGCGCACATTTCGTGCGGAAGATCGCACTTTCCGCACACGAGAAGCACACAACCCGCATTTGAGGGGCTGGGACTCGCGCCGCAGAGCCGCTGCCGCCCCACGGGCGGACAGCGGGAGTCCCACGACGGGCCCTGAGGGGGCCCTAAGGCCTCTCGGGGCTGCGGCCGTGCCAGTCCAGGCACATCACCAGGGAGTCGTCGGCTGCCGGGCCGGAACCCCGGTGGCCCAGCAGTTCCTGCAGCATCACTCTGGGCACCTGGGCGGCGGGCAGCAGCCGGGTGCTGTTGATCGACGCGGCCAGGGCGCGGAGGCTGTACTTCTCGCCGCCGGGAGACAGGGCGTCGTACACACCGTCGCTGATGAAGAGCAACCGGTCTCCGGGTTCGACCCGGAAGTGCTGTGGGACGTACGCGGTGTCCTCGAACATCCCCAGCGGCATCTGCGCCTCCAGCTCGACCTGTTCGACGGCTCCCCTGCGCACCCGCCAGACCCGTGGTGAACCGGCGTCGATGATCTCCACGTTCCCCGTCGGGAGGTGAAAGCGGAAGAGCAGCGTGGACAGGTACCGCTCCCCGCCGTACTGCCCGTACACCGCCTGATCGGCCAGATACGCCTGATCGCCCAGGCTCAGGCCGGCGCGGCGGGCGTTGCGGAGCGCGTTGACCGCGAGGTTCGTCAGCAGCGCGGCATCGATCCCCTCACCCATACCGTTGCTGACGGTCACGTACAGGTCATCGGCCGAGGCCGACCAGTCGAAGCAGTCACCGAAGATGGCGTAGGCGGGCTCCAGCTGGGCGCCGAGGCTGTACTCCGGCCGGGCGCACGAGCGACCGGGCAGCAGCTGCCACTGCATCTCGGCAGCCAGGGTCAGCCGCTCCGCCCGCCGCGCCTGGAGGAAGAGGTCGGTGTCCCGCTCCGCGACGACCACCTCGTGCGCCAGGGCGTCGGCGCACTGCCGCAGGTCCTCCAGCACTTCCGCGTCGAGTTCCTCGCCCGCCCCCACCCGAAGGGCGACGCCGAGAACGCCGAGCCGGTCACCCCGGACGCTGACCGGCAGGTACACCGTCACCTCGGACGCCGAGCGGTCGTACACACAGTGCGGTTCCTGGGCGCCGAACGCGCGGCCCGGAGCGCTGTCGTGCACCGACACCGGAGGGCGCGTGTGCGGCAGTACGCCGACGGGCTGGAGCCTCGTCATCGCGTAGTCGGCCAACAGCAGCTCAACCGTCCGGGCATGATGGCGGCGCTCGATCAAGGAGCGCATCACGTCGAAGATCCTGTGGGGTGCGGCCTCGCGCAGAGAGCGCTCGACCGCACTGGGTCTGTCCACCGGCACCGGTCGTACTTCCCTTCGCATATCCCCGTCAAAGCGACTGTCTGCATCGACCAGCCGGAATGGGCACCAAAGCCCACCCGGGAGTGTCACACGCCTCGGGCCCCTCCTGCGCCACCGGCCCGTCTCGCTCCCCGCGCCGGGACACTGTCTACTCTCGTACGCATGCAGAGCCTGGCGATGATCGAGAACTGGCCCGTCCCCACCGCGGCGGCGGCCGTCGTACGAGCGGACGGCACCGTCCTGGGGACGCACGGCCCCACCGCGCACCGCTTCCCGCTCGCCTCCGTCACCAAGCCGCTGGCCGCCTACGCGGCGCTGGTGGCGTACGAGGAGGGCGCGGTCGAGCTCGACGAGGCGGCGGGCCCCGAGGGGTCCACGGTCCGGCACCTGCTCGCCCACACCAGCGGCCTCGCCTTCGACGAGCACCGGGTGACGGCCCCGCCCGGCACCCGGCGGCTGTACTCGAACGCGGGCTTCGAGGTGCTCGGCGACCACATCACCAAGGCCACCGGCATCCCGTTCCCGGAGTACGCCCGCCAGGCGGTCCTGGAGCCCCTGGGCATGACCGCGACCACCCTGGACGGCTCGCCCGCCCGCGACGGCGTCTCCACCGTCGACGACCTGGCCCGGTTCGCGGCCGAGGTGCAGGCTCCCCGCCTCCTCGACCCGCGCACGGTGCTTGCGGCACAGAGCGTCGTGCACCCCGGGTTGAAGGGCGTCCTGCCGGGCTACGGCCACCAGAACCCCAACGACTGGGGCCTCGGCTTCGAGATCCGGGACTCCAAGTCCCCGCACTGGACCGGCGCGCACTCCTCTCCCGCGACCTTCGGGCACTTCGGCCAGTCCGGCACGTTCCTGTGGATCGACCCGGTCGCGGGGGCGGCCTGCGTGGCGCTCACCGACCGGGACTTCGGGCCGTGGGCCGCCGAGGTGTGGCCCGCGTTCACGGACGCGGTGCTGGCCGAGCTGTCCGCGTAACCGGACCGGCCCCGGGCCCGGACGCGGCGGCCAGGCACTCGAACCACACCGTCTTGCCGCCGCCGTCCCGGCGCACCTCCACACCCCACTTGTCCGTGAGGGCGTCCACCAGGACCAGCCCCCGCCCGCCCTCGTCGAGCACATCGCCCACGACCGCGCGCGGCACATCCGGACAGCAGTCCGCCACCTCGACGCGGACACCCTCACCGCGCGGGAGCCGGAAGATGAACGTCTGGCAGCGGCGGCCCGGCACATGGCGGACCACATTGGCGATGAGCTCGGTGAGCGCGAGCTCCGCCGCGTCGGCCACGCCCATCAGCCCCCACCCCTTGAGATAGAGGCGCAGGATGCGCCGCAGATGCCGGGCCGAGTGCTCGCCCATGGCGAAGTCGGCTCGGTAGACCGGCTCTTCGGATTCGGCCTCGGTCACGCCCTCGGGGGCAATTACGTGATTCATGTCACCATCGTGCGAGCAAGTGACTACGCTCGGCTACCAAAGGAACCGAACGCCGCAAGGCGTTGCGCATCGCGCCTGCACATCGGAGGTCCCCCACCGTGGCCAACATCCAGTTGCTCGACCCCTGCGCCTCTCCGCTCGACTACTACGGCTGGGAATTACGCCGCCAGCGCGAGGCAGCCGGCCTCAGGCAGCAGCAGTTGGGCGACATCATCTTCTGCACGGGCTCGCTGATCGGCCAGATCGAGACGACGAAGAAGATCCCCACCCGCGACTTCTCCGAACGGGTGGACGCCGCCCTGGGCACGGACGGCATGTTCTCCCGCCTGGTGGGCCTGGTCCTGCGCAGCCAACTCCCAACGTGGTTCCAGGCGTACGCCGAGATGGAGGCCCGCGCCGCGTACATCTCCACGTACCAGGCGCAATTGGTCTACGGGCTGTTGCAGACGGAGGACTACGCGCGGGCCTTGCTCGCCCCCGGCATGCCCAATGACCCGGACAGCCTGGTGGCGGCCCGCATGGAGCGCCAGCGCATCCTGCAGCGGGAGAAGCCGCCCCTGGCCTGGGCCGTTCTGGACGAGGCGGTGCTGTATAGGCCGATCGGCGGGAACAAGGTGATGCGCGCACAACTCCAGCGCTTGTTGGACTACTCCACACACCGCTGGATGCGCATCCAGGTGCTGCCCTTCTCGGCAGGTGAACATGCAAGCCTGGATGGCTCGTTCAACCTGCTGCGCTTCGACGACGACCCGGATCTCGTCTACACCGAGGACCTCATCTCCGGCCATATGACCGCCAGCCCCGACACGGTCAGAGAGGGCTCGCTCCGATACGCTCACCTCCAGGCCGCCTCCCTCTCCGTAGGGGATTCAGCGGCGCTGATCAGCCGCGTCATGGAGGAGCGTTATGGAAACAAGCCCTGCCCTGAAGAGCGCGGAGTGGCGTAAGTCCAGCTACAGCGGAACCACCGGCGGCGACTGCGTCGAGTGCACCGTGACCGGCGGCGCCACCTGGCGTAAGTCGTCGTACAGCGGCAGCACCGGGGGCTGCTGCGTCGAGGTGGCGACCGGCTGCGCCGCCTCCGTGCCGGTCCGCGACAGCAAGGTCCAGGACGGGCCCGTCATCGTCATCGCGGCCGACGCCTGGCGCGGCTTCGTGGCCGGGCTCTGAGGCTCGTACGACGAAGGGGCCCGGGACGTCGTCCCGGGCCCCTTCCGTCTGCTCAGACCGTAGACACACGCCCCGCGTACCGCTGGCTCCAGCCGGTCCCGGTGTCGGCGGTGAGCACCACGTCGTAGTAGCCGTCCTCTGTGGGCCAGTGCACGACGGTCGAGTGGCCGCCGGGGACGGTGTACTTCCGGGTGCCGCCGACGTAGTCGTTGGCCTTCAAGGTGTAACGGACGGTCCGGTTGCCGTCGTTGCGCAGTCTCAGCCTGACCTTGGCGTGTCTGCCGCCGGTCAACTCCGCCTCGACGCGCGGAATACCGATGTGCTGCCTGTCGCTCCCGTGCTCGGGAACCAGTTGTCCGGCGAAGGAGCGCAGGAAGCCGTCGGGGCCGTAGACGGAGAAGGCGTACCTGCCGTCGGTCGCCGTCGCGTCCCAGGTGTACGAGCGGGGGGCCGACCCGGTCACCGTGTACGGCGTGTTGGCGAAGGCCAGGTACCGGTCGGGGAAGACCTGGAGGCTCACCGCCTTGCCCGCGGGGCCCCCGGCCAGCGTCATGGACGCGGTCACCGTACCGGCGGCCCTGTCCTCCGTGAGGGTGGTGTGCGGGTGGAAGGAGAGGCCGCGCGGCTTCATCCTGTTCCGCGACGGCCTCGGCGGGGTCCCGGTGACCGGGTCCGCGATGACGACCGGTCCCGGCCTCGGGTGCGCGAAGTCGATCGCGCTGGTCAGGTCGCCCGCGACGGACCGGCGCCATTCGGTGATGTTCGGGCAGGTGAACGGCTTGCCCAGGTGGGCCGCCCAGGTCTCCAGGAACTTCACGGTCGACGTGTGGTCGAACACCTCGGAGGCGACGTAGCCGCCCCGCGTCCACGGCGAGACCAGCACCATCGGCACCCGGGGGCCGAACCCGTACGGAGTGGTCCCGGAGAACTCGCCTGCCGTGCCCGGCTCCGGGCGCGGGGGAAGGACGTGGTCGAACTTCCCGTCGTTCTCGTCGTAGGTGATGATCACCAGGGTGTGGTTCCAGATGTCCTCGTTGCTCTGGAGCGTCTTGAGGACCTTGTTCATGTAGCGCTCGCCGTGCACCGTGTCGAAGCCCGGGTGCTCGCTCCACGCGGCGGGCATCACCACCCAGGAGACCTCGGGGAGCGGGTGTTCCGCTCCTGGCTCGCAGGCCGCGATCAGGTCCCGGAGGACGGCGTCGAGGTTGGCCTCGGAGTCGTCGTTGGGCGTGGTGGCGCCCTCGTAGACGAAGGAGTTGGCCTTCCAGATCTTGCCGGTGCCCGGTTCGAGGTCTTCCTTGGCCGCCGTGCGGGGGTCGAACGACTTGAAACTGTTGGTCACGTTGCAGCCGTACTCACCGACGAAGCCGCTCTGGAGGCTGCCGGTGACGCCGTTGCCGCTGTTGTCGGAGTAGACCCGCCAGTCGATCCCGGCCTGCTGGAGCTGCTCGGGGACCGTGGTCCAACTGCGGCTGTAGTCGTTCTGCCTGGCGTTGGTGACCTCACCGCCCGCCGCACCGGTCATCAGGTAGTAGCGGTTCGGGATGGTCGGGCCGTGCAGCGAGCAGAAGTTCATGTCGCAGACGGTGTACTGGGAGGCGAGCGAGTACATCCACGGCATGTAGTCGGGCGTGTAGTACCACATGCAGTGGTCGCCCTTGTCCTGCACCCAGGTGTTCCAGCGCCCTTCGTTGGCGCCGTAGAAGCTGTGGTTGTCGCTCCAGGTGGCGGTCGACGGGGCGGGCGGCACGATGGCTCCGGTCGCGTCGCGCTGCTGGAAGACGTCGGTGCCGTCCTGGAATCTCAGGACCTGCTTGTCGTGATGTCCGCGTACACCCGGCAGCTGGCCGAGGTAGTGGTCGAAGGACCGGTTCTCCTGCATCAGGATCACCACGTGCTTCAGATCGGAGATGTCGCCGTGGAAGCCCTTGGGCAGGTGGTATTCGGCGGCCTCGGCCTGTCTGCCGCCGACCGCTTCCGCGACAGGACCGGCCGCCACCGCACCGAGTGCGACGGCGGCCGTCTGGAGCATCCGGCGACGGGTGATGCGGGATTCCTGGGCGGGGCTCACGGTGTCTTCTGTGGCGAGAGTCATCAGGGGGCCTCTGGGGGGAGAGTGATTCAGGGTGCGAACGTCGGCGCTGTCTGCGAAAACTAGGCCGCCGCGGCGAACGGCGGACGAACCATGGCCGTACTCCTGATAAACCGGCAGATGATCTCTCTCGCCGTTGCGCCGGTCGGGGACTTACCGGGGTGAGGATGCCAACAGGCTGCGGTCATCCGGTAGTACGAGATGACGAATGGCCGATACCGTCCGTGCGCGGGAAGGCGCCGCTCCGGACCGGGGCCGACGCGGACGCGAAGGGGAGGGACATGGAGACGCTCGAATGGTGAGCCCCGGCGCGGCGACGGCCGCCGGGCTCATTCGCTCCGCCCCCGCCGGTTGGGCGCCTCAGTCCGGCAGCTCCCAGACCAGCACCTCCGCCGGCCCGCCCGCGACCAGCTCAAGCCCCGCCTCCCCGGCGATCCGGGCCGAATCGCCCGGCCCCAGCTCGTCGTCCGCGATCCGCACGTTCCCGGCGACCACGTGCACGTACACCCGGGGCGAGTCCGGCAGCGCCGTGCGCTCGCCCTCCACCAGCCGCCGCACGTGGAGCATCGCACCCGCCTCCGGCAGGGCGTACGGGGTGGAGTCCGCGATGCCGGGGACCGTCGTGTACGAGGGCTCACCGCCCGGCTCCAGGGGGGCCAGCCACATCTGGAGGAAGGTCAGCGGGGTGTCCCCGTCGTTGCGTTCGACGTGCCGGACCCCGCCCGCCGCGCTGAGGTGCTGGACGTCGCCGGGCCGTACGACCGTGGCGTGGCCGGCGGAGTCGCGGTGGGTCAGCTCGCCCTCCACCACCCAGGTCACGATCTCCGTGTGGCTGTGCGGGTGCTCGTCGAAGCCCGCGCCGGGGGCGAGGCGTTCCTCGTTGCAGGCGAGGACCGGGCCGAAGCGGAGGTTGTCCGGGTCGTAGAAGGTGCCGAAGGAGAAGGAGTGCCGGGACTCGATGCCGGCCGCCTCGTCCCCGCCCCTGAATCGGTCGCCCGAGCGACGTACGGAAATCACCCGCCCCACGGTAGCCCGCGCGGCGGACGGGCCGTCCTACGGATTTCACACAAAGTGACGTGATCTTGCCCGACCGGCCCCGCCCCACCGGGCAGCTGTCCGGATAAGGCAGTCTTGTGTCCGTGCCCCGACCCGATCCTGAGCAGCCCGCTGTGAACGACGCCCATCTCCATGCCGCGACGCTGAAGCGTCTGGAGCAGTCCTCCGGCCGGCTGGCCGCGAACGCGATCGCCCGCATGGACGAGTCACTGCCCTGGTACCGGGCCATGCCACCGGAGAACCGGTCCTGGATCGGTCTGGTCGCCCAGGCCGGAATCGCCGCGTTCACCGAGTGGTTCCGGCATCCGGAGACCCCGCAGGCCATCTCCACCGATGTCTTCGGTACGGCTCCGCGCGAGCTGACCCGAGCCATCACGCTGCGTCAGACCGTCGAGATGGTGCGTACGACGATCGAGGTCATGGAGGCCGCGATCGACGAAGTCGCCGCGCCCGGCGACGAGTCGGTGCTGCGTGAGGCGCTGCTCGTCTACGCCCGCGAGATCGCCTTCGCGACCGCCCAGGTGTACGCCCAGGCCGCAGAGGCCCGGGGTGCCTGGGACGCCCGGCTCGAATCGCTCGTGGTGAACGCGGTGCTGTCCGGGGAGGCCGACGAGGGCGCCGTCTCCCGGGCCGCCGCGCTCGGCTGGAACTCCCCCGAGCACGTCTGCGTGCTGCTGGGGACGGCGCCGGACGGCGACAGCGAGCTGACCGTGGAGGCCATCAGGCGGGCGGCCCGGCACGCCAAGCTCCAGGTGCTGACCGGGGTGCTGGGTACCCGTCTCGTCGTCATCGCGGGCGGCAGCGACAATCCGCTCCAGGTCGCGAAGGCGCTGATCGGGCCGTACGCGGCGGGCCCCGTCGTGGCCGGACCCGTCGTGCCCGACCTGCTGGCGGCCACCCGGTCCGCACAGGCGGCGGCCGCCGGGCTCAAGGCGTGCGGCGCCTGGCAGGACGCCCCCCGGCCGGTGCTGGCGGACGATCTGCTGCCGGAGCGCGCGATGGCGGGCGACCCGGCCGCGCGGGACCAGTTGGTAGAGGAGATCTACAGACCGCTCGAAGAAGCGGGTTCCGCCCTCCTGGAGACGCTGAGTGTGTATCTGGAACAGGCGAGCAGCCTCGAAGGGGCCGCCAGGATGCTCTTCGTCCACCCCAACACCGTGCGCTACCGGCTGCGACGTGTGACAGACGTCACCGGTTGGTCGCCGTCGGATGTCCGCTCGGCGTTCACGCTCCGGATCGCCCTCATCCTGGGGCGTCTGGCCGACAGGGATCTCCAGTCCTAGACTTTTGTCGGACATCAACAATTCCCCATACGGTTCTTCGTCCCTGTCCCCACGGGTGTTCCGGACCGTTCACAAGAGAGAGTGTGAGGGTGCTCGTACTCGTCGCTCCCGGCCAAGGCGCTCAGACGCCCGGCTTCCTGACTCCCTGGCTCGACCTCCCCGGTGCCACCGACCGCATCGCGGCCTGGTCCGACGCCATCGGGCTCGACCTTGCCCACTACGGCACCAAGGCTGACGCGGAGGAGATCCGCGACACCGCGGTGGCCCAGCCGCTGCTGGTCGCCGCCGGTCTGCTGTCCGCTGCCGCACTCGACGCGTCACCGAGTGTCGTCGCAGGTCACAGCGTTGGTGAAATCACCGCAGCCGCCTACGCCGGGGTCATCGGCGAGGACGCCGCCCTCCGCCTCGTACGCACTCGTGGGCTCGGCATGGCCGAGGCCGCCGCGGTGGCCGAGACCGGCATGGCGGCGCTGCTCGGCGGGGACCCCGAGGTCACCATCGCGCACCTGGAGAAGCTCGGACTGACCCCGGCGAACGTCAACGGGGCCGGTCAGATCGTCGCCGCCGGCACCGCGGAGCAGATCGCCGCGCTCGTCGAGGACAAGCCGGAGGGGGTGCGCCGCGTGGTGCCCCTCAAGGTCGCCGGCGCGTTCCACACGCACCACATGGCTCCTGCCGTCGAGCGGCTCCGCGAGGCCGCAGAGGCCCTGGAGGTCTCCGACCCGGCCGTGACATATGTCTCGAACGCCGACGGCAAGGCGGTCGCCACCGGCGCGGAGGTCATCTCGCGCCTGGTCGGCCAGGTCGCCAACCCGGTGCGCTGGGACCTGTGCATGGAGACCTTCAAGGAACTGGGCGTCACCGCGCTGATCGAGGCCTGCCCCGGCGGCACGCTCACCGGTCTCGCCAAGCGCGCGATGCCCGGTGTGAAGACGCTCGCGCTCAAGACCCCCGACGACCTCGACGCTGCCCGCGCGCTCATCGCTGAGCACGCGGGCGCCTAAGGAGCCCGAGAGCATGTCGAAGATCAAGCCCAGCAAGGGCGCCCCGTACGCACGGATCATGGGTGTCGGCGGCTACCGCCCGACCCGGGTCGTGCCGAACGAGGTGATCCTCGAAACGATCGACTCGTCGGACGAGTGGATCCGCTCCCGGTCCGGCATCGCCACCCGTCACTGGGCCTCCGACGAGGAGACCGTGTCCGCGATGTCCGTCGAGGCGTCCGGCAAGGCCATCGCGGATGCCGGGATCGACCCCTCGCAGATCGGCGCGGTCGTCGTCTCGACCGTCTCGCACTTCAAGCAGACCCCGGCCATCGCCACCGAGATCGCCCACAGGATCGGCGCGGGCAAGCCCGCCGCCTTCGACATCTCGGCCGGCTGCGCGGGCTTCGGCTACGGCCTGACGCTCGCCAAGGGCATGATCGTCGAGGGCTCGGCCCAGTACGTGCTCGTGATCGGCGTGGAGCGGCTGAGCGACCTCACCGACCTGAACGACCGCGCGACGGCGTTCCTGTTCGGTGACGGCGCCGGTGCCGTGATCGTCGGCCCGTCCGACGTGCCCGCGATCGGCCCCACGGTGTGGGGCTCCGAGGGCGACAAGTCGGACACGATCAAGCAGACCGTGGCGTGGGACACCTTCCACGCCGACCGTCCGGAGAAGTTCCCGGCCATCACGCAGGAGGGCCAGGCGGTCTTCCGCTGGGCCGTCTTCGAGATGGCGAAGGTCGCCCAGCAGGCGCTGGACGCGGCCGGGATCGCTCCGGAAGACCTGGACGTCTTCATTCCGCACCAGGCGAACATGCGGATCATCGACTCGATGGTGAAGACACTGAAGCTGCCGGATCACGTCAGGGTCGCCCGTGACGTGGAGACCACCGGCAACACCTCCGCCGCCTCGATTCCGCTCGCTATGGAGCGGCTTCTGGCGACCGGTCAGGCGAAGAGCGGCGACACCGCGCTCGTCATCGGCTTCGGGGCGGGTCTCGTCTACGCCGCGACGGTCGTTACCCTCCCCTAGGCACACCGGGTCTTTTCGCCCGGACACCCGAACCCAGCAGATATACACCGAAGGAGCGCCAACATGGCCGCCACGCAGAAGGAGATCCTCGACGGTCTCGCCGAGATCGTCAACGAGATCGCCGGTATCCCGGCCGAGGACGTCGAGCTGGAGAAGTCCTTCACCGACGACCTGGACGTCGACTCGCTGTCCATGGTCGAGGTCGTCGTCGCCGCCGAGGAGCGCTTCGACGTCAAGATCCCCGACGAGGACGTCAAGAACCTCAAGACGGTTGGCGACGCCACCGACTACATCCTCAAGCACCAGGCCTGATCCAGCCGGTTCGTGTGTCGCCACCCGGCGGTGGCGCCGCTGATTCACGACCCTCTACACGTGGAGAAGATTTTCCAGTGAACTCGACCAATCGCACCGTGGTCGTCACCGGTATCGGCGCAACCACTCCGCTGGGTGGCGATTCCGCATCGACCTGGGAAGGTCTGATGGCCGGCCGGTCCGGCGTCAAGCCTCTTGAGGGCGAACGTTTCGCCGAACTGCCCGTCCGGATCGCGGCTCTCGCGGCCGTCGACCCGGGCGACGTCCTGCCCCGCCCGCTCGCCCGCAAGCTGGACCGCTCGGCGCAGTTCGCGCTGATCGCGGCCCGTGAGGCGTGGGCGGACGCGGGCTTCACCGGCAAGGCCGGTGAGGACGCCAAGATCCAGCCCGAGCGGCTGGGCTCGGTCATCGCCTCCGGTATCGGCGGCGTGATCACCCTGCTCGACCAGTACGACGTGCTCAAGGAGAAGGGCGTACGCCGCGTCTCCCCGCACACCGTTCCCATGCTCATGCCCAACGGTCCGGCCGCCAACGTCGGTATCGAGGTGAACGCCCAGGCGGGCGTCCACACCCCGGTCTCCGCCTGTGCGTCGGGCGCGGAGGCGATCGGGTACGCCGTCGAGATGATCCGCACCGGCCGTGCCGATGTGGTCCTCGCCGGTGGCACCGAGGCGGCCATCCACCCGCTGCCGATCGCCGCGTTCGCCAACATGATGGCGATGTCCAAGAGCAACGACGAGCCCGAGAAGGCCTCGCGTCCGTACGACACCGCCCGTGACGGCTTCGTCCTCGGCGAGGGCGCCGGCGTCGTCGTCCTGGAGTCCGCGGAGCACGCCGCCGCGCGTGGCGCCCGGGTCTACGCCGAGGTGCTGGGCCAGGGGCTGTCCGCGGACGCCCACCACATCGCGCAGCCCGAGCCGACCGGGCGCGGTATCGCCGCGGCGATGCAGAACCTGCTGGACCAGACGGACCTCAAGCCGTCCGAGGTCGTGCACCTCAACGCGCACGCGACGTCGACGCCGCAGGGTGACGTGGCGGAGCTGAGGGCGCTGCGCAAGATCCTGGGCGACGACCTGGACCATGTCGCGATCTCCGCGACGAAGTCGATGACGGGTCACCTGCTCGGTGGCGCGGGCGGCATCGAGACCGTGGCCACGGTCCTGGCGCTGCACCACCGGATCGCTCCGCCGACCATCAACATCGAGAACCTCGACGACGCGGTCGAGGCGGACATCGTGCGCGACGCGCCCCGGCCGCTGCCGGAGGGGCCGGTCGCGGCGATCAACAACTCGTTCGGGTTCGGCGGGCACAACGTGGTGCTGGCGTTCCGTAGCGTGTGACGCTGCCTCGTGAAGCCCGCTTCCCCCGTACCGGGGAGGCGGGCTTCACGCATGGAGCGGGCCGTACTTTGCGGCGGGCCCTCCTCGGGGGCGCTGCCCCCGAACCCCCGCTCCTCAATCGCCGGAGAGGCTTGATTTTGCCTCGGGCCCCAGCCTTGCTGAGCGCAACCCAGCGGCAGATGCGCACCCAGCCGGGCAAAACCAGCCCCGCCGGCGATTGAGGCGCGGGGGGCGGGGCGGAGCCCCGGTTGGGGCCGGACCAAGCCCCGCCGGCGATTGAGGCGCGGGGTCCGGGGCAGCGCCCCGTGAACCGGCCCCCGGTTACACCACCTGGTGGAGCCAGCGGACCGGCGCGCCCTCGCCCGCGTGGCGGAAGGACTCCAGTTCGTCGTCCCACGGCTTGCCGAGGAGCTTGGCGATCTCCGCCTCAAGATCCGTCTCCCCCCGGACGGACCGCGCCAGCGCGGCCCGCAGCCGGTCCTCCGGGACCAGGATGTCGCCGTGCATGCCGGTGACCGCGTGGAAGATGCCCAGCTGGGGCGTGGCGCTGTAGCGCTCGCCCTCCGCGGTGGGCGACGGCTCCGCCGTCACCTCGAAGCGCAGCAGGTCCCAGCCCCGAAGGGCCGAGGCGAGCTTCGACGCCGTGCCGGGACGGGCCTGCCAGGAGAACTCGGACCGCCAGGTGCCGGGCGCGGCCGGCTGTCTGATCCAGTCGAGCTGGACCCGCACACCAAGGACACCCGCCACCGCCCATTCGACATGTGGGCAGAGCGCGCGCGGTGCGGAGTGAACGTACAGGACTCCACGTGTCGTCACCGGGACCTCCAGTGTGGGACGAGGTTCGCCTTCCCCAGCGGCCTCGCGCCCGTACCGCCTCTTTCCAGCCGCTTCCCGAGGTTGTCATCAGTAAACAGCATCGGGAGTTAATCTCCGGAAAGGGGACAGTATGTGACGTGATGTGATGTTCGGAAGCCACCCGAGTGGAGCCGGACAGCCGAAGGAACCACTGGTTCGACGGGGAAAAGCTACCGTGCGGCGGCGTCCGAGGTGTGACGTACCGTCGGTCCTGGGCCCATCATTCGCGCAGCATTCACCCAGCGGAGCGCGCGGGCCCGCCGACCGGTGCCAAGAGGGTTTGCCGGGGGCATGGACAGGAGGGGACCAAGGGATGCCGGAACGCTCCGTACGGCGCCGATCGCGCGGCGCGCTGGCCGCGCTGGCCGCGTTGTCGTGTCTCGGCACGGCGGTACTGGCCGGCTGCGACTCCGGCTCGGACCGCACGACGAAGGGCGCGTCCGCCGGGCACCCCTCGGCGGCGGCCGCACCGGTCTGGGACCGCAGCCCGGGATCCGTCGCGGCGGTCGGGGACTCCATCACCCGCGGGTTCGACGCCTGCTCGGTGCTGGCGGACTGCCCGGAGGTCTCCTGGTCCACCGGCACGGACAGCGCGGTGAACAGCCTCGCCGTACGGCTGCTCGGCGCCTCCGGCGCGGCGGACCACAGCTGGAACCACGCGGCGACGGGCGCCCGGATCGCCCAGCTGCCGGAGCAGATGGCGCTGGCCGCGAAGGAGGACCCCGCGCTGGTGACGGTGATGATCGGCGCCAACGACGCCTGCCGGGACTCGGTGCGGGCCATGACTCCGGTGGCTGATTTCCGTAGGTCGTTCGAGGCGTCGATGCGTCAGCTGCGCGACACCGCGCCGAAGGCCCAGGTGTACGTGTCGAGCGTGCCGGACCTGAAACGGCTCTGGTCGACGGGGCGCGTCAACCAGCTGGGCAAGCAGATCTGGAAGCTGGGCATCTGCAAGTCGATGCTGGCCGACGCGGACGACATGAGCGCCTCCGCCGTGACGCGGCGCTCGGAGGTGCAGGACCGCGTGGTGGCGTACAACGGGGTGCTGCGCGAGGTGTGCGCGAAGGACGTGCGCTGCCGTTACGACGGCGGGGCGGTCTTCGACTACCGGTTCACCGGCAAGCAGCTCAGCCAGTGGGACTGGTTCCACCCGGGGCGCAACGGGCAGGCCCGGCTGGCGGAGATCGCGTACCGCAATGTCACGGCCGCCCGGCCGCCCGCGTAGGACCGCGCCGGTCTACAGTGCGTGATCATGGACACGGGTTCGAACACGGTGACGCGCACGGAAGACTTCGGCACCCTCGGGGACGGCACGGCCGTGCACCGCTGGACGCTGGAGCGGGACGGCACGCGGGTGCGCGTGCTGACGTACGGCGGCATCGTGCAGTCGGTCGAGGTGCCGGACCGGGACGGGGTGCGGACCGGTGTGGCGCTCGGGCTGCCGGACCTCGCCGCGTACCTGAAGTACACCGGGCCCTACTTCGGCGCGCTGGTCGGGCGGTACGCGAACCGGATCGGCGGCGCGGCCTTCGAGCTGGACGGACGGACCCATCGGCTCACCCGCAACGAGGGGCGCAACCAGGTGCACGGCGGGGCCCTCGGCTTCGACAAGCGCGTGTGGAAGGCCCGGGAGATCGCGGACGGGGTGGAGCTGTCCCTGGTCTCGGCGGACGGTGAGGAGGGCTTCCCGGGGCGGCTGGAGCTCTCGGTGGCGTACACGCTGGACGCGGGCGGTTCGCTGCGGATCGCGTACCGGGCGACGACGGACGCGCCGACCGTGCTGAACCTGACCAATCACACGTACTGGAACCTGGCGGGCGCCGGCAGCGGCAGCGCGCTCGGCCAGCGGCTGCGGATCGCGGCCGGGCTGATCACTCCGGCGGACGCGGAGTCGCTGCCGACGGGCGAGTTCCGGCCGGTGGAGGGGACCCGGTTCGACTTCCGGGAGCCCCGTCCGGTGTCCGGTGGGTTCGACCACAACTACGTACTGGACGCGGACACGCCCGGTCCGGCGGCCGAGCTGTACGACGAGGCGTCCGGGCGCGCGCTGACCGTCGCGACCACGGAACCAGGTCTCCAGCTCTACACGGCGGACCACTTCGACGGGGAGCCGTTCGGGCCGTGCGCCGGCATCGCGCTGGAGACCCAGCACTTCCCCGACTCCCCGAACCGGCCGGAGTTCCCGAGCACGGTGCTGCGGCCGGGCGAGGAGTACGTGTCGAGGACGGTGTACGGCTTCTCGGTGCGCTGAGCCGGCGTTCAGTCCCCGAGGGCGCTCGGCGGGGAGAACGCCGGTGTTCCCTCGCCGTCCGACCCGTCGCCGTCCGGCCCGTCGTCGTCGGACTCGGCGTCGTCCCCCACCAGTTCGCGCGCCAGCAGGGTCGCACCGGCGACGGCCCCCGGCATCAGGAAGACGGCGACGAACGGGACCAGGAAGGCGAGGCCCAGCGGTACGCCGAAGCCGAGGATCAGCAGCTTGCGGCCGCGCAGCAGGACCAGCCGGTCCTTCAGCACCAGGCCGCGCCGCTGGAGCGCGACGGCGGTGAGTTCCTCGGCCAGGAAGTAGCCGGTCACGCAGAAGCCGATCAGCGGAACGACGGTCTGCCCGGCGACCGGGACGAATCCGAAGGCGAAGAGCAACACCCCGTACAGCGCGACCCGCACCAGGATGCGCACGCTGTCGCGGGCGGAGATCCACAGTTCCCGCCACAGCGGCAGCCCCGACTCGGGCGCCTCGCCGCCCTCGGCCCGGTCGACCTCCTCGGACAGCGCCTCGTAGAAGGGCTGCCCGACCAGCAGCGTCACGGCGGTGAAGGTGATCACCGCCAGGAACAGGCCGAACGCGAAGACCAGCACGGTCAGGGTGTTGCGCAGCAGCCCCAGCCAGGGCGAGGACCAGTCGTCGGCGAACGGGGTGGCCCAGTCCGCCAGGTCGTCGGCCCCGTAGGCGAGGGCGACGAGCGCGCCCGCGTACACCACCAGGGTGATGAGACCGGGGATCAGGCCTATGCCGAGCCACCGGCCGTGCCGGACGACCCAGCGTTGACCGTTGATCAAATAACTGAAACCCGCCCCTGGATCACGCATGGCGTCAGCGTAGCGGGGAGCCGTACGGCCCCCGCTGGACGGGCCGAGGGCCGCACCCCGGGTGGGATGCGGCCCTCGGCCTGTCCAGTGCGGCTGCGGTCAGGCGACCGACAGCTCGACCTTGATGTTGCCGCGCGTCGCGTTCGAGTACGGGCACACCTGGTGGGCCTTCTCGATGAGCGCCTGCGCGGTCGCGGTGTCGACGTTCGGGATGGTCGCGGAGATCGCGACCTCCAGGCCGAAGCCACCGGCCTCGGTCTTGCCGATGGAGACCGAGGCGGTCACCGTGGAGCCGGAGATGTCGGCCTTCTCCTGCCGGGCCACGACGCCCAGCGCGCCCTGGAAGCAGGCGCTGTAGCCGGCCGCGAAGAGCTGCTCCGGGTTGGTGCCCGCGCCGCTTCCGCCCATCTCCTTCGGCGGGTTGACGACCACGTCGAGCTTGCCGTCGTCCGAGGAGACCCGGCCGTCACGGCCGTTCTCCGCGGTGGCGACGGCGGTGTACGCGACGGCGATGTCCTGAATGGTCATAGCTGTGAATCCTCCTGCTGATGCGCCGCGACTCGCGCCCACGATCGCGACGGCCTGGGATGAGCCTAACGGGTGCCCCTGCGGCGGTGTCAGCCGAGGGAAACGATCATCTTTCCGGTGTTCTCGCCGCGGAGCAGACCGAGGAAGGCCTCGAAGCCGTTCTCGATTCCCTCGACGGCCGTCTCGCGGTACTTGAGCTCGCCGGAGGCCAGCCAGCCGGCCACCTCCTGGACGAACTGCCCCTGGAGGCCGGCGTGGTCACCGACGAGCATGCCCTGGAGGCGCAGCCGCTTGCCGATGACGAGCGCGAGGTTGCGCGGGGCCGGGGTGGGCTCGGTCGCGTTGTACTGCGCGATCATGCCGCAGATGGTCGCACGGCCGTGCACGTTGAGCGAGGAGATCGCGGCTTCGAGGTGCTCGCCGCCGACGTTGTCGAAGTAGACGTCGATGCCGTCGGGGGCGGCCTCGCGCAGCTGCTCCGCGACGGGCCCGTCCTTGTAGTTGAACGCGGCGTCAAAGCCGTACTCCTCGACCAGCAGCTTGACCTTCTCGTCGGAGCCGGCGGAGCCGATGACCCGCGAGGCGCCCTTGAGCTTCGCCAGCTGGCCGACCTGGCTGCCGACCGCACCGGCCGCGCCGGAGACGAAGACCGCGTCGCCCTCCTTGAAGGAGGCGACCTCGAAGAGGCCCGCGTAGGCGGTGAGCCCGGGCATGCCGAGCACGCCGAGGTAGGCGGAGAGCGGGGCGAGGGAGGCGTCGACCTTCACGGCGTGCTTGGCCGGGACGTCGGCGTACTCGCGCCAGCCGAGGCCGTGCAGGACGTGGTCGCCGACCGCGAACCCGTCGGCGTTGGAGGCGACGACCTCGCCGACCGCGCCGCCGTCCATGGGGTGGTCCAGCTTGAACGGCGGGGTGTAGGACTTCACGTCGTTCATCCGGCCGCGCATGTACGGGTCGACCGAGAAGTGCAGGTTGCGGACGAGGATCCGGCCCTCGGCGGGAGCGGTGACCGGTGCCTCACGCAGCGCGAAATCCTCGGCCTTCGGCCAGCCGTGCGGACGGGCTACGAGGTGCCATTCACGGCTGGACGTGGGAAGAGCTGCAGACATGGGCTCGGTGTCTCCTCAGTGTCTCGGGGGGATCGGGGGATCTGGGTGGTGCTGTGAGGTGCGGGAAGCGGTTCCGCCGGGGCGGAAAAGCTTCATCATGTGAAACACCATGCTCCTGGATATTTCATGTTGTCAAGTAACCGGCTATCCTCAGCCTCATGGCCACTCGTACAGACCCACTGACCCTCGAAGTCGTCGAGCTCATCGGCACCGTCGTGGCGCGCTACTACGAGGAGTACGAGCAGGCCGCGGCCGCGCACAGCCTCACCGGCGCGCAGGCCCGGGTCCTCGGGCTGCTCTCCCTGGAGCCGATGCCGATGCGCAGGATCGCGCGGAAGCTGAAGTGCGAGCCGTCCAACGTCACCGGCATTGTGGACCGGCTGGAGGCGCGCGGCCTGGTGGAGCGCCGCCCCGATCCGGCCGACCGGCGGGTGAAGCTGGCCGCGCCCACCGAGCAGGGCGCCCGGACGGCGCGGCAGCTGCGCGAATCGCTCGACTTCGCCCGCGAGCCGCTGGCCGGCCTCTCCGACACGGACCGCGCGGTGCTGCGGGACCTGCTGCGCCGGATGCTGGGCATGGAACCGACGGGCTGAGCACCGCCCCGGGCCCCGTGTGGAAGCGTTGCCCCCATGACCGCTGCCACGCCCTTCGGCCCCCGAGAGTTCCAGCTCGTCCTGCTGCGCCGGATGGCCGATCACCAGCCGGACCTGGTCGAGGACGCCCGGCACGAGCTGAGCGCCACGCTCGCGGAGATGCGTGAGGCCAACCGGCGCTGGCAGGCCATGGTGCGGGCGCCACGGGGGCGGGGGGCGCTGCGGCGCTACCGTTCCGTGCTCGGTGAGCCCGAGAGCTCGGTGCGCCGCACGGTCGGCGACCTGGAGTGCGACGCGCTGCTGTGGCCGGTGCCGCTCTGGCCGGAGCTGCGGTTCGAGGTGATGGCCGGGCCCGGCGGGGCGGTGTGGAACGAGTGGCTGGTGCGGGCACCCGGCGCGGCCGCCCCCGCCCTGCGCTCGGTGGCGGACCTGCGCCCCTGGTCGTGCACCGTGGACGAGGTGGCGCGGGCCTTCGCACCGGCCCGCCCGATGGAGGGCAGCGCGCCGACCCGCTGGGCGCTCGCGATCACCGCTCCGGCGACCGCGCCGACGGACTCCCCGGTCCCCGGCGCACCGTATGTCGCGGAGTTCACCTGGGGGCTGTTCCAGCGGCTGCTGCCGCGCTGACGCAGCCGGCGGGCCCCGGCCGACGAGCCGTCAGCTCCGTACCCCCTACGGCGCATCCCAGCGCGCACAACGCCTCCCGGCGGCGCACGATACGAGGACAGCCGGCTGCCCGTCGGTACCCCCATCAGCGCTCTCGGGAGACCCGCCGTGACCGTCAGCCTCGATCAGTTGCGCCGTTGCCATGTCGCCGTCGACCTCGGGGCCGCCCGGACCCGGGTGTACGTCAAGGGGCTCGGGCTCGTCGTCGACGAGCCGAGCGCCGCCGCCGTGAACACCCGTACCGGGTCGCTCATCGCCGTCGGCGCGCTCGCCGAGCAGATGACGGGCCGCACCCCCCAGTACATCCGGGTGGTCCGTCCGGTCTCCGGCGGAACCGTCGTGGACATCGAGATGGCCCAGCGGATGCTGCGCCAGCTGCTGGGCGACAAGCTCCGCCGCCAGCTGCGCCGCAAGCCCAGGCTGCGCGCCGCCGCCTGCACCCCGCACGACAGCGATCCGCTCGCCCAGCGGGCCGCCGTCGAGACCATGGTCGGCCTCGGCGCCCGCCGGGTGGAACTGGTCGACACGCTGATCGCGGCGGCCGTGGGCTGCGGGCTGCCGGTCGAGCAGCCGACCGCCACCATGATCATGGTGTGCGGGGCCGCGACCACCCAGATCGCGGTGCTCTCGCTCGGCTCGATCGTCACCGCCGTACGCATCCCGATCGGCGGCGACGCGATCGACCACGCGGTCATCCAGCACCTGCGCCAGTACCACGAGCTGATGCTGCCGAGCCAGTCCGTACGCCCCCTGCAACTGGCGCTCAGCGGCAACGGCCTGACCTCGCAGGGGCCCGCCGTGACCGAGATCCACGGCCGGGACGTGGCCACCGGCCTGGCCCGCTCCGTAAAGGTCGACACCGCCGCCCTGCGGCAGGCGATCCACCGCCCGCTGACCTCGGTCCTGGACGGACTGGGCAAGGTGCTGCGGGACTGCCCGCCCGATCTGGTGGCCGACCTCGCGGACTGCGGGATCATGATGGTCGGCGGCAGCGCGCTGCTCCCCGGCCTCGACCAGATGCTGCGCGACGCGACCGGGATGCCGGTACAGATCGCCGAGCGGCCCGACGTCTGCTCGGTCCTGGGGCTCGGCGCCATGCTGGACGGCAAGATCCGCCCGATGGTCCTCGACCCGCTCTCCTGCTGAGCACCCCGGGTCGTACGGCGGATGACCGACGAACCACGTGACGCGGCACACCGCGGTGAAGTCCCGCAGGCGCCCCGGCTGCCGATGCTCCTGGAGGCGGTGCTGAGCGTCGGCACCGATCTCGGGCTGCGGGCCACCCTCCAGCAGATCATCGACACCGCCACCGCCCTCACCGGGGCCCGCTACGGCGCGCTGGGCGTGCTGGACGCCGAGCGCGGCACCATCCGCGAACTGTTCGTCTGCGGGCTGACCGACGAGGAACGGGAGGCCGTCGGGGACTTCCCGGACGGCCACACGGGGATGCTCGGGGCGCTCATCGAGGAGCCGGGCCCGCTGCGCTCCGACGACGTCACGGCCGATCCGCGCTCCACCGGACAGCCCCCCGGCCACCCCCCGATGCACTCGTTCCTCGGCGCCCCGATCCTGGTCCACGACGAGGTCTTCGGGAACATCTACCTCACCGAGAAGAGCACCGCGCACTTCACCGAGACCGACGCGGCGCTCCTTCGCGTCCTCGCCTCGCAGGCCGGGATCGCGATCGGCAACGCCCGGCTCTACGAGACGGTCCGGCAGCGGGAACGCTGGATCGAGGGCGCGGCCGCGGTCACCACCACCCTGCTGACCGGGGAGAACGCCGCCGACGCCCTGATGACCGTGGCGGAGCGGGCCAGGATCCTCAGCGACGCGGCGGCCGGGGTGATCCTCCAGCCGGACGGGGAGGGCGGGATGGAGATCGTCGTCGCGTCCACGCTCGACGATCCGGCCGGACTGGTGGGCACCGCCATCGAACCCGGCTCCCCCGTCCTGGTGCAGCTGCTGGGCGGTGAGCCGGTCTTCCTGGAGGACTCCGCGACCGATCCCCGGATGACCACCCATGTGCGGTCCCGGTTCGGACCCAGCATGATGCTGCCGTTGCAGAGCGGCGGCCGGCTCATCGGCACCCTCGCCCTGCCCCGGCGGCGCGGCGGCCGCCCGTACACGGCCGTGGACCGGCTGCTGGCCTCGCAGTTCGCCTCGCAGGCCGCCCTCGCGCTGGTCCTGGCGGACGCCCAGCACGACCGGGAGCAGCTGGCGGTGTACGAGGACCGGGACCGGATCGCCCGCGATCTGCACGATCTCGTCGTCCAGCGGCTGTTCGCCACCGAGATGATGCTGGAGTCGACCCGGCGCCGGGCCGCCACCGGGCAGACCGACGAGCTGCTCGGCAGGGCGGTGGACGAACTGGACTCCACGATCCAGGAGGTCAGGACGACCATCTTCGCCCTCCAGCAGCCGCCCGCCCAGGCCCCCACCACCTTCAGGGGCCAGGTGCTGCGGGAGACCCGGGGGGCCGCCGCGGTGCTGGGCTTCCCGCCGTCGGTGCAGTTCACCGGGGCGGTGGACGCCCTGGTGCGGGAGCCGGTGGGCGGGCAGCTGCTGGCCGCGCTGCGAGGGGCGCTGGCGGCCGCGCACCGCAGGGCCGGGGTCTCGGAGATCGAGGTGGTGGTCGACGCGACGGCGGTACTGCCGGACGGCCGGGCCGCCGTCCGGCTGACGGTCCGGGACGACGGGCGGGAGGAGGACGGCACGCGGCCGCCGGCCGTCAGCTGGCAGGCGCCCCTCTGAGCGCGACCCTGGTGTTGGAGTGGGCGACGCCCGCCTCCCGCCGCAGCCTGCGCAGCAGTGCGTCGAGCGCCGCGGTGTCGGCTGCGATGGCGCGTACCAGGTAGTCGTGCCCGCCCGTCACGTGCACCACCTCTGTGATGCCGGGCAGGGTCAGCACGGCCCGCTCGAAGACCTCGTTGGTGGTGTCCACCCGCAGGGTCACGTCGATGAAGACGACCAGGCCGGTCCTGGTGTCGGCGGCGGGGTCGATGATCACGGTGAAGCCGCGGATGACACCGTCCCGGCGCAGCCGCCGCACCCGGTCGGCCGCCGCGTTGGCGCTGAGCCCGACCCGTTCCCCCAGGTCGCGGTACGAGATCCGCGCGTCCTCTTGGAGTACGCCGAGGATTTCCCTGTCCAGACGGTCCATACCGCGATTGTCCCAGCTTTCGGACATCTGCGACTTTCGGGCGGCTCTTCCCGGCCCCCGGATGGAGCACGCCGACGGGCCCGGGGCCCCTTTCCGACCTTGACTGACTGTGTGGAAACAGCCGTCAAGCAGTCACCCGCTCCGGCCGCCTCCGGCGCCGCCTACCGCAACCTCGTGATGGCCACGATCGGCTTCGCGCTCACCTTCTGGGCCTGGAACCTGATCGCGCCCATGTCCGACGCGTACAAGGAGCGGCTCGGGCTGAGTTCGTTCCAGCAGTCGCTGCTGGTCGCCGTGCCGGTGCTGGTCGGCTCACTGGGGCGGATTCCGGTGGGCGCGCTCACCGACAAGTTCGGTGCGCGGCTGATGTTCCCGATGGTCTCGGCGCTCACCATCGTGCCGGTGCTGCTGCTGATCCCGGCGAAGGACTCCTACGGCGCGATGCTGGCCGTGGGTTTCCTGCTGGGGCTGGGCGGCACCACGTTCGCGATCGGCATCCCGCTGGTCAACTCGTGGTTCCCGCCTGCGGAACGGGGCCTGGCCCTCGGTGTGTTCGGCATGGGCATGGGCGGTGTGGCGCTGTCCGGGTACTTCACCCCGAGGATCGCCAAGCACGGCGACAACCTGCCGTTCCTGGTGGTCGCCGGGGCGCTCGTGGTGTACGCGGCGCTGGCGGCGGTGCTGGTCAACGACCGGCCGGGCCGGCAGGTGCCGACCGACACGCTGGCCCACCGGCTGGGTGCGGCGGGGCGGCTGCGGGTCACCTGGGAGCTGTCGGCGCTGTACGCGATCGGCTTCGGCGGCATCGTGGCGTTCGGCGTCTACCTGCCGACGTACCTGAAGACCTGGTACGACCTCTCGCCGACCGACGCCGGTACGAAGGCGGCCGGGTTCGCCCTGGTCACGGTCATCTTCCGGCCGATCGGCGGCTGGCTCTCGGACCGGATGCACCCGGCGCTGGTCTCCTCGGCGGCGCTCGGGGTGGCCGCCCTGATGGCGATCGTCCAGGCCTTCGACCCGAAGCTGATGCCCGGCGGCACGATCGCGCTGCTGATCATGGCGGCCGGTCTCGGTACCGCGAGCGGCAGCGTCTTCGCCCTGGTCTCGCAGGTGACCCCGCAGGCGAAGGTGGGCAGTGTGACCGGGATCGTCGGCGCCATGGGCGGGCTCGGCGGCTTCGTGCCGCCGCTGGTGATGGGCGCGATCTACAGCTCGAAGGGCTCCTACTCGATCGGCTTCATGCTGCTGTCCGATCTGGCGCTGGCCGGGTGTGTGTACGCGTACGGGCGGATGCGGACCATCAAGCGGGACGCCTGAGGGCCCCCGCGCGAAAAGAACGGCAGCGTCCCCGCCGGGACGCTGCCGTTCGTCGTGGGACCGTTCAGCGGGCGGTGCGAGCGGCCGTGCGCCGCTGCTCGAACTTCTCCGCCCAGTACGCCGTCCGGTCGAGGTAGGCCGTCTCCGCGGCGGCCCCGGTCTTCCCGTACGCCCCTTCGTAACTCTGGTAGCCGTGTCCGGCGGGCGGGGTGCTCGACGCGGGTTCGATCGGGCTGCCCTCGTGCCATTCGTTGAAGGAGGTGACGGAGACCCAGGAGGGCGATCCGCCGATGGCCGGGTCGAGCGCGTTGCTCCACTCCAGGTCGTAGGAGGCGCCGTCCTCGCGTCCCAGGGTGGGGGTGGTGTTGCCGGGGACGGCCCGGTCGTCGATGTAGCCGGGGGCCACCGAGGGCGCCCAGACCAGGTTGTTGGCCGCCGCGTACTCCCCCGCCTGCTTCCAGCCGGGGGCGGTGGCACCGGCGATGCCGTCGTAGGTGTAGATCCCGCCGAAGTGCGCGACCTTGGTGGTGTCGGTGGTCTGGGCGAGGACGATGGCGCTGTCGCTCACCGCGTCCAGGGCCGACCAGTCCTGGATCTTCAGGCTCTCGAAGACGTAGAACGCCGGGCGGTTGCCGTGCTCGGCGTCCCGGTAGTAGGCGGGGCTGTCGCCGTACGTGTCGTTCAGATAGGCGATGTCGTCGACCACGGAGGCCGCCGTCCGGTCGCCGTACGGTTCGATGTGCCAGGCGACCTTGATGCCGTGCCGGGCGGCGGCCTCCAGGACGACCGGGGCGAGCTTGTCCTCGTAGCCGCCCTGTCCCCACCAGCTGTAGACGATGACTCCGGCGCCCGACTGCTCGATCCACTTCATGTGCTGCTCGACGGCCCCGGCGGCGTCACCGGAGTCGTACGGGCCGAGCTTCGGGTAGAGGTCGGCGCCGATGTCGTCGGGCGGGGTGTGGCCGCCCTGCTCCCAGTGGCGCCAGCTGCCGTTGGTCTCCGGGGTGCCGTACCACGGGTAGTAGAAGAGGTGCACGTTGGAGGAGCCGGCGGCCTTGGTGTCCTGCTCCCTGGCCAGAGTGAAGCTGTCGATGTCGAAGAGGGAGCCCGCTCCCCCGGTGAACCGGAGGAACAGCGGGCCGGAACCGGCTCCGGGCAGGGCGCCGGTCACCTCCGTGAAGGTCTCCCAGCCGCCGGTCGGGGCGACGTCCACCGAGCCGAGCAGCGGCCCGGTGGCCGAGCCGGAGTGCACCTCGATGGTGCCGCCCGCCCCGGCGGAGGAGACCTTCGCGGTGAAGGAGGTGGCCCCGGCGGTGTCGACGGAGGCGTAGCCCGTCCAGTCGCCGTTGTCGATGTAGCCGAGGGTGGCCCCGCCGCCCGCCCCGGCGTGCGCGGCGCTCTGCACACCGGAGGAGGAGGTGTACGACTCCGCCTCCACGGGGTCGTCACCACCGGGCTCCGTGGTGCCGGATCCGCAGTCGGCCGACACCGTGCCGGCCGCGTACTGGATGCCGCCGAGCAGCAGTTGACGGAAGTCCGGATCGCTGTACGACTCGATGGTGTGGCCGAGTCCGGTGTAGAACGACCGTCCCTCCTGCTGCGGGTGGCACCAGGTGATCGGGTGGTCGTCGCCCATCTCGCCGCCGGTGTAGCTGCTTTCGTCCAGGGTCTGGAGCACGTGGACGTCGGCGCGCGGGTTGCTGCGGTAGTTGTACAGCTCGTCGGTCCGGGTCCACTCGTCGTCCAGGTGCGAGGTCGCCGGGTGGGCGTGGTCCTCGGTGACGACCTTCGCCTCCTGGATCGCCGGGTGGCTCTTGAACCAGGCGCCGACGAGGTGCTCGTAGGATGGCCAGTCGTACTCGGTGTCGGCGGCCGCGTGGACACCGACGAATCCGCCGCCGCCGTCCACGTACGCGGACAGCGCGTCCTGCTGCGCGTCGTCCAGTACGTCGCCGGTGGTGGAGAGGAAGACCACCGCCTCGTACCCGGCGAGGTTCGCGGGGGTGAAGGCGGCGGCGTCCTCCGTGGCGGTGACGTCGAAGCCGTCCGCCGCGCCCAGTTCCTGGATCGCGGTGATGCCGGCCGGGATGGAGTCGTGCCGGAATCCGGCGGTCTTGGAGAAGACCAGCACGTGGTACGGGTCAGCGGCCGGGGCGGCTCCCGCAGGGGCGGCTCCCGCCGGGGCAGGGGCCAGGACGGCGGCGCCCAGGGCCAGGGCGGCTGCGCACGCGATATCGCGTGCGCGCCGGGCGAGTCGGCGTCTCATGTGCGCTCACTCCCCCGTCTCGAAGGTGAAGGCGTCCAGGTCGAACAGGTTCCCCTGGCCCGTGGGCCCCTTGAAGACGAGGAAGAGTTCGGTGGTGCCCGCGGGCGCGTTGCTCACGTCCGCCGAGACGTCGGTGAAGGTCTCCCAGTCTCCGGTGGGTGCGACGGTCAGGGTCGAGAGCAGGGTGCCGGTGGGGGAACCCGCGCGGACCTCAAGGGTGCCGCCGGGACCGGCGGAGGAGACCCGGGCCGAGATGCCGGTGGCGTTGGCCAGGGCGTACGGCTCGAAGGAGATCCAGTCGCCGTTGTCGGTGAAGCCGACGGTGGCGCCGCCCTCGGCCGATCCGTGCTGGGCGGGCTCGATGCCGGACTGGGCCGCGAAGTGCTCGGCCTGCCGGTGCCGGGGCTGGAGGATGTTGGCACCGTGGCCGGTGAGCCCGCCCGCGTCGGTGTACTCGGCGTCGAAGACCCCGTAGATGTTGGCGGCGCTGTCGTGCTCGCCGTCGACGGGTACGTCGATGGTGCCGGTGCAGCCGTTCTTCGAGGTGATCTGGTGGCGGTGGCTGTCGTGGCCCAGGAGGTAGGTCACCTTGACCTTCGAGCAGTCGACGGTGCCGTCCTCCGGGTCGGTGACCGTGACGGTGAAAGGCACGGAGTCACCGAAGGAGAAGAGCCCCCCGTTGGCCGGGGTGGTCAGGGTGACCGTGGGGGCGGTGTTGCCGGCCGTCACGACGAGGCTGGCGGTGCCGGTGAGCCCCTCGGGGTCGGTGACCGTGAGGGTCGGGTTGAAGGTACCGGCGGTGGTGTAGGTGTGCTTCGGGTTGGCGTCGGTGGAGGTGGCGCCGTCACCGAAGTCCCAGGCGTAGCTGAGCGCCCCGCCCTCGGGGTCCGCGCTGCCGTCCGCCGAGAAGGCGACGTCGAGCGGGGTGGGTCCGGAGGTGCGGTCCGCGGCGGCCTTGGCGACCGGGGAGCGGTTGCTGCCCGCCAGGTACTCGACGCGGTACAGCGCCTGGTTGCCGGAGCCGGTGCCGTAGTCCAGGACGTACAGCGCGCCGTCCGGGCCGAACGCGGAGTCCATCACCTGGGTCCCGGTCCACGGGAAGGAGTCGATGGTTCCGGGTGATCCGTCGGCCTTCACCTCGATCGGCTTGATCCACTTGCGGCCGTACTCGGTGGCGAAGAAGCGGCCGTCCAGGGACTCGGGGAACTTCACGCCCGAGTCGAGGTCCGCGTCGTAGTGGTAGACCGGTCCGGCCATCGGCGATTCGGAGCCGCCGCCGAACTCGGGCGGGGTGCCCGAGTCACCGCCGTACTTGATCCAGGCGGACTTCACGGAGGGCAGCTTCGGCTGGCCGGTGTTGCGGAAGGAGTTGTTGGCCGGGCCGCCCGCGCAGTCGTACTTCGCACCGGACGGGCCGTCGGGGAAGGTGTACTCGTTGTACGCCTCAGAGGTGGTGTTGGTGCCCGTGCAGTACGGCCAGCCGAAGTTGCCGGGCCCGGTGACGCGGTCGAACTCGACCTGGCCGCCGGGGCCCCGGTTGGCGTCGGTGGTCCCGGCGTCGGGGCCGTAGTCGCCCACGTAGACGGTGCCGGTCTGCTTGTCGACGGACATCCGGAACGGGTTGCGGAAGCCCATCGCGTAGATCTCCGGCCGGGTCTTCTCCGTGCCGGGGGCGAAGAGGTTGCCGGCCGGGACGGTGTAGCCGCCGTCGGCGGTCGGCTTGATCCGCAGCAGCTTGCCGCGCAGGTCGTTGGTGTTGCCGGAGGAGCGCTGGGCGTCGAACTGCGGGTTGCGCTCGGTGCGTTCGTCGATCGGCGCGTATCCGGCCGACTCGAAGGGGTTGGTGTCGTCGCCGGTGGTCAGGTAGAGGTTCCCGGCGGCGTCGAAGTCGATGTCACCGCCGACGTGGCAGCACTGGCCCCGGTCGTTGCCGACTTCGAGCAGGACCTTCTCGCTCGCGGTGTCGAGGGTGCCGTCGGCCTTCATCGTGAACCGGGAGAGGTTCAGGTGACCTTTCCACGCCTCGAAGTCGGCGGCGGTCCCGGTCACCGGGGCGTCGCCGGCCGGGGTGTCCAGTACGGGTGAGTAATAGAGGTAGAGGTAGCGGTTGGTGGCGAAGTCCGGGTCGGCCGCGACGCCCTGCAACCCCTCCTCGTCATGCGTGTAGACATTCAGCTTGGCGGCCGTCTTCGTCGTCCCGGCGGCGTCGGTCAGCCGGACCGTGCCGTCCCGGGCGGTGTGGACGACGGACTTGTCCGGGAGGACGGCGAGGGACATCGCCTCGCCCAGCTCGTCCGGGCCCAGGGCCAGTTGGACCTGCTGGTAGTCGGCGGCCGGTATATCGGCCCGGATGTGCTGCGCGGTGGGTGTGACGGGTGCGGCCACGGCGGTACCGGCGGCGAGAGAGCCGGCGGCCACCAGGGTGAGGGCCGTGAGGGCCCTGGACCACAGGGGTGGGGACAGAGGCATGAACGCTTCCTTCCTGACGGTGCGTGGGGTTGTCAGGCAAGGCGCTGTGTCGCGCTTTGCGACGTGCGTGTGCTGCCGGAGGGGCGGCGATGCGGCCAGGTTCTTACTTCGCGTTCTTACTCAGCGTTCTTACTTTGCGCCGCGCCGAGGTGCCCTGCCGGAGTGAACTTTTTGCATGCTGGCAACGCAAAATTAATTTGTCAAGGTCGTATCCAAATCCCCGCCGGATGCCCCGTACAGCCATCCGGCACGGATTCCGGATCACATTCCGAGGACGGAAGCGCTTCGCTTCTCTAGGGTTCGCAGGGTGATGCCACTCTTGCCTGCACTCCAGGACCCCGCCGGTTCGCCGGCCGCCGGTGAAGCCGACCGCGAAGCTCTCAGGTTCGGCGAACAGTCCATCGGCTACGCACAGTTGGCCGCCGCGGCGGACTCGCTCGCCACCCGGATCGCGGAGGCCGGGCGGGTAGCCGTCTGGGCCACCGCGACCCCGGAGACCGTGGTCGCGGTGGTCGCCGCGCTACGGGCCGGCGTGCCCGCCGTGCCGCTCAACCCGAAGACGGGCGAGCGGGAGCTGGCCCACATCGTCTCCGACAGCGCGCCCACGACGGTGCTGGCGGCGGCCGGTGACGTACTGCCTCCCGCCCTGGCCGCGCTGGTCCGGGTGGACGTGGACACGGCCGCCGCACCGCGGACGCGCTCCACCGGGTTCCCCGAGCCCTCCCCCGAGTCCCCCGCCCTGATCGTGTACACCTCCGGCACCACAGGGCCGCCCAAGGGCGCGGTCCTGCCGCGCCGGGCCGTCGCCGCCACCCTGGACGCGCTGGAGGACGCCTGGCAGTGGACCGGCGACGACGTCCTCGTCCACGCGCTGCCGCTGTTCCACGTGCACGGACTGATCCTCGGCGTCCTGGGCCCGCTGCGGCGGGGCGGCTCGGTCCGCCATCTCGGCCGGTTCTCCACCGAGGGCGTGGCCCGGGAGCTGGAGTCGGGCGGCACGATGCTGTTCGGCGTGCCGACGATGTACCACCGCATCGCGGAAGCGCTTGACGGGCCGGCCGCGTCCGGCGGGCTCGCGAAGGCCCTCGCGGGCGCCCGGCTGCTGGTCTCCGGCTCCGCGGCGCTGCCGGTCCACGACCACGAGCGGATCGCGGCGGCGACCGGCCGCCGGGTCATCGAGCGGTACGGCATGACGGAGACGCTCATGAACACGGGCGTACGGGCCGACGGCGAAGCCCGCCCCGGCACCGTCGGCGCCCCGCTGCGCGGCGTCGAACTCCGCCTGGTCGAGGAGGACGGCAGCGCGCTCGCGGACCCCGCGTCCATCGGTGAGATCCAGGTGCGCGGCCCGAACCTGTTCACCGGCTACCTCAACCGCCCCGAGGCAACGGCCGCCGCGCTCACCGCCGACGGCTGGTTCCGCACCGGGGACATGGCCACCCTCGACCCCGACGGTTACGTACGGATCGTCGGCCGCAAGGCCACCGACCTGATCAAGAGCGGCGGCTACAAGATCGGCGCGGGCGAGATCGAGAACGCCCTGCTGGACCACCCGGGCGTCCGCGAGGCCGCCGTCACCGGAGAACCCGACCCGGACCTGGGCGAGCGGATCGTCGCCTGGGTGGTGCCGGCGGACCCCGACTCCCCGCCCCCGGCCGACGAACTCGCCGCCCATGTCGCGGCGCAGCTCTCCCCTCACAAGCGGCCGCGCACCGTCCGCTACCTGGACGCGCTGCCGCGCAACGACCTGGGCAAGATCATGAAGCGGTCGCTCCATGGCTGACCGGCTCTCGGCCCGCGCCGCGATCGCCGCCGTCACCGCCGACTTCACCGAGTCCACCGCGCCGCGCGAGGACACCTCGGCCGACGGCCCCCTCGGCTGGACGGGATACGCGGACTCCCGGGCACGGGCCACCGCCCGTACCGGCGAGCGGGAGTCCGTGGTGCACGGCCTCGCCACCGTCGGGGGCCACCGCTGCGTGCTGGTCTCGTTCGAGTTCGGGTTCCTCGGCGGCTCGCTCGGTCAGCGCACCGGGGACCGGCTGGAGGCCGCGTACGAGGAGGCCGTGGCCCGGCGCCTCCCGCTCGTCTCGCTGATCGCCACGGGCGGCAGCCGGATGCAGGAGGGCATGATCGCGCTCACCCAGCTGCACCGGGTGGCCGCCGCCTCCGCCCGGCTGCGCGCGGCCGGCCCGGCGCAGCTCGCGGTCCTGCGCGACCCGACGACCGGCGGCGGCTGGGCGACCCTCGGCGCGGGCGCCGATGTGATCCTGGCGCTGCCCGGGGCCCAGGTCGGCTTCGCCGGCTCCCGGGTACGGCCGCCCGGCGCGGACCCGGCGGCGTATACAGCGGAGGGACAGTTGGCGGCCGGCCAGATCGACGCGATCGTGCCGCCGGAGGAGCTGGCCGCGACGGTGGGCCACTGGCTGGGGGCGCTGGCGTACCGGGGGGCGGGGGTTACGGCGGGGGCGGGGGCGACTCACCCGGCTCACCCGGCTACGGCGGGGGCGGAGGCCGCCCACCCCGCACCCGCACCCGCCCCCGTCCCGGAGGCCCTCTCCGCGAGCGGGCTGCCCCGGACCGGCTGGGACGCGGTGCTCCGGGCCAGGTCTGCGGCGCGGCCGCGCGCCGAGGCGTATCTGGACGCCTACTTCGGGATGCGGCTCCCGCTCCACGGCGACCGCTGCGGGGGCACCGACCCCGGGCTGCTCTGCGGCTTCGGGCTGCGCGAGGGGCGGCCCATCGCGTACGTCGCCCAGTGCGGCACCCCGACCCGCCCGGCCGGCTACCGCACGGCGGCCCGGGTGATCAGGCTGGCCGACCGGCTCGGCGTCCCGGTCCTCACCCTGGTCGACACCCCGGGCGCCGCCAACGACGCGGAGGCGGAACGGGCCGGTGCGGGCGCGGCCATCGCGGACGCGTTCGCGGCGATCGCGGCCGCCCGGGTCCCCGTCACGACCCTGGTGATCGGTGAGGGCGGTTCGGGCGGCGCGCTGGCCCTGGCCGCTCCGGGCCGTACCCATGTCACCGCCGACAGCTACTTCTCGGTCATCGCCCCCGAGCTCGCGGCGGCGATCCTGAAGCGCTCCCCGGACCAGGCGCACGCCACGGCGGACCAGTTGCGGCTGCGCCCGCAGGACTTGGTGGACCTGGGCGTGGCCCGCTCGGTCGTAGGGCCCGGCTCGGCGCGCAGAGGAGGCAACAGGTCGATAGCGTAATAAGGGGGACAGATCCACAGAGCTGCATCGGGATACGTCTTCGAGTGAAGAGAGAGGCCAGGTCATGGCCGCAGAATCAGAGGGCACTCCGTGCTGGGCCGACGCGACGTTCGGTGACATCGAGGGTGCGAAGCGCTTCTACGGTGAGCTGCTGGGCTGGACCTACGGCGACTCGCTGTCCGAGTACGGCAACTACACCCAGGCGTACGTGGACGGGCAGGCGGTCGCCGCCCTGATGCCTCCCCTCCCCGGCCAGGAGGTACCGGCCGCCTGGACGCTCTACCTCGCCTCGCCGGACGCGGCGGCCACCGCTGCGAAGATCCGCGAGAACAACGGCGAGCTGCTGGTGGAGCCCATGCGGGTCGGGGAGTTCGGCACGATGGTGCTGGCCCGCGACCCGGGCGGGACGGCGTTCGGCGTGTGGCAGTCCGGCAGCCACGAGGGGTTCGGCGCGCGCAACGTGCCCGGCGCCTACAGCTGGGCCGAGGTCTTCACCCGGGAACCGGAGAAGGCGGACCCCTTCTTCCGCGCCGTGTTCGGGTACGGGCTCAAGCGCATGGAGGACGACGCGGTCGACTTCGCGCTGTACGACCTGGGCGCGGACCCGGTGCTCGGCCGGATGAAGATGACGGAGGACTTCCCGCCGGAGGTGCCGCCGTACATGAACGTGTACTTCACCGTCGCGGACTGCGACGCGGCCGTGGAGAAGGCCAAGGCGCTCGGGGCGCAGCTCCGGTTCGGCCCGCTCACCATCCCGTTCGGCCGGTTCGCGGCGCTGACCGACCCGCAGGGCGCGCCGTTCTCGCTGATCGACGGGACGACGACGGGCGGCGAGCTGCCGACGCTCAAGGATGTCGCCTGACCCCGTTGTCCCTCTTACGCCTCGGGGGCGTGTGCGTCGTAGCGCGCGAACCGGGGCCACCGCAGGGCCAGCAGCAGCACGGCGGCCACGCACACGATCCCGCCCCCGGTGACGGCCGCGGTGGGCGAGGCGAGGTCGGCGACCGATCCGGCCAGGAAGTCCCCGAGCCGGGGGCCGCCCGCGACGACGACGATGAACACGCCCTGGAGCCGCCCGCGCATCTCGTCCGGCACCGCGGCCTGGAGCATCGTGTTGCGGAATACCATCGAGGTGGTGTCGGCAGCCCCCGCGAGCGCCAGGAAGACGAGCCCGAGCCAGAGCTGCCGGGTCAGCCCGAACACCGCCACGGCGGTGCCCCAGCTCGCGACCGCGAAGAGCACGGCGAGCCCGTGGCGCCGGATCCGCCCCAGCCAGCCGGAGAACACCCCGCCCAGCAGCGCGCCCAGGGCCGGGGCCGCGACCAGCAGTCCGGTGGTCTTCGCGTCGCCCCCGTACCAGAGGACGGCGACGACGGGGAAGAGTGCGCGGGGGTTGGCCAGCACCATGGCGCACATGTCGGTGAAGAAGGTCATCCGGAGGTTGGGCCGGGTCCCCAGGAACCGCAGCCCGTCCATGACGGAGGCCCGCTTCGCGGCCCCGGCGGCGCCCTCGCCCCGGTCCGGCAGCATGGCGGGCAGCCGCCACATCGCGTAGAGCGAGGCGGTGAAGGTGACGGCGTCGACGCCGTACGCGGCCCGGTAGCCCCACCAGCCGACGATGAGCCCGCCGAGCATCGGCCCGACGAGCCCGCCCGTGGTGCTGGTCATGGAGTTCAGCGCGTTGGCGGCGGGCAGCTGTTCGGCCGGCAGGAGACGGGCGATCATCGAGCTGCGGGCCGGGGAGTTGAGCGCGAAGCAGACGGCCTGGAGCGCGACGACCCCGTACAGCAGGCCCACCTGCTCCACTCCGGCGACGGTGATCGCCACCAGGGCGACGGAGAGCGCGAACGAGCCGAAGGCGCTGACCAGTCCCAGCTTGCGCCGGTCCACGGTGTCCGCGATGGCCCCGCCGTACAGTCCGAAGACGACCAGCGGGACGAACGAGCAGAACCCGATCAGTCCGACGGAGAACGCCGACCCGGTGAGGTCGTACACCTGGAGCGAGACGGCGAGTGCCGTCATGCCCTGCCCGACCCAGGAGACCGTGTTCCCGAACCAGAGCCGCCGGTAGTCGGGGGAGGTCCGCAGCGGGGTCAGGTCGGCGAGTATTCGGGTGCGGGGTACATCGGGTTCGGTCGTTTCGGTCACAGCGGATGGTAGCCAGTCGGCGGGTGAGCCGGTCCGGGGGCCCGGCTGATCAGGCCTTTCCCGCCTGGTCGAGCAGTTCCTGAAGACGCAGGCCCCGGGCCGCGTCGATGCCGGTCCCGGTCCCGGTCCGGACGGCGTCGGCGAACTCGCGCCGGAGCACCGGCCAGCACTCCTCGTGGTCGAGGTCCGCCGTGTCGTAGACGAGTTCTTCGCCGGGGCCGAAGAGTTCGATGCGGGTCCGGGCGCGCGGGAGGCTGACGCTGCCCGAGAGGGACGCCTGGCTGACCGCCCCGTTCTCGTGCTCGCAGGTCAGCTCGGTCCAGCGGCGCGGGTCGCCGGTGCCGCGTACCGAGACGATCGGTGCGACGGCGCTGTCCAGCAGATCCAGCAGATGGGGTCCGAGGTCGAGCAGCGCACCGTGCTCCAGTCGCCAGCCCGTCGCGAACTCGCCGCCGAGGAAGGCACCGTGCAGATAGCAGGACCGGGCTCCGAAAACCTCACGGGTGGCCGCCTCGGCCAGGAAGGCCCGGGTGGCCGGGTGGTAGCGCTTGGTGAGGACGAGCTGTGAGACGACGCCGTGTTCGGCGACGGCGTCCGCGACGGCACGGGCCGCCGCGAGGTCGGCGCCCAGCGGCTTCTCCATCAGCAGTGCCCGGCCGGCGGCGGCCGCCTGTACGGCCAGCCCCGCCTGGACGGCGGGCGGCACGGCGAAGGCGACCGCCTCGCAGTGGTCGAGGAGTTCCTCGAACGAACCGGCGGCCCGTGCCCCGTGGGCCCGCGCGAGCTCGGCGGCCGCTTCCGGGCGTCGGGCCCAGACCCCGGTCAGAGCCGTCTCGGGCCCTGCGGCCAGCATCCGGGCGTGCATGGCACGGGCCCAGGGGCCGGCGCCGACCAGCCCGACGCGGACCGGCGGATGGGACAGGCCGTCCGGGACAGGGGCAACGACGTGGGACATGGTGCTTCTCCGTGGATGGGGGCGGGGGCCGGTACGGGTGCGGGTACGGGTACGGCTCAGCCGGTCCCGGTGCTGCGGGCGAGTGCGAGTGCGGCGAGCCGGGCGTCGGCCCGGTCGGGCGCGTAGAGATGGTCGACGACCATGACGGCCGCCCCGAGCAGGGCGGCCCGGTCACCGAGGGTGGAGGTGGTGACCTGGAGGTGGGCGGTGGTGCGGGGCAGGGCCCGCTGGTAGAGGAGTTCGCGTACGCCGGTGAGGAAGGGTGTTCCCGCCAGGTCGCCGCCGAGCATCAGGACTCCGGGGTTGAGGAGAGTGACGACCGTGACGAGTACCTCTCCGATGCGCTGTCCTGCCTCGCGGGCGAGCCGGACCGCGTCCGGGTGTCCCGCCGCGAGGTGTTCGCGCACGTCGGAGCCGGACGCGGTGGGCACCCCGGCTGCGGTGAGCTGTTCCGCGATGGCCCGTCCGCTGGCGACGGCCGCCAGACAGCCGTAGGAGCCGCACATGCACAGGGCGTCGGGGCGGTCGTGGAGCCGGATGTGGCCGATGTCGCCGGCCCCTCCGTCGATCCCCCGGTACACCTCGCCGCCCACGACCACTCCGGCGCCGATTCCGGTGGAGGCCTTGATCAGTACGAAGGCCGAGCAGTCGGGGTGGTTCTCGCGCTGCTCGGCCAGCGCCATCAGGTTGGCGTCGTTGTCGACGAACACGGGGAGCGGGCCGCTGTCGAGGGGCGTCCCGACGTGCTCCGCGAAGGCGTCCCGCAGTCGCTCACGTACCGGGAAGCCGTCCCAGCCGGGCATGATCGGGGGCTGCACGATCCGGGCGGACTCCCAGTCGACGGGGCCCGGCACGGACAGGCCGATCCCGCAGACCCGGTCCGGTGTGGTGCCCGCCCGGTCCAGGAGCGGGCCGAACCAGCGGGCGAGCCGGTCCAGTACCGGCTCGGGGCCGTCGGCGATGACCAGTTCACCGGTGTGCTCGGCCAGCACCGTGCCGGACAGGTCCAGGACGGCGGCGCGGCCGTGCCGGGTTTCGAGGTCGGCGACGAGGACCACGGCGTGGGTGGGGTCGAACTCCAGCCGGGCGGAGGGGCGTCCGCCGGTGGACGTGCCGGTCGCGCCGCGCAGCCAGCCGGCTCCGAAGAGCTGGTCGAGGCGGTTGCCGACGGTCGACCTCGAAAGCCCGGTGGCCTGCTGCAACTCGCCGCGTGTGGTGGCCGCGCCGCTGCGGATGAGCCGTAGCAGATGCCCCGCGCTCGCCTGATTTCCTGTCATCCCCGCCGCCCTCGTCCTGTTCTCGTTCCGTGCCCGAGGCCCGTTGTGCCGCCTCCGCGCCGCCCCCGTACCGTCCCTGACCTGTGTTCAGCCCTTGTCGGCGCCGCTGGTCAGCCCTTCGGTGAGAAGCCGCTCGGCGGCGAAGAACAGCAGTACCACGGGGATGGTGAGGACCACAGACCCGGCCATGAGTACGGTCTTGGACACCTCGATGCCGTTGGCCAGCTGCTGGAGTCCCAGGGAGACGGTCCACTTGTCCGGATCGGCCGCCAGGAAGAGCAGCGCGAAGAGGAATTCGTTCCAGGCGATCATGAAGACGTAGAGCCCGGTGGCCATGAGGGTCGGCAGCGCGAGCGGCAGGATGATCCTGCGGACGGTCTGGAGGCGGGAGGCGCCGTCGATCGCGGCGGCTTCCTCGATGCTGAACGGGATGGTGACGAAGTAGTTCTTCAGCATGTAGATCGAGACGGGCACGGTCTGGGCGATGTAGACGATGGCCAGTCCCACCAGGCTGCCGGAGAGGCCCATCTTCGCGAACATCACGAAGAGTGGCACCGCCAGCAGGGTGGCCGGGAAGAGGTAGACGGCCAGGAAGAGCGCGCTGACGTGCCGGTTGCCGAAGAACTTCAGCCGGCTGACGGCGTAGGCGCCGGGCACCGCTGCGGCGAGCGTGAGCAGGACCGTCGCCACGGCGACGAGCGCCGAGTTGAGCAGCATGCCGAGGAAGCCCTGACCGCCCTCGGAGGTCGGCTTGAGGACGCTCTCGTAGGTGGCGAGGGTGAAGTCCTTCGCGGAGACCCAGAGGTTGCCGGGGTCCAGGAGGAGGGCGTCGATGGGCTTCACCGACAGCATCAGCATGTAGTAGAAGGGCACGATCGTGATCGCCGCGAGGAAGGCGATCACGACCCAGCGGAGGGTTCCGAAGAGCCGTTCCTCGAACTGGGCGCGGCTCATGGTCCGGCGGGGCCGCGCGGGCGGAGCGGTCCGGGCGGGCTCGGTCGTCCGCTCACGGGTCGCGGACGGTGCGGGGGTCATGCCGACTCCTCCTGAACCTTCTTGCCGAAGAACTTGAAGTAGATGCCCAGCAGCGCCATCAGGACGACGGCGAGCACCAGGGCCTGCGCCGACGCCGCTCCGACGTCGAAGCGCGAGGTGAGGAAGTCGTAGACGCGGACGGCGACGACGTCCGTGCCCGATCCGCCGCCGGTGAGCAGGTAGATGTCGTCGAACTTGTTGAACGTCATGATGAAGCGCAGGACGGACAGCAGGGCGATGACGGGCATCATCTGCGGCAGCAGGATGTGCCGGAAGCGCTGGGAGAGGGTCGCTCCGTCGACCTCCGCGGCCTCTTCGAGGCTGCCGGGGACGGCCTGGAGACGGGCCAGCATGAAGAGGAACGCGAACGGGAAGTAGCGCCAGGTCTCGAAGGCGATGACGGTCAGCAGCGCCAGCGGGATGTCGAAGTGGACCCCGAACAGGCCGACTTCGTAGGAGCGGGTGGACAGGAAGGCGATCGGGTCGTCCCAGCCGAAGAGCTTCTGGCCCCATTCGTTGACGATCCCGTACTGCGGGCTGAGCGCGACCTCCCAGACGAAGGAGACCGCCACGACGGGCGCGACGTACGGCAGGAGCATCGCGGCCCGCAGGACGCCCCGGCCCCGGAAGGGCTTGCGCAGGGCGAGGGCGGCGATCAGCCCGAGGATCACGGAGCCCGCGGTGGCGCCGATCGTGTAGAGCAGCGTGGTGCCGAGGCTGCTCCAGAATCCGGGCGAGCCGAAGACCTGCTCGAAGTTGTCCAGGGTCCAGCGGCCGAAGAGGCCGTTCTCCTGGATGTCGACGAGCTTGGCGTTCTGGAAGGCGAGCAGGACGGTCCACAGGATCGGCAGGATCACCACGACCAGGACGACCAGGAAGGTGGGGGTCACGAAGGCGAGGCCCGCGCGGTTCTCCCGCCTGCTGGCGGTCTGTGGCCGGCTGCGGCGCTTCGTCGCGCCGCTCTGGATTGTGCTCATGGGATCGGTTACCTCGGTGACGGATCGGCCGGGTGCGGCTACTGGAGGGACTTCTGGAGGGCGGCCACTTCGTCGTTGGCCTCCTTGGCGGCCTCGTCCGGTGAGAGCTGTCCGCTCGTCATCGCCCCGATGGCCTTGGCGACGGGCAGTTCGCCGTTGGTGGCACCGACGAGGGCGCCCTGCCCCTGGGTCAGGCCCCATCGCTTCATGTCGCTGACGCCCTTGACGAGCTGGTCGAGGAGCTCGGACGGGTAGGCCTTCTGCAGGGACTCGCGGTGGTCGACGCCCATGACGCCGGCCCGCCAGGCCCGCTGGAAGGAGCCGGGGTCCTGCGGGGTGCCGGTGCGGACCGGGATCTTGCCCTCGGGGGCCATGCCGAACCAGTCCTGGTAGCCCTTGCCCATCATGTACTCGATGAACTTCTGCGAGGCCCCGGTCTCGGCGGTCCTGGTGACGGCCCAGGAGGTGATCTCGCCGAACTGTGCGGGCTCCTTGCCGTCGGGGCCCTGGAGTGAGGTGACGACGCCGGTGTTGCGGGCGAGGAACTTCGGGTCCTTCTTGCACTCCGGGCAGCTCGGCAGCGCGTCGGAGCGCAGCCCGGCCAGCTCGTCGAGGAGGAAGGCGGACCAGACCATCATCGAGGACTTGCCCGAGAAGTAGGTGGCCCGGGTGGTGTCCACGCTCTGGGTGCCCGGGGCGCCGTGCTTGCGCGCCAGGTCGTCGTAGGCGGTGAAGGCCGCGCGGCAGGCGGGCGAGTCGAGAGCCGGTTCGCCCTTCTCGTCGACGAGCTGGCAGTCGTTGGCCAGGGCGAGGTCCTCGAAGCTCTGCTGGGTGAAGACGTCCGAGGGGTCGGTGGCCAGGGAGATGCCGTCCCGGCCGTCCTTGTCCAGGGCCGCGGCGGCCTTCAGCGCGCTGCCGTAACTCTTCGGCGGCTCAAGTCCGGCCTTCGCGAACAGGTCCTTGCGGTAGACGAGGAGCTGGAGCCAGGCGTCGGAGGGCACGGCGAGCCGTGCCCCGTGGTCCTGGGTGAGGGACAGCGCGTTGGCGTTGAACGTGCCGGGGTCGAGGTCCTTCACGATCTTGTCCGCGACCTCGGTGTTGAGCAGGCCGTTGCCGTACATCTGCCAGACCTGTCCCATCGGGACGGCGCCGATGACGTCCGGGAGCTTGCCGGCCGCGGCGGCGGACATGATCAGCTGCGGGAGCTGTGCCTCGTCGACGCCGACCAGGTCGACCTTGACGCCGGTCTCCCGTTCGAACCGGCTGATGACCTTCTTGGTCGCCGCCACGCGTGGTGGCAGGTTCTCCTGCGACCACACCGTGATCCGGTTGTCGGGCTTCTGCTCGGCACCGGAGCTGCCGCAGCCCGCGAGCAGGCCTGCGGCCAGGGTCGCGGCGAGCCCGAACAGGGTCGCCCTCGACCGGCGGGTCCTCATCACCATGCCTCTTCCTCACGCCACTTACGCACTTTCAGTACGCATCTCAGCATCACTTTTGCTTGTTGACAAGACATAACTCTGAGATATCTTCGACTTAAGTAAGCGAGCAACGCTCTTCCTCCACCAGATCCGGAGCTTCCCGTGGAACGCGTCGTCCAGTTCGTCGGCCCTCGTCAGGTCGAAGTCGCCGAGCACGAGAGCGCCCCGCTGCCGGCCGGTCATCTGCGGGTCCGCACCCGCTACTCCGGCATCTCGGCGGGCACCGAACTCACCGCCTACCGAGGCACGAACCCGTATCTGACCCGCACCTGGGACGCCGAGGCCCGGATCTTCCGCGACGGCGCCGCCGGCATCGAATATCCGGTGGCCGGCTGGGGCTACTCCGAGGTCGGTGAGGTCACCGAGGTCTCCCCCGAACTCGTCGGGACGCCGGGGATGCCGGTCACCGGCGATCTGGTGTGGGGCATCTGGGGCCACCGCAGCGAGGGCATCGTGCCGGCCGAGCGCATGGTGGGCCACACCCTGCCCGCCGGTCTTGAGCCGCTGGCCGGGGCCTTCGCCCGGGTCGGCGCCATCGCGTACAACGCCGTCCTGGCGGCGGACATCCACCTCGGGGAGGACGTCGCCGTCTTCGGGCAGGGCGTCATCGGCCTGCTCACCACGCGGCTGGCCCAGCTCAACGGCGCCCGGGTCACCGCCGTGGACGCGCTCGACGGACGCCTGACCACCGCCCGCGCGTACGGCGCGCGCCACACGCTCAACGCCCGCACCGACACCGTCGCGGAGCGCATCCGCGAGGCCACGGGCGGCACCGGCGCGGACGTCGCCATCGAGATCAGCGGGGTGTACCCGGCGCTGCACGAGGCCCTGCGCTCGGTCACCGTCGGCGGCAGGGTCGTCGCCTCCGGCTTCTACCAGGGCGACGGGGCGGGCCTGCGCCTGGGCGATGAGTTCCACCACAACCGCGTCCAGCTCATCTGCTCGCAGATCGGCGGCGTCCCCCCGCAGCTCGCCGGACGGTGGACCGTCGAACGCCTCCAGCAGACCTTCCTCTCCCTGGTCGCAGAGGGCCAGGTCGATGTGGAGTCCCTGGTCAGCCATGTCGTGCCGGTGGCGGAGGCCGCCGACGCCTATGTGCTCCTGGACGAGCGGCCCGCAGAGGCGCTCCAGATCGTCCTGGAGTTCTGAGCCTCCCCGGGGACAGCCGCCCCGCGCACCCCCCGTCCGCCGCCGTAACCCGCCCGACGACACCACCCCGAGCGCTGCCCGTCAGCGCCGAAAGGCCCCCCATGCTGAAGTCCGCCTGCCAGGAACAGCTGCTCCCCGGCGACACCCTCCAGAAGAAGTGGGCGTTCGCCCAGGACGCCGGTTACGACGCCATCGAACTGCGCTCCGCGGGCGATTTCCGCTTCCGCGACCGGCTGCCAGAACTGAAGCAGGCACACGCCGACGGTGTCGTCATGCCGACCGTGTGCGTCGAGATGCTGCACTTCTTCGCGGCCTTCGACGACGACCTCCGCCGGGACGCGCTGGAGCAGCTGAAGTCGCAGCTCAGCGTGGCGGCCGAGATCGGGGCCCTCGGTGTGCAGACCCCGGCCTCCTACGGGATGTTCTCGCGGCGGCTGCCGCCCTTCGAGCCGCCGCGCACCGAGGAGCAGGACCGCGAGGTGCTGCTCGCCGGGCTCTCCGAACTGGGCGAGCACGCCCGGCGGGAGGGCGTCACCCTCTATCTGGAACCGCTGAACCGGTACGAGGACCACATGGTCAACCGGCTGGACCAGGCCGCGGAGCTGATCCGCACCGTCGGTCTGGACTCGGTCCGCATCGGCATCGACAGCTACCACATGAACATCGAGGAGGCCGACCCCGCCGCCTCGATCCTCGCCGCGGCCCCCTACATCGGCCACGCCCAGGTCAGCGACTCCAACCGGTTCCAGCCGGGCGCCGGCCACCTGGACTGGCCGGCCTGGCTCGGCGCGCTGCACAGCATCGGCTACGAGGGCTACCTCGCCGTCGAGTGCCGGCTGACCGGCGACCCCGTCGCGGCCGTCCGCTCCATCCCCGCGTTCCTGCGGAGGTCCGGCGCATGACCTCGCTGCTCGAAACCCCCGTGCCCGCCGCCGCCGAAGCCCTGACCCTTCGGCGCGGCGCGGCACGGGTCCTGCTGGCGAACTGGACGGGCGGTTCGACGGTCCCGTCCCGCGGCCTGTATCCGCACCAGTGGAGCTGGGACTCCGCGTTCATCGCCATCGGCCTGCGCCACCTCTCGGTGCGGCGGGCCCAGCGCGAACTGGAGACCCTGCTCGGCGCCCAGTGGGCCGACGGGCGCGTCCCGCACATCGTGTTCAGTCCGGCGGTCTCGCTCGACGCCTACTTCCCCAGCCCCGACTTCTGGCGCTCCTCCCGCGCCGGCGCGGCGGCCGGCGCCCCGGCGGGCACCGAGACCTCCGGAATCGTGCAGCCGCCGGTGCACGCGCTCGCCGCCTGGCTGGTGCACTGCGCCGACCCCGAGACCTCGCGCCGTCGCGGCTTCCTCCCCCGGGTGTACGGCCGCCTCGCCGCCTGGCACGACTACCTCACCGGCCCGCGCGACCTGGGCGGCGGCGGCCTCGCGGCGATGGTGCACCCGTGGGAACCGGGGATGGACAACAGCCCGTGCTGGGACGGCCCCCTGGAGCGCGTCGAACCGGCCGCCCCCGGCTCCTACCGGCGCGCCGACCTCAATCACGGGCAGCCGGCCGAGCGCCCCACGGACCTGGACTACGGGCGCTACGTCCGCCTCGCCGCCGACTACCGCGACAGCGGGTACGCCGACGCGGGCGGCGGCCACGCCTTCGCCGTCGAGGACCCCTGCGTCAACGCCCTGCTCATCGCCTCCGAACACGCGCTCGCCCGGATCGCCGCAGAGACCGGAGGTGATCCCGCACCGCACGAGGAGCGGGCGGCACGGCTGACCGGGGCGCTCGTGGAGCGGCTGTGGTCGCCCGCCGAGGGGATGTTCCTCAGCCGCGACCTGGTCGGCGGCGACCTCATCGCCGAACGCAGTGTCGCCGGGATCATCCCGCTCATCGTTCCCGGGCTCCCCCCGGAGATCGTCGAAGCGCTGGTCGCCACGACCGGGGGCGACGCCTTCCGGCTCGGCAGGATCCCGATGGCGCCCTCGTACGACGTCACCGGCCATGCCTTCGATCCTTCCCGCTACTGGCGCGGACCGGCCTGGTTCAACACCAACTGGCTGCTGGAGCGCGGACTGCGGCAGTACGGCCGGACGGCCGCGGCGGACAGTCTGCGCGCCGCGATGCTGGCGGCCGCACAGGCCGGCGACTTCGCCGAGTACATGGACCCGTTCACCGAGCAGGCCCGGGGCGCCCGGGAGTTCGGGTGGACAGCGGCCCTCACCCTCGACCTGCTGGCCGCCGGCCGGCCGGAGGAGGACCCCGCCCGCACCGACGGCCCTTCGAACGGGGTACAGGCATGAACGGCACAGCAGGCACCACGCTGGTCCGGGACGGCATGTTCGCCGTCGTCGGTGCCGACGGCGGCATCACCGGCAGCCACGGCACCTCACCCGACGGACTGTTCCTGCGGGACGCCCGCCACCTGAGCCTGTGGTCCCTGACCGTCGGCGGCGCGGCACCCGGTGTGCTCGTCCCGTCGGCCGGCGAGGACTCCGCGCGCTGCGTGCTGACCCCGCCGGGCACCCGCGACGAGCCCCCCGCGTACACCGTCTTCCGCGAGCAGGCGCTCGTTCCCGGCGGACTCACGGAGCGGCTTCTGCTGGTCAGCAACCTTTCGGAGGCCACCACCGCGCACGTGGCCCTGAGCGTGGACTGCGACTTCGCCGATCAGTTCGAACTGCGCTCCGACGGGCGGCGGTACGGCAAGGACGGCGCCCGCCGCACCGCCCTGCTCCGGGCCGACGGAGTCGACTTCGCCTACGCGCGGGGCGACTGGCTCTCCCGTACGACGGTCGCCGCGGTGCCGCCTCCGTCGGCGGCCGGGCCGGTCGAGGCTCGGGAAACGGCGCACCGGCTGGAGTGGCGGCTGGAACTGCCCGCGCACGGCATGGCCGAACTCCTGCTGACCGCCACCGCCCACCCGCACGGCGCACCCGCCGGCCCGGCATCCGCTCCCCTGCCGTCGCAAGCCGCCGCGGACCATGCCGCCGGCTCTCGACTGCCGTCGCGAGCCGCCGCAGACCGTGCCGCGTCCATCGCGGACTTCGTCGGTGACGAACCCCTGCCCCTGCCGGTGGGCGCTCCCGAAGGACTGGCCGCCGCCTGTGCCCGGGGGCTGAGCGACCTCGCGGCGCTGCGGGTGCCCGCCGTCGGGCCGGACGGCGGGGATCTGACGGTCCCGGGCGCCGGAGTGCCGTGGTTCCTCACGCTCTTCGGCCGCGACTCCCTGCTCACCTCCCTCTTCGCGCTGCCCTACCGGCCCGAGCTCGCGGCCGGCACACTCGGCGCCCTCGCGGCGACGCAGGGCAGTCGGTACGACGGGTACAGCGGTGAGCAGCCGGGCCGTATCGTCCACGAGATCCGGCACGGCGAACTGGCCCACTTCCGCCAGGTCCCGTACGGCCGTTACTACGGGTCCGTGGACGCGACTCCCCTCTTCCTGGTGCTCCTGGACAGCTACACCCGCAGCACCGGGGACCCCGCCCTCGCCGAGGGACTGGAAACGCAGGCGCGTGCGGCCGTGGCGTGGATGTTCCGGGACGGCGGCCTGGGCGACGGCGGGTATCTGGTCTACTCGCCCGACGCCGAAGGGCTGGTCAACCAGAACTGGAAGGACTCCGCCGGAGCGATCTGCTTCCTCGACGGCACCCAGGCCGAAGGGCCGATCGCGGTGGCCGAGGCACAGGGTTACGCCTACGACGCGCTCGTGCGCACCGCGCGGCTGGCCCGCACGGTCTGGGACGACCCCGACTGGGCCGGCGAACTGGACACGGCGGCAGCCGCGTTGCGGGAGCGCTTCCTGCGGGACTTCTGGATGCCGGGGCCCGGCTTCCCGGCGCTCGCGCTGGACGGCCGGGGCCGGCAGGTCGACTCCCTGGCCTCCGACGCGGGACACCTGCTGTGGTCGGGAATCCTCGACCGTGAACACGCCCACAGGGTGGGTCGGCGCCTGCTCGAACCCGACTTCTTCTCCGGCTGGGCCATCCGCACCCTGGCCGCCGGGCAGCCGGGCTACCATCCGCTCTCGTACCACCGGGGCAGCTGCTGGCCGCACGACAACGCCGTGATCGTGCTGGGCCTCGCCCGCTGCGGGCTGATGGACGAGGCCCGCACGGTCGCCCGGGGCCTGCTGGACGCGGCTGCGCACCACGGGGACCGGCTGCCGGAGGTGATGGCGGGGTACGACCGTGCCGACCACCCGCGCCCCGTGCCCTATCCCCACTCCTGTTCCCCGCAGGCCTGGGCGGCAGCGACGCCTCTGGCCATCCTCACGGCGCTGGGGAGGGACCCGCTGGACGGCTGAGCGGGGCCTCGCGTGGACGGCTGAGCGGGGCCTCGTGGCTTGAACGCACTTCACCCACACAGGACCCTCACGGCATCGGCAGCTGAAAGACCTTGCCCCAACTGGGCTTTTTCGAGGTCCAGTTGGCTTCAGGAAGTGAACGCCGTAGGCACCTTGACGGGGTCAACCGCTGTGCCCGACAGTCGTTGGCACAGCGGTTGAGAGCGCTCTCAACCGCGTCTCCCCCCACCCCACGAAAGCAGCCCGCAATGAAGAGGATCGCTCTGCTCGGCGGATCTCCAGGCGTCTCCCCCGACACCGGAAGCCGCGCCCGACGGCGGCTGCCGGTCGCCCTCGCCGCACTCGCTCTCTGCCTGCCCCTGGCCGGCCTCATGGGTCCGGCGGGCCCCGCCGGGCTCTCCGGCACCGCCGCGGCCGCCGAACCGGACGCGACCGCCCGTACGGCCGACGCCGACTGGACCACCATGTTCAGGGACGACTTCGACGGCGCGAGCGGAACAGGCCTCAACACGGCCGACTGGCTCTACGACATCGGCACCAGCTACCCCGGCGGCGCCGCCAACTGGGGCACCGGCGAGATCGAGACGTCCACGGACTCGACGGAGAACGTCTACCAGGACGGCTCCGGCCACCTGGTGATCAAGCCCATCCGGGACGCCTCCGGCCACTGGACGTCCGGCCGGGTGGAGACCCAGCGCACCGACTTCGCCGCCCCGGCGGGCGGACAGATGCAGCTCAGCGCCTCCCTGAAACAGCCCGACCCGGCGAGCGGGCTCGGCTACTGGCCGGCCTTCTGGGCGATGGGGGCCGACGCCCGCCCGGCCGGGGCGACCAACTGGCCCCGCATCGGCGAGCTCGACATCATGGAGAACGTCAACGCCCTCAGCCAGCACTCCACCACGTTCCACTGCGGCGAGTGGGCCGGTGAGTGCCACGATCCCGACGGGATCAGCAGCGGGCTGCAGGCCTGCGACGGCTGCCAGTCCGGCTACCACACGTACTCGGTGACCGTCGACCGCCGCGACGCGGCGGCCGAGCAGCTGCGTTTCTACCTGGACGGCGTCCAGACCTTCGCGGTGAACCAGAACGAGGTGTCCGACGCGACCTGGAAGGCCGCCGTCGACCACGGGTTCTTCGCCATCTTCGATGTGGCGATCGGCGGTTCGTATCCGGACAAGGTCTGCGGCTGCACCTCGCCGGGGGCCGACATCACCTCGGGCGTGGGAATGAGCGTGGACTGGTTCTCGGCCGAGGTGAGTCAGTCATGAGCCGCTGAGCGCCCCGGCCGACGGCGGTGATCGAAGTCGTGCGGCAACACGGTGCCGTATGTGAGGCTCTGGCCATGAGTACACCTCAACAGCCCTCGGCCGAACGGCTCCAGACCGACCGGCCCCACTCGGCGCGCGTCTGGAACTACCTCCTCGGCGGCAAGGACAACTACACGGTCGACCACCGGACGGGCGACCTGATCCTGGAGATGTTCCCGGACATCGCGGACATCGCCCGGCTCCAACGGGCCTTCCTCGCCCGTTCGGTGCGCTTCCTGGCGGCGGAGGCGGGGATACGCCAGTTCCTGGACATCGGCGCCGGACTGCCCACCGCGGACAACACGCACGAGGTCGCCCAGCGGACGGCGCCGGAGTCCCGGATCGTCTATGTGGACAACGACCCGCTCGTGCTGGCCCATGCCCGCGCCCTGCTCACCAGCACCCCGGAGGGCGCCTGCGCGTACATCGACGCCGATGTGAAGAACGTCGACATGATCCTCGAAGAGGCCGCCAGGACGCTGGACTTCAGCCAACCGGTCGGCCTGACCATGCTGGGGATCATGGGTCAGCTGCCGGACGAGGACGATCCGTGGACACTCGTCGACCGGCTGACGGCACCGCTCGCACCGGGCAGCCACCTCGCCCTGAGCGACGGCACCGACACGAGCGACACGCTGAACCAGGCCATCTCGGCGTACAACGCCAACTCGGCCGGCTCGTACCACCTGCGGAGCCCGGACCGGATCGCGGACTTCTTCCACGGTCTGGAGATCCTCGAACCGGGCATCGTCAGAACATCGGCCTGGCGCCCGGACCCCGGCGTCGAAGGTGCGGACATCCTGCGGGGCCACGCGGTCTGCGGAGTGGGCCGCAAGCCCTGAGGCGGTGTGCCGCCATGACGACAGCCGGGGCGCGGCCGCTACCGCCCTAGGCTCCGCGCCACGGTGAAGTGCCGTTCCCCGCCGGGGTGTTCGATCTCATCGAGGGCGGCCACGGCGAGATCCTCCGCGCTGATGCGCGAGGTGCCGTCGGGGTCTGTGAGCAGCGTGGTCGTGCCGCGGCGGTAGGTGCCGGTGCGGGTGCCGGGTTCGAGGAGGGCCGGCGGGCTGAGGTAGGTCCAGTCGCCGTATCCGTGCTCGTGGCAGGTCCGCAACTGGGTCGTACTGGCCTCCGCGACGGCCCGCCAGTCGGCGGGGACGTGGTCCGGGTCGTCGATCACCAGCAGCCCGGGATCGCGTGGTGACCGCAGGGGGCCCGCTCCGCCGATGACCAGCAACCGGACGCCCGCCCGGCCGGCCGCGTCCAGCACGGCCGAGGTGAGCGGGGCGATCGAGTCCTCCTGACCCGGGGCGGGCCGGATGGCGAGGAGGGCGGCACCGGCCGTACCGAGAGCCGCGTCGAGAGCCGCGTCGCGCCGGGCGGCCGGGGCGCCCGCGTCAACGGTCACGGGTATGACGGCGGCGGACCGGGCCGCGTGCGGGTGTCTGGACGCGGCGGTCACCCGGTGGCCGCGCGAGAAGGCTTCGCTGACGAGACGTGAGCCGACCATTCCGGTGGCGCCGAAGACGGTGATGTTCATGAGGCGGGCCCTTTCCGGGTGCCGAAGACGGTGATGTTCACGAGGCGGGCCCTTTCCGGGTGCCGAGTGCGGGGGTGAACTGCCCGGCTGCCAGTGCCGCGAGGGCTAGGGCGAAGCCGAGGAGCTGGAGTGCGTCGAGGCTTTCGCCGGCGAGCAGCACACCGAGGGCTGCGGCGACCAGCGGCGAGAGCAGCCCGAGGAGGGCCGTCGCGGTGACCGGGAGGGCGCGCAGGCCCCTGAACCAGAGGGTGTACGCGATCAGTCCGCCGAACGTGCCCAGCCACAGGTATCCGGCCACGGCCCGGCCGTCCACCCCGCCCGGCACGCCCTCGATGAGCAGCGCGGGAGCCAGCAGCACCAGTCCGCCCGCGGTGAGCTGCCAGCCGGCGAACCCGACCGCGCTGACGCCTTCGGGCCGGCCCCAGCGTTTCGTGAGCACGACGCCTCCGGCCATCGCCGCGGCTCCGGCGAGTCCGGCGAGGATCCCGAGGGGGTCGAGGGCCGCACCGGGGCCGAGCACGACGAGCCCGACGCCCGCGACGCCGACGACGCCCCAGACCAGGCGCCAGGGGGACGGCCGTTCGGAGAGGACCGGGAGGGCGAGGACGGCCACCAGGATCGGCTGACTGGCCCCGAGGGTCGCCGCGACCCCGCCGGGGAGCCGTTCGGCGGCGATGAACAGCAGCGGGAAGAAGGCCCCGATGTTCAGGGTGCCCAGGAGCGCGGCCTTCCACCACCACACCCCGCGCGGCAGGGTGCGCGCGATGAGGAGCCCGAGCAGCCCGGCCGGGAGTGCGCGCATGAGCGCGGCGAAGAGCGGCGAGCCGGGCGGCAGCAGCCGGGTCGTGACGATGTAGGTCGTACCCCACACCGCGGGGGCGAACGCCGTGACGATCGTGAGCCCGGCCCGGCGGACCGGTGGCGCGGACGCCGTACGCGGAAGAGCTGTCGTTGTGGTCACTCGCCCACTCTCGGCCCCGGATCATTCATGAGTCCAACACATGGTTTTCATGGCAACGATCGCGGGAGAAGATAGCTGGATGGAACTCCGTCAACTGCGATACGTGCTGGCCGTGGTAGAGACCCGGAACTTCACGCGCGCCGCCGAGCGGTGCTACGTCGTCCAGTCGGCACTGAGCCACCAGATCAAGGCCCTGGAGGACGAACTAGGGGTGCGCCTGTTCGCGCGGACCAGCAGACGGGTCGAGCTGACCCCGGCGGGCGAGGCGTTCCTGCCCTCCGCCCGGATCAGCGTGGAGGCCGCCGGGCGGGCGGCCGCCGACGCCACGGCGGCCGTCGGGGAGTTGCGCGGCCCGGTCGCCCTCGGCGTCATCCCGACCGTCACCGCCCTCGACATCCCACGGGCGCTGCGGACCTTCCACCACGCCCACCCCGCCGTGCGCGTCACCCTGCGCACCGCGGGCAGCGACGAACTCGTCTCCGCCGTGGAAGCGGGCACGGTGGACCTCGCCGTGCTTGGCCTGCCGGCTTCGAGCGCCGCCCCGGCCGGTATCCGGACGCTGGAACTGGCCAGGGAACGGCTCGTCGCGGTCGTCCCCGCCGGACACCGGCTGGCCGGGCGGCGCCGGCTGCGCCTGGCCGATCTGGCTGCGGAGACGTTCGTCGACTTTCCGGCCGGCACTCCCGGGCGCGCGCAGAGCGACCTCGCGTTCGAGGCGGCGGGCATCCGGCGCGACGTGACCTTCGAGTCGATGTCCGCCGGCCTGATCCTCGACCTCGTCGGGCAGCACCTCGCGGTCGCCCTGCTGCCGCCCGCGATCCTGACCCCGGACGCGTCCACGGTGGCCGTCCCCGTGACGGACGGGCCGACGCGGATCGAGTACCTGGCCTGGAGCGCGTTCAACCCGACACCCGCCGCGACCGCGCTGCTGACGGTGCTGCGCCCCACCCCGGCCTCCGATGCCGCCGGCGGCCGGGGGCAGTGACTGCTACCCGGGCGCGACCGCCACCGCGGTCACGGTGCCGGCGCTGCGGCGCCGGCCAGGATGAGGTCGATACCGGCGAGGAACTGTTCGCGGTCGTCGTGTTCGGGCAGCTGGGGCGCGACCTTGTGCACGAAGGGGTACCGGGCCGGGTCGAGCCGCGTCCAGCGTGCGGCGGCCTGGCCGAGGAAGGCCGCCCGGTCGGTGACGCCGGGCGGGAACAGCTGGGCGTTCGCCGCGTTCTGGCCTGCGACGCCGAGGGTGTAGCTCACCAGCGCGGACGCGGAGTCGAACTGTGCGTACTCGGGGACGCCGAGCGCCTGGAGGGGTCCGCCGAACCCCTCGAACAACTGCGGCATCGCGACCAGTGACGGGGTGCGGGAGAGATGGGCGCCCAGCCACGGGTGCGCGTCGATCGCGTCGAACACCCCCAGGGCGACCGCCCGGATCGCCTCACGGGGGCCCGCGTCGGCGGCTGCCTCGGTCACGACATGGGCGATGACGTCATTGGTGGCCGCGGCGAGCAGGTCGTCCTTGTTGTCCACATGGTGGTAGATGGCCCCGCTGCCGGTGGCCAGGTGCGCCGCGAGGGCGCGGAAGGTCAACGCGCCCTCGCCGCCGGCGTCCAGGAGTTCGATCGCCGCATCGACGATGCGCCGCTTGGAGAGCGCGTCGGTGCGCCGAACGGCTCGTTGTGCCCTGGTCGCCATGCCCACCAGTTTGACATCAATGGAACGGTGTTCCAACCTGGGCGCATGGAACACCGTTCCAATCATGCTCGGAAACTCGGAAAGGAGTCGTCATGACGACCCCCGTCACGATCGTCGGGGCAGGTCTCGGCGGTCTCACCCTCGCCCGCGTCCTGCACGTCCACGGCATCCCCGCGACGGTCTACGAGGCCGACGTCTCGGCCGCGACCCGCACCCAGGGCGGCCAGCTCGACATCCACGAGGACGACGGCCAGCGCGCGCTCGCCGACGCCGGCCTGACCGACGAGTTCCACGCGATCATCCACCGGGGCGCCGACGCGGCGCGTGTGCTCGACAGGGACGGCGAGGTGCTGCTCGAAGTCCCCGGTGACTCGATGACCCGCCCCGAGGTGCTGCGCGGAGACCTGCGCCGGATCCTGCTCGACTCCCTGCCCCCGGGCACGGTCCGGTGGGGAAGCAAGGTGTCCGGCGTCCGCGCCCTGTCCGGGGGGCGGCACGAGCTGTCCTTCACCGACGGTTCGACCGTGACCGCCGACCTGTTGGTGGGGGCCGACGGCGCCTGGTCCAAGGTCCGGCCGCTGGTGTCCGACGCCACGCCCGAGTACGTCGGCACGACATTCGTCGAGACGTATCTGCACGACGTCGACGAGCGGCACGCCGCGACGGCGGAGGCGGTCGGCGCCGGCGCGATGTACGCGCTGGCCCCCGGCAAGGCGATCGTCGCGCACCGCGAGGCGGGCGACGTCCTGCACACCTACGTCGAACTGACGCGCCCCGCCGAGTGGTTCGCCGGCATCGACTTCACCGACGCAGCCGCGGCGAGCGCCCGGATCGCGGCCGAGTTCGACGGGTGGGCCCCCCACCTCACCGCGCTGATCACCGAGGGCGAGACTGCCCCGGTCGCGCGCATGCTCCACACGCTCCCCACCGGCCACCACTGGGAACGCGTGCCCGGCGTGACGCTCCTGGGCGATGCCGCGCACCTGATGCCGCCGTCCGGCGACGGGGCCAACCTGGCGATGTTCGACGGCGCCGAACTCGCCAAGGCGATCGCCACCCACCCCGGTGACACGGAAGCCGCGCTCACCGCCTACGAAGAGGCACTGTTCCCCCGCAGCGAGGCGTTCTACGCCGACGCGCACGAGATGCTGGACGTGGTCCTGGGCGACCGCACGCCGTTCGGGTTCATCGACCTCTTCACCAGCGGCCCCCAGGACGAGACGCGGTAGGGCGCCCTCAGCCCTTCGACGCGCGGGGCGGTCAGAGGCGCAGGAGACGTTCGGCGTTGCGGTGGGCGATGTCGTGCTGGGCGTCCTCGGAGAGACCGGAGCCGGTCAGGAAGGCACGAGATCCGGCATTGCCGACGAAGGGGTAGTCGACCGAGTACATCATGCGGTCGGTGCCGAGGAGATCGGTGCAGAAGCGCAGGTGGGGGGCGGTGAACATGCCGCTGGGGGTGTAGTAGGTGTTCTGCCGGACGTACTCGCCGATGGTGCGGTCCAGGCCGGTGGCCTTGCGCGGCAGGGCTTCGTCGAGACGGTCCAGGTACCAGGGGACGGCCTCGCCCCAGTGACCGAGGATGAACTGCAGCTCGGGGTAGCGGTCGAAGACGCCGCTGAGCACCAGGTGGATGAAGTGGACGCCGGACTCGTTGTGCCAGCCCCATGCCGCCGTCGCGAACCGGGTGGCGACGACCTCTTCCAGGCCCGCCTCGTAGTTGTCGGCAGCGGTGACGCGGGTCGGCGGGGCGGGGTGGAGGTAGACGGGAACGCCCAGCTCGGCGGCGGTGCCCAGGATCGGGTCGAACCGCTCGGCGGAGAGGAACTCGTCGTCGGTGCGGCCGTGGATGAGGGTGCCGACGAAGCCCAGTTCCTCCACCGCGCGCCGGAGCTCGTCCGGGGCGTGCTGGGGAGCGGTGGTGGGCAGTGACGCGAAGGCGGCGAACCGCTCCGGGTGGCGTACACAGGCCGCGGCGAGGCGGTCGTTGACGTTCCGGACCAGCTCCGGCGCCACGTCGGCGGGCAGGTACTGGGTGGTGAGGTTGGAGAGCACCTGCATGTCGATGCCGTCGGCGTCCATGGCCGCGAGCCGGCCCTCGTCCAAGTCCTCCAGCACCTCGGCCGACGGGCTGTAGGGCAGACCGCTCGCCGGGTCGTAGGACGCCCCGAAGCCGGGGCTGACCCCGGCGGTCCGGGCGGCGGACGCCCTGGCCACACCGGCGTGCAGCGTGTGTTCCTCGATCGTGATCAGTTTCATCGTGTCCTCTGCACTTCTCGTTCGCCGCACTGCTCGTTGGCCGCACTGCTCGTTGGCCGCGGGGGCATCACTTGTCGGTCTGCTCACCCAGCCAGGCGAAGGCGGACTCCTTGATGTCGCGCTCCAGGTCGCTGCCCTTGGTCGCGAAGACCCGGCTCACCGGAAATCCGCTGGCCTCCAGGAGATAGGCGAGGGCGGCGTACTCCCGCGGGTACCGGGCGACGATCTCCGCGTCGATTTCGACGATCCCGGCGGGGAAGGTGAAGGTGCCGAAGTCGTAGACGCTCTTGCGGTCGCTGATGCGCCACACCCCGTCCCGCTTCTCCAGACGGTCGATGAACCGGTTGTGGCCGTTGCAGCCGAGGCGCAGGTCGACGTTCTCGCCGATGATGACGGCATTGGTCTCGCTGACAGCGCGGTCTCCGTCGGCGGAGAAGGTCACCACGGGAGCGGTGATCAGGTGCTTGGTCCGGAAGGCGGAGGCCCCCATCCGGGCGGAGGCGTCCACGAACTCGTGCGCCCGCCCCTCGAACCAGGTGATCTCGATCCGGCCGTCGGGGTGGAAGAGGCCCTTCAGCCGGTCCCACTCGCCCAGGTCCCGGTGGATCCATCCGGTCATGAGGTCTGCGATGTCCTGTCGATCCTGAGATGTCACGTTCATGCGTCCAGCGTGCGGCCGCCTCAGCGATAGGTCCAACCGAAAGATACGATCAACCAATCGGCTGGAACGATGGACGACGGGGGGTGGACGGTGGAGCTACGGCACCTGCGCTATTTCGTCGCGGTCGCCGACGAACGGCACTTCGGCCGGGCCTCGGCCCTGCTGCACGTCACCCAGTCCACGCTCAGCGCCCAGGTCCAGGCTCTGGAGCGGGAGGTGGGCGGCCGCCTGTTCTCCCGTACCAGCCGACGCGTCGAGCTGACCGAGGCCGGTGAACTGCTGCTGCCCGAGGCCCGCAGAGCCCTGGCGCAGGCCGACCGCGCCCTCCAAGTGGCCCGGGAGTCGGTGCACGGCGAGACGGGCACGATCAGGATCGGCTTCGCCGGCGTGGCCGTCCTCCAGGGCGTCCTCTCCGCAGACCTGCGGGACTTCGGCCAGGCGCACCCACGGGTCGGCCTCGCCCTGACCGAGCTTCCGCCGGCCGCCCAGATCCAGGCGGTACGCGACGGCGCGCTCGACCTCGGCTACTGCCCCGACCTGGGCCTGGGCGACACCCACGGCCTGCATGTCATACGCCGCGCGCCCACTCCGCTGTCCGTCGCCCTGCGCTCCGACCACGCACTGGCGTCCGCGCCCTCAGTGACAACCTCCACCCTGGGCACCCACGACCTCATCGTGTACGCGAGCAGCGAGGAGGACGAGACCGTACTCTCCCGGCTCTGGCCGGGTGCCGAGGAGGACCGGTCCCGGGTCCGGCTGGTCGGCAGCACCCTCGGCGCCCTCGCCCTCGCCCTGGCCGGCGCGGGGATAGCCCTCGTCCCCACCGCCACGGAACGCATCGCTCTGCCGGGCCTCGCCTACCGCCCCCTGCACGGAGCGCCGCCGGGACCGGACCTGCTGATCCTCGGCCGGCACGACGAGACCTCAGGAGCGGTCCGCGCCTACCTCGGCGGCGTCCCCACACCCCTTGGCGGCGCCCCCGTGCCATGATCCCGCCGGCACCAGGAACACGTCGCTCCCCTCCCGCTCCCCGCCGGAGCCAGAGGAAGTCGGCCCGGCTGTCGGGCGGGACCCAGCCCCGGCCGGCGGGACACCGCGGAGGCGGAGTGCGAGCTCCGCCCCGCTGCCCCGTCACCGTCGCACAGGTGACGGGACAGCGTGCAGAGGTGTGTTCCGTCTACCGCCTCCGCGTACTGCCTGCGCGTGCCTCTGTGTCAGTTGTGTCAGTCCGCGCAGGTGATCTGAGCCAGTCCCCAGTCCGCGTGGTCGTAGTTCTTGCCGTCGCCGCCGTCACCGGCGACCAGGGTGAGGGCGTGCACACCGGTGAGGTCGGCGGTCACATCGGTCGCGCTCTCGCCGCCGCGGATCACACCAGTGGCCGCGAGCTGACGGCCATCGTCGCCGAGGACGGTGAATGTGACGCTCCCGTGCCCGGTGGCATCGTCGTCGACGCCGACATGGGCCTCGAAGCGGGTGCAGCGGCCCTGGACGTCGATCTGCACCCGGGCCGGGGCGTTCGTGCCGAGCCCCTTGGCGTACACGGTCCCGGCAATCGTCAGCGGCTTTCCGTCCTGTCCGCCGGCCTCGCCGTTGGACTGATCACGCTCGACGGGCCCGTAGCCGTTGGCCGCGATGAGGAACGGCTGGTCACTGGCGTAGATCGTGCCGTGCAGGGGGACGGAGACCTTCACGACCGCCTCGACGTGGACGGTCGGGGCCCTGCTTCCGGCCGGGTTGGCGTAGGTGACCACCACGGGTACCTCCACCTGGCCGCCCGGCTGGTCCTTGCCGACCGTCACCGTCCAGTGGCCGTTGAGCACCTTGCCCGCCTTGAGCGAGCCGGCCGTGACGTCCCGGCCGGTGGCGGTCCAGCCTGCGGGCAGCCGGTCACGGTCGAGCGCCATCCGCACGCCGTGCAGAGCGGGGCCCTCCGGAAGCACGAACGCCGCGTCGATCCCCGCGTCCTGTCCGGGGCCCGCGGTCGCGGACGCCGGAGTGAGGGCCAGCGAGGTGGCGGGCGCCGTGACGATGGGCTGGTCGCAGTCGGCGCGGCCCCTGGTAGCGGCGCAGGCCACCGCGACGAAGCCGCCGTTGGCCACCGCGGGGACGGTGAGGGTGTCCTTGGCGGTCACCGTGCGTACGGTGCGCCGCAGTTGGCCACCGTCGTCCCCGATGATCTCCACCAGCCACTTGCCCTTGCCGAGGAAAGTGAGGGGCGCCTTCATCGTGTCGCTCGCACCCGCCAGGATTCCGCCGACGAACCAGCGGTCCCCGCTGCGGCGGGCGATGACTGCCTGCCGGTCACCGGCCGGCTGCTGACCGGGTCCGCCGGAGACCAGATGCGTCTCGTCCCAGATGGTGGGGAGCTGGTCGATGTAGCGCTCGGCCACCGGCTGAGCGGCGAAACCCTCGGGGTTGTCGCCGAGACTGGTCCAGCCGGATTCGTAGACCACGGGAAGCGCCAGCTCGTGCGCCGGCGAGTTCTGACGGTCCGGGCGGGAGAACCATGTCGGGGTGTAGTCCATCGAGCCGACGATGTTGCGGGTGAACGCGAGGAAGATGTCGCGGGTCGGGTTCTGACCGTTCTCCTCGCCGCGGACCGCCTCGACGCTCATGATCTGCGGCCACGTGCGCTGCAGGCCGCGGGGGATCGTCGCACCGTGGAAATCGATCATGAGTTTGTACTTCGCGGTGTCTTTCAGGATCGCGTCGTACCACTGGAAGGTGGACTGGGAGTCGGAGTCCATGTAGTCGACCTTGACGCCCGCCACGCCCCACGCCTTGAGCTTCGTCATCCAGGTGTCACGCTGCACCTGGGTCTTCAGGTCGCTCCAGGCGAACCACAGGAGCACGTCGACGCCTTTGGCCCGTGCGTAGCGGACCAGTTCCGGGACCCAGCTCTCCTGCCATCCGGCGTCCACCAGCGTGTACTCAAGCCCGTGGCCGGCTGCGTAGTCGACGAAGTCCTTCTGCCGGTCGAAGTCACTGGGGCTGGAACCGTCGCTCAGCCAGGACCAATCGTCCATGCCAGGTCGTATCCAGGAAGTGTCCTTGATCTTCGAGGGCGGCGCGAGGTCGTCCACGAGCGTGGAGCCGACCAGCGTGTCCAGGCTGCCGATGATCGCCGTGCGCCACGGTGTCGCCAATGGTCCCTGCGAAGTGACCGGCGCGTTCTCCGCCAGCGCGACGGAGTAGCCGGAGGCGCCGTCCGCGTGGTCGAGATGGCTGCCGGAGTACTGGCCGTCGACGTCCGCCTCCGTCAGAAGCACATAGCTGCTCCCCACCTCGAACAGCGTCGGGTAGCCGAAGGAGCAGGTGTCGCCGGTGCACTTCTTGGGCGTCGCCGCGTTGGCCGTGCCCGCGGTGGCCTCGGTCCGCTCGGTCTCGTAGCTCGACGTGTACGGCTGGACCCATGCCCTGGCATCCGTGGGTACCTCGAACGTGGAGGCCTCACCCTTCACGGTCAACGGCCCGTGCTCGTTCAGCAGGTACCGGTAGGCGACGCCGTCGTCCGACACCCTTACCACCACGCCGAGTTGGGCGCCGTCCGTGCCACGGAAGGTAAACGTCGCCTCCCGCATCGTGGCCGAACGCCGCAACTGCTTGCCCGTAGTCGTCCGGTAGGACTCGTGGACTGTGTGCTCCCGCATCCTGACCAGCCGCAGACCCGTCGTCAGGTCATGTCGGTCGGTGCGGATTCCGAGCCGGCCCGGCAGCAGCACCGGCGCGTCGCCGCTGTCGACCGCGAGGTGCAGTTCGCCCGCGGAGTCGAGGCCGAGCTCCGCGTCGAGCGCCGACCGGCCGGGACCGTTCACCGTCCAGGTACCCGCGGGGTTCTGCGCTGCGGGGGACGGCGCGGCGGTCGCCACGACCATTCCGCTGCCCAGTAGCGCCGACAGGGCCACGCCGGTCACCGCCCGCCGGAGTCTTTCACGTGCTTGTCGCATGTGCGTCCTTTGCCTTGGGTCACCGAACTCCGCCGGAGCTGACCGGACCGGGCTTTCATCGCGGGCTCGGCGGCCGCCAGTGAACAGCGACGAACTTTTTCAAAGGATTTCCATCACATAGCACCGGATCTCCACATGCGCGTCAAGAACCTGGTCCGATCTCGTTGTGGTGACCTCCTGAGGTCCGTTGCCCGTCAACTCCGTTACTTGATTGGCGTTCTGGGGCGCGGACGCGCGGATACGGTCACGCAAAGAGGAGGGCCCGCAAGTGGGGCTCGGGCCCGCAGGAGCCGAGGGTCGTGCGTATTTATTTTCATAGCGCACGCATATTGACGCTCGAACAGACATCAACCAACACTGTGCAACAAAAAGTCCCAGCGAAGGGTTGACTCATGCCCAATTTGCGCAGACTCACACCGTTGTGGGTGGTTGTACTACTTGCCGCTCTCATGTCCGCAGGCACCACCCAGGCCAGTGCCGCTCCTGACACGTCCATCACCGTGGACGGGTCCCAGGGCGGACGGACATTCGACGGGATCGGTGCGATCAGCGGCGGCGGGGGCAACTCCCGTCTGCTGACCGACTATCCCGCCGCGCAGCAGAAGCAGATCCTGGACTACATGTTCAAGCCCGGCTACGGGGCGAACCTGCAGCTGCTGAAACTGGAGATCGGAGGCGACGCCAACTCCACCGACGGCTCCGAGCCCTCCATCGAGCATTCCCGCTCCACGGTCAACTGCGACGCCGGTTACGAGTTCTGGCTGGCCGAGCAGGCCAGGGCCCGCAACCCGGAGATCGGGCTGTACGGGCTGGCATGGGCTGCGCCGGGCTGGATCAAAGACGGCTTCTGGTCCACCGACACCATCAACTACCTGATCTCCTGGCTCGGCTGCGCCAAGCAGCACGGGCTGGACATCAGCTACCTCGGCGGCTGGAACGAGCGCGGGCACGACGCCGACTGGTTCGTACAATTGCGTGCGGCGCTGGACAAGGCCGGCTACGGAAAGATCAAACTCGTGGCCGACGACTCAGGGTGGGGCGTCGCCGACGACATGGCGAACGACCCGGCATTCGACGACGCCGTCTCCATCATCGGCACCCACTACTCGTGCGAGGGCGGGGACGGCGGCAACGCCCACACCTGTCAGAGCACCGCCACGGCCAGGGACAACGGGAAACCGCTCTGGGACAGCGAGAACGGCTCCCAGGACATGGACACCGGAGCGCCCGCCCTGATCCGCGCCATCACCCGCGGCTACACCGACGCGAAAATGACCAGCTTCTTCAACTGGCCGCTCATCGCGTCGGTCTATTCGAACCTGCCCTACAACACTGTGGGTCTGGCCACCGCGAACTCCCCCTGGTCGGGCAACTACAGCATCGGTGAGAACACCTGGGCCACCGCCCACGTCACCCAGTTCGCCCAGCCCGGCTGGCAGTTCATCGACAAGGCGTCCGGCTACCTCGGCGGCAGCGAGTCCAACGGCAGCTACATCACGATGAAGTCGCCGCAGGGCCACGACTACTCCACCGTGGTGGAGACGACCACGGCCACAAAGAAGCAGACCGTGAACTTCGCCGTCAAGGGCGGCCTGTCCACAGGTGCGGTCCACGTCTGGGCGACCAACGTCAACAACCCCAGCCACTCGACCGACTTCATTCACACCCAGGACATCACCCCGGGCGCCGACGGAACGTACTCCCTGTCGGCCGAGCCCGGCTGGATCTACACGGTGACCACCACCAGCGGTCAGGGCAAGGGCACCGCGACCGCGCCGTCCGCCCACCCGCTCGCTCTTCCCTACGCGGACGACTTCGACCGCTACCCGGCCGGCACCGAAGCGAAATACGTGTCGGACATGCAGGGCTCCTTCGAGGTACAGAAGTGCGCCGCCGGACGCCGGGGCTCGTGCCTTCAGCAGATGGCCCCCGTCAAGCCCATCGAATGGCAGGACGACAGCGACGCCTTCACCCTGGTCGGTGACCCCACCTGGACGGACTACTCGATGCAGTCCGACGTGGAACTGGCCAAGCCCGGAACCGTCGAGCTGATCGGACGCGCGGGCACCCAGAACCGGCCGCAGTCCCACCAGCAGGGCTACTACTTCCAGATCAGCGACACCGGCGCATGGACGCTCCTCAAGAGCGATGCCGACGGGCACCGCACCGTCCTCACCCGGTCCACCACCACCGCGCTCGGCACCGGCAGGTGGCACAGGCTGGGGCTGTCCTTCAGCGGTTCGACGATCACCGCCTCGGTCGACGGCAAGGACATCGGTGTGGCCGTCGACAGCACCTACACCACGGGCCAGGGCGGACTCGGACTCACGTCGTACGACACCGACCAGTTCGACAACCTCTCCTTCAGGACCACCCGCGCGTCCAGCCCCTCGGCATCGCTGGCGGTGGACACGTCGGCACCGAAAGTGGAGCGCGGCAAGTCCGTGACCGTCACCACGACGGTTTCGGTGCCCAAGCACGCCAAGGCCGCGGAGGGTGTCAACCTCACCCTGGCCGCACCCGGGTTCACCTTCGACACCCAGCCGCAGGTCTTCGGCGAGGTCAAGCCCGGTCAGAGCCTGTCCGCGCACTGGACGCTGACCGCACCCACCGACAAGGAGTCCGAGGTAACCCTCACCGCCACAGCCACATTCGCCCAGAAGGGAGTCGCTCAATGGCTGCGCCGGGACACCCGGCTGAGCGTCACGAACCCGCCTCCACCGACGGGGGCCAACAACGTCAGCGATCTCGACTTCGTCTCCGCCACCAACGGCTGGGGGCCAGTCGAACGCAACCAGTCCGTCGGCGGAACCAACGCCGGTGACGGTGCCCCGCTCACCATCGGTAAGACCGTCTATCCCAAGGGCCTGGGCACCAACTCGGTCAGCGACGCCGCCATCTACCTCGGCGGCAACTGCTCGAAATTCAGCGCCACCGTCGGCAACGACGCCGACGCCGGCGAATCGGGCACGATGACCTTCAGCGTGCTCGGCGACGGCAAGACGCTCGCCACCACCGAGACCGTCAAGGGCGGCGATCCGGCCCAGCAGATCAGCGCCGACGTCACGGGCGTACAGATGCTCGACCTCGTCGTGGGCGACGCCGGGGACGGCAACGCCTACGACCACGGAGACTGGGCCATGCCCGAGCTCACCTGCTCCAGCTGATCACAGCCCTGGCTTCGGTGCGGCCGCGGCAGTCGAGGCCGCACCGAAGCCAGGAGGCCCCGCAGAACCGGCAGATCGCGCAAACCATCGGCGCTCGGGACCGGGTGCGCTCCAGGGCGGGGCGGCTCAGGCGTTGACGGCCTCCGGCGGCCAGGGGGTGCGGTGGTCGGCAACCTTCAGGATGGTCTCCGCATCGTCCACCGGCGGGTAGATCCAGTCGGTGTTGATCTGCTGCTTCAGCTGCTTCCCGTCCTCGCCGGTCATCTGGACCTGGCGCTCCCATCCTGCGGTCACGACGGCGCCCGCCGGGCCGAGGTCGAGGCAGGTGACGTACGGGTTCGGGGTGAACGGCGCCTGCTCCAGGCCGAGCAGGTCGGCGGCCACGTTGTACCCGGCGAACTTGCCGAGCGGTACTGCGTGCTGGCAGCTCTGCATGACCAAGTGCCCCGGCTCCGCCTCGGCCGCCGCGGTGTCGCCCGCCGCGTACACCTCGGGGGCGCCCACGACGCGCAGGTACGGATCGACCTCCAGACGGCCGATCCGGTCCCGCGTGCCGGGAATGGCCGCGGTCAGCGGGCTGGCCGACATGCCGGCGGTCCAGATGACCGTGGCGGCCGGGATCACCTCGCCGTCCGACAGAGTGACCGCGTCCTCAGTGATCCGCTCGACCGTACGACCGAGGCGCTGCTCGATGCCCAGGCCCTCGACCACGCCCGCGATGTGCGGCCTCGGACCCTCGCCCAGCTCAGGCCCGAGGGCATCGGCACGCTCCACCAGGACCACGCGTGCCTCGCCGGACCGGTCGGCGGGTGCCGACTCGGCGATTCGTGCGGTCAGTTCGGTCGCGATCTCCAGGCCGGTGAACCCGGCGCCGATCACCACGGCCGTGAACCGGCCCTCGGTGGCGGGGCGTTGCGCGAGACGGCGGATGTGGTGGTCGAGTTCCGCCGCGGCCGTCATGGTGTCGATGTCGAACAGACGCTCCGCGCCGGGCAGTCCGGGGCGCACGACCTGGCTTCCGGCGGCCAGGACCAGACGGTCGTACTCCAGGGACAGCGGCCGGCTGTCGCGGCCGATCGCGGTCACCTGCCGCGCCTCGGTGTCGATGCCCGTCACCGTCGCGGCGACGCGCCGGACCCCGATCGGGCCCAGCACCCGGTCCAGGGCGACCCGCATGCCCTCCGGGTCGGCCTCGTAGAGCCGGGGACGGATGACGAGGTCGTCACCGGCGCTGACCACGGTCACGCGCAGTTCGGACTCCGGTATGCCGTGCTCGCGAGCCGTCCGGACGGCTCCCGCGGCGCTCCACACTCCGGCGAAGCCACCACCAATAACCAGGATATTTTTCATCCAGATTCATCTCCTGAAACAGGCGCGGTATCACCGCGCGTCATATGTGTCGAACAACGGGCGACGGCCGACGGCCGTCCACCCCGGGGCAGGGAGCCGTGGTCAGTCGCGCCCGTAGGCGTGGCGGACCGCCGACGCCATGCCTGGCGCGTGCGCGAGCGCCTCCGCCTGAATGGCGGCGATGGTCTGGCCGGCCAATGTCTCCCGCCACATCCGCTCGGCCAGGCCGATGGAACTCTTCACAGCGCACGCCACGGAGAAGTCCCCGCCAGCGCCGCGCGCGCCGATGGTGCCGCACTGGCGGATCTCGGTGCACCGGAAAAGCGCGCCACCCCCCTCGATCGCATCCACCGCGTCCAAGAGGGTGATCGCCTCCGGAGGCCGAGCCAGGCGGAATCCGCCACGCGCTCCGGGGACGGATTCCAGCAGGCCCGCCTTCACAAGCTGCTGAAGCTGCTTGTTGAGATAGGCGCGCGGCAGGTCGTGTCCTGACGCCAGGCGAGTCGTGGAGACCGGCTCGTCGTCATCGAGACACCCGAGATTGATGAGGGTGTGTACCGCCCACTCGACACCTTGACTCATCCGCATAACCAGGACACTAGACGTCCAGATTGCACCAGGTCAAACGCGGCGCCCCGTGCGGACGAGCGCACCCCCCGTGATTGCGACTGCGACATCCACCCGCACATGGCCGGCATTCGGGAGCTGCCCGCTGCCGAACGGTCCGCCGCGCGGCCTCCCGGCCACACGGCGGACTCACATCTGCGAGGCACCCCGGCCGATCCGCCCGGCGGGCGCCGTCATCAACGGGCCGGGGAAGCCGATGCCCCTGCGCAGGCGCAGGATCGGCCGCGCGCAGAGTCCGACGCCGTCCTCTGCGTCGCTCGTCTCATGACTGGCTCCAGTGAGGGACCGTGCGGCGGTAGATCACTGCCTGCCAGGGTGCCAAGGTGAGATCGGCCGGCGGGTTGGGGAGATTCGTCAGCAGCAGTTCGGCCGACGACCACGTGGCGTCATGGATCTCTGCCTTTACTGTCTGATCGGTGAAGTTTCCGATGACCAGGAGTTCGGTGGCGTCCAGGCGGCGGGTGAAAGCATAAAGACGCTCATCCTCCGGCAAGAGCATGGTGAAGTCTCCGTTGACCACTGCCGGCTCAGTGTGCCGAAGCTCGATCAGCCGACGATAGTATCGGTAAACCGAATCGGCGTCGTCGTGCTGGGCGGCGGCGTTGATATGCACGTAGTTGGGGTTGACGGGCAACCATGGCTTCCCGGTGGTGAATCCGCCCTGCGCCGAGGAATCCCATTGCATCGGCGTTCGGGCGTTGTCCCGGCCCCTGGAGCGGAGTACCGCCAGTACCTCCTCGGGGGAGCGACCGTCCTGCTCGACCGCCTCCGCGTATTGTCCGATCGACTCGATGTCCCTGAAGTCGTCGATTTCTCCGAAGGGATAGTTCGTCATCCCGATCTCTTCACCCTGGTACACGTAAGGCGTACCGCGGTGCAGGTGCAGAACGGTGCCGAGCATCTTCGCCGAGGCCACGCGATGGGCGGGGCTGTCGTCGCCGTACCGCGAGACGGCTCGGGGCTGGTCGTGATTGTTCCAGTAGAGGCTGTTCCACCCCTGCTCGGCCAGCCCTGCCTGCCAGCGGCCGAGTATGGCCTTGAGGTTGGTGAGCTGCAGGGGGATGAGCTTCCAGGGGTCGTGACCGCGGTCGGCCCATACGTGGTCGAACTGGAAGACCATGTCAATCTCCCGCCGCCGGGGATCGGTGAACCGGATGGCCTCCTCAACGGTCACCCCGGGCATCTCGCCGACGGTCAGAACCGTGTCGTCGCGGCCGGAGAAGACTTCACTGTGCATCTCGTTGAGGAACTCGTGGACGCGCGGTCCGTTGACGTATCCGGCCGCGCTGTCCGGAAAGACCTTGGTGCTCGCCACGGGGCTGTCCGGCAATGACGTGTCCTTCGAGATCAGATTGATCACGTCCATGCGGAACCCGTCCACACCTCGGTCCAGCCACCACCGCATCATCGTGTATATCGCGTTCCTGACCTCCACGTTCTCCCAGTTGAGATCGGGTTGCTTGCGGGAGAAGAGATGCAGGTAGTACTCGCCGGTCTCCTCATCGAATTCCCACGCCGATCCGCCGAACGCCGCTGTCCAGTTGGTCGGTTCGGCGCCGGGCGTTCCGGGCTCCATTCCTGCGCGGGCCGGCCGCCACCAGTACCAGTCCCGCTTCGGACCTGCTTTTTCTGCCCGGCTGTCGAGAAACCACGGATGTTCGTCGGAGCTGTGATTGACCACCAAGTCCATGATCAGCTTCATGCCACGCTCGTGCACGCCCTCGATGAGTTCGTCAAAAGTGGCAAGATCACCGAAAAGCGGATCGATATTCTGGTAGTCACTGATGTCATAACCGTTGTCGTCCTGCGGGGACGGATATATGGGTGACAACCACAGGACATCCACGCCGAGGCCGGCCAGGTGGTCGAGGTGGTTGATAATTCCGCGCAGATCACCCACACCATCACCGTTGGCGTCCGCGAAACTGCGTGGGTAGATCTGATAAACGACAGCGCTCTTCCACCAGGGGTCCATCGGGGTCCTTTCGTGGCTCCGCCGCCACGTACTGAAAATGACGACAGTGCAGCACGTTTATGGCAGAGCGTGATTTTCTGTGGGAACACGTTCATGGGGCCGGGGCGGGCTCGGCCGAACGTCAGGAGATTCTGGGACAGGCCTCGTATGTGGGGCCCGCGGTCGGCCCGCCGTCACGCCTGTCGACGGCGGGCCGACCGCCTGCTGAACGACGCTCCTGGCGTATGCGGCATCCGAGAAGGACGTAGTGCCGCTCTACGAGCCGGACAGCGTCACGCTGTCGATGTTCGCGGCGCTGTCACCGGGGTTGAACTGGAGCTTGATCGTTGCTCCGTCGGGAACGGAGACCGGCACCGTGGTGCGGGAAAAGCTGGAGTTCCAGTTCCCGGTGTCCGGGAACCTGACCTTGCGGACGAAGCGGCCGTTGACGTAGAGACTCAGCTGGGGCCGGGTATCGGCACTGGCCGTCCTGAACGTGAGCGAGCGGGCTGCCGAGAGGTTGCGGAGCTCGATGCCCGCTCCGGGCTTGTCGAGACTGCCGACCAGCTGGCCGTTCGATGCGTGCGAAGCCGACTCGTTCCTTCCGGTGCCGTACTTCTGGCCCGTCTCCGCTTCGATCCTGCCTGAGAGCTTGTGGGCCGCGAGGGTGTACGTCATCGCCGCGAGCCCCGAGGCCACTCCGGTGGAGCGTCCGTTCGTCAGAGTCTGGTCGAACGTGGCCGAGGGCAGGTCGCCGTTGCGGTGGTCGTAGGACGACTGCGCGTTGTCACGGAGCCAGTCGATGTACTCGGTCTGCTTGCCCAGTGTGATGAACCTGGACAGTCCGCGCAGGAAGATGCCCTTGAAGACGATCTCGTAGTTGTCGACCGGGTCGGGCCGGTAGAGGCCCTTGCCGCCGGCGTCGTCCTCGTTGACGATGATCTGCTTGCTGCCGGTCGTGAAGTGGCTCTTCGCGAAGTCGGCAACCTTCCTGCCATCGGTGAGGTAGGTCTTGTCCTTGGTCAGATCGTAGAGATTGGCACCCAACTCCAGGAACACACCTGCGTTGTAGGTGTAGAGGTTGTCATCCCAGTCCCGGCCGGAGAAGGAGTTCTCCATGCCGCCGTCCGGCCGGAGGAAGCTGCTCTTCAGCCAGTTGTAGGTGTCCTGGGCGATCTGCAGGTAGGTCTTGTCCGTGTTCATCGGGATGTTGTGGACCTTGGCGTGCGGGTAGTAGCGCGCCAGTTCGGCTGCCGCTATCCCGAAGCCGTTCGAGGGGACGTCCTTCTGGTCCTGGGTAGCGCGCTCTCGCCAGAATCCGCCGCCGTGGACGTCGTCGTAGAAGTTCTTGTAGAAGAACTCCAGGTGCCACTTGGCCTGGTCGAGCATGTGCTGATCGCCCGTGGCCTCATAGGCGTCGAGGGCGAACTGAGTCGCCCAGGAGTAGTCGTCGTTCCAGTCGGTATCGTTGCCGATCCAGGACTTGGGATTGCCGAAGCGATCAGCCGAGTGGGTGCTCTCGTACCGGTAGTAGGCCTCGCTGATCTTGTCCTTCCACTGACCGGTCAGTCGTGAGGCGTCGGTCAGAGTCTGGCGGTCGAAGGATGCCTCCCAGAAGTGGATGGCGGTTTCGTTGGAGAGATCGGTCTTGAAGTCACCCCCGTTGATGTAGTAGTTGCCGAGGTAGGAGTTCATGCTCCGGATCAGATCGGGCTGTTGGAACGTCGATGCCGTGCCGGCTGTCGCGGTACCGGCGAGAAGACCAGTGGTGAGCAGGCTGAACGCGGCGACGACACCCGTCGCGCGTACGGTGCGGGTTCGGTTCCTCATGGACTGTGGCTCCCTGTGTTCGTAGGTGCAGGGTGTGGAAGAGACGAGATGTCAGGGTCGTCGGGTGCGGGCCGGTCAGCCCTTGACGCCGCCTGCGGTCAGGCCGCTGACGATGCGCCGCTGGAGCAGCAGTACGACCGCTATCAGCGGGACCGTCACGATGAGTCCCGCGGCCATCGTCTGGGTGTACGGGACGATGTGGGGTCCGGCTGTGAAGTTCGCGATCGCCACTGTCGACGGCGCCACCGAGGCCGATCCGTTGGACAGCACGCTGGACAGCAGGTACTCGTTCCAGGATGCGAGGAAGACCAGAATGGCCGTCGTGAACAGGGCAGGGGCGGCCAGCGGCAGGATGACCAGTCGAAATGCCTGTCCGGGCGTGGCACCGTCGATCCGGGCTGCCTCTTCGAGGTTCCAGGGCATGTCCGCGAAGAAACTGCTCAGTGTGTAGACGGCCAGCGGCAGCGAGAAGGAGATCTGCGGGAGGACCAGCGCCTGGTAGCTCCCCAGCCAGTGCCAGCTGCTGAAGAGCTGGAACAGCGGCGTGAGAATCGCGACGCCGGGAAACATCGAGGCTCCGAGGATCGCCGCCAGCACCAGACCCTTGCCGCGGAAGGACAGCCGGGCGAGCGCGTACGCCGCGAAGACGCCGATCACCATCGACAGGGTGGTGACCACGCTTGCGATGATGAGGCTGTTGAGCAGGGACTGCGCGAAAGGGTTGTAGTCCGCGTTGAACGCGTATCTGAAGTTGTCCAGCGTGACGTGGCTGAACCACAGATCCGTCGAGAAGGTGTAGGCGCTGTCCCGGAACGAGAGCACGAGCATCCAGTAGAACGGTGCCAGACACCACACCAGAATGATCACTGTGGTCGCAACGGTGACGAAGGTGCCCCAGTTGGCCCTACCCCGCCGTCGCGACAGTACGGAAGGTCCGGCCGTGCGCGCCGCGGCGGCGGTGGTGCTCGCCATCTCACCTCACCCCCTTTGCCTGTGTTCCGAGCAGGTTGGCGTTGAACAGTCGGACCAGTCCGAACGCGATGACGAAGATGAACACGAAGGTGATCGTGGACAGCGCGGAAGCCGAGTTGACGCCCTTGGTGAGCTGATTGACCACAAGGACGGAACTCGTCGTCGTACCGTTGGCGCCACCGGTGAGGATCTTCGGCAGGTCGTACATCCGCAGCGTGTCCAGTACGCGGAAGATGACCGCGACCGCCAGGGCCGGCTTGACCAGCGGCAAGGTCACACTGGTGAAGCGCCGCCACGCGTTGGCCCCGTCGATCTTCGCAGCCTCATAGGTCTCGTCCGGGATGTTCTGCAGACCGGCCAGAATCAGCAGGGCGATGAACGGTGTCGTCTTCCAGGTGTCCGCGATGACGATCGCCGACCGGGCCGGCCACAGGGAGGACGTCCAGGCGTAGTGGGTGCCAAGGATCGTGTTGACGATGCCTTGCGGGTCGAACATCACCTGCCACAGCTTGGAGGTGACGGCGGTGGGGATCGCCCAGGGGATGAGAATCGCGACACGGACCATCGCGCGTCCCCGGAAGGCCCGGTGCATCACGAGGGCGAACACCATGCCGATCACGGTTTCCAGGGTGCAAGCCGCAGCCGTGAAGCCGACGGTGACCCCGACCGAACTCCAGAACTGCGCACCCAGGGACCCACTCGGGCAGGCGGTGTAGCCGCCTCCGGAGGTGGCGCACCGCTCCAGAAGCCAGTGCGTGTAGTTGTGGAGTCCGAACCACGCGTTGCCGCTGTTGAACATCCCGGTCGCCTGATCCAGGCCCGGGTCGGTCAGGAACGACTGGTAGACGGCCTTGACGACGGGGTAGCCGACGATGAGAGCCAGCAGAAGCAGTGTGGGCGCGATGAGCATGTACGCACGTTGCGTCTCGCGGCGGTTGAGGGCGCTTCGACGGGTCTTGGTACGGCTGCTGTCGCCTCTGTGGTCTTTGACGACCTGTTGTTCTCCCTGACCGGTTAGGGTCATGGCTTCTCCTTGCGGTATTGCGCCGTTCGATGTGTGATCGCGGCCGGATGCCGGCCGGTGTTCCTGTCCGGGCGCGCCGGCCTGTCGGCCCCTGCCGGGCTCAGCCTCCGGCAGTCGCGGACTTGATCGCCGCCTGCATGCTCTTCAGCGCCTGCTGAGTGGACATCTGCCCTTGCAGTGCCGCGTATGTATTGGTCTCGATCGCCTCAGTGACGCCCGGGTAGAACGGCGTGATGGGGCGCGGCACGGCGGTTTGAATGCTCTTGAGCAGGTCGGGCAGGTAGGTGAACTCGGCGGTGAGTGCCGGGTCGCTGTACATCGCGGTGAGGACCGGCGCCAGCGTGCCGACGGTGAGGTTGTTGCGCTGGACCGTGTCGGACTCGATGAACTTCAGGAAGTCCAGGGCGGTCGCCTTGTGCTTGGAGTACGCGCTGATGCCCAGGTTGTGGCCGCCCAGAGTGGACGCGCCGTGCCCCGACGGGCCCGGCAGCGGGGCGACCGCGAACTTGCCCTTCACCTTGGAGCCCTTGCCGTTGAGGACGGCGACGCCGTACGGCCAGTTACGCATGAACATCAGCTGGCCCGACTCGAAGGCGTTCAGGCTCTGGGTCTCCTGGAAGCCCAGCGCCTCCTTCGGGATGTATCCGTCCTTGAAGCCCTTGACGAGGAAGTCGAGGCCTGCGGAGGACTGCGCGGAGTCGACTGTGGCGCTGCGCCCGTCCCGGCCGACGATCGAACCGCCGGCGGCGTTGATCGCCTCGGCGGCGTTCACGCTCAAGCCCTCGTACTTCGCGAACTGACCGGCGTAGCAGGCTGGTTTGGCGCCGGTGATGGTGCCGGCGGTGGTCTTGCCCTTGCAGGCGCCGGTCAGCTGGTCCCACGTGGTGGGTGCCTTCTTCGTCAAGTCGGTCCGGTAGTAGAGCAGTCCGCCGTCTGCTCCGTAGGGCGCCGCGTACAGCTTGCCGTTGTACGTCGCCGAGGTGACCGTCGCCGGCAGCAGCTTGCTGGTGTCCAGCTTGTGCTGACCGGTGAGCGGGATGATCCAGCCCCTGGCCGCGAACTCGGCCGTCCACACGACGTCCACCGTGATCACGTCGTAGCCGGGATCCTTCGCCTGGAAGTGCTGCTCGAAATCGGACAGTTGCTGGTCGGCCTGGTCGCTCTGCTGCTTGATCGTCACCTTCTCGCCGGGGTGCGCCTTGTTCCACTTGTCGGCGATGAACGGCAGGACGCCGCTGTTGTCCTTCTGCGTGACGAACGTGATCGGGCCACGGGCGTCCACTTCGTGCGTCGAGCTGCTGCCGTCGTTCCCACAGCCGGCCACGGCCAACATCGCGCTGAGCAGGCCTGCTACGGCTGCCCTCCTCCGCACTCCCATGAACGCTCCCTTTCCTCACGGTCATCGATACGATTCGACGGCGTTTCGAGCACGTTAAGACGCTCTCAGGAGAGGTGTCAATGGTCAGAAACTCGGCGTGCGTTGCGGGTCGGTAACGGCTCAGCGCCCGACGGGAGCAGGCCCGGAACTGGACCGCGTCACCAGTTCGCCGTCGAACAGCTTCTGCGAGGGGGTCCCGAGCTGCTGTCCCTCGATGCGGCGGATCAGCGTTTCCGCTGCCGCCCTGCCCATGGCGGCAGCGCATGGGCCCACGGTCGTCATCGTCGGCGTCATCATCAGGGCCGCCTGCTCGGGCACGTCTATGGACACCACGGAGAAGTCCAGGGGGATGCGCAAGCCACGTTCGACAGCGGCGGCCATGATGCCCGGGACGGCCTGCTCGTTGAACGCGATCACGGCGGTCGTCCGCGGATCAGCGGCGAGCAGCTCGGCGAAGGCCTGCCGACCGCCGGCCAGGTGGCTTTGACACGTCAGCGCTGTCAGCGCGATGCCCGCGTCCTGCGCCGCCCGGCGCATGCCGTCGCGCAACCGGATCGCGTTGCCGCGTCCGGACTCGATGGTCGCCGCGTCCTGGTGCACAAAGCCGACGTTCCGGTGACCCTGCTGCACAAGGTGCTCGACGGCCAGCCGCGCGCACTGGTCGAAATTGGTGTCGACGTAGTCCAATTCGCCGGGGTCCACGTTCTGTCCCAGCATGGCGAAGGCCACTTCCGAAGTCTTGAGGACCTCGATGCGGGGATCCTCCAGGCGCACCTCCATGAGCAGCACTCCGTCCACCAGCCCCTGTTGCGCGAGTCCGGCGAGGTCGTCGAGCTCATCCACCCTGGATGTCCACAACAGGACGTGATACCCACGGTTCTGGGCGTGATCGGAGGCACCGAAGATGTACTCCATGGAGCCGAGGTTCATCCCCCGCTCGTCCTTGGGGAACAGCACCGCGATGATGTGGCTGCGTTTGCTCTTCAGCCCGCGCGCGAAGACGTTGCGCCGATACCCCATGTCGACCATCGCCTGTTGAATCCGCTCCCGCGTGGCCTCCGAGATGGGCCGGGCGCCCGTCAGAGCGTAGGAGACCGTGCTGGGCGAGACACCGGCGCGACGTGCCACATCCACCATGGTGGGAGACTTGGCACCCGAGCTGCGGGACATGGTTCCCCTTCCATCCCGAGCCCCGCACCATGACCACCGGCAAGAGGCCGGTCCGGTCGGCACGCCTCGTGGCGCCGTCAGTGGGGCAAGTGTAGCCAGGCACTACCGGTGTCCGCGGTCCCTGGCTCGTGGCATCGCGCCGCGAAGGTCCCTCTCAGGCCGGGGGACGCCGCGACTCGATCCGACGTGCGGCATCCCGGAGAAGGCGCTTGGCGGCGGGCTTGCCAACCGGACGGGACGGCTGCAGCAGCGAGGGCGGCACATCGACGCACGTTCCGTCGGCGCGGACAAACCGAATGGTGTCCGAACCCCGGACACCGCCGACGACATCGACCTGCTGGACGGAGGACCACGGCAGCCAGTGCTCACGACGCATGAAACGGACGGCGATACCCTCGTCGTCCACAGCGAGGTACATCCGCACAGCCACGAACGCCGTCACCATGGCCGCCGCGCCGACAACCAGTGTCACCACCCGAAGCACCGCGGACGGATGCCCGTAGACATTGACCGCGGCACAGGGGCAGGCGAGGAGGATCAGCAAGGCGATCTGCACGGGCGGGATCCGCCATACCGACGGAGCAGTCGATGCCTCGTCCACGTCCACCTTCACAACCCTTTTGAACCACCCCGGCGGCCATTGCTGTCCGTGACCGTTGACGGGATCGCGGAACTGCCTCGCAGGTCACGACGTTTCTGCTGGAGTGGGGCGGGTGGGACTCGAACCCACGGCCGACGGATTATGAGTCCGCTGCTCTAACCGGCTGAGCTACCGCCCCTTTTCGGCGTGGCGCGTACATGTGTACGCGTCGTCTGCCGCAGCATAGCCGGTCATACGATCTCTCGCTCCGGGTGCCCGGGTACTCGTGACCATGAAGACCGCGCTGCTCGCTGCCCGGTTCCGGGTGACGTGAAGTTGACGCGAAAGAGTCACGCCGGCCCCACGTGCACCACGGGTCCGGACCTTCGGGGGACCGGATTCGGGCACACGAAAAAGGACCCCGCAGGGCCCTCTTCCGTTCCGCTCCCCCGACTGGACTCGAACCAGTAACCCTCCGGTTAACAGCCGAATGCTCTGCCAATTGAGCTACAGGGGATCGCGCTCCCCCGACTGGACTCGAACCAGTAACCTGCCGGTTAACAGCCGGCTGCTCTGCCAATTGAGCTACAGGGGATTGCTGCGTTGCCTCGGACGGCACCTGCCTGGCGGATGCCGGGCGGCGGACGTTCGCTGCGACACATACATTAGCGCAAGCAGGGGGGTGCTTTGCCAATCGGTATCGGCCGGGGTGATCTCCGACGCCCGCGGGTAGGCGAGCAGCACACGTCGCACGGAGTGAAGGAAGGGTGGCAGCCATGCGGTACCGGCTCACGTTCATCGCCGGAGTGGCCCTCGGTTACGTGCTCGGCACGCGTGCCGGGCGGGAGCGTTACGAGCAGCTGAAGAAGTCCGCACGCCAGTTCGCCGAGAACCCGGCCGTGCGCAACACCTGCGAATCGGCGGCCCAGAGCGGCCGCGAGTTCGCCGGTAAGGCGGCCCACGCGGTGGGCGAGAAGGTCGGCGACAAGGTGCCGGCCTCGGTGGCGGACCGGGTGCGTTCGCTGCGCGGGCGCGGTGCGAACGGTGCCAACGGTGCGGACGACTGGGGTACGACCAACACCTGAGGCCGGCACCCGGGGCAGGCACCCGATGCCTCGTCTCTCACCTCTGCCGCACCGCCGTGCGGGAATGCTCCGGCGGTGCGGCAGAATCTGCGTATGGGCATAGTCGCAGGCTTGGACAGTTCTTCCGCCTTCACGCACATCGTGGTCTGCGATACGGACACGGGTGCCGTACTGCGCCAGGGGTACGCCGCACACCCCGTGGAGGCGAAGGCCACCGAGGTCGACCCGCAGGCATGGCTGCTCTCACTCGGTGAGGCGGCGGGCGGTGGGCTGCTCGAAGGCGTGCAGGCCATCGGTGTGTCCGCGCAGCAGCACGGGCTCGTGCCGCTGGACCACCAGGGCAACCTCGTACGTCCCGCGCTGCTCGGCAACGACAAGCGGGCGCAGGTCGCCGCGGCCGATCTGGTCGACGGGCTGGGCGGGCGGCAGGCCTGGGCCGAGGCGGTCGGGGCGGTGCCGCAGGCCGCGCAGCCGGTGTCGAAGCTGCGCTGGCTGGCGCGGGCCGAGCCGGAGATGGCGCAGCGGGTCGCCGCCGTGCTCCAGCCGCACGACTGGCTGGTGTGGCAGCTGCTGGGGCGCCCGGCGCGGCGGACCACCGACCGGGGCGCGGCTTCCGGGACCGGTTACTGGTCGGCGGGCAGCGAGTCCTACCGGCCGGATCTGGTCGAGCTGGCCCTTGGCCGGCAGGCGGCGCTGCCCGAGGTGCTCGGGCCCTGCGAGGCGGCCGGGACGACGCCGGAGGGGCTGCTGATCTCCGCAGGTACCGGCGAGACGATGGCGGCGGCGTTCGGGCTGGGGGTCGGGGTCGGTGACGCCGCGGTGTCGCTGGGGGCCTCGGGCTCCGTGATGGCGGTGCACCACGAGGCGCTGGCCGATCCGACCGGGATGATCACCTCGTTCGCGGATGCGACCGGGATGCACCTGCCGGTGGTGCACACGTCGAACGCGGTACGGGCGCTGCGCGGGACCGCCGAGATGCTGGACGTGGAGGGGCTGGAGGAGTTGTCCGCGCTGGCCCTCAAGTCGACGCCGGGCGCCTCCGGGCTGGTGCTCCTGCCGTATCTGGAGGGTGAGCGGACTCCGCACCTGCCGCACACCGCGGGGACCCTGAGCGGGCTGCGGCGCGAGTCGATGAAGCCGGAGCACCTCGCGCGCGCCGCGTTCGAGGGGATGCTCTGCTCGCTGGCCGACGCGCTGAACGTGCTGCGCGACCGCGGGGTCGAGGTGCGGCGGGTGTTCCTGCTGGGCGCCGCGGCCGAGTTGCCGGCCGTGCGGGCGCTCGCACCGATGCTGCTGGGGACGCAGGTGGTCGTGCCGGAGCCCGCGCAGTACGCGGCGCTGGGTGCGGCCCGGCAGGCGGCCTGGGCGCTCGGCGTCTCGCAGGGGGCGCTCGATCCGCGCACTCCCCCGGTCTGGCAGGACGCGGCGGCGCAGGTGCTGGATCCCGGTGAGGAGCTGCCGGTCGGCAAGGCGGTGCGCCAGCAGTACGCGGCGACGCGGGACCAGATCCACCCCGGGGCGTTCGACGCGGCGCGCTGAGTGGACTGCCTTCGGCGACCCTGCCGGACTTCGGAAGGATGTTCGACAGAGGAATTATGGACCGGGTCTGTTTTTTGACCTGGACTTGAATAAAAACGTTCGCGGTCGCGGTGCGCGGTGCCGGAAAATGGGTCGACTCCCGACCTACGCCGACTCCGAGAGACACGCGTGCTCATAAAACTCCTGCGGACCTATCTCGGTCCGTACAAGAAGCCGATCGCGCTGCTGGTCGTCTTCCAGCTGCTCCAGACCTCCGCCGCCCTCTATCTGCCCACCCTCAACGCCGACATCATTGACAACGGTGTCGTCAAGGGCGACACGGGCTACATCCTTCAGTACGGCGGCGCCATGATCGTCGTCAGCATCGCCCAGGTGGTCTGCAACATCGGGGCCGTCTACATCGGCGCCCGTACCGCTTCCGCGCTCGGCCGCGATGTCCGGGCGTCGGTCTTCGACCGGGTGCAGTCGTTCTCCGCGCGTGAGCTCGGCCGGTTCGGCGCGCCTTCGCTGATCACCCGTACGACCAATGACGTCCAGCAGGTCCAGATGCTGATCCTGATGACGTTCACGCTGATGGTCTCGGCACCGATCATGTGCGTCGGCGGCATCATCATGGCGCTCGGCCAGGACGTCCCGCTGTCCGCGGTGCTCCTCGCGGTGGTGCCGGTCCTCGGGATCTCGGTGAGCCTGATCGTGAAGCGGATGCGTCCGCTGTTCCGGACGATGCAGGAGCGGCTCGACACGGTGAACCGGGTGCTGCGCGAGCAGATCACCGGCAACCGGGTCATCCGCGCCTTCGTCCGCGACGGCTACGAGGAGAAGCGTTTCCGGGGCGCCAACACCGAGCTGACCGATGTGGCGCTGTCCACGGGCCGGCTGATGGCACTGATGTTCCCGACCGTGATGACGGTCGTGAACGTGTCGTCGATCGCCGTCGTCTGGTTCGGTGCGCACCGAATCGACAGCGGCGGGATGCAGATCGGCGCGCTGACCGCGTTCCTCTCGTACCTCATGCAGATCGTCATGGCGGTGATGATGGCCACCTTCATGTTCATGATGGTGCCGCGCGCCGAGGTGTGCGCCGAGCGCATCCAGGAGGTCCTGGAGACCGATTCCAGCGTGGTGCCGCCGGTCGATCCGGTGACCGAACTGCGCGCCCACGGGCATCTGGAGATCCGGGGCGCCGACTTCCGCTACCCCGGTGCGGAGGCGTCGGTGCTGCGGTCCGTGGATCTGGTGGCCCGGCCCGGCGAGACGACCGCGATCATCGGGTCCACGGGCAGCGGCAAGTCCACGCTGCTCGGTCTCGTACCCCGGCTGTTCGATGTGACGGACGGCCAGGTGCTGGTCGACGGGACGGACGTACGGACGCTGGCTCCGGCGCTGCTGGCGAAGACCGTGAGCCTGGTCCCGCAGAAGCCGTACCTGTTCTCCGGGACGGTCGCGACCAACCTGCGGTACGGGAACCCGGACGCGACCGACGAGGAACTGTGGCACGCGCTGGAGGTCGCCCAGGCCAAGGAGTTCGTCGAGGGTCTGGAACACGGTCTGGACGCGCCGATCGCGCAGGGCGGCACCAATGTCTCCGGCGGACAGCGGCAGCGGCTCTCGATCGCCCGGACGCTGGTCCAGCAACCGGAGATCTACCTCTTCGACGACTCGTTCTCCGCGCTGGACTACACCACGGACGCGGCGCTGCGCGCGGCGCTGCTGCGGGAGACCTCGGCCGCGACCGTGGTGATCGTCGCGCAGCGGGTGTCCACCATCCGCGACGCCGACCGGATCCTGGTGATGGACGAGGGCCGGGTGGTCGGCTCCGGCAGCCATCACGAGCTGATGGAAGGCAATGAAACATACCGGGAGATCGTGCTCTCCCAGCTGACGGAAGCGGAGGCCGCGTAATGGCCGGGCCTGGCGGACGGATGATGGCGGGCGGGGCGCCGACCGAGCGGTCCATGGACTTCAAGGGCTCCACGAAGCGGCTGCTCAAGCGTTTCGCCAAGGAGCGGACCACGCTGTACGTGATGCTGGCGGCCGGCGCGCTGAGCGTGGCGCTCTCGGTGGTCGGCCCGAAGATCCTCGGCAAGGCCACCGACCTGGTGTTCGCCGGGGTCATCGGCCGGCAGATGCCGGAGGGGACGAGCAAGGAGCAGGCCCTCGCGGGCCTGCACAAGACCAACAGCGGCCTGGCCGACATGCTCTCCAAGGTGGACTTCACCCCGGGCAAGGGCATGGACTTCGACGCGATCGGCCATGTGCTGCTGGCCGCGCTGATCACGTACGTCGGTGCCGGGCTGCTGATGCTGGTGTCGACGCGGCTGTCGATCCGGGTGATCAACCGGGTCGTGTTCCAGCTGCGCGAGGACATCCAGACGAAGCTGTCGCGGCTCCCGCTGTCGTACTTCGACCGCGCCAAGCGCGGCGAGGTGCTCAGCCGGGCGACGAACGACATCGACAACATCTCGCAGACGATGCAGCAGACGATGGGCCAGCTCATCAACTCGGTGCTGACCATCATCGGCGTGCTGATCATGATGTTCTGGATCTCGCCGCTGCTGGCGCTCGTCGCGCTGGTGACGGTGCCGCTGTCGGTGGTCGTGGCGACCAAGGTGGGCAAGCGCTCGCAGCCGCAGTTCGTCCAGCAGTGGAAGGTCACGGGCAAGCTCAACGCCCACATCGAGGAGATGTACACCGGACACAACCTGGTGAAGGTCTTCGGCCGGCAGGAGGAGTCCGCGCGGGACTTCGCCGAGCAGAACGACGCACTGTACGAGGCCGGGTTCAAGGCGCAGTTCAACAGCGGGATCATGCAGCCGCTGATGATGTTCGTGTCGAACCTGAACTACGTGCTGATCGCCGTCATCGGCGGGCTGCGGGTGGCCTCCGGCGCGCTGTCGATCGGTGATGTGCAGGCCTTCATCCAGTACTCCCGGCAGTTCTCCATGCCGCTGACCCAGGTCGCCTCGATGGCGAACCTGGTGCAGTCCGGGGTGGCGTCGGCCGAGCGGATCTTCGAGCTGCTGGACGCGGAGGAGCAGGACGCCGACCCGGCGAAGGGCGAGGGCGCGCACCCGGAGGAGCTGCGCGGCAGCGTCTCGCTGGAGCACGTCTCGTTCCGCTACGACCCGGAGAAGCCGCTCATCGAGGACCTGTCGCTGAGTGTCGAGCCGGGTCACACGGTCGCGATCGTCGGCCCGACCGGTGCGGGCAAGACGACCCTGGTCAACCTGCTGATGCGGTTCTACGAGGTGACGGGCGGCCGGATCGCCCTGGACGGGGTGGACATCGCGACGATGTCCCGCGCCGACCTGCGGTCCGGAATCGGCATGGTCCTCCAGGACACCTGGCTGTTCGGCGGGACCATCGCGGAGAACATCGCCTACGGCGCCTCCGGCGAGGTCGGCCGGGAGCAGATCGAGGAGGCGGCGCGGGCGGCCCACGCCGACCGCTTCATCCGCACCCTGCCGGACGGCTACGACACCGTGATCGACGACGAGGGCACCGGCGTCAGCGCGGGCGAGAAGCAGCTGATCACCATCGCGCGGGCGTTCCTGTCCGACCCGGTGATACTCGTGCTGGACGAGGCGACCAGCTCCGTCGACACCCGTACGGAGGTGCTGATCCAGAAGGCGATGGCGCAGCTCGCGCACGGCCGTACGAGCTTCGTGATCGCGCACCGGCTCTCCACCATCCGGGACGCCGACGTGATCCTGGTGATGGAGAACGGCTCGATCGTCGAGCAGGGCACGCACGACGAGCTGCTGGCGGCGGACGGCGCGTACGCGCGGCTGTACGCGGCCCAGTTCGCGCAGGCGGTCGCCGAGGTCGACTAGTCCTGAGCCGCTCTGCGGCTGCCCCGGCCCGTACGTGCGTGTGCGCGTCAGTCGAGGTAGCCGCGGAGCTGGTCGGCGAAGGCGTGGTCCCGGAGCTTGTTGAGGGTCTTGGACTCGATCTGGCGGATGCGTTCGCGGGTCACGCCGAAGATCCGGCCGATCTCCTCAAGCGTGCGGGGCCGGCCGTCGGCCAGCCCGTACCGCAGCTGGACCACCTTCCGCTCGCGCTCGTTGAGCGTGGAGAGCACCACTTCCAGGTGTTCGCGCAGCAGCAGGAACGCGGCGGACTCGACGGGGGACGCGGCGTCGCCGTCCTCGATCAGATCGCCCAGCGAGACGTCGTCCTCCTCCCCGACCGGGGCATGCAGGGAGACGGGTTCCTGGGCCAGCCGCAGCACCTCGCCCACCCGCTCCGGGGTCAGGTCGAGCTGGGCGGCGACCTCCTCGTGCGTCGGTTCGTAGCCCCGTTCCTGGAGCATCCGGCGCTGGACCCGTACGACGCGGTTGATCAGTTCGACGACATGGACCGGGACCCTTATGGTCCGCGCCTGGTCGGCCAGCGCGCGGGACATGGCCTGCCGGATCCACCACGTCGCGTACGTCGAGAACTTGTAGCCGCGGGCGTAGTCGAACTTCTCGACGGCCCGGATCAGTCCGAGGTTTCCCTCCTGGACCAGGTCGAGCATGGTCAGTCCACGACCCACGAAGCGCTTGGCCACGGAGACGACCAGGCGCAGGTTGGCCTCTATGAGACGGCGTTTGGCCATCCGGCCCATGACGACGAGACGGTCCAGATCAACGGCGAGGCGGGTGTCGGGGTCCGGGGTGCGGGCGAGGCGCTCCTCCGCGAACAGCCCGGCCTCGACGCTGCGCGCGAGCTCCACCTCGTCGGCGGCGGTGAGCAGCGGGATGCGGCCGATCTCCCGCAGGTACTGGCGGAACAGGTCGGAGGACGGCCCTCCCGTGTCCGGCCGTCCGCGCGGCGGCGGCGGGGGCTCGGGCAGCTCCGCCGACTCCTCCATGACCGCCTCGGACGGCTCGGACGGCGGCGGGTCCGCCGCGGCCTCCGGATGACGTACGGCCCGGTGCTGCGCGGGGACAGCCGCGACATGCTCGGTCTCGCTCACGGTCCGGGTCTGCACGGGGGCGACCTCCAGGTGATCGCTGCCGGACCGCGGGGATGGAGGACCACCGGTCGGTGGGCCGGCCGCGCTCCGATGACTCAGGCACCGCCACCCAGTGTGGGGTACGACACACAGCTGCCACGAGGGGCGTGCGGGGACTTTCTGAGACCGGGCGGTTACCGAGGGGTTGCCCGGGACGCTCGCGGCGCGGTCAGAGCGCGTCGGCTCCACTGTTGCGCAGGGACTGGGCGTACTGCTGGAGGACCCAGACCTCGTTCTGCGCGGCGGCCAGATGGTCCGGGGCGACATTGCTGCCGAGCCGGGCAAGGCTGCCCTGGACGTCGTCGATCCGGCGGTCGACGGCCCGCAGCCGGACCTTGACCAGGTGTTCGCCCGCGTAGGCCTCGTCGATGGACTTGCCGTGGAAGACCTCGACCGCCAGCTCGGTGACCAGCTTGCGCACCGTTTCGTTGGGGGTCGCGTCGAGCACCTGGACGAGGTACTCGCGGGTCTCGGGGACGCCGAGCTCGGCGCCGCCCGCCTCCGCGATGCACTGGCGGACCGCGGCGTACGGCGGGGCGGTGAACTCGTCCACCCCGTAGGCGTCGAAGGCCGGGGAGACCAGGGCGGGCTTCTGCAGGGCGAGCTTGAGCAGCTCGCGCTCGGTGCGGTGGGCCGGGCTGCGGAGGTTGAGCGCGGGGCCGGAGGGTCCGGACGGTCCGGCGGGGGGCTGGGGCTGCTGGTGCTGCGATCCGGCGCGGGAGGAGGGGCGCGTGGGTCCGCGCTGGTCGCCGCCCCGGCTCCGGGCCCACTGGGCGAGCTGATTGACCCGGTGCACGACGTACTCCTGGTCCAGGATGCCGACGAAGCCGGCCAGCTGGACGGCGACCTCGCGCTGCACGCTGCCCGTCTTGATCTTGGCGACGACGGGGGCGGCCTCGTCGAGCGCGGCGGCGCGGCCGGCCGGCGTCTCCAGGTCGTAGCGGCCGACGATCTGGCGGAGCGCGAACTCGAAGAGCGGAGTGCGGGGTTCCACCAGGTCGCGGACAGCTTCGTCACCCTTGGCGAGGCGCAGATCGCAGGGGTCCATGTTGTCCGGGGCGATCGCGATGTAGGTCTCCGCGGCGAATTTCTGGTCGTCCTCGAAGGCGCGCAGCGCGGCCTTCTGACCTGCCGCGTCCCCGTCGAAGGTGAAGATCACCCGGGCGCTGCCGTTGTCCATCAGGAGGCGGCGGAGGATCTTGATGTGGTCGCCGCCGAACGCGGTGCCGCAGGTGGCGATGGCGGTGGTGATCCCGGCGAGGTGGCAGGCCATCACGTCGGTGTAGCCCTCGACGACGACCGCCCGGCTGGCCTTCGCGATGTCCTTCTTGGCCAGGTCGATGCCGTACAGCACCTGGGACTTCTTGTAGATCGCGGTCTCTGGGGTGTTGAGGTACTTCGGGCCGTTGTCGTCGTCGCGCAGTTTGCGGGCGCCGAAGCCGACGATGTCCCCGGCGGTGTCGCTGATCGGCCACATCAGCCGGCCCCGGAAGCGGTCGATGGGGCCGCGCCTGCCGTCCTGGGAGATGCCGGAGGCGATCAGCTCCTTGTCGCTGAAGCCCTTGCCGCGCAGGTAACGGGTGAGGTGGTCCCAGCCGGCCGGGCTGTAGCCGACGCCGAAGTGGGCGGCGGCGGCCTGGTCGAAGCCGCGCTCGGCGAGGAACTTGCGGCCGATCTCGGCCTCGGGGCCGTCGAGCTGCTCGACGTAGAACTGGGCGGCCGCCTTGTGCGCCTCGACCAGCCTGATCCGCTCGCCACGCTGGTGGGAGGGGTTGTACCCGCCCTCCTCGTACCGCAGCGTGATGCCGGCCTTGGCGGCGAGCCGCTCGACGACCTCGGCGAAGGTCAGGTGGTCGATCTTCTGCACGAAGGCGATCGTGTCGCCGCCCTCCTGGCAGCCGAAGCAGTGGAAGAGACCCTTGCTCGGACTGACCTGGAAGGAGGGGGACTTCTCGTCGTGGAAGGGGCACAGGCCCTTGAGGTTTCCACCGCCCGCGTTGCGGAGCTGGAGGTACTCGGAAACGACGGCGTCGATCGGGACCGCGTCCCGTACCGCCTTCACGTCGTCGTCATTGATCCTGCCTGCCACGAGTGAAGTCTACGGGTGGGATACGACAGCCCTCGGCCGGGCGGGCGCGCGGGGTCTTGGGGTGCGGGGTCTTGGGGTGCGGGGTTCCGTGGGGTGCGGGCCCGCCCGGCGCTCCGGTTCCGTCCTCAATCGCCGGACGGGCTTGATTTTGTGCGGGTACCCCGTGGAGTGCGCCTGCCCTCGTGGGTGGGGGGCGGTGCCCCTCCGGGGCGTCTCCTCAAAAATGGCGTGTTCACCCGGGTACGTGAGGGACCCGGGTCGTACGCCATTTTCTGCGGGGACTCCCCTGCACGTCCCCACCCCAGGCCCAGTCGCGTCTGCACACCGGCCCAGCTGCTGTCGCAGACGCGCGACGGAGCGGGTTCGGGGGCGTGCAGGGGAGTCCCCGCAGGACGACGAACACAGACCCGGGTACTCATTGCGGACCCCCCGCACGTTCGTCGTTTGAGGAGACGCCCCGGAGGGACACCGAACCCCCACCCACCGGGCAGGCGCACCCCGCACCCGGCGGAGCACCCGCACCCCGGCAAGGGGTAACCGCTCAGATCAGGGACTCCAGCGGCACCGACGGGTCGGCCAGCGCGTCCGGGTCGACCGGCTGGCCGGTCTTGATCAGCTCCTGCACGGTGTCGGTGACGTCCCACACGTTGACGTTCATCCCGGCGAGCACCTTGCCGTCCTTCAGCCAGAACGCGATGAACTCGCGCTTGCCGGCGTCGCCGCGGATCACCACCTGGTCGTAGCTGCCGGGCGGGGCCCAGCCCGAGTACTCCAGGCCGAGGTCGTACTGGTCGGAGAAGAAGTACGGCACCCGGTCGTAGGAGACCTCCTGGCCGAGCATGGCGCGGGCCGCCGCCGGACCGCTGTTCAGCGCGTTGGCCCAGTGCTCCACCCGCAGCCGGGCGCCGAGCCCCGGGTGGGCGACGTTGGCGACGTCACCCGCGGCGTAGATGTGCGGGTCGCTGGTGCGCAGCGAGGCGTCCACGGCGATGCCGCCGCCCTCGGCGCGCGGGGCGATGTCGAGTCCGGCGGCCTCCGCGAGGGCGGCGCGCGGGGCGGCCCCGATCGCGGCGAGGACGTCGTGGGCGGGGTGCTCCTCGCCGTCGTCGGTGCGGACCGCGAGCACCATGCCGTCCTGGCCGACGATCTCGGTGAGCCGGCCGCCGAAGTGGAAGCGGACGCCGTGGTCGCTGTGCAGGTCGGTGAAGAGCTGGCCCAGCTCGGGGCCGATGACCTTCAGCAGCGGGGTCGACTCCGGTTCGACGACGGTGACCTCCGCGCCGTATCCACGGGCCGCCGCCGCGACCTCCAGGCCGATCCAGCCGGCTCCGGCGATCACCAGATGGCCGTTGTCGCGGCCGAGCGCGGCCAGTACGTTGCGCAGCCGGTCGGAGTGGGCGAGGCGGCGCAGGTGGTGGACGCCCGCCAGGTCCGTACCGGGGATTTCGAGGCGGCGCGGCTCGGCGCCGGTGGCCAGGAGCAGCTTGTCGTAGTGGATGACGGTGCCGTCGCCGAGCTCCACGGAGCGGGCGTCCCGGTTCAGTACGGTGACGGGCTGGCCGAGGTGGAGCTCGATGTCGGCCCCCGCGTACCAGGCCGTCTCGTGGACGAAGACGCTGTCGCGTTCCTCCTTGCCGGCCAGGTACCCCTTGGAGAGCGGCGGGCGTTCGTAGGGATGGTCGCGCTCATCGCCGACCAGGATGACCCGGCCGCTGAATCCCGCCGAGCGAAGCGTCTCCGCCGCCTTCGCTCCGGCCAGTCCTCCGCCGACAATGACGAACGTCCGATGTGCGTCGACCACTTGATGCCTCCTCGGTGCTTGCTGCGCGGCGCCAACTGCGAGCGTCCCGCACGCAGCGTGATGGCGAAAGAGGGTGGGACCCGATCAGGTCACACCCAGTGGTCATGGGCCGGTCCGCGAACCGGTACCGCACCACGGGGAACAGGGTGGCAGGTACGCAGCGGGCCACGCGGTACGCGCCCCCCAGCACACCATCTGTCACATCGTCGGCGGCGCAGCCGCGCGGGAGGGGTGCGGTGCGGGGTCATCGGCCGGGCGTGCCGAGCGACTGGTGCAGGGTGCGGGCCGACGCGTCGGTCAGGGCGGCGATCTGGTCGACCAGGACGCGCTTGCGGGCGCGGTCGTCGGGCGCGGCCTCGTACAGCGCCCGCAGTTGCGGTTCAAGGCCCTCGGGCGCGCGGGCGGTCAGGGCCGCGGCCAGTTCCGCGATGACGATCCGCTGGTCGGCGCGGATCGCCTCCTGTTCGGCGCGCTGCATGACGTAGCGGTCGGCGACCGCCTTGAGCACCGCGCATTCGTTGCGGGCCTCGCGGGGCACGACGAGCTCGGCGCCGTATCTGCCGAGCCGGCCGGTGCCGTACGCCTTGCGGGTGCCGGTCTCCGCGGCGAGGCAGAACCGGCCGATCAGCTGGCTCGTGGCGTCCTTCAGCCGGGCCTGGGCGACGGCGGAGCCGTCGTAGCCGTGCGGCCACCAGTCCTGGCCCATGAGCCGGTCCAGCGCGTCGGACAGTTCCTGCGGGTCGGTGTCCGCCGGGACGTAGCGTCCGATGGCGACCTGCCAGATCTCCTGGCGTTCCGGCTCTGCGTCCAGGCAGTTGGGGTCGATGTGCCCGGCGTGCAGGCCGTCCTCGAAGTCGTGGACGGAGTACGCCACGTCGTCGGACCAGTCCATCACCTGGGCCTCGAAGCACTTGCGGTCCTGCGGGGCGCCCTTGCGGAACCAGTCGAAGACCGGCAGGTCGTCCTCGTAGACGCCGAACTTCGGTGAGCCCGGGTCCGTGGGGTGGGCGCCCCGGGGCCAGGGGTATTTGGTGGCGGCGTCGAGGGCGGCGCGGGTCAGGTTGAGCCCGACGCTGGCCGGCTCGCCGGTACGCGGGTCGGGGACGAACCGCTTCGGTTCGAGCCGGGTCAGCAGCCGCAGCGACTGGGCGTTCCCCTCGAATCCGCCGCAGTCGGAGGCGAAGTCGTTGAGCGCCTGTTCGCCGTTGTGCCCGAAGGGCGGGTGGCCCATGTCGTGGGAGAGGCAGGCCGCCTCGACGAGGTCCGGGTCGCAGCCGAGTGCGGCGCCGAGTTCGCGGCCGACCTGGGCGCACTCCAGGGAGTGGGTGAGACGGGTGCGGGGGCTGGCGTCCCAGGCGAAGCTGCGGGTGCCCGGGGTGACCACCTGGGTCTTCCCGGCGAGCCTGCGCAGCGCGGCGGAGTGGAGCACCCGGGCGCGGTCGCGCTGGAAGGCGGTGCGGCCGGGCCTCTTGTCCTCCTCGGTGTCCCAGCGCTCGGTGTCGGCGGCGCTGTAGGGCGCCGTGTCCGATGCGTGCGTGCTGTGCGCGTGGGTCGTGCCGTGCGTGCCGTCCATGACGACGACACTAATCGGCCGGACCGACAAGAGGGCTCAGGCGGATGCCAGGAAATGTATGTTCATCGGAGTTTCCTGTGCCGGGACCCCGGCGGCCCGTGCCTGGTCGTAGCGGTGCAGCAGCAGCCGGGCCATCGCCGGGTGCGCACCGAGCGGGGCGGCGGCGATCCACGGCGCGTCCCTGGCCGCGGCCGAGGCGAAGCGTCCGGGGGCGGTGAAGTACCCGGCGACGGCGACCCGCCGGCGGCCCCGGGCGGCCAGCGCGCGCAGGGCGGCCGGGACGGTGGGCGTCGCGGCTGAGGCGTACGCCGGGACGACGGGCACCCCGCCGAGCCGTTCGCTGAGCAGGCGCGCGGTGCGGCGGGTGTCGGCGGCCGATTCGGGATCGCGCGAACCGGCGGCGGCGAGGACCACCGCGCTGCCGCGGCTCCCGTCGTCCTCCGGCCGCCACCCCGCCTCGGTGAGCCGGCCGTGCAGCGCCTCGACCAGCAACGGGTGCGGGCCGAGCGGCGCGGCGGTCCGGGTGCGCAGGGCCGGGGCGCCGGCGACGGCTTCCGGGATGTCCTGCTTGACGTGGTACCCGCGCCCCAGCAGCAGCGGCACCAGGACCGCCTCGCCGTCGCCCAGGGCCTCCAGGGTCTCCGGCAGGAGGGGTGCGTTGAGCTCGATGTGCCCGAGCCGGACGTCGAGCCCCGGCCGCAGCTCCCGCACCCGGTCGAGCAGCCGCGTCACCGTGTGCAGCGCCTGCGGGTCCCGGCTGCCGTGCGCGACGGCGACCAGGGCGGGGGCGGCGGGTGTCAGTGGGCTCGCGCCGCCCGGTGCGGGCTGGGGCCGGGTGCGGTGCATGGGCCGTCGGGTTCCGTTCAGGGAGACAAGGCTGAGCTGGGTGTCGAGCTGTGCGGTGATGCGGCTCAGCAGTTGCGCCGTGCTGTCGAGGGGCAGGGGTTCCTGCGGGCGTTCCGGTGCCGGCTCCGTCATGAGCCGATGGTGCCGGGTGCAGGTTGCCGCGTCGTTGCGCGCCGGTCACGGGTGTTTTCCGGCTCCTCACCGCACGGCCGGGGTTGTTGTCAGACGGCCTCTGCCGCGGCGGCGGCCGCTCCATGAAGGGCGTTGGCCTCGGCCAGCAGCCGTTCGATGACGTGGGCCACGCCGTCCTCCTCGTTGCTGACGGTGTGCGCCGGGACGGCGGCCAGCACGGCCGGGTGGGCGTTGGCCATCGCGTAGCCGGTGCCGGCCCAGTCGAGGACGGTGAGGTCGTTGGGCATGTCCCCGAAGGCGATGACCTCGGCCGCTTCGATGCCCCGTCCGGCGCACAGCATCGCCAGGGTGCCGGCCTTGGTGACGCCCTGCGCGCTGATCTCCAGCAGCCCGCGCCCGCCGGAGTGGGTCAGCTGTACGTCGCTGCCCGCGCCCGGCCGGGCCGCCGCCATCAGGGTGTCCGCGTCGAGCCGGTCCGACCAGGCGAGCAGCTTGGTGATGGGGGCCTCGGTGAGCCACAGGTCGGCGAGGGAGGGTACGGGGATCTCGGCGCCGTCCTCGGCGAACCGCATCCGGAAGGCCGGTTCGTACCGCACCTGGTCGCCGGTCTCCAGGGCGAAGCCCACCTCGGGCAGGGCGGCGGCCAGCGCGGTGACCACCCGCCGGGCGGTGACCAGGGAGAGGAGGCGGGAGGAGACGACGGTGCGGGTGGCGATGTCGTACACCATGGCGCCGTTGCTGCACACCGCCGTACCGATGAGGCCGGTGGCCTCCGCGAGCCGGTCGACGAACCGGGGCGGGCGGGCGGTGACGATGACGATCTCCGCCCCGGCGCCCTCGGCCGCGCGCAGGGCGCGCAGGGTGCGGGGCGACAGCGTGCCGTCGTCGCGCAGCAGGGTGCCGTCGAGGTCAGAGGCGATCAGTCGTGGGAGCAGCATCGGCCGATGCTACCGACGGCCTTTCGCGGAGAACCCTTTGGGCCGTCCTGTCGTCAAGTCACAGAGGGACACTTCGGCACGGTACGACACAGGACAGACAGGAACGGGGGCGCTCCATGCGGCTGAAGCGACGGGGAGCAGCGGCGGACGGCCGGGGCGGGCTCGCGAGGACGGCCGCCCGGCTGCGGTCCTGGCTGCCGAGGACCCGGCGCGGGAGGCGGCGGGCGGTCCAGGGGCTGATGGTTGCCTGTGTGCTGGGCCTGGCGCCCGCCACCTGGATGTACTCGGTCGCGGACGCCCGGGTCAGGACGGCGGCGGACGCGCCCGCGCAGCAGGTTGCCGTGGTGTTCGGGGCGGGGCTGTGGGACGGGAAGCCGTCCCCGTATCTGGCGAACCGGCTGCGGGCCGCGGCGGAGCTGTACCGGGACAAGAAGGTGAAGGTCGTGCTGGTGACCGGTGACAACAGCCGGGTGGAGTACGACGAGCCGGACGCGATGCGTACGTTCCTGGTCCGGCACGGGGTGCCGGACAGCAGGATCGTCAGCGACTTCGCGGGCTTCGACACCTGGGACTCGTGCGTCCGGGCCAAGAAGATCTTCGGGGTGGACCGGGCCCTGCTGATCACCCAGGGCTTCCATGTCCGGCGGGCGATCGCGCTGTGCCGGGCGGCGGGCATCGACGCGTACGGCGTCGGGGTCGACGCCGTACACGATGTGACCTGGTACTACGGCGGGACGCGGGAGATCGCCGCAGCGGGGAAAGCGGCCCTGGACGCGCTGTTCAAGCCCGACCCGCACTTCCTGGGGCCCCGGGAGGAGGGGGTGGAAGCGGCCCTCGCGGCGGACGCGCGGTGAACGCGGGCCGTCGCTGGAGGCACGGGGGCCGTCAGCTCCCTCCCGAGGTGCCCGGTGCTCCCGGGTTCTGCGATGTGCCCGGGGAGGACGAGGTGACCGGGGCGGTCTCCGCCGAGACCCAGCCGAGGTAGCCGGCGCTGCCCCGTACCACCGGGATCGCGATGATCTCCGGGGTGTCGTAGTCGTGCGCCTCCTGGAGATGGGCCTCCAGCTCCTCGTACCGCTCGGCCGTCGTCTTGAGGAGCAGCTGCCACTCCTGCGTGGTCTCGACGGCGTTCTCCCACCGGTAGACGGAGATGACGGGCGCGGAGATCTGCACGCAGGCGGCGAGCCGCGCCTCCACCACGCCCCGCGCCAGCAGCCGGGCCTTCTCCTCGCTGTCCGTCGTGGTCAGAACGGTCAGCCATGCGGGCGAAGTCACCTTCGGTCTCCTCGGGCTCGGCGGCACTCCTGCACCGATTGTCGGGTACCGGTCCGGCCGGTGCCCGGTCAGCTGCCGTACGGCCGTACCTTCTTCGCCTCCCGCAGGGCCCGGCCCCACCACACCAGCTGATCGAGCAGCGACTTCGCGGCGGCGTCGGCACCGGCCGGGTCCTTGTGCCTGCCCTCGTCGTCGAACAGCGCGCCGGCGTTGTGGAAGGAGACGGTGTCGCGGATCGAGACGCTGTGCAGCTCGGCGAAGACCTGCCGCAGGTGCTCGACCGCGCGCAGTCCGCCGGAGACCCCGCCGTAGGAGACGAAGGCGACGGGCTTGGCCTGCCACTCGGCGCGGTGCCAGTCGATGAGGTTCTTGAGCGGGGCCGGGTAGGAGTGGTTGTACTCGGGGGTGACGACGACGAAGGCGTCGGCGTCCGCCAGCTGGGCCGAGACATCGGCCAACAGGGCCTGGTCCTCGGGTCCGGGGCGGTACGAGAGGGCGGTCGGCAGGTCGAGTGCGGCGATGTCGACCAGGTCGGTCTCGATGTCCGGGTGGCCGCTGGTGTGGGAGAGGAACCAGCGGGAGACGACGGGGGCGAAGCGGCCCTCGCGGTTGCTGGCGAGGATGACCGCGACCTTCAGCGGGGCATCGGCCGGGGCTCCATCGGTGGCGCGGTCCGCGCCGGCGGGTGTGGTGGCGGGTGTGGTGGCGGCTGTGGTGAGGTCCATGGGTCGAGACTCACACCTCAATCATGGTTGAGGTCAAGCGCCGGGCAGCCACCCGTCCGCCCGGCGCGTCGGCATACGGTGGCAGGCATGACGACGCCAGCAGCCGCACCGGTCCCGTACGCCGAGTTCGACGGACATCCGGCCACCGAGGACGATCTGCGGACCGCCGCCCTCTTCACCTACGGCCACTTCACCGCCATGCAGGTCAGGGAGGGCCGGGTACGCGGACTCGGTCTGCACCTGGACCGGCTGGACAGCGCGAACCGGGCACTCTTCGAACTCCCGCTGGACGGCGGGCGGGTACGTGAACTCATCCGGCACGCGCTACGGGGCGCGGGGGCCGCGGACGGCTCGGTGCGGGTGCACGGATTCCTGCCGCCGGGTGCGGACGCGACGACCGTCATGGTCACGGTGCGCGGACCCGCGAGGCTGCCCGCGGACCCGAAGAGCATGATGTCGGTGCCGTACGCCCGTGCCGTGCCGCACCTCAAGCGGCCCGGCGAGTTCGGCCAGACGTACTACGGGAATCTCGCCTCACGCGCGGGCTTCGACGATGCGCTGCTGACCCTGCCGGACGGCTCGGTGACCGAGGGGGCGTTCACCAACATCGGTTTCTGGGACGGCGATTCGGTCGTCTGGCCCCAGGCTCCCGCGCTGCTCGGCACCACCATGGCGCTGCTGGAGCGGGAGTTCCCCGGCGCCGGGATCCGGTCGCGGCGGAGCCCGGTGACGCTGGACGGACTGGCGGCCTACCGGTCGGCGTTCGTCACCAACTCGCAGGGCATCGCGCCGGTCCGGCGGATCGATGACACCGCGTTCGCGGTGGACGAGCGGCTGATGACGCGGCTGGCGGCGGCCTACGACAGGGCGCCCTGGGACACCGTCTGAGCCGCGCGGCCCGGACAGGGGGCGGGGGCGGGCCGCCGAGAGGGGACCATGGGACGCATGGAGATCCCCACCGAAGGCCCGCAGTCGCGCACGCAGATCCACATCGAGGGCTCACGCCTGCCCGGCCGCGCCTGCGGGCCCGGCGGCGACTTCGACGGGTACGAGAACATCCACGTGGGCGTCCAGCGCAAGGACCGGCCCGGCGAACTCCTCGGGCCGCTTCCGGGCGACGCCCCGTCGGCCTCCTGGACCCTGGACTGCACGGCCGCCGCCACCGCGGACGGGGTCGAGATCAGCGGGCCGTACGTGCAGAACAGGCTCGGCGGGCGGTTCGTCTACCTGTCCTGGGGCACGGTCGACGAGAGCGGCCTCTTCTCGATGTTCCGGCGGGCCAAGCTGATGTTCGCCGACATCGACGCGGACATCCTGCGGGCAGCCGCGCGCTCCGGGCACCTCACCGCCCGTCTGCCGCTCTCCGACGCCAAGGGCGGGCCGCTGTGCGGCCGGGTCAGGCCCCCGGTCATCGAGTGGTCCGCCACCGCGCCGGAGTGAGCGCCTCGGCCCTGGCGCGGGACACCGGACAAGGAGCCGCCCCCGTCGGGCCCAGGGGGGGGCGGGCCCGACGAGGGCGACGGCCGGAGGCGGCGAGGGGACGCCGTCCCGTGGGGGGTGTGATGCGTGTGCCCCTCGACCACAGAGTCATGCATGTGATGTGCGCCACATCTACTACGGGCGCCATCACCCGATCGGCACCGGTCGCGGAAGGAGGCCGCGCCTCCCCCGCCACGACCGCCCTGACCTGCACGCATACCGCGTGGCAAGGAGGCTGCGCCGGTCCGGACGGGTGACAGCTGACTCGGTGTCAGCAGGCGTGGGCGGCCACCCGGCCGTTAGCTCGGAGCCAGGACACACCCGCCAGCGCCCCTTGCTCGGAGGAAACCCCATGCGCAGTCCTGCTCGCCTCGTGACCGGCACCGCCGCCTCGGCCCTCGCCGCCTCGGCCCTCGCCGCCGCCGCGCTCGGACTCTGCGCCGCCGCCCCTTCGGCGTACGCGGACGAACCGGGCTCGCTGGAGATCACCCCGGCGAGCGCGGCCCCGGGCACCACGGTCACCGTGAACACCAAGGCCTGCGGGAGCGACACCGGCGCGACGGGCGACGCGGGGTCTCTGGAGGCCTCGCGTTTCACGCTGGCACCGGCCACCCTCAAGGAGGTCCTGGCCGGTTCGTTCCGGGTACCGGGCAATGTCGAACCCGGCCCGTACAGCATCGATGTGGCCTGCGAGAACGGCAAGAAGGCCACCGGCGAGATCGAGGTGGAGGCCGCCGGCACCACAGGCGAGGACGGCGCCGCAACCCGGACGGCCCCGGCCCCGGACGGCTCGGACGACCGCTCCCCCGCGGACAGCGGCGACTCCTCGGCGTACGACTCCTCCGCGTACGACTCCCCGGCCGATTCCCCGGCCAGCTCCTCAGCCGATTCCCCGGCAGCCGATGCGGGCAGCGACCCCTCGGCCTACGACTCGACCGGGCTCGACGAGGCCGAGGCAGCCGGTTCGGCCCTCGTGCCGGACTCCCCCACGGCTCCGGGCCGGGGCACCTCCAGCGAGCGGCCGAGCCCGTCCGGGCACGAGAGCTCCGGCACGCACGACAGCTCCGCCGGACGCGACGACAGCTCCGCGTCCCACGACAGTTCCACCGGGCGCGATAACTCCTCGGACCACGAGACCCCCTCCGGCCACCGCACCTCGGCCGCCCCCACCGCCCCCACGGGGCACGTCAAGACCGGTGTCGGCGGCAGCGTCGGACCGGACACCACCCAGATCGCGGCGGGCGCCGGCGTTCTCGCCGCGACCGCCGTCGGCGGAGCCTGGCTCCTGCGTCGCCGGGCGAGCGGCACGCGGGACGACAGCTGACGGAGACTTCCACCTCTCCGTACCGCCTGGTTCCCGTCCCGGTGGCCCAGCGCCACCGGGACGGGACCGCACATCCGCCTCGTCACCCGGAGGACGACCGTGTCCCAGAAGGCCAAGGGCTGGCTGCTCGTCGTCGCGGCGCTGGCCGGTGTCTGGCTGATCCGGAACGGCGCCGACACCCGGCTGACCCCGCCGGGACCGGCCTCCGCCGAGGCCTTCGCCGCCGGACCGGAACTGCTGCCGGGATCGCCGGTCGCCGAACCCCTGCGCCCCTCGGCCCCCGTCCGCATCCGGATTCCCGCCATCCGGGTGGACGCCCCGATGATGCGGCTCGGGCTCGGCCCCGACGGCAGCCTCGACGTGCCTCCGGCCGGGAACACCGACATCGTCGGCTGGTACAAGGACGGCACCCCGCCGGGCGCCAAGGGCAGTGCGATCGTGGCCGGTCATGTCGACAACGCGCAGGGCCCGTCCGTCTTCTACGACCTCGGCTCACTGAAGAAGGGCAGCACCGTTGAAGTGGACCGGCAGGACGGCCGCACCGCCGTCTTCGCACTCGACGCCATCGAGGTCTACGAGAGCGAGGACTTCCCCGACAAGCGGGTCTACGGCTCCTCCGAACACGCCTCGCTGCGGCTCATCACCTGCGGCGGCGGATTCTCCGAATCCACGGGTTACGAGGGCAACGTGGTGGCGTACGCACACCTCACCTCGGTCCGCTGACCCCCGGCCGCGCTCCGGCGCTCAGGCGTTCCACTGGTCGAAGGCGAGCTTCGCGACCAGCGAGAACACCACGACCAGCAGCACCCCGCGGACGAACTCGCTGCCCCTGCTGAGCGCCATCCGCGCCCCCATCAGGCCGCCCGCCAGGTTGAACACCGCCATCAGACCGGCCAGCTGCCACATCACGTTGCCCTGGTAGGCGAACATCGCCAGCGCGCCGGCGTTGGTGCAGACGTTGACGATCTTCGCGGTGGCCGAGGCCGTCACCAGATCCAAGTGGAGCACCGCAGTCAGCGCCAGCACCAGGAAGGTGCCGGTGCCCGGCCCGAACAACCCGTCGTACAGGCCGATGCCGCCGCCGACCAGGACGATCGCGGTGACGGTACGGGCCCGGGTGACCTGCGGAGCCGTACCGTCCTCCGCCGCCCTGCCGAACCGGGGCCGCAGCATCACGAACGCCGCGACCGCCAGCAGCACCACCATGATCACCGGACGCAGCACCTCGCTGCTGATCCCGGCGGCGAAGAAGGCACCGGTCATCGATCCCGCCAGCGCCGCGAGGCCGATCCGCAACGCCGTACCGACCTTCACCGGCGCCTTGCGCGCGTAGGCGACGGCGGCGCCCGACGTGCCGACGATGGCGACCGCCTTGTTGGTGCCGAGGATGTGCGCGGCGGGGACGTGCGGCAGTCCCAGCAGCAGTGCGGGCAGCAGGAGCAGTCCGCCGCCGCCGACCACCGCGTCGATCCAGCCGGCCGCGCCCGCGGCGAGGCACAGCACGACGAGGGTGGTCACGGTTATGTCAGGCATGATCGCGACCTTAAGGAAACGGCACGTGTCGCGTCCAACCCGTTCCCCCCTCACAGGCCGCCGCCACCGGCGCTGAGCGCAAGGTTCCCGCCGGGAAACAGCGGAGAACCGGACGGGTAACACCCACCGGACACGCTTCCCTCATGAGCAGACAGGCCGGGCTCCCCCGCTCCGGCGGCTCCACCCGCTCACCAACGACGGAGGCTCCCGAGATGCCGGTGTCCACTTCCCCGACCGCCCGCGCCTCCCGCTCCGCGGCCGTGCCGACCCTGGTGGTCGTCGGACACGGGATGGTCGGCCAGCGGTTCCTGGAGGCCCTCGCGGAGCGCGGGCTGACCGGCGCGGCCGGCACCGCCAGGGTCGTCGTCCTCTGCGAGGAGCCGCGCGCCGCCTACGACCGGGTACAGCTGTCCTCGTACTTCTCGGGGCGCACCCCGGACGAGCTGTCGCTGGCCGAGCCCGGCTTCATGGAGCGGCACGGCTTCGAGCTGCGTCTCGGCGACCCGGCGGAGTCCGTGGACCGGGCGGCGCGCACCGTCACCGCGCGCTCCGGAGAGACCTTCGGCTACGACACCTTGGTCCTGGCCACCGGCTCCTACCCATTCGTCCCGCCGGTCCCCGGCAAGGACACCGAGGGCTGTTTCGTCTACCGCACCATCGAGGACCTGCTCGCGATCGAGGAGTACGCGAGGACGGCGACGACCGGCGCGGTCGTCGGCGGCGGACTGCTCGGCCTGGAGGCCGCGGGCGCGCTGAAGGGGCTCGGCCTCGACACGCACGTGGTGGAGTTCGCGCCCCGGCTGATGCCGGTACAGGTGGACGAGGGCGGGGGTGCGGCGCTGCTGCGCACCGTCGAGAACATGGGCCTCACCGTGCACACGGGTGTCGGCACCCAGGAGGTGACGGCTGGCGAGGACGGCTCGGTGAACGGGATGTCGCTCTCCGACGGCTCGACGCTGTCCACGGATCTGGTGGTCTTCTCCGCCGGGGTCCGCCCCCGCGACCAGCTGGCCCGGGAGTGCGGTCTGGCGGTCGGGCAGCGCGGCGGCATCGTCGTGGACGAGGAGTGCCGCACCTCGGACCCGGCGGTCTTCGCGATCGGTGAGTGCGCGCTCGCCCCGGACGGCCGGGTGTACGGACTGGTCGCGCCGGGCTACGAGATGGCGCAGACCGCGGCCGAGGTGGTCGCGGGCGGGAAGGCGTCGTTCACCGGTGCCGATATGTCGACGAAGCTGAAGCTGCTGGGGGTGGACGTCGCCTCCTTCGGTGACGCGCACGGCACCTCGGAGGGCTGCCTCGACGTGGTGTACGCGGACGCCCGCTCCGGCGTCTACAAGAAGCTGGTGATCGGGCGGGACGGCACGCTGCTCGGCGGGGTGCTCATCGGGGACGCGGACCAGTACGGCATGCTGCGGCCGATGACGGGCACCGTCCTGCCGGTCGCCCCCGAGCAGCTGGTGCTGCCCGCCGGTACGGGCGGTCCGGCCGTCCTCGGCCCGTCCGCGCTGCCCGACGACGCGGTGATCTGCTCCTGCCACAACGTCACCAAGGGCGCGGTCTGCCAGCACGGCACGCTGCCCGAGGTGAAGAAGTGCACCAAGGCCGGTACCGGCTGCGGCAGTTGCGTCAAGGTCATCGGGCAGCTGCTCCCGCAGAGCCAGGACAAGGGCCTGTGCGGCTGCTTCCCGTACACCCGCGGCGAGCTGTACGAGATCGTCCGCACCCTGGAGATCACCTCGTACGCCGAGCTGCTCGACTCGCACGGCCGGGAAGCGGCCCGGGGCGGCGACGGCTGCGAGGTCTGCAAGCCCACGGTGGGCTCGGTCATCGCCTCGCTGGCGCCCACGGTCGGCGCGAGCGGCTATGTGCTGGACGGCGAGCAGGCCGCGCTCCAGGACACCAACGACCACTTCCTCGCCAACCTCCAGCGCAACGGCTCGTACTCGATCGTGCCGCGCATCCCCGGCGGCGAGATCACTCCGGAGAAACTGATCGTGATCGGCGAGGTGGCACGGGACTTCGGCCTCTACACCAAGATCACCGGTGGCCAGCGCATCGACCTGTTCGGCGCCCGCGTCGAACAGCTGCCGCTGATCTGGACCCGGCTGGTCGACGCGGGCTTCGAGTCGGGTCACGCGTACGGGAAGTCGCTGCGGACGGTCAAGTCCTGTGTGGGGCAGACCTGGTGCCGCTACGGCGTGCAGGACTCGGTGAAGATGGCGATCGACCTGGAGCTGCGCTACCGGGGCCTGCGCTCCCCGCACAAGCTGAAGTCGGCGGTCTCGGGCTGCGCCCGGGAGTGCGCGGAGGCCCGCGGCAAGGACTTCGGGATCATCGCCACCGCCGGCGGCTGGAACCTGTACGTGGGCGGCAACGGCGGAGCCACCCCGCGCCACGCCGACCTGCTCGCCCAGGACCTGTCCGACGCCGAACTGGTGCGCCTGATCGACCGGTTCCTGATGTTCTACATCCGCACCGCGGACCGGCTGGAGCGCACCTCCACCTGGCTGGACCGCATCGAGGGCGGCCTGGACCACGTACGCGACGTCGTCGTGCACGACTCGCTCGGGCTCTGCGACGAGCTGGAGCGGCTGATGGCCGACCACGTCCGCGGCTACCGCGACGAATGGGCCGAGACCATCAACGACCCGGAGCGGCTGCGCCGCTTCGTCACCTTCGTCAACGCACCCGACGCACCCGACCCGTCGGTGAGGTTCGTCCCGGAACGCGACCAGGTCAAGCCCGACCTGGAGATCCTCGCCGGCCCGGTCCTCGCCGTCCGCACGCTCGAAGGGACCGCCTCATGACCGCCCGGACGATGACCGAAACGACTGCCGAGACGCCTACGGGGACGACCTCGGGGACGACTGCCGAGACGATGGAGACCGCTCGGGACACCCGGGTCGTGCGGCTCGCCGCCGGGGGCGACTGGCTTGCCGTCTGCGACCGTTCGCTGCTCACCCCCGGCCGGGGGGTCGCGGCGCTGCTCCCGGACGGCAGGCAGGCCGCGGTGTTCCTGGACCGTGCGGGACGTACGTACGCGATCGACAACCGCGACCCGTTCACCGGGGCTTATGTCCTGTCACGGGGCCTGGTCGGATCGGACGGCGGGCAGCCGTTCGTCGCCTCACCGCTGCTGAAGCAGCGCTTCGACCTGGCGACGGGGGCCTGCCTGGACGACGACGAGGTCACCGTCGCGGTCTTCGAGGTCCGCGCGGACTGAGCTGAGTGGGCGGGCGGGCGGGCGGGCGGGCGGGCGGAACGGCCCCTTCCGGCTATCGGTCCGTCCGGTCGTACGCTTGATCCATGACCCAGCGCCGGTACGCGAACGACATTCCCGACCAGAGCGGCCGCACGGCCGTGGTGACGGGAGCCAACAGCGGTCTCGGGCTGATCACCGCACGGGAGCTGGCACGGCACGGTGCCCGGGTGCTGCTCGCCTGTCGTGACGAGCGGCGCGGCAAGGAGGCGGCGGCCCGCATCCGCGGCGCGGTGCCGGACGCGGACGTGGAGTTCGCCCGGCTGGATCTGGCCGATCTTTCGTCGGTACGGGAGTTCGCCGCGGCGTACACCCCGGACCGGCTCGACCTGCTGATCAACAACGCCGGGGTGATGGCCCTCCCGTACCGGAGGACCGCCGACGGTTTCGAGACCCAGTTCGGCGTGAACCACCTCGGGCACTTCGCCCTCACCGGGCTGCTGCTGCCGAAGCTGCTCGCCACCCCGGGCGCACGGGTGGTGAGCGTGTCCAGCGGCCTCCACGTCCTGTCCAACATCGACATGGGCGACCTCAACAGCGAGCGGAACTACCGCCGCTGGATCGCCTACGGCCGCTCGAAGACGGCCAACCTGCTGTTCGTCCACGAGCTGGCCCGGCGGACCGCCGCCATCGGCAGCGGGCTGGTCGCCGCCGCCGCGCACCCGGGCTACGCGTCGACCAACCTGCAGACGGCGGGCGTCCGGATGGAGAACCGCAGGGCGGCGGAGCGGGTCATCGAGTTCGGCAACCGGATCATCGCCCAGCCCGCGGCCGCGGGCGCCCTGCCCACCCTGTACGCGGCCACCGCGCCGGGCGTCCGGCCCGACTCGTTCACCGGGCCGAGGGTGCTGGGGTGGCGCGGCGAACCCGCTCCCTCCTGGCGGGCGGGCTGGACGCTCAACGACGTGGCGAGCGAGCGGCTGTGGGTGGCGTCGGAGCAGCTGACCGGCGTCACCTTCGCGGGCCTCGGGGTCTGATTCCGCCCTGGGGCGGGCTCAGCTCTGGCCCTCGACGGCGGACGGGTCCATCCACACGACCTCCCAGTTGTGGTGGTCGGGGTCCTGGAAGGACCGGCCGTACATGAAGCCGAGGTCCTGCGTCTCACCGGAGGGGGATCCGCCGGAGGCGAGGGCGGTGTCGACCAGCTCGTCCACCTTCTCCCGGCTGTCGGCGCTGAGCGCGAGGATCACCTCGGTGGTCGTCGAGGCGTCCGCGATCTCCTTCTTGGTGAAGTCCTTGAAGCGCGGCTCCTCCAGCAGCATGGCGAAAATCGTGTCGCTGATGACGAGACAGGCGGTGCGGTCGTCGCTGAACTGCGGGTTGAACGAGTAGCCCAGTTTCCCGAAGAACCCCTTGGTCGTCTCCAGGTCCTTGACCGGCAGGTTCACGAAGATCATCTGAGGCATGGCCGTCTCACTCTCTCGGTGGTTCGATCCTGTGCGCGTGGTGTGAACGCGTTACGACAGGTAGACGCCGGGGCCGCCGGAAACTCATCGGTGCCGGGCGGGAAATGTACGCGCGCCGCTCACGGGACGGCGAGCGGCGCGCCGCCCCGGAGCAGCGAGCCGCCCAGCGGGGTCACCGTGTGCAGGACCGAGCTGCCGTGGCGCAGGGTGTGCACCAGGCCCGCCTCGCGCAGCACACAGGCGTGCTGGCTCGCCGACGCCAGGGAGACCCCGGCCCGGCGGGCGAGCTCACTGGTCGTGCAGCCGTCACCGATGGTCCGCAGGACCGTCGAGCGGGTGTGGCCGAGGAGCCGGCCGAGCCAGGGGCCGGGTTCCGCGAAGGCCGGGGCGCCGGCGTGGCCGACCGGGTAGACGAGCACCGGCGGCAGCAGCGGATCGCGCAGGACGACGGGGGCGCCCCGGCAGAAGAACGACGGCTGGAGGAGCAGCCCCCGGCCGTCCAGCCGCAGTTCGCGGTCGACCGGGTAGTCGGCCTCCAGCACCGGGGCCCGCCAGCGGATCACCGGCGGGAGCGAGGCGAGCAGCTCTTCCGGGCCGCCGTCCAGCAGCGCGCGTCCCCGGACCGCGCGGTCGGCCTCGACGCTCGCCTGGATGTGCGGCCAGTACGGTTCGACCGCGGCGCGGTGGTAGCCGCGCAGGGCCCCGATGAGACGGCCCAGGGGCTCGGAGCGCCCTTCCCGCAGCGCGTCCAGCCGTACCGGCCGGACCGTCCGCCGGGCCGTGCCGGTACGGCTGTCGGTGTGCCCCTCGGCGCCGAGCATCGACAGCTCGGCGCGCAGGCGCTCGGCCGGGGTATCGCGCAGCACCTCCACTCCGGTGCCGAAATCCAGCGGTTCCGAACCTTCCTGAGAAGGCGTCAGGAAGTCCGGGAAATAGCCGCGCGGTGGAACCACGGCGGACAGCAGACGTACTTCACCATTCAACCGGGGGCGGGTTTCCGTGCGCCATTTCCCGAACACCGTTGAAGCACGCCGGTCCCTCAGCCGGTGAAAACTGAGAATGGTCTCCCACAATGCGTCCGGCCCGGTGGCCATCCGCACCCTGGAAAGGTCCCACCCGGATATATGGATACGCAGCACCGAACCCCCACCCGCTTGCACCTGCAATTACCCCCACGCAAGGGTATGCGAACAGTCACACCACGTCACCACGGGGTTTCGGCCAGAGGTGAAACGTCTCGCCCCGACCTGGTGTCACCCGAAAAGCTGTACGACGTCGGGTTGCGATTCCAGAGCCACCGGAAGAGCGAGTGAAGGCCGTGGGGGGTTTCGCTCGTTCGGCGGCGGTCGGCAATGGTGCGGCTCCGTACCCGACGGGGGTAAGCGGGGTGCGGTTCATGGATGGGGATCCATGAACCGCACCCCGGTCTGTTCCGGACTATCTCTTTGCGCATTGAACGAAGCAATGGGTGGCGGACATTGCGCGGCGGACATGACGAGGCGGCGGCACCCCCGCACAGGGTGCCGCCGCCTCCGGGGAATTCCGCGCCGGACGCCGGTCCGGTGAGGGTCGCCCCGACCGGCGGCCCCTGCGGAATCAGTGGTTCAGGTGGTTCAGGTGGTTCAGGTGGTTCAGGTGGTTCAGGTGGTTCAGCGGCTGTCGCTGCCGCGCGACTCCGCCGCCGCCCGGCCCGCCTCAAGGCGGGCCACCGGAATGCGGAAGGGCGAGCAGGAGACGTAGTCCAGGCCCACCTCGTGGAAGAAGTGCACCGACTCCGGGTCGCCGCCGTGCTCGCCGCAGATCCCGAGCTTCAGGTCCGGCCGGGTCGCCCGCCCTGCCGCGACGGCGCTGCGCACCAGTGAGCCGACGCCGTCCTTGTCGATCGTCTCGAACGGCGACACACCGAAGATGCCCTTCTCCAGGTACGCGGTGAAGAACGAGGCCTCCACGTCGTCGCGGGAGAAGCCCCACACCGTCTGGGTCAGGTCGTTGGTGCCGAAGGAGAAGAACTCGGCCGCCTCCGCGATCTGACCGGCGGTCAGCGCGGCACGCGGCAGCTCGATCATCGTGCCGATCTTCAGCTTGAGGTTCGTGCCGGTGGCGGCCTGGACCTCCGCGATGACCCGGTCCGCCTCCTCGCGGACGATCTCCAGCTCCTGGACCGTGCCGACGAGCGGGATCATGATCTCGGCGCGCGGATCGCTCTTGGCGTTCTTGCGCTCGGCGGCGGCCTCCGCGATCGCCCGTACCTGCATGGCGAACAGTCCCGGGATGACGAGACCGAGCCGGACCCCGCGCAGACCGAGCATCGGGTTCTGCTCGTGCAGCTTGTGCACCGCCTGGAGGAGCCTGAGGTCGTTCTCGTTGGCGTCCTTGCGGGACTCCGCGAGCGCCACCCGGACCGACAGTTCAGTGATGTCGGGCAGGAACTCGTGCAGCGGCGGGTCGAGCAGCCGTACGGTGACGGGCAGTCCGTCCATCGCCTCGAACAGCTCGATGAAGTCGGCCTTCTGGAGCGGCAGCAGCTGTTCGAGGGCCGTCTCCCGCTCCTGGTCGGTGTCGGCCAGGATCAGCTTCTCGACCATCTCGCGGCGCTCACCGAGGAACATGTGCTCGGTGCGGCACAGCCCGATGCCCTGGGCGCCGAAGCGGCGGGCCCGCAGGGCGTCCTCCGCGTTGTCCGCGTTGGCCCGCACCCGCAGCCTGCGCACCCGGTCCGCATACGCCATGATCCGGTGCACGGCGGCGACCAGTTCGTCGGCGTCGTCGGCGCCCGCGTGCATCCGGCCCTCGAAGTACTCGACGACCGGCGACGGCACGACGGGTACCTCACCCAGGTAGACCTTGCCGGTCGAACCGTCGACGGAGACGAGGTCGCCCTCCTCCACGACGGTGGTCCCGGCCGTCAGCCGGCGCCGCTTGGTGTCGACCTCGATCTCCTCGGCGCCGCAGACACAGGTCTTGCCCATGCCCCGGGCGACGACGGCGGCGTGCGAGGTCTTGCCGCCGCGCGAGGTCAGGATGCCCTCTGCGGCGATCATGCCGTCCAGGTCGTCGGGGTTGGTCTCACGGCGGATCAGGATGACCTTCTCGCCGGACCGGGACCACTTGATCGCGGTGTACGAGTCGAAGACGGCCTTGCCCACCGCAGCGCCCGGCGACGCGGCGATGCCCCGGCCGAGCAGCCGCACCTCGGCCTCGTCGTCGAAGCGCGGGAACATCAGCTGCGCCAGCTGCGCGCCGTTGACCCGCTGGAGGGCCTCGGCCTCGTCGATGAGGCCCTGGTCGACGAGCTGGGTGGCGATCCGGAAGGCGGCACCGGCGGTGCGCTTGCCGACCCGTGTCTGGAGCATCCACAGCCGGCCGCGCTCGATGGTGAACTCGATGTCGCAGAGATCCTTGTAGTGGGTCTCCAGCGTCTCCATGATCGCGATCAGCTCGTCGTACGACTTCTTGTCGATGGACTCCAGATCGGCGAGCGCCACGGTGTTGCGGATACCGGCGACGACGTCCTCGCCCTGCGCGTTCTGCAGGTAGTCGCCGTAGACGCCCTGGTGGCCGCTGGCCGGGTCGCGGGTGAACGCGACGCCCGTACCGGAGTCGGGGCCGAGGTTGCCGAAGACCATCGAGCAGACGTTGACCGCGGTGCCGAGGTCGCCCGGGATGCGCTCCTGGCGGCGGTAGAGCTTGGCCCGGTCGGTGTTCCACGAGTCGAAGACGGCCTTTATGGCCAGGTCCATCTGCTCGCGCGGGTCCTGCGGGAAGTCGCGTCCGGCGTCCCGGGTGACGATCTTCTTGAACTGCTTGACCAGCTTCTTGAGGTCGGCCGCGTCGAGGTCGACGTCGACGCTGACACCCTTGGCCTCCTTGGCGGCCTCCAGCGCCTCCTCGAAGAGCTCGCCGTCGACACCGAGGACGGTCTTGCCGAACATCTGGATGAGGCGGCGGTAGGAGTCCCACGCGAACCGCTCGTCGCCGGACTGGGCGACGAGGCCGAGGACGGAGGCGTCGGAGAGGCCGATGTTGAGGACCGTGTCCATCATGCCCGGCATCGAGAACTTGGCGCCGGAGCGGACGGAGACCAGCAGCGGGTCGTCCGACTGGCCGAGCTTCTTGGCCATCCGCGTCTCAAGGGCGTCGAGGTGCGCACTCACCTCGTCGCGCAGGGCGGCCGGCTCCTCGCCGCTGTCGAGGTAGACCTTGCAGGCCTCGGTGGTGATCGTGAAGCCCGGAGGGACGGGAAGCCCGAGGTTGGTCATCTCGGCGAGGTTGGCACCCTTCCCGCCGAGCAGGTCCTTCAGATCCTTGTTGCCCTCGGTGAAGTCGTAGACGAACTTCTGCGGGTCTTCGTTTTCCGACACGGGTCTCGACTCCTCGACGACGCGGTGGACTGCCCTGACGGCGAGGAACATACCCAGATCAAAGGTGTCTGGGTACGTCCACTTGGCCGTCATGCGACCGCAACCACCTGTCCGCCAGCAGATCCAAAGAATCACTCCGACGATCAAGCCGAGGCTCTTCGTTCAGCTCTTTAAGGCGACATGGTCATTTCTTGAGGACTGACACTCATCTGAGCGACCATCTGCGCACCTGAGTACACTTCCCGAAGGCTAATGCATGGCACTGAGTGCCAGACCTTCCAGAAGTGCAGCCGTCGGCAATACGCTCGTTTGAGCGGGTGCCTCATCAAAGGTGGCGCGAATCACGCTGATTCCGGACCCCGGATTTCAGGATTCGGACGCCTCAGGCAGTCACTCAGCACCCCGAGGTCCACTTCGTCCAGGCTACGGGCGAACGTCCGCCCCCGCCCGGGGGCCACGGCCACCACCGCGTCCACCACACTCCTGGGTGAGGCGCTGAACAGGGCGAACGGCACTCCCACCGGTGACCCCGGTTCAGATGAGCGGCGGTGTCCGGGACGGCCCGGCCGACGACCTCCGGCAGCGGCACCTGACGTACACGGCGGCGGGCCGGGCCATCGAGTGGACGGACGACCGCTACCGGGCGGGGAGCATGGTCTTCAACGTGATGAACTCCGCGGCGGCCCCGCTGGAGCGGCGGGCCGGGCCGGGCGTCGGTGGCTGAGGCCTCCCGTACCGCCCGCCTCAGCCGCCCGACGTGTCCGGTTCCGCCCGTCTCAGCCGCCCGACGTGTCCAGTTCCGCGTCCGCGCTGACGCCCGAGCAGTCGTAGGGGTCCTTCAGCCAGCCGTCCGGGAGCACCACGCGGTTGTTGCCCGAGGTGCGGCCGCGCGGGCCGTCGGCACCGTCCGGCCACGGCTGGTCCAGCCGCAGCTCGTTCAGCTGCGAGCCCAGCTCCTCCAGCGAGGAGGTGACCGCGAGGTTCCTGCGCATCTCGGAGCCGACCGCGAAGCCCTTGAGGTACCAGGCCACGTGCTTACGGAAGTCGATCACGCCCCGGGTCTCGTCACCGATCCACTCCCCGAGCAGCGTCGCGTGCCGCAGCATGACGTCCGCGACGGTGCGCAGGGAGGGCGTCTGCCGCGTCGGCTCGTTCTCGAACGCGCTCACCAGGTCGCCGAAGAGCCAGGGGCGGCCGAGGCAGCCGCGTCCCACGACCACGCCGTCGCAGCCGGTCTCGCGCATCATCCGCAGGGCGTCGTCCGCGCACCAGATGTCGCCGTTGCCGAGGACGGGGATCTCCGGGACGTGCTCCTTGAGGCGGGCGATGGCGTCCCAGTCGGCGGTGCCGCCGTAGTGCTGGGCGGCGGTCCTGCCGTGCAGGGCCATCGCCGTGACGCCCTCCTCCACCGCGATCCGGCCGGCGTCGAGGTAGGTGAGGTGGTCGTCGTCGATGCCCTTGCGCATCTTGATGGTGACCGGCAGATCACCCGCGTTGGAGACGGCCTGGTTCAGGATCGCGCGCAGCAGCGGCCGCTTGTACGGGAGCGCGGAGCCGCCGCCCTTGCGGGTGACCTTGGGGACCGGGCAGCCGAAGTTCAGGTCGATGTGGTCGGCGAGGTCCTCGTCGACGATCATGCGGACGGCCTTGCCGACCGTGACCGGGTCCACTCCGTACAGCTGGATGGAGCGCGGGGTCTCGCTCGCGTCGAACCGGATGAGCTGCATGGTCTTCTCGTTGCGCTCGACCAGTGCCCGGGTCGTGATCATCTCGCTGACGAACAGCCCCTTGCCGCCCGAGAACTCCCGGCACAGGGTGCGGAAGGGCGCGTTGGTGATGCCCGCCATGGGGGCGAGGACCACCGGCGGCTGCACGGTGTGCGGGCCGATGCGGAGCAGCTGGGGCGCGGGGGCGAGCGTGGTCATTCCCCCATTGTCGCGCACGCGGGGAACTGCTCCGGGCGGGCGTCCACCCCTCCCCTTCCTCCGGCCGGGCCCGGCCGCCGCTGCGGCGGTCATGTCAGCGGTCATGTCAGTGGTCATGTCAGTGGTCATGTCAGCGGTCATGTCAGCGGGAGTCGTTAGTTAGTCGTACTATCCATGCATGCCCGAGCTCAGCCACCGGAGACGGATGCTGGTGCTGGCGATCTGCTGCATGAGTCTGCTGATCGTCAGCCTGGACAGCACCGTCCTGAACGTCGCCCTCCCGTCCATGCGCCAGGACCTGCACGCGAGCGTCGCGGGGATGCAGTGGACGATCGACGCGTACACACTCGTCCTCGCCTCCCTGCTCATGCTCGCGGGCTCCACCGCCGACCGGATCGGCCGGCGCAAGGTCTTCATGGCCGGACTCGTCCTCTTCACCCTGGGCTCGGCGCTCTGCTCGATCGCGCCCAGCCTGGAAACGCTGATCGTGTTCCGGATGGTGCAGGCCGTCGGCGGCTCCATGCTGAACCCGGTCGCGATGTCGATCATCACCAACACCTTCACAGAGCCGCGCGAACGCGCGCGGGCGATCGGCGTCTGGGGCGGTGTCGTCGGTATCTCGATGGCCGCGGGACCGGTGGTCGGCGGCGCCCTGGTCGATTCGGTCGGCTGGCGGTCGATCTTCTGGATCAATCTGCCGGTCGGTATCGCCGCACTGCTGCTGACCTTGAAGTACGTCCCCGAGTCGCGCGCCGCGAAGGCCCGCCGCCCCGACCCGGTGGGCCAGCTGCTGGTGATCGCGCTGCTGGGCTCGCTGACGTACGCGATCATCGAGGCGCCGCAGAAGGGGTGGACCTCCACCGAGATCCTGCTGTTCGCCGCGGTCGCGGCGGCCTCGCTGATCGGCCTGCTGGTGTACGAACCCCGGCGCGCCGATCCCCTGATCGACCTTCGGTTCTTCCACAGCGCCCCGTTCAGCGGAGCCACCGTCATCGCGGTCAGCGCCTTCGCCGCGCTCGGCGGCTTCCTCTTCGTCAACACGCTCTACCTCCAGGACGTACGGGGGATGAGCGCGCTGGGCGCCGGTCTGTACATGCTCCCGATGGCGGCGGTGGTCTGCGTGCTGCCGCCGGTCTCGGGGCGCGTGGTCGCCACCCGGGGGCCACGTGTCCCGCTCCTGGTCGCCGGAGTCGCGATGGCGGCGAGCGGTCTGATGTTCGCGCTGTTCGACGCGGAGACCGACAACGCGCTGATGTTCACCGGCTATGTGCTGTTCGGGCTGGGCTTCGGCGCGGTGAACGCGCCCATCACCAACACCGCCGTCTCCGGCATGCCCCGCTCCCAGGCGGGCGTGGCCGCGGCGGTCGCCTCGACCAGCCGTCAGATCGGGCAGACGCTGGGCGTCGCCGTGATCGGCGCCGTGCTGGCGGCCGGGGTCTCCGGCGCCGGCTCCTCGGGCGGCATCGGCCCCGCCGGTGACTTCGTGGCGGCGAGCAAGCCCGCCTGGTGGATCATCACCGGCTGCGGACTGTGCGTCCTGCTGGTCGGGGCGCTGACCAGTGGGCGCTGGGCGCTAGGCACCGCACGCCGGACCGCGGAACTGCTGGAGGGGGTGGCCCCGGCGGGACACGGTCCGGGCGGCGGCCGGCCCGGGGGTCACACCGGGGGCACGCCGGGCGACGGGTCAGGGGGGCACTCCTCGTCCGCGAGCACCAGGGCCTGAAGCCGCTGGAGCCGCTCCCGGGTCTCCTCGTCGCGCGGTACGTAGGTGACCACCCGGGGGCCGGCCGACGGGCCCAGCCACAGATCCGAGGTCTCCACCCGCAACAGCCCCACGTGCGCGTTCCGGAAGATCTTGGACCGGCCGCCGGAGCTGACGACCTCATGCCTCGCCCAGGTCTCCCGGAACTCCGGCGACTCCGTCTCCAGCCGCTTGAGCAGGGCCTTCCAGGCGGGCTCCGCCAGGTGCTCGGCCATCGCGGCACGGAACTTCGCCGTCAGGAAGCGGGTCACCTCCGCGATGTCCATGACGGTGGAACGCCACTGCTCGTTCGTGTAGGCCAGCAGCATGATGTTGCGGTCCTCCGGCGCCACCGCGTCCAGCTCGCAGAGCAGCCTGCCGTACGTCCGGTTGTGGGCGAGCACGTCGTAACGGCTGTTCTGGACGCAGGCGGGGATGGGCTCCAGCTGCCGCAGCAGCGCGCGCAGCGCCGGGGTGATGCTCGGGCACTCCGTACCGGGAGCCGGATCGATGGCCCCGGCGAGGGAGAAGAGGTGGCTGCGCTCGCTGTGGTCGAGCAGCAGTGCGCGGGCGAGCGCGTCCAGGACCTGGGGCGAGACCTGGATGTCACGGGCCTGTTCGAGCCAGGTGTACCAGGTGACGCCGACGGCGGAGAGCTGGGCCACCTCCTCCCGGCGCAGCCCCGGCGTGCGCCTGCGGCGGCCTCGGACCAGGCCCACCTGCTCGGGGGTGATCCGCTCCCGGCGGCTGCGCAGGAAGTCCGCGAGCTCGTGCCGCCGGACCTCGGTCGCGGTGACCTCCGGGGTTTCGTTGGCCTCCGGGACTTCGGTGACCTTCGGGGTTTCGGTGACCTTCGGAGCGTCGGTGGCCTCCGGGGCTTCGGTGGCCTCTGGGGATGCTGAAGCCGTCGGGGCTGCGACGCCCGTCCGGGCCGCGGTCGCCATCGTCGTCATTCCTCCAGCGTGCGGGACGGCCCGACACCATGCCGGGTGCTATTTGTACCAGGATAAAGACACTCTGGTACCAGGCTTCGAGAAGAGCGATCGTCGATGCCGTGAGTGATTCCTCTGTACGGCCGAATGTCCGGCCGAAGACATCCGCCACCACCGCCGCACCCGTGGCGCGGCACGACCACCCCACGCCGGTGCTCTGCGCACTGGGGCTGTTCACCGTGCTGCTGGGCGCGGCCCTCCCCCTGATCGACTTCTTCATCGTGAACGTCGCCCTGCCCACCATCGACCACGACCTGGACGCGGGCCCGGCCCTGCTGGAACTGGTCGTCGCGGGCTACGGACTCGCCTATGCCGTCCTGCTCGTACTCGGTGGCCGACTCGGTGACATGGCCGGCCGGCGCAGGCTCTTCCTGCTCGGCATCGCGGCCTTCGGGGTCACCTCGCTGGCCTGCGGCCTCGCCCCGGACGCCTGGACGCTGGTCGGCGCACGGGTGGCCCAGGGCGCCGCGGCTGCGCTGATGCTGCCGCAGGTCCTCGCCACCATCCAGGCGGCCACCTCGGGGCACCGCCGGGCCAGGGCGATGAGCCTCTACGGGGCGACTGCCGGGCTCTCGATGGTCGCGGGCCAGATCCTGGGCGGCGTACTGGTCGCCGCCGCGCCGCTCTCCTCGGTGTTCGGCGAGAGCGCGGGCTGGCGTTCGGTGTTCCTGGTCAACGTTCCGGTGGCGGCGGTGGGGCTGGTGCTGGCGGCCCGCTCGGTGCCCGAGACGCGTTCGGAGCGGCCCGCGCCGATCGACGTACCGGGCACGCTGCTGCTGGCCGCGTCACTGGTCACGCTGCTGGCCCCGCTGACCGAGGGGCGGGCAGCCGGCTGGCCGCTGTGGACCTGGGTCTCGCTGGCACTGTTCCCGTTCGCCGCGGCCGCCTTCTACCGGGTGGAGCGGCGGGCCGACCGGAACGGCCTGATCCCGCTGGTCCCGCCGAGCCTGCTGCGGCTCGACTCACTGCGGCGCGGGCTGTCGCTGGTGCTGCCGTTCTCGGTCGGCTTCGGCGGCTTCATGTTCGTCATCGCGGTGGCGCTCCAGCAGGGCCTGAAGCTGGGCCCGGCGGCGTCCGGCCTGTCGATGGCCCCGATGGCGGCGGCCTTCTTCGCCGCCTCACTGGCGGGGCCTGGGCTGGTCCGACGGTACGGCAGCCGGGTCGTGACGGCCGGCGGGATCATCCAGGCGCTCGGCGTGGTGGTGCTGGTGATCACCGTGTGGCGCGGCTGGTCGGGTCTCGGGATGCTCGGGCTGCTGCCCGGGATGGCGATCGCCGGTCTCGGGCAGGGGCTCCAGTTGCCCGTCCTGTTCCGCATCGTGCTCTCCGACGTACCGCCGGAGCGGGCCGGGGTCGGCGGCGGGGTCATGACGACGACTCAGCAGGCAGCGCTGGCACTGGGTGTGGCGACGCTCGGTTCGCTGTTCCTGTCGCTGGCCCCGGGCTCGGGGATGCGGGACGCGCTGGCCGTGACACTGCTGGTGCAGCTGGGTGCGGTGGTGCTGACGACGCTGCTGAGCCTGCGGCTGCCGCGCGCCGTGGCGTGAGGGCGGGGCTCCGGCACAGCCGTGGGCCCGGGACACCTGAGGTGTTCCGGGCCCACGGTCGTACGAGTGGTGCGGTCCGCGCTCGGCGGGAGGGCGTCAGCTCTGCGCCGGACCGTCCTGCTCCGAGGCATCCCGCTCCGCAGCGTTCCGCTCCGAGGCGTCCTGCCCGGCCGCCGCGTCGTCCGACGGCGCGGGGTGGCCGGCGCGCTCCCGCATCTTGCGCAGCAGCTCCTGCTTCTGCTCGACCGCCGTCTGCCGGTCGGTGTTGCGCTCGGGGCCTGCCCCCTGCTGCTCGGCGCGGGACAGCTTCTTCCGCTGTCCGCCGACGCCTAGGAGGTTATTACGACTCTTGGCCACGGGGTTCTCCCATTCGTGGTGAAAGTGAGGTCTGAAACGACCCTGGATCGATCCGGTGGGCGGCGGGTGCTCGTACCCGCCGCGCACTCACTCGTAGATCTGGAAGAACGAAGACATGCCGGAACCGTACCCCTCCCCGAGCGGCTCCGGCACCGGATTTTCGTCCGACCGAAAGCACCCCACCGACCGGAATCACCCCCCAGAGGGAACATGGACTGACAGATATTGAAATCTGTCATCCCCTATGTCATGGTCGGTATGTACGCACGCCGCCGATGCCTCTACCCCTCACTCTCCGCCTTCCGCCCGCCTCCGCCCACCCGGGAGTTCCTCATGACCGCCCTCCGCCCCCGCACCCTCGGCTCCACCGGCCCACAGGTCTCCATGCTCGGCCTCGGCTGCATGGGCATGTCCGCGCTGTACGGCGAGACCGACCGCGCCGAGTCGATCGCCACCATCCACGCCGCACTCGACGCCGGCATCAACCTGCTCGACACAGGCGACTTCTACGGCATGGGGCACAACGAGCTGCTGATCAACGAAGCCCTGCGCACCGCCCCCGCAGCCGCTCGGGAACAGGCCCTGACCAGCGTGAAGTTCGGCGCGCTACGGACCGTCGAGGGCGCCTTCAGCGGCTACGACGGCCGACCGGCGGCGGTCAAGAACTTCGTGGCCTACTCACTCCAGCGGCTGGGCCTCGACCACATCGACGTCTACCGGATCGCCCGGCTCGACCCCGACGTACCGATCGAGGAGACGGTCGGCGCCATCGCCGAGCTGGTCGAGGCCGGGCACGTCCGCCACATCGGGCTCTCCGAAGTCGGCGCGCAGACCATCAGGCGGGCGGCGTCCGTCGCACCGATCTCCGATCTGCAGATCGAGTACTCGCTGATCTCCCGCTCCATCGAGGCGGAGATCCTGCCGGTCTGCCGCGAGCTGGGCATCGGCGTCACGGCGTACGGGGTGCTCTCCCGGGGGCTGATCAGCGGCCACTTCACCCATGACCGCCAACTGGCCGCCGGGGACTTCCGGACCAGAAGCCCGCGCTTCCAGGACGAGAACCTCCGGCACAACCTCGACCTGGTCGAGGCGCTCCGCAAGATCGCCGAGCAGAAGGGCGTCACGGTCGCGCAGATCGCCATCGCCTGGGTCCTCGCCCAGGGTGCGGACATCGTGCCGCTGGTCGGCGCCCGCAGGCGCGACCGGCTGACCGAGGCCCTCGGCTCCCTGGACGTCGAGCTGACCCCGGCCGAACTCGCCGCGATCGAGGAGGCGGTCCCGGCCGGCGCGGCGGCGGGCGCCCGATACCCCGACAGCCAGATGGCACAGCTGGACAGCGAGCGCTGACGTCCGGGTACGGTCGGAGCCGCCCGAAGGCGCCCCGACCCGCTCGACGCCCCCGCCCCGAAAGGCAGCACACCCACCATGACGCCGCCGCCCGACCCGCTGACCCCCGAGCGCATCCTCGAAGCCACCGAGGACGTGCTGCGCCGCTACGGCCCCGCCAAGGCGACCGTGGTCGACGTGGCCCGAGCGCTCGGCGTCAGCCACGGCAGCGTGTACCGCCACTTCCGTACGAAGGCCGCCCTGCGCGAGGCCGTGACCGGCCGCTGGCTGACCCGCACGGAGCTGGCACTCACCGAGATCCTGCGCGCCCCGGCCCAGCCCGCCCCGGCGAAGCTGCGGCAGTGGCTGGAGACGCTGTTCGAGGCCAAGCGGCACAAGGCGGGCGACGATCCGGAGCTGTTCGCCACCTATGAGGTGCTCATGGGCGAGAGCACCGTGGTCGAGGAACACATCCGCGAACTGGTGGGCCAGCTGCGGGAGATGATCGAGGAGGGGGCGGCCGACGGGCAGTTCACGGTGGCCGACCCCGCCACGGCCGCCCAGGCGGTCTTCGACGCGACGGCCCGCTTCCACGACCCGGCGTATGCCGCCGAGTGGCGGAAACCCGCCATCGCCGCCGAGTTCACCGCCGTCACGGACCTGCTGCTGCGCGGACTGCGCAATTGATGACGGCCCCGGTGATGACGACCCCGGTGGCTACGACTACGACGCCGTCGGGTCGACCGTCGCCTGGTGTGCCTGCGCGAGGTGCTCCTCCGCCTTGAGCCAGGGCAGGAACTGCACACTCTTGCGCCAGTCGCAGGTGTCGCAGCTCAACGCCCGCTGCATCCCCGACTTCCTTACGTGGACTATGTGTTCACGGCCGTGCTGGTCCCATCTGCTGACCTTGCTCGTGGTCATGGACGGCATCCGAGCCTCCTGTGGACGATTGAGCCCAGTGTGCACGAAGCCCCCGGTTCCGTTCGGGGAACCGGGGGCTTCGTCCAGCGGATGCGAGGCGTCAGCAGCCGAGCAGCCGCGCGCCCAGGTACGCCTGGATCTGGTCCAGGGAGACGCGCTCCTGCTTCATGGTGTCGCGCTCGCGCACCGTCACCGCGTTGTCGTCGAGGGTGTCGAAGTCGACGGTGACGCAGAACGGCGTACCGATCTCGTCCTGACGACGGTAGCGGCGGCCGATGGCGCCCGCGTCGTCGAACTCGATGTTCCAGTTCTGCCGGAGGTCGGCCGCGAGGCCCTTGGCCTTCGGCGAGAGCTGCGGGTTGCGGGACAGCGGCAGGACCGCGACCTTGACCGGCGCCAGGCGCGGGTCGAGACGCATCACGGTGCGCTTCTCCATGACGCCCTTGGCGTTGGGCGCCTCGTCCTCGATGTAGGCGTCCAGCAGGAAGGCCAGCACCGAGCGGCCCACACCGGCCGCCGGCTCGATGACGTAGGGGGTCCAGCGCTCGCCGGCCTCCTGGTCGAAGAAGGACAGATCCGTGCCCGAGGCCTTGGAGTGCGCCTTGAGGTCGTAGTCCGTGCGGTTGGCGACGCCCTCCAGCTCGCCCCACTCGCTGCCGCCGAAGCGGAAGCGGTACTCGATGTCAGCGGTGCGCTTGGAGTAGTGGGAGAGCTTCTCCGCCGGGTGCTCGAACCACCGCATGTTCTCCTCGCGCAGGCCGAGGCCGGTGTACCAGTTCCAGCGCTGCTCCATCCAGTACTCCTGCCACTGCTCGTCCTCGCCCGGCTTGACGAAGAACTCCATCTCCATCTGCTCGAACTCGCGGGTCCGGAAGATGAAGTTGCCCGGAGTGATCTCGTTCCGGAAGGACTTGCCCATCTGCGCGATGCCGAACGGCGGCTTCTTGCGCGAGGTCTGCTGCACCTGGCCGAAGTTGGTGAAGATGCCCTGGGCGGTCTCGGGGCGCAGATAGGCGACCGAGCCGGAGTCCTGGGTCGGACCGAGGTGCGTGGAGAGCAGGCCGGAGAACTGCTTGGGCTCGGTGAACGTGCCCTTGTTGCCACAGTTGGGGCAGTTGAGGTCGGCGAGGCCGTTGACCGGCGGCTTGCCGTGCTTCTCCTCGTACGCCTCCTCCAGGTGGTCCGCGCGGTAGCGCTTGTGGCAGGAGGTGCACTCGGTCAGCGGGTCGGAGAACGTGGCGACGTGGCCGGAGGCCACCCACACCTCGGGGGCCAGGATGACCGACGAGTCGAGCCCGACCACGTCCTCGCGCGAAGTGACCATGTAGCGCCACCACTGGCGCTTGAGGTTCTCCTTGAGCTCAACGCCCAGCGGCCCGTAGTCCCAGGCGGCGCGCTGACCACCGTAGATCTCACTGCAGGGGAAAACGAAGCCACGGCGCTTGCTCAGGCTGACGATGGAGTCGATCTTGTCGGCGGCCACGGTGCTCTCTTCATTACGACGGCGACGAACGGAGAAGACCTCAGATTACCGGCGGGCACGCCCCTTCGATCAAATCGGTATCGGGACGGTCACTTCCGGAAGCATCCCATCAGCCTTGTTGACAATCGTTTCCACTTTTGTTGAAAATGACTGTCATGAACGAACGCCGCCTCATACCCACCGCCGCCGTCGCCGGAGCAGTCGTCCTCGGCCTCACCGCGCTCACCGCCTGCTCGTCGTCCGATGCCGCCGACCACAAGAGCGGCGACAAGCTCAACGTGGTGGCGTCGTTCTACCCGATGCAGTTCCTGGCGGAGCGAATAGGCGGCGGCCACGTCTCCGTCTCCACCCTCACCAAGCCGGGCGTGGAGCCGCACGACCTGGAGCTCAGCCCCCGGCAGATCGGCGGCCTCAGCGACGCCGACTACATCCTCTACCTCAAGGGCATCCAGCCCGCCGTGGACGACGCGATCAAGCTCTCCGAGTCCACGCACACGGTCGACGCCGCGAGCCTGACCACGCTGGAGGACCACGGCGCCGAGGTCGGCGGCGAGGAGCACGCCCACGAGCACGAGGGCGAGGAAGCCGGCGCCGACCCGCACATCTGGCTCGACCCGGTGAAGTACGCCGAGGTCGCCAAGGGGGTCGGGAAGTCCCTGGAGAAGACCGACCCGGACCACGCCGCGGACTACCGCAAGAACACGGACACCCTGGTCAAGGAGCTCGGCGCACTCAACACCGGGTACGAGAAGGGGCTGGCGAACACCGCCACCAAGACCTTCATCACCACCCACTCCGCCTTCGGATACCTGGCCGAGCGCTACGGCCTCACCCAGGAGGGCATCGCGGGCATCGACCCCGAGGCCGAGCCCAGCCCCGCCCGCATCAGCGCCCTGCACTCCATCGCGGAGAAGAAGAAGGTCACCACCGTCTTCTTCGAGACGCTGGCCAGCGACAAGACGGCCAGGACCGTCGCCCGGGACACCGGCCTGAAGACCGACGTCCTGGACCCGCTGGAGGGAATCACGGACAAGTCCAAGGGCGATGACTACATCGAGGTCATGAAGTCCAACCTCGCCGCGCTGCAGAAGGCGCTCGGCGCGAAGTGAGCGACGACCCCACGAAACCGGCCGGCCCGAACCCCGCAGCAGCACCGGAGGCGCTCATGCCAGAGCCCGCGAGCTCCACCCCAGAACCCGTGATCGTCCTGCGCGACGCCACGGCCACCCTCGGGGCACGCCCCGTACTGCGCGGCGTCGGCCTGACCGTGCACCGCGGCGAGGTCGTCGCGCTGCTCGGCGCCAACGGATCCGGCAAGTCGACCGCCGTACGCTCCGCCATCGGCCAGGTCCCGCTCACCGGCGGCTCCGTCGAGCTCTTCGGCACCCCGCTGCGCCGGTTCCGCGACTGGGCCCGGGTCGGCTACGTACCGCAGCGCACCACGGCGGCCGGCGGTGTACCGGCCACCATCCGCGAGGTCGTCTCCTCCGGGCGGCTCTCCCGCACCAGGCTGGGCCTGCCCCGCAAGGCCGACCGCGCCGCCGTCGACCGGGCCATCGAGCTCGTCGGGCTCACCGACCGCGCCAAGGACTCGGTGAACGCCCTCTCCGGCGGCCAGCACCAGCGCGTCCTGATCGCCCGCGCGCTCGCCGCGGAACCCGAACTGCTGATCATGGACGAGCCGATGGCCGGCGTCGACCTGGCCAGCCAGGAGATCCTCGCCGCGACCCTGCGCGACCAGGTCGCGGCCGGCACCACCGTGCTGCTCGTCCTGCACGAGCTGGGCCCGCTGGAGCCGCTGATCGACCGCGCGGTCGTCCTGCGCGACGGCTGCGTGATGCACGACGGACCGCCCCCGAAGGAGGTCGGGCAGCACGCACTGCCCGGCCACGACCACGTACACCCCCACGCGGCTTCCGAGCCCGTCCGGACGGGACTGCTGAGCTGATCATGGAATTCCTCACCCCTCCCTTCATGCAGCGGGCGCTGATCGCCGCCGTGCTGGTCGGCGTCATCGCCCCCGCCGTCGGCATTTACCTGGTGCAGCGCCGGCAGGCCCTGATGGGCGACGGCATCGGCCACATCGCGATGACCGGCGTCGGCCTCGGCTTCCTGCTCTCCACCAGCCCGGTCTGGATGGCCACCGCCGTCGCCGTCGTCGGCGCGGTCGTCATGGAACTGATCCGCTGGTACGGACGCACCCGGGGCGACATCGCGCTGGCGATGCTCTTCTACGGCGGCATGGCGGGCGGTGTCCTGCTGATCAACCTCTCCGACACCGGCTCCAACGCCAACCTCACCTCGTACCTCTTCGGCTCCCTCTCCACGGTCTCCTCCGAGGACATCACCGCGATCGGTCTGCTGGCGGCGTTCGTGCTGCTGGTGACGGTGGGGCTGCGCAGGCAGCTGTTCGCGGTCAGCCAGGACGAGGAGTTCGCCCGGGTCACCGGGCTGCCGGTGCGGGTGCTGAACCTGCTGATCGCGGTCACCGCGGCGGTCACCGTCACCGTCGCGATGCGGGTCGTCGGGCTGCTGCTGGTCAGCGCCCTGATGGTGGTCCCGGTCGCCGCCGCACAGCAGATCAGCCGGTCCTTCAAGGTGACCTTCGTGCTCTCGGTCGTCATCGGGGTGGCGGTGACCCTGGCCGGCACCATCACGTCGTACTACCAGGACGTGCCGCCCGGGGCGACGATCGTGCTGCTGGCCATCGGCGTCTTCATCGCGCTGACCCTGCTCGCCACCCCGCTGGGAAGAAGGCGCGCGCGCCTCGGTGAATCGGCCGCGGAACGGTGCACCCTGGAGGTACCGGCCACCCGCCGGGCCACGGACGACGTCCGCGTCTGACCCCGCGGCCGGGCCGGACTGGCACAATGGCCCGACAAACGTACGGGCGACACGAGGAGGCTCCTGTGGCGACGGCGCCGAGCAGCGGTACGAACGCGGCCCCGGTACGCGGCCGCTCGACCCGGCAGCGGACCGCGGTGGCCGCGGCGCTCGACGAGGTGGACGAGTTCCGTTCCGCGCAGGAGCTGCACGACGTGCTCAAGCACCGCGGCGACTCGGTCGGGCTGACCACGGTCTACCGCACCCTGCAGTCCCTCGCGGACGCGGGTGAGGTCGACGTACTGCGCACCACGGAGGGCGAGTCCGTCTACCGGCGGTGCTCGACCGGTGACCACCACCACCATCTGGTCTGCCGGGTGTGCGGCAAGGCCGTCGAGGTGGAGGGCCCGGCCGTGGAGCAGTGGGCGGAGACGATCGCGGCGCAGCACGGCTACGTCAACGTGGCGCACACGGTCGAGGTCTTCGGCACGTGCGCGGAGTGCGCGAGCGCCGGGAAGTGATCCGGGCCGGCGGGGGCGAGCCCCCGCCGGCCCGCCGTGCTCAGCTGCCGGATTCCGCCGCCTCCTCCGCACCGCCGAAGCGCCGGTCGCGCTGGGCGAATTCGAGGCAGGCGCGCCACAGGTCGCGGCGGTCGAAGTCCGGCCACAGCACGTCCTGGAAGACCATCTCGGCGTACGCGCTCTGCCAGATCAGGTAGTTGGACGTGCGCTGCTCGCCGCTCGGGCGGACGAAGAGGTCGACGTCCGGCATGTCCGGGTAGTAGGTGTACTTCGCGAAGGTCTTCTCGTTGACCTTCGACGGGTCGAGCTTCCCGGCCGCGACATCCTGGGCGATCCGCTGCGCGGCGTCGGCGATCTCGGCCCGGCCGCCGTAGTTGACGCAGAAGTACAGCGTCATCTTGTCGTTGTCCTTGGTCTGCTCCTGGGCGACCTGGAGCTCCTGGACGACGGACTTCCACAGCTTCGGCATGCGGCCGACCCAGCGGATCCGGATGCCGAGCTCGTCCATCTCGTCGCGGCGGCGGCGGATGACGTCCCGGTTGAAGTTCATCAGGAACTTCACCTCGTCCGGGGACCGCTTCCAGTTCTCGGTGGAGAAGGCGTACAGCGAGAGGTTCTTGACGCCCATCTCGATGCAGCCCTTGAGCACGTCCATGACGACGCCCTCGCCGACCTTGTGGCCCTCGGTGCGCGGCAGCCCGCGCTCCTTGGCCCAGCGGCCGTTGCCGTCCATCACCACGGCGACGTGCTTGGGCACCAGCTCACCGGGGATCTTCGGCGGCACGGCACCGGACGGGTGCGGCTCCGGGGTCTTGTGGTCGCGCCGGTTACGGCCGCCGAGGATTCCGCGTACTGCCATGAGCTTCTCAGTCTCCCTGTGTCTACTTTTCCACGTACCGCAGCGAGCGCAGCCCGCGCTCCAGATGCCAGTGCAGATAGGCGGACACCAGGCCGCTCCCCTCCCTGACGTGACGCGCCTCGCACGCGTCCGCCGTCTCCCAGTCGCCGGTGAGCAGTGCGCTCAGCAGGGTGACGGCCTCAGCCGAGGGTACGACGCTGCCCGGTACCCGGCAGTCGCCGCATATGACGCCGCCCGCCGCGACGGAGAAGAACCGGTTCGGTCCGGGCATTCCGCACCGGGCGCAGCCGTCGAAGCTGGGGGCGTAGCCGTTGACGGCGAGGGAGCGCAGCAGGAAGGCGTCCAGGATCAGGTGGGGATCGTGCTCGCCGCGGGAGAGGGTGCGCAGTCCGCCCACCAGGAGCAGGTACTGCTGGACGGCGGGTTCGCCCTCGTGGTCGGTGAACCGCTCGGCGGTCTCCAGCATCGCGGTGCCGGCGGTGTAGCGCCCGTAGTCGGTGACGATCCCGCCGCCGTAGGGGGCGATGGTCTCGCTCTGGGTGCAGAGCGGCAGTCCGCGTCCGATCAGCTCGCTGCCGCGGGCGAAGAACTGCACGTCGACGTGGGAGAAGGGCTCCAGCCTGGCCCCGAACTTCGACTTCGTGCGTCGCACGCCGCGCGCGACGGCCCGTACCCGGCCGTGGCCGCGGGTCAGGATCGTGATGATCCGGTCGGCCTCGCCCAGCTTCTGCGTGCGGAGCACCACGCCGTCGTCCCGGAACAAGCTCATGGCTCCATTGTCCGGTACGCGGGTGGCCCGGCGGCTCCGCCCCCTCGGGCCGGGCCGCTCAGCTTCCGGCCGCCCCGCCCCCGGCGGCCACGACCAGCCCGGATTCGTAGGCGATGATCACCAGCTGGGCGCGGTCGCGGGCACCGAGTCTGCCCATGATCCGGCTGACGTGGGTCTTGGCGGTGAGCGGGCTGAGGCCGAGGGTCTCGGCGATCTCGGTGTTGTTCAGGCCGCGTGCGACGAGGCCGAGGACCTGGCGTTCGCGGTCTGTGAGCGCCTCGGGCCCGCCGGGTCCGGGGGCGGGCGGGGCGCTGGGGGCGCTGAGGACCCGGGCGATCAGCCGGGCGGTCGGTCCGGGCGAGAGCAGGGCCTCGCCCGCGGCCACCGTCTTGATGGCGGCGAGCAGGTCGGCGGGCCGGGTGTCCTTGACCAGGAAGCCGGAGGCGCCCGCGCGCAGCGCCTCGACGACGTGCTCGTCGGTGTCGTACGTGGTCAGGACCAGCACCTTCACTCCGGCGAGGTCCTCGTCGGCAGCGATGCGGCGGGTCGCCCCGATGCCGTCGAGTTCGGGCATCCGGATGTCCATGACGACCAGGTCGGCCCGTTCGGAGCGGGCGAGGGCGACCGCTTCGAGGCCGTTGGCGGCCTGGCCGACGACCTCCATGTCCGGGTCGGAGCCGACGAGCATCGCGAACGCGGCCCGCACGAGCGTCTGGTCGTCGGCGAGCAGTACGCGGATCATGCGAGGGTCTCCGATTCCTGTTTCTGGACGGGCAGCAGCGCGGACACCTCGAAGCCGCCACCGGGGCGGGGACCGGCGTCCAGGGTGCCACCGGTGGAGCGGGCCCGTTCCCGCATGCCGACGATGCCGAACCCGGGCGCGGAGCCGTCGTCCACCGGGCCGGTGCCGTCGTCGGTGACGGTGACGCGCAGGGCGCCGGGGGCGGGCTCCACGACGACGCCGACGCGGACGCCGGTGCCCGCGTGCCGTACGGCGTTGGTGAGTGCCTCCTGCACGATCCGGTAGGCGGCCGCTCCGGTCGCCGGGGCGAGCCGGCCCCCGGGCTGGTGCACCCGCAGGTCCACGTGGGCCCCGGCCGCCTCCGCGGCGCGGACGAGGCCGGGCAGCGCGGCCAGGCCGGGCAGCGGCCCGTCCGCGTCGTCGCGGCCCGCGTTCCCGGTGTCGCGCAGTACCTGGAGGGTGGTGCGCAGTTCGGCGCGGGCCTCCCGGCAGGTGCCGGCGATGTCGTCCAGTGAGGCGGCGATCGCCTTCCGGTCCAGCCGGTCCGGGTCGACGGTGAGGATGTGCGAGGCCACCGAGGTCTGCACGCCGATGAGGGTGATGCTGTGGGCCAGCAGGTCGTGCAGGTCGCGGGCGATCCGCAGCCGCTCCTCCGCGACCCGCCGCCGGGCCTCCTCCTCGCGGGTCCGCTCGGCCCGTTCGGCGCGCTCCAGGACCGAGGCGACGTACTGGCGGTAGATGCGTACGTCCACCCCGCAGAACAGGACCGCGACGACCCAGCCGGAGATCCGCAGCAGTTCGAGCCCGCTGTGCGTGCTGATCCCGAGCACCACGGTCATCATCACGGCCATCACGGCGATGCCGGTGAGCAGGGTGCGCAGCGGGCGGCCGGTGACGGCGACGGTGTAGAGCGCGATCCAGGTCTGCGGCATCGTGGCCGTGTGGTCGTTGTCGAGGCCGTGGTAGAGCGCCAGCAGCGGGACCATGGCGGCCACCACGAGCACGGGGGCGCGCCGCCGCCAGCCGAGGGCGACCGCGCTCGCCCCCAGCAGCAGCCAGCCGAGCGCGTCGGGCGGCCGGCCGCCGAACAGGGCGAGGCCGGCGGAGAGCGCACCGGCGCCCCCGGCCACGAGGGCGTCGGTGCGCGCCCGGTGCGGCGCGTGCATGGGGTCGCGGTTGACGACGGCCAGGATGCGCTCGCGGCGGCTGGTGGTTCGGGACACGCGGCCATCCTCCGGTACGGGGCGGGGCACTGTCAGGGCGCCCGGAGGAGTTCCGGTTCCTGCGGCCCGGCGGGCGGGACGGGCGCTGCGGGCGTGGCGGGTGTCCGGCTGAGCGCCCCCGGCCACCACATCCGGCGTTGCAGGGCGACGGCGGCGGAGGTGACGAGGTAGGTGCGGACGAGGAAGGTGTCCAGGAGCACACCGACGGCGATGACGAAGCCCATCTCCACCAGGCCGGTCAGCGGCATGTTCGTCAGGACGGCGAAGGTGGCGGCGAGCACCAGTCCGGCCGAGGCGATCACACCGCCGGTGGTGCGCAGGGCGGTGAGCGCGGCGGCGGTCGGTCCGGCGCCGGCCAGGGCTTCCTCGCGTACCCGGTGCATCAGGAAGATGCCGTAGTCGACGCCGAGTGCCACCAGGAAGACGAAGGACAGCAGGGGCAGTCCGGGGTCGGTGCCCTTGAGGCCGAGGAGCGGTTCGAGGAGCAGTCCGCCGATGCCGAGCGCGGCGCCCCAGACGGCGACGACGGCGGCGACGAGCAGCAGCGGGGCGACGAGGCTGCGCAGCAGGACGATCAGGATGAGCAGGACGGAGAGCAGGACGAGCGGGACGACGGTGCGCAGGTCGCGGGCGCTGGACCGCTCCAGGTCCATCTGCTGGGCGCCGGGGCCGCCGACGTGGGCTCCGGGCAGGCCCGCGCGCAGGGCGTTGACGGTGTTCCGCTCCCCGGCGGACTCGGGTGCGTCCCTGGCGACGACGGACAGTTCGGTCCAGCCGCCGCCGCTGCGGCCGCGCTCCGCTGAGGCGACCCCCTCGGTGGCGCGGGCCCGGTCCAGGGCCTCGTCGGCCCGGCCGGTGGGGGCGAGGACGGTGATCGGCTGGCTGGAGCGGCCGGGGTAGGCGTCGGCGAGTGTCTCCATGACGGCGACGGAGTCGGGCTTGCTGGTGAAGGAGTCCTCCTGCTTGAGGTCGCCGGGCCGGCTGAACACCCCGAGCGACAGGGCGCCCAGCAGTACGACGCCGGTCACGAGTACCGCGACGGGACGGCGTCCGGCCGAACTGCCCATGGCGGCGAACAGCGAGCGCCGGCGCGCGGGTTCGCTGCCGTACGCCGGCACGAGCGGCCAGAACACCCGGCGGCCGAGCAGCACCAGGAGCGCGGGAAGCAGCGTCAGCATGGCCAGGAGCGCGCACAGCACCCCGACGGCGGCGATGGGTCCCATTCCCCGGCTGCTGGTGAGATCGGCCGCCAGAAGGCACAGGAGGCCCGCCGCGACGGTGGCGGAGGAGGCCACAACGGCGGGGCCGCAGCCGCGCAGGGCCGCCGCCATCGCGTCCAGCGGCCGGGCGTGACGGGTGAGCTCCTCCCGGTAGCGGGAGACCAGCAGCAGCGCGTAGTCGGTGCCCGCGCCGAAGACGAGGATGGTCATCACGGCGGAGCTCTGGCCGGTGACGGTGAGGCCGAAGCCTCGGTTGAGTCCGTAGACGACGGCCATCGAGAGGGCGTCGGCGACGCCCGCGACGGCGAGGGGCACCAGCCAGAGCAGCGGGCTGCGGTAGATGAGGATCAGCAGGATCGCGACGACGGCGACGGTGGTGTAGAGCAGCGGGCCGCCGAGGGAGCCGTATACCTTCTGCGCGTCGGTGTTCATCGCGCCAGGACCGCCGACCCGGACGCTCAGCCCGTCGCCGCCCTTCGCGGTCTCGCGCACCTGGTCGACGAACGCGGTCCGGGCATCGTCGTCCTGGCCGGGCCCTGTGGTGGAGACGGGGTACATCAGGGTCGTGCCGTCCTTGGAGGGGACGGCGTGCGGGGGCGCGGTGAGGGTGTGGTCGGCGGCCACCCTGGCGGTCTGCCGGGCCGCCTCCGCGCGGTCGGCCGGGGTCAGCGCGGCGTCGCGGTGGTAGACGAGGACGAGGTCGGTGGACTCGCCGCCGGGCAGCGCTTCCTGGATCTTCGCCACCTGCGTCGAATCCGCGCTCGCCGGCAGGTAGTCGACGGCGTGGTTGGCCTGTACGTCCGAGAGTCTCCCGGCGAGGGGCCCGGCTATCGCGATGACGGCGACCCAGAGCGCGACGACCGCCCAGGGCAGCTTCCGCCACCGGCTCCATGCCCGCGGCCGCGCCGGTCCGCCCCTGTCCTGCGTTGCGGCCCGCATACGGGCCCCCTTCCGTCCGGGTGTCTGGATTCATGTCCAGACTCCCGTCGGGCCGGGGCGGATTCGTCGCGCCGGAGACCGACATCCCCGTTACTGCCGGGGAGGGTGCCGTACGCCGGCGTACTCCCTCGGGAGTATCGGCCGGGTGGGGCGGAGATCGTTCAGTCGTTCAGGAGGGCGTACGCGCCGCCGCGGCGAGCAGCCGGGCCGTGTCCTCCGTGCGGAGCTGGAGCGCGCCGCCGACGGTGGTCAGCACCTCGCGTTCGGCCTGGCTGTACGGGCCGTCGGCGAGCGCGATCCTGGCGCCCTGGAGCAGAATCGATTCACGGCCGGTCTGGGCCAGGTGCGGGGCCAGGGGCTCCAGCGCCTCGTGGAGCTCGATGGCGAGGGCCGCGCCGCACGCCTCCGCGGCCGGGTCGAAGGCCGAGCCATGGCCGATGTCGACGGAGAGGACCTCGACGACGGTGGCGAGCTGCTCCTGCGTGCAGCCGTCGAAACCGGCGCCGCGCACGGTGGCGACGGCGGTCTCCAGGACCGTGCGGGAGGTGGTCCCGCCGGCCGCCAGGACGCCGAGCGCGACGGTGTGGACGCCGTCCTTGAGCATCGCGGAGAACCGGGTGGTGGTGGGGTGGTCGAGCGTCTCTGTGCCGAAGTGCTCGTGGCACGCGGCGCATTCGACGACCGGGCCCACGGTGCCGCGGCGCAGCAGCGGTACGCCGAGGAAGGTGAACCGGCGACGTCCGGTGAGGCGGCGGTAGTTGCGGTCGCCTCCGCAGCCGGTGCAGAAGAACTCGCCGTCCCCGACGGTGTCCCACATCGTACGGATGCCGCAGATACGCAGCTTCATGGCGCGTTGTCCCAGGGCTGACGGCACGTCGCACACCTCCGTAACTCCCCCGTAGCCCTGCGGACACGGGAGGTACCAACACGGCAACATTGCCGTGTTGGACGTGATGTTAACCACATCCGTGAAGCGGCGTCAGCACCTCGCCCGTCACAACCGCCCCGAGATGGCCGAACCCCGCCTCCCGGATGCGGGCGACGGGGTTCACGGACCGTACCGATTCATGCCCTTTCGGGCGGGCGGGTCAGCGGGTGGCGCGGTTGACCGCCGAGACGACCGCCTTCAGCGAGGCCCGGGTGGTGTTGGCGTCGATACCGATGCCCCACAGGACCTTTCCGTCGATCGCGCACTCGATGTACGAGGCGGCCTGGGCGCTCGCGCCCTCGCTCATCGTGTGCTCGGTGTAGTCCAGCAGCCGGGCATCGATGCCGATGGCCTGCAGCGCCTCGAAGAACGCCGAGATCGGGCCGTTCCCGGTGCCGGTGAGCACGGTGTCCGCGCCGTCCACCGTCGCCTCGACGGTGATCGTGTCCTGGCCGTCGGACCCGATGGTGCTCTGGCCGGTACGGATCTGGACGCGGCCCCACTGAGCCTCGGCGTTGTCCGGGTTGGGCAGGTACTCGTCCTGGAACGTGGTCCAGATCTGCGCCGGGGTGATCTCGCCGCCCTCGGCGTCGGTCTTGGCCTGAATGATCCGGGAGTACTCGATCTGCATCCGGCGCGGCAGGTCCAGCTTGTGGTCGTTCTTCAGGACGTACGCGATTCCGCCCTTGCCGGACTGCGAGTTGACCCGGATGACGGCCTCGTAGGAGCGGCCGACGTCCTTCGGGTCGATCGGCAGGTAGGGCACCGCCCACTCGATGTCGTCGACCGTCTTGCCCTGGGCGGCCGCGTCGGCCTCCATGGCGTCGAAGCCCTTCTTGATGGCGTCCTGATGGGAGCCGGAGAAGGCGGTGTAGACCAGGTCGCCCGCGTAGGGGTGGCGCGGGTGGACCTCCATCTGGTTGCAGTACTCGCTGGTGCGGCGGATCTCGTCGATCTGCGAGAAGTCGATCTGCGGGTCGACGCCCTGCGAGAAGAGGTTCATGCCCAGCGTGACCAGGTCGACGTTGCCGGTGCGCTCGCCCTGGCCGAACAGGCAGCCCTCGATCCGGTCGGCCCCGGCCATCAGCGCCAGTTCGGCGGCGGCGACGGCGGTGCCGCGGTCGTTGTGCGGGTGGACGGACAGGCAGACGAACTCGCGGCGCGACAGGTTGCGCGACATCCACTCGAACCGGTCGGCGTGCGTGGACGGCGTCGAACGCTCCACGGTGGCGGGCAGGTTGAGGATGATCTCGCGGCCGGCCTCGGGCTGCCAGACGTCACACACCGCCTCGCAGACCTCCAGGGCGAAGTCCAGCTCGGTGTCGGTGAAGATCTCCGGGCTGTACTGGTAGCCGAAGATCGTCTCCTCGCCCAGGATCTTCTCCGCGTACTCCATGACCAGCCGGGTGCCATCCACCGCGATCTGCTTGACCTGCTCCCTGGAGCCGCGGAAGACCACGCGGCGGAAGGTGGGGGCGGTCGCGTTGTACAGGTGGACGGTGGCGCGGTGGGCGCCGCGCAGCGATTCGACGGTGCGCTCGATCAGTTCCTCGCGGGCCTGCGTCAGGACGGAGATCGTCACGTCCTCGGGGATCGCGCCCTCTTCGATGATGGAGCGGACGAACGCGAAGTCGGTCTCGCCGGAGGACGGGAAGCCGACCTCGATCTCCTTGTAGCCCATGCGTACGAGCAGGTCGAACATCTCGCGCTTGCGGGCCGGCGACATCGGGTCGATCAGCGCCTGGTTGCCGTCGCGCAGGTCCGTGGAGAGCCAGCGGGGTGCGACCGTGATCCGCTTGTCCGGCCAGGTGCGGTCGGGGATCTCGACGGCCTCGTACTGCCCGTACTTGCCGATCGGCATCCCGGAGGACTTCTGGAGCCCGGTGGCGTTGGTGATCGGCGTGGGGCGGCCGACGGCGTTCGCGACGGGGTTCTGAGCGGGATTCACTGCGGTCATGGCGTGGGGCTCCTCGGAGTCCGGCAAGAAGGTTTCCCCTGCTCATCGAGAGCTGAGGGAAGGCCGACTGTGTCGCTGCAACACAAGACTCCGCGGGGAGGGGGTCGGCCTACGACTACAGACCCTCGCCGCGGCAGCTAAGAAGAAGCAGCCCGAAACGCATGATGCGAAGAGACTAGCCGAGCGACGCCCGAGACGTCTGTGCCGTATCAGTATGCGGGACCGGAGGCCGGTAACGGTTAAACAGTGACTGATCACTCTAATTCGTCAATCCTGGTGGCAACCAGTGACACAGCGATCACGCGCTGCCACAGTCGAGTGCATGCAGCCTCGAACTCAGCACAGGTCCCAGCCCGTCTTCTGCACCATCGTGCCGCCCCACGTCCTCGACAAGCTGTCCCAGTCCGACGATCCCGTCCTGGCGGACCCGGCCCGCCGCACCCTGGAGGCCGACGCCGCCCGGCGCACCCGCCGCCAGGTGACGACCCCCGTCCCGGCCCGCGTCGCCCCCGCCCCGGAGGACGAGCGCTCCGGCAAGCCCGACCGCACCCTCTACGACTGCCGGCACGGCACCGAGCTGCCCGGCACCAAGGTCCGCGCCGAGGGCGAGGACCCCACCTCCGACGCCAGCGTCAACCGCGCGTACGCGGGTCTCGGCGCCACCTTCGAACTGCTGCTCAAGGCCTATGGGCGGCGTTCGATCGACGGCAACGGGCTGCCGCTGATCGGCTCCGTGCACTACGACGAGAAGTACAACAACGCCTTCTTCGACGGCGAGCAGATGGTGTTCGGCGACGGGGACGGGGAGATCTTCCTCGACTTCACCGTCGCCATCGACGTCATCGCCCACGAACTGGCGCACGGCCTGACCCAGTACACGGCCAACCTGAGCTACTACGGCCAGTCCGGCGCGCTCAACGAGTCCGTCTCCGACGTGTTCGGCTCCCTGGTCAAGCAGTACTCGCTGGGCCAGACCGCGGAGCAGGCCGACTGGCTGATCGGCGCGGGCCTGCTGGCGCCGCGCGTCCAGGGGGTGGCACTGCGCTCGATGAAGGCGCCCGGCACCGCGTACGACGACGATGTGCTCGGCAAGGACCCGCAGCCCGCGTCCATGGACGACTACATCCGCACCGGCGACGACAACGGCGGTGTCCACCTCAACTCCGGCATCCCCAACCGGGCGTTCTACCTGCTGGCGACCGCGCTCGGCGGCAGTTCCTGGGAGAAGGCCGGACAGCTCTGGTTCGATGTGCTCACCGGTGGTGAACTGGCGGTGGACGCCGACTTCGCGGCCTTCGCCCGGCTGACCGTCGCGGCGGCACGCAGCCGCTTCGGTGCGGGCGACGAGGTGGAGGCGGTTCTCAAGGCCTGGTCGGAGGTGGGCGTACCGACCGCGTAGGCAGCAACCAGGGCGCGTCCGCAGGGGAAGGACACCGTATGCGGATCAAGGTGAGCAGGACCGGCGGCTTCGCCGGTATCGCACGCCACCGCGAGATCGACACCTCCGGGCTGGCCGACGCCCGCGAATGGGAGGCCCTGGCCGAATCGGCGCTCGCCGCCGGCCGGGACACCCCGCCGGCCGGCGTTCCGGACGGCTTCGGCTACCGGATCACGGTCGGCGACCGGACGGTGCACTGCGCGGACCCCCGGCTGACCGACGCCCAGCGCGCACTGGTCTCACGCGTCCTGAAGGAGGGCGCGTGAGACCGGCGGCGTGCTGCTGAAGAAACCGCGGAGGCTCAGAACCCCAGCTTGCGCAGCTGCTTCGGGTCGCGCTGCCAGTCCTTGGCGACCTTCACGTGGAGGTCCAGGAAGACCGGCGTGCCGAGCAGGGCCTCGATGTGCTTGCGGGACTTGGTGCCCACGTCCTTGAGCCGCTGGCCCTTCGGGCCGATGATGATGCCCTTCTGGCTGGGCCGCTCGATGTAGACATTGGCGTGGATGTCGAGCAGCGGCTTGTCCGCCGGCCGGTCCTCGCGCGGCAGCATCTCCTCGACGACGACCGCGATGGAATGCGGCAGCTCGTCGCGTACGCCTTCGAGCGCGGCCTCCCGGATCAGCTCCGCGACCATGACCATCTCGGGCTCGTCCGTGAGGTCGCCCTCCGGGTAGAGCGGCGGGCTCTCGGGGAGCAGCGGGGCGATCAGGTCGGCCAGCAGGCCGACCTGGTCGTCCTTGACGGCCGAGACCGGGATGATCTCCGCCCACTCGAAGCCGAGCTCCTCGCCGAGGCGGGAGACGGCCAGCAGCTGTTCGGCCAGCTGCTTGGACTCGACCAGGTCGGACTTGGTGATGATCGCGATCTTGGGCGTCTTCTTGATGCCCGCGAGTTCCTTGACGATGTACTTGTCGCCGGGGCCGAGCTTCTGGTCGGCGGGCAGGCAGAAGCCGATGACGTCGACCTCGGCCCAGGTGGTGCGTACGACGTCGTTGAGACGCTCGCCGAGCAGGGTGCGCGGCTTGTGGAGGCCGGGGGTGTCGACCAGGATCAGCTGCGCGTCCGGCCGGTGCACGATGCCGCGGACCGTGTGCCTGGTGGTCTGGGGCCGGTTGGACGTGATCGCCACCTTCTGGCCGACCAGAGCGTTCGTAAGGGTGGACTTGCCCGCGTTGGGACGGCCCACGAAGCAGGCGAAGCCGGCCCGGTGCGGGGCGGTGTTCTCAGCCTGCTGCGCAGCAGCTTCTGGGTTAGGTCGAGCGCTCATGGCGCCCATTGTCCCCGATCCCGGCGGCACTGCCGCACCAAGGCGGCCGGCGGCGTCGCCGGGTCGCTCGTCTCAGGCGGTCCGGCGACGGCTCCGGCGGGCCCGGATCCACAGCCCCGCGCCCCCGGCGAGCAGCGCCAGGAGCACCCCGGCGACCAGCCAGGGCAGCGCGAAGTACCCGGCGGCGGCGGACTCGCGGGTGTCGCGGGCGCTGGCGGTCAGCTTGACCTCGCCCCACTCCAGCTGCGGCGCGCCCTTCCACTCCTCGGTGAGCCGGACCTCCTGGCGGGGCAGCAGCTCGGACGGGATCCGTTTGAGGTCGCGGGCGAGCAGGGTGCGGCCGAAGAGCCCCTCCGCCTTGAGCGCGACCTTGGGGCTGAGGGTGACGTTGCCCCGGTTGTGGAGCGTGTACGAGATGACGGCGCGGGACTTTCCGGTGCCCGGGACGAGCGGCTGGGTGTGCTCGACCCTGATGTCGTCGACGGAGAGCGCGGGCATCGTCGGGCCGTTGACCCGCAGGTAGATCCGGGCGCCGACGGCCTTCTGGATGCCGACGGCCACCGCGCCAGCCTCTGCGGGGTCGACGCGTTCGTCCAGCGCGACGAGGGCGCCGGGGTGGTCGCCCGGTTCGGCGTCCTCGGGGACCTTGATCGTGACGGGCACGGTGACCGAGCCGTGCGGTTTCACGGTGATCCGGTCGCGGCCGGTCGTGGCCCAGGCGCCGACGGAGCGCTGCTTCTCGTTCCGCGCGCGGACCGCGAATCCGCCGTCGCGTTCGGTGTTGTACGCGTCGGCCGCGTACAGCCGGAAGGTCAGCGGGGCGGCGGTCTTGTTCTTGACGGTCACCTTGTCGGTGAGGGTGGCTCCGGGGTCGGCCGAGAGGTAGAAGTACGGCCGGGTGCCGGTGGCGGTGGTGGCCGGGAAGACCGACCAGCTGCCGTTGTCGGCGGCGCCCGCCACGGGCGCGCCCAGCAGGAGCAGTGCTGCGGACAGCAGGGACGACAGGAGTACGGACAGCTTGCGCACGGTGCGGGCCCCCAGGGTGCACGCGTTGGCGGGGTGGGTGGACCGGCCGGGTGCGCGCCCGGCCCACCGGGTTGATCAGTGCTCAGCTGCTCACGAGCCCGTGGAGTCGCGAGCTCACGGAGTCACGGGCTCCCGGCTCACGTCAGGGTGAGGGTGAGCACTCCGGAGTAGGTGCCGGCGGCCGCGTACGCCGGCACGTCCAGCGACAGTCCGGCGTCGACGGTGAACTCGCCTCCGGTGAAGGCGCCGTTCGGCGTGGCGGCCAGGGTGGCTCCCGCGCTGCCGACCGGACCCTGTGAACCCGCCGCGCAGGTGCTCGGGCTGCCGGCCTTCGTCGCACAGGCCGGGCTCCAGCCGAGCGCGGAGGCGCCGATCGTGGCACCGGCCGGTCCCTTGAAGTCGGTGACCTTGCCGGTCAGCGACCAGCCCGCGGGGCCGCCGCGGAAGTCCTTGACCGTCACCGTCCGCAGGGCGCCGGTGGAGGCGCCGCCCTTGCCGAAGTCGACCGCCGAGAGGGCGACGGAGTCCCCGGCCTGCGACATGGAGAGCGTGCCCGCCTTGACGGTCGAGGTCAGCTTCTGGCTGCCGTCCGGGGTCTCCCCGCCGCCGGTGACGGTGTAGGCCTGGGGGCCCGCACCCTTGGCGGCGTCCCAGGCGGCGCCCTCGTAGGCGACGATCGCGGTGGTCGCCGGATCGTTGACGGTGAGCTGCCCGGTGAAGCCGCCCGAACCGTCCGCGGTGGCCGTCGCGGTGTCACCGGTCTGGGCGTCCCCGGCCCGGCTGGCGAGGGTGACGGAGGCGCCCGCGGTGAACTTCGAACCGACCACGCCGACCTGGTCACCGGCCGCGCCGGAGGCCGCACCGAGTTGGATGGCGCGCTCGTTGACCTGGCCGCCGCCGTCCGTCGCGATGACCGTCTGGGAGACGGGCGCGGGCGGATCCGTGACCGTGCAGGGGGTGTCCAGCTCCATGATGTAGCTGGTGTGGATGTTGTAGTCGCCGGGCGAGAGGGTGATCTCGCCGGGCGCGGTGACCGTGAACGTGCCGGTCATGGAGAACGACGGGAACTCGCCCTTGCCGGGCACCGGATCGTTCTTCTTCGGACCCGCCACCGTGATGTCGGCGGACTGCGCCCCGGCGACGGTGACCTTGCCGGTCGGCGTCATGATGTCGGCGGGCAGCGCCAGATCGACCGGGTTGCTCGCGGCCGGTTTGACGACGGTGTACGTCACCGTGACCGTGTCGCCGACCTTCGGGGCCGCGTTGTCGACGCTGATCTGCGCCGACGTCGTCCCGTCGATCGGCGGGATCCCGGCGATCGCGGGCGGGATGCAGTGGGTCGGGAAGTCCACCGCTACGGACGCCGCCGCCATGGCCTGGGCAGGTCCGGCGAGCAGCCCTCCCCCGGTGACGACGAGCGCGCCCACCCCGAGCGCGGCGGCCCAGCGGCGGCTTCGACGCCGCGTTCCCGGGCTGTCGGATCTTCGAACGGCTGGACTCATGGAGCCCCCTCCTGCGGAATGTGCGGCGCGGCGGCTCTTCCGCGCCGGCAGGGGGCCATTGATGACTCCGGCCGAAAAGAAGTCAATGGAAGCGAAATGCGCTGACTGATGGTCCATCAGATACTGTCAAGATCCATGCTTCCCGCACATCGTGTGCGAACGCCCGGCACCGATGGGGCGCCGGGCGTTCGCACACGATGTGCCGGTCCCGCGAAGGTCAGCCCGCCGTCACGGTGAGCCGCAGCACCCCGTCGGGACCGGCGAGCAGCACCGGGGTGTCCGCCCCTCCCAGGTCCCGTACGGCCGCTCGGTCCTCCGGCGAAGGCGTCTCGGCCTCCGAGACGACCGCGGCCGCCTCCAGCGAGGTGGCGCCGCTCGCCACGGCCATGGCGACGGCCGTCCGCAGCGCGCTCAGGCGCAGCGACTCCAGCTCCACCGTGCCCGCCACATACGTACGTCCGGTCTCGTCCCGTACGGCCGCGCCCTCAGGCACCCCGTTGCGGGCGCGGGCGCTGCGCGCCAGCGTGACGATCTTGCGGTCCTCGGCGCCGAGGTCGGTGCTATCGCTCATGTGCCGAGCATACGAACCGTGCGGACCCGCGCGGCATCCGGGCGCCCGGCCGTCTCATCCCTGGACCTGGCGCATCATGCCCCGGCGCCCCTCCGGGGAGGCCAGCAGGCGGAACTTCTCCTCCGTGCCGGTGCCCGGCCACGGGTTGTGCAGCACGATCACCAGGTCCGGGCGGGCCGGGATGCGCAGCTGGGTGGCCTCCACGACCAGGGTGCCCACCACCGGGTGGTTCAGCTCCTTGCGCATCTGGCCGCCGGGCGCGATGTCCCGCCGCTCCCAGAGCTCGGCGAACTCGGGGCTGCGCTCCCGCGCCTCGGCCACGATCGCCCGGAATCCCTCGTCGTCGGGGCATTCCGAGCAGGCGGCCCGGAACTGGGCGACGACCTGGGCCGCGATCTCGTTCCAGTCCTTGCGCCGGGCGCGGTGGACCGGGTCGGTGAAGAAGTCGATCACGCAGTTCTGCGTCCGGCCCGGCCCCATCCCCATCACCGTCGCGGCCGCGTCGTTGTACAGGATGACGTTCCAGTAGGCGTCCATGATGTGCGCGGGGAAGGGCATCCAGCGGTCCAGCAGCCGCCGCAGGCCGTCGCACATGTCCGCGTGGGCCGGATCGACCTGAGCGGCGGGCGGGTTGAGCCCGGCGAGCACGTAGAGGTGGCGGCGTTCGGCGCTGCTGAGCCGCAGCACCCGGGCCACCGCGTCCAGCACCTGCGGCGACACGGTGATGTCCCGGCCCTGCTCCAGCCACTGGTACCAGGAGACGCCCACCCCGGCGAGGACGGCGACCTCCTCGCGGCGCAGCCCCGGAGTGCGCCGCCGGGCGCCTCCGTCGGGAAGACCAGCCTCCGACGGGGTGACCCGCGCCCGCCTGCTCATCAGGAATTCCCGCAGCTCGCCGAGCCGGTGCGCCTTGCCCGCGTCCGCCGCGATCCGGGCCGGTGTGCCCACGTACTCCCCCTGGTGTCCGGGCCCGCGCCTGCCTGGTGGTGCGGCCAACAGGATAAGTTCCCGCTCCCCACGGATATTCCGGTGGCCGCAGGCTCATGGACATGGCGATCCATCCCCCGGCTCAAGAAGCTCTCACCCCTCCCGCACCCCCTGCCCCGGACCGGCTCACCGGCCGGGCCCGGCTGGTGCTCCTCGTTCTGTGCGCCGCCCAGTTCATGGTGTCGCTCGACTTTTCGGTACTGAACGTGGCGCTGCCCGTCCTCGGTGACGACCTCGGCCTCAGCCGGTCCGGTCTGCAGTGGGCGATCACGGCGTTCGCGCTGCCGTCCGGCGGATTCCTGCTCCTCTTCGGCCGGATCGCGGACCTCTACGGGCGCCGCCGGATGTTCCTCGCCGGCCTCGCCGTCTTCGGGGCCGCGTCACTGCTGGCCACCCTCGCCTGGAACCCGGCCGCGTTCCTCACCGGGCGGGCGCTCCAGGGGCTCGGCGCCGCGGTGATCGTGCCGACCGGGATGTCCCTGCTCACCACGACGTTCCCGGAGGGTCCGCTGCGCGACCGCGCGCTCGGCATCAGCGGCACGCTGCTCTCCCTCGGCTTCACCGTCGGCATGGTGGCCGGCGGGACGCTCACCGACACCCTGGGCTGGCGCTCCACGATGGGGCTGCTGACGGTGGCCGCGGTGGCGGTGCTCGCGACGGCCCCCGCACTGCTCACGGAGTCCCGCACACCGGACCGGCCGAGGCTCGACATCCCCGGTGCCGCCACGGTCACCGGCGGGCTCCTCGCCCTGATCTACGCCCTCTCCACGGCGGCCGAGCACGGCTTCGGGCGCGGGGACGTACAGATCGCCCTCGTCCTCGGGGTCGCGCTGCTCATCGCCTTCGCGGCCGTCGAGTCGCGTGCGAGGACCCCGCTGGTCTCGCTGCCGATGATGCGCCGCCGCACGGTGGCCTTCGGCAACCTGGGCGGGCTGCTCACCTTCTCGATGATGACCACCGTCGTCTTCGTCCTGACCCTGTACCTCCAGGAGGTGCTGAGCCTGTCCGCGTTCGGGACCGGGCTGGTCTTCGGGGTGCAGGGCCTCGCCTCTGTGGCGGCCGGGGTGTACGCCCCGAAGGTGATCGGCCGGATCGGCGCCCGGCGGACCCTGTCCTTCTCGCTGCTCGGCCAGGGACTGTTCATCGCGGCGCTGCTGGGCCTCGGCGCGGACTCGGGCGTCTGGCTGGCGACCGCCGCGGTCTCGCTGGCCAGCGTCTGCCACCTGGGCGCGATCATCGCGTACGGGCTGACCGTCACCTCCGGCGTGCCGAACGAGGAGCAGGGCCTGGCGACGGGTCTCGTCACCACCACCCAGCAGGTGGGCCTCACGGTCGGCATCCCGCTGCTCGGCGTGATCGCGACGGCCGACAGCTCGCTGTACGACGGAGTCAGGACCGTGGTCGCGGTGGCCGCGGCCCTGCTGATCGTCGCGGCGGGAGTGGTGGCAACGGGCCTGAGAACCGTCTCCAGCCCCGCCGGGGCAAAACCAAGCCCCGCCGCGGCAGAATCAAGCCCGGCTGCGGCAAAATCAAGCCCCTCCGGCGATTGAGGAGCGGGGGCCCGGGGGCGGAGCCCCCGAACCCACCTGGACCACCACCTACCCCCGGTCCAGCCGCAACCGCTCCGCCCGGGGCAGCCCCGCCACCACCAGGTCGTAACTGTCCTCGATCAGCTCACGCAGCTTCGCCGCCGGCAGCCCCGACACCGTCACGGTGTTCCAGTGCCGCTTGTTCATGTGCCACCCCGGCGCCACGGCCTCGTACTTCTCCCGGAGCCGCACCGCGTCGTCGGGGTCGCACTTGAGGTTCACCGTCAGCGGCCGCCCGTCCAGCGCGCTCAGCGCGAACATCTTGCCGAGCACCTTGAAGACGGACGCCTCCGGCCCGAACGGGAACTCCTCGGTGCTCGCGTTGAACTCCAGGCAGAACGCCCTCAGCTCCTTGGGAGTCATGCGGCCGCCTCCTCCTCCGGCGGAGCCAGCGGCTCCACCAGCACCGTGACGATCTTGTTCCGGCGGCCCGCCGGGGACTCGGCGGTGAGTCGCAGCCGTCGCCCGTCGGGCAGCTCCACCTCCGAGGACGCGCCGGCGATCGGGACCCGGCCCAGCGCCTTCGCGAGCAGCCCGCCGACCGTCTCCACGTCCTCGTCGTCGTACTCGTCGAGGCCGAACAGCTCACCGAGGTCCCCGATGTCCAGGCGTGCGGTGACCCGGAAGCAGCCCTTCTCCAGCTCCTGGACCGGCGGGAGTTCGCGGTCGTACTCGTCGGTGATCTCGCCGACGATCTCCTCCAGGATGTCCTCGATGGTGACGATGCCCGCCGTGCCGCCGTACTCGTCGATCACGACGGCGACGTGGCTGCGGTCCTGCTGCATCTCGCGCAGCAGGTCCCCGGCGTTCTTCGTGTCGGGCACGAACGCCGCCGGGCGCATCGCGGTGGAGACCAGATCGGCCTCCGACTCCCGGTTGATGTGCGTCTTGCGGACCAGGTCCTTGAGGTAGACGATCCCGACGATGTCGTCCTCGTTCTCCCCGGTGACCGGGATCCGCGAGAAGCCGGAGCGCAGCGCGAGGGTGAGCGCCTGCCGGATCGTCTTGTAGCGCTCGATGCAGACCAGGTCGGTGCGCGGCACCATCACCTCGCGGACGAGCGTGTCACCGAGCTCGAAGACGGAGTGCACCATGCGGCGCTCCTCGTCCTCGATCAGCGACTCCTGCTCCGCGAGGTCGACCATGGCCCGCAGTTCCGCCTCGCTGGCGAACGGGCCCTTGCGGAACCCCTTGCCCGGCGTCAGCGCGTTGCCGAGGAGGATCAGCAGCTGCGGGATCGGGCCCATGATCCTGGCCAGCGGCAGCAGTACGTACGCGGCCGCCGTGGCGGTGTTCAGCGGGTGCTGGCGGCCGATGGTGCGCGGCGAGACCCCGATGGCCACGTAGGAGACGAGGACCATGACGCCCATGGCGACGGCCAGCGCCTCCCAGGTCTCCGGGAGTTCCTTGAGACAGGCGTAGGTGACCAGCACTCCGGCGGCCATCTCGCAGGCGACCCGCACCAGCAGGGCGACATTGAGATAGCGGGTGGGGTCGGCCGCGACCTGTTCCAGCTTGTCGCCGCCGCGCCGGCCCGAGCGGACCGCCTCGGCCGCCCGGAAGCTGGACGTACGCGCGATACCGGCCTCGGCACACGCCGCCAGCCAGCCGGCGACGACCAGCAGGACAACGCCGAGGACGAGCGGCAGGCTCACGAGACGGTGGGGGCGGGCGACGGGCCGGTCATACCGCGCTCACCGCGCCAGCCGTCCACGATCGCCGCCTGGAGGCCGAACATCTCGGCCTTCTCGTCCGGCTCCTCGTGGTCGTAACCGAGCAGGTGCAGCACTCCGTGCACGGTGAGGAGCTGGAGCTCCTCGTCCATGGAGTGCTGCGTCTCGGCGTCCTCGCCCTGCTTCTTGGCGACCTCCGGGCAGAGCACGATGTCGCCGAGGAGCCCTTGCGGGGGCTCCTCCTCGTCCTTGGCCGGCGGACGCAGCTCGTCCATCGGGAAGGACATGACATCGGTCGGACCCGTCAGGTCCATCCACTGGATGTGGAGCTGTTCCATGGCGTCGGTGTCCACCACGATCACCGAGAGCTCGGAGAGCGGGTGGATCCGCATCCGGGCGAGTGCGTAGCGGGCGATGTCGAGGATCGCCTGCTCGTCGACCTCGGTTCCGGACTCGTTGTTGACGTCGATCGACATGGTGCGCTGCTACTGCTTCCCGTTGTGACGGCCCTGGCCCTTGCCGGCCTGGCCGTGCTGCTCGCCTTGGCTGTCGTACTTCTCGTACGCGTCGACGATACGGCCGACCAGCTTGTGCCGGACGACATCCTGGGACGTGAGCCGGGAGAAGTGCACGTCGTCGATGCCCTCCAGGATGTCCTGCACCTGGCGCAGACCGCTCTTGGTCCCGTTCGGCAGGTCGACCTGGGTGACGTCACCGGTGACGACGATCTTCGAGTCGAAGCCGAGCCGGGTGAGGAACATCTTCATCTGCTCGGCGCTGGTGTTCTGCGCCTCGTCCAGGATGATGAAGGCGTCATTCAGGGTCCTGCCCCGCATGTAGGCCAGCGGCGCGACCTCGATCGTGCCCGCCGCCATCAGCCGCGGGATCGAGTCGGGGTCGAGCATGTCGTGCAGCGCGTCGTAGAGCGGGCGCAGATACGGGTCGATCTTGTCGAAGAGGGTGCCGGGCAGGAAGCCGAGCCGCTCGCCCGCCTCGACCGCAGGCCGGGTCAGGATGATCCGGCTGACCTGCTTGGACTGCAGGGCCTGGACCGCCTTGGCCATGGCGAGGTAGGTCTTGCCGGTACCGGCGGGGCCGATGCCGAACACGATCGTGTGCTTGTCGATCGCGTCGACGTACCGCTTCTGGTTCAGGGTCTTCGGGCGGATCGTGCGGCCGCGGCTGGAGAGGATGTTCTGGGTGAGCACCTCTGCCGGGGTCTCCGCGCCGTCCGCCTGGCCGTTGTCGGTGGCCCTGAGCATCGCGATCGAACGTTCCACAGCGTCCTCCGTCATCGGCTGACCGGTGCGGAGCACCAGCACCATCTCGTCGAACAGGCGCTGGATCAGGGCGATTTCCGCCGTGTTCCCCGTCGCGCTTATCTCATTGCCCCGGACGTGGATATCGGCTTCCGGGAACGCCGCTTCGATCACGCGCAGCAGCGAGTCACCCGATCCCAGGAGCATCACCATGGGGTGTGCGGCCGGGATTTTGATGTGGGCACGCGCCTGCGGCTGTGTTGGTGTCTGAGTCATGGGCCGGCCCTCGGGCCTGCGCATACCTCCCGTTGCAGGGTTCTCGCTGCTCGACAACCTCTGGAGTACCAAGCCTACGACTCTGTACTGACAACACCGAGAGGTTTTCCCGGGCGGGGCGCGGCCCGGCCGGTCACGGCCGGAAGCCGATCGTCGGAACGGCCCTGCGCAGCGGCCAGTGGCGGGCCGTGGCCGGGAGCAGGTCCTGGAGGAACGCGTACCGCTGGAGCGCCGCCGGGTCCTGCCCCGCACAGGTGCGGACCTGCTGCCACCAGGCTGCGATCTCCGCCCAGCCAGGGGCGGAGAGCGAGCCGCCGAACTCCTGGACGGAGAGGGCGGCGGTGAGTCCGGCGAAGGCGAGCCGGTCGGCGAGCGGCCAGTTGGCCAGGGTGCCGGTGACGAACCCGGCGACGAAGACGTCGCCCGCGCCGGTCGGGTCGAGCGCCTCGACCGCGATCGCGGGGACCTCGGCGGCGGTACCGGTGGCCGAGTCGACCGCGTAGGCGCCCTCCGCACCGAGGGTGACGACGGCGAGCGGTACGTGCTCCGCGAGGGCGTGCGCGGCGGCGCGGGGGCAGTCGGTACGGGTGTAGCGCATGGCCTCCTGCGCGTTGGGCAGGAAGGCCTGGCAGTGTGCCAGGTCCGTCAGCCCCGCCAGGTCCCAGCGGCCGGTCTCGTCCCAGCCGACGTCCGCGAAGACCATGGCGCCGCTGCGGGCTGCCGACGCCACCCACGGCTCGCTGCGGCCCGGGACGAGCGAGGCGACGGCGGCGCGGGCCCGGGGCGGGCACTGGGGGAAGGGGGCGGCCGGTCCTGGCGCGGCGGGCGGCGGGGCCTCGTGGCCGTGGGAGACCATCGTCCGCTCGCCCTCGTACGCCATGGAGACGGTCACCGGGGAGTGCCAGCCGCGCACGGTGTGCGACATCGAGAGGTCGATGCCCTCGCCCTGCTCCAGGGCGTCCCAGCAGTACTCGCCGTAGTGGTCGTCGCCGAAGGCCGCGGCCAGTGAGGTGTGCAGGCCGAGCCGGGCCAGGGCGGTGGCCATGTTGGCGACCCCACCGGGGCTGGAGCCCATGCCGCGCGCCCAGGACTCGGTGCCGCGCACGGGGGCGCTGTCCAGGCCGGTGAAGATGATGTCGAGGAAGACCGTGCCGGTGAGGAAGACGTCGCAGTCCGGGTCCTGCGGTGCGCGCAGTCCGTCCAGTGGGTCGATTCCTGGCATCCCAGTGCTCACCTTGCACTCCCCGGTCGTGGCAGTTCCGGCCAGTGTGCCCGATGCACTCCGCCGTTCGGGGGGTCCACGCCGAGTCTGTTCACACAGAGCCTGACCTGCATAAACATGCGTAGCTACCCGCATATAAGCATGACAAACACATAAGTGGCTCAGATCACAGCGAGGCGACTTTCGGTCGGGCGGGGGCGCTTGATACAAATTGGCCCGCGAGCACCGTTGGAGGCGTTTTCCGACGAGTGCGTCGACTTCTTCGCATTTCCTTCACTTTCTGCGTTTTCGCCTTACCCCCTCTCTGTCTTCTCCCGCCTCTTCTGGCATGTCTTCAGGAACGCCCATGTCCTCGCGCCCTCGCGCCGCGTGGCCGCTGGTCGCCGTGTTCACCGCCGGCTACCTCGCCTCATATCTGCTCCCCACCATCGTGGGGAGGCTCTCCGTCTATCTGGGCCTCAGCCCGGCCCAGGGCGGTCTGGTCGGCAGTGCTCTGCTGCTGAGTTCGGCCTGTGCCGGGTTCTGCCTGGCGGGCCGGGTCGAGACGTACGGGCCGCGCGGACCCGCGCGGATCGGACTGACGCTGGCCGCGCTCGGCTACGGCTGCGCGGCGCTGGCGAGTTCGGTACCGCTGGTGGTCATGGGCGTGGTCGTCGGCGGCTTCGGCTCCGGTGCGGCGACCGCGGTCGCCGCGGCGGGCATCGCCGCGCAGCGCGATCCGCACCGGACCTCGTCCCTGGGGCTGCTCAGCGTCTCGGCGACCGCCGGCGTGCTCTACCTGACGATCCCTCACCTGGGCGGCGGGCACCGGCTGCCGTTCGCCTCGATCGCCCTGGCCGCGCTCCTCGTCTGGCCCGCCACGTCCCGGCTGGGCGGCGCGGTGCCCGCGGGTCCCGCCGTCCCCGCCGCCGGCCGGCTGCCGCACCGCCGCTCCGGACTGGTACTGGCGGGCGGCATGCTCATCTGGTCGATGGCGCAGAACGCGCTGTGGGGCGTCAGCAGCCGCATCGGGATAGTGCAGGTCGGGCTCTCCGAAGTCTCCATAGGAGCGGTCTTCGCCGCCGCGCTCGGCGCCGGGCTGCTCGGTGTGATGGGCGCCGGGCTGCTGGGCGCACGGCTCGGACGCGCGGTCCCGATCGGGCTGGGCACCGTGATCATCGCGGCGATGATCGTGGTCAGCTCCTCCGCGAACGGCCTCCGCTCGTTCGCGACCGGCGAGATCGTGTGGAACACCTTCTACCCGGTGGTCCTGTCCTACCTGATCGGTCTGGCCGCGTCACTGGACGTACGCGGCCGCTGGGCGGTCCTCGCGGGCTCGGCCTCCTCGGTGGGCGTGGCCTGTGGGCCGCTGCTGGGCAGCGTGCTGTCCGAGGCATCCGGCTATCCGGTGATGGGGCTGGTCCTGGGGGCCGTGACCCTGCTGGTCGCGGTCCCGGTGACGGCCGTCGCCCTGCACACCGGTGGCCGTCCGCTGGTACCGGGTTCCGTGCGCCGCAGGGGCGGTGCTCCGGCGGCCCTGCTCGCCGTCACCACCGGCGCGGTGCCGGGCGCCGTGCCCAGGCTCGGCGCGCCCGAGCAGGCCATCACGGAACTCAACCTGCCCGAGCTGCGCCGCAGGCGACTGGTCAGGAGTGCGTTCCGGACGGCCGGCCCGGCCGGTCAGTCGAACGCGTACGCCTCGACCTCGGACAGGTAGCGCGCCCGGCGCTCCTCGTCGTGGTCGAGGAAGGCCGCCTCGAAGGAGTTGCGTGCCAGGGTGCGCAGTTGTTCGCGGTCCAGGCCCAGCGCCTCGTGGACGGCGTGGAAGGTGTCCCCGACGTACCCGCCGAAGTAGGCGGGGTCGTCGGAGTTCACCGTGCAGAGCAGCCCGGCGTCCATCATGGCCCGCAGCGGGTGCTCCTCCAGGGTGTCGATGGCCCGCAGCCGTACGTTGGACAGCGGGCAGAGGGTGAGCGGTACCCGGTCCGCGACCAGCCGCTCCACCAGCTCCGGGTCCTCCATGCAGCGCAGCCCGTGGTCGATGCGCTCCACGCCGAGTACGTCGAGCGCCTCCCGGATGTAGGCGGGCGGCCCCTCCTCGCCGGCGTGCGCGACCTTGCGCAGCCCGAGCGCCTCCGCGGCGGCGTACACCTCGCGGAACTTGGCGGGCGGGTGGCCGACCTCCGCGGAGTCCAGGCCGATCGCGCTGATGCGGTGCAGGTGCGGCTTCGCGGCCTCCAGGGTCTCCAGCGCCGACTCGGCGGACCGGTCGCGCAGGAAGCACATGATCAGCTGGGTGGAGATGCCGTGCTTCTCCTCGCCGTGCTCCAGCGCCCGGCCGAGTCCCTCGACGACCGCGCCGATCGGGACGCCGCGGGCGGTGTGCGCCTGCGGGTCGAAGAAGATCTCCGCGTGCCGCACACCCTGCGCCGCGGCGCGGGCGAGGTAGGCGTCGGCGAGCCGGGTGAAGTCGTCCTCGGTCCGCAACACCGCCATCAGCGCGTAGTACAGGTCGAGGAAGCTCTGCAGATCGTCGAAGAGGTAGGCGGTGCGCAGCGCTTCGGTGTCCGCGTACGGGAGGTGCACGCCGTTGCGGGCGGCGAGCTCGAAGGCCAGCTCGGGTTCGAGGGTTCCTTCGATGTGGAGGTGGAGTTCTGCTTTGGGGAGGTGCACGGTTTCTCGCTAACGCAGGTGGTACTGGTGTTGTTACTGGTGACGCGTGGGGACCGGGACCGTGATCAGGTCCCGGGCGACGGTGAGTTCGCCCTCGAATCCGGTGGCGCGGGCCTGGGTCTCGAAGACCCCTGGGTCCGGGTAGCGCTGCGAGAAGTGGGTGAGCACGAGGTGCCGTACGCCCGCTTCCCGCGCCACCCGGGCCGCCTGGGCGGCGGTGAGGTGGCCGTGGTCGGTGGCCAGCCGTTCGTCCTCGTCGAGGAAGGTCGACTCGATGACCAGCATGTCGCATCCCTGGGCGAGCGCGTACACGCCGTCGCAGAGCCTGGTGTCCATGATGAACGCGAACCGCTGTCCGCGCCTGTGCTCGGAGACGTCGTCGAGGGTGACTCCGCCGAGGGCGCCCTCGCGCTGGATCCGGCCGACGTCGGGTCCGGCGATGGAGTGTTCCGCGAGCCGGGCGGGCAGCATGCGGCGCCTGTCGGGCTCGACGAGACGGTAGCCGTACGACTCGACGGGGTGGGACAGCTTGTGGGCGCTGAGCGTGTACGCGTCCGTGGTGGCCAGCGGTCCGTCGGCGGCGACCGGGGCCTGGTCCAGCTCGACGGACTCGCGGTAGGCGGTCGCGTACCGCAGCCGGTCGAAGAAGTGCTGTCCGCTCGCCGGGTAGTGGGCGGCGACGGGGTGCGGGACCTGGTCGAGGTTGATCCGCTGGATCACCCCGGCCAGGCCGAGCGAGTGGTCGCCGTGGAAGTGCGTGACGCAGATCCGGTTGATGTCGTGCGCGGCGACACCGGCCCGCAGCATCTGGCGCTGGGTGCCCTCGCCGGGATCGAAGAGGAGGCCCTCGCCGTCCCAGCGCAGCAGGTAGCCGTTGTGGTTGCGGTGCCGGGTCGGGACCTGGCTGGCGGTACCCAGGACGACGAGTTCACGTGCGGACACGGTGTGCGGTGGTCCGTTCTAGCCGGGGGGCCACTGGAGGCCGCGGCCTCCCAGGACGTGGGCGTGCGCGTGGAAGACGGTCTGCCCGGCGCCCGCTCCGGTGTTGAACACGACCCGGTAGCCGGTGTCCGTGATCTTCTCGTCGGCGGCGACCTGCCCGGCCTCGCGCACCACGTCCGCGAGGACCTGCGGTTCCGCCGCGGCCAGGGAGGCGGCGTCGGGGTGGTGGAGGCGCGGGATGACGAGCACGTGGGTGGGGGCCTGGGGGTTGATGTCGCGGAAGGCGACGGTGGTGTCGGTCTCCCGGATGATGGTGGCCGGGATCTCGCCCGAGACGATCTTGCAGAACAGGCAGTCGGGCTGCGGTTCTCCCGCCATGTGGTGCTCCTTGGGTCTCGGTGATCCGTTGGGAGCAGCCTAGCGGGGCCGCCGGGTGGTTTCGGGGGCGCTGCCCCCGGACCCCCGCTCCTCAATCGCCGGAGAGGCTTGAATTCGGACCTCGCCGCTCGAAAGCGGACGGGGGCCGGACCGGCGCGACCGGCACAACACCCAGCCCCGCCGGCGTTTGAGGCGCGGGGCCCGGGGCGGAGCCCCGACACCCAGCCTCGCCGGCGTTTGAGGCGCGGGGCCCGGGGCGGAGCCCCGACACCCAGCCCCGCCGGCGTTTGAGGCGCGGGGAGCGGGGCGGAGCCCCGGTTACGGGAAGGGGCGGGGTGGGGAACAAGCCCGCCGCAGGCGCCCCGGCGCCCCAGGGACCCGCCCCGCCCCTGCCCCCCACACGTCACGACGGCAGCCGCGGCGCCGTCTTCGCCGGGGTGACGGCCAGCGACTCCAGCGCGATCCGGATCGCCTCGTCCAGCTGCGGGTCCCGCCCCGCCGCCCGGTCCTGCGGCGTCATGACGACCTCGACGTCCGGATCGACGCCGTGGTTCTCGACACCCCAGCCGTACCCCTCCATCCAGAAGGCGTACTTGGGCTGGGTGACCAGCGTGCCGTCCACCAGCCGGTACCGGCTGTCGATGCCGACCACGCCGCCCCAGGTGCGGGTGCCGACCACCGGGCCGATGCCCATCAGTTTGATCGCCGCGTTCACGATGTCCCCGTCGGAACCGGAGAACTCGTCCGCCACCGCGACGACCGGCCCGCGCGGCGCGTCGCCCGGGTAGCTGTGGGCCTGCCTGCCGCGGGGCAGGTCCCAGCCGACGATGCGGCGGCCCAGCTTCTCCACGATCAGCTGCGAGATGTGGCCGCCCCGGTTCTCCCGGACGTCCACCACCAGCCCTTCGCGGGCGACCTCTGTGCGCAGGTCGCGGTGGATCTGGGCCCAGCCGGGGCCGGCCATGTCGGGGACGTGGACGTAGCCGAGGCGCCCGCCGGAGTGCTCGTGGACGTATGCGCGCCGGTCGGCGACCCACGCGTGGTAACGCAGCGGCTCCTCGTCCGCGATCGGTACGACGACGACATGGCGCGGGTCGCCGCCGCCGGCCGGGGAGACGGTCAGCTCGACCGGGTGGCCGGCCGAGCCGGTGAGCAGCGGCCCGGGGCCGGTGACGCGGTCCACGGGGTGGCCGTCGACCGCGAGGATGGCGTCCCCCGCGCGGACGGCGACGCCCGGTGCGGCGAGCGGTGCGCGGGCGGCCGGGTCGGAGGTCTCTGAGGGCAGGATCCGGTCGATGCGCCAGCTCCCGTCCTCGGCGCGGGAGAGGTCGGCGCCGAGCAGTCCCTGGCGCGCCGAGTCGTCGTGCCAGCCGCCGATCGGCCGCACATAGGCGTGGGAGGTGCCGAGTTCGCCCTGTACCTCCCACAGCAGGTCGATGAGGTCGTCGTGGGTGGCGACGCGCTCCAGCACCGGCCGGTAGCGGTCCAGGACGCCGGTCCAGTCGACGCCGCCCATGTCGGGGCGCCAGAAGTTGTCCCGCATGATGCGGCCGGCCTCTTCGTACATCTGCCGCCATTCGGCGGCCGGGTCCAGGGTGCGGCGGATCCGGGAGAGGTCGACGGTGACGCTGCCGTCGCCGTCGTGGTCGTCGTCGGAGCCCGCCGCGACCCGGCTGTCGGACGGTACGACGCGCAGGGTGCCGCGGCTGTGCAGCACCAGCCGCCTGCCGTCGCCGCTGACCGCGAACCGGTTGACGTCGGAGGCGAGTTCCTCGCAGCGCAGCTTCTCCAGGTCGTACCGCTCCAGCACGGTCTCGGGGCGGCGGGCGTCGGGCGTGGCCGCGCTCGTGCCGAGGACCCCGACGACCGGGTGGCGCAGCCAGAGCAGTCCGTCCTTCGCGGCCCGCAGCGAGGAGTAGCTGGCCGCCTCGACGGGCAGGGCGAGGATCCGGTCCGCGAGGCCGTCCAGGTCGATGCGGGTGACCGGGAGCGCGGTGGGGTTGTCGTCGCCCTCGCCGCTCTTCTCCCGCTCGGTCGGGCGGCCGTGCAGCTGCGGCCCGAACGGGGAGGGGGTGGTCGCGGCGAGCGTCAGCAGGTGCGGCCGGCAGCCGCCGATGAAGGCCAGGTCGAAGACGTGTGAGTCGTAGACCGGGTCGAAGGCCCGCTCGGAGAGGAAGGCCAGGTGCTTTCCGTCGGGGGTGAAGGCGGGTGCGAAGTCCCGGAACCGCAGCGGGGTCGCCTCCGCGACCGTCAGGTCTGCCAGGTGGGCGAGCTTGAGCTGGCTCAGCGGCTCTGGACCGGGGTGCGACCAGGCGAGCCAGGAGGAGTCGGGTGAGAAGACGAGTCCGGAGGCGTCGCCGTGCTCGCTGCGGTCGACCTCGTGGACCTCGCCGCTCTCCCGCTCGACGATCAGTACCCGTCCGTCGTGGGCGGCGACGGCGAACCGGCTGCCGTCGGGGGCGGGCGCCAGGTCGAGGACCCGGCCGATCCGGCCTGCGGCGAGGCGGCGCGGTACGGCGTCGGGCGAGGTGCCGGTGGCGGGTGCGCACTCCAGCGCGTCGTCGCCCTCCGCGTCGGTGACCCAGACGACGTGCTGGTCGCCGTCGGCCTGGAAGGTGCGGGGCAGCCTGGCCCGTACGCCGGGTTCGACGGCGAGTGCGCGGGCCGGGCCCTCGCGGTGGGTGACCCAGTGGACGGCTCCGCGGGACCCGACCGCGCTGCCCCGCCCTGTGCGGTCGGGGGACGCGGCGCTCAGGTGGCTGCCGGCGTGCACGGGGTGCGGCTGGAGGTCGGCGCGCTGGCCGCCCAGCCGGATGTCGAGGCGGCGGGGGGCGTCGCCCTCCAGGCTGTCCAGGAGCCAGAGTTCACCGGCGGAGGCGTAGGCGATCCGGGTGCCGTCGGTGGCGGCGTGCCGGGCGTAGAAGCCCTCGATGCCGGTGTGCCGGCGCGGATCGCTGCCGTCGGGCAGGGAGGAGTAGAGGGCGCCGACGCCTTCGTGGTCGGAGAGGAAGGCGATGCGTCCGCCCACCCACATCGGGCACTCGATGTTGCCGTCGAGCTCCTCGTTGACCCGGACGAACTCCTGCGGCTCCCCTTCGCCCGGCGCCTCCTGCGCGGCGATCCACAGCTTGCCGGCCGTGCCGCCCCGGTAGCGCTTCCACTTGGCGGCCTCGCGCCCCATGGTGGCCGAAAGCAGCAGGATCCGTCCGCCGGGTCCGTAGGCGAGGGAGCCGACCGGTCCGTACGGCAGGGTCCGGGCGGGCCCGCCGTCGACCGGTACGGCGCGGGCCCAGGTGCGGCGCAGCGAGACCTGGCCCTGGGTGCTGAGGACCAGCACCTCGCCCTCCGGGGTCCAGCCGTGCACGGCTGTCTGCGCGTCGCCCCAGTAGGTCAGCCGCTTGGAGGGGCCGCCGTCGACGGGGGCCAGGTGCACCTCCGGCGCCCCGTCCCGGGTGGACGTCCAGGCGACGAGAGTGCCGTCGGGAGATATCCGCGGCTGGGCCACGGGGCGGTTGTCCGCGCTGACCCGCCAGGCGCGGCCGCCGTCGAGCGGCGCGAGCCAGACGTCGTCCTCTGCGGTGAAGGCGATCAGCTCGCCCTGGACATGGGGATACCGGAGGTAGGAAGGCTGTGTCACAGCGATCACCCTAGGCCGAGGCCGCGGCCGGGGAAACGGAGTTGGCCGGAGTCCGACGCGGTCGGTGTCCCGCGCACTCACTTGCCCTGCGGCGATTCGGTCACCGTCACCGTGACCGTCACGGTCGGCCGGGCCCCTCCCCCGCTGCCGCCCGCGCTGCCGCCCGCCGGGGGCCGGGGCGGCGCGGACGAGGAGGGCGCGGCGTCGCAGTTGCCGAGCATCGTGGCGCGGAAGACGGTCTTCCCGGCCGCCTTCGCGGTCATGTCACCGCTGACGCACCGGCCTTCGACCTCGCGGTCGACCTTGCCGTCGAGGCTGATGTCCTTGCCCTCCTTGGTGCGGCCGTTGCAGTCCACGTCCGCGATCCGGCTGGTGGCGGGGGCGGACGAACCCGTCCGGGAGCCGGCGCTCGCGCCGCCGCCGGTCCGTGCCGTGCAGCTCAGCCACTGCACGTGCACCCCTTCGTGCTCCAGCGCGCGGGTGGCGGTCTGATCGGTCGTCACCGCGATGGACGCGGAGTCGAGTCCGTTGACCGGGTCGCAGGCCGAGAGTCCGGCGACGACCGTGCCGGTGAGGCAGATCACGGCCGGAAAGCGTCGGATCCGTCGATTGCGCCATGCCCTTGATGTCCCCATACGGGCAGCTTCCCACCGCTCCTGACGGTGCGGTAGACCGCTTGCGGCCAGAACCGGCCAAGGTTCGGGGAAACGGCCCGATTCATGACCAGCGGCCGGTGCGGCCGAGCAGCAGGGCGGTTGCCGCCGTGCCCGCCGTGGACGTACGCAGCACGGTCGGCCCGAGCCGGCAGGTCCGGGCCCCGGCGGCGGTGAACGCGGCCAGTTCCTCGGGCGATACGCCGCCCTCCGGGCCGACGACCAGCACGATCTCGCCCGCTTCCGGCAGCTCCGCGGTGGCCAGCGGTTCGCCGGGGTACCCGCGGTCCTCGTGCAGCACGGCCGCGAAGTCTGCGGTGGCCAGAAACGCGGCGACCTGCTTGGTCGTCATCGCGTCCGCCACCTCGGGGAACCGCACCCGGCGCGACTGCTTGCCGGCCTCGCGGGCGGTGCCACGCCACTTCGCCAGCGCCTTGAGGCCCCGGTCGCCCCTCCACTGGGTGATGCAGCGCCCGGCCTGCCAGGGAACGATCGCGTCGACGCCGGTCTCCGTCATCGTCTCGACGGCGAGCTCGCCCCGGTCGCCCTTGGGCAGGGCCTGGACGACGGTGATACGGAGGCCGGGCCGGGGTTCCTCGTGGACCGGCTCCAGGCCGCCGAGCACCAGCCGGTCCTTACCCTCGGCGGCGGAGACCACGCCTTGCGTCCAGCGGCCCCGGCCGTCCGTCAGGACGACCTCCTCCCCGGCGTGCAGGCGCCGGACCGAGACGGCGTGCCGTCCCTCCGGGCCGTCCAGGACGAACCCGGGCCCGGTGGGCAGCTCCTCGACGACGAAGACGGGTGCCGTCACTGCGTGCTCCTTGTGCTCACTGCCGCCCGTGCGGCGTCCAGTTCCCCGACGAGCAGGGCGACGAGCCGGCCGGCCGTCAGCTCGCGTGCCATCCGGTGCCCCTGGCCGGCCCACAGCGCCATGCCCTGCGCGTCCCCGGCCTTGGCCGCCGCCTTGCGCAGCGGTGCGGTCAGCTGGTGGATCTGCGGGTAGGCGGCCGGGGCGTACGGCCCGTGCTCGCGGACGAAGCGGTTGACCAGACCGCGGGCCGGGCGCCCGGAGAAGGCCCGGGTCAGGGTGGTGCGGACGAACAGCGGGTTGGTCAGGGCCTGCTTGTGCAGCAGGTGGGCGCCGGACTCCGGGCAGATCAGGAAGGCGGTGCCGAGCTGCGCGGCATCGGCCCCGGCCGCGAGCACCGCCGCGATCTGGGAGCCGCGCATCAGCCCGCCGGCCGCGATGACCGGGATCTGCACGGTCTCGCGGACCTGGGCCACCAGGCTGAGCAGCCCGGTGCCGATCCCGTCGGCCTGCGGGTCGTCGCGGTGGGTGGACTGGTGGCCGCCCGCCTCGACGCCCTGGGCGCAGACCGCGTCGACGCCTGCCCACTGCGCGGCCTGGGCCTCCTCGGGCGTGGTGACCGTCACGACGGTGTACGTGCCCACGGCGGCGAACGCGTCGAGGGTGTCGCGGGTCGGGCAGCCGAAGGTGAAGGAGACGACCGGGACCGGGTCGTCGAGCAGGATGGCGAGCTTGGCCTCGTAGCCGTCGTCCCCGTCGGACTCGGTCTCGCCGAGCGGGGTCTCGTACCAGGTGGCCTCGCCCGCGAGCTGGTGCCGGTAGACGTCGACGGCGCTCGGGTCGGCGAGGTTGGGCTGCGGCATGAAGAGGTTGACGCCGAAGGGCTGGCCGGTCAGTCCGCGGACCTGCTTGACGTCGTTGTACATGCCGTCCGCCGTCTTGTACCCGGCGGCCAGGAAGCCGAGCCCGCCGGCCTCGGCCACGGCTCCGACGAGCTGCGGGCAGGAGACTCCGCCCGCCATCGGGGCCTGCACGATCGGATACCGGCAGAGATCGGTCAACGCGGATGGCATGACGGCATCGTGTCATGCCCGTCCTGTCCCGTGATGCGCACCCCGTGGCCGCGATATGTCCGCAATGCCGTACGGGCCCGGAAATCCGGGCCCGTACGGTGGTGACGCGTGGGATCAGCGCCCGTTGAACGCGTCCTTGAGACGGGAGAACAGGCCCTGCTGGCCGGGCTGGAACTGGCCGGTGGGCCGCTCCTCGCCACGCAGTTTCGCCAGCTCCCGCAGGAGGCGTTCCTGCTCGGGGTCCATCTTCGTCGGGGTCATCACCTCGACGTGCACGATCAGGTCGCCGCGACCGCCGCCCCGCAGGTGTGTGATGCCGCGCCCGTGCAGCGGGACCGACTGGCCGGACTGGGTGCCCGGCCTGATGTCGACCTCCTCCAGGCCGTCGAGCGTCTCCAGCGGCACCTTGGTGCCGATGGCGCCCGCCGTCATCGGGATGGTGACCGTGCAGTGCAGATCGTCGCCGCGCCGCTGGAACACCGCGTGCGGCAGCTCGTGGATCTCGACGTAGAGGTCACCGGCCGGGCCGCCGCCGGGGCCGACCTCGCCCTCGCCCGCGAGCTGGATACGGGTGCCGTTGTCGACCCCTGCGGGGATCTTCACGGTGAGGGTGCGCCGCGAGCGGATGCGGCCGTCTCCGGCGCACTCCGGGCAGGGGGTCGGCACGACCGTGCCGAAGCCCTGGCACTGCGGGCAGGGCCGTGAGGTCATGACCTGGCCGAGGAACGACCGGGTGACCTGGGAGACCTCGCCGCGGCCCCGGCACATGTCACAGGTCTGGGCCGAGGTGCCGGGCGCGGCACCCTCTCCGCTACAGGTCGTACAGACGACGGCCGTGTCGACCTGGATGTCCTTGGTCGTGCCGAAGGCCGCCTCCGAGAGGTCGATCTCCAGCCGGATCATGGCGTCCTGGCCGCGCCGGGTGCGCGAACGGGGTCCGCGCTGCGACGCCGTGCCGAAGAACGCGTCCATGATGTCGGAGAAGTTGCCGAAGCCGCCCTGTCCGAATCCGCCCGCGCCACCTCCGCCCTGGGCGGACAGCGGGTCGCCGCCGAGGTCGTACACCTGCTTCTTCTGCGCGTCCGAGAGGACCTCGTAAGCGGCGTTGATCTCCTTGAACCGCTCCTGGGTCTTCGGATCGGGGTTCACATCCGGATGCAGCTCGCGTGCGAGCCGCCGGAATGCCTTCTTGATCTCGTCCTGCGAAGCGTCGCGGCGCACGCCGAGTACGGCGTAGTAGTCCGTGGCCACTTACGACTCCGCCAGGATCTGTCCGACGTAACGTGCCACTGCGCGTACCGCTCCCATCGTTCCGGGGTAGTCCATGCGGGTCGGTCCGACCACGCCGAGTTTGGCGACTGCCTCGTCGCCCGAACCGTAGCCGACCGCGACGACGGACGTGGAGTTGAGTCCCTCGTGGGCGTTCTCGTGCCCGATTCGTACGGTCATGCCCGAGTCCTTGGCCTCGCCGAGCAGCTTCAGCAGCACGACCTGCTCCTCCAATGCCTCCAGCACCGGCCGGATCATCACGGGGAAGTCGTGCCCGAAGCGGGTGAGGTTGGAGGTGCCGCCGATCATCAGCCGCTCCTCCGTCTCCTCGACGAGGGTTTCGAGCAGGATCGAGAGCACGGTGGACACGGTCGCCCGGTCCTCGCTCTCGAAGGATTCCGGCAGGTCCTGCACCAGCTGCGGGACGTCCGCGAAGCGGCGTCCCACCACCCGGCTGTTGAGCCGGGCCCGCAGATCGGCGAGAGAGGTCTCACCGAACGGCGTCTGGCAGTCGACCAGCCGCTGTTCGACCCGGCCGGTGTCCGTGATCAGCACGAGCATCAGCCGGGCGGGGGCCAGGAGCAGCAGTTCCACGTGCCGCACCGTCGAGCGGGTCAGCGAGGGGTACTGCACGACGGCGACCTGCCGGGTCAGCTGCGCGAGCAGCCGTACGGTACGTCCCACGACATCGTCGAGGTCGACCGCGCCGTCGAGGAAATTCTGAATGGCCCTGCGCTCCGGCGACGACAGGGGCTTGACGCCCGCGAGCCGGTCGACGAAGAGCCGGTAGCCCTTGTCCGTCGGGATGCGCCCCGCACTGGTGTGGGGCTGGGCGATGAAGCCCTCGTCCTCCAGCACCGCCATGTCGTTGCGGACGGTGGCCGGGGAGACCCCCAGCGCGTGCCGCTCCGTGAGCGCCTTGGAGCCGACGGGCTCCTCGGTGCCGACATAGTCCTGGACGATGGCGCGCAGCACTTCGAGTCTGCGTTCGCTGAGCATCGCGCACACCTCCAGCTGTCTACCTCGGTCGATCTCGGGTCGTTCCCGGGACACCTCCTGGCACTCTGTCCATTCGAGTGCCAGCAATCTCCCCGGTCAGTGTACGGCGACGGGGTGGGCCCCTAGCAAGGGCGACCGGCCACGCTACCGCGAGACCGCGCAGGTCGTTGCCGATAGCGTCGCCGTATGGACGTCGCTTGGGAAGAGTTCGGCTGGGAGCGGTTGGGTGACGGAATGGGCCGGCGGCGGCTGCCGGGCTGGGACGCGACGGCCGCGCTGGTGGCCGGAGCGGACGGGGTACTGCTCTGCGACACCGGCTCGACGCTCCGGGAGGGCGCCGAACTGCGTGACCAGATCAGCCGGCTGACCGGCCGGAGCGTGACACATGTCGCACTGAGTCATCCGCATTTCGACCATGTACTGGGCACGGCCGCCTTCGCCGGGGCACGGGTGTACGGGGCGGCCGGACTGCCGGAGCTGCTGCGGACGGAGGCGGAGGAACTGCGCCGGTCCGCCGTCGCGCACGGAGTTCCCGAGCGGGAGGCGGCACGGGCCGTGGATGCCCTGGCGGTCCCGCGGCACCAGGTGCGCGGGGAGCGGACGCTCGACCTCGGCGGCGGCCGCCGGGTGCTGCTGGCCGAGGTGGGCCCCGCGCACAGCGGGCACGATCTGGCGGTGCTGGTGCCCGGCTCGCCCCCGGTCGTCCTCTGCGGCGACCTGGTCGAGGAGTCCGGCGAGCCGCAGGCCGGTCCGGACGCGATGGTCTCCCGCTGGCCGGCCGCGCTGGACCGGCTGCTGGCGCTGGGGGGTGAGGACGCGCTGTACGTGCCGGGTCACGGAGCGGTGGTGGACGCCGCGTTCGTCCGGTCACAGCGCGACGCGTTGGCGCACCGCTTCGGCGTGTCGTGAGGCCGTCGCGTCCTATCGTCGTGCGATGCGCAGCTATCAGCCGGACCTGACCCCGCCGTGGAAGAAGTCCGCCCCCGCCCCCGAGGTGCCCGCAGAGCCGGATCTGGTCGTGGAGGAGGCCGTCACCGGATTCTGCGGTGCGGTGATCCGCTGCGAGAAGACGGCCGAGGGGCCGGTGGTGACCCTGGAGGACCGGTTCGGCAAGCACCGGGTCTTCCCCATGGCGCCGCGCGGCTTCCTGCTGGAGGGCCGGGTGGTGACACTCGTACGTCCGTCGGCCGGCGGCCCCGTCCGCCCCGCCCGCACGGCTTCCGGCTCGGTGGCGGTCCCCGGGGCGCGGGCACGGGTGGCGCGGGCCGGGCGGATCTACGTGGAGGGGCGGCACGACGCGGAGCTGGTCGAGCGGGTCTGGGGCGACGACCTCCGCATCGAGGGCGTGGTCGTCGAGTACCTGGAGGGCATCGACGACCTCCCGGCGATCGTGCGCGAGTTCTCCCCGGGGCCGGACGCGCGCCTGGGCGTGCTGGTCGACCATCTGGTGCCGGGTTCCAAGGAGTCCCGCATCGCGGCGCAGGTCACCGACGGGAACGTCCTGGTGGTCGGCCATCCGTACATCGACGTGTGGGAGGCGGTGAAGCCGTCGTCCGTGGGGATCGGCGGCTGGCCGGTGGTGCCGCGCGGCCAGGACTGGAAGACCGGGGTGTGCCGTTCGCTGGGGTGGCCGGAAAACACCGGTGCGGCCTGGCAGCGGATTCTGTCCTCGGTCCGCTCCTACCGGGACCTGGAGCCCGAACTCCTGGGCCGGGTCGAGGAATTGATTGATTTCGTCACGCTTCCCGCCTGATATCCGGCGGGTCTTCCCGCCAATCCCGGGCTGATCCCTACAATTCCCTGCGCCTCGCACGCATCATCGGTTATTGAGTGTTTCCTGGCTCTCTTCGCGAGGGAAGGCACGGGGGCGATGGCGCGCGAGGTATGGCGGGACAGTGCGGACAACGAGGCGGCCTCGGCCGTCTTCCACTTCGTGCAGCAGCTGATCGACCGGTACCGGGACAACCGGCCGGTGATGCCGCTGGTGGTCCTCCAGGCCGCCGACGCCGACGTCCCGTCCGCCGTGGATGCCAGGGTCGAGCAGATCGTGCGCCAGATCCACCACGCCAACCAGCTGCGCCGGGTGCCGCTGAAGCTGCTCGACGGCCGTGGCGGGACGCCGTACGAGGCGGCCCTGGACATGGTCCGCACGCTGACCGAGAAGCCGTGGGAGACCCGGAGCAGCTCGCAGTTCAAGCCCTTCGCCTTTCCCCGCTCGCGGCTGCTCGGCGCCATCGAGCAGGCCACCGCCGCCGTGGTGCGGGAGCCGGACCGGGGCGGCTCGCCCGAGGAGCGCGACGAACGCATTCTGGAGCAGCTGAGCACCCTGCGCTGGCGGGTCGGCCGGCACGGTCCGCGCAACTGGCTGGGCGCGTTCCGGGAGTCGGTGCGGCCGGAGACGTTCCTCGGGGCCGTCGTGATCGCGGTGCTCGGGGTGCTGCTCGGCGAGATCGGCTGGGTGCCCACCGCCCTGGTGGCCGTGGGCGCGGTGCTGGGGCTCGCCGTCGTGCGGCTGGTGACGACGTCGGCGCCGCCGCTGCTGTGGCTGCGGCGGGCCAGCAGGTGGTTCGCCACCACCTCCTCGCTGGCCGCTGCCAGTACCGGGTACCCGTCCGACGGCTGGTCCCGGTTCTCGCCCAGCGGATCGTGGCGGGTCATCCGGGTCCGGGCCGCTGTGGTCGCGGGGCGGGTGGCCGACGCGGCGGCGGGCGACGAGCAGTCCCGCCAGTTCCACCTGGAGCTGCGGGTCCAGGCACTGTTGGAGGACCTGCGGAACAACTACCGCCCCCACGCGCTGGACTGGCGGCGCGGGAAGCGCACCGTACCGCCCGTGGTGTTCCTGCCCACCGCCTGCCAGAGCAACGGCGGCATCCAGCTGATCAACGCCATCAACAACGTCCGCTCCCGGCGCAGCGAGGTGGACCCGCTGCTGCTCCTGGCCTCGTTGCCGGCCGCCGAGATACTGCGGCACACCCCGCCGCTGCCCGCTGATCCGCTGCCCACCCACACCGGTGCCGCGCGGGCCCGTTACGACGACTGGATCAGCCATCTCAGCATCGGGCAGTCTCCGACGGCCGCCGCCACCCTCGCCTGGGTGCTGCGGCTGCCGCTCTCGACCGAGCAGCTGACCCATGAGCACGCGCACGCGCAGCTGGTCACGGAGCGCGTGCGCCGGACGTGGGTCTGGTGGGTGATGTCGCGTACCACCCTGGCGTGCCTCCTGGTCGGCGCCCTGCTGGCCACCTTCCTGGTGAGCGGTGAGCTGGCGGACCGGTACTGCCACGGTCCGCTCACCGACGTGAACACGGACTCGGTGAAGCTCGCGGGGCCCGGCGGCGGGGCGAAGGAGTGCATAGGCGTCTCGACGACGACGCGGGTGCGGTTCGCGGCGGGCAACGATCTGTCACTGGACGGCTCCGGCAAGGGCGTCACGTTCGACCGGATCGAGCGGGCGGTGGAGGAGGAGAACGCCGCCATCGTGCCCGGGGACGACTACGTCACCGTCATCTACGCGGGCCCGTTCACCGCCACGTCCCCGGAGGGCACCCGTAAGGCCCTGGAGGAGCTGACGGGGGTGTATCTGTACCAGCACCACACCAACAAGCTGGACTTCTCCGTCAAGCTCAAGGTGCTGACCGCCAACGGCGGGCAGGACATGCTCCAGCAGATACCGGCGGTGAAGAAGATCATCGAGGTGGCCGAGGAGGACCCCAGCGTCGTCGGTGTGGTCGGGCTCGGGCGCGACACGACCGACAGTCCGCAGGCCACCGGGCTGCTTCAGGAGGCCGGTCTCCCGGTGGTGGACACGACCAACTCCGGCGGCTATCTGGCCAAGGGCTACTCGAACTACTTCGGGATCGCGGCGACCGACGAGGAGCAGGCCGACGCGATGGCCCTGGTGGCCCGGCAGGTGGCCGGGAAGTCCGCGCACCCTCGGGCCCTCGTGCTCTCCCGGCGCCTCGGCAACAACGACAAGGACCGCTACACGGTCGAGCAGCGCAAGGTGGGCGGCGCGATGCTGAAGAAGGCCGGGTTCAAGCTGTCGGCGCTGGCGGAGTACAGCCTCGGCCGCCGCAACAGCGCCGATCTCGACAAGCCGGTCCAGAAGATCTGCGAGGCGGACCCGGCACCGGACGCCCTGTACTTCGCCGGCCGGGTCGAGGACGTCAACAATCTGATGGGCAGGCTCGCCCAGGGCTGCGCGGGAAAGCCGATCACGGTCTTCACCGGCGACGACCTGACCAAGGCCCGGTTCGCGGACAGCACGGATCTCGCGGAGGACGTCACGCTCTACCACACGGCCCTCGCCCCGATGGGCCGAGGCCGGGCCGACGGTTTCTACCCGGAGGCACACCGGACCCTGGAGGGCCTGCTGCCCGAGGGCCGGACCCTGCCCCGGCTGCCCGCCGCCAGGCCGTACGAGGACGGCCTGTTCGCCAGCGGGCAGTCGGTGATCTCGTACAACGCGACGGCCGCCCTGTACGACGCCGCCAGCCACAACGACAAGGTGAACAGCGCCGCCGAGACGTGGGCGAACCTGTACGCGGTGAACCTGCGGTCGATGCCCACCGGCACCGTCACGTTCCGCGGCTTCATCCCGTACGAGGCACAGGCCGGCCACGGTCTCGACGTCGTCGAGATCACCTATCCGGACGGCCGGATCCACAGCAGGGTGATCTGCGGCCGGCCGGCCGGGGCCGACAAGCTCACCCCGGCCGGCTGCCCGGTGGGGTGAGGCGGCCCCGTCCTGGAAGGCCGCCCCGCGCCTGTGCACAGTCCACCAGGCCCGCGCTCCTGCTCAGTCCACCAGGTCCCGCACCACCGCGTCGGCCAGCAGCCGCCCCCGCAGGGTCAGCACGGCCAGGCCGTCCGCGAACGGTCCGGGCTCCAGCAGACCCTCGTCCACGGCGCGCCGGGCCGCCGCGAGCCCGGCCGGGGCGAGCAGGGACAGCGGGCAGCCGTCGGAGAGCCGCAGTTCCAGCAGGATGCGCTCGACGCGGCGGTCCTCCGCGGAGAGGATCTCGCGTCCCGCTCCGGGCGACCGCCCCTCGGCCAGCGCCTGCGCGTACGCCCCCGGGTGCTTCACGTTCCACCAGCGCACGCCGCCGACGTGGCTGTGTGCCCCGGGCCCGGCGCCCCACCAGTCGGCGCCGCGCCAGTACAGCTCGTTGTGCAGACAGCGGCCCTCCGGCGTCCGGGACCAGTTCGACACCTCGTACCAGGAGAAGCCGGCTGCGGCCATCGCCTCGTCCGCGATGAGATAGCGGTCGGCGTGCGCGTCGTCGTCCGTCATCGGGATCTCGCCCCGCTTGATCCGGCGGGCCAGCTGGGTGCCCTCCTCGACGATCAGGGCGTACGCGGAGACGTGGTCGGGCCCCGCGCCGATCGCCGCGTCCAGCGAGGCCCGCCAGTCGTCGTCGGACTCGCCGGGGGTGCCGTAGATCAGGTCGAGGTTGACGTGCTCGAAGCCGGCCGCCCGCGCCTCCGCGACACAGGCCTCGGGGCGGCCCGGGGTGTGCGTGCGGTCGAGGATCTTCAGCACGTGCTGCCGGGCGCTCTGCATCCCGAAGGAGATCCGGTTGAAGCCGCCCTCGCGCAGCTCGGCCAGGTACGCCGGGCCGACCGACTCCGGATTGGCCTCCGTGGTGATCTCGGCGTCCTCCGCGAGCCCGAACTCCTCCCGGATCGCGCCCAGCATCGAGACCAGATCGGCGGCGGCCAGCAGGGTCGGCGTACCGCCGCCGACGAAGACCGTACGGACCGGCCGGGGGTCGTCACCGAGGACCTTGCGTGCCTGGCGGACCTCACCGGTCAGATGGGAGGCGTAGTTGTCCCGGGAGGCCAGGGCGCCTCCGGAGCCGCGCAGCTCGGTGGCGGTGTAGGTGTTGAAGTCGCAGTAGCCGCAGCGGGTCGCGCAGTACGGCACATGCAGGTAGAAGCCGAGCGGCCGGTCTGCGGCGCCTTCCAGGGCATGGCGGGGCAGCGCCCCGTCGTCGGGCACGGGCTCACCATCGGGCAGTACGGAAGGCATACCGTCCATTGTCGCGCGCCGCCCGGCGAACGGACGCCACCCCCGTGACCGGCCCGCCGCGGCCTGATCCGACCCTGATCGGCAAGACACTGCCTAAAGGGCCTGGAGGACCAGCAGCGCCAGGTCGTCGTCCGGCGGGCGCTCCGCGAAGGAGTGCACCGCCTGGTTGATGCGCTCCGCGATCCCCTCGGCACTCAGCCCCGCGCAGTCGGCCAGCGCCTGTGCCAGCCCGTCGCCGTCGTCGAACATCACCGGGCCCGAGCGCCGCTCCGTCACCCCGTCGGTGACGCACAGCAGGCTGTCGCCTGGGGCCAGGTCGAAGCTCTGGCTCTCGTACGTAGCGTCGTCGACGACACCGAGCAGCAGCTGCGGCTCCGCGGCGATCCGCACCGTGCCGTCGGGGCGCAGCAGCAGCGGCAGCGGGTGGCCGGCGCTCGCCAGGGTGCAGCGCGCGCCCCCGTCCGGCAGCGGCACCAGCTCCCCGTACAGCAGGGACAGGAACCGGGGCCCGCTCTCCGCCGACTGCTGGCCGCCCGCGGCGGCGACCATCAGCGCAGCCGCCTCCGCGGCCTCCATGGCGTCGTCGAGGAGCAGCCGGTTGAGCCGGACCAGCACCTCACCGACCTGGAAGCCCTCCCGGGCCAGCAGCCGCAGCCAGGGGCGGGCGAGGCCGGTGACGACGGCGGCCTCGGGACCGCTGCCCTGGACGTCGCCCAGGACGAAGCACCAGCGGTCGCCGGGGCACGGGAAGATGTCGTAGAAATCACCGCCGACCACCCCGTCGTCGCTGGGTTCGTAGACCAGCGAACTGGCCACGCCCGGTATGTCCGCGACCTTGCTGGGCAGCAGTCCGCGCTGCAGGATGCGGCTGATGGTCGCCTGCCGGGTGTAGGCGCGGGCCGCGCCCACGGCGAGGCCGACCCGGCGCACGAAGTCCTCTATCAGGGCGGTCACCTCGTCGGGGACCCGGGCGATGCCCTCGCGGCCGACGAGCACGGCGCCCAGGTTCCGGCCGCCGGAGGTGATCCGGTACGCGAGGGCGACGCCCTCGCTCCCGTCCGTCGGCTCGGTGTCCTCCGCGCTGCCGGGCCACGGGATCGAGACGGGGCCGGTGCCGACCCGCTCGGGGAGCCGGAGCGGGTCGCCCTCCAGCACCTCGCGCAACGGATCGGTGCGGTTCTCGTCGATGTGCCAGACCTTGGCGAGCCGGGGGACGGCCGCCCGGCCGCCGCTCTCCGGCTCCAGCCAGATCGCGCACCAGTCGGCGAGCCTGGGAACCAGTAACTGTCCGGCGAGCGCGGCCACGATGTCCTCGTCGAGCTGCCCGGCGAGCAGGTCGGAGGCCTCCGCGAGGAACGAGAGCGCGCCGCGTCCGGCCCAGTCCGCGTCGTCCCGCAGGGCGCGCCGGGCGGTGGGGGCGAGGAGTTCGGCGGCGCGCAGGCCCTGCTGGAAGCCGGGTTCCGTGCGGGCGTCCGTGAAGGGGTTCCAGTCGTCGACGGGGAGCCGGGCCCAGACGGTCTTGAGGCCGGTGCGGTAGGTGATGCCCCAGCGCTCCGAGAGGGTGGCGACGAGTTCCAGCCCGCGCCCGTACTCGGCGGGCTCCCCCGGTCCGGCCGCGCCGTCGGATCCGGCGCCGTTCTCGCTGCCGTCGCTGCGCACCGCACGGGCCGGGTGGTGGTCGGAGACCTCCAGCACCAGCGCGGACGCCTCTTCCTCCGTCGCCTCCTCCAGCCGGAAGAGCAGTTCGACGTTGGTCCCGGCGTGCACGACGGCGTTGGTGACCAGTTCGCTGACGATCACCGCCGCGTCGTCGGACAGCCGGTCGCTGAACCCCACCGCGGCGGGCAGGCCGAGCCCGCTCCACTCGGCGAGCGCCGCCGCGACGAACCGCCGGGCCGCGGCGGGCGCGAGCAGGTTCCCGGGCAGACTCGTACGGGCGACCGGCTGGCTGCCCGTGGACTCGGCGCTGGTTCCGGGACGTTGCACGATGTCCCGCTGCAAGGGAATGGACCCCACCGGGCGGCTCCTGACCTGTTCTGGCTCTGCCTGTTCTCGCTCTTGCGCCGCTGACGACAGGGACAGAGTGACAGATCGGCCAACCCCGCACGCGCCGAGTTACCGAAGTGAGCGAAGAAGCGAGCGCCGGAGCGCACGCCGGGGCGGGCGTGGGGGGCGCGTCCGGCCCCCACACCAGCCCCGGCGCAGGGGTCGCGTCCGGCCCCCGCGCCGGAGCGCGGGGGCCGGGCAGCCGGAACCGGGGTTGCCGGCCGCCCTCACGCCTCGCGGGAGCCCGCGTACATGTCCTCGATCAGATTCTTGTAGGCGCGCTCGACGACGGGCCGCTTCAGCTTGAGGCTGGGCGTCACCTCACCGTGCTCGATGTCCAGGTCACGCGGGAGCAGCCGGAACTTCTTGATGGTCTGCCAGCGCTGAAGACCCTCGTTGAGGCGCTTCACATAGCCGTCGATCAGCTCGACGGTCCGCGGGGCCGCCACGACGTCCGCGTACGACTTCCCCGCCAGGCCGTTCTCCGCGGCCCAGCCGAGGATGGTCGGCTCGTCGAGGGCGATCAGCGCGGTGCAGAAGTTACGGTCCGCGCCGTGCACCAGGATGTTCGAGACGAACGGGCACACCGCCTTGAACTGGCCCTCGACCTCGGCCGGGGCGATGTACTTGCCGCCCGACGTCTTGATCAGGTCCTTCTTGCGGTCGGTGATCCGGAGGTAGCCGTCCACGGACAGCTCACCGATGTCCCCGGTGTGGAACCAGCCGTCGGCCTCCAGCACCTCTGCGGTCTTGTCCGGCAGCCCCTGGTAGCCCTGCATCAGACCGGGCCCGCGCAGCACGATCTCGCCGTCGTCCGCGATCCGCACCTCGGTGCCGGGGAGCGGCTTGCCGACCGTGCCGGTGCGGTAGGACTCGCCCGGGTTGACGAAGGAGGCGGCGCTGGTCTCGGTGAGGCCGTAGCCCTCCAGGATGTGGATGCCGGCGCCCGCGAAGAAGAAGCCGATGTCGGGTGCGAGGGCCGCGGAACCGGAGACGCAGGCGCGGAGCCGGCCACCGAAGGCCTCGCGGATCTTCGCGAAGACCAGGGTGTCCGCGACCTTGTGCTTGGCGCCGAGCGCGAAGGGCACGGAGGCGGTGCCGGTGCGCCGGAAGTTGTCCTGGGAGACCTTCGCGTACTCACGGGCGACCCCGGCCGCCCACTGGAAGATCTTGTACTTGGCCGCGCCACCGGCACGGGCCTTGGCCGCGACGCCGTTGTAGACCTTCTCGAAGATCCGGGGGACGGCGGCCATGTACGTCGGCTGGACGACCGGCAGATTCTCGATGATCTTGTCGACCCGGCCGTCGACGGCGGTGACGTGTCCCACCTCGATCTGGCCGGAGGTGAGGACCTTGCCGAAGACGTGTGCGAGCGGCAGCCAGAGGTACTGGACGTCGTCCTTGGTGATCAGGCCGGTGGAGACGGTGGCCTTGGCCATGTACGACCAGTTGTCGTGCGGGAGCCGCACGCCCTTGGGGCGGCCGGTGGTGCCGGAGGTGTAGATGAGGGTCGCGAGCTGCTCGGGGGTGATCGCGTCGACCCGCTCGGTGATCGCGGCGGGGTTCTTCGCCAGGTGCTCGGCGCCCCGCGCCTCCAGATCGGCCAGCGTGAGCACCCAGCCCTCCGGGTCGCCCTCGGCCGGTCCGGCGCCCTCGGGGTCGATGACGACGACGTGGGCGAGGTCCGGCAGCTCGGCTCGGCGCTCCCGGGCCTTGGCCAGCTGTACGGCGTCCTCGGCGATCAGTACCCGGCTCTGGGAGTCGGAGAGGATGAACGCCGATTCCTCGGTGTTGGTGGAGGGGTAGATCGTGGTGGTCGCGGCGCCCGCGCACATGACGCCGAGGTCGACGAGGATCCACTCGACCCGGGTGGACGCGGCGAGCGCGACGCGCTCCTCGGGCAGTATCCCCAGCGAGATCAGCCCGGCCCCGATGGCGTACACCCGCTCGGCGGCCTGCGCCCAGCTGAGTGACTTCCACTCGTCGGCGCCCCGGCCGTCGGCCGCGGGGACGGGGTAGCGGTACGCCTCGGCGTCCGGGGTGGCGGCCACCCGGTCGATGAAGAGGGTCGCCACGGACGGCGGACGGTTCTCGATCATGGTCTGTGCGTCGCTCACGACATCCTCCGGGCCTACGGCAGTGCTTCACGACCGGCTGCTGGTTCGCGGTTCGCTCTCCGCGTGTGGGTTTGCTCTCCGCTTGTGTCTGGTGCTTGATCCTGCGTGCTTGATCCTGCGTGCTTGATCCTGCGTGCTTGGCTCGCGCTTGTCTGGCTCGCGCTTGTTTAACTCATGAGTAACTACGAAGTCGTGATCAGGGTAGAGCGCCCGCGTCCGCCGCGTAAGGGGCAATCGAACCCCGCTTCATAACGAACGGGCCCCCGCGCCGCAGCGTTCTGCGATGCGGGGGCCCATGGGTCTACCGATCAGTAGGCTCTGCGGGCGGGCGCAGGGGTCACTTCTTGGCCTTGCCGTCCCCGGCGGACTCGTCGGTCGACAGTACGGAGATGAACGCGTCCTGCGGCACCTCCACGTTGCCGACCATCTTCATCCGCTTCTTGCCTTCCTTCTGCTTCTCCAGAAGCTTCCGCTTACGGGAGATGTCACCGCCGTAGCACTTGGCGAGGACATCCTTGCGGATGGCGCGGACCGTCTCACGGGCGATGACCCGGGAGCCGATGGCCGCCTGGATCGGCACCTCGAAGTTCTGCCGGGGGATGAGCTTCTGCAGCTTGGCGACGAGCCGGACGCCGTAGGCGTACGCCTTGTCCTTGTGCGTGACCGCGGAGAACGCGTCGACCTTGTCGCCGTGCAGCAGGATGTCGACCTTGACCAGCTCTGCGGACTGCTCACCGGTGGGCTCGTAGTCGAGCGAGGCGTAGCCGCGGGTCTTGGACTTCAGCTGGTCGAAGAAGTCGAAGACGATCTCGGCGAGCGGCAGGGTGTAGCGGATCTCGACCCGGTCCTCGGAGAGGTAGTCCATGCCGATGAGGGTGCCGCGGCGCTGCTGGCACAGCTCCATGATCGCGCCGATGAACTCGCTGGGCGCCAGGACCGTGGCCCGGACGACCGGCTCGTGCACCTTGTCGATCTTGCCCTCGGGGAATTCACTCGGGTTGGTGACGGTGTGCTCGGTGCCGTCCTCCATCTCGACCCGGTAGACCACGTTGGGCGCGGTGGCGATGAGGTCGAGGCCGAACTCCCGCTCCAGCCGCTCCCGGACCACGTCGAGGTGGAGCAGGCCGAGGAAGCCGACCCGGAAGCCGAAGCCGAGCGCCGCGGAGGTCTCCGGCTCGTACACCAGGGCGGCGTCGTTGAGCTGGAGCTTGTCGAGGGCCTCGCGCAGGTCCGGGTAGTCCGATCCGTCCAGCGGGTACAGGCCGGAGAACACCATCGGCTTGGGGTCCTTGTAGCCGCCCAGCGCCTCGGTCGCCCCCTTGTTCAGGGAGGTGATCGTGTCACCGACCTTGGACTGCCGGACGTCCTTCACTCCGGTGATGATGTAGCCGACCTCACCGACGCCGATGCCGTCGGACGGCGTCATCTCCGGGGAGGAGACGCCGATCTCCAGCAGCTCGTGGGTGGCGCCGGTCGACATCATCCGGATGCGCTCGCGCTTGTTCAGCGAACCGTCGACGACACGGACGTACGTCACGACACCGCGGTACGAGTCGTAGACCGAGTCGAAGATCATCGCGCGGGCCGGGGCGTCGGCCTTGCCGACCGGCGCCGGGACGTCCCTGACCACCCGGTCCAGCAGCGCGTCGACCCCGACACCGGTCTTGGCGGAGACCTTCAGCACATCCTCCGGCTGGCAGCCGATGAGGTTGGCCAGCTCCTCGGAGAACTTCTCGGGCTGGGCGGCCGGAAGGTCGATCTTGTTGAGCACCGGGACGATGGTGAGGTCGTTCTCCATCGCCAGGTAGAGGTTGGCGAGGGTCTGGGCCTCGATGCCCTGCGCGGCGTCGACCAGCAGGACCGTGCCCTCACAGGCCGCGAGCGAGCGGGAGACCTCGTAGGTGAAGTCGACGTGGCCCGGGGTGTCGATCATGTTGAGGACGTGGGTGCGGCCCTGGTCCTCGCCGACGGTGGGCGCCCAGGGCAGCCGTACCGCCTGGGACTTGATGGTGATGCCACGCTCGCGCTCGATGTCCATCCGGTCGAGGTACTGAGCGCGCATCTGCCGCTGGTCGACCACACCGGTCAGCTGGAGCATCCGGTCGGCAAGGGTCGACTTGCCGTGGTCGATGTGCGCGATGATGCAGAAATTGCGGATCAGCGCCGGGTCGGTACGGCTCGGCTCGGGCACGTGGAGAGGAGTCGCGGGCACGCAGGGTCCTGATTCTTGAGACGCCGAACGCCGTGTCTCGGGTCGATGTCGGGTCGGTCGGATCTGTACTCGGATCTGTACGTAGCTCCCATCGTCCCACGCCCGCGGAGCGGAGAGCGGTTTGGGCCGGTCGGAGCGCGGCTGCTACCGTGGACAGCTGTGCCTCGTGGCATTCCTGCCGCAGGGCGCACATCGAAGATCCAACGAACCTGAAAAGGCTCTTTCGTGGCGAACATCAAGTCCCAGATCAAGCGGAACAAGACCAACGAGAAGGCGCGCCTGCGCAACAAGGCCGTCAAGTCGTCGCTCAAGACCGCAATCCGCAAGGCCCGCGAGGCCGTCGTCGCGGGTGACGCCGAGAAGGCCACTGTGGCCGTTCGCGACGCCTCCCGTGCGCTCGACAAGGCTGTCTCGAAGGGTGTCATCCACAAGAACGCCGCCGCCAACAAGAAGTCGGCGCTGGCCACCAAGGTTGCCACCCTCCAGGGCTGAGCATTCTGATGTGATCGCCGGAACGGGACCCAGCGGGCCCTCTCTCCCGCTCCCGACCGGCACCCCGCGCCGCACACCGAACCTGCGTTCGCCACGCGGGTGCGGCGCACCAAGCACAGACCGAAGGCCCCGCTCGTTCCCCTCCCCAGGGAAACACCGGGGCCTTCGTCATACACACGCACCGGACAAGGCCCCACCCCAATCAAGCACCGGCCCGGCAGAACCCAGCCCGTCCGGCGCTTGAGGACGCCCGAACGGCAAGTTCAAGCCCGTCCGGCGATTGAGGACACCGCGGGCCCACCGAACGGCACCGCCGCCCCCGCTACCGCCCCGCCCGAGCCGCCCGCGCCACCGCCACCACGGCCTTCTCCAGCGCGTACGCCGGATCGTCCCCGCCCCCCTTGACCCCCGCGTCCGCGTCCGCGACCGCCCGCAGCGCCACCGCGACCCCGTCAGGCGTCCACCCGCGCATCTGCTGCCGCACCCGGTCGATCTTCCACGGCGGCATGCCCAGCTCACGGGCGAGATCCGCCGGCCGCCCCCCGCGCGCCGACGACAGCTTGCCGATCGCCCGCACCCCCTGAGCGAGCGCGCTGGTGATCAGGACGGCCGCCACCCCCGTCGACAGCGACCAGCGCAGCGCCTCCAGCGCCTCCGCCGCCCGCCCCTCGACAGCCCGGTCGGCGACCGTGAAGCTCGATGCCTCCGCACGCCCCGTGTAGTAGCGCGCGACGACCGCCTCGTCGATCGTGCCCTCGACGTCCGCGACGAGCTGCGACACCGCACTCGCCAGCTCCCGCAGATCGCTGCCGATGGAATCGACCAGCGACTGGCATGCCTCCGGCGTCGCCGAGCGCCCCAGCGCCCGGAACTCACCTCGTACGAAGGAGAGCCGCTCGGCCGGCTTGGTGGTCTTCGGGCAGGCGACCTCCCGCGCACCCGCCTTGCGGGCCGCCTCCAGAAGGCCCTTGCCCTTGGCGCCGCCCGCGTGCAACAGCACGAGCGTGATCTCCTCGACCGGATCGTCCAGGTACTTCTTGACGTCCTTGACCGTGTCAGCGGCGAGATCCTGCGCGTTGCGCACGATCACCACCTTGCGCTCCGCGAAGAGCGACGGGCTCGTCAGCTCGGCGAGCGTGCCCGGCTGGAGCTGGTCGGAGGTGAGGTCCCGGACGTCCGTATCGGCGTCGGACGCGCGGGCCGCCGCCACCACCTGCTGCACGGCGCGGTCCAGGAGCAGGTCCTCCTGGCCCACGGCGAGCGTGAGCGGGGCGAGCGGGTCGTCGGTGGAATTCCTTCTGGTGGCCATCGCCGTCCAGCATCCCACGCGCCACTGACAGCCCGGCCGGCCACGGTCCGGGCCGCCGTTCTCCGGGCCGCCCACGGTCGGGACCTTCGCCGCCCGTGCCGGAGAATGGGCGGGTGAGCGATGTGAGACATGTACTGGTGCTGCCCGACCGCGATACGGCGCAGGAGGTGGCGGACGAGCTGTCCGACCGGTTCGGGGTCACCGAGGAGCCGCAGCTCGTACGCGACGCCCTGGCCGGCGAGGACGACGCGGAGGACGCCCAGTGGCTGGTGGTCGTGGAGGACCCGGACCGACGGCTGGACGCCTCGGCCCTCGACGGGTTCGCCGCGGAGTACGAGGGATGGCTGGAGACCCCTTAGGGAGGGTCAGGACGGGCTCAGCACCTTCGGGACCCGTCAGGACGAGTCCGGGACCCGTCAGGCCGGGCTCAGCCCTTCGGGACGATCTGGATGTCCATGTCTATGGAGATGCTGGAGCCGACAGCGGCGATCCCACGGGCCAGCATCGTCTGCCAGGTGAGGGTGAAGTCCTCGCGGTGCAGCTCGGTGGTGGCCCGGCAGGCGGCCCGCGTCTCGCCCTCCAGGCCGCTGCCGACGCCGAGGTAGTGGGTGTCCAGCGTGACCGTACGGCTCACGCCGTGCAGGGTGAGCGCGCCGCTCACCCCCCATCGGGTGCCGCCGCGGTGGACGAACCGATCGCTGTAGAACTCCAGCGTCGGATAGTGGCCGACGTCGAGGAAGTCGCCGGAGCGCAGATGGTCGTCGCGCATCTGGACGTTCGTGTCGATCGAGGCGGCGTCGATGATCACGTGCATGGCCGAGTTCTCCATGCGGTCGGCGATCCGGACCGCGCCCGCGAAGGTGTTGAACCGGCCGTGGATGCGGGCCATCCCGATATGCCGGGCCGTGAAGCCGATCTGCGAGTGCATCGGCTCGATCTCCCACTCACCCGGCTCGGGCAGCTGCGGCGGCGCGGACACCTGAAGGGTCACATCGCCCAGACCAGCGTTCTCGCCCTCGGCAACCGAGGCCGAGCCGTGGAACGGGGTGAAGCCCTCGGCCGTGACGGCCAGCCGGTACTCCCCCGCCGGAACGGTGGCGAGGACATTGCCGTACGGGTCCGTCTCACCGGCGACGACCTTGCGCCCAGTGGCGTCCGTGACCACGAAGTCGGCCTGCCGGACAGCTTCGTTGACCGGGTCGAGCACTCGGCAGCTGAGGACTCCCGCCGAGTCCGGTACGGCGAGTCCCGCGAGGGCGCTGCCGCGCACGGCACCCGTCGCTCCCTTGTTTCCGAGCCAACGGCCGAACATCTTCACGTACTCCCCGGGGGCGTCTTCACCTTGGGGCCGGATGGCTGGACTTCGTTGTCGGAGCAGCGGCCCGCCGACGAGTACGCATTCGATCACCCTTGTGGTGTTCGAGGCAAACAGAACATCTCGACGGCGCTTGGGCGGAGGTGTTACCGAAGGTCCGAATTTGTCACTCCGTTTGTGTGTGTCACCCATTCGGGGCGGACGGACCGTCCCTGCGGACGGTGGGCAGCCGGTCGAGGTCGAGTCCGAAGTGCTCGCGATAAGCGGCGAGCACCTCCTCATCACCCCCCAGCGGGGTCTCGTGCCGCTCGCCGCCGACCGTCGTGACGAGCTTGCGGCCACTGAGCGTGATCCGGCCGGCGGCGGTGAAACGGGAGCAGACCGTGGACCGGGTGAAGCCGGAGTCGGGTGACGTGCGGTGGTACCAGGCACCGGCCCGGAAGTCCGCCAGCACCCGGGGCCGCAGGTCCAGCAGGAACTGCGGCGCACCGTCACGCAGCACCTCGACGTCCCCGTAGCGCTCGCCGCCCTCCCCGGCGGCCCGTCTGATCCGGAAGGTGCCGCGCGGGTCCTCCTGGTCGGTGGGGTCGTCGAGCAGGAGCGGCTGCTGGGCGTGGTCACCGAAGCCGACGTCCGCGAGCCACGGGCCGGTGCCGTCGTCCGTCTCCACGCGGAGCGCCAGGTGGTCGTACGGGATGCCGGGCTCCCCGTCCTTGCCGTGGACCCGGGCCTGGAGCAGCGTGACGTCGAAGCCGAGTTCCCGCAGCAGCGCGGCGAAGGCCCCGTTGAGTTCATAGCAGAACCCGCCGCGGCGGCCGGCCACGACCTTGTCGAGGAGCGCCTGCTCCTCCAGCACGATGTCCTCGCCGAGATGGATCGAGAGGTTCTCGAAGGGCACGGCGGTGAGGTGGCGCAGTTGCAGCTCGCGCAGTGCCGCCGCGTCGGCGCGGGCGGGCCGAGTGGCGCCGATGCGTGCCAGGTAGGAGTCGACGGTGTGCGGCGAGTGCGGGTCCATCCCGGCAGTCTGTCCCGGTGCCCGGCGGCCCGCCATGAGGCGGTGGTCCTAGGACCGGCGACGGAAGCGCGGTGCCGGGTGCACTGGCTAGCGTGCGGGACATGACGAAGCACGAGCCGGCCCGCAGCAGGGAACAGCGCAAGCAGGACGCACTCGACCGCCTGGAGCAGGACGAGGACGCGTGGGTGTCCACCGCCTCGCCGGAAGGCGTACCGACCCTGGTGCCACTGTGGTTCGTGTGGGACCGGGGGACGCTGCTGATGGCCACCCGGCGCACCAACCCCACCGCGGTCAACGTGACACCGGCCGGGCAGGCCCGGATCGCGGTGGGTCACACCCGCGATGTGGTCCTCATCGAGGCGACGGCCGAGGTGATCGAAGGGGCGGACCTGGCCCCGGAGTCGGGCGACGTCTTCGCCGCCAAGTTCGACTGGGACCTGCGGAACAGCCCCGCCTGGGTGTACCTGCGCTTCACTCCGACCGCGATCAAGGCGTGGCGCGAGGTGAACGAGCAGGCCGGCCGTGAACTGATGGCCGACGGCCGGTGGCTGGACTGAGCCCAGCACGGTGAACCGGCGCCCGGCAGAAGGTGGCTGTACCGACGGCTGGGTCATGACCGGCCCACCGCCCGCAGCCCCGGCCCGGCGCCCGTCACCGCGATCGCACCGTCCCTGTCGGTGCGGAGCACCACCGCTCCCCCGGCCCTGAGCGTCTCGACCGTGCCGGCGGCCGGATGCCCGTACGGGTTGTCCCGACCCACACTGACCAGGGCGAACCTCGGATGCACGGCCCGGAGCAGGGCGGCGTCCTGGTATGCCGAGCCGTGGTGGGCGACCTTGAGCACATCCACCCTCGGGAGAGCCGGATAGCTGCGCAACAGCCGCTGCTGGGCCGGGGGTTCGAGGTCACCGGGGAGCAGCAGGGTGAGCCCGCCGGTCCGTACGAACAGGGTGACACTGGCATCGTTCGGCCCCTGCGGCAGGGGCCCCGCCGGCTGACCCGCCGGACCCGCGGCCGCACCGCCCACCGGCCACAGCACCTGCCAGTCGAGCGCGCCGATCCGGCGGCGCTCACCGGGGACGGCGCGCACCACGGAGACCCGGGCCGCCGCTGCCGTTCTCGTCACGAACGCGGCCTGCTCCGGAGGTTCGTCCAGGCTCGTCGTCTGGATCTCGCCCACCGCCCTGCCCCGCAGAACACCGGGCAGACCCCGGACGTGGTCTGCGTGAAAATGAGTCAGCAGCAACAACGGGACGCGGGTGATCCCCAGGTCACGCAGGCACCGGTCCGCGAGCCGGGGATCCGGTCCGGTGTCGACGACCACACCCGAGCCGGGCCCCGCCGCGAGCACCAGGGCGTCACCCTGGCCCACGTCGCACATCGCGAACGCCCACCCGGGTGGCGGCCACCCGGTCAGCGCCCGGGTCAGCGGCACCGGGCGCACCACCGCGAGCACCAGGAGCAGCGCCGCGGCACAGCACACCCAGGGATGCCGTCCGACGCGCCGGGCGCACAGCACCACCAGCCCGGTCAGCACGGCCAGCAGCAGCGCGCCCGCCCTCCCGTCGGGCCAGTCGATCTCCGCACCGGGCAGCGCCGCACCGGTCCGGGCCACCGAGGCGATCCACCCGGCCGGCCACCCCGCCACCCGGGCGAGCAGCCCGGCCACCGGCATGGCCACCGGAGCCAGTGCCAGCGCGGCGAACCCGAGCACCGTGGCCGGCGCCACCGCGAACTCGGCCAGCAGGTTGCACGGGATCGCGACCAGACTCACCCGGGAGGCGAGCAGCACCACGACGGGCGAGCACACCGCCTGCGCCGCCGCCGCGGCAGCCAGCGCCTCGGCCAACCGGGGCGGCACCCGGCGCCGTTGCAGCGCGCCGCTCCACCGGGGGGCGATGGTCAGGAGCGCGCCGGTGGCCAGGACCGACAGGACGAATCCGTAACCGCGCGCCAGCCAGGGGTCGTAGAGCACCAGCAGCAGAACGGCGGCGGCCAGCGCGGGGATCAGGGTCCTGCGCCGCCCGGTACCGATGGCGAGCAGTGTGATCAGGCCGCAGGCCGCGGCCCGCAGCACACTGGGTTCGGGCCGGCAGACGAGGACGAACGCGAGCGTCAGTACGCCGCCGAGCAGGGCGGTCATCCGCAACGAGATCCCCAGCAAGGGTGCCAGTCCACGACGTTCGGCCCGCAGGGCGCCGCCGGGCGGTCCGATGAGCAGGACCAGGAGGATCGCCAGGTTGGCACCCGAGACCGCCATCAGATGGGTGAGGTCGGTCGCCCTGAACGCGTCGTGCAGTTCCGGCGTGATCCGGGTGGTGTCACCGACGACCAGTCCGGGCAGGAGCGCCCGCGCATCGGGGTGGAGTCCCTCGGTGGCGGTGCGCAGCCCGGCGCGCAGGCCGCCCGCAGTGCGCTGGAGGAGCGTGGGCGGGCCGGTGACGCGGGGCGGGCCCTTACCTGTGGGGCGGAGAACCGCGACGGTCCGCTCCCCGCCGTGCAGCGGTGGCGCCAGCCGGCCGCTGATCCGTAACCGAGTGGAGGGCAGCAGCCGCTGCCACTGCTCCGCCGCACCGCCGGGTGTGACGATGACCAGCACCGGCGTGCGCAGCCGGGCCACCGTGCCGCCGGGCCCCGTCCGCAGCCGGGTGATCTCGGCGTCCAGGAGCAGGGCGGCGGGAGTGCTGTGGTCACCGCGTACCCGGGGGAAGGTCTGGCGGGCGTCGGAGGTGAGGGTGACCTCCGCCTCGATCCTCGCGAATTGCCGGGCCAGCGCGGGTACCGGCCCCTGCCGCGCGTCTGCGCTGTGCAGCCCGGCCGACGCCGCCCCGGCGGCCGCGCAGAGGAGCACCGCCGCAGCCGTCGTCGCGTGCGGACGCCACCGCCCATCGCCCACCGTGTCCGCACGCCGCCGAACGGAACGGACGGCCGGAATCCCCGACCCGGTCCGGACTCCCGACCCAGCCGGGGGTCCTTGCGCGGGCAGGGCGCCCGCCCCATACGGGACTCCCGCCCCGGCCCCGAATCCAGGCACACGCCGGGATCCAGCCACGGCCAGGAGGACCATGGCCGCTCCGAGGCAGAGCACCACCCCTGCCGCCGCCCACCGGCCCGGAGCCCCCACCGTCAGCGCGGCCGAGGCCCAGGCCGCCAGCGCCGGAGCAACCAGTCGCAGATCGGCCGGACCCTCCTGCCGGGGATCGGCGTCCCCGAGCCGCCGGCCCGACGCCGTGTGGACGTCCACGGCGCTCACGGCCGCACCAGGGGCTGGAGGTCGGCGAACCGACGGTCACCGATCCCCGTGACCTCGTGGAGTTCGTCGACGGACCGGAAACCACCGTGCTGGGTGCGGTAGTCGACGATGTGCTGGGCGAGGACGGGCCCCACTCCGGGCAGGGTTTCGAGCTGATCGGCGGTCGCGCCACTGAGGCTCACCGGTCCGGTGGCGGGCCCCGTGGCCGTCGGACCAGCACCACCGCCACCGCCACCCGCAGGAACCGTGCCGGGCGGTGCGCCCACCAGGATCTGTTCCCCGTCCACGAGCACCCGGGCCCGGTTGAGGCCGTCGAGATCCACGCCTGGCCGGACCCCGCCCGCCGCCTCAAGCGCGTCGGTGACCCGGGCGCCGGACGGCAGCCGGTGAATTCCGGGCCGCCGCACCTTCCCGCTCACATCCACCACGATCCGCCCGCCGGTCCCCCCGACCGCGGGTGGTGGCCCGGGGGACGGCTCGGGCGCACCCGCCCCGCCGGACGCCGGGTCCACGTCGGCGGGCGGCACAGCGGTGTGCCCGGCCTCGCTGACGGAATCCGGGGCACGCACGCCTTCGGGGCGCTCGGACCAGAAGTGCACCCCGGCGAAGACGGCCGCCGTCATCAGGACAACGGCGAGCGCGGCAAGGGCCCTTGGCTCCAGACCGCATCTGAGCTGCACCCACATCGGCAGCCTGTCCCGCAGCGCGGGAACCGACCGCGCCCACCACCCCGCCCGTTCAGCCCGAGGCTCCGGCCCGACCGGCGGCTCCGGAATGGCCGCTTCCACGGCTTCCACTTCCACGGCGGAAGCCGCGTCCACCGCGGAAGCCGTGTCCACCGCGCCCGCTGCCGGGACCGGCCCCGGACCCGGGTCCGTGCCCGCCGCATGCCGGGCCACCCGCCGCTCGTACCCGCCCGCCATGAGCGCGTCCGCACGGGAGCGCGAGGCCACAGCGGCGGCGGCGCGGTCCGGCGTGCGCCGCCGGCCGGGTCCGTAGCCCGCCCCGCTCCGGGCCGCACGCCCGTCCGAGCCGGGGGCGCGGCCGGGCCCGCTGCCGGGTCCGCCGGTCCTGCCGAAGGAGCCGGTCCTGCCGAAGGAGCCCGTCCGGCCGAAGGGGCCGGTACGGCGGATTCCGCCGCCGGGTCCACTGGTTGCACGATGTGATCGGGAAGCCATGCCTCACGACGTTAGGCACTTCGGCCGGAACCCGCTGAGCCCACCCAATTACGGTGGAAAACCTTCCCGTTGTGGATAACTCCACCACTCCGGACGGTGACATCAGCGCGGCGAGATCACGGCTCCCAGCAGCCCCGGGCCGGTGTGCGCGCCGATCACCGCGCCCACCTCGCTGACATGGAGATCGACCAGCCCGGGAACGCGCTCGGCCAGCCGCTCGGCCAGTCGCTCGGCCCGTTCCGGCGCCGCCAGGTGATGCACCGCGATGTCCACCCGCCCGCTGCCCGCCCGCTCGGCGACGATCTCCTCCAGCCGGGCGATGGCCTTCGAGGCCGTTCGCACCTTCTCCAGCAGTTCGATGCGTCCGCCGTCCAACTGGAGCAGCGGCTTCACGGCCAGGGCCGAGCCGAGCAGTGCCTGTGCGGCACCGATCCTGCCGCCGCGGCGCAGGTAGTCCAGGGTGTCGACGTAGAAGTACGTGGACGTGCCCGCCGCACGCTTCTCTGCGGCCGCCACCGCATCGTCCAGGCTGCCGCCCCCGTCCGCGGCCTCCGCCGCCGCCAGGGCACAGAAGCCGAGGGCCATGGCGACCATCCCGGTGTCCACCACCCGCACCGGAACCGGCGCGTCCTTCGCCGCCAGCACGGCGGCGTCGTACGTGCCGGAGAACTCCCCGGACAGGTGCAGCGAGACGACGCCGCTCACACCGGCCTCGGCGGCCGCACGGTAGGTGGCGGCGAACACCTCGGGGCTGGGCCGGGACGTCGTCACGGGGCGGCGCTTCTGGAGCGCCAGCGCGAGGGAGCGGGCCGAGATCTCGGTGCCCTCCTGGAGCGCCTGGTCGCCGAGGACGACGGTCAGCGGCACCGCAGTGATGCCATGCCGTTCCATCGCCTCGGGCGGCAGGTAGGCCGTTGAATCGGTGACGATCGCGACATGGCGGGACATGAGCGGGAGGTTACCTTCCGGCGTGGTGGCTCGGCAGTCCGACCCTGCCCGAATGATCAGTTCCGGTCGCTTCGAGCCGCATCCTGCCATGCCCGGTACCGTTCGGCGCGCCGGTCAGCACGGTGGCCCCGGCACCACGCCTGTGTGCCGCCGCACGGGATGTTCTCTGCTTCAGTTCGTGGTCTCGGGCCGCGCCGACTTCTGCCACGGATACGTGGTCTGCTGCCTCGGGTCCGCAGCCGTGATGGCCTCCGCGATCCCAGCGTCTCCCGGCAGCCCGTTGCCCTGTCCGTGTCCGTGTCCGTGTCCGTGTCCCTGCCCCTGCCCCTGCCCCTGTCGACGGGCGCTCCCGGGGGCTCCGGGCGCTCCCGGCGGCTCCTGCTCTCCCGGAACCGGCTCCTCCGTCGTCCAGTGCCGCAGCGCGCCGGCCTCCACGTCGATCTGCTCGTTCAGCGTGGCCAGGTCGTCGTCGGCGAACTGGCGGGCCCGGTCACGCGCCGCCCAGCGCAGCGAATCCGCGGAGCGCGTGATCTCACCGGTGCGCTTCTTGAGGCCGGGCAGCAACGAGCCCACCGTCTTCTTGTCGGGCTCCCGCTCCAGCCTCTTCAGCTCGTCGTCCAGCTCACGGCCGTGCACGCTCAGCCGCTGGAAGAGACCCAGTGACTCGGACAGCGAGGCGTCCTCGGTCACGCCCGTCTGCAGGGCCTCCTGGGTGGCCCGCATCGAGGTGCGCAGCGAGAGGCGCAGCTGGGCGAGCTCCCCGACGACGCCCACCTGCCCGTAGCTCTTCGCCCGCAGCGTGGTGTCCTCCACGGCGCGGCGTGCCTGCGTGATCGTGCGGTCCACCCCGCGGCTGGCCGCCCGGACGATCTTGACGCTCACATAGATGCCCAGGGCCACGAACGCCACGACGAGCAGCCCCAGGATCAGGATCACGGCTTCCATGAGCGCCCCTCGGATGGTGTGACGGCTGCCGACACGTGTTTACCGGCCCCTCCACCGTAAACGGAACGGGCAGGCGGAGGGTTCCATCGGAACCCCCAACCTGCCCGTAGGGGAAAGCCCTCACACCATGAGTAAGACGCGGAACAGCCAGTGCGGCACCGGCCGTCCGGTCCGGTGCGGCCCTAGGCCGGGACGATGTTCACCAGCTTCGGCGCCCGGACGATCACCTTGCGGATGCCCGCCCCGCCCAGCGCGGCGACGACGGCCGGGTCGGCCAGGGCCAGGGTCTCCAGCTCCGCGTCCGTGATCGACGGGGAGATCTCCAGGCGCGCCTTGACCTTGCCCTTGACCTGCACCACGCAGGTGACGGTCTCGTCGATGACGTACGCCGGGTCGGCCACCGGGAAGTCCTGGTGCACGACCGAGTCGGTGTGGCCCAGCCTGCGCCACAGCTCCTCCGCGATGTGCGGGGCCAGCGGCGCCACCAGCAGCACCAGCGGCTCGGCGACGGAGCGCGGCAGCGGGCCGCCCGCCTTGGTCAGGTGGTTGTTCAGCTCGGTGACCTTGGCGATGGCCGTGTTGAAGCGCATCCCGGCCATGTCCCCGCCGACACCGTCGATCGCCTTGTGCAGGGCGCGCAGCGTGTCCTCGCCGGGCTCGCCATCGACGACGGTGACCTCGCCGCTCTCCTCGTCCACGATGTTGCGCCACAGCCGCTGCAGCAGCCGGTACTGGCCGACGACCGCACGCGTGTCCCAGGGGCGCGAGACGTCCAGGGGGCCCATGGCCATCTCGTACAGGCGCAGGGTGTCCGCGCCGTACTCGCCGCAGATCTCGTCGGGCGTCACGGCGTTCTTCAGGGACTTGCCCATCTTGCCCAGGACGCGGGAGACCTTCTCGCCCTCGTAGTAGTACGCCCCGTCGCGCTCCTCGACCTCGGCTGCCGGGACCGCGATGCCGCGGCTGTCCCGGTAGACGAACGCCTGGATCATGCCCTGGTTGTAGAGCTTGTGGAACGGCTCGGCGGAGGAGATGTGCCCCAGGTCGTGCAGCACCTTGGACCAGAAGCGGGCGTACAGCAGGTGCAGTACGGCGTGCTCCGCGCCGCCCACGTACAGGTCGACACCGCCGGTCGGCTGCCCCTCGCGCGGGCCCATCCAGTACTGCTCGATCGCCGGGTCGACCAGCTTCTCGCTGTTGTTCGGGTCCAGGTAGCGCAGCTCGTACCAGCAGGAACCGGCCCAGTTGGGCATGGTGTTGGTCTCGCGGCGGTACTTCTTCGGGCCGGCGCCGTCGCCCAGGTCCAGCGTGACGTTGACCCAGTCGGCGTTGCGGGACAGCGGGGTCTCGGGCTGGGTGTCGGCGTCGTCCGGGTCGAAGGTGCGCGGCGAGTAGTCGTCGACCTCCGGCAGTTCCAGCGGCAGCATCGACTCGGGCAGCGGGTGGGCGATGCCGTCCTCGTCGTACACGATCGGGAAGGGCTCGCCCCAGTAGCGCTGGCGGCTGAACAGCCAGTCGCGCAGCCGGAAGTTGACGGTGCCCTCACCGACGCCGTGTTCCTGCAGCCAGTCGGTGATGCGGGCCTTCGCGTCGACGACGCCCAGGCCGTCCAGCGAGATCTCGTCGTTCGCGGAGTTGACCAGCTTCGCGTCGTACGAGGCGAAGGCGTCCTCCCACGTCGAGGCGTCGGTGCCTCGGTCGTCCGAGGGCTCGACGACGCAGCGCATCGGCAGCTCGAAGGCGCGCGCGAAAGCGAAGTCGCGCGCGTCGTGCGCCGGTACGGCCATGATCGCGCCGGTGCCGTAGCCCATCAGCACGTAGTCGGCGATGAAGACGGGGACCTGCTCGCCGCTGACCGGGTTCGTCGCGTACGCGCCGGTGAAGACGCCGGTCTTGTCCTTGGCCTCGGCCTGCCGCTCCACGTCCGACTTGGCGGCGGCCTGCTTGCGGTACGCGGTGACGGCCTCGGCCGGGGAGGCGTGGCCACCGGTCCAGACCGGGTGGGTGCCCTCGGGCCAGGCGGCCGGGATGATCCGCTCGACCAGCTCGTGCTCGGGCGCCAGCACCATGTAGGTGGCGCCGAACAGGGTGTCCTGGCGGGTGGTGAAGACGGTGATGCTGCCGGCGCCGTCGACCGGGAAGTCGACGCGCGCGCCCTCGGAGCGGCCGATCCAGTTGCGCTGCTGCAGCTTGATGGCCTCGGGCCAGTCCAGCCCGTCCAGGTCGTTCAGCAGCCGGTCGGCGTAGGCGGTGATGCGCATGTTCCACTGGCGCAGCTTGGCCTTGAAGACGGGGAAGTTGCCGCGCTCGGAGCGGCCGTCGGCGGTGACCTCCTCATTGGCCAGCACGGTACCCAGGCCCGGGGACCAGTTGACGGGCGCGTCGGAGGCGTAGGCCAGGCGGTGGCCGCTCAGCACATCGGCACGCTCGGCCGCGCTCAGCGCGCTCCAGTCGCGGCCGTCCGGGGTCGGGCGCTCACCGCTCTCGAACTGGGCGACCAGCTCGGCGATCGGCCGGGCGCGGTCGGCCTCCGCGTCGTACCAGGAGTTGAAGATCTGCAGGAAGATCCACTGGGTCCACTTGTAGTACTCGGACTCGATGGTGGCGAACGAGCGGCGCTTGTCGTGGCCCAGGCCCAGCCGGCGCAGCTGCGCCGTCATGTTCTCGATATTGGATTCGGTGGACAGCCGCGGGTGCGTGCCGGTCTGCACGGCGTACTGCTCCGCGGGCAGGCCGAAGGCGTCGAAGCCCAGGGTGTGCAGAACGTTGTGGCCGGTCATCCGCTGGTGGCGGGCGAAGACATCGGTGGCGATGTAGCCCAGCGGGTGGCCCACGTGCAGGCCCGCACCCGAGGGGTACGGGAACATGTCCATGATGAATTTCTTCGGCTTGGCGGCCAGCTCCGGATTGTCCGCCAGATCGCCGGACGGGTTGGGTGCCTCGTACGTGCCCTCGGCGTCCCAGAAGTCCTGCCAGCGTGCCTCGATGTCGGCGGCCATCGCTGCCGTGTAGCGGTGCGGCGCAGCAACGTCGGCTGCGGAATTCGTCTCGCTCATGATCCTCAAAGCTCCATCGATCGTCATCTGCCGGCGCCCACGTCTACGGACACGCGTCTACGGAAACGAAAAATCCCCTCGCACAGGAGGGGACGCCGCGCCGATGCCGACCAGGCATTCTCACCGGTCGGGAGTGATCAGCGCGGCTCGCTAAGCAGAAGGCGTACGGCACGCATGGCGTCAGGGTACCGCAACGGCCCGGCCGCGGTGGGCCGGGGCCCGCTCCCCGGCATGACCAGGAACACTCCCCGGCGTGACCCGGGACATACGAGCAGCGGGCCATCCGAATCGGATGGCCCGCTGCTCGATCTTCACTGTGGAGCTAAGGAGAATTGAACTCCTGACCTCCTGCATGCCATGCAGGCGCTCTACCAACTGAGCTATAGCCCCGCGCTGCGCCGCCCGGTCTCCCGTGGCGACATCGAGAACATTACCGGTCACCCCGGCCGTCCACCAAATCGATTCCGGTCCGCCCGGTCTTGGCTCCTCGGCGGGGCCCGGTCAGGCGGTGGCGAAGGAGTAGAAGCGCTTGAGCGTGCAGTGCTCCTCCAGCAGACGGCCGTAGATCGGCTCGCCCTCCAGCTCCCGGTAGGTCTCGATGGGGTCGCCCTTTATGACGAGCGCCCGCGCGCACTCCTCGCACCAGTACTGGTAGTCCGGGTTGACCGGATCCATGTCCCTGACGATGGGCGTACCGCTGCCGCACCAGTCGCACTTCCGCCTGTGGGCACCCATGGGTCAGCTCCGGACCGTGGGGGGCGAACCGCCGGCGCGTACGCGAGCCTCGGGAACAGGGGGCAGGTCCGGGACCTCGTGGCGACTCGCAGACATCGCGCACTCCCTCCCGTTCGGTCCGTCGCCCCCTCCGGCGGTCCGATTCTGCCATGACCCCGCAAGGGGGTCAGCCCTGCCGAGAACCCGTCGCCCGCCGACGCCGTACGAGACCCGCGAGCACACCCGCGACGGCAGCCGCCGACAGTGCGAGAGCACATACCCACAGCGCCTCTCCCGAACCCCGCGCCCCCGGCGTATCAAGGCGGTTGAGGTAGAGCGTGCCGAACCCCGCGACTCCGATCAGCTGGCCGAGCTGGGTGACGGTGACGAGCACACCGCTCGCGTCGGCGGCGTCCTCCGGCCGTACGTTCGCCAGGGCACCCGTAAGCGTGGGACTGAAGCCCAGCGCCAAGCCCGCACCGATGACGACGAAGGTCACGTACAGGCCCGCACCACCGTCGCCGCCGTCGCGCAGCAGGGAGCCGAGCAGTACCGAACCGAAGGCCACGAGCACGAATCCGGCCGGGGCCAGGCCTTTCTGGAGCCGGGCCGGCCAGCGTCTCCAGGTCAGTCCGACCACCCCGAAGGTCACCGCGGCCGGCACGAACATCAGCCCGCTGTGCAGCGCCGAATACCCCAGACCGCCCTGGACGTGCAGTGTCATCACAAAGAAGAAGCCGGCGTTGACGCCCATCACCAGCAGTACGCGCAGCGCCGCCCGCGCGATGCCGGGGATACGGAGCACCCCGGGTGCGATGAGCGGGGCGCCGCCGCGCGCCGCCAGCCGTGTCTCGTACGCCGCGAAGCCGGCGAAGAACACCGCGGAGGCGAGCAGGCAGCTCCAGGTCCAGGCGGGCCAGCCCAGCTCCTGCCCGAGCACCAGCGGGACGGTCAGCAGCACGACGGCAGAGGCGAGCATCAGCAACCCCACCAGGTCGAGTCCACGGGCCCGTGCCGCACGCCGGGCCTGCCCGGCACGCGGCTCACCCGGCAGCACCCGGACGCCGAGCACCAGCAGAACCAGCCCGATCGGCACGTTGACCAGGAAGACCGGCCGCCAGCCCGTCCCGAACAGATCGGCGCTGACCAGCACCCCGCCCACCACCTGTCCGGCGGCGGCTCCGGTGGCCAGCACCGCCGCGTAGGCGCCCAGGGCGCGAACCCGGGCCTCGCCGCGGAAGTGCCGCTGGATCAGGCTGAGCACCTGCGGGATCATCACCGCCGCGCCGACCCCCTGGATCACTCTGAAGGCGATCAACTGACCCGTCCCGGCGGCGAGTCCGCAGGCGAGCGAGGCGGCGGTGAACACAGCGAGCCCCGCCAGATGGGCGCGGCCGTGTCCGAAGACGCTGCCGAGCCGGGCACCGGTGATGAGCAGGACGGCGTAGGAGATGGTGTATCCGGCCACCACTAGCTGCAACTCAGCCCCGGATGAGCCGAGTTCGGTGCGGATCGTAGGGGCGGCGACGTTGACGACGAAGATGTCGAGCAGCGCCATGAACTGGGCCGCCAGCATCAGGGCGAGCAGCCGTCCGGGGTGTCTGTCAGTGGCGGGGTCTTTACTGGGCAGGGAACGTGGAGTTGCCTCGGACGTCGTGCCCGTGGTCGCGGTCGTGGTCATGACCTCAAGGCTGGCCGCAGTCGCATACGGGTAACGAGAGCCCGCTGATGCTGGTACTGACAGCACCTGGCAACACCCGGCAGGAGCAACGACGATGGGGGGTGTGACGAGGGTGACGGCACAATATCGGGCAGCACGGGAACGGCAGGGGCGGCGGCCCGAGCTCGCCGAATTCCTGCGCAGCCGCCGGGCCAGGGTGACCCCGGCCGACGTGGGCATGGCGCCGGGGTTCCGGCGCCGCACCCCCGGCCTGCGCCGCGAGGAGGTCGCCCAGCTCTCCGGCGTCGGCGTCACCTGGTACACCTGGCTGGAGCAGGGCCGCCCGATCAACGCCTCCGCGCAGGTCCTGGACGCGGTGGCGCGCACCCTCCGGCTGGACGCGCCGGAGCGCGAGCACCTCTACCAGCTGGCCGAGGTCGCGTGCATACCGGGCAGACAGGGCGACACGATCGAGGTCGGCCAAGAGATCCAGGGCATCATCGATGCGCTCGACCCGCACCCGGCGGTCGTCTACAACACGCGGTACGACGTGCTGGCCACCAACCCCGCCTACCGGGATCTCTTCGGCGTACTCGAAATGATGGACACCGGGATCCGCAACGTGCTGTGGGCGCTGTTCACCGTGCCCACGAAGGACTGCCCGATCGTCCACCGCGACCAAGAGCTGCCGCTCATGGTGGCGACCCTGCGGAACGGCTACGGACGCCATGCGGGCGAGCCCGCCTGGGAGTCGCTCGTTGCGGCCCTCTCGGCGGCGAGCCCGTACTTCGCCGAGCTGTGGCGCAGCGGGGACGTCGCCCCGCCGGGCCCCCGGGTGAAGACCTTCCGGCACCACGCGGCGTCCGCCGAGATACGGATGACGTCGGTGTCGCTCTCCGTCAACGGGCTGCCGGAGTGCCGGATCGTCGCCTACACCCCCGCCGACCGGGAGAGCGAGCGGCAGATGACGATGCTGCGTGGCCGCCGACAAGAAAATCCCGCCCCCTGACGGGGACGGGATCTTCATCGTGGATCTTGATTGTGGAGCTAAGGAGAATTGAACTCCTGACCTCCTGCATGCCATGCAGGCGCTCTACCAACTGAGCTATAGCCCCGCTGTTCGCTGTGTTTCCCTGCGTTTCCGCGCTGCGAACAAGAAGAACTTTAGCCTGTGACCAGCCGGAAAGTGAAATCCGGCCGATGCCGCCCGAAGGAGGCGTCCGGGCACCGCGTGGGCGCCCGGTCAGTCGTCGTCGCCGAGCACCGGCTCGGGCAGCGTGCCCGCGTTGTGCTCCAGCAGACGCCAGCCGCGCGCGCCCTCACCCAGCACCGACCAACAGCAGTTGGTCAGCCCGCCGAGCCCTTCCCAGTGGTGCGACTCCAGGCCCAGCAGCCGGCCGATGGTGGTCCGGATGGTGCCACCGTGGCTGACGACGACGAGCGTGCCGTCGTCCGGCAGCTTGTCGGCGTGCGCGAGCACCACGGGAGCTGCCCGGTCGGCGACCTCGGTCTCCAGCTCACCGCCGCCCCGCCGCACCGGCTCACCGCGCTTCCAGGCCGCGTACTGCTCGCCGAACCGCCCCACGATCTCCTCGTGGGTGAGGCCCTGCCACTCGCCCGCGTAGGTCTCACGCAGACCGGGGTCGTGCGCGATACCGAGGCCGGTGATCGCGGCGAGCTCGGCGGCCGTGGCCGCCGCCCTGCGCAGATCGGAGGCGACGATCGCGTCCGGCTTCAGCGAGGCGAGCAGCCGGGCGGCCCGACGGGCCTGCCCGACGCCCGTCTCGGTCAGCTCGATGTCCGTGGAGCCCTGGAACCTGCGCTCCAGGTTCCACGCCGTCTGGCCGTGTCGCCAGAGGACGATCCGGCGGCCCCTGCCGCTTCCGCTGCCGTTCAGCTCTGGTCACCTTCCGTGCCGCCGGTGAGCTGTGCGTGCTCCTCGGCCTTGCCGCGGGTCTTCACGGCGTCCTCGGGCAGAGCGATCTCGGGGCAGTCCTTCCAGAGGCGCTCCAGCGCGTAGAAAACGCGCTCCTCGCTGTGCTGGACGTGGATGACGATGTCGACGTAGTCGAGGAGGATCCAGCGGGCGTCGCGGTCACCCTCGCGGCGGACCGGCTTGGCGCCCAGCTTCTTCTGGAGCTGCTCCTCGATCTCGTCGACGATCGACTTGACCTGGCGGTCGTTGGGGGCCGAGGCCAGCAGGAAGGCGTCCGTGATCGACAGCACATCGCTGACGTCGTACGCAATGATGTCGTGCGCGAGCCGGTCGGCGGCCGCCTGAGCGGCAGCGTTGATGAGCTCGATGGAGCGGTCCGTGGCGGTCACAAGCAGGCTTTCGTCGGCGGGCAGATCAACCTCTAGGGTCTCACGGACCGCCGACAGCCCACGCAGCCATTTTTCCGGAGATCATCCCGGCGCGGTGACGCCGGTCCCGGAACCACCGCGTGGCGGTTCCGGGACCGGTGCCGAAGGCGCCCGGCCGGGCTGGGACCAGGCCGGCCAGGACAGGCCCTAGTCGACCTTGTAGTCCTGACCGAGGACCACGGACACGTCCGCGTTCCCGGTCGGCTTGCCCTGCTTCACCGCGCCGGCCGGCAGATCGAGGGTCTTGGCGACCTGGGCCGCCTTCTCCTTGGCCGCGGCGTCCTTGTACACGACCTCGGAGGAAGCCTCGGCGCCGGACTTGCCACCGTTGACGAAGACGTAGCCGCCGTTGACCAGCTTGATCCGGGCGGACTCCGTGCCGCGGTCGCTGCCGGTGGCGTTCTTGATCGCGACCCGGACCGCCGCGTCCGCCGACGGGGCCTTGACCGTGCCGCCCAGGATGTCCTTGACGACGCTGTCCGTGGCCGAGTCGGTGAGGCCGCCGTCCTCCTGGACCGGCAGCAGCGCCGTCTTGTAGTCCCCGACCTTGGCGTGCTCCGCGAGCTTGGCCAGCGAGGCTCCGAGGTCCTTCTCGGGAAGTGAGGGGTCGAGGATCTGGGCCAGCGTCTGCACGGTGACGGTGGCGGCCTTCGGATCGTCCGAGATCTTCCGCAGCACTCCGCGCATGACCTGCCCGAACCGCATCAGCTGCTTGGCCTCGGCCTCGTCGGGGCCCCGGTAGGTGGCGTACGCGACGGCCATCGGGCCGCTGAGCGTCTGCGCCTTGCCCTTCTTCACCAGGGGCGAGGCCCCCTTCTTGGCGTCGGGCACGTCGGTGTCGGTGTCGACGTCGATGTTCCCGACCAGGTCGACGAGGTTCTCCAGATACGGGGTGTCGAGCCGCCAGGTGCCGCTGATCTCGGTGCCGAGCAGCGTGTCGATGGACTCACGGGTGCCGGTGGTGCCGTCGTCCTCGACCGACTTGCCGAGCGTGCTCGTGTTGCCGTCCTCGTCGGAGAGGGCGAGGGAGTTGGGGAGCAGGACCGTGGCTCCCTGCTTGGTGGTGACGTTGTCGACGAGCAGCGCCGTGGACGTGCCGCCGCCCTTGGTGTTGTGGAGATGGACCACGATGACGTCGCGCCGCTGCGGGCCGGTCGTCGCCGTGTCCTCCTTCTCGGAGCCGGAGAAACCGGGCAGCTTGCCCTCGGCCCACAGGTAGCCGACGCCGCCGACCACGACCAGGGCCACCACGACGATCAGCGCGACCATCCGGTTGTGGCCGCGCCGCCGCGCTTCCTCCCGGCGCTCGCTGCGGCTCTCGGTGAACTTGAGCCAGTCGATGACGTCTTCGGAGTCCTCGTCGGGCTCCTCGATGAAGGAGAACTGCTCGGTGCGGTAGTCCCGGTCGCCGCGGCGCTGCCCCGGAACGGCCGCCTCCGGCTCGGGGTCCGGCACCGGGGCGGGTTCCCGGGGCGGTGGGACAGGAGTGGCGGCGGGGGCGGGCGGCGCGCTCTGCTGCGGGACGCTCCACTGGGTGGTGTCGACCGCGGCCGGCTGCTGCCCGGTGTCGTAGCCGTAGCTGTCGTACCCGTACCCCTGCTGGGGTTGGGACTGAGGCTGCTGGGCGGCGTACGGGTCGTACTGCTGTTGCTGCGGGCCCGGCTGTTGAGCCTGTTGCTGTTGCTGTTGTTGCTGCTGGGCATACGGGTCGTAGCCGTAGCCCTGGTCCGTCTGGGGCGCCTGCGGGGGCTGTTGAGACTGCTGTTGCTGCTGCTGGCCGTACGGGTCGTACTGCTGCTGTACGGGCTGCTGATACACCGGCTGCCCGTACTCGTCGTAGCCGACGATCTGCGGCTGCTGGTAGTACGGGTCGTACGGGTTCTGTCGGTCGTTCACCGGTGCCCCTCTCCGTGGCTCACTCGCCGCGGTAAAGCTGGCGCTTGTCGATGTAGCGGACCACGCCGTCCGGCACCAGGTACCAGACCGGATCGCCCGCGGCGACCCTCCCACGGCAGTCTGTGGAGGAGATGGCCAACGCGGGAACCTCCACGAGGGAGACGCCGCCCTCCGGCAGACCGTCGTCCGTGAGCACATGCCCCGGCCGCGTCACACCGATGAAGTGGGACAGCGAGAACAGCTCGTCGGCGTCCCGCCAGGTGAGGATCTGGGACAGCGCGTCGGCGCCGGTGATGAAGAAGAGGTCCGCGTCCCCGTGGACCGCCCGCAGGTCCCGCAGGGTGTCGATCGTGTACGTGGGGCCCTTGCGGTCGATATCGCTGCGGCTGACCGAGAACTGCGGGTTCGATGCCGTCGCGATGACCGTCATCAGATACCGGTCCTCGGCCGCGGACACATGCTTGTGGCTCTTCTGCCAAGGCTGCCCGGTCGGGACGAAGACCACCTCGTCGAGGTGGAACTGGGCGGCCACTTCACTGGCCGCCACCAGGTGTCCATGATGAATCGGGTCAAACGTCCCGCCCATCACGCCGATTCGGCGCTTTCCGGGGCCGGTAGGCACTTCCTGCTCTCCCATGCGTGCAGAGCCTACTGGCACAGCTGTACGCCTCGGCCTCAGCGGTCGCGGTTGAAGCGCGTGGTGATCCACAGAAGGAGGAGAAGCGCGACAAACGCGCCGCCACCGGTGAGGTACGGGCTGAGGCTTTCGTGATTGCCGCCGTGCTCGGCGCCCTCGGCGGCGACGGTGACCAGCTGGTGTGCGGTGCTCGTGAGGCTCATCTTCGGCAGGACCTATCGATCGGGAGTCGGAGGGAAGACGTCGCGGACATCGTATGCGGCAGGCCTGGGCACGCTCACGCCGACTCAGTCGTTGTTGTCTTTGTTGTCGTCGTTGCGGTATCCGCGCAGCAGGAACCAGGCCAGCAGTGCGGCTCCGACCAGCGAGACGAGCAGCACGATGCGGAGTGTGTTGCCCGGTCCCTGCTCTTCGGACGCGGCGGCGAGCAGAGCAACGGTATGCGGCATGTCGGGCGTCTCCTCAGTTATCCACAGCCCCCCGCACACCGTAGCGCCAGCACCTAGGCTGGGATTTGTCAGGGGGCGAGCAACGTCTCGTACGAACAGGGGGCCTATTCATGACCGAAAGCAGTCACGAGAGTCACGAGAACGTGCCGAGCAGGCAGCGCAGGCGTTTCCCGGGAATCTCGTCCCGGGCGTACGAGCACCCGGCGGACCGTTCGGCCCTGGTCGCCCTGCGCAAGCTGACCGGTTTCGACACCGTCTTCAAGGCTCTGAGCGGGCTGCTGCCCGAGCGCAGTCTCCGACTGCTCTTCCTGTCGGACTCCGTCCGGGTGAGCGACGCCCAGTTCACCCATCTCAACAGCATGCTTCGGGACGCGTGTTACATCCTGGACCTGGAGAAGGTCCCGCCGATGTACGTGAACCAGGACCCCCAGCCCAACGCCATGTGCATCGGCCTCGACGAGCCGATCATCGTGGTGACGACGGGTCTGGTGGAGCTCCTCGACGAGGAGGAGATGCGGGCGGTCGTCGGCCACGAGGTGGGGCACGCCCTCTCCGGTCACGCCGTGTACCGCACGATCCTGCTCTTCCTCACCAACCTCGCCCTGAAGGTCGCCTGGATCCCGCTCGGCAACGTCGCGATCATGGCGATCGTGACGGCGCTGCGCGAGTGGTTCCGCAAGTCGGAGCTGTCCGCCGACCGGGCCGGGCTGCTGGTCGGCCAGGATCTGCGGGCCTCGATGCGCGGGCTCATGAAGATCGCCGGAGGCAACCACCTCCACGAGATGAACGTCGACGCGTTCCTCGCCCAGGCCGACGAGTACGAGAAGGGCGGCGACCTGCGCGATTCCGTGCTCAAGATCCTCAATGTGCTGCCCCGTTCGCACCCGTTCACCACGGTCCGGGCGGCCGAGCTGAAGAAGTGGTCGGAGACCCGCGACTACCAGCGGATCATGGACGGGCACTACCCGCGCCGGGACGAGGACAAGGACACCTCGGTCACGGACGCCTTCAAGGAGTCCGCCTCGCACTACGCCGATTCGGTGCGCGGCAGCAAGGATCCGCTGATGAAGCTGGTCGGCGACATAGCGGGCGGCGCCGGCGATCTGGGCGGCAAGCTGCGTGACAAGTTCACCGGCCAAGGAGGCGGTGGGGGCGGCACCGGCAAGGGCGGAGCTACGGACGGCTCGCAGGAGTCGACGAGCCCCGAGGACCCTGAGCAGGGGCCCCAGGAGCCCGGCTCTGCGGGGAGCTGACCTCCAGCGTCCCGCACAGCCCCACGGTGGGCCGGCCCGTGTCGTACGGGTCGGTGCCCGCCGGGCCCCGGGAGACCGCGCGCCGGCCAGCCAGCAGCGGCCGCAGGGCACCGCTGGTGTCGGCCGCGCAGGACTGCGGTCCGGCCTGGACGTAGCTGGTCCGCACCTCCAGCCGGCCCAGCCGCAGGTCCTCCCGGTCGAGCCGGAAGCGCAGCTCCCGCCGCACGGTGAACAGCGACGCGCCGGAGGTCTGCTGGGGCCCCGACACGGTCGGGCGGAGTGCGTAGGTGAAGGTGTGGTCGGACGCCACCTCCAGTGCGTCCGTCCCCACCTCGGCGTACCGCAGTGTGCCCCGGACGCGGACCTCGGGGGCGGGGGTGACCTGGGCCGGGTCGAACCGCACGAGCCAGCCCGTCGCGGCGTGCTGCCCGTCGTCGTACGGCTCGGTCATGCTCCGCTCGAACTGGGCCGTCTGGTCCGGGTCGAGCAGTGATTCCACCGGCCGGACCGTGTTCCCGCCGAGGACGTCGGGGTCGAGCGAGGAGGCGACCAGGTAGTTCTTGACGGTGGCCAGGGCGGCGACCACCTGGCTCTCCGAGAAGTTGTCCGTCCGCCGGGCCACCGGCGGACTGATGCCCTGGGCGCCCTTCGGGTAGTCGGCGGCGGGGCTGCTCTCGAACAGGGCGGCCGGTGTGCCCGGGGGCACGGCGCCGCGCGGCGCCAGCGGAACGAAGATCATCCGCAGCGGCTCCGCCCGTCGGCCGAGGGGGGCCTGGTAGGGGTGGCGGAAGCCCATGAAGACGGCGGTGCCGAAGGCCAGCGCTATCAGGATGACCAGGGCGAGCGCCGCCCGGGAGCCGGTGCGCACGGCCCGGCCGGGCAGGCTCCGTACGGCACGGGCGTGCTCCCCCATCCGCTCCTGCGCGGAGAACTCCTGGAGCCGGGCGGCCCTGACGAAGGACTCGTCGAAGACGAGCGACCGGTACTCGTCCTCGCCGCCGCTCGCGCTGTTCTCCGCCGGGCCTTCGGGGGGATCTCCGTGGTCTGCCATGCCGTCTCCCGACTCCCACGTCACCGACCGGAGGCCGGTGCGGTGCGCCCCCGCCCCGGCCGGACGGCCTGGGCGGGTCCTGTCCGTGATGCGGGAGCATGCGCGGGCAGGTGAGGAGCCCCCTCTTCGAGCAGGTGAGGGGTCATACCTTGAGAGTAGGTCGATTACGGCGAACGTAAACGCGGAGGCGGGCGGAGAACCGCCGCGGGGGTGCCGGGCCGGGCGGACGGTCCGGGGTCGCGGAGCCGGCGGGAGGGCGCTTCACACGCCGGCCCTTCACCCGACGGCGCTGCACCAGGCAGCGCCCCCCAGGGGGCTTCGCAGGGGTGTGTCAGGGGCGTCAGGGGTGCGTCAGGGCGTGCGCGGGGCCAGGGAGACCACCGGGCGGAGGTAGCTGCCCGGGGCCGACGGGATCATGGACGGAACCATCGAGGGGACCGCTGAGGGCACCGGGGCGCTGTCCACCCCGGTGGTGGCAGGTGGCGGGACCTGGTCCTGCCGGTCGCCCGAGGTGTTGCGGTAGACGGCGCTGAAGGCCAGCGCCACCATGCCGATGCCCATCACCAGCGCGAGCAGCCAGGCCACCGGCCGGTGCCAGCGGGCCGCTCCCCGGTAGGGACGCAGAGCGCCGCCGTGACGCCCGTAGGGGCCGCTGTCGTAGTAGTCGTCGCCGTCCACGCCGGGACGGTCGTCGTAGCCGCTGCCCCGGCCGTAACCGGCGCCCGGCCCGTAGCCGTCGTCGTACAGCTCGTCGTCCAGCGGTCCGCCGCCGGAGCGGGCCCGGAAGGCCTCCGCGTCGGCGCGCGCCTCTGCCGCGGCGGAGAGCCGCTCGACAGCGGTCGGTTCGTGGAACGCGGCGGCCTGTACGAAGTCCTCGTCGAACACCACGGAGGCGAAGTCCTCGTCCGCGCCCCCGCGGTCGTCGTCGGGCTCCCAGCCGTTCGGGAACGGCCTGCCCCCCACGTCGTCCGGCACGGCTTCAGCCTAGCCCCGGCACACCGCTTTCGGCAGGGAGACGGCGCATCCCGCGCATCCCGAGCTCACCTCACATGGCCGTCGCCGGTCACGATGTACTTGGTGGAGGTCAGCTCCGGCAGGCCCATCGGGCCCCTGGCGTGCAGCTTCTGGGTGGAGATCCCGATCTCGGCGCCGAAGCCGAACTGGCCGCCGTCGGTGAAACGCGTCGAGGCGTTCACGGTCACCGTCGTCGAATCGACCAACTGGGTGAAACGGCGGGCCGCGGCCTGCGAGGTGGTCACGATCGCCTCGGTGTGGCCGGACGACCAGAGCCGGATGTGCGCCACGGCCGCGTCCAGCGACTCCACGACACCGGCCGCGATGTCGTACGAGAGGTACTCGGTCTCCCAGTCCTCCGGCGTCGCCGCCACCATGGTGGCCTTGGACCCCTCGGCGTACTCCATGACCCGCTCGTCACCGTGCACGGTGACACCGGCCTCGGCCAGGGCGTCCAGGGCCCTCGGCAGGAAGGCCTCCGCGACGTCCTTGTGGACCAGGAGCGTCTCGGCGGCGTTGCAGACGCTCGGTCGCTGCGCCTTGGAGTTGACCAGGATGGAGACGGCCATGTCGAGGTCGGTCAGCGCGTCCACGTACACATGGCAGTTGCCGGTACCGGTCTCGATCACCGGGACGGTGGACTCCTCGACGACGGTGCGGATCAGGGAGGCGCCGCCGCGCGGGATGAGCACGTCGACCAGTCCGCGCGCCCGCATCAGCTCGCGTACCGAGTCGCGGTTCTCGCCCGGCACCAGCTGGACGGCGTCGGCCGGCAGTCCGGAGCCGCCGACCGCGTCGCGCAGGACCCGGACCAGCGCCTTGTTGGACGCGTGGGCGGAGGACGAGCCGCGCAGCAGGACCGCGTTGCCCGACTTCAGGCAGAGCGCCGCCGCGTCCACCGTCACATTGGGCCGGGCCTCGTAGATGATCCCGACGACGCCGAGCGGCACCCGGACCTGGCGCAGGTCGATGCCGTTGGGCAGCGTCGAGCCGCGCACCACCTCACCGACCGGATCGGGCAGCGCCGCCACGTCCCGCACATCGGCGGCGATGGCACGGATCCGCTCGGGGGTGAGGGTGAGCCGGTCGACGACCGACTCACTGGTGCCGGCCTCACGGGCGCGCGCCACGTCCTCGGCGTTGGCCGCGATGATGTCGCTCGTCCGTACCTCAAGCGCGTCCGCGATCGCCAGCAGCGCGTCGTCCTTCGCCGCGCGCGGAAGCGGCGCGATATCGGCGGCCGCGGCGCGTGCGCGGTAGGCGGCCTGGGCGACCGGGGACATGTTGTCGTACGGCGAAAGCGTGGTCATGCCCGCAGAGTAGTGCGCACACTGCGGGCATCTGTCACGTATCCCGTGATGCGAGACGGCCGCCGCCCGCCTCGGCTGCCGGGTCAGTAAGGGTGCACACCGACCGGGGCCGCCGGGGGCGGTCCGTATCCCTCGGCGATGCGCTGGTGGTACGTCTCGCGGTCGATGACCTCCAGGCCGACGATCTCCCACGGAGGCAGTCCGGCGCTGGAACGGTGCTCACCCCACAGCCTCAGGGCGACCGCCGCCGCGTCGTGCAGATCGCGCGCCTCTTCCCAGTACCGGATCTCCGCGTGGTCGTTGGCGTATCTGCTCGTCAGCAGGAAGGGGTGGTCGTGCGCGAGCTGTTCGAGGCCGCGTCTGACCTCCTTCAGCGGAATCTCAGTACCTGAGACGCAGAGCGTGATGTGCCACAGCTTCGACTGGGTGAGCTCCGGGCCCACCGCCGTCTGTTCGGCCCCGGCAGGGCGCTCCTCCCTCCGCTCCGCAGACCTTCTCCCCTCGAAGTCGGCACCTGCTCCGACGCTGGTCAGGGCGCGGCCACCCGTTCCTCGGGGCGGCGCCCCCGGGCGCGCTCGTCTCACCGGCGGCCTCCTGTGAATGTGTTGCTGAGCGGTGTACCCCGCAGTGTCCCTGCTACAAAGTGGACCAGTCCTCGGCCCGGCGTGGGGCGGTTTTCGTGAAGGTCTCTGCCCGAAGGCTGGACTTTCAGCCGTTTCGGGTGCCCGTCAGCCGTGCAGGACTACAAGATCGTCCCTGTGTACGACCTCGCGCTCGTAGGCGGGCCCCAGTTCGCGTGCCAGATCGCGGGTGGAGCGGCCGAGGAGCTGCGGGATCTCCTTCGCGTCGAAGTTGACGAGTCCCCGGGCCACCGGCCGGCCGCGCAGATCGCGCAGCTCCACCGGGTCGCCCGCGGCGAACTCGCCCTCGACCGAGGCGATCCCGGCGGGCAGCAGCGAGCTGTGGCGCTCGACGACCGCCTGCACGGCACCGTCGTCCAGGGTCAGCGCGCCCTGCGGGGTGGAGGCGTGCGCCAGCCACAGCAGCCGGTCCGCGCTGCGGCGTCCGGTGCGGTGGAAGTACGTACCGGTGTCGCGGCCGGCCAGTGCGTCCGCGGCGTGGCTGGCCGAGGTGAGCACGACCGGGATGCCCGCGGCGGTGGCGATCCTGGCGGCCTCGACCTTGGTGACCATGCCGCCGGTCCCGACGCCCGCCCGGCCCGCGCTGCCGATGCTGACCCCGGCCAGATCGGCGGGGCCGGTGATCTCAGCGATGCGGGTGGTGCCGGGGATGCTCGGGTCGCCGTCGTAGAGGCCGTCCACGTCCGAGAGGAGGATCAGCAGATCGGCGCGGACGAGGTGGGCGACGAGCGCGGCGAGCCGGTCGTTGTCGCCGAACCGGATCTCGTCGGTGGCGACGGTGTCGTTCTCGTTGACGATCGGCAGCGCGCCCATGTCCAGGAGTTGGTCCAGGGTGTTGTAGGCGTTGCGGTAGTTGGCGCGGCGGCTGGTGTCGTTGCTGGTGAGCAGGACCTGGCCGACGCGTACGCCGTAGCGGGCGAAGGAGGCGGTGTAGCGGGCGACGAGCAGCCCCTGGCCGACGCTGGCGGCGGCCTGCTGCCTGGCCAGGTCCTTGGGCCTGCGGTGCAGGCCGAGCGGGGCGAGTCCGGCCGCGATGGCGCCGCTGGAGACCAGCACGACCTCCCGCTCACCGCCGTCGCGCACCTTGGCGAGCACATCGACGAGCGCGTCGACGCGGTCCGCGTCGAGGCCGCCGGCGGCGGTGGTGAGGGAGGAGGAACCGACCTTGACGACGATCCTGCGGGCCTCCGTGACGCCCTGCCTTGCCCCTGACACGCGTATCCCCCGTGGCTCGCCCTCGATCGGAATCCGCAATCTACGCGAGCGTCGGAACCGGTGCCTGGGCGTTCCGCCCCGTGGACCCCGGTTCATCCTGATCCGCGCCACTCCGTGTCCGGAATGCCCGGTTTCTCGTTGCAGCGGTTGTCGGCAGTACTTCCGGCGGATTCGGGAAGCCCCAGAAGCTCCCGGAACTTCCAGAACTCCGGAAACGCCAGAACTCCAGGAACTCCAGGAACAAGGACGTGATCGCATGCGCCAGCTCTCCATTCCAGGGGCCTGGGTGCACGAGCCCGAGGTCTTCACGGACGGCCGAGGCAGTTTCCACGAGTGGTTCAGGGCCTCGGATCTCGATGCGGCGCAGGGGCACCCGCTGGGGCTCGCGCAGGCCAACTTCTCCAGTTCCGCCCGGGGCACGCTGCGCGGGATCCACTTCGCCGATGTGCCGCCGGGTCAGGCGAAGTACGTGAAGTGCGTGCGCGGGGCGGTGCTCGACGTGATCGTGGACATCCGGGCCGGCTCGCCCACGTACAAGCGGTGGGAGGGGGTGCGTCTCGACGACAGCGGTCACCGGGCGGTCTACCTCGCGGAGGGGCTCGGCCACGCCTTCATGGCGCTGACGGACGACGCGTGCGTTCTGTACCTCTGCTCGGAGGGATACGCGCCGGCGCGTGAGCACGGCATCGATCCGCTCGATCCGGAGCTGGCCATCGACTGGCCGCTGGACGTTGCCCCGTTGCTGTCCGGGAAGGACGCGGCGGCCCCTTCACTGGCGGAGGCAGAGGAGCAGGGGCTGCTGCCCTCGTACGCGGAGTGCGAGGCGTACTACGCGCGGCTGCGGACGGCCGGTCCGCCGCCCGCCGGACTGCGGGCGGGCGGCGGACCGGTGCTCAGCAGGGCCGGGAGCTGATCACGGGCGGGGACCGATCAGAGCCCGGCCGCTGTTCACGGGCGTTCCGCGGCGAGCAGCGCCGGGAACGCCTCGCCCAGGGCGGTGCGCCAGTCCCGGATCGGCTCGATGCCGGCCGCCTCGAAGCGGCTCTGCGCGAGGACGCTGAACGCGGGGCGGGGGGCGGGGCGGACGAAGGCCTCGCTGGTGGCCGGGCGGACCCGGGCCGGGTCCGCGCCGAGCAGCCGGAAGATCTCCTGGGTGAAGCCGAACCAGGTCGTCTCGCCGCCGCTGGTGCCGTGGTAGACGCCCGCCGGGGCGGTGCCCGCCAGCGCGGCCCCGCCGAGCCGGACCAGCCGGGCCGCCAGGTCGACGGTCCAGGTGGGCTGGCCGCGCTGGTCGTCCACCACGTCGAGGGTCTCCCTGGCGCCCTCCAGCCTGATCATCGTCCGGACGAAGTTGCCGCCGCCTGCCCCGTAGAGCCAGGCGGTGCGGACCACGTAGCCGGTCTCGGGGAGGGTCTCCAGGACGGCGCGTTCGCCCGCGAGTTTGGTGCGTCCGTAGGCGCTTCGCGGGCCGGTGGGGGCGTCCTCCGAGTACGGCCGGGCGCCGTCCCCGGCGAACACGTAGTCGGTGGAAACGTGGAGCAGGACGGCGCCGTGCTCGCGGCAGGCCCGCGCGAGGACCGCCGGTCCGGTGCCGTTGACCCGCAGCGCGGCCTCCTCCTGGCTCTCGGCGTCGTCGACGGCGGTCCAGGCGGCGCAGTTCACCACGACCGAGGGACGGTGGGCGGCGAACGCCTCGCGGACGCGGTCGGGGTCCGCGATGTCCAGGGCCTCGCGGTCCTTCGCGACGGCGGTGACGTCTTCGCGCGCGAGGGCCGCCAGCAGGTCCCGCGCCAGCATTCCGGCCGCTCCGGTGACCAGCCAGACCGGGCTCACAGCGCCGCCCTCTCCTTGAGCGGCTCCCACCAGGCACTGTTCTCGCGGTACCAGCGCACGGTCTCCGCGAGGCCCCTGCGGAAGTCCTTGCGCGGTTCGTACCCCAGCTCCTCGCGGATCTTGGTGCAGTCCACCGAGTAGCGCCGGTCGTGGCCCTTGCGGTCCTCGACGTAGGTGACGTCCGTGTCCCAGTCGGCGCCGCAGGCCTCCAGCAGCAGTCCGGTGAGTTCCTTGTTGGACAGCTCGGTGCCGCCGCCGATGTTGTAGACCTCGCCCGCCCGGCCCCGGGTGCGGACGAGTTCGATGCCCTGGACGTGGTCGTCGATGTGCAGCCAGTCGCGGACGTGGGCGCCGTCGCCGTACAGCGGTACCGGGCGGCCCTCCAGGAGGTTGGTGACGAAGAGCGGGATGACCTTCTCGGGGAAGTGGTGGTGCCCGTAGTTGTTGGAGCAGCGGGTCACCCGCACGTCGAGCCCGTGGGTGCGGTGGTACGAGAGCGCGATCAGGTCGCTCGACGCCTTGGAGGCGGAGTACGGGGAGTTGGGGGCGAGGGGTTCGCTCTCGGTCCAGGAGCCCTCGTCGATCGACCCGTAGACCTCGTCGGTGGAGATGTGCACGAAGGTCGAGACGCCCGCCAGGTGCGCGGCGTGGACGAGGGTGTGGGTTCCCACGACGTTGGTACGGACGAAGGCGGCGCCGCCGTCGATGGAGCGGTCCACATGTGATTCGGCGGCGAAGTGCACCACCTGCTCGTGACCGGCCATCAGGCCGCCGACCAGCTCCGCGTCGCAGATGTCGCCCCGCACGAACGAGAAGCCGGGATGGTCGCGGACGTCGTCGAGGTTGGCCGGGTTGCCCGCGTAGGTGAGCTTGTCGAGCACCGTGACGGCCACGTCACCGGGCCCGTCCGGGCCCAGCAGTGTGCGGACGTAGTGCGAGCCGATGAAACCGGCGCCGCCGGTCACCAGGATGCGCGTCGTCGTGCGGGGCGTCGTGGGGTTCGTCATGAGGAGATCTGCACCTTGCTGTGGTCGCCGAGGACGAGACGGTGGGCTGAGGGGCTCCGGGGGGCGGGGGTCACCTCGACCTCGTGGCCGATGAGGGAGGCCTCCACGCGGCGGACGCCGTCGATCGAGGCGCCCCGCAGGACGATGGAGTACTCGATCTCGCTGTCCTCGATCCGGCACTCCTGGGCGACCGAGGTGAACGGTCCGACGTAGGCGTCGCTGATCACCGAGCGGGCGCCGATGATGGCGGGCCCGACGATCCGGCTGCGGGTGACCCGGGCGCCGGGCTCGATCCGCACCCGGCCGATGATCTCGCTCTCGTCGTCCACGTGGGCGCCCTCTGTGGACGGTTCGACGCTCTCCAGTACGGTCCGGTTGACCTCCAGCATGTCGGTGACGTTGCCGGTGTCCTTCCAGTACCCGCGGATCATGGTGGAGCGGACGTCGCGCTCCTGGTCGATCAGCCACTGGATGGCGTGGGTGATCTCCAGTTCGCCGCGCCAGGACGGGCGGATGGAGCGGACCGCCTCGTGGATGGCCCGGGTGAAGAGGTAGACGCCGACGAGCGCCAGATCGCTCTTGGGCTCCCTGGGCTTCTCCTCCAGGGCCACCACCCTGCCGTCCCCGTCCAGCTCCGCGACGCCGAACGAGGTCGGGTCGGGCACCTGGGTCAGCAGGATCTGGGCCTCGGGCCGGTCCGCCCGGAAACCCTCGACCAGGCCGGTGATCCCGCCGATGATGAAGTTGTCCCCGAGGTACATGACGAAGTCCTCTTCACCGAGGAAGCGCTGCGCGATCAGGACGGCGTGGGCGAGGCCGAGCGGTTCCGACTGCGGGATGTAGGTGACGTCGATACCGAACCGGGAGCCGTCCCCGACCGCCGCGCGGATCTCCTCCTCGGTGTCTCCCACGATGATGCCGACCTCGGTGATGCCCGCTTCCGCGATGGCCTCCAGGCCGTAGAACAGCACAGGCTTGTTCGCCACCGGGACCAGCTGTTTGGCCGAGGTGTGGGTGATGGGACGGAGCCGGGTGCCTGCCCCACCGGAAAGTACGAGAGCCTTCACTGTTTCTGCCCCCACGATGAGATGGCGGTCCTGTCGCGGCTGCGACCTGTCGGGCGACCATACTTAGATTCGCTGTCCCATCTATGGCAAAACAGCCCTCGCAGCCCATTACCGACACATCCGGACGAAAAGTAGTGGAAACCCGTAACCGCGGGTCACTTTTCCACGTCCGCCCGGCTCCCGGGCGCGGAAACGCATTTCACTACGTCGAACTGAATGACGAATGCATCGGTTCCCCGGATCGGCTGCGGTGTCCCGGCGACCGGTGAGGCGTGATCCACACTTCCGAGGACACATCGCACGAATTCACGACCCCGGGAACAGGTTGTATCCGTCCGCTCGACTCTCACGAATCCCTCACGCTCGTCTCATGAACGGACGAGCCGCCCTCCATATCGTGGGCCCCTAACCCCCATGCCATCCATGCCCACCGGGCGCACCGGTCCAGGACCGGGCCGCCCGGTGGGCCGCACCGATACGTCGGAGCGGCCCCACCCCGCACGCGAGCGCTCGCGCTCCTTGGAGTCCCCCAGTGCAACCACTCCCCCCGCTCCTGCGGTACGCCGCGCACGCCCTCCCCCTCGCCGTACTGGCCGCGTCCTTCGCCGCCCAGGCGGCCGCGGCCGCTGTCCCGCACCTCGCACTGCTGGTCACCGCGACGGCCGCCAACCTGCTGGCCGAGGCAGCCCTGCACCGGTGGCGGCCCGGCCAGGTCTCGCTGCTCGCCAAGGTCAGGGCCGATGTCATGGTGCGTCGGCTGACCTGCGATTTCCTGCTGATCGTGGGCCTGCTCCGGCTGGGCGGCGACCACCGCGAGACGGTCTACCTCCCGCTCGTCCTCGGGCTGCTCCTCTTCTACGCGCTCCACTTCGCCGGCCACGCGGCGGCGATCCGGGTGCGCGGTGCGCGGACCCTGCCGCTGCTCACCCGCAATATCGACGCCTCCGCCCTGCGCATCACCCCGGCGCCCCCGGCCCTGCTGATGCGCCGGCACGGGCCGCGGCTGCTGCTGTTCGGGCTGCCCGCGACCGCGGGCCTGCTGGTGACGGCGGCGGGCGACGAGCCGGCGTTCGCCGCGGCGGGCATCGCGCTGTCGACCGCCCTCGCCGCCCTCTCACTGGCCGAGCTGGTGCGGTGCCTGGTCCGGCGCCGGCCCGCTTCGCCCCAGGAGGTGCTCGACTGGTTCGACGGCTGGCTCGCGGAGTACCGGCCGACGGTCGGCATGTACTTCTCCGGCGGCGTCTCCTCCGCGTACCAGGCCAACATGTGGCTCGACGCACTGTCGGGACTCGACGGCCGCCCGGTGATCGTGCTGCGCGAGCGCTTCATGATGCAGCGCATCGGCGCCACGGACATCCCCATCGTGTGCATCCCCAAGGTCGCCCAGCTGCTCCGCCTGGAACACTCGTCCCTGAAACTGCTGATCCACCCCGCGAACTCCGGCAAGACCTCGCAGGTCCTGCGGATCCCGTCGATCAAACACGCCTTCGTCAACCACGGGGAGAGCGACAAGCTCTCCAGCTGCAACCCGTACGCGAAGGCGTACGACGAGGTGTGGGTCGCCGGACCGGCGGCGCGCGAACGCTACGCGCTGGCCGACGTCGGCGTCGAGGACCGCGACGTGGTGGAGATCGGCCGCCCCCAGCTCGCCCCGATCACCCCGTACGCGGGCCCGCCCGCCGGTCCGTACACGACCGTGCTCTACGCCCCCACCTGGGAAGGCTGGGACGGCAACCCCGGGAACACCTCGGTCGTGCTGGCCGGCGAGAACATCGTCCGGGCACTGCTGCGCGACCCGGCCGTCCGGCTCCTCTACAAGCCGCACCCGATGACCGGCTCTGTCGATCCCCGGGCCGCCGCCGCCGACGCCCGCGTCCAGGCCCTGATCCACGAGGCCAACCGCGCCCGCGCCGGTCAGCGGGCCACCGGCCGCAGGGAGCAGGACGGAACGTTCCTAGGTGATCGCCCCGGACCGGAGGCCGCCGCCGAGCCGGCCCGCCGGACCGCGGAGCTGGACGCGCTGACCACCACCGCCTCGTTCCGGGACGACGCGGATGACATGGAACGCATGCTGGCGCAGAGCACACCGGAGCCCGGCCGGGCCGAGGCGGTCGCCGCGGCGACGGCGGCCTGGGAAGCGGCCCACTGGGCGTCGCTCCCGCCTGCGGAGCACCAGGTCATCACGGCCCCGCGGCCCGCCCTGTACTCCTGCTTCAACCAGGCGGACCTGCTGATCAGCGATGTGTCGAGCGTGGTCACGGACTACCTGGCGGCCGAGAAGCCGTACGCCGTCGCGAACACCGGCGAGCTGTCTCAGGAGCAGTTCCGCGAGGCGTTCCCCACGGTCCGGGCGGCGACGATCCTGACACCGGACGCGGCCGGTGTCGCCGCCCTCCTCGACTCGGTGCGCCACCCCGCCGGCGACGGCCTGGCCGCTGCCCGCGCCGGTCTGAAGCTCCATCTCCTCGGCCCCTCTGACCCGCCCTCCCGGGCACGCTTCAACGAGGCCTCCCTCGGGCTGTGCGAGGTCGCGGACGAGCACCGCGTACGGATGGCGCGCCGGCTGCTCCCGGGGATGCCGGCACAGCGGGGCGCGCCGGAGGAGGCCGACGCGGCGGGCGGGGAAGCGCTGGAGCCCGCACCGGAGGGATAGGCGGGCCCCGCCACCCGTGGGCCCCGCCACCCGTGGGCCCGGCCTACGGGTGGCGCAGCCGCCAGCCCTGCCAGGCGGAGTCGATCATCTCGTCCACGCCGTACCGGGCCGACCAGCCCAGCTCCGCCCGGATCCGGTCTGCGGCCGCGACCACCCGCGCCGGGTCGCCGGGCCGGCGGGCGGTCACCTCGGGGGCGATGTCCCCGTTGTCCGTCACCTTGAGGATCCGGTCGACCATCTCCCGTACGGAACTGCCCTCGCCGCGTCCGATGTTGAGCGTGAGATCCGTACCGCGCTCCGCGTCCTCAAGCCGGCGCGCGGCCGCGAGGTGGGCGGAGGCGATGTCCTCGACGTGGATGTAGTCGCGCACGCAGGTGCCGTCCGGCGTCGCGTAGTCGTCGCCGAAGATCCGCGGGCCCTCGCCGGCCTCCAGGCGCTCGAAGACCATCGGGATCAGGTTGAACACCCCGGCGTCGGCCAGCTCCGGCTCCGCCGCACCGGCCACGTTGAAGTAGCGGAGCGAGGCGCAGCGCAGCCCGTGGGCGCGGGCGGCGGCGCGGATCAGCCACTCCCCGACGAGCTTGGTCTCGCCGTACGGGCTCATCGGCGCGCACGGGGTCTCTTCGGTGACGAGGGTGACGTCGGGCATGCCGTAGACGGCGGCGGAGGAGGAGAACACCAGCCGGTCGACGCCCGCGTCGACCATGCTCTCCAGCAGCACCTCCAGGCCCGTCACGTTCTCGCGGTAGTAGTGCAGGGGCCGCTCGACGGACTCGCCCACCTGCTTCTTGCCCGCGATGTGCACCACACCGGTGACCCCGTGGTCGCGGATCGCCGCGTCCAGGGCCGGCCGGTCCAGGACGCTGCCGGTCACCAGGGGCACCCCTGCGGGCACCTTCCCGGCGCTCCCGGTCGACAGGTCGTCGTACACGACGACCCGCTGACCGCCCGCGAGCATCGCACGCACGACGTGTGCGCCGATGTATCCCGCTCCGCCCGTAACCATCCAGGTCATGTCGCGCGTCTCCCTGTCCGAGGCCATACCCGTCCCGTTCACCCTACGTGCCCGGAAAGTCGGACCTGCGGACCCGCCCTTGCCGCTCAAAGATGGCTGACAGCAATCAATTACGCTGTCCGGGTGCTGGACTCCGCCGCACTGTTCGGCGGTGCGCACCGCGCACCTCGCACACACCCTCGGACAGCTCTCTGGACTGGTGGACGATGCCCCGACTGACACTCATCGTGCCTGCGTACAACGTGCAGGGGTACATCGGGGAGTGTCTCGACTCCGTGCTCCAGCAGGACTTCACCGACTTCGAGATCATCGGCGTCGACGACTGCTCGCCGGACGGATCCGGAGCGATCCTCGACACATACGCCGAACGCGACGCCCGCGTCCGGGTGCTCCACCTCACCGAGAACGTGGGTCTGGGACACGCGCGCAACGCGGGGATGGACGAGGCGGCCGGTGACTATCTGCTGTTCCTCGACAGCGACGACACCCTGGCCCCGGGTTCGCTGGCGGCCATCGCGGCGCGCCTCGACGCGACGGACGACCCCGACGTCCTGGTCTTCGACTACACCCGCACCTACTGGGACGGGCGGCTGCTGCGCAATAAGCGCGCGGAGCTGGTGGACGAGAGCGGTCCCGCCGTCTTCGCGCTGGCGGACCGGCCGCAGCTGCTGGATCTGCTGCAGATCGTGTGGAACAAGGCCTACCGCCGCGCATTCGTCACCGAGCACGGATTCCGCTTCCCGCCCGGCTACTACGAGGACGCGCCGTGGACGTTCTCCTCGCTGATCTCGGCGCAGACCATCGCCGTCCTGGACCGCTCCTGCGTGCTGTACCGGCAGCGGCGCGAGGGCGGGAACATCCTCCGCACGGTCAGCCGCAAGCACTTCGACGTCTTCGACCAGTACGACCGCGTCTTCGCCTACCTGGACGCGCGGCCGGAGCTGGCTTCCTGGCGCCCGGCGCTCTTCGGGAAGATGACCGACCACTTCCTGACCGTCCTGGAGAAGCCGGGCCGGCTGCCGAAGAACGCCCGCGCCGAGTTCTTCCAACGCGCGGCCAAGGACTACCGCAGCCGCCTCCCGGAGGGCTTCCGGCGGCCGCCGGGCGGCAAGGGCTACAAGTACGCCCTGCTCGGCCTCGGCTCCTACCCGGCACTGGTCGGCGTCACCCGGGTCAACAACGTGCGCAACCTGGCCAAGCTGGGCGGCCGGGCCGGCGTCGGCCGGGCCAAGCGCGCCGCGCTCGGCATGTTCTACAAGTCCCAGCTGCGCATGCCGCTGGACGACAAGCTCGCGGTGTTCTCCGCGTACTGGGGCCGCGGCTACTCCTGCAACCCCGCGGCCATCGAGGCGGAGCTCGGCCGGCTGGCCCCGGACATGCGCCGGGTCTGGGCGGTCAGGTCCGAGCACCGCGACCGGGTGCCCAAGGGCGTCGAGGCGGTCGTGGTCGGGTCCCGCGCGTACTGGTCGGTGATGGCCCGCGCGAAGTACCTCACGAACAACGTGAACTTCGGCGACACCGTCATCAAGCGCGAGGGCCAGATCCATCTGCAGACCCACCACGGCACCCCGCTGAAGACGATGGGCCTCGACCAGGCCCAGTACCCCGCGTCCACCAGCATGGACATGGAGAAGCTGCTCCGCCGGTGCGACCGCTGGGACTACAGCCTGTCCGCCAACCGCTTCTCCACCAGCGTGTGGGAGCGGGTGTACCCCTGCCGGTACACCTCCCTGGAGACCGGCTACCCGCGCAACGACGTACTCCTCAACGCCACCGCGGCGGATGTCTCACGGGCCAGGAGCGAACTCGGCCTGGCGAACGGCTCGACGGCCTTCCTCTACGCGCCGACCCACCGCGAGTACGAGAAGTCCTTCGCCCCTCGGCTCGACCTGCCGAGGCTGGCCGAGGAACTGGGCCCGGACGTGACCCTGCTGGTGCGCGGCCACTACTTCTACAAGCCGACCGGCCGGCTCGCCGACCTGCAGGCCAGCGGCCGGATCATCGACGTCTCGGCGCACGGGAACGTCGAGCAGCTCTACCTCGCGGCGGACGCCCTGATCACGGACTACTCCTCGGCGATGTTCGACTACGCCAACCTGGACCGGCCGGTCGTGATCTACGCCGACGACTGGGACACCTACCGGGCCGTGCGCGGCACCTACTTCGATCTGATGGCCGAGCCCCCGGGCCCGGTGGCGACCAGCCAGGCGCAGCTCGCCTCCGTCCTGGGCTCCCGGGAGTGGCGGAGCGAGGAGTCGGCGGGGCTGCGCCGGGCGTTCCGGGAGCGCTTCTGCGACTACGACGACGGCCGCGCCGCCGAACGCGTGGTGCGCCGGGTGTTCCTGGGCGAGGAGACGATGCTCCCGTTCGTCCCGCTCGACGAGCGCACCCCGGCGCCCTCCCCCGCCGAGGCCCTGGAGCAGTCCGCCCGGCCCTGACGGCCCGGCCTCCCGGAAACCACGCGGTCCCGGCTCCCCCAAGGGGAACCGGGACCGGCGCAGGCGTCTCGTCGCTTACGCGAACGGGTCGAACTCCTGGTACTCCTTGCTGATGTCGTCGCGCTCGTCCTCGCGGTCGCGACGGCGCTGCGCGGCCGGGCGCGGCTCCTCCAGGCGGTGGTCCTCGCCACGGCGGCCGAGCATCTCGGCACCGGCCGTCACGGTCGGCTCCCAGTCGAAGACGACGGCGTTGTCCTCGGCGCCGATGGCCACTCCGTCGCCCGCGCGGGCGCCCGCCTTGCGCAGCTCGTCCTCGACACCGAGCCGGTTCAGCCGGTCCGCGAGGTAGCCGACGGCCTCGTCGTTGTTGAAGTCGGTCTGGCGCACCCAGCGCTCCGGCTTCTCGCCGCGCACCCGGTAGATGCCGTCGTCCTCCAGCGTCACGGTGAAACCGGCGTCATCCACGGCCTTGGGCCGGATGACGACGCGGGTCGCCTCCTCCACCGGCTTGGCGGCGCGCGCCTCGGCGATGACACCGGCCAGCGCGAAGGAGAGCTCCTTGAGCCCGGTGCGGGCGACGGCGGACACCTCGAAGACGCGATAGCCGCGGGCCTCCAGGTCCGGGCGGATCATCTCCGCGAGGTCCTGGCCGTCCGGGATGTCGATCTTGTTGAGGACGACGATGCGGGGCCGGTCCTCCAGACCCCCGTACAGCTTCAGCTCCTCCTCGATCATGTCGAGGTCGGAGAGCGGGTCGCGGTCGGACTCCAGCGTCGCGGTGTCCAGTACGTGCACGAGGACCGAGCAGCGCTCGACGTGCCGCAGGAACTCCAGGCCGAGGCCCTTGCCCTGGCTGGCGCCCGGGATCAGGCCGGGGACGTCCGCGATGGTGTAGACGGTGGAGCCCGCGGTGACGACGCCGAGGTTCGGGACCAGGGTCGTGAACGGGTAGTCCGCGATCTTCGGCTTGGCGGCGGACAGGACGGAGATCAGCGAGGACTTGCCGGCGCTCGGGTAGCCCACCAGGGCGACGTCCGCGACGGTCTTGAGCTCCAGGACGATGTCCCGGCTCTCACCGGGCTCGCCGAGCAGCGCGAAGCCGGGGGCCTTGCGCCGGGCGGAGGCCAGCGCGCCGTTGCCGAGGCCGCCCCGGCCGCCCTGACCGGCGACGAACATGGTGCCCTGGCCGACCAGGTCCGCGAGGACGTTGCCGTCCTTGTCGAGCACGACAGTGCCGTCCGGCACGGGCAGGACCAGGTCCTGGCCCTCCTTGCCGGTGCGGTTGTCACCGGCACCGGGCTGGCCGTTGGTGGCCTTGCGGTGGGGGTGGTGGTGGTAGTCGAGGAGGGTGGTGACGGCCTGGTCGACGATCAGGGTCACATCGCCGCCCCGGCCGCCGTTGCCGCCGTCCGGGCCGCCGAGCGGCTTGAACTTCTCACGGTGAACGGAGGCGCAGCCGTGGCCCCCGTTACCCGCGGCGGCATGCAGCTCGACGCGGTCCACGAAGGTGGTCATGGTTGGAACCTCCAGTTACATACGTGCAGAAAAGTCTCGCTCGTGCCCCTCAGGGGCAACACGCGAAAGGCGGACCCACTTCCCGGAACAGGAAGTGAGGTCCGCCTCCACGTCAAACCGTTCTACGAGCGCCGAGAATCAGCCGGCGATCGGAACGATGTTCACGACCTTGCGGCCACGGTGCGTGCCGAACTCGACCGCACCGGCGGCGAGGGCGAACAGCGTGTCGTCGCCGCCACGGCCGACGCCCGTGCCCGGGTGGAAGTGGGTGCCGCGCTGGCGGACCAGGATCTCACCGGCGTTGACGGCCTGACCGCCGAAGCGCTTCACGCCGAGCCGCTGAGCATTGGAGTCGCGCCCGTTCCGAGTGGACGATGCGCCCTTCTTATGTGCCATGTCTCCTCAGTCCCTTACTTCGCAGCCGCGGGGATACCGGTGACCTTGATCGCCGTGTACTGCTGGCGGTGACCCTGGCGACGGCGGTAGCCGGTCTTGTTCTTGTAGCGAAGGATGTCGATCTTCGCGCCCTTGTGGTGGTCCACGATCTCGGCCTGGACCTTGATGCCGTCAAGCACCCACGGGTCGCTGGTCACGGCGTCGCCGTCGACAACGAGCAGGGTAGAGAGCTCTACCGTGTCGCCAACACTGGCGGTGGGAATCTTGTCAACCTCAACGATGTCGCCGACAGCAACCTTGTGCTGGCGACCACCGCTGCGCACGATGGCGTACACGCGGATCTCACTCTCACTCGAAGCGGAAACCCCTGAAGCCAGCCGCTCACACGGGTCCGGGGACCCGAGACGATCCGGATTGGACGAGCGGCCTCTCCCGTACGAGCGGGAGGTCAGTGCTCAGAGGTGTGGCGAAACAAACGCCGACGGTCAAGATTACGGGGCCCGGGACACCCCGGTCAAACCGGGCCCCGTTTCAGGCTTCGGCCGCCGCGACGTAGCCGGCGTAGGCCTCCCTGATCCCGTCCGGGGACAGGTTCAGGTGTTCCAGGATCGTGTACCGGCCCGGCCTGGTCCGGGGCGCGAACTCGACCACGGAGACGAACTCGTCCACGCTGAACCCGATCTCCCGCGCGGTGACCGGCAGGCCGTGGCGCCGCAGCGTCGCGGCCATCCGCGCGGACTCCTGGTGGGCGCCGCGCAGATACATGGCGAAGGCCGCACCCAGACCGCACTGCTCCCCGTGGCTGGCCGCCCGCCGGGGGAACAGCAGGTCGAAGGCGTGGTTGATCTCGTGGCAGGCACCGGAGGCGGGCCGGCTGTCACCCGCCACCGACATCGAGATCCCGGTGAGCACCAGGCCCTCCGCCAGCACCTGGAGGAACCGGTCCTCGTCCAGGGACCCGGGGTGCCGCAGCACGGCCTCGCCCGCCTGCCGGGCCATCGCCGCGGCCAGTCCGTCGATGTCCTCGCCGTTGACCCGGTGGGCGAGCTCCCAGTCCGCCACGGCGGAGATGTTCGAGAGCGCGTCCCCGATCCCGGACCGCACGAAGCGGACCGGGGCCTCCCGGATGATGTCGAGGTCGATGACGACGGCGATCGGGTTCGGGACCCCGTAGGAGCCCCGGCCCGCGTCGTTGTCCAGCGTGGCCACCGGGGAGCACAGACCGTCGTGCGACAGGTTCGTCGCCACGGCGACCAGCGGCAGCCCGATGCGGGCCGCGGCGAACTTGGCGCAGTCGATGATCTTGCCGCCGCCGAGGCCGACCACGGCGTCGTACCGTCCGGACTTCATCTGCTCCGCCAGCTTGACGGCGTCGTTCAGCGTGCCGCCGCCGACCTCGAACCAGGAGGCCCCCGGCAGGCTGTCGGACAGCCGTTCCCGCAGCGCCAGGCCGGAGCCCCCGCTGATCGCTATCGCCAGCTTCCCGGAGCCGGAGATGCGCTGATCGGCCAGTACACCCGCCAGATCCGCCAGCGCGCCGGCCCGGATGTCGACGACGACCGGCGCGGGGATCAGCCGGGTCAGTACTGGCACGCGATGGTCCTGCCCTTGGCCAGGTCCTCGTGGTTGTCGATCTCCACCCACTTGATGTCACCGATCGGCTCCACGTCGACCTTGAAGCCTCGGTTGACGAGCTCCTGGTAGCCGTCCTCGTAGTAGAGGTCCGGGTCCCGCTCGAAGGTGGTCTTCAGCGCGTCGGCCAGCTCCGCGGCCGCTTCGCCCTCGATGAGGGTGACGCCGATGTACTCGCCGGTGGCCTCGGCCGGGTCCATCAGCTTGGTGATCCGCTGGACGCCCTTCGAAGGGTCTGCGACGACCTTCATCTCCTCGTCGGCGAGTGTCTTCACCGTGTCGAGGGCGAGGATGATCTTCTTGCCGTCGCCGCGCGCGGCCAGCAGCGTCTTCTCCACGGAGACGGGGTGCACGGTGTCGCCGTTGGCGAGGATCACGCCGTCCTTGAGGGCGTCACGGCCGCACCAGAGGGAGTAGGCGTTGTTCCACTCCTCGGCCTTGTCGTTGTCGATCAGCGTGAGGGTGACGCCGTACTTGGCCTCCAGGGCGGCCTTGCGCTCGTACAGGGCCTCCTTGCGGTAGCCCACGATGATCGCGACCTCGGTCAGACCGACCTCGGCGAAGTTGCCGAGCGTCAGGTCGACGACGGTCAGGCTCTCCTCGTTCCCCTCGGGGCCGACCGGCACCAGGGCCTTGGGCAGCGTGTCGGTGTAGGGGCGCAGACGACGGCCTGCGCCGGCCGCCAGAATCATGCCGATCATGAGGGTTCTCCTTGTTCCTTGGTGGGCCTCGGTGGGCCTTGGTGCGGGTGTCCCGGGTGGTGGGTCCGGGTGCTGTACGGGAACGGCCCCGACAGCCTCTCAGAGCTCGGCCGCCACGTAACCGCGCAGCCAGTTACGGAAGTCGGGGCCCAGGTCCTCGCGCTCGCAGGCGAGTCTGACGATGGCCCGCAGGTAGTCGCCCCGGTCGCCGGTGTCGTAGCGGCGGCCGCGGAAGACGACGCCGTGGACCGGGCCGCCGAGCTTCTCGTCGACGGCCAGCTGCTGGAGGGCGTCCGTCAGCTGGATCTCGCCGCCCCGGCCGGGCTCCGTCTCGCGCAGCACGCCGAAGACCGCGGGGTCCAGGACGTAGCGCCCGATGACGGCGAGGTTGCTGGGCGCCTCGACCGGCTCCGGCTTCTCGACCAGCCCGGTGACCCTCACCACATCGTCCTGCGCGGTGGCCTCGACCGCGGCGCAGCCGTACATGTGGACCTGCTCGGGCGCCACCTCCATCAGCGCGACGACGCTGCCGCCCTCGCGCTCCTGGATCTCGGTCATCCGCGCCAGCAGCGGGTCGCGCGGGTCGATCAGGTCGTCGCCCAGGAGCACCGCGAACGGCTCGTCGCCCACATGGGGCTCCGCGCACAGGACGGCGTGGCCGAGGCCGCGCGGGTCACCCTGGCGGACGTAGTGCATGGTCGCCAGCTCGCTGGACTCCTGGACCCGGACCAGCCGCTCGTCGTCGCCCTTGCGGGTCAGCGCCGACTCCAGCTCGTAGTTCCGGTCGAAGTGGTCCTCCAGGGCGCGCTTGTTGCGCCCGGTGATCATCAGCACGTCGCTCAGTCCCGCGGCGACGGCCTCCTCCACGACGTACTGGATCGCCGGCTTGTCGACCACCGGCAGCATCTCCTTGGGCGTCGCCTTCGTCGCCGGCAGGAACCGGGTACCGAGCCCCGCTGCCGGTATGACGGCCTTCTGGATCTTGCGCATGTACTCAGACTTCCGTGTCCACGAGGACGGTTGTGGTGCGCCGGGAGCGGCAGTACGCAGCCGGCCCGGTTCCTGTGGGGGAACCGGTCCGGCTGCGTACGGGCACACGGTGCGAGGCCGGTCAGACCTCGTCCGCCGAAGCCGTGACGGAGGACGGCGACTGCTGCTCCGCCGCCACCGTCTTCTTCGCTGCCGCCTTCTTGGCCGTCGTCTTCTTCGCGGCGGTCTTCTTGGCGGCCGTCTTCGTGGTGGTGGCCTTCTTCGTGGCCGCCTTCTTGGCCGTGGCCTTCTTGGCGGTCTTGCGGGCCGCCTTCTTGGCCGGTGCGGCGTCGGACTCGGCGTCGGCGTCGCTCGCGGGCGCCGGCTCGGCCTCGGTCTCGGCCTCCGGGGAAGCCGTCACCACGACGGTCGCGGCCTCTTCGGTGCCTGCCGGAGAGCCCGCGGGCGCGGTGGCCTTACGGGTCGCCCGGCGACGGGCACGCGGCGGTGCGGCCGGCTCCTCCGCCGGGACCTCCACGTGCGGAGCCTCGGCGACCGGGTCCTCCGCGGCGACCGGATCGGCGTCGGAGACCGGCGCCTGGACGGCCGGGGCCGGCTCGGCCACCGGCTCCGCCGGGGCCGGCGAACCCGCCGGGGCGGTCGCCTTGCGGGTCGCCCGGCGACGCGGACGGCCCTGGGGCGCCTCGGCGGCCGGGGCCTCCGCGACCGGCTCCGGGACGGCCTCGGGCTGCGGCTCGGGCGCCACGACGGGCTCCGGCTCGACGACCGGCTCGGCCACCGGAGCGGGCGCGGACGCCTGCTTCGGCGCACCTGCCGGGGCGGTCGCCTTACGGGTCGCCCGGCGACGGCCACGGCCGCGCCCTGCTGCCGCCTCGGCCTCTGCCGCGCTGCTGTACAGCTCCTCGTCCGCGACGAACTCCGGCTCGGGCAGCGCCAGCGGAGCGGCGACCTCGGCCGCCACCTCGGCCTCGGTCTCGGCCTCGTTGTCGTGATCCTGCTCGTGCTCGTGGCCGTGCTCGTGCTCGTGGTCCTGGCCGGAACCGCCCCGGCGCTTCTTCGACCGCTTGCCGTTGCCGCCGCCACCGCCCGCGGAGGTGGGCTGCTCCATGTGCACGATCACGCCGCGACCGTTGCAGTGGACGCAGGTCTCGGAGAAGGACTCCAGCAGACCCTGTCCGACCCGCTTACGGGTCATCTGGACCAGGCCCAGCGAGGTGACCTCCGCGACCTGGTGCTTCGTACGGTCGCGTCCCAGGCACTCCAGAAGACGCCGCAGCACCAGATCCCGGTTGGACTCCAGCACCATGTCGATGAAGTCGACGACGACGATGCCGCCGAGGTCGCGCAGCCGCAGCTGGCGCACGATCTCCTCGGCCGCCTCCAGGTTGTTCTTGGTGACGGTCTCTTCGAGGTTGCCACCCTGACCGGTGAACTTGCCGGTGTTGACGTCGACGACGACCATCGCCTCGGTCTTGTCGATCACCAGCGAGCCACCGCTCGGCAGGTAGACCTTGCGGTCCAGCGCCTTCATGAGCTGCTCGTCGATCCGGTAGGTCGCGAAGATGTCGACCTCCGAGGTCCACCGCGACAGCCGGTCCGTCAGGTCGGGCGCCACGTGCGAGACGTAGCCGTGGATGGTGTCCCACGCCTCGTTGCCGCTGACGATGACCTTGGAGAAGTCCTCGTTGAAGATGTCGCGGACGACCCGGACGGTCATGTCCGGCTCGCCGTAGAGCAGCGTCGGCGCGTTGGAGCTGCCGCTGCTCTTCGACTTCTTCTGGATGTCCTCCCACTGTCCCTGGAGCCGCTCGACGTCGCGGCGCAGCTCGTCCTCGCTGGCGCCCTCCGCGGCGGTGCGGACGATGACGCCCGCGTCCTCGGGGACGATCTTCTTGAGGATGGTCTTGAGCCGGGAACGCTCGGTGTCGGGCAGCTTGCGGCTGATCCCGGTCATCGAGCCCTCGGGCACGTAGACCAGGTAGCGGCCGGGCAGCGAGACCTGGCTGGTGAGCCGGGCGCCCTTGTGGCCGATCGGGTCCTTCGTCACCTGGACGAGGACGGACTGGCCGGACTTGAGCGCGGTCTCGATACGGCGCGGCCCGTGGGCCATGCCGAGCGCCTCGAAGTTGACCTCACCGGCGTACAGGACGGCGTTGCGGCCCTTGCCGATGTCGACGAAGGCGGCCTCCATGGACGGCAGGACGTTCTGGACCTTGCCCAGGTAGACGTTGCCGACGTAGCTGGTGGCCTGCTCCTTGTTGACGTAGTGCTCGACGAGCACGTTGTCCTCAAGGACGCCGATCTGGGTGCGCTCGCCGCTCTGGCGGACGACCATGACGCGCTCGACGGCCTCGCGGCGGGCCAGGAACTCCGCCTCCGTGATGATCGGGACCCGGCGGCGGCCCTGCTCGCGGCCCTCGCGGCGGCGCTGCTTCTTGGCCTCCATACGCGTCGAGCCCTTGATGGACTGGACCTCGTCGAAGCCGGTGCCGGGCTCGCGCTCGGCCTCCTTCTTACGGGGCTCGCGGACCTTGACGACCGTGCGCTCCGGGTCGTCCGTGCCGTTCTCGGCGTCGGACGCGGAGTCACCGCTGCGACGGCGGCGGCGCCGGCGACGACGGCTGCTGCTCGAACCGGCGGCACCGGAGTCGTCGTGGTCGCTGTCGTCGTCGTGGTCGCCCTCGTCCTCGGACTCGTGGGCGCGCTCCTGCTCGTCCTCCGAGCGGTCCGGGCGGTGGTCAGAGGTGGAGGTGTCCTCGGTGTGCTGCTGCTCCGTGTTCTCGTCCTCCGCGGACTCGCCACGGCGGCGGCGACGGCCACCGCGACGGCGGCGGCGCGAGGGCCGGTCACCGTACTCGTCGGTGTCCTCGCCGTCGTGCTCCGCGTCGTGCTCGCCCGAAGGCTCGTCCTCCTGCGCGGCCTGCTCCTCCACCGGGGCGGCGGCGGGAGCGGGTGCGGCGGCGGGCTCGGTCTCCGCGGCCTCACCGCGACGGCGGCGCCGGCGGCGCGAACCGCCCTGCGGGGCCTCCGCGGGGGCGGGCGCCTCGGCGACCGGGGTCTGCTCCTCGGTCGTCCCGATCTCTTCCTCGGGCTCCTCGTCGTGCGTGCCGGTCCCCGCGGCGGCGGCCGCGGCAGCGGTCTCCGGGGTCTGGAACATCGGCTCGGAGAAGACCGGGGCCTGGAACACGGCGACGGCGGGGCGGGCGGCGCCACGGCTCCTGCGCACGGGCTCCTCGACCTTGCCGGTGAACTCGGGGCGGCCCGCGGCCGCGGTGGCGCGGCGGCGCTGGCGGCCGCGCGGGGCGGCCTCCTCGACCTCCGCGGTCTCGGCTGCCAGCTCCTCGACGGCGGTCTCGGGCAGGCTCTCGCCGGTCTGGACCTCGGTCTGGACCTCAGCGCGCTCCTGCGCGGCCTGCGGGGCACCGGCCGGGGAGGTGGCCTTGCGGACCGCACGACGACGGCCGCGCGGGGCCTCGACCGGCTCGGCAGCCGCCGGGGCGGCCTCCTCGGGCTCGGCAGCGGCGACGGGCTCGGCGGATTCGGCGCGGGTGGCCTGCGGCGCACCGGCCGGGGCGGAGGCCCTGCGGCGGGCACGGCCGCGCGGCGCCTCCGCGACGGGCTCGGGGCTCGCCTCTGCGGCGGGCTCCTCGACGATCTCCACAGCCTCGGCGGCCTGCGGGGCACCCGCCGGGGCGGTCGCCTTGCGGGAAGCGCGACGACGCGCACGCGGCGCCTCGACCGGCTCAGTCTGCTCCTCGGCTGCGGGCTCGGGGCTCACCGGGGCCGCCGGCTCCTCGACGATCTCCACAGCCTCGGCGGCCTGCGGAGCGCCCGCAGGGGCGGTCGCCTTGCGGGAAGCGCGACGACGCGCACGCGGCGCCTCGACCGGCTCGGTCGACTCGACCGGCTCGGCCGCGACGGGCTCGGGGGCCACGGCGGGCTCCACGACCTCTGCGGCCTGCGGGGCACCCGCCGGGGCGGTCGCCTTGCGGACCGCGCGGCGGCGGGCCCGGACGGGCGGGGCGGCCTCGGTCTCGTTGGTGTTCCCGGTACTGGGGTCCGACTCTCCGGCGTCAACGGCCGGTATGGCCGGCGCGTCGGCCGCACCCGGAGCGCCGCCCGAGGGCGGGCCGGCCGGGCGGGACGCCGCACGGCGCCTGCGGCGCGGCGGCAGCTTGTCCCCGGGGGTGTTGCTGTCTTCTGCGTTCCCGGCCGTGCCGGGTTCTGTGGGCTCTTGCATGCGGGCGGTTCTCCCGTCGCGCTCCCGGGCGCCGCGTCTGATTCCGGTCCGGCACGGTCCGCGTATCTACGCGGTACCGCCGTCCGGGGCGCGGGCGCCGCACGGGGGCTGAATGTCTGGCTCGCCGGTTCCGTACACGGTGTGCGCACGGCCTGGCGAAAGTCTTATGGGTCTGCGCGCGGCCCGGACCAGGTGGCTCCCGAGTCCGAGCGCCGCGCTACAACGACCGCCTTACGCGGTGCCCGCACCTTCCGGCGCCGTCGCGACGGCGGTCCCGGTGGCCGTGGGTAGCACGGCCGGGGCTGCCTCGCGGTCAGGCGCGAGCGGGTCGGTCACCGTGCCGGACTCCTCGTCGAAGAGCCCCTGCGCCAGCCTGGTCACCGCAGCGGGGACAGGCGGCGCCAGGTCGGCCACAACGCGGAGACCGGACAGGACGTCGTCAGGCCGTACGGCAGGTGTCACGTGCCGAACAACCAGCCGCAGTATCGCACAGGCCTTGACCTCGGGCCTATCAGGCTGTTGATCAAGGGCCCGCAGCTCCACCACGGCGGAACGGGCGTCGAAGCTGCGCACGCCGTTCTTCGTACGGCGCTGGACCTCGACGGTCTCGGCCCCGTTGAAGGCGGCCACGGCCTTCTCCGCCTCCTGCGCGGAGACCCCGTCCAGCCGCATCTCCCAGACGGAGGCGGTCAGCCGGTCTGCGAGGCCCGAGGTACGGGCCTCCACGGCGTCCGTGATGTCGAGCCCGTCCGGCAGCGAGTCGTTCAGCAGCTCGCGCAGGACATCGGGGTCACGCGCCTCGCTGAGGGCGATCTCCAGGAACTCGGCCTCGCTGCCCGTGCCGGTGGGGGCGGCATTGGCGTAGGACACCTTGGGATGCGGGGTGAAGCCCGCCGAGTAGGCCATGGGCACCTCGGAGCGGCGCAGCGCCCGCTCGAAGGCACGCTGGAAGTCACGGTGACTGGTGAACCGGAGGCGGCCGCGCTTCGTGTAGCGCAGACGAATGCGCTGCACTGTGGGTGCGGGCGGCGGGCCTTCGGGCTGTCGCTTGCCCAGTGGTTCTTCTCCTCGGTGCGGGGCGGACGCGGTGGCGCACCGCCCTCGAAATACGGGTGGCCCGGGGTGTCCGCTCCGGCTCACCCCCGCTGGGCGGCTTTCCCGCCGTGCAGGGAGATCTCTGGTTCGGGCGCCGCGCTGGGCACAGTCGTTGTACTACCCAGAGTACGCGCAACCCGCCTGTTCAGTTCCCGGGGCTCTGTCGCCCGGGGCCCGCCGACCAGTGCCCGCCAGGCGTCGCGGCGCGCCTGGCGCACGGTGTCGCGGGCGGTGCGCATCGCGTCCCGGGCGGTCCGGCCCGCCGCCGCCCCGGCCCGCCGGGCCGGGGCCCACACGGCGTCGCGCACGAAGTGCCCGACGGGGGTGCAGACCGTGCGGTACGCCCAGGTCACCGGCGCGCCGACCAGCCACCACGCCAGCCGGGCCAGCCCCCGGCCGACGGCCCGCGAGACGAATCCGGCGGCGCGCCAGGCGAATCCGAACGCGGCCGCGACCTCCCGGCCCACGGGGGCGAGCACCCGCTGGTACAGCCAGCCGAGCGGAGTGACGAGAAGCACCGAGACCAGCAGGCACAGAACGGCCCAGAGCCCCCGGAATCCGGCGGCGACGCCTCTGGTCAGCAGATCGAGGAGCCAGGCGGTGCCGTGGCCCAGCGGGGTGAGCAGTTCCCGGTACGTCCACCGGGCGGGCACGAGGACCAGGCAGCGGACCACCCAGGCGGCGGCCAGCCCCAGGGGCACCAGCACATATCGCCAGACGCCCACGGCAGGCAGGACGAGCACGGCCCTGAGCAGCCATCCGATCCCCGCGAGGACGCCGCGTCCGGCGGGAGCGAGCAGCGCCAGGCACACCCACCGCAGCCCGTGTCCGAGCGGAGTGAGGACCTCCGTGTACAGCCAGCCGAGCGGAACGACGATCCCGTACCGCACGCCGGGCACCACGACGTACCGCCACAGCGCGGTCCACGGCCACACGAGCACCGCCCATGCCAGCCACCGGAGCCCGTGGCCCAGTGGTGTCAGCACCCACTCCCACAGCCAGCCGGCCGGAACGGCCACCAGGACGTGGAACAGCCAGGACAGTGCCCGCCCCAGCGGCCGGCGCAGCACCCGTTCGGCGGCGCGGGAGCAGGCGGCGAGCGCGTCCCACACCATCCGGACCGGCAGGACGAGCACGAGGACCACGATCCGGACCGGAATCCGGACGAGGGTGGTCAGACAGCCGTCGCCGCTCTCGTACCGCGCGGGGGCCTGGTGCTCTGCGTTGTCCATGCACTCCATGACGCGAAGGCCCGGTCCGGGGGTTTCCCGGGCCGGGCCTTCGTCATCGAGCTGTCACCCGGCCGGAGCCGGACGGTGTCCCTGTGCGGGCCGTGTCACTTCACGACGGTCAGCGGGAGGAGCTTCTTGCCCGTCGGGCCGATCTGGATGTCGAGGTCCAGCTGCGGGCACACCCCGCAGTCGAAGCAGGGGGTCCAGCGGCAGTCCTCGACCTCGGTCTCGTCGAGCGAGTCCTGCCAGTCCTCCCAGAGCCAGTCCTTGTCGAGGCCCGAGTCGAGGTGGTCCCAGGGCAGGACCTCCTCGTACGTCCGCTCGCGGGTGGTGTACCAGTCGACGTCGACACCGAAGCCGGGCAGCGTCTTCTCGGCGCTCTTCATCCACAGGTCGTAGCTGAAGTGCTCGCGCCAGCCGTCGAAGCGGCCGCCCGCCTCGTAGACGGCGCGGATGACGGAACCGACCCGGCGGTCGCCGCGGGAGAGCAGGCCCTCGACGATGCCGGGCTTGCCGTCGTGGTAGCGGAAGCCGATCGAGCGGCCGTACTTCTTGTCGCCGCGGATCTTGTCCCGGAGCTTGGCCAGCCGGGCGTCGGTCTCCTCTACGCCGAGCTGCGGGGCCCACTGGAACGGGGTGTGCGGCTTGGGCACGAAGCCGCCGATGGAGACGGTGCAGCGGATGTCGTTCTGCCCGGAGACCTCGCGGCCCTTGGCGATGACGTTGACCGCCATGTCACCGATCTGCAGGACGTCCTCGTCGGTCTCGGTGGGCAGGCCACACATGAAGTACAGCTTCACCTGCCGCCAGCCGTTGCCGTACGCGGTGGAGACGGTCCGGATCAGGTCCTCCTCCGAGACCATCTTGTTGATGACCTTGCGCATCCGCTCGGAGCCGCCCTCGGGGGCGAAGGTGAGGCCGGAGCGGCGGCCGTTGCGGGTCAGCTCGTTGGCCAGGTCCACGTTGAACGCGTCGACGCGGGTGGAGGGCAGCGAGAGCCCGATCTTGTCGTCCGTGTAGCGGTCGGCCAGGCCCTTGGCGATGTCACCGATCTCGCTGTGGTCCGCGGAGGAGAGCGAGAGCAGGCCGACCTCCTCGAAGCCGGTCGCCTTGAGGCCCTTCTCCACCATCTCGCCGATGCCGGTGATGCTTCGCTCCCGCACGGGGCGCGTGATCATGCCGGCCTGGCAGAAACGGCAGCCGCGGGTGCAGCCTCGGAAGATCTCCACGGACATCCGCTCGTGGACGGTCTCGGCGAGCGGGACGAGCGGCTGCTTGGGGTAGGGCCACTCGTCGAGGTCCATGACCGTGTGCTTGGACACCCGCCACGGCACGCCCGACTTGTTCGGCACGACGCGGCCGATGCGGCCGTCCGGGAGGTACTCCACGTCGTAGAAGCCGGGGACGTACACGCCACCGGTCCTCGCGAGGCGGAAGAGCACCTCCTCGCGGCCGCCGGGGCGGCCCTCGGCCTTCCAGGCCCTGATGATCTCGGTGATCTCCAGGACGGCCTGCTCGCCGTCGCCGATGACCGCGCAGTCGATGAACTCCGCGATCGGCTCGGGGTTGAACGCGGCGTGGCCGCCCGCGAGCACGATCGGGTCGTCGATGTCCCGGTCCTTCGCGGCCAGCGGGATGCCGGCCAGGTCCAGGGCGGTGAGCATGTTGGTGTAGCCCAGCTCGGTGGAGAAGCTCAGCCCGAAGACGTCGAACGCCTTGACCGGGCGGTGTCCGTCCACCGTGAACTGGGGCACCTGGTGCTCGCGCATCAGCTCCTCCAGGTCCGGCCAGACGCTGTAGGTGCGCTCCGCGAGGACGCCCTGACGCTCGTTGAGCACCTCGTAGAGGATCATGACGCCCTGGTTGGGGAGTCCGACCTCGTAGGCGTCCGGGTACATCAGGGCCCAGCGGACGTCGCACTCGTCCCACGGCTTGACGGTGGAGTTGAGCTCACCGCCGACGTACTGGATGGGCTTCTGCACATGCGGGAGCAGAGCTTCGAGCTGTGGGAAGACCGAATCGACAGACATCGCGAACTTTCGAGAGCCGGCAAGGATGACCATCCAGCGTACCGCGACGCTCAGCTTCCCCGTGCCGCCCGGATTCCGGCCCGGGACGCCCTGGCCCAGACCCCGGGCAGCTCCCGTTCGCGTGCTGCCGCCGACCGCTCCTCCTGCCCGTACAGCAGTCCCCAGGTGAACGAGGGCTCGCCGGACAGCTGGGCCTGGACGGCCAGGGCGCGCAGGGCCTCGCGGGCCACCACGCTGTCCTGGTGGTCGCCCAGCACACCCTGTAGGGCCTTCAGCCGCTTGGCGGACTTCCGGGCGGGTTTGCCGAGCGCGGGGCGGGCGGCCTCGGCCGCGTAGCGTGCGCGTTTCGCCGCCTTGCGGGCCTCGTGCAGGGCGACGTCGCGCTCCGGTCCCGGTGGCAGCTCCTGGGCGTGGGCGATGCGGTGCGCGAGGCGCCGGTGGTCCTTGCGCAGGGCGCGTGGCAGCGCCTTGCCGGGCGGCTTCGCCGCGGCGGGCAGCAGGGGCGGGTCCGCCAGGAGCGCGTCCAGGGCCGCCAGCAGCGTCAGGTAGCGGCTGGTGTCGAGTACGGCGACGGTGCGGGCGCGGGAGCCGGTGCGGCGGGCGACCGACCAGATCCGCAGCCGGCCCCGGACCGGCCCGAGGACCAGGGTGCGGGGCAGCCCGTCGAGCCGGGCGCGCAGCCGTTCGTCCAGGACCTCCTGGTCGCGGTCGATGCCGAGCTCCGCCGCGAGCCACTTCAGCTCCTCGGCCACCGGGCCGGTGACGGTCCGGTCGAGGATCCTGCGGTACGTCCGGAAGGCGCTGCGCAGTCTGCGGGTGGCGACCCGCATCCGGTGCACCGAGTCGGGCAGCCCCCGGCGGACGGCCGGGTCCAGGGCGACGATCGCGGTGATCTGGTGGCGTACGTAGGCGAGGACGTGGTCGCCCGCGGTGCGCGGCCGGGACCTTCCGCCGGCCGGTTTCCGCTTCGGGCCGGTCTCGTCCAGCGCCCGCGCCAGCTTGGACGGCGACGCGGAGGGCCTTACCCCGGCCTTGCGGAGCCGCCGCTCGACGGCGTCGAGGAAGGCCGGGTCGCCGTCGTCCGCCAGTTCGGCCTCGATCTCGGTCCAGGCGGTGCGGGTGGTGCGGGCGCTGCCGCCGTGCAGCCGCTCGGCCCTGACCCGGTCCACGCTGACCTCTGCGAGCAGCCCGCCGTCGGGGCCGGTCAGTCGGTGGACGTCGCGCGCGGAGCGGAGCCGGACCACGGGGACGACCGGGGCGTCACGGACCCGGGAGCGGATCAGCGCGGCGAGTTCGGGCGGCAGGGTGTCGGAGAGCGGGGCCCTGATCTCGTCACGGATGCCGGTGGCGACCGGGAGTTTGAGGTGCCAGCCCGCGTCGTCCCCGCCGGTGCGGCGGCGCAGGGTGAGGGAGGCCGCCGCGAGCCGCAGGTCCTCGGTGTCGTAGTAGACGGCGTCGAGTTCGCTGACGCCCAGGTGGTCGACGGTCGAGACGCCGGCCACCCGGCTCAGGTCGGGCAGCCGGGTGGCCTCGTTGGCTTCGTACTTCCGCTCGATCTCGCGCTTCGAGTCCGCCATGAGTCGAATCTAAACGCGATGTCCGGACTTGGGCAGGGGCCCCGCACGGCTCAGGCCGTTATCGGCCGTTGCACCCTGATCGACTGGAGCAGTCCGATGGCCACCCAGATGGCGAACATCGAGGACCCTCCGTAGGAGACGAACGGCAGGGGCAGTCCGGCGACCGGCATGATGCCGAGCGTCATGCCGATGTTCTCGAAGGCCTGGAAGGCGAACCAGGCGATGATTCCGGCGGCGACGATCGTGCCGTACAGCTCGGTGGTCTCCCGGGCGATGCGGCAGGCGCGCCACAGGATGACGCCGAGCAGGACCAGGATCAGTCCGGCGCCGAGGAAGCCGAGCTCCTCGCCCGCGACGGTGAAGACGAAGTCGGTCTGCTGTTCGGGGACGAACTGGCCGGTGGTCTGGGTGCCCTGGAAGAGGCCGGTGCCGTGCAGTCCGCCGGAGCCGATCGCGATGCGGGCCTGGTTGGTGTTGTAGCCGACGCCGGCGGGGTCGAGCGCCGGGTTGGCGAAGGCGGCGAAGCGTGCGATCTGGTAGTCGTCGAGCAGTCCGAGCTGCCAGATGGCGACCGCCCCGGCCACGCCCGCCCCGAGGAGCCCGAAGACCCAGCGGTTGGACGCGCCGGAGGCGAGCAGCACGCCGAGCACGATGACGACCATGACCATCACGGAGCCGAGGTCCGGCATCCCCATGACGACGGCCATCGGGAGCGCCGCCAGGCCGAGGGCCTTGGCGACGGTCCGGTGGTCGGGGTGGGGCTGGTCGCCCGCGTCGACCCGGGCGGCGAGCAGCATCGCCATGCCGAGAATGATCGTGATCTTGGTGAACTCGGAGGGCTGGAGCGAGAAGCCGCCGGGCAGCAGGATCCAGGCGTGCGCGCCGTTGACGGTCGCGCCGAGCGGGGTGAGGACCGCCATCACGAGGAGTACGGACAGTCCGTACAGGATCGGCACCGCGCCGCGCAGGGTGCGGTGGCCGAGCCAGATCGTGCCGACCATCAGGACGAGGCCGATGCCGGTGTTGAGGACGTGCCGGAAGAGGAAGTAGTACGGGTCGCCGTGGGTGAGCGAGTCGCGTCCCCGGGTCGCCGACCAGACCAGCAGCGAGCCGATGAAGGAGAGCGCGAGCGCCGAGCCGAGGAGCGGCCAGTCGAGCCGGCGCACGACGGAGTCGCGTGCCATGAGCCGGCCCCAGCCGGACCGCTCGGGGCCGTAGCGCGGGACGGAGAATCCGGCCATCAGTCGCGCCTCCCCAGCACCGCGGCGAGCGTCTGCTCGGTGGGCGGCTTCTGCGAGGCGGGGTCGTAGGGCTTGATCTTCGGGGCGTCGATGGTGCCGTCCGTCTGGACCTTCGGGAGGCCCTTCTGCGGGGTCGGCAGCAGGGCCTTCTTGAGGTCCTGCTTGCCGGTGGCGTCGAGACCGTAGATCGCGTTGTAGATGTTGCGCACGGCGGGCCCGGAGGCGCCGGAGCCCGTACCGCCCTGGGAGATCGTCATGACGACCGTGTAGTCCTTGGTGTAGGTGGCGAACCATGAGGTCGTCTGCTTGCCGTAGACCTCGGCCGTACCCGTCTTGGCGTGCATCGGGATCTTGTCCTGCGGCCAGCCGCCGAACCGCCAGGCGGCGGAGCCGCGGGTCGCGACGCCCGCGAGGGCTCCGTCGATCTCGTTGCGGGTCTTCTGGGTGAAGGGCAGCTTGCCGTGCGACTTGGGCTTGATCTCCTGGACGCTCTTGCCGTCGCCGCTCACGATCGCCTTGCCGACGGTGGGGTTGTAGAGGGTGCCGCCGTTGGAGATGGCCCCGTAGATCGTCGCCATCTGTATCGGCGTGACGAGGGTGTCGCCCTGGCCGATCGAGTAGTTGACGGAGTCACCGGCACGCATCTTGTCGCCTTCGAGGCAGTTCTCGTAGGCGATCTTCTCGACGTATGTGCCGTCCTTCTTGCCCTGCTTGCACCAGGAGGCGTGGTTGGCCTTGGCGAAGTTCTGCTTCCACTGGCGGTCCGGGACCCGGCCGCTGACCTCGTTGGGGAGGTCGATGCCGGTCTCCTTGCCGAGGCCGAACTGGTGGGCGGTCTTGTAGAACCAGTCGTTGGGCTTCTTCTTCGGGTTGTTCCCGCCGTCCTTCGCCCACTCCTTGTGCGCGATGCCGTAGTACACGGTGTCGCAGGAGACCTCCAGGGCGCGGCCGATGGTGATGTCGCCGTAGCCCTGGGACTCGAAGTTCTTGAAGGTCTGGCCGCCGATGGAGTACGAGCTGGGGCAGGGGTAGTTGCCGTTGAAGGGGTATCCGGCGTTGACCGCGGCGGTCGAGGAGATGACCTTGAAGATGGAGCCGGGGGCCGCCTGGCCCTGGATGGCCCGGTTCAGCAGCGGGAAGTTGGAGTTCTTGCCGGTGAGCTTGGCGTAGTCCTTGCCGGAGATGCCGCCGACCCAGGCGTTGGGGTCGTAGTTGGGCAGCGAGGCCATCGAGACGACCCGGCCGGTCTTGGCCTCCATGACGACGACGGCGCCGGAGTCGGCCTTGTAGTTCTCGCCGGTGTTGGTGTCGAACTCGGTGCGGGCCGTCTTCATGGCCTGGTTCAGCTCGTACTCCGCGACGGCCTGGACCCGGGCGTCGATCGAGGTGACGACACTGGAGCCGGCCTCCGCCTCGTCGTTCTTCGCCTGGCCGATGACCCGGCCGAGGTTGTCGACCTCGTAACGGGTGACGCCCGCCTTGCCGCGCAGCTCCTTGTCGTACGTGCGCTCCAGGCCGGAGCGGCCGACCTGGTCGGAGCGCAGGTAGGGCGAGTCGCTGTCCTGGGCCTTGGTGATCTCGTCGTCGGTGACGGGCGAGAGGTAGCCGAGGACCTGGGCGGTGTTGGCCTTGCCGGGTGCGGCGTAGCGGCGTACGGCGGTGGGCTCCGCGGTGATGCCGGGGAAGTCCTCGGCGCGCTCGCGGATCGTCAGGGCCTGCTGGGTGGTGGCCTCGTCGGTGACCGGGATCGGCTGGTAGGGCGAACCGTTCCAGCAGGGCTGCGGGGTCTTCGCGTCGCAGAGCCGGACCTTGTCGATGACGTCCTTGGGCTTCATGTCCAGGACGCCGGCCAGCCGGGTCAGCACGCCCTTGCCGTCGTCGTCCGTCTTCAGCAGCTCGGTGCGGCTGGCGGAAACGACGAGCCGGGTCTCGTTGTCGGCCAGCGGCACGCCGCGGGCGTCGAGGATGGAGCCTCGGGCGGCGGGCTGGACGACCTGCTGGACGTGGTTGTTCTTCGCCTCGTCGGAGTACTCCTGGCCGTTGCGGATCTGGAGGTACCAGAGCCGGCCGCCGAGGGTGAGCAGCAGGGAGAAGACGAGGACCTGGATGACGATGAGGCGGATCTGGACCCGCTGGGTCCGGCCCGTCTCCGGGATGTTGGTCACGGGGCGCCCCCGGTGGTGGTCGGGCGGGGGGCGCGGTGGGCGGTCCCCGGGGCTTGCGGGCTCACAGTCGCTTGACTCCCTTGATGCGTCCGGCGCGCGCCGCCCGGTTCCGGGCGGCCTTGACGCGGAGTCCGCCGCGCTGGTTGCCGATCCGCAGTCCGGTGCCGGCGGCGAGCCAGCCCGCCGTGGCGTCCTTGCCGCCGGAGGAGGACTCGGTGAGCGGGTCGTTCACCGTGCGTCTGGCCATCGCCATGATCAGCGGCACCGTGAACGGCGCGAGCAGCAGGTCGTAGACGGCCGCGCTGAACAGCAGGCTGCCGAGCCCCACATGGCGGGCGGCCGTGTCCCCGACGAGCGCGCCGACCCCCGCGTACAGCAGGGTCGATCCGATCGCCGCCGCGACGACCACGGCCATCGGCATCACGGCCGACTTGAGCTGGCCGTTCTCCGGCTTGACCAGTCCGGCGAGGTAGCCGATGACGCAGAGGACCAGGGCGTACCGGCCGGCCGCGTGGTCGGCCGGCGGCGCCAGGTCGGCGAGCAGCCCGGCGCCGAAGCCGATGAGGGCGCCGCTGACGTGGCCGTAGACGAAGGCCAGTCCGAGAACGACCATGAGGAGCAGATCGGGCACCGCGCCGGGCAGCTGGAGCCGGGCGAGTACGGAAACCTGGACGACGAGCGCGAGCACGACCAGGGCGATGGAGAGCAGAGTCCGGTTGACGTGCATGGGGATCAGCTCTACCTCTGTTCGTTTACCGCGTTGTCGGCGTTCGGTGTGGCGTTCCCGCTGGGGCTGGGGTCCGGGCTGCCGCTGGGGTCCGCGCTCTCGTGGATGTTCCCGACGACGTTGCCGTTGGTGTCCACGAGGTCGCCGTTGGGCGAGATGGTGACGGTGACGGTCGGGGTGGGCTTCGGCTTGGCGGGCTTGGCCGGCTTCTTCGGCAGGACCGCGTCGCGGGGGTCCTCGCGCGGAGCCTGGACGACGATGCCGACGATGTCGAGCTTGGTGAAACCGACGTACGGACGGACGTAGACCGTACGGGTCAGGTCGCCGCCGGACGGGTCGACCCGGACGACCTCGCCGACGGGCACGCCGGGCACGAACGGCTTGTCCTTGCTGGACCCGAACGTGACGAGCCGGTCGCCCTTCTTGACCTTCGCCTTGCCGTTCAGGAACTGGACGGCCATCGGGCGCGAGCCCTGGCCGGTGGCGAAGCCGAGTTCGTCGGTGGACTCCATCCGGGTGCCGACGGTGAAGTCGGGGTCGTTGGCGAGGAGCACCGTCGCGGTGTCCGGGCCGACGGTGGTGACCCGGCCGACGAGTCCGTCGCCGTTGAGGACGGTCATGTCGCGCTTGAGACCGTCCTTGGAGCCGGCGTCGATGGTGACCGTCCAGGAGAAGCCCTGGGCCGCTCCTATGGCGATGACCTCCGCCGCCTTGATGCCGTACTGTCCGGCGCCCGACTTCTTGAGCATCTTGTCGAGCTCGCGGACCCTGCTGCGGTTCTGGTCGTCGCTGCCGAGCTTGGCCTTCAGCGCGGCGTTCTGCTGCTCCAGTGCGGCGATCTTGTCGTGCCGGGCGCCGGAGGCGCGCACCGCCCCTATGGCATTGCCCACCGGGTCGACCGCTGAGGCGACCCCGTTCTCGACCGGTCCGAAGACCGTGGAGGCGGCCTGCCGGGCGCCGTCCACCGGCGACGCCTCGCCACCGCGGATGTCCACCGTGATCAGTGCGAACGCGATGACGATCAGCAGCACCAGGAGCAGCCGGCTCTCTCGTGTGTCCCTCACGTGCGGCGGCCGTGCCTTCCTCGTAGGAATGTTCGTGCCTGTATATCAACGATCCTCCGCGCGGAGCGGCAGCGTCCGCGCGGAGGGCCGGTTGAGTTTCTACCGTCGGGGCTGGGCGTCCAGCACCTGCTGGAGCGCCTCGAACTCCTCGACGCACTTGCCGGATCCGAGCGCGACGGAGTCCAGCGGGTCTTCCGCGATGTGGATCGGCATGCCCGTCTCGTGCCGGAGCCGCTCGTCGAGGCCGCGCAGCAGCGCGCCGCCGCCGGTGAGGACGATGCCCCGGTCCATGACGTCGCCGGAGAGCTCCGGGGGGCACTTGTCGAGCGTCGTCTTGACCGCGTCGACGATCGCGTTGACCGGCTCCTCGATGGCCTTGCGGACCTCGGTCGCGGAGATGACCACGGTCTTGGGCAGACCCGAGACGAGGTCGCGGCCGCGGATCTCGGTGTGCTCGTCCTTCTCCAGCTCGAACGCCGAACCGATCGTGATCTTGATCTGTTCCGCGGTGCGCTCACCGAGGAGGAGCGAGTACTCCTTCTTGATGTGCTGGATGATCGCGTTGTCCAGCTCGTCACCGGCGACCCGGATCGACTGGGCGGTGACGATCCCGCCGAGCGAGATGACCGCGACCTCCGTGGTGCCGCCACCGATGTCGACGACCATGTTGCCGGTGGCCTCGTGGACCGGCAGGCCGGAGCCGATGGCCGCCGCCATGGGCTCCTCGATGATGTGCACCTGGCGGGCGCCGGCCTGCGTCGACGCCTCGATGACGGCGCGTCGCTCGACCCCTGTGATGCCGGAGGGCACACAGACGACGACCCGCGGGCGGGCCAGGTAGCGGCGCTTGTGGATCTTCAGGATGAAGTAGCGGAGCATCCGCTCCGTGATCTCGAAGTCGGCGATCACGCCGTCCTTCAGTGGCCGTACGGCAACGATGTTGCCCGGTGTACGGCCGATCATCTTCTTGGCCTCGGCGCCGACCGCCAGGATGCCGCCGGTGTTGGTGTTGATGGCCACGACGGACGGCTCGTTCAGAACGATGCCGCGCCCCCTGACGTACACCAGCGTGTTGGCAGTCCCGAGGTCGATAGCCATGTCACGGCCGATGAACGACATTGAGTTCCCCTTGTTCCCCATGAGGATGCGTCGGGCCTTCCCAAGTGAAAGCGGTGATGGCTTGTTTTGGTAGGCGAGATGAGCGCTGCGGGCGTGGAAGCTTCCATCGTAGTGCCGGATACACCGACACAGCGCGAGGGTCCTTCGCCTTGTTGAGCAGAACGGGTGGCCGTCCCACTCATGGTGACGTTACGTCGGAGGGATGCGTTCCCGCGATCCCTGACCCTATGCCGAAGGGCGACCGAATTACTTCGGTCGCCCCAGGTCATGAGCGCTGTTTGGCGGAGCGAAGGTCAGGAAAGTCCCGGAAAGAACAGCTTCATTTCTCGCTCTGCGGACTCCTCGGAGTCCGAGGCGTGGATGAGGTTCTCCCGGGTGATCGTGCCGAAGTCGCCACGGATCGAGCCGGGCGCGGCGGCGATCGGGTCGGTCGGACCGGCCAGCGCGCGGACGCCCTCGATCACCCGCTCGCCTTCGGCCACCAGAGCGACGATGGGGCCGGACTGCATGAACTCGACGAGCGGCTCGTAGAACGGGCGGCCGACGTGCTCGGCGTAGTGCTGCTCCAGCGTGGCCCGGTCGAGGGTTCGCAGCTCCAGCGCGGTGATCTTCCAGCCGGCCTTGCGCTCGATGCGGCCGACGATCTCGCCGACCAGACCGCGACGGACGGCGTCGGGCTTCAGAAGAACGAGGGTGCGCTGGGTCATGTGCGGCTCCTTGCGAAATACGGGTCAGGCATACGGGTCAGGCATACGGGTGCGGTGAAGCGAGATTACAGGGGCGCCGTGAACGCCCCTCCGCCGGGTTTGACCGCGAGGGGACAAGCTCCCCGCTCAGGTGCCGGCCGGGGCCTGCGCCGCCTCCTGCGCGGCCCACCGGGCCTTCACCTCGTCGATCTTGCGGCCGTAGTGCACCGAGGCCCACCACAGGCCGCCGAAGACCACTCCGAGGATGAACATCATCGGCACCACGAAGCCGCTGGCGACCAGCGCGATCTGGAGCGCCCAGCCGAGCTGCACACCACCGGGACGGGTGATCATCCCGCAGAGCAGCACGGAGAGCAGCATGCCGATACCGCAGACCGTCCACACCGTCGCGGACGACAGGTCGTCGGACTTCATCGCGACGAGTCCGGCGAAGCCGATCACGAAGAACTCACCGAGCAGCGTCGATGCACAGAGCGTACGCACGTGGGTCAGTGCCTTCCCAGAAGCAGCCGGGCCTCGCCGACCGTGATCACGGATCCGGTCACCAGCACCCCGGCGCCGGCGTACTCGTCCTCTTCCTCGGCGAGGGTGATCGCCGCCTCCAGCGCGTCGTCGAGGCGGGGTTCGACCTGGACCCGCTCGTTGCCGAAGACCTCGACGGCGACCGCGGCCAGCTCGTCGGCGTCCATCGCGCGGCCGCTGGAGTTCTGGGTGATGACGACCTCGGCGAAGATCGGCTCGAAGGCCTCCAGGAGCCCCCGGACGTCCTTGTCGCCGCTGGCCCCGACCACCCCGATCAGCCGGGAGAAGCCGAACGCCTCGGAGATCCCCGCCGCGGCCGCGAGGGCGCCGGCCGGGTTGTGGGCGGCGTCCAGGATGACGGTCGGGCTGGAGCGCACGACCTCCAGACGGCCGGGCGAGATCACCGCGGCGAAGGCCTTGCGGACGATGTCGGCGTCGAGCGAGCCGGGCTGCTCCGCGCCGATCCCGAAGAACGCCTCGACGGCGCAGAGCGCCACCACGGCGTTGTGCGCCTGGTGGGCGCCGTACAGCGGAAGGAAGATGTTGTCGTACTCACCGCCCAGGCCGCGCAGCGTCAGCAGCTGCCCGCCGACCGCGACCTCCCGGGAGACGACGCCGAACTCCATGCCCTCGCGGGCCACCGTGGCGTCGGCCGCGACGGCCTTCTTCAGCATCACCTGGGCGGCGTCGACCGGCTGCTGGGCCAGGATGACCGTCGCGCCCTGCTTGATGATCCCGGCCTTCTCCACCGCGATCTCGCCGGGCGTGGAGCCCAGCCGGTCGGTGTGGTCCAGGGAGATCGGGGTGACGACCGCGACCGTGGAGTCGATCACGTTGGTCGCGTCCCAGCTGCCGCCCATGCCGACCTCGACGACGGCGACATCGACCGGCGCGTCGGCGAACGCCGCGTACGCCATGCCGGTGAGCACCTCGAAGAAGGAGAGCCGGTAGGGCTGCTGGGCGTCGACCATCTCGACGTACGGCTTGATGTCCTGGTACGTCTCGACGAACCGCTCTGCGTCCATCGGGGCGCCGTCCAGGCTGATCCGCTCGGTGATCGACTGGACGTGCGGCGAGGTGTAGCGCCCGGTGCGCAGCTCGAAGGCGCCGAGCAGGCCCTCGATCATGCGGGCGGTGCTCGTCTTGCCGTTGGTACCGGTGATGTGGATGGAGGGGTACGCGCGCTGCGGGTCACCGAGGATGTCCATCAGCGCGGCGATGCGCGCCACGGACGGCTCCAGCTTGGTCTCGCCCCAGCGCCCGGCGAGCTCCTGCTCCACCGCGCGCAGCGCCTTGTCCACCTCCGGGTCGGTGGGGCGGGCGGGGACCTCGTCGCCCTGCGGCGGACCGGAGGCGGCGCGCAGCGTGCGGCTCCCGGCCTCGATCACCGCCAGGTCGGGGTCGCGCTGGGTCTCTTCGTCGACGATCTCCGCGAAGGTGTCGTCGGGATCGGACGCGTCGTGCCGGTCTGAAGGGCGGGGCTCACTCACAGGACCAGTCTACGGATGGGCACCGACATCGCGCGCAGCGCCCGGCGGCGCGGGTACGGCCATCGCGCGCAGCACCCCGCGGCGCGGGTACGGCGGAGCCCCCGCGCTCCCGGGCGGGCCGGGTACGCGGGGGCTCCGTACGCAGGACGTCAGCCGGTGGGCAGGGTCGCGAGCTGGCTGCTGATCCGCTCGATGTCGGCCTCGGCCTTGGTGAGCCGGCCGCGGATCTTGTCGACCACGTTGTCCGGGGCCTTGGCCAGGAACGCCTCGTTGCCGAGCTTCCCGGTGGCCTGCGCCTTCTCCTTCCGGGCCGCCTCCAGATCCTTCGTCAGCCGCTTGCGCTCGGCCTCGACGTCGATCGTGCCGGACAGGTCGAGCGCGACGGTGGCGCCCGCGACGGGCAGCGACGCGGTGGCCTGGAAGTCGTCCCCGGCGAGCTGGAGGCGCAGCAGCTGCCGGATGGCCGCCTCGTGCGCGGCGAGCGGGGTGCCGGTCAGGTTCAGCTCGGCCGGGACCTTCTGGCCGGGCTGGAGCCCCTGGTCGGAGCGGAACCGGCGGACCTCGGTGACGACCTGCTGGACGAGCTCGATCTCCTTCTCCGCGGCGTCGTCCCGGAAGCCGCTGTCGCCCGGCCAGTCGGCGATGACGACCGACTCACGGCCGGTGAGCGCGGTCCAGAGCGTCTCCGTGACGAACGGGACGACCGGGTGCAGCAGGCGCAGCATCACATCGAGGACCTCGCCCAGGACCCGGCCCGAGACCTCGGCCGCCCGGCCGCCGCCGAAGAACGTGGTCTTGGACAGCTCGACGTACCAGTCGAAGACCTCGTCCCAGGCGAAGTGCCGGAGCGCCTCGCTGAGCTTGGAGAACTGGAAGTCGTCGTAGTACGCGTCGACTTCCGCGACGGTCTTGTTGAGGCGGGACAGGATCCAGCGGTCGGTCACCGACATCTCGGCGGCGTCCGGCAGCTCGCCCTCGATGGTCGCGCCGTTCATCAGGGCGAAGCGGGTGGCGTTCCAGATCTTGTTGGAGAACTTGGCGGAACCCTGGACCCACTCCTCACCGATCGGGACGTCGGTGCCGGGGTTGGCGCCGCGCGCCAGGGTGAAACGGAGCGCGTCGGAGCCGTACTTGTCCATCCAGTCCAGCGGGTTGACCACGTTGCCGAAGGACTTCGACATCTTCTTGCCGTGCTCGTCGCGGACCATGCCGTGCAGCACGATCGTCCCGAACGGCGGGACGCCGTCGTTGACGTACAGGCCGAACATCATCATCCGGGCGACCCAGAAGAAGAGGATGTCGTAGCCGGTGACCAGGACGGAGTTCGGGTAGAACTTCGCGAGGCTGTCGGTCTGTTCGGGCCAGCCGAGCGTGGAGAAGGGCCACAGGCCGGAGGAGAACCAAGTGTCCAGGACGTCGCTGTCCTGCGTCCAGCCCTCGCCCGTCGGGGCCTCGTCGTCCGGTCCGACGCAGACGACCTCGCCGTTCGGGCCGTACCAGACGGGGATGCGGTGGCCCCACCAGAGCTGGCGGGAAATCGTCCAGTCGTGGAGGTTGTCGACCCAGTCGAAGTACCGCTTCTCCATCTCCTGCGGGTGGATCTTGACCTTGCCGTCGCGGACGGCGTCGCCGGCCGCCTTGGCGAGCGGCTCGACCTTGACCCACCACTGGAGGGACAGCCTCGGCTCGATGGTCGTCTTGCAGCGCGAGCAGTGTCCGACGGAGTGGACGTACGGCCGCTTCTCGGCCACGATCCGGCCCTCGGCGCGCAGGGCGGCGACGATCGCGGAGCGGGCCTCCAGCCGGTCCAGGCCCTGGAAGGGGCCGGGGACGGTGATGACGGCGCGCTCGTCCAGGACGGTGAGGAAGGGCAGGTCGTGGCGCTTGCCGATCTCGAAGTCGTTCGGGTCGTGTGCCGGGGTCACCTTGACGGCGCCGGTGCCGAACTCCGGGTCGACGTGGTGGTCGGCGACGACCGGGATGGTGCGGTCGGTCAGCGGCAGCTTGATCTGCCTGCCGACCAGGTGCTTGTAGCGCTCGTCGTCGGGGTGGACGGCGACGGCGGTGTCCCCGAGCATCGTCTCGGCGCGGGTGGTGGCGACGACGATGGTCTCGTCGCCCTCGCCGTACTTCATGGAGACGAGCTCGCCGTCGTCCTCCTGGTACTCGACCTCGATGTCCGAGATCGCAGTGAGACAGCGCGGGCACCAGTTGATGATGCGCTCGGCTCGGTAGATCAGCCCGTCGTCGTACATCCGCTTGAAGACGGTCTGGACGGCCTTGGACAGGCCCTCGTCCATGGTGAACCGCTCACGGGACCAGGCGACACCCTCGCCCAGGCGGCGCATCTGGCCGGAGATCTGGCCACCGGACTCGTTCTTCCACTTCCAGACGCGCTCGACGAACGCCTCACGGCCCAGGTCGTGGCGGGACTTGCCCTCCTTGGCGAGCTCGCGCTCGACGACGTTCTGGGTGGCGATGCCCGCGTGGTCCATACCCGGCTGGTAGAGCGCCTCGAAGCCCTGCATCCGCTTGCGCCGGACCAGCGCGTCGATCAGCGTGTGTTCGAAGGCGTGGCCCAGGTGCAGGGAGCCGGTGACGTTGGGCGGCGGGATGACGATGGAGTACGGCGGCTTCTCGCTGTGCTCGTCGGCCTCGAAGTAGCCGCGCTCCACCCAGCGCTCGTACAGCTTCCCCTCTACCTCGGCCGGCGCGTACTGGGTCGGCAGTTCGGGGTGGCTGGCTGGCTGCTGCGCTGCGTTCTCGGTCACGCGACACAGTTTAGGGCCGTCACAGTCATGCGCCGAAACCGGTTTGTTCGGTAACGGTGTGCCTCCCGGTGCCCCACGTACGTGGGACGTCCGTCAGGATGTTCGGAACGCATAAGAACGCATGAGCTTCACGAACAGGGGAATCCGCAGATGAGCTTCAACCAGCCGGGCCCGTACGACGGACAGCAGCCCCAGGGCCAGCCCGGACCGTACGGCCAGCAGCCTGGCCCCTACGGCGGCCCGCCGCCGCAGGGCCAGCCGCAGGGGCAGCCCGGTTACGGGTACCCGCAGCAGGCCCCCCAGGGCGTCCCGCCGCAGCAGCAGCCCCCGCAGCCGGGCTACGGCTACCCGCAGGCCCAGCAGCCCGGCCCGTACGGCCAGCAGCCCCCCACTCCCCCGTACGGCGGCCAGCCGGTCTACGGCCAGCAGCCCGGCTTCCCCCCGGCCCAGCCGCCGAAGAAGAAGACCGGCCTGATCATCGGCGGCGTGATCGTGGCGCTCGCGGTCATCGGCGGCGGCGTGTACTTCCTGACGTCGGGCGGCGGCGCGAGCAACAGCGACGTGGCGGACTCCACGAAGGGGTACAAGCTGACGCCGGCGGCGACGCTGGACGATTACAAGAAGGCCGAGACCGGCAGCGGCACCGACGGCCCGCTGAGCGGCGCAGAGAAGACGAAGATCGAGGCCAACGGGATCAAGAATCCCGCTCAGGCCTCTGCCGCCTACCAGGGCGGGTCCGAGAAGGACATGAGCCTGAAGTACATCTCCTTCCAAGGCTACTGGGGTGAGGTGAGCGACCCGGCCGCGGTGATCAACAAGTCCTTCGACGAGGCCAAGGTCAACATGACCAAGGGCGACAGCAAGTCCAAGGGCGAACTGGTCGGTTCGCCCAAGGACGTCACCCCGTCCGGATTCAAGGGCGCGCTGATGCGGTGCCAGAACCTCAAGATGGACAACCCCGAGGGCGACGGAAGCGTCGACAAGGGCCCCAAGTCCATTGAGATGCCGATCTGTATCTGGGCCGACTACAGCACGGTCGGCATCGTGTCGGGTCTCGACATGGGGCTGGCCATGACCAACAAGCCGATGTCCCAGGACGACGTGGCCACGCTCACCGCCAAGCTCTACAACACCTCCCGCACCAAGGTCTGATCCCGCATACTTCGAAGGGGCACCCGGCGACCGGGTGCCCCTTCGAAGTATGCGGTGCTCGCTTCCGCTATGCGGGATCCTCGTGGCGGGAAACGTTGTTCTCGCCGATCGTGTACACCCCTCGGGGAATTGCGAAAATGAGATTCCACCACAACCAGCAGATGATTGCCCGGCCCGCTTCCCTTGGCGCAAGGAAAGAGAGCTGGATTCGAAATAAGTCAGCAACGTTGCATCGACCATACCGCCAGGTTTCTCTATTCCGGCACACCCGGCCGAAGTCGAAGCGTGGACACGCACATACTTGCACCCTCGCCTCCCACACCGCGACATAGGCAGCAACCAGGCAGACGCTCAACTTTCAGTGTCACACGTTCCCAACTGTTAATACGAGTAACAGGCATCGTGAGCGTAAGTAGTCTTTACACCCAGAGCTATCAACTGCTGCTGACACAACGCCCTCTTAGTTATGGCCGCAGGATTGAACCCGGTAGCCGCACTCGCGTTGGAGCAAGCCGCCTTGGATTTAGCCCCAACAACGTAACCATTGTTACGCAAGGATATTTCACATCGCTGCGGACTCGCGCTCGCCACCCCAGCAGTCACCACAGGGAGAGCGAAGCCTGCCGCAGCCACACTGAGCGCTATAGCCACGCAACGAGCATTGAGAAAATTCACTGGGGTCACCACAGATTTCTACACCAAAAGGAACAAGGAAATCCTGCGTGAGCAGATAACCATACGAACATTCTCGCGTCTACCTCTCTACGACCGCCTTGGCTCAAACTCGATCTCAGGTAGATGCTCTGGCGCAAAATGTGTCCGCACTACAAGCCGCTCAACGCGAAGGGGCGCCCAGCCAGTTAAAACCGACTGGGCGCCCCTTCGCGTACGTCTCTACGCCACCGCTACGCCGACTTCTCGTGCCGCCCGTCGTCGCCCTTGCCGATCGTCCGCGGCTCGCGCGGGACCAGGGTCGGGTTGACGTTGTTGCGGACCACGTCGGCCGTGATGACGACCCGGGCGACGTCCTTGCGGGACGGCACCTCGTACATCACCGACTGGAGGACCTCCTCCATGATCGCGCGCAGACCGCGTGCGCCGGTCTGGCGCAGGATCGCCTGGTCCGCGATGGCCTCCAGCGCCTCGCGCTCGAAGTCCAGCTCCACGCCGTCGAGTTCGAACAGCCGCTGGTACTGCTTCACCAGGGCGTTGCGCGGCTCGATGAGGATCTGGAGCAGGGCCTCGCGGTCCAGGTTGTGGACCGAGGTCAGGACCGGGAGGCGGCCGATGAACTCGGGGATCATCCCGAACTTCACCAGGTCCTCCGGCATGACCTCCTGGAACTGGTCGCTCGCCTGGATCTCCAGCTTGGAGCGGATCGTGGCGCCGAAGCCGATGCCCTTGGCGCCGGCCCTGGACTCGATGATCTTCTCCAGGCCGGAGAACGCGCCGCCCACGATGAACAGCACGTTCGTCGTGTCGATCTGGATGAACTCCTGGTGCGGGTGCTTCCGGCCGCCCTGCGGCGGTACGGAGGCGGTGGTGCCCTCCAGGATCTTCAGCAGGGCCTGCTGGACGCCCTCGCCGGAGACATCGCGGGTGATCGACGGGTTCTCGCTCTTGCGGGCGACCTTGTCGATCTCGTCGATGTAGATGATCCCGGTCTCGGCCTTCTTGACGTCGTAGTCGGCCGCCTGGATCAGCTTGAGCAGGATGTTCTCGACGTCCTCACCGACATAGCCGGCCTCCGTCAGCGCCGTCGCGTCCGCGATGGCGAACGGGACGTTGAGCATCCGGGCCAGTGTCTGCGCGAGGAGGGTCTTGCCCGAGCCCGTGGGGCCCAGCAGCAGGATGTTGGACTTGGCGAGCTCGATCGCGTCGTCGCGGCTCGCCCCGCCGCCGTTCTCGCCCGCCTGGACCCGCTTGTAGTGGTTGTACACAGCGACCGAGAGAGCCTTCTTCGCGGGCTCCTGGCCTACGACGTACCCCTCAAGGAACTCGTAGATCTCGCGCGGCTTGGGAAGTTCCTCCCACCGCACCTCGGAGGTCTCCGCGAGCTCCTCCTCGATGATCTCGTTGCAGAGATCAATGCACTCGTCGCAGATGTACACACCGGGTCCCGCGATGAGCTTCTTCACCTGCTTCTGGCTCTTTCCGCAGAACGAGCACTTGAGCAGGTCGCCGCCATCACCGATGCGTGCCACGAGGTGCTTCCCCTTCGCCTGGGAGACGCCTGGTTCAGCGCCTCCTGGTGCCTCTATCCGACGGTACCTTGCCTGGGCCCCCGTTCGGGCCCCCCTTGGCACGGTTCACACGGCCGGGGCCGGGTGACCCTGCCGTACCAAGGGGTAAAGGCCGACGTCAGGCGGCCGCTCCGGCCGCGCTCTTACGGGTCGCGACGATCTGGTCGACCAGGCCGTAGGCCAGGGCGTCCTCGGCGGTCAGGATCTTGTCCCGCTCGATGTCGTCGCGGATCTTCTCGATCGGCGTGGTGGAGTGCTTGGCCAGCAGCTCCTCCAGCTGGGTCCGCATCCGCAGGATCTCGTTGGCCGCGATCTCCAGGTCGGAGAGCTGCTCACGGCCGGTCTGCGAGGACGGCTGGTGGATCAGGATACGCGCGTTCGGCAGCGCCAGGCGCTTGCCCGGGGTACCGGCGGCGAGCAGCACGGCCGCGGCGGAGGCCGCCTGGCCCATGCAGACCGTCTGGATGTCCGGCTTCACGAACTGCATCGTGTCGTAGATCGCGGTGAGCGCGGTGAACGAGCCGCCGGGGCTGTTGATGTAGATCGAGATGTCCCGGTCGGGGTCCATCGACTCCAGGCACAGCAGCTGCGCCATGACGTCGTTGGCGGAGGCGTCGTCGATCTGCACCCCGAGGAAGATCACGCGCTCCTCGAAGAGCTTCGCGTACGGGTCGTACTCACGCACGCCCTGCGAGGTGCGCTCCACGAAGCGCGGGACGATGTAGCGGTTGTCCACCTGCGGGCCGGTGTAGAGGCCGCTCGCGGAGGCGCCGGAGAAGTTGTTCATGTGGGTGTTCACCATCCTGGTGGCGTTCTGTGGGCTGGGTGTCTCGGCGTACGAGAGATGCGGTGCGGTGGCGCGATCCGGGGAACCGGATCAGGCGCCGGTGCCGCCGCCGCCCGGAACGCCCGACGCGATCGTGATGATCTCGTCGATGAGGCCGTAGTCCTTGGCCTCCTCCGCGGTGTACCAGCGGTCGCGGTCGCCGTCGCGGATGATCGTCTCCACCGTCTGGCCGGAGTGGCGGGCGGTGATCTCCGCCATCCGCTGCTTGGTGCGCAGCAGGTACTGGGCCTGGATCTTGATGTCCGAGGCCGTACCGCCGATGCCGGCCGAACCCTGGTGCATGAGGATGTCGGTGTTCGGGAGCGCGAAGCGCTTGCCGGCGGTGCCGCCGGTGAGCAGGAACTGGCCCATCGAGGCCGCCATGCCCATACCGATGGTGACCACGTCGTTGGGGATGTACTGCATGGTGTCGTACACCGCCATGCCGGCCGTCACCGAACCACCGGGGCTGTTGATGTAGAGGTAGATGTCCTTGTCCGGGTCCGCGGCAAGGAGGAGCAGCTGTGCGGTGATCTTGTTGGCGATGTCATCGTCGACCTGCTGACCGAGGAAGATGATGCGCTCGCCGAGCAGTCGGCTGTAGACCTGGTCACCGAGGCCTCCACCGAGGGACGGCTCTCCGGCGGCGTAGGGCATCAGATTCGTCACGTATCCACCTGCTCGTCTCTGACGGCTCCGGCCGTCTCAGCGTCTTCGTACCGGGTGGGCCGGGACTCCCCGACCCTTCCTATTCATGGACCCTAACGCGCAGGTGGGACAACGCCATCCCGCTTCCGCAACTGTTCGCTGGGAGCGCAAGGTCCGCAGTCCGCACACGGGTTGTGGGGAACGTCCACCGGTACGCAGACGGGCTCCGGACGCGATTGCGTCCGGAGCCCGTCTGCGGGTTCAGCGCGAGGCTCAGGCCTCGGTCTTCTCCTCGGCCGGGGCGTCGGCGGTGCCCTCGGCGGCCTCGACCGCCTCGTTGGCCTCCTCCGCCACGTCCTCGTCGTCCTCAAGGTCCACGGGCTCACCGTTGGTGTCGACGACCTTGGCGGCCTCGACGACCACGGCCAGCGCCTTGCCCCGGGCGACCTCGCCGACGAGCATCGGCACCTGGCCACCCTCGACGACGGCCTGGGCGAACTGGTCGGGGCTCATGCCGGAGGACTGCGCGCGCCGCATGAGGTGCTCGGTGAGCTCCTCCTGGTTCACGTTCAGCTTCTCCTTGTTGACGAGCTCGTCAAGGATGAACTGGGTCTTGATGCCCTTGACGGCCTGCTCGGACGTCTCGGCCTCGAACTCCTCAAGGGTCTTGCCCTGGATCTCCAGGTACTTCTCCAGGTCGAGACCCATCTGGCCGAGCTGGTGGTGCTCCAGGTTGTGCTTGCGGGTCTGGACCTCGTCCGCGAGCAGCTTCTCGGGGATCGGGACCTCGGCGAGCTTCAGGAGCTCCTCCAGGACCCGCTCCTGGGCCTGGGTGGCCTGGTCGTACTGCTTGGTGCTCTCCAGCCGCTTGCGGCTGTCGGCCTTGAGCTCGTCGAGCGTGTCGAACTCGCTCGCCATCTGAGCGAACTCGTCGTCCAGCTCGGGAAGCTCACGGGCGGCGACCGCGGTGACCTTGACGGTGACCTCGGCCTCCTTGCCCTCGGCGGAGCCGCCCTTCAGCTCGGAGGTGAAGGTGGCCTCGCCACCCGCCTCCAGGCCGGTCACGGCGTCGTCGATGCCTTCGAGGAGTTCACCGGAACCGATGGTGTACGAGACACCCTCGGCCACGCCGTCCTCCAGGACCTCGCCCTCGACCTTGGCGGTCAGGTCGATGGTCACGACGTCGCCGTCGGCAGCGGCGCGCTCGACGGGGCTGGTCGAGGCGAAGCGCTCACGGAGCTGCTCCACGGCCTTCTCGATGTCCTCGTCGCTGACCTCAAGGGCGTCGACGGTGACCTCGATGCCGGAGTAGTCCGGAATCTCGATCTCGGGGCGTACGTCAACCTCGGCGGTGAAGGCCAGCAGTTCGCCGTCCTTCAGCTCCGTGATGTCGACCTCCGGCTGGCCGAGGACGTTGAGCTCTCCCTCGTTGACGGCCTCGGTGTAGAACTTCGGAAGGGCGTCGTTGACGGCCTCCTCCAGCACAGCACCACGGCCGAACCGCTGGTCGATGACCCGGTTGGGGATCTTGCCCTTGCGGAACCCCTTCACCGTGACCTGCTGGTTGATCTTCTTGTACGCCGCGTCGAGGCTGTCCTTGAGCTCCTCGAAGGGCACCTCAATGCTGAGCCGAACCCGGGTCGGGTTCAGGGTCTCCACGGCGCTCTTCACGGTTCGGTCTCCTTGTGGCTGACTTCTTGGGGTTCTGCTCCACCGCACACGAGGCGGCTTCGCGGACCGAGCCCGGTACATCAGACACACGGGCACGCATTTTGCATAGTAACGGCAAGGTGGAGAACTCCCACAATGCGATCTTGCCGGTGGTCGGGGTGGCCGGATTCGAACCGACGACCTTCCGCTCCCAAAGCGGACGCGCTACCAAGCTGCGCCACACCCCGTCGGTGCGACACGTAGGGTACATGGAGACCGGCAGTGCATCGGCCGCTTTTCCGGAGGCGTCGCCCGACGCGACACCGGGTGCGGGATCGGGTGTGCGGGCAGCGTCCGCGACCCGCTACGATGCTTCTCGTGCCGCGGTCCCGGTGACCTGCGGTGCGGTGCATGCGGGCGTAGCTCAATGGTAGAGCCCTAGTCTTCCAAACTAGCTACGCGGGTTCGATTCCCGTCGCCCGCTCCATGGCTCGGGCCCGGCCCGGCGTCATCCTCTCGGATGGCTGCCGGACCGGGCCCTTCGCGTTACCCCTGTGCGTTCCCCGCGCGCGTCCCGGGCCGGGGTGCGGCCCGGGACGCGCGTCCGGGGTCAGAAGCTGATCTGGTTGATGCTCTGCGCTATCGAGTCCATGAACTTCTGGATCGACGGCGCCATGCCGGTCGATGCCAGGAAGAAGCCGAAGAGCACCGCGACGACCGCGGGTCCGGCCTTGATGGAGCCGCCTCGGATCAGGACCACCAGGATGATCGCCAAAAGAAGCACCACAGACAGTGAAATGGCCACGACTGATCACACCCTCGGTCGGTCCGCCTTGCCGGCCCGGAAGCGTGCGGCCGCGCACACCTCCGTTGTCGTCCATCGTGCCACCAACTCCCCTGTGGTCGCTGCCGCCTGACGAGACGACCAGTCGGTATCGCGCCATCTTGCGCCGGTTGCGGACCGGTTCACAGCATCCGGGTACGGCCGCCGGCCCAGCAGCCCCATGGCAGGGGCGGACGGCGCCCGCCGTAATGATCCGATGAACGGAAATGATCTGCGACGGTGATCGTTTCCTTATCCACACACTTCATCCACATGCAATTCCCGACATCGAATGCGACGTAATTCACCACCCCCAACTGCCTGCCGATATGCACCATTTAAGGAGGATTAACCAACCCATAACGGGCAAAAAACAGGGGTTTGTCTTTTGGTCAACTGGGCACACGCGATATCCGATGGCAGTTTTACGAAATGCAATCGAGACGTCTAGGGTGTTTGAGATGTTCCACGCTCCGAACGTATTCCAGAGGGCCCCGCTCCCCCCGGCGACCCGGGAGTCGGAGCCCAGACGCCGAGCGCCGGGCCAGGCTCCGGACGCACCCTCGGCGGTGGCCGTGGCGGAACGGCCCGCGCAGGCCCCGCCCGCGAAGAAGCGTGACGCCTACTTCGACAACGCCAAGTACCTCGCCATCGTGCTGGTCGCGGTGGCGCACTCATGGGTGCCGGTCATGGAAGGCAGCCGGGCGGCCCGCGCGGCGTACATGGTCACGTACACCTTCCACATGCCGGCCTTCATCATCATCTCCGGCTACTTCTCACGTTCGTTCAGCCTGACCCCCGCCAAGGTGAAGCGCCTGGTGACGGGGGTCGCCGTGCCGTACATCGTGTTCGAGACGGCGTACTCGCTGTTCCGCCGGTACGCGAGCGGCTCGTCCGACGGGGCGATCAGCCTGCTGGAGCCCTGGTACCTCACCTGGTTCCTGGCCGCGCTGTTCATCTGGCGGCTCACCACGCCGATCTGGCAGAACCTGCGCCACCCGCTGGCGGTGTCGCTCGTGATCGCGGTCCTCGCCTCGCTCGCCCCCAGCATCGGCGACGACCTCGACCTGCCGCGCGTCCTGCAGTTCCTGCCGTTCTTCGTGCTCGGGCTCCAGCTCAAGCCCGAGCACTTCCGGCTGATCAAGCGCCGCGAGGTGCGGCTGCTGGCGCTGCCGCTGTTCGCCGGTGCGGCGGTCTTCGCCTACTGGGCGGCGCCCCGGATGCAGCTGGGCTGGTTCCTGCGCGACTCCAGCGCCCAGGAGATGGACGCACCGTGGTGGTCCGGCGCGGTGATGACCCTCGCCCTGTTCGGCTGCGCGACGCTGCTCACCGTCGGGTTCCTGGCGTGGGTGCCGCGTCGCCACATGTGGTTCACGGTGCTGGGTGCCGGCACGATCTGCGGCTATCTGCTGCACGGGTTCCTGGTGAAGGGCGCCGACTACTCGGGCCTCTTCGACCACAACGACTGGCTGATCTCGCCCACCGGTCTGGTGCTCGTCACCGTGGCCGCCTCGGTCGGGGTGACGCTGCTGTGCACGCCTCCGGTGCGACGGGTCATGCGCTGTGTGACCGAACCGGACATGAACTGGGCGTTCCGGCGGGACGCCGCCAAGATCTGAGAAAGACTTCCGCGAAGCCCGGCCCGGACCATGGGCCGGGCTTCGCCGTGTTGGCTCAATCCCGACGTTCGGCGGGTGATTCCGGGGCGGTGAGTCCGAGCAGGCTCCGCACCTGCGCATACTTCGCGGCCAGCCGGGTACGGGTCGCCGGCTCCAGGACCGCGAGGCGGGCCGGGTCCGCGTTGTGCGCGAGGTCGGACTCCTTGACCAGCAGGGCGCCCGGGGTCTCCAGGATGCGGCGGGTGTACGCCGTCAGCTCCTCGCCCTCCCGCTTGCTGACGGCCAGGACCATGTCCTTGACCTGCCGCGGCAGCGCGGCGTCCGCCAGCCAGCGCTCGGACAGCGCGTCGTCCTCGACCGCGTCGTGCAGCCAGGCGGCGGCGATCTGCTCGTCGCTGCCGCCCCTGGCCCGTACGCCCTCCGCGACGGCCGCGAGGTGTTCGGCGTACGGGCGTCCCGCCTTGTCCCGCTGGCCCTCGTGGGCCGCACGGGCGATGCGCTCGACTTCGGCCAGGGTCAGGTGTGCGCGGGGTGCCGTCATGGCCCGACCCTACGGCCGGGCCGCGGCCCGGCCCAGGGCGGCGCGGGCCGGCACCAGTGCGGCGGCGAGGCCGAGGCCCACCGTGGCGGCCAGGAACGATCCGTACAAGGCGGGCGGGACGTACGGGGATTCGCCGGTCAGGCCCCGCATCATCGGGATGAGCGTGGCCAGCGCGATGGCCGTGCCGAGCGCGGCCCCGGCCACGGTGACCAGCAGGGCCTCCCAGCGGATCATGCCCATGACCTGGCGGCGGGTGGAGCCGACGAGCCGGAGCATGGTCAGCTCCCTGCGGCGGTCCAGGACGGTCATCACCAGCGTGTTGACCGCCGCGACGGCGGCGAACCCGCCGAGGACCGCGGCCATCACGGTGTTGGCCCAGGCGTTCAGCTCGCGGTCCCGGCTCCGCGCGGTGGCGTAGCCGGAGGGGTCGGTGACGGTACCGAGCGCGGCGAGCCGTTCCGCGCCCGCCGGGGTCGCCCGTACGAGTACGTCGGAGGCGTACGGCGAGGTGACGTGGGTCCGCAGATCGGCGGAGGGGAGGGTGACGAGGGCGGTGCCCAGGCCCCTTCCGTAGACCGCGACGATCTTCGGCGACGCCTTGGTGCCGTCCGGCAGGCGCAGCGCGAGGCGGTCGCCGGTGTGCAGCTTCGCCGAGCCGGCGAGCGTGGTGTCGATGGCGACGGTGCCGGGGGCCAGGGCGTCGAGCGATCCGGTGCGGACATCGAGGTCCTGGACGGCGGCGAGTTCGCGGCCGGAGCCGATGACCCCCTGCGCCGGGGCGTTCTCCAGCCAGGTGTCCCCGCCCGATCCGGCGGGGACCAGCACGGAGGTGCGGAGCAGTCCGACCGCGGTGGAGACACCGGGGGTCGCGGCGGCGCGCTCGGTGGCGTCGGAGGCGAGGCCGGCCGGCGCGGAGACGATGCGGTCCGCGGTGACGGCGTCGCGCTGCTGGTGCCCGGTCGCCCGGTCCTCGCTGGTGTGCATGAAGACGAGCGTCGAGGAGAAGGCCATGGCGAGCACGATCGGAGTGATCGCGGAGGCCATCCGCCGTGAGTTGGCGCGGGAGTTGGCCGCGGCCAACGAGGCGGAGGGGCCGCCCGCCCGCAGCGGGAGGCCGAGGACCGAGGCGCAGATCCGGGCGATCAGCGGGCCGAGCAGGCCGACCGCGAGCATGAAGAGCATGACGACACCGAGTGCGGCGTTGGCCGCGTCCTCACCGGTCTGCGAGGCGGCGACGCCCGCGAAGACGCCGCCACCGGCCAGCGCGGCGACCCCCAGGGGCGTGCGGATCCAGCCGAACGGCGGGCGTTCCACGGCGGACTGGGCGAGCGCGAGGCCCGGCTTCGTCTTCGACGGGCGGCGCGCGGCGGCGTAACCGGCGCCCAGCGCGGTGAGCATCGTGGCGGCGACGGCGATCGTCAGCGGCAGCCAGGAGATCCGCAGCCCGACGTCGTCCGGGACGGCGCCCTTCGCTTTGAGCTGCCCGAACCACCAGGCGGCCAGGGCGATTCCGGGCAGGCAGCCGAGCGCACCGGCGAGCGGTGCGACGAGCAGGGATTCGGTGGCGATGCTGCGGCGCAGCTGGCGCGGGGTGGCCCCGATCGCACGCAGCAGGGCGAATTCGCGGCTGCGCTGGCCGACGGAGAGGGCGACGGTACCGGCGGCGGTGAAGACGGCGACCATGGTGGCGACGCCGCCGAAGGAGCCGCCGAGCCCGGTGAGGAGCTCCCTGGCGTCCGCGAGGCCCGGGTCCTCGACCGCGCCCCGGTCGTCGCCGGTGCTGACCCTGATTCCCGAGGTGTGGCCGAGGGCGTCGGAGACCTGGCGGGCGAGGGCGGCCGGGTCGGCGCCGTCGGCGGCGAGTACGGCGATGGCGTCGACCCGGCCGGGGTGGCCGGAGAGCGCCACGGCCTCGCGGTCCGTGAACCAGACGGTGGCGTCGGCGTCGGTGGTGCCGGAGACCCGGAACTCCTTCGGGCCCGCCGGGGTGTCCAGCGTGACGCGGTCACCGGTCCGGGCCCCGCCGTGGCCGGCCGGGACGACGACCTCGCCGGTGCGCGGCGCGTCGCCGGACGCGAGCCGGGTGCCGGTGAGCGCGGCGGATCCCCAGCCGTGCGCGGTGAGGGGCGCGGAGCCCTGGTCGAGCGGGGAGCCGGCACGGTCGTCGGGCCTGGAGCCGGCACCGTCGGCCCGGGAGGTGGCGCCGTCGACCGTGGATTCGGCAGCCTCGATCGCGGAGCCCAGGTGCACCGGGTAGCCGACGTCACCGATCGCGGCCGTGGCGCCGGGGGCGGAGGCCGCCTTTGCGATCAGGGCGTCGGACAGCCGGGCGGTGTCCGGCAGCGCACTGGACTCCTCGTGCCGGTCGTCCCCGCTGCCGACGGTCAGCCGGGCCTGCTGGTCCGCGGCGACGATCACCGGCGCCCGCGCGTAGCGGTCGGGCGGTACGGACGCGCGCAGGCCGGTCTCCAGCAGGATGCCGCAGGCGGAGACGATGGCCGCGGCCAGCAGGAGGGCGACGAACGTGCCCGCGAACGAGGCGGGTTTGAAGCGTACGGCCGCGCGGGCAAGGCCGTTCGGGACGAACATCAGGCGGCGGCCCTTGCGTAGTCGGGGGCGGTCAGTGCGGTCATCCGCGCGGCGATCCGGTCGGCGCCCGAGCGGGGCAGCCGGTCCGCGATCTCGCCGTCCGCGAGGAAGAGCACGTGGTCCGCGTAGGCGGCGGCCGCCGGGTCGTGGGTGACCATCACGACGGTCGCGCCGAGGGTGTCGACCGCGTGCCGCAGCAGCTGGAGGATCTCGGCGGCGGTGGTGGTGTCGAGGGCGCCGGTCGGCTCGTCGGCGAAGATCACGTCGGGCCGGGTGACCAGGGCGCGGGCGACGGCGACGCGCTGCTGCTGGCCGCCGGAGAGCTGGCCGGGGCGCCGGTTGCCCTTGTCGCCGAGGCCGACCCGGGCGAGCATCTCGGCGGCCTCCCGGCGGCTGCGGGCGGAGCCGGTGCGCTGCCCGGCCAGGCGCATGGGCAGGACGACGTTCTGCTCGACCGTGAGGGACGGGAGCAGGTTGAACGCCTGGAAGACGAAGCCGAGCCGGCTGCGGCGCAGTTCGGTGAGCTTGTTCTCGCTCATGCCGGTGATCTCCGTGCCGCCGAGGCTGACCGATCCCGCGGTGGGGCGGTCGAGCCCGGCCGCGCACTGGAGGAACGTCGACTTGCCGGAGCCGGAGGGGCCCATCACCGCGGTGAAGCTGCCCCTCGGCAGGGCGAGGTCGATGCCGCGCAGGGCGTGGACGGCCGATCCGCCCCGGCCGTACTGCCTGCGGACACCGCGCAGTTCGACGGCCGGGTCCGCGGGGACGGGCCCCGCGTAGCCGTGCGCCGTACGGGTCTCACGTGCTGCCCGCACGCTCTCCTGCGCTCCCCGCCTGGTGCGCCGAAGCCCCATGGTGTCCGCCTTCCGTAGCCATCCGTGATCGGTACCTCGAACGTACGGATCCGTACGGGCCGGGGCCATGACGGCGGCTGGCGGATCGGGGGTGGGGAAAACCCCAGGAAGGCCCTCGGGAGACCCGGCCGGGAGGCACCTGGCGAGGTCCGTCCGAGGCCCACGCGGACGCCCGTCCAAAGGCCCGGTCGGGGTGGTGATACTTGCAACGTCAATCGTTCGGTAAACTAATTACTGACGATTCCTTGACGTTCTCTTGACCAAGCGAAGGACTGGGCTCATCGGACACGCAGACACGCTCATCGCCATGGGCGGCGCCTTCCTCGCCGCCGCCGTTCTCGCCCGTGTCGGCAGCCGCATCGGGCTGCCGACCATCCCCCTGTTCATCCTGGCCGGGATCCTGCTCGGCCCGCACACCCCCGGCATCGTCCTGGTCGCGGACCCGCACGATCTGGAGATGCTCTCCGCGCTCGGCCTGGTGCTGCTGCTCTTCTACCTCGGCCTGGAGTTCCACCTCGACGACCTCAAGGCGGGCGGGCGCCGGATGGCGCTCGCCGGCGGCGCCTATCTCGCCCTGAACGTCGGCGCCGGGCTCGGCTTCGGCTTCGCGCTGGGCTGGGGCACGTCGGAGGCGCTGGTGCTGGCCGGGGTGCTCGGCATCTCGTCCTCTGCCATCGTCACCAAGGTCCTGGTCGACCTGGGCCGGATCGGCAATCCGGAGACCAAGCCGATCCTCGGCATCATCGTCGTCGAGGACGTGTTCCTCGCGCTGTACCTGGCCGCCCTCCAGCCCATCCTCTCGGGCGCCGACAGCCTCGCGGCGGCGGCGGTCGACGGCGGAAAGGCCTTCGGCTTCCTGCTGGCGCTGGCGCTGGCCGCCCGGTTCGGCACCAGGCTCATCAGCAAGCTGATCAACACCAAGGACGACGAACTCCTCGTCATCTCCTTCCTCGGCGCGGCGGTCCTGGTGGCCGGCATCTCGGAGTGGTTCGGGGTCGCGGACGCCATCGGCGCCTTCATGGTGGGCCTGATGCTCGGCAGCACGTCCTCCGGCGAGCGCATCCTCAAACTGGTCCACCCGCTGCGGGACGCCTTCGGCGCGATCTTCTTCTTCGCCTTCGGCCTCTCCATCAACCCCGGTGACCTGCCGGTCGTGCTGTGGGCGGTGCTGGCCGCCGTCGCGGTGACCCTCGCCATGAACGTCCTCGCGGGGATCGCCACCGCCAAGCTGTACGGGTTCGGCCCGCAGGCCACGGCGAACATCTCCACCACCCTGGTGGCGCGCGGTGAGTTCGCGCTGATCCTCGCCACGATGGCGGCGGGCGCCGGGCTCGACGAGCGGCTCGCGCCGTTCATCGCCGGATACGTGCTCGTCCTCGCGGTCCTGGCCCCGCTGGTGGCCGGACGGTCGCACTGGCTGGCCAGAATCCTGCCGGGCGGGCGCGATACCGCGCTCACCCCGATCCGGTGACGAGCCGGAAGCCGTTGACGTACGCCCGGTTAGGGATGGTTGCGTACGGTTCAGGATTTGCGTGACAGCAGGAGCAGTGCCCGGTCGTCGTTGACGTCCTTGGCACACGCCTCGATGAGGTGCCAGGCAGCACCCTCGAAGCCCGTCGAGACATAGCGGTCGGCCTCGCCGGTCAGCCGGTCGATGCCCTCCGCCATGTCCCGTTCGGACGTCTCCACCAGTCCGTCGGTGAACAGCATCAGTACGTCCCCCGGGGCCAGCGAGCCCTTCACCGCGTCGAACTGCGCCCCGTCGTACACCCCGAGCAGGGGCCCCTCCGCGGCCATCTCCTCCCACCGGCCGCTGCCGGCGTGCAGCTGGAGGGCGGGGGGATGGCCGGCCGAGAGGAGTTCGTAGTCGCCGGATTCGAGGTCCAGGACCAGATGGATCGAGGTCGCGAAGCCCTCGTCCCAGTCCTGGCGCAGCAGATAGCCGTTGGCCGCGGGCAGGAAGCCGTGCGGCGGCAGCGATCCGAGGAGTCCGCCGAACGCGCCGGACAGCAGCAGGGCGCGGGAGCCCGCGTCCATGCCCTTGCCGGAGACGTCGGTGAGTACCGCCTCCAGGGTGCGGCCGCCGTTGGTCCGGGCCGCGACGACGAAGTCACCGGAGAAGGACTGCCCGCCCGCCGGGCGCAGCGACATCTCCCGGTGCCAGCCCTGCGGGAGCCGGGGCAGCGCGCTCTGCACCCGGATGCGTTCGCGCAGGTCGAAGAGCATCGTGCCGCCGCGCCGCCACGGCACGCCGACCCTGGCCCTGAACTGGGCGAGCACCAGCCCGAAGAAGCCGCAGGCCGCGACCGTCAGCACGGTTCCCGGGGTGACCCCGACCGTGCCGTCCGTGAACGGGCCGAGCCGCACCGACTCGACGATCAGGGCAGCGGCGGCGGCCGCGTACAGGCCGAGCAGGCTGGCGGGCCGCAGCACCAGTCCGCCCGCGACGATCGGCAGGACGAGCGCGGCCGGTGAACACCACACCGGGTTCAGCAGGGTGCCGCAGGTGATGGCCGGGACGCTCAGCAACAGAGCGGCCAGGGCGATCCAGTCGGAGCCGTCGCCCCGGAAGTAGTCGACGCCGGATCTGCGCAGCGTGCTGCGCACCCGGTGCGCCGATTTCCGCAATCGGGCCGGGTACGTCTCTGCTCCTGCGCGTCGGGCCATTGCGGGGACTTTATCCACCCGACGGCCTCCGGTGCAGGGGGACCCCTGTGACAATGCGTTCGAAATCGGGTCGCCTGTCCGCAGCGCCCCTGGTAGGCATGCCATATGACTACAGAGCTCCGCGTATTGCGGCCGTCCGAATGGAACGAATGGTTCGAGTGCCTGGAGCTCGCCTTCGGAGGGGTCGCCGAACCGCCCGAGCAGCGCGAGCTGGAGGAGTCGCTGACCGAGCACGAGCGCTCGCTCGGGGTCTGGGACGGCCCCGATGCCGTCGCCACCTCGGGGGCGTTCAGCTTCCGGCTGGCCGTTCCGGGCGGCGCGCTGGTGCCGGCTGCGGGCGTGACGATGGTCAGCGTCGCGGCCACCCACCGCAGGCGCGGACTGCTGACCTCGATGATGCGCCGGCAGCTCGACGACGTGCGGGCACTGGGTGAGCCGCTCGCCGTGCTCACGGCGTCGGAGCCGGCGATCTACGGGCGGTACGGGTACGGGGCGGCGAGCCGCCAGATGTCCCTGGCGATCGACACGGACCGGGTGCGGCTGAACGTCCCCGAGGGCACGGACGGGGTCCGGCTGCGGCACGCGAAGAAGGACGAGGCGGTCGCGGCCTGCGAGAGCGTGTACGCGCGCCTGGTGGCGGGCCGCCCCGGCACCCCGGCCCACGGTCCGGGCTGGGAGCGCAAGTCGCTCGTCGATCCGGTGAGTTCGCGGGAGGGCGGCTCGGCGTTGCAGTGCGTGCTGGCCGAGCGGGACGGCGAGGTGGTGGGTTACACCACGTACCGCATCAAGCCGGACTGGGATACGGCCGGGCCCAAGGGCCGGGTCGTCGTGAGCGACCTGGCGGCGCTGGATCCGGCGGGGTACGCGGCGCTGTGGCGGTTCCTCTTCGGGATCGACCTGACGTCGACCGTCGAGGCACGGAACCGGCCGGTGGACGACGCGGTGCTGCACCTGGTTTCTGACGTGCGGCGGTGCGGGATCCAGATCCGGGACTCGCTCCATGTGCGCCTTGTGGACGTGGGCGCGGCGCTGGAGGCCCGGAGCTACCGGTCGCCGGTGGACGTGGTGTTCGAGGTCGAGGACGCGTTCTGCCCCTGGAACGCGGGGCGTTGGCGGCTGACGGCCGATACGAAGGGCGGCGCGTCGTGCGAGCGCACGGAGGAGGCGGCGGATCTGGTGCTCTCGGTACGGGAGTTGGGCACGGCGTACCTGGGCGGCGAGTCGCTGGGCGCGTTGGCCCTGGCCGGGCGGGTGCGGGAGGTGCGGGCGGGGGCGTTGGCGGAGGCGTCGTCGGCGTTCCTGTCCGACGTGGCGCCGTGGCTGCCCCGGGGGTTCTAACCTGCCGGGTGCGTCCGGCGCCCCGCTCTGTCCTCAATCGCCGGACGGGCTTGATGGTGCGGCGCGCGTGTTGCGGCTGGGCGCCCCGGCTGCCGCGCAGCGCCCTCCGGGCGCCTTGTCCTCAATCGCCGGACGGGCTTGGTGTGGCCGGACGAGCGTGAAAATCAAGCCCGCCCGGCGCTTGAGGGCAAATCGAGCCCGTCCGGCGATTGAGGACAGAACAAGCCCGTCCGGCGCTTGAGGACAGCCGGGCGGGCCGGCGGGCCGGGCTCAGTGGGACTGGCAGGTCGGGCACCAGAAGAGGTTCCGGGCCGACAGCTCCGCCGCCCGGATCTCCGTGCCGCAGACGTGGCAGGACTGGCGCGCCCGCCGGTAGACGTACACCTCGCCGCCGTGGTCGTCCACCCGAGGCGCGCGGCCCATCGCCTCCGGCAGGTGCTCGGGGCGGACCGTGTCGATGCGGTTGTTGCGCACGCCCTCGCGCATCAGCTCGCCCAGGTCCGTCCAGATCGCGTCCCACTCGCGGCGGCTGAGGTCCCGGCCCGCCCGGTACGGGTCGATGCCGTGCCGGAACAGCACCTCCGCGCGGTACACGTTGCCGACGCCCGCGATGACCTTCTGGTCCATCAGCAGGGCGGCCACGGTGATCCGGCTCCGGGAGATCCGCAGCCAGGCGCGCTCGCCGTCCTCGTCGGAGCGCAGCGGGTCGGGGCCGAGCCGGCCGTGTATCGACTGCTTCTCGGCGTCGGTGATCAGCGCACACGTGGTGGGGCCACGCAGGTCCGCGTGGTGCTCGTCGTTCAGGAGACGGAGCCGGACCGTGTCCGTGGGCGGCGGGGCCGGCGCCGTACCGAATCCGAGCTTGCCGAACAGGCCGAGGTGGATGTGGACCCAGCCGGTCCCCTCGAAGCCGAGGAAGAGGTGCTTGCCGTGCGCGTCCGCGCCTTCGAGCACCCGGCCGTCGAGCAGCGCGGCGCTGTCGGAGAACTTGCCCTGCGGGCTGCTCACCCGCACCGGCCGGCCGGCGAACCTCTCCCGGTGGTCGTCCGCGAGGCGGTGGATCGTGTGGCCCTCGGGCACGGCGGCGGCGCTCCTGGGTGAGGCGGTGGTGCGGACACGGCTGTGCCGCCGGGGGCTCCGGCGGCACAGCGGGAGGCGGTGCGGCGGTCAGCCCTGCTGCGGGTGGTGGGCCGGGACCGGGGGGAGCTCGCCGGTGTTCTCGTACGCCGTGAGCATCGCGATGCGGCGGCTGTGCCGCTCCTCGCCGGAGTACGGAGTGGTGAGGAAGGTCTCGACGAACTTCACGCACTCCTCCTCCGTGTGCATCCGGCCGCCGATGGAGATCACGTTGGCGTCGTTGTGCTCGCGGCCCAGCGCGGCGGTCTGCTCGCTCCAGGCGAGTGCGGCGCGGACGCCCTTGACCTTGTTCGCGGCCATCTGCTCGCCGTTGCCGGAGCCGCCGATGACGATCCCGAGGCTGTCGGGGTCGGCGGCCGTCTTCTCGGCGGCACGCAGGCAGAACGGCGGATAGTCGTCCTGGGCGTCGTAGATGTGGGGACCGCAGTCGACGGCCTCGTGGCCCTGGGCCTTGAGCCACTCGACGAGGTGGTTCTTGAGTTCGTAACCGGCATGGTCGGATCCGAGGTACACGCGCATGGGAGGAGTGTGGCACGAGCTTCGCCGGGTAACCGACGACGGGGTGCCGTGTGGCCCTGATGTGCGGACCCTGTGCGCGCGAAGCCGCTGAAGCGATGATCGTGTCAACGATGCGGATGTGGGGGTTCCGATTTCGGGGTGCACCGGGCTTCAATGCAACGCTCGCCGCTCACCACCGTGCCGCGGCGGGCACGCACCGAGTGATCCGAAAACGTGAGGATTCGATCCATGACGTCGCAGACGACTCTGGCCGGACCGGGCCAACAGCCCGAGGGGCCGGACCGGGCGGGCCCCGGGGACGGGCTCCAGGCCGGTCTCAAGAACCGTCACCTCTCGATGATCGCCATCGGCGGCGTGATCGGCGCGGGCCTCTTCGTGGGGTCGAGCGCGGGCATCGCCGCCGCCGGACCCGCCATCCTGCTGTCGTACGCGCTGGTCGGCCTGATGGTCGTCTTCGTGATGCGGATGCTCGGGGAGATGGCCGCCGCCCGTCCGGCCTCCGGCTCCTTCTCCGCCTACGCCGACCAGGCGCTGGGCCGCTGGGCCGGTTTCTCGATCGGCTGGCTCTACTGGTTCTTCTGGGTCGTGGTGCTCGCCGTCGAGGCCACGGCGGGTGCCAAGATCCTGGAGAACTGGGTTCCGGGCGTCCCGCAGTGGGCCTGGGCGCTGATCGTGATGCTGGTGCTGACCGCGACGAACCTGGTATCGGTCGGCTCGTACGGAGAGTTCGAGTTCTGGTTCGCCGGGATCAAGGTCGTCGCGATCGGCGCCTTCGTGATCGTCGGGCTGCTCGCCGTCTTCGGCGTACTGCCGGGTTCGGACAACGCCGGCTCGGGGCTGGCCCATCTCACCGACACCGGCGGCTTCTTCCCCAAGGGGCCCGGTGCCATCCTCACCGGGGTGCTGATGGTGGTCTTCTCCTTCATGGGCAGCGAGATCGTGACGCTGGCGGCCGGTGAGTCGGAGAACCCGCAGCGCGCCGTCCAGAAGGCCACCAACAGCGTGATCTGGCGGATCGCCGTCTTCTACCTGGGCTCGATCTTCGTCGTGCTGACCCTGCTGCCGTGGAACGACGCCTCGATCATGGAGAAGGGCAGCTACGTCGCCGCACTCGACTCGATCGGCATCCCGCACGCCGGACAGGTGATGGACGTCATCGTGCTGACGGCCGTGCTGTCCTGCCTCAACTCCGGCCTCTACACGGCCTCCCGGATGGCCTTCTCGCTCGGCGGCCGCGGGGACGCCCCGAAGGCGTTCGCCCGGACCAACAAGCGGGGCGTTCCGCAGGCGGCCATCCTGTCCTCCGTCGTCTTCGGCTTCGTCGCCGTCTTCTTCAACTACCAGTGGCCGGACACCGTCTTCGCGTTCCTGCTGAACTCCTCCGGCGCGGTCGCCCTGTTCGTCTGGCTGGTCATCTGCTTCACCCAGCTGCGGATGCGCGGCATCATCCTGCGCGAGTCGCCCGAGAAGCTGGTCGTACGGATGTGGCTCTTCCCGTACCTGACCTGGGCGACCATCGCGATGATCTCGTTCGTGCTGGTCTACATGCTGACCGATGACGCGGGACGCGAGCAGGTGCTGCTCTCGCTGCTGGTCGCGGTCCTGGTGGTGGCCGTCTCGCTGGTGCGCGAGGCGCGCGGGCGCCGCAACGGCACCCCGGCCGGGAAGTCCGCCGGCTGAGCTTCCATACCTGACGGAAACTGTCAGGTATAGCGGGGAGGCTCTCCCTCGTAAGCCATCGAGCGCGTACGCCATCGAGTGCGTAAGCCATCGAGCGAGCGAGTGGAGAGCCTCCGCCATGACTGCCGTCCCGTCCGGTTTCCAGACCGGATTCCCCGTCCGCCCGGACCTCGTCGTCGAGGCCGCCGGGGCGGATGACGTACGTAACGCCGTCGCCCGCGCCGCCTCCGACGGTCTCCGGGTCGCCGTCCACGCCACCGGGCACGGGCTGGCGGGTCCGGTGGAGGGCGGGGTCCTGATCGACACCCGCCGGATGGACTCCGTGACGATCGACCCGGTGCGCCGCACCGCCGCCATCGGGGCCGGCACCACCTGGGGGCAGGTGGTCGAGGCGGCCGCGCCGCACGGGCTGGCCCCGCTGAACGGCTCCGCGCCCGGCGTCGGCGCCGTCTCCTACACGCTGGGCGGCGGTCTCGGCATCCTGGGCCGGGAGTTCGGGTACGCCGCCGACCAGGTGCGCTCGCTCGACGTGGTGACGGGCGACGGGGTGCTCCGCCATGTCACCCAGCAGGACGAGCCGGAGCTGTTCTGGGGGCTGCGCGGCGGCGGGCACCGGCTGGGCGTCGTGACGGGCCTGGAGACCGGGCTCATCCCGGTGGACCGGCTGTACGGCGGCTCGATCGCCTTCGACGGGGACGGCGGGGCGGGCGCGCGGGTGGTCCGGCGCTATGTGGAGTGGGTCCGGACGGTGCCCGACGCGCTGACCTCGTCGGTGGCCGCACTCGTGTACCCCGATGTGCCGCAGCTGCCGGAGGCGGTGCGGGGCCGGTACGTGGTCTCCGTACGCGTGGCGTACACCGGGAGCGCGGCCGGGGGTGAGCGCCTCGTCGCGCCGCTGCGGGCGATCGGGCCCGTGCTCACGGACTCACTGCGGGAGATGCCGTACACCGACAGCCCCACCATTCACAACGACCCGCCGTTCCCGCACGCGTACTACGGGGACGGGCTGATGCTGAGCGGACTGGATGCCGAGCGCGCGGTGCGGGTGCTGGAACTGGCGGGCCGCAAGGCGCCGATGATGACCGTCGTCCAGCTCAACCACCTGGGTGGCGCCCTGGCCACCGCCCCGGCGACGGGAAACGCGGTGCCGTACCGGGGGGCGGGGTTCCTGCTCCGGCTGCTGTCACCGCTGGACGGTACGGACGTGGCCGCCGTCCGGGCCCTGTACGAGGAAGTGGCCGGGGGCCTAGGCCGTGTCCGCGAAGTCTCGCCTGCCCGGCGGCGCCTGGCACGCACTCTCGCCGCACCGGGCGAAGACCCAAGTACGTCCGGTACGGGGGCCTGCGCCCGGCACGCCGAGAGCACGCGCCAGACGCCGCCGGGCCCGCCCTCCGGGCGGACGACGATACTTCGCGGACACGACCTAGCACCGCTCGTCGTGGGCCGGTCGCTGAACTTCTCCTTCGGCGGCGGGGACCGTACGGACGGGTTCCACGACCCCCGGACACGCGAGAGGCTCGCCGGTCTGGTGTCGCGTCACGACCCGGCGAGCCTCTTCGGTGGGGCTTACGGCGTCAGCCGCGACGGCCGATGAGCTTCCAGGACGCGGGCAGCGCGCCCATCGCGAGCGCCGCCTTCAGCGCGTCGCCGAGCAGGAACGGCGTCAGGCCGGCCGCGATCGCGGCGCTCGCCGACATGCCGGTGGACAGCGCCAGGTAGGGCACGCCGACCGAGTAGATGATGGCCGAGCCGAGCACCATGGTGCCCGCGGTCCGCAGCACCGAGCGGTCGCCGCCGCGGCGGGCCAGGCCGCCCACCACGGTCGCGGCGAGCAGCATGCCGAGCACGTAGCCGAACGAGGCACCGCCCGGACCCGAGCTGCCGGCCGAGAACCACGGCATGCCCGCCATGCCGACGAGCGCGTACACGGCGAGCGCGAGGAAGCCGCGGCGGGCCCCGAGCGCGGTGCCGACGAGGAGTGCGGCGAAAGTCTGGCCGGTGACGGGGACCGGCGAACCGGGGACCGGCACGGCGATCTGCGCGGCTATCCCGGTGAGCGCGGCGCCGCCGAGCACCAGGGCGGTGTCCACGGCGTAGCGGTGCCGGGCGGCGGGCAGCAGGTCGGCGAGGACCGCTCCGGTACGGACGGGGGCGGCGGCAGCAGTACTCATCGGGACTCCGCGTGGTGAGGGCAGGTGGGTGGAGGGCTGAAGCCTGACGCTATCCGACGGAGCAGCGCTCGATCACCATCAGCGGCCCACAAAGCGGCGGTTGAGGCGTTGGTGGGATTCACACAAAGCGCGGCACACAATCACCCCTGGACGTGATGCTCATCACGGAGGTCGGAGCGGATCAACTGCTCGTCGGCGGGGAGGTGCGAGGCGATCCGACTGTCGACTCCCTCTAAACAGCGGACCCGTGACGGAGCCTCGGCACCGGGCCGCTCCCCGCTGTGCGGTGCACACCCTGTGTGAGCATGGTGCCCGTATAGCGGACTTCCGTTCCGCCTGAGCGGGGCGCGCGTCCAGACTGGTTACCCGTCCCCCGTCTCACCGATTACCCGTCCCCCGTCTCACCGACCGAACAGAGTTCGTCCATGCCCCGGACCACCGTGCCTCCCCCCACCGGCACCCCGGCCGCCGCTTCCGGCCACGGGACCGACTCGGCCCTCACCCACGGGCTCAAACAGCGCCATCTGTCGATGATCGCCCTCGGCGGCGTCATCGGCGCCGGGCTGTTCGTCGGCTCCGGCGCGGGTATCGCCGCGGCCGGCCCCTCGATCGTCATCGCCTACGCCTGCTCCGGGCTGCTGGTCATGCTCGTGATGCGGATGCTCGGCGAGATGTCGGCGGCCAATCCGGCGTCCGGCTCCTTCTCCGTGCACGCCGAGCGGGCGATCGGCCCGTGGGCGGGGTTCACGGCGGGCTGGGCGTTCTGGGTGCTGCTCTGCGTCGCCGTCGGCCTCGAAGGGATCGGTGCGGCGAAGATCGTCACCGGCTGGCTGCCCGGAACGCCGGAATGGGCCTGGGTGGCGCTGTTCATGGTGGTGTTCCTGGGGACGAACCTGGCCTCTGTGACGAAGTTCGGCGAGTTCGAGTTCTGGTTCGCCGCGCTCAAGGTCGTCGCGATCACGCTGTTCCTGGTGCTGGGCGTGCTGGCGATCCTGGGCGTGCTTCCGGACACGGACGCGCCGGGCACGGCCAACCTCAGCGGCGAGGGCGGCTTCCTGCCGAACGGCTCGGAGGGGCTGGTCATCGGGCTGCTCGCCTCCGTCTTCGCGTACGGCGGTCTGGAGACCGTCACGATCGCCGCGGCCGAGTCGGAGAACCCGGTGCGGGGCGTCGCGAAGGCCGTGCGGACGGCGATGTGGCGGATCGCGCTCTTCTACGTCGGCTCGATGGCGGTCATCGTCACGCTGGTCCCGTGGGACGACCCGAAGGTCGTCTCGGTCGGGCCCTTCTACGCGGCTCTGGACCACCTCGGCATCAGCGGCGCCGCGGAGATCATGAACGTGGTCATCCTGGTGGCGCTGCTCTCCGCGATGAACGCCAACATCTACGGCGCCTCGCGCATGGCCTGCTCGCTGGTGGCCCGGGGGCAGGGGCCGAAGCGGCTCGGCCGGATCTCGTCCGGTGTGCCGCGCGGCGCGGTGCTGGTCTCCTCCGTGTTCGGTTTCCTGTGCGTGCTGCTGAGCTACTGGCGGCCCGACGACGTCTTCCCCTGGCTGCTCAACATGACCGGGGCGGTGATCCTGGTCGTCTGGATCTTCATCGCCGTCTCCCAGCTGATCCTGCGCACCCGGCTGGAGCGCGAGGAGCCGCAGAAGCTGGTGGTCCGGATGTGGCTGTTCCCGGGCCTCACGGTCGCGGCCCTGCTCGCCATGGCCGGCATCTTCGTGCTGATGCTCCGCCAGCCCGACACCCGCGACCAGCTGCTGGCGACGGGCGCGCTGACGGCGGTCCTGATCGTCATCGGGGTCGTACGCCAGCGGCGGTCGGTGGGCACGGCCGGCTGAGAGGCCCTTCGGCACCCGCCGCGCCGGGCCGGCGGGGTCAGTCGGTGATGCGAACGGCCAGGACCGCCACGTCGTCGCGATGGGGGGTGTCCTGGGCCTCCCGGGACAACGTCTCAAGCAGCAGGGACAGGCGGCGGTCCCCGTGCCGGGACACGGTGGCCGCCGCCTGCTCGACCCGTGCGTCGATGTCGCTGTCCCGGCGTTCCACCAGGCCGTCGGTGTACAGGACGAGCACACTGCCCGGGGGCAGCTCGTACGCGTGGTCGTGGCGGCCCTGCCCGCTGAGGGAGCCGAGCAGGAGCAGATCGTGTTCCCGCAGGGTCTCCACGTGGCCGTCGGGCAGGCGCAGCAGCGGCGGCGGGTGGCCGGCGTTGGACCAGGTCAGCCGCCAGTGGCCGGCTCCCGGGTCCAGTCGGGCGTGCACGGCGGTGCCGCCGGGCCCCAGCGGCAGCACGGCGAAGGTGTGGTCGACAGCCGCCAGCGCGGCGGCGGGCGAGTGGCCGGGGTGTCCGAGGGTGGCCTGGCGAAGCATGCTGCGGACCTGGCCCATCACCGCGGCGGCGGCCATGTCGTGCCCGATGACGTCTCCGATCGACAGCATCAGTCCACCCGGTCCGCCGTCCGGGCCGGGTGGCAGCCGGTAGGCGTCGTACCAGTCGCCGCCCACCATGTCCTGGTCGGCGGCGGGCAGATACAGGGCGGCGATCTCCAGTCCCGGCACGGCGGGCAGCTCGGTGAGCATGGCGGCCTGGAGCTGCTCGGCGGCGCTGAGCCGGTTCTCGACGAACAGGGTGCGCTCCACCGCCTGCCCGGCGTACCCGGCGACCGCGGTGAGGACCGCGCGCTCGGTCACGCCGAGGACGTGGGGATCGGCCCAGCACCACAGCAGTACCCCCCGCGCGTCGGCCAGCGGCACGCACAGCGTGGACTGGAGCGACATCGAGTCGTACCCGGCGACGGCCTCGGGAGTGTAGTCGGCGACCAGGGCCGCCCGGTCGGGGACGAAGATGGTCCGCTGCTCCGCCATCGCCCGCAGGCTGGGAAATCCGCGGCCTCCCTCGAAGCGTTCGAGCGTGCTCTCCACGGGCTGTACGCACTCCGGGTCGACCACCCGTCGCAGCCCCCGGCCGTCGGCGAGAAGCAGCCCCACGAACGGCGGCTGGGCCGGGCCCTCGAACAGCCCGCGCAGCCGGCGCAGGATGTCGGTCAGGTCGTGCGCGTGGGCCAGTTCGACCGAGGCGCGCAGCAGCAGGTCGGCGAGGTCGCGATCGCGCTGGATCTGCTGGCCGGCGATGCGCAGCCGCAACTCCACGGAGCAGGCGGCGGTGAGGTCGTCGAGGTCGCGGAGCTCGGCCTCCGTCCATTCGCGGGACCGGTGGTCGATGGCGCACAGCGACCCCAGGACCTGGCCGTCGGCGTCGGTCAGCGGCATCCCCGCGTAGGCGATCACCTGGAGGTCGGGGATGGCCAGGCTGGTACAGGTGAGCGGGTACTGCCGTGAGTCGGCGAGGATCAGGGGTTCGCCGCTGGCGACGACGTGCTGACAGAAGGAGTGGGTCAGCGGGGTCTGCCGCCGCGCCGCCCAGGGCTCATCGAGACCGACCATGCCAGGGAAGACCTGCCGATCGGCCTCCAGCAGCGACACGAGCGCGACCGGTACGCGCAGGAACCGGGCGACCAGCCCCGCGAACCTGTCCATACCGGGGTCGGCCGCCGCCGTCAGCCCGGCCAGTCGCAGCGCCTCCAGCCTGCCCAGTTCGCTGGTCAAGGACTCGGCCCTCCGTCGGTCGGTCACGGAACACGGGGTGCACAAAAACCACCTACCGGAGAATATTAGGACGAAAGATGCGGCGCCGTATCCCGACGTCGGCCGAGCGGCCCCGCCCACGCCACTCCCCCACACCCGGCCCCTGACTCCCCTCCGGGCGTGCGGCGGGACTTTGCGGACACGCCCTCGGACCCGAGACCTGGTCCGAAGGGCTGATCACCCCTCAGCCACTCCTGCTGTTAGCCTGCTCTTGCATATAGGTTGCAATAACAACAGGACAGCAGCTGGAGGATTCGCACCATGGCCACGTACACGCTCCCGGAACTCCCGTACGACTACGCGGCGCTCGAACCGGTCATCAATCCGCAGATCGTCGAGCTCCACCACGACAAGCACCACGCCGCGTACGTGAAGGGCGCGAACGACACCCTGGAGCAGCTGGAGGAGGCGCGCGACAAGGAGGCCTGGGGAGCGATCAACGGGCTCCAGAAGAACCTCGCGTTCCACCTCTCCGGCCACATCCTGCACTCGATCTACTGGCACAACATGACCGGCGACGGCGGCGGCGAGCCCCTCGCGGCGGACGGTGTCGGCGGCCTCGCGGACGCGATCACCGAGTCCTTCGGCTCCTTCGCGGGCTTCAAGTCCCAGCTGACGAAGGCCGCGGCCACCACGCAGGGCTCCGGCTGGGGCGTCCTCGCGTACGAGCCGGTCAGCGGCAAGCTGATCGTCGAGCAGGTCTACGACCACCAGGGCAACGTGGGCCAGGGCTCGGTCCCGGTCCTCGTCTTCGACGCCTGGGAGCACGCCTTCTACCTGCAGTACAAGAACCAGAAGGTCGACTTCATCGAGGCGATGTGGCGCGTCGTCAACTGGCAGGACGTGGCGAAGCGGTACGCGGCCGCCAAGGAGCGCGCGGACGTACTGCTGCTCGCCCCCTGACGGGGACCGGAGCACACCCCGAACGTCCTGCCTCGTGATCGTCTTCTCAACCTTCACCCGGCAGGCGGATGAACGAAGGGCCCCCGCGAGGACATGACTCGCGGGGGCCCTTCCATGTCCGTGGCGCGGGCGGCGGCTACTCGGTGACCAGGGCCATCAGCAGCCCGTCGTACCCCTTGGTGCCGACGGTCTGGAGCGCGGTCGCGGTCAGGGTCGGCTCGGCCGCGACGAGTTCGGTGAACCGGCGCACGCCCAGCACCTTCGGGTCCTCGCTCCCGGCGTCGGCCACCTCTCCGTCGCGCACCACGTTGTCGGCGACGATCAGGCTGCCCGGCCGGGTCAGCTTCAGCGACCAGGCCAGGTAGTCGGGGTTGCTCGGCTTGTCGGCGTCGATGAACACGACGTCGAACGGCCCGTACCCCTGGTCCGCGAGGAGCGGCAGCGTGTCGAGGGCCGGGCCCACCCGGACCTCCACGACCTCCGCCAGGCCGGCGCGCTCGATGTTCCGGCGCGCCACCTCTGCGCACTCCGGATCGGCTTCGAGCGTGACGACACTGCCGCCCTCGGGAAGCGCACGCGCCAGCCAGATAGTGCTGTACCCGCCCAGGGTGCCGATCTCCAGCACCGTGCGCGCCCCCTGGAGCCGGGCCAGCAGGTTCAGCAGCTTGCCCTGGTTGGCCGCGACCTGGATCGCCGGCAGCCCGGCCTTCTCGCTGGCCTCGACGGCCGCGTCCAGCGCCTCGTCCGGACCCAGCAGCAGAGCGTTGAAGTAGTCGTCGACCTCTGCCCACCGCGCCTGCGTCATGACGTGTTCCTCTCTCGGCACCACTCAAGTTCCCAAAAGGAACTTACATCATGCCGGGTGAATGGGATGATGGTGGCCTCAGCGTTTCCCTGGAGAGGACGTCATGACGATCACCGTGCGAGAGCTGGTGCACTACCCGGTCAAGGGCTGCGCGGGGACCGCCACCGACTCCGTGCGGGTCGTCGGGACGGGCCTGGCACACGACCGGACCTTCATGGTGGTGGACGCGGAAGAGGGCGCGTTCCGCAGCCAGCGCACGCACCCGGCGATGGCCGCGATCAAGGTCACCGTCCTGCGGTCCGGGGCGGTGCTCGCGCTCTCCGCGGAAGGCGTCGAGCCCCTGCTGCTGGAGGTCGACGTGGACGGCCCGCGCCGCGACGTCAGCATGTTCGACCGCCCCCTCGGCGCGGCCGTCGACCAGGGCGACACGGTCGCGGAATGGTTCTCCGAGGTGCTGGGAGCCAAGTCGCGCCTGGTGCGGGCGGTCCCCGGCTTCGACCGGGACGGCTGGGGCGAAACCCCCGGCAAGCTCAACTTCGCGGACGCGCACGCGGTGCTGGTCACCTCGACCGCCTCGCTGGACGACCTGAACGCCCGGATCGCCGCACGGGGCGACGCCGACGCCGTGCCGATGGACCGGTTCCGCCCCAACATCGTCCTGACCGGCAAGGACGAACCGCACTTCGAGGACCGGGTGCGCCGGATGACCCTGGGCTCCGTCGAACTCGCCCACTCGGTACGGGCGACGCGCTGCAGCGTCCCGCTCGTCGACCAGCTCACCGGCGTGCGCAAGGGGCCCGAACCGGTCCGGACCCTGGCGACGTACCGGCGCGAGGCGCAGTACGGGAACCGGGTCAGCTTCGGTGTGAAGAACGCGGTGGTCTGCGAGGGCGTGGTGAGCGTGGGCGACCCGGTCACCGTCCACAGCCTGGTCACCCCGTAGGCCGTGTCCGCGAAGTCCCGGGCCCCGCTCCCCCGCCCGGCGCACCGAAAACCAGCTGACCCGGCCGCGCGGGTCGCCTATCGTCGGCGTCATTTGCCGGTACGGAGCCACGGCCCGGCACCGGTCCTGGACTATGACGTGGAGGATGACGGTGCGCTACCGCGAACTGGGACGCAGTGGAACGCGGATATCCGAGATCGGCTACGGCGCCTGGGGCATCGGTGAGTCCAGCTGGGTGGGCGCGACGGAGAACGAATCCCTCCGCGCACTCCACCGGGCCGTCGACCTCGGCGTGAACTTCATCGACACGGCGCGCGGCTACGGCGAGAGCGAGCGCATCGTCGGACAGATGGTGCGGGAGCGGTCCGGGGACGAGGTACTGGTCGCGACCAAGGTGCCGCCGGAGAACGGGGTGTGGCCCCCGGCCGACGGCACGGACCCGGCGCGGGCGTTCTCGGGCAAGCACATCCGCGCGACCCTGGAGACGAGCCTGCGCGCCTCTGGGCTCGACCACTTCGACCTGCTCCAGTTCCACGTCTGGCACGACGAGTGGGTGGGGCGCGGCGACTGGCTGGAGACGGTCACCGAGCTGAAGCGCGAGGGGAAGATCCGGCTGTTCGGGGTCTCCGTCAACGACCACCGGCCCGAGAGCGCGCTCGCGCTGGTCCGCAGCGGTGCGGTGGACAGCGTGCAGGTCATCTACAACGTGTTCGACCAGTCACCGGCCGACGAACTGCTGCCCGCCTGCCAGGAGCACGGTGTCGGGGTCATCGTCCGGGTCGCCCTGGACGAGGGCGGGCTGACCGGCCGGATCACCGCGGGCACGACGTTCCCCGAGGGCGACTGGCGCAACCGCTACTTCCGGGACGACCGCCCGGCCCAGGTCGAGCACCGGGTGGCGGCGATCGTCGCGGACCTGGGCATCGGGCCGGACGCCGTCGCGGAGCACGCGCTGCGGTTCGTACTGAGTTCGCCCGCGGTCTCCACCGTCATCCCCGGGATGCGCAGCGTGCGCAACGTGGAGCGCAACACCGCGCTGAGCGACGGGCGTTCCCTCACCGAGGCCCAGCTCGCCGTGCTGGCCGAGCACCGGTGGCAGCGGGACTTCTACGCCTGAGCCGCGCCGGGCTCAGAGGAGTCCCGGAGGTCCTGGGTAGGGTCCTGGCCCATGGCGATACGGAAGCGGTACACGTCCCGGCTCCTGCTGACGGATGAGCGCGACCGGCTGCTGTTGCTGTGCGGCCGCGATCCACGCCGGGTGGGGGCGCGTTGGTGGTTCACGGTCGGCGGCGGGGTGGAGGCCGGTGAGGACTACCTGGCGGCGGCGCTGCGCGAGGTCCGCGAGGAGACCGCGCTGGAGCTGGCCGCCGCCCGGCTGGGCCCGGTCGTCTGGACCCGGCAGATCCGGTTCGGGGTGGACGGCCGGCACTTCGACCAGTACGAGGAGTACCGCCCGGTCCGGGTCACGGCCGCCGAGGTGTCGGGGATGCGGGTGGCGACCGACGAGGGCTCGTACGGCCATCACTGGTGGACCGTGGACGAGCTGCGCACCACCTCGGAGACCGTCCATCCGACGGGGATGGGCGGACTGCTTCCCCCGGTGCTCACCGGGGGAAGCGGCCCGCCCGTGCACCTGGGTGACTTCGACGTGGACGAGGAGCGCGACGGCGGCCGCAGCTGTCCTTCGACGGGCTGCCGCCCAACCTGAACGAGAGTTCGATTCCGCGGCAGGAGGTCAGCGTGACGCGAGTGTGAACTCCAGCAGCGGCAGCTCGCGGCCCGGGATCGATCCGGAGGGCGTCGCGCCGACGCGCACCGCGCCCATCGCCCGGTAGAACGGCTCGGCGTTCGGATCCGCGTCGATCGTGAAGCGGGCGAACCCGAGCCTGCGGGCCTCGGTGACGACGTGCCCGAAGAGCAGCCGGCCCACTCCGCGCCCGACCGCGTCCGGCTCGGCGAACATCATGCCGAGCACTCCGGTGGGCGGCGCTCCTTCCAGGGTGGTGAAGCCGAGGACCCGGCCGTCCTCCTCCGCGACCGAGGTCCGGCGGGGGCCGATGCCGTCGGGTTCCATGGTGAGTTCGGCGCGGCAGGCGGCGAGGAACTCCTCGTCGTATCCCCAGTACGCCTTGGAGCGCAGGGCGAGTTCGGTCAGTTCGGCGGCCTCTGAGGGGCGTGCGGGCCGTACCTTCATCCGGATCTCCGTCTCGCTCGGTGGGCCGGGTGCGGGCCCCGCGGCGCACGGGGCCCGCACCCTCGCGGTCAGGAGAAGTCGGGCCCGGCGGTCCGGGTCCGCTTGATCTCGTAGAAGCCGGGGATCGACGCGACGAGCAGCGTGCCGTCCCACAGCTTCGCCGCGTCCTCGCCCTTGGGGGCCGGGGTGACGACCGGGCCGAAGAATGCGACCTGCTCGCCGTCCGCGCCGGGCACGGCGATGACGGGGGTGCCGACGTCCTGGCCGACCTTGTCGATGCCCTCCTGGTGTGAGGCGCGCAGCTCGGTGTCGTAGGCGTCCGAGTCGGCGTACTCCGCGAGCTCGACGGGCAGGCCGACGTCCTCCAGCGCGCCCACGATCGCCTCGCGGGTCGGGCCCTCGCCCTGGTTGTGGAAGCGGGTGCCCAGCGCCGTGTAGAGCGGGCCGACGATGTCGTCGCCGTGCTTCTGCTGGGCGGCGATCACCACCCGGACGGGGCCCCAGGCCTTGTTCTCCAGGAGGTCGCGGTACTCCTCGGGCAGCTCGTCCAGCCGGGGCTCGTTGAGTACGGCCAGGCTCATCACGTGCCAGCGGACCTCGACGTCGCGGACCTTCTCCACCTCAAGCATCCAGCGGGAGGTCATCCAGGCCCAGGGGCAGAGCGGGTCGAACCAGAAATCGGCGGGGATCTTGCGGGTTGCCGTGCTGTTCTCAGACATGTCTCTCCTCAGGCGGACCGATCTCCATCTGTGCGCGAGAACACCGAGGGACGCTCCGGCCATTCCCGCATGCCCGGCCGGGAAGCGGCATGGGAGGATCAAAGTATTCGAACGTGACACAAAGGAGTGTGCCCGTGCCCGGTGAAAACCTGTCCCGCGACGAGGCCCGCGAGCGGGCCGAGCTGCTGACCGTCGACGGTTACGACGTCGAGCTCGACGTCCGGTCCGCCCTCGGTGAGCCCGACGGGGACGGCGGCCCGGAGTCCGGTCCGCGGACGTTCCGCTCGCTGACCACGATCCGGTTCCGCGCGGCGCGCGGCGGTGCGTCGACCTTCGCGGACCTGATCGCGCCGTCCGTGACCTCGGTGACGCTGGACGGCACGGCACTGGACCCGGCGGCCGTCTTCGACGGGACGCGGGTGGCGCTGGCGGATCTGGCGGAGGGCGAGCACGTCCTGGTGGTGGACGCGCGGTGCGCGTACAGCCGCACCGGTGAGGGCATGCACCGCTTCGTCGACCCGGAGGACGGCGAGGTCTACCTGTACACGCAGTACGAGCCGGCGGACGCGCGGCGCGTCTTCGCCAACTTCGAGCAGCCCGATCTGAAGGCCCCCTACCGCTTCCGGGTGACGGCGCCCGAGGCGTGGACGGTGTGGAGCAACGGCGCCGAGGAGTCCCGGGACGGCGGGGTGTGGCGGTTCGCCGAGACGAAGCCCATCTCCACGTACATCACGGCGGTCGTGGCCGGTCCGTACCACTACGTGACCGACTCCTACAGCCGGACGTTCGAGAACGGGACGAAGCTGGAGATCCCGCTCGGCGCGCTGTGCCGCAAGGGACTGGCCAAGCACTTCGACGCCGACGACGTCTTCCTGATCACCAAGCAGGGCCTGGACTTCTTCCACGACAACTTCGACTACCCGTACCCGTTCGGGAAGTACGACCAGGCGTTCGTGCCCGAGTACAACCTCGGCGCGATGGAGAACCCGGGCTGTGTCACGTTCCGCGAGGAGTACATCTTCCGGGGGAAGGTGACGAAGGCGGCGTACGAGGGCCGGGCCAACGTCATCCTGCACGAGATGGCGCACATGTGGTTCGGTGACCTCGTCACCATGCAGTGGTGGGACGACCTGTGGCTCAAGGAGTCGTTCGCGGACTTCATGGGCGTGTTCGCGATGGTGGAGTCGACCCGGTTCGAGGACGGCTGGATCACCTTCGCCAACAACCGCAAGTCCTGGGCCTACCGCGCCGACCAGCTGCCGTCCACCCACCCGATCACGGCCGACATCCGTGACCTGGAGGACGCCAAGCTCAACTTCGACGGCATCACCTACGCCAAGGGCGCCTCCGTGCTCAAGCAGCTGGTGGCGTACGTGGGACGGGACGCGTTCCTGGAGGGCGCCCGGCGCTACTTCAAGAAGCACGCGTACGGCAACACCCAGCTGGGCGACCTGCTCTCCGTGCTGGCCGAGACGTCCGGGCGGGACATGACCGGCTGGTCGCGCGCCTGGCTCCAGACGGCGGGCGTCAACTCGCTGACCCCGCTGGTGACGTACGACGCCTCGGACCGGATCACCGAACTGGCGGTCCTCCAGGAGGCGGCCGAATCGCACCCGGAACTGCGCCCGCACCGGGTCGCGGTCGGCCTGTACCGGCGCGACACCGAGGGCGGCCTGGTGCGTTACGCACGGGCCGAGGCGGACGTGGCGGGGCCGCGCACGGTGATCGAGGAGCTGGCCGGGGCCGAGCGGCCCGAGCTGATCCTGGTCAACGACGACGACCTGACGTACTGCAAGGTCCGCTTCGACGAGGTGTCGCTGACCACGCTGCGCTCGCACCTCGGTGACATCACGGACCCGCTCGCGCGGGCGCTGTGCTGGTCCGCGCTGTGGAACATGACCCGGGACGGGCTGATGCCGGCCCGCGACTTCGTCTCGCTGGTGCTGGACTTCTCCGGCCGGGAGACGGACATCGGTGTGCTGCAGATGCTGCACGCCTGGACCCGGACCGCGCTGGTGCACTACGCGGCGCCCGACTGGCGCGAGGAGGGCGGCCGGGCGCTGTCCGAGGGCGCGCTGCGCGAGCTGCGGCTCGCGGCGCCGGGCAGCGAGCACCAGCTGGCCTGGGCCCGGTTCTTCGCGGCGGTCGCCGCCTCGAAGCCGGACTTCCAGCTGCTCTCTGGGCTGCTCGACGGCACGGCCCGGATCGACGGACTCGATGTCGACCAGGAGCTGCGGTGGGCGTTCCTGTCCCCGCTGGCCTCGCACGGACTGGCCGACGAGTCGGTGATCGGCGCCGAGCTGGCCCGCGACGACACCGCGTCCGGCAAGCGCCACCAGGTGCGCTGCCTGGCCTCGCGCCCTTCGGCCGCCGTCAAGGCGCAGGCCTGGGCGGGCGTCGTGGAGTCGGACGCGCTGTCCAACGCGCTGGTGGAGGCCACGATCCTGGGCTTCGCGCAGTCGTCGCAGCGGGAGCTGCTGGCGCCGTACGCGGCCAAGTACTTCGAGGTCATCGAGCGGGTGTGGGCCGAGCGGTCGATCCAGATCGGGATGGCCGTGGTGAAGGGCCTGTTCCCGGCGCTCCAGGGCGACGCCTCCACCCTTGCGGCGGCGGACGCCTGGCTCTCCGCGCACCCGGACGCGGCGCCCGCGCTGCGGCGGCTGGTGCTGGAGGCCCGCGACGACCTCGACCGGGGGCTGCGCGCGCAGGCGTGTGACGGCGGAGCGGTCTGAGCCGGTAGCGGCCTGTCCGGTCCGTCCGGCGTGAGGCCCTTGCCGTGGTGCCCGGCACCTCGGCGAGGGTTCCGTCCTCAAACGCCGGACGGGCTGGGGTTCGCCGGGTGCGGGCCAGTTGAGAGCAGCGGACTCATAATCCGTCGGCCGTGGGTTGGGCGCGGCGTGCGCGCCGGGCGCTCGGTGGTGGTGGCGCACTCCCCCTGGAGGGGCCGCAATCCCTGGCGGTACGGGCCTTTTCGGTTGTCGAACGTCCGTACTTTAGGACGGCGTTGTCCTGGAATGTCGACGGACCTGTAACAGGGGTTACGGCCCCGGCGGCGCGCGGGATACCCCGGAGCATGACCCAGAACACCCCGTCCTCTCCCTGCCACCTCCGCATCACCTCCGATGTACGGCAACACGTGCTGTCCGCAGCCCAGTTGAAGGCACGGGGCATCTCCGCCGCACAGGCCACCGGACAGTGCCGGACCGGCGGTCCGTGGCAGCAGCCGCTGCCCGGTGTCTATGTGCTGCACCCGGGGCCGCTCAGCGGCCGGGAGCGGCTGCGGTCCGCCCTGCTGTACGCGGGACGCCCGCCGGTCTCCGGCCGGCGGTCCGCGCCGGCGCGGACCGGTGGCACCGATCCCGCGTACGGCGAGGCGATGGTCACCGGGCTCGCCGCGCTGTCGCTGCACGGGTTCGCCGCCGCGCCGCCCGCCGTCTCGCTGGACCGGATCGACGTGCTGGTGCCCCGGGCCCGCCGGCTGCGCTCCGTGCGGTACGCGCATCTCGTGCGGACGCCGGAACTGCCGGAGCCCGAGGTGCTGGAGGGGCTGCCGGTGGCGCCGGTGGCCCGCGCGCTGGCCGACGCCGTCGCCGGGATCGGCGACGCCTTCGCGGTGCGCCGGCTGCTCACAGAGGCGGTCCGCGACGGTCACTGCGAACCGGCCGTCGTCGTGGGCGAGCTGAACCGGGCCAAGGTGCTGGACCGCCCCCAGGTGGTGAACGCGGTGGACTCGCTGCTCGCGGAGGGCCGGGCGCTGGCGGAGGACCGGCTGTACGGCCTGGTGCGGGGGTACGAGCTGCCGGAGCCCCTGTGGAACGTGGACCTGCGGCTGCCCGGCGGCCCGCACCTGGGCGGGGTCGACGCCTACTGGCCCGAGGAGGCGGTCGCCCTCGAACTGGACACCAGAGCCCCTCGGTACGGCCGGCTCGACGACGACCGCCGGCAGGAGGAGCACGAGGCGGAGTGGTCCGCGTACGCCGACCGGCGCGAGCACCTGGAGCGACTGGGGGTCACCGTCGTCCACCTCTCCCCCCGGAAGCTGCGCGAGGCGCCGGAGCAGCAGGCGGTCGTGGTGCGGACGGCGCTGATGGCGGCGGCCGCGCGGGAGCCGGCCGCGTATGTGGTGATCCTGCCCCGGTGAGCCGCCCCGCGGCCTCCCGGGCGCCACGTATCCACCTTTTCGTCCCACCTGGCACTTCGGTACCAGTGGCGGGATTCCGCCATGTACACAACTCGCCCACCCCAAGTCTCCACAAACCCCTGTCATTTACGAAAGGGTGAGCGGTCATCCGGTACCGATTTCCGGACTCTCTCTTTCACATACAGGGATGCTGATGACCTCCGAATCCCCCGGTTACATACCCGGCGCGAGACGCGTGGCCCGAGTCGCGGCCGCCGCCGGTCTGGTGGCCGCACTGGCCGCCACCGGCGTCGCCCCCGTCTTCGCCGCCGACGACCCGGCCACCGCTCCCGTCAAGGCCGCCACCGGCGACGCCTCTGCGGACAAGCTCGGCACGGCCGACGCCGATGTGCTCGCCAAGGCGCGGGCCAAGGGCGAGAAGAACATCACGATGATGGTCGCCACCGCACCCGGTGCGACCGAGCAGGTCAGCAAGCAGCTGGGCGCCGTCAAGGGCTCCGTGCTGGGGCGTGCGTACGACAAGCTCGGCTACGTACGGGCGACCGTGCCGACCGCGAGCGCGGAGGCCACCATCAAGGCGGCCTCGAAGCTGACCTCCGTCCACGGCATCGATCTCAAGCAGGAGATCATGCTGGACGACCCGACCCCCACGGCCGACCGGGCGACCGGCAGCAAGGCCAAGGCGAAGTCGACGGGCAGCTACGCGGCGCCGAACAAGAAGACCCCGGCGAAGAACCCGTACAACCCGTCGTTCGAGACGGGTGCGGTCGACTTCGTCAAGCAGAACCCGAAGGCCGACGGCCGGGGCATCACCATCGGTGTGCTGGACGCGGGCGTCGACCTCGGTCACCCCGCGCTCCAGAAGACCAGCACCGGCGAGCGCAAGATCACCGACTGGGTGACGGCCACCGACCCGGTCAGTGACGGCGACGGCACCTGGCTGCGGATGACGGACGCCGTGTCCGGCCCGACCTTCACCTACAAGGGCCGCACCTACTCCGCGCCCAAGGGCAAGTACCGGATCAGCCTGTTCGCGGAGGCCGCCACCAAGGGCGGCGACATGGCGGGCGACCTGAACCGCGACGGCGACACCACCGATGTGTGGGCCGTGCTGTACGACCCGGTCACCGGCACCACCCGGGTGGACCTGAACAACAACGCGGACTTCCGCGACGACACCGTCATGAAGCCGTACAAGGAGAAGCACCAGGTCTCCTACTTCGGCAAGGACAACCCGCGCACCGACGTCGTCGAGCGCATCCCGTTCGTCGTGGAGAACCGCAAGGGCGTCGTCTACAACGCCGCCGGGGACACCTCCGACTACGTCTCCATCGGGGTCATCGAGTCCGAGCACGGCACGCACGTCGCGGGCATCACCGCCGCGAACGGCCTGTTCGGCGGCAAGATGAACGGTGCCGCGCCCGGCGCGAAGATCGTCTCCTCGCGCGCCTGCACCTGGGACGGCGGCTGCACCAACATCGCGCTCACCGAGGGCATGATCGACCTCGTCGTGAACCGCGGTGTCGATGTCGTCAACATGTCGATCGGCGGCCTGCCGCCGCTGAACGACGGCAACAACGCCCGCTCCGAGCTGTACAAGCGGCTCGTCGACATCTACGGCGTCCAGCTGGTCATCTCGGCCGGCAACGACGGTCCGGGCGTCAACACCATCGGTGACCCGGGCCTGGCCGACCACGTCATCTCGGTCGGCGCGTCCATCTCCAAGGAGACCTGGGCCGCGAACTACGGCTCGGCCGTCACCAAGAAGTACGACATGCTGCCCTTCTCCTCGCGCGGTCCGCGTGAGGACGGCGGCTTCACGCCGACGCTGACGGCGCCCGGTGCGTCGATCAACTCGACGCAGACCTGGCTGCCCGGCTCCCCGGTCGCCGAGGCGGGCTACTCCCTCCCGGCCGGTTACTCGATGCTCCAGGGCACCTCGATGGCCTCGCCGCAGGCCGCCGGCGCCACCGCGCTGCTGCTGTCCGCCGCGAAGCAGAAGCACATCGAGCTGCCTCCGGCCGATCTGCGCACCGCGCTGACCAGCACCGCCACCCAGATCAAGGGAGTGCCCGCGCACGCCCAGGGTGCCGGTCTGATCGACATCATCGACGCCTGGAAGCAGATCAAGAAGCAGGGTGCCCCGGCGCACGAGTACACCGTCAGGGCCCCGGTCGACACCGCGATCGACTTCGCGCTGAAGGACCCGGGCTTCGGCACCGGTCTGTACGACCGCGAGGGCGGCCTCAAGGCCGGTCAGAAGAAGTCGTACGACGTCACGGTCACCCGCACCACGGGCCCGGACAAGAAGGTCGAGCACAAGCTGTCCTGGAAGTACAACGACGGCACCTTCTCGCTGCTCGGCTCCAAGAAGGTCTCGCTGCCGCTCGGCAAGCCGGTGACGGTCAAGGTCCAGGCGAAGCCGGGCAGCGCGGGCGTGCACAGCGCGATCCTCCAGGTCGACGACGCGAAGACCTCCGGCGTCGACCAGCAGATCCTGGCCACCGTCGTCGTCTCCAAGAAGCTGACGAAGCCGGGCTACGCGTACAAGGCGTCCGGCTCGGTGCAGCGCAACGGCACCACGTCGTACTTCGTGACCGTGCCGGAGGGCGCCAAGACCCTTGAGGTCGCGATGAGCGCCCTGCGCTCGGGCAGCCAGACCCGCTTCATCTCCATCCACCCGTACGGGGTCGCGGTGGAGGACAGCGGGACGCCGTTCTGCTACCCGAACTACGAGAACCCGGCCAACACCTGCCGCCCCGACGTGCGCTCGTACCCGGACCCGCAGGCCGGCGTCTGGGAGATCGAGGTCGAGGCCCGTCGTACGTCGCCGCTGCTGGACAACCCGTACAAGCTGGATGTCTCGCTGCTCGGCGCCTCCTTCGACCCGGCGGTGCAGACCATCCCCGAGGCGAAGATCGGCACCCCGGCCACGGTGGACTGGACGGTCACCAACAACGCGGGCGCCCTGGAGGGCAAGCTCAAGGGCGGCTCGCTGGGCTCGGCCGCAGTCGACCGCCCGTCGATCTCCACGGGCGACGAGAAGACCACCACGGTCACCATCGGTGAAGGTGTCGAGAAGCTCGACATCGCCATCGGGAACACCGCGGACGCCAACGCCGACCTCGACCTGTACGTCTACCGGGGCTCCGCCCAGGTGGGCGCCTCCACCACGGCCGGCTCCGAGGAGTCGGTCAGCCTGGTGAAGCCGGCCGCCGGCACGTACACGGTCGTCGTCGACGGCTACGACGTCCCGGCCGGCACCACCGAGTACGACTACCGCGACGTGTACTACTCGCCGTCGCTCGGCACCCTCTCCGTCGACGAGTCGAAGGCGGTCAACCTGGCCGCCGGCGCGTCGGCGCAGGTCAGCGCCGAGGTCGCGGTCGCCGGAGCGGCCCCCGAGGGCCGGCAGTTCTTCGGTGAGGTCCAGCTGGTGAACGCCCGGGGCACCGCGGCGGGCACCGGCAGCGTCGTGATCGAGAAGGTCACGCCGTAACGGCATCGGGCTGAACATGTGATCCGTACGACAGTGGGGCGGGCGCTCAACGGGCGCCCGCCCCACCGCGCTGTGCGCGCCTGTCCGCTCCCCGTCCGCCAACCGGACAATGGATTGGACAAGGAAGCCATGGACATACGCATGATGGAGCGGCAACCGTGCCGCTCGTACGCGTGAAGGAGTTCCTGTGAAGGTCGGAATCGTCGGCGCCACCGGTCAGGTCGGCACAGTCATGCGCAGGATCCTGGCCGAGCGGAAGTTCCCGGCCGACGAGCTGCGGCTGTTCGCCTCCGCGCGCTCCGCGGGCTCCACGATCGAGTGGGAGGGCCGGAGCATCACCGTCGAGGACGCCTCCACCGCCGACTACACCGGCCTGGACATCGTGCTGTTCTCGGCCGGCGGCGCGACGTCGAAGGCGCTCGCCGAGAAGGTGGCCGCCCAAGGCGCCGTAGTGATCGACAACTCCTCCGCCTGGCGCAAGGACCCGCAGGTCCCGCTGGTCGTCTCCGAGGTCAACCCGCACGCGATCGCGGACCGCCCCAAGGGCATCATCGCCAACCCGAACTGCACCACGATGGCCGCCATGCCGGTGCTGCGCCCGCTGCACGACGAGGCCGGCCTTGAGGCGCTGACCGTCGCCACCTACCAGGCGGTCTCCGGCTCCGGTCTGGCCGGCGTGGCCGAGCTGCACGGCCAGGTCTCCAAGGTCGTCGCGGAGGCCGACAAGCTCACCCACGACGGCGGCGCCGTCGACTTCCCCGAGCCGGACATCTACAAGCGTCCGATCGCCTTCAACGTGCTGCCGCTGGCCGGCGCGATCGTCGACGACGGCTCCTTCGAGACGGACGAGGAGCAGAAGCTCCGCAACGAGTCCCGCAAGATCCTGGAGATCCCCGAGCTCAAGGTGTCCGGCACCTGTGTCCGGGTGCCGGTCTTCTCCGGCCACTCGCTCCAGGTCAACGCCCGGTTCGCGCGGCCGATCGGCGTGGAGCGCGCGTACGAGCTGCTCGCGGCCGCCCCGGGCGTCGAGATCTCGGAGATCCCCACGCCGCTGCAGGCCGCCGGGCAGGACGCGTCGTTCGTCGGGCGCATCCGGGCCGACGAGACCGTGGAGCACGGTCTCGCACTCTTCGTCTCCAACGACAACCTGCGCAAGGGCGCGGCGCTGAACGCGGTCCAGATCGCGGAGCTGGTGGCGGCGGAGCTCGCTGGCTGACCGCACCAAGCCCGTCCGGCGATTGAGGACAAGGGGTCCCGGGGCAGGCCCCGGGACCCCTTGTCCTCAATCGCCGGACGGGCTTGAATTTCCGCGCCCCGGGGGCAATCAGGGGCGCCTCACCTCGAAGTGCCAGCAGCCGTACTCCACCGCCCTGACGTGCACCAGCACCACCGCAGGGTCCGCGAACGCCTCCGCGAAGGCCTCGTCGAAGCCCTCCTCCTCCCGCGCCGGGATCTCCAGCAGCCGGCCGCCCACGATGCGCCCGTCCCCGTCGTAGCGCCGCACCGTCCGCAGCGCCTCCGCCCGCGAGAACGGATAGCCGGTGCGGCCGGGCGCCGGGCCGCCGCACTCCTCGGCGTGGATGAAGACGGGGCCCTGCTCGTCGTACGCCCCGGGCCTCGCCCAGGCCGCGGCCGCCCAGCGGCGCAGCGGGGCGTAGGAGACGAGGGCGATCCGCTCCCCCGTCTCGTTGCCGCGCAGGCAGCACCGTAGCGGGCTGCCCGCGTCCGTGGCGGTGTACGGGACGCAGGGGCGTCCCGCGTCGTCGGTCTCCCGGAGTTCCTTGAGCGCGGCCTCTTCGATCGCGCGTGCCTCGTAACTGGTCATACGGAGAGAGTGGCCCGGTCCACCGGGTACGGTCCGGCGGAAAACGGACATCGCATTGAGCGCGGGTCACGTGGAAGGATGACCGGAAACATCACACATCAAGGAGATGACCGCGTGCCTGGCACGAATCTGACCCGCGAAGAGGCACAGGAGCGGGCGCGCCTGCTGACCGTGGACGCGTACGAGATCGATCTCGACCTCTCCGGAGCGCAGGAGGGCGGGACCTACCGGTCCGTCACCACCGTGCGCTTCGACTCCGCAGAAGCGGGGGCGCAGACCTTCATCGACCTGGTCGCCCCGGCCGTCCACGAGGTCGAGCTGAACGGCAAGCCCCTTGACGTCGCGGCCGTGTTCCGCGATTCGCGCATCACCCTGGCGCATCTGGCGGCGGGCTCCAACGAGCTGAAGGTCGTCGCCGACTGCTCGTACACGAACACGGGCGAGGGCCTGCACCGGTTCGTCGACCCGGTCGACCAGCAGGCGTACCTCTACACCCAGTTCGAGGTGCCGGACGCGCGCCGCGTCTTCGCGAGCTTCGAGCAGCCCGACCTGAAGGCGACCTTCCGGTTCACCGTGAAGGCCCCGTCCGGCTGGACCGTGATCTCCAACTGCCCGACGCCGGAGCCCACGGACGACGTCTGGTCCTTCGAGCCGACGCCGCGCATCTCCTCGTACATCACCGCGCTGATCGCCGGCCCGTACCACTCGGTTCACAGCAGTTACGAGAAGGACGGGCAGAGCGTCCCGCTCGGCATCTACTGCCGCCCGTCGCTCGCCGAGTACCTCGACGCGGACGCGATCTTCGACGTGACCCGGCTGGGCTTCGACTGGTTCCAGGAAAAGTTCGACTACGCGTACCCCTTCGCCAAGTACGACCAGCTGTTCGTCCCGGAGTTCAACGCGGGCGCGATGGAGAACGCGGGCGCGGTCACCATCCGCGACCAGTACGTGTTCCGCTCCAAGGTGACGGACGCGGCGTACGAGACGCGGGCCGAGACGATCCTGCACGAGCTGGCCCACATGTGGTTCGGCGACCTCGTGACCATGGAGTGGTGGAACGACCTGTGGCTGAACGAGTCGTTCGCCACCTACACCTCGATCGCCTGCCTGTCGTACGCCGAGGGCTCTCAGTGGCCGCACTCCTGGACCACGTTCGCCAACTCGATGAAGACCTGGGCGTACCGGCAGGACCAGCTGCCCTCGACGCACCCGATCATGGCGGACATCCGTGACCTGGACGACGTCCTGGTCAACTTCGACGGCATCACGTACGCCAAGGGCGCCTCTGTCCTGAAGCAGCTGGTGGCGTACGTCGGCATGGACGAGTTCTTCAAGGGCGTGCAGGCCTACTTCAAGGCGCACGCCTTCGGCAACACCCGCCTCTCCGACCTGCTGGGCGCGCTGGAGAAGACCTCCGGCCGCGATCTGAAGACCTGGTCGAAGGCGTGGCTGGAGACGGCCGGCATCAACATCCTGCGCCCGGAGATCGAGACGGACGCCGCCGGCAACGTCACCTCGTTCGCCGTGCTCCAGGAGGCGCCCGCGCTGCCCGCGGGGGCGAAGGGCGAGCCGACGCTGCGGCCGCACCGCATCGCCATCGGCTGCTACGACCTCGACGAGGCCGGGAAGCTGGTCCGCACCGACCGGATCGAGCTGGACGTCGACGGGGAGCGCACCGCCGTGCCGTTCCCGGCCGACACCAGGCGCCCGGCCGTCGTGCTGCTCAACGACGACGACCTCTCGTACGCGAAGGTCCGGCTCGACGAGGAGTCGCTGCGGGTCGTCACGGAGCACCTGGGCGACTTCACCGAGTCGCTGCCGCGCGCCCTGTGCTGGGCCTCCGCCTGGGACATGACCCGGGACGGCGAGCTGGCCACCCGGGACTACCTGTCGCTCGTGCTGTCCGGGGTCGGCAAGGAGTCGGACATCGGCGTCGTCCAGTCGCTGCACCGCCAGGTGAAGATGGCGCTGGACCTGTACTCGGCGCCCCAGTGGCGCGAGGCGGGGCTGACGCAGTGGACAGAGGCGACGCTCGCGCACCTGCGCGCGGCGGAGCCGGGCAGTGACCACCAGCTGGCCTGGGCGCGTGCCTTCGCGGCCACGGCCCGCAACCCGCAGCAGCTCGACCTGCTCCAGTCGCTGCTGGACGGCACGGAGGTGATCGAGGGCCTGGCCGTCGACACCGAGCTGCGCTGGGCGTTCGTGCAGCGGCTGGCCGCTACGGGGCTGCTGGACGAGGACGAGATCGCCGCCGAGTACGAGCGCGACCGGACGGCGGCGGGCGAGCGCCACGCGGCCTCCGCGCGTGCGGCGCGGCCCACAGAGGAGGCGAAGGCGGAGGCGTGGGCCTCGGTCGTCGAGTCCGACAAGTTGCCGAACTCCCTCCAGGAGGCGGTCATCGGAGGGTTCGTCCAGACCGACCAGCACGAGCTGCTGGAGCCGTACACGGAGCGGTTCTTCGCCGCGGTGAAGGACGTCTGGGACTCGCGCAGCCACGAGATGGCCCAGCAGGTCGCCATCGGTCTGTTCCCGGCGCTCCAGGTCTCCCAGGAGACCTTGGACGCCACGGACGCCTGGCTGGCCTCGGCGGAGCCGGGCGCGGCCCTGCGCCGGCTGATGTCGGAGTCCCGTTCGGGTGTCGAGCGGGCGCTGAAGGCCCGTGCGGCGGACGAGGCGGCGGCGACCGCCTGACCCTCGCCGGATATATGGAAACCGCCCGGCGGGCAGGCGCTGTAGCGCAGCCGTCCGCCGGGCGGGAGCATGTTCTGCCGGAGCGGTGTTACGCGCCCGACTCCTCGTAGCGGGCCGCCAGGGCCGCCGCGCCGGACTCGGTCAGCGAGCCGTGCAGCCGCATCCGGGCCACCCCTCCGTCGGGGAAGGCGTCCAGGCGGACGTGGGTGACCACGGCCTGGGCGCGGAGCGGGAAGCGGTGCAGGGTGTCGGGCTGGAGGCGGGTGCGGGGGATGATCTCGAACCACTCGCCCGTCTCGCCGTTGCGGCCCTGGAGGGCGATCCAGCCGGCCGCGTTCCCCTTGAGGTAGGCGGTGTCGATCTCGACCGCGCGGACGGCGCCCTGGGCGGGCAGCCGGAAGCGCACCCAGTCGTTGGTGTCGCGGACCCGGCGGCGGCGGTTCTCCCAGCCGTCGTCCATCTTGCGTGAGGTGCCGGGCAGGATGATCTGGGTCGGCGAGGAGTAGAAGCGGTCGGAGGCGTCCTCGTAGCTTCCGCCGTTCAGGACCGAGATCAGGTCGAAGGTACCGAGCGCCGCGAGCCAGGACGGGTCGGGGACGACCTCGCCGTGCACGCGCAGCCGGGCGATGCCGCCGTCGGGGTGCTGGCAGAGGCGGATGTGGGTGTAGCGGCGGTCGCCGGTGATCTCGAAGCCGTTGGCGGCGTGGCCGCGTACGGGGGTCTGCGGGACGATCTCGTCCCACTTGACGTCGTCCGCGAGGAGCGCTTCGGGGCTGGGTGAGCCCGGGACCGATGTCGCCTGGACCGAGACGCGCTGCGGGTAGTTGCCGCGGAAGTGGGCGGTGTCGACGACGAGCCCGCGGATGATGCCCGGGGCGCCGAGGCGGATCAGGGCCCAGTCGTGCTCTTCGGGGGCGGGGAAGGGGTGGGCGGCGTCCGCGCCCCGGCGGCGGCGGGTCTCCCAGCCGTCCATGATCTTGCCCTTGTGGCCGAAGTGCTCGGGGTCGAAGACCGCGCGCTCCCTGAGCAGGAGGTTCTCGCGCTGGGCGAAGAACTCGTCGTTGGCGGCGATCACGCCCGCGCCGAGGCGCCGGTCCGCGAGGTCGACCAGCTCGGTGAAGGGGAGGTCCGTGGTGCGGTAGTCGGCGTACGGGTCACCGCCGCCGTACGGGGCCGCGTCATTGGCGTGGGGGTCGTTGTCCAGGGCGGGGGTCTCGCTCGCGTCGAAGCTCATGTGCCCACTGTCGTACAGACCCATCGATCAGGTCCATCGAAAGTTTTCGCACATTTCATTCAGCTCAGCTGAACGAAGCTTCGCGTGCGGCGCTGACCTCCTTGAGCGCGGCCAGCACCCGGGCCACCGCAGGACCGGTCTCCGCCCCCTGCCGCACCGCCGCCACCACATGGCGCCGGGGCAGATCGGCGCCGAGCACCCGTAGCGCCACGCCCTTGCGGCGTTCGGCGGAGGCCATCCGGGGGATCAGCGCGACACCCATGCCCGCCTTCACCATGGCCAGGATCGCGGTCCAGCCGGAGGCGCTGTGGGCCTGCTCCGGGACGAACCCGGCGGCCTCGCAGGCGGCCGTGGTGATCTCCGACCACGGGCCGGAGCCGCCGAAGATCCACGGCTCCGCGGCGAGGTCGGCCAGCCGGAGCCCGGGTGCCCCGGCCAGCCTGTGTCCGACGGGGAGGGCGACGTCGAGCGGGTCCGCGAGCAACGGCAGCAGGGCGAACCGGGTGTCGCGCGCCGTCGGGGCGTGCGCGGCGAGCGAGAGCGCGAGGTCGACGTCACCGGCCGCGAGGAGCTCGTACGCCTCCGCGGCCTCCGCCTCCCGCACCCGCACGTCGGGCCCGGGGTGGCCGTCGGCGCGCAGCAGTTGGACCGCGGGGACGACGAGGGCGGGCACCGCGGTCGAGAACGCGCCGACCCGCACCTCCCCCGCCTCGCCCCGCAGGTAGCCGGTCAGTTCGGCGTCCGCGCGCTCCAGCTGGGCGAACACCACTTCGGCGTGGCGGAGGACGAGGTGGGCGGCGTCGGTGAGCCTGACCCGCCTGCCCTGCGCCTCCAGCAGCGGCACGCCGAGCTGCTTGCCGAGGTTCGAGAGCTGCTGGGACACCGCAGAGGGGGTCATCATGAGCGCCTCCGCCGTCGCCGTGACGGTCCCGCGCTCGCTCAGCACCCGCAGGATCCGGAGCTTCTTGATGTCCCACTCGGTCATGTCCGCACATTAGCCGTCGGCCGGTCCCGGGCCCCGGCCCGCCCCCAGCGCCACTCCGCCGAGGATCAGGGCCAGGCAGAGGAGCCGGCCCGGCCCGGTCGGCTCGCCCAGCAGGACGAAGGAGAGCCCGGCCACACAGACGGGCTGGAGGTAGTAGACGATCCCGGTCCGCGCCGCGCCGATCATTGCGACGGCCCGGTTCCAGGCGAAGAACGCGAGGGCCGAGGAGAACACCCCGACGTACAGCAGCGGTCCGACGGTGCCGGGCGTCGGTTCGAACCCGCCCTGGACGACGACGCTGACCGCGAAGGCGGGCGCCAGCATCAGCGCGCCCAGTACGAAGGTGGCGAGCAGGAAGGCGAGTTGGCCGATCTCCGGGGGCCGGCGGCGCAACAGGGCGCTGTAGGAGGCGAAGCTGAGCATGGCGGCGAACATCCACAGGTCTCCGGGTGCGAAGTGCACGGACAGCGAGCCGTTGCCGACCAGCAGCAGAACTCCGGTGCAGGCGATGGCCATTCCGGCGATGCGGCGTCCGCCGAGACGTCGGCCGCCGAGGCGTTCGTACAGCGCCATCACCACCGGCGAGGCGGCCATGATCATGCCCATCTGGCCGGCCGAGGTGGACAGGCCCGCCTGGTTGACCAGGGTGTTGTAGACGGTGATCCCGAGCAGCGCGGCGAGGGTGACGAAGCCCAGGTGGCGGCGGATCAGGGCGCGCTGACGCCAGGTCTCCCGCGCCGCGAGGGGAGCGACCGCCGCGACGGCGACGATCCAGCGCCAGAAGGCGGCCTGGACGGGCGGGACGGTGTCGTGCAGGGCGCGCGCGGCGACGAAGCTGCCGGACCAGACGACCGTCGCGAGGAGGGCGAGCAGGAGGCCGGTGCCCGAGGCCCAACGGGCTCCTGCCTGCCGTCCCGCTTTCGGGGGAACCTCTTTGACGTCGGTCACGGAGAAACCGTCACACCGGCAGAGCATTCAGGTCCATCGAATACTTTCGATGATTCGATGAAGCAGAACTTAACGATGAGCGAAGTGAACGGCTCGCGGACGCACGACAGGGCGCCCCGGCGCGCTCGCGCACGTCGGGACGCCCTGGGACGTTATGGGTGCCGCGCAGGCCCTGTCTGCCGCGCGGCCGGGTGTCAGGCCTGCTGCTTCTTGGACTTGTCGAGGACCATGACCAGACCGGCGATGACCCCGAACAGCACCAGGGGGGCCACGACGAACAGGCCGATCGTGTCGATCACGCTCAGGCCGGGACCCGGGTCGTCGCCGTCGTCGCGGGTGAGCGCGAGCGCGGGGGACGTCATGAGCAGCATCATCAGCGTCGTTCCGGCGGCGACCGCGCCGGCGCGCATAGCGTTCTTCTTGTCCACGGTGCAAACGTAGCGAACGGCTACGAGGGCCGCGCGCCCGGGGGTGCCGTACGGGGCCTTCCGGGCGCCGGTCAGGCCCTGAACACCTCCATCAGCCGGTGCAGCCGGGGGGAGGCGGCCAGCTCCTCCAGGGTGACCGGCCGGCCCTCGGCATCGGCGATGGGCAGCCGCCAGTTGGGGTACTCGTCCCAGGTGCCCGGCAGGTTCTGCGGGCGGCGGTCACCGACCGTGTCGGGCAGCCAGACACCGGTCATCCGGGCCGGGGTGCGCAGCAGGAAGCGGTGGACGGCGCGGACGGCCGCCTCCTCGTCGCCACCGCCCTCCGGGAGCAGGCCGAGCCGGGAGAGCAGGCCGAGCCACTCCGCGGTGTCCGCGCCGTCCTCCGTCCGCTCCTGGTCCAGTGGGCGGGTGAGCAGGCCGAGGCGGTGGCGCAGCGTCACATGGTCGCCGGTCAGCCGGGCGGCGGTGGAGGGCAGATCGTGGGTGGTGGCGGTGGCCAGGCAGTCCTCGCGCCACGCCTCGGGGGGCAGCGGGCGGCCGGTGCCCGCCCAGTCCCGCTCGAACCAGAGGACGGAGGTGCCGAGGACGCCCCGGCGGGCGAGCGCCTCGCGGACGCCGGGCTCGACGGTGCCGAGGTCCTCCCCCACGACGACGGCGCCCGCCCGGTGGGCCTCCAGGACGAGGACGGCGAGCATCGCCTCGGCGTCCTGGCTGACATAGGTGCCCTCGGTGGGCGGGCGCCCCTCGGGCACCCACCAGAGCCGGAACAGGCCCATCACGTGGTCGATGCGCAGGGCGCCGGCCCGGCCGAGGATGCCGCGCAGCAGACCCCGGAACGGGGCGTAGCCGGAGGCGGCCAGCGCGTCGGGGCGCCAGGGCGGCAGGCCCCAGTCCTGGCCGCGTGCGTTGAAGGCGTCCGGCGGCGCGCCGACGGACATGCCGTGCGCGAAGGCGTCCTGCTGGGCCCAGGTGTCGGCGCCGCCGGGGTGCACGCCGACCGCGAGGTCGTGGACGATCCCGACGGCCATCCCGGCGTCCCGGGCGGCGTGCTGGGCGTCGGCCAGCTGCGTGTCGGTCAGCCAGGCGAGCCGGCAGTGGAAGTCGACCCGGTCGAGCAGTTCGCCCCTGGCGCGGGCGGTCTCCCGGGAGCGGGGGTCGCGCAGCCCGGCCGGCCAGCTGTGCCAGTCGGAGCCGTGCACCTCGGCCAGGGCGCACCACAGGGCGTGGTCCTCCAGGGCCGGTCCCTGCCGGGCGAGGAAGTCGCAGTACTCGGCGCGGCGGCCGGGCGTGAGGGGGACGGCGGCGAGGATGGTGAGGGCCTGCCGCTTGAGCTCCCAGACGGCGTCGCGGTCGATCAGGGCGCCCTTGTTGAGGACGCCGTCGCTGAGCTCCGCGGCCCGGCTGCGCAGATCGTCGAGCGCGGCCCGGTCCGAGGCGTGCCCGTACTCCGGGACGGACTCGACGCGCAGGTGCACCGGGTCGGGGAAGCGCCGCGAGGACGGGCGGTAGGGGGAGGGGTCGGTGGGACTGCCCAGGACCGCCGCGTGCAGCGGGTTCACCTGGACGAAGGAGGCCCCGAGGCACCGTCCGGACCAGGACGCGAGGTCGGCGAGGTCACCGAGGTCGCCCATGCCCCAGGAGCGGGCGGAGAGCAGGGAGTAGAGCTGTACGAGGAAGCCGTGGCCGCGCGGCGGCTGCGGGACGCGGGCCGGGGCGACGATCAGCGTGCAGGACTCCGCGGGCTGCTCGGGCGCGCGGGCGGTCAGCCGGTGCACGCCGAGCGGGGGTTCGGTCCACCAGCCGGGCGCGGGCGCACCGCTCACCGCGCCGGGCGCTCGACCGGGCGCTCGACCGGAGACGGCCACCGCGCCGGGGGGTTGGCCGGAAACGGTCGGAGCCGTGTCCCTGGAAGGGGTCCGCATCCGGGCCGGCCGGACGGGACGGGGCTCCTCCGGGCGGACGGCCTCCTCGAGGCGGACGGTCAGCTCCGTGCCGGGGGGCAGCGCGGTCAGCGCCGGGGGCAGCGGCTCGCCGGTCCACACCACGAGCGTGGGCGGGAGCAGCCGGGAGCGGGCCGCGGACTCGGCGGCGGCGAGCGCCTCCTGAACCGCCTCGGGCGTGGCGGCGTCGACACCGAGCGCGGCGAGCACCGCGACGACCGTGCCGTCGGGGACGGGCACCGTGGCGTCGGCGGACGGGGAGTACGAGGTGGCGACGCCGTGCAGTGCGGCGAGCCGGGACAGGCCCATTCAGACTCCTGGGGACTCCATGCCCCAAGCGCTGCCGGAGGAAGCCGGCTCGCTGGTCAGCGGGGCGAGGACGGCGAGCGGGGGCTCACTGGTCAGAGGCGTGGCGTCAGCGAGCGGGGGCTCGCTGGTCAGCGGTATGGCGTCGGCCAGCGGAGCCTCGCTGGTGAGCGGTCCGGGGCCGGGGAGGGTGGCGGGGCACGCACTGATCAGCGGGGCGGGTCCCGGCACCTGTTTGGTCAGGGCGGAGAGCAGGAGCTGCGCGGCAGCGGGCATGGTGGCCTCCTGGCCGTGGAGAGCAGGACACAGCAGACCTACCCAGCGGACGCGTCCGCAGACGTAGGCGTTATGACAACGAGTTCAACGTGCTCTGGGTCACAATCCGTTCCCCGGAGACGGATTCCCCGTAAGACGTCCGTCGTTTTCGGCCATTCGGCGCCATCTTTCGCGTGACGCCGCCTCAGCCACACCCACCCCACCCCATCCGCCACAACGGGCATTTGCACCACAACGACCACGCACATTGACACCCTCGCGCGCGGGTGGTGGGCTCGGAGCCCACCAGTGGGAGCGAGGGGAGAACGGGCATGCGGCTCAGTCGCGGGAAGCAGGCGGCGGCGGTCGCCGTGGCCGTGCTCGGCGGGCTCCTCTCCACCGGAGCCCCGGCCGCCTTCGCCGCCCCCGCGCCGCCCGGAACGCCCGTCTCCAGCACCCCCGACCGCACGGACGACGGCGCGCTGCCCACCGTGTGGCCCCGGCCGCAGAGCATCAAGGCGTCCGGCTCCGCCGTCCCGCTGTCCGGCGAGGTCACCCTGGTGGCCGACGCGCAGGCCGACCCGTACGCCGTCACCGCGCTCCGCGAGGTGCTGCGCGACGCGGGCGTGCGGACGGTCCACGCATCCCTGCCGGGGCGCGGCCCCGTCATCCGGTTCGGCGGCGACGGAGCCCTGGACGCGCTGCGCACCCTGCGCGCCCCGGAACGCGGCGATCTGCCCGCCGGCGGCTACCGGATCGCGGCCGGCCACGTCGCGGGCCGTGACACCGTCGCGCTGGACGGCCTGGGCGAGGACGGGCTGTTCCACGCGGTGCAGACGCTGCGTCAGCTGATCCGGGGCGGCAGCGTCGCCGGCGCCACCGTGCGGGACTGGCCCTCCAGTGCCGTGCGCGGGATGACCGAGGGTTTCTACGGGCAGCCCTGGACCCAGAGCGAACGCCTCTCCCAGCTCGGCTTCATGGGGCGCACCAAGCAGAACCGGTACCTGTACGCGGCGGGCGACGACCCCTACCGGCAGGCCCGCTGGCGCGACCCGTACCCTGCGGACCGGCGCGCCGACTTCCGCGCGCTCGCGGAGCGGGCCGCCGCAGAACACGTGACGCTCGGCTGGGCCGTGGCACCCGGCCAGTCGATGTGCCTGTCCTCAGAGCGCGACGTGAAGGCGCTGACGAAGAAGATCGACGCGATGTGGGCGCTCGGGGTGCGGGCCTTCCAGGTGCAGTTCCAGGACGTCAGCTACAGCGAATGGCACTGCTCGGCCGACGCCGACGCCTTCGGTGACGGACCGCGCGCGGCGGCCAGGGCGCAGGCCCGCGTGGTGAGCGCGGTGGCCCAGCACCTCGCGGAGCGCCATCCGGACGCGCAGCCGCTGTCGATGATGCCGACGGAGTTCTACCAGGACGGGGCGACCGACTACCGCACCGAACTCGCCAAGGAGCTCGACGACCGGGTGCAGGTCGCCTGGACCGGTGTCGGGGTGGTGCCGAGGACCATCACCGGCGGCGAACTGGCCGGTGCGCGGGCCACGTTCCGCCATCCGCTGGTCACGATGGACAACTACCCGGTCAACGACTACGCGCAGGACCGGATCTTCCTCGGTCCGTACACCGGCCGCGACCCGGCGGTCGCCATCGGTTCCGCCGCGCTGCTGGCCAATGCGATGGAGCAGCCGTCCGCCTCCCGGATCCCGCTGTTCACCGCCGCCGACTTCGCCTGGAACCCGAAGGGGTACCAGCCGCAGCAGTCCTGGCAGGCGGCCATCGACGACCTCGCGGGCACCGACCCCGGCAGCCGGGACGCGCTGCGCGCCCTGGCCGGGAACAGCGCGGCCTCCGTGCTGGGCGGCGACGAATCGGCGTACCTGAAGCCGTTGCTCGCCGCGTTCTGGAAGACCCACGGCGGGACGGACGCCGGGGCGCGCGACAAGGCGGCGGCCCGGCTGCGTTCCGCGTTCACCGTGATGCGCGAGACCCCGCAGCGGCTGGCCGGGCTCGCCGACGGGCGGCTCGACGACGAAGTGCGGCCGTGGACCGAGCAGTTGTCCCGGTACGGCAGGGCGGGCGAGCTGGCCGTCGATCTGCTCCAGGCCCAGGCACGCGGCGACGGGGCGGCCGCCTGGCAGGCGTCACTGGCCCTGGAGCCGGTGAGCAGGTCCGTGAAGGGGAGCGGCGCGACGGTCGGCAAGGGGGTGCTCGGCCCGTTCCTGGACCGGGCGCGCAAGGAGGCCGACGCCTGGACCGGGGCGGACCGCGACAACGGCACGGTGACCGAGGCGCAGGGCAGCTACACGGTGCGCCTGGACCGGGCCCGTCCGCTGGCGGCCGTCACCGCGACCGCCGTGCCGGGCGACGGCGCCACCCCGGCGGACGCGACGGTCCAGGCCCATGTGCCCGGCGAGGGCTGGCACAGCCTGGGACCGCTCTCGTCGAGCGGCTGGACCCAGACCGGGGGCCAGGACCTGCGGGCCGACGCGGTCCGGATCAGCTGGCCGACCGTCACCCCGTCGGTCACCGGCGCGCCGCCGCTGATCATCCCGCCGCTCGCGGGCGCGGCCCCGTCCACAGGGACGGCTCCCCGGGTGCGCTCGCTGGTGCCGTGGTTCGGCGACGAGCCGGCGGCCCGGCTCGACCTCGCGCACGGTGCGACGGACGCCGAGATCGGCGGCAAGCCGCAACGGGTCGAGGCCCGGCTCTCGCCCGGCCGCCCGGCCGAGGTGAAGGGCGCGCTCACCGCCAAGGCCCCCAAGGGCATCAAGGTGCGGCTGCCCAAGCAGACGACCGTCCAGCGCGGTTCCCGTACGGACGTGCCCGTGGAGATCACCGTGCCCGCGGACACCCCGGCGGGCGAGTACGAGGTGCCGTTCTCCTTCGGCGCGGAGGAGACCACCCTGACCGTCCGGGCCTTCCCGCGCACCGCGGGCCCCGATCTGCTGCGCACGGCCACCGCCTCCTCCTCGGGTGACGAGACGGCGGACTTCCCCGCGTCCGCCGCGTCGGACGGCGACCCGGAGACCCGCTGGTCCTCCCCCGCGGAGGACGGCGCCTGGTGGCAGGCCGAGCTGCCCGCCCCGGTCAGGGTCGGACAGGTGGTGCTGGACTGGCAGGACGCGTACGCCTCCCGCTACCGCGTACAGGTCTCCGCGGACGGCCGCACCTGGCGCACCGCGGCCACCGTCCGCGAGGGCGGGGGCGGCCACGAGTCGGTCCGGATGGACGCGAAGGACACCCGGTTCATCAGGATCCAGGGCGACGGGCGGGCCACCGAGTACGGCTACTCGCTCTGGTCGGTCCAGGCGTACGCCGTCGCGGAGTAGCGACGGCAACACCCCCTGAGCCGCGCGGCAACCCTGCAACGCCTGGTACCGGACGGCCTGGCCTGGGTCGAAGGGACCGATTCGACGGCGGTCCCGAGCGCACCCTCTACCGGTCCACGGACGAGGGCGCGCGAGCTCGCTCACTGGGCCGGCGAGAGCGCGCCGCCCGCGCCCTTCGTGAGAACGAGATCTTCGCCAAGGCCGTCACCTCGGTCCTCGTCGCGGCGGCCGCACTGCGGACCGGCACCCTACCTCCAGGCCCAGCGCGCCGCGCACATGGCTCGGATGCACGAACTGACCCGGCTCAAGATCACACCCGGGGCCGGCCTCAGCACGGTCCTCGCGCCCGGAGCTCAGGCGGAGATGCCATCGATCCGGGCCATCGCGTCGTCCGCCCCGAACGGCTGCAGATAGGGCAGCCAGCGCGGGTCGCGGTGGCCCGTGCCGATGATCCGCCAGGCGAGTCCGGTCGGCGGGGCGGGCGGCTGGTGGAGCCGCCAGCCGAGCTCGGGCAGGTGACGGTCGGCCTTGACGTGGTTGCAGCGGCGGCAGGCCGCCACCACGTTCTCCCAGGCGTGCTGCCCGCCCCGGCTGCGCGGAATGACGTGGTCGACGCTGGTCGCCGCGGCGCCGCAGTACATGCAGCGCCCGCCGTCCCTGGCGAAGAGCGCCCGGCGGGTCAGCGGGACGGGGCCCCGGTAGGGGACGCGCACGAACCGCTTCAGGCGGACGACGCTGGGGGCTGGAACGGCACGGGTGGCACTGTGCATGAGGGCGCCGGACTCCTCAAGGCAGATGGCCTTGTTCTCCAGGACGAGGACGAGCGCGCGGCGGAGCGGTACGACGCCGAGCGGCTCGTACGACGCGTTGAGAACCAGGACGTGCGGCACGGTTGATGCCTCCTTGTACGCCGGCGGCGCGTGGCTCGCGCCGGGACGATCCGATCTCAGTCTCCCCTCCGGCCTGGTCAAAGCGCCACCACGTCCGGGTAACGGGCCGGAAGGATTTTCCTTCCCGCCCGTGCCGTCCCGGCGGCGGAATGGCAACGGAACAGGCGCTTCGGGGGCCCTGCCGCCGGCCGCCGCACCCGGTGTGCGATCGGCCACACGGGGCGCCGCCGACCGGGTCCTTTACCTCCTCCATATCCCCGGGTGAGACGCGTCTCTCCCCCGGATCACGGCAACGGAGCACGCCCGATGCCCCGTTAGTGTGGTTGGTCAGCGCTCGCCCAACTGGAGGTTTCGCCGTGTCCCTGTCCGCCCTGTTGGCCGCCGCCCAGTCACCCGAGCCAGGTGGCTCGCTGGACGAAGCCGCCAAGCAGGCAGGCAACGCCGCGGGCTGGGTGGAGCAGAACTGGTCCACCTGGCTGAACACCGGTCTGCGGATCGTGCTCATCGCCGCCATCGCGATCGTGTTGCGCATCGCGATCCGCCGTGCCCTGACCAAGCTCATCGAGCGCATGAACCGCAGCGCACAGGCGGTGGAAGGCACCGCGCTGGGCGGGCTGCTGGTCAACGCGGAGCGCCGCCGCCAGCGCTCGGAGGCGATCGGCTCGGTACTCCGTTCGGTGGCCTCGTTCCTGATCCTCGGCACCGCCGCCCTGATGATCCTGGGCGCGTTCCAGATCAACCTGGCCCCGCTGCTGGCCTCCGCCGGGGTCGCCGGGGTGGCGCTCGGCTTCGGCGCCCGCAACCTGGTCACCGACTTCCTCTCCGGCGTCTTCATGATCCTGGAGGACCAGTACGGCGTCGGCGACACCATCGACGCGGGCGTCGCCTCCGGGGAGGTCATCGAGGTCGGCCTGCGGGTCACCAAGCTGCGCGGCGAGAACGGTGCGATCTGGTACGTCCGCAACGGCGAGGTGAAGCGGATCGGCAACCTCAGCCAGGGCTGGTCCACCGCGGGCGTCGATGTGGTCGTGCGCCCCACGGAGGACCTGGACCAGGTCCGTACGGTGATCACGGAGGCCGCCCAGCTGATGGCCAAGGACGACCCGTGGACCGAGCGCCTGTGGGGTCCGGTGGAGATCCTGGGCCTGGACACGGTGCTGCTGGACTCGATGACGGTCCGGGTGACCGCCAAGACGATGCCGGGGCAGTCCGTGGGCGTGGAGCGCGAGCTGCGCTGGCGGATCAAGCGCGCCTTCGACGAGGCGGGCATCCGGATGATCGGCGGCGTCCCGGCCCAGGCCGACGAGGCCGCGGCAGCCGATCCCACGGCCGGGATGGCCGCCCCGTCCGCGTACGCCTCCGCCAGCTCGCCGCAGTCCCTGGCGGCGACCCCGATAGTCCAGCCCCCGAACATCTCGAAGTAGCGCGGCCGCCGGATACCGGCCAACTCGATTCGACCGGCGCCCTGTTGGGAAGGCATCCCGACAGGGCGCCAACGCGTGCCGGGCCGCCGGCAGCACCGGCCGTGCCCGCCCAGGTAACGCTTTGGTTGCCACAGCGGTGCAGACCATTGACGCCCAGGTGACGTGCGCCCTACGGTCCTCTCACCGAATAGGAAACTTTCCTAACAGAGGGCAGGTGCAGTGATCATGGCCGGAACCACGCCGGGTACCCCCCGCGTTCTGCGGGCCATGAACGACCGGGCCGCCCTCGACCTGCTGCTGGAGCACGGCCCCCTCTCGCGGACCAGGATCGGGAAGCTGACGGGCCTCTCCAAGCCCACCGCCTCCCAGCTGCTGGCCCGGCTGGAGGCGGCCGGTCTGGTCGTCGCCACCGGGACCGCGGCCGGGCGCCCTGGTCCCAACGCCCAGCTGTACACCGTCAACGCCGCCGCCGCCCATGTGGCGGGGCTCGACGTGAACGCCCAGCGGATCCTCGCCGCCGTCGCCGATGTGACGGGCGAGACGGTCGGGGAGTTCGAGCTGCGGACCCCGGGGCGGCGCGCCGACAGTGTGGTGCGGCAGGTGGCGGACGCGCTGGACGGGGCGGTCAAGGACGCCGGGCTGACCCGTTCCGACGTGCACCGGCTCGTCATCGGCACGCCGGGCGCCTTCGACCCGGGCACGGGCCGGCTGCGCTACGCCTCGCACCTGCCGGGCTGGCACTCCACGAGCCTGCTGGACGAGCTGGCCGCCTTCCTGCCGATGCCCGTGGAGTACGAGAACGACGTGAACCTCGTCGCGGTGGCCGAACAACGGCTCGGCGCGGCCCGGGGACACGACGACTTCGTCCTGCTGTGGAACGAGGAGGGCCTCGGCGCCGCCCTCGTCATCAACGACCGGCTGCACCGGGGCTTCACCGGCGGCGCCGGTGAGGTCGGGTTCCTGCCGGTGCCGGGCGCTCCGCTGGTCCGGCAGGTCACCAAGGCCAACTCGGGCGGCTTCCAGGAGCTGGCCGGCGCCCAGGTGCTCGCCAGGCTCGCCCGTGAGCTGGGCATCGAGGACGAGGCGGTCCGCGGGCCCGGCACCCACCACGAGATCGCGGCCGCCCTGGTGGGCCGGGCGGCCGAGGCCGTGGAGCGGGACGGGAGCGAGCCGCACGGCCGGCTGCTCGACCGCTACGCCACCGGTCTGGCGACCGGCCTCGCCTCCATGCTCGCCGTTCTCGACCCCGAGGTCGTCGTGCTCTCGGGTGAGCTGATCTCGCGCGGCGGGGAACCGCTGCGCGGCCGGGTGGCGGCCGAACTGGCCGAGCTCGCGGCGTCCCGGCCCCGGCTGATCGCCGGTGAGGTGACGCACCGGCCCGTACTGCGCGGCGCGCTGGAGAGCGCACTCGCCACCACCCGCGACGAAGTGTTCGACACCTCGCGCTGAACCCCTTCGCCGCCCTCCTTCACCCCCCTTCGCCGCCCCTCTGCTGCCACCCCCTGATGTACCCGCCTTCCCCTTCCCCGTCCCAACCCTTCATCGGGAGACATCACCATGTCCGGAAACCGCCGGAAGCCGGCCGTCGCACTCGCCGCGACCGCCGCGATAGCCCTGTTCGCCTCCGCCTGTACCGGGCAGAGCAACTCCGGTGCCAGTGATGACGCGTCCAAGGAGACGACCATCAACTTCTGGCACGGCTGGAGTGCCCCGAACGAGGTCAAGGGAATTCAGGACACGGTCGACGCCTTCGAGAAGGCGCACCCCAACATCCACGTGAAGATCGTCGGCAACATGACCGACGACAAGATCAACCAGGCGCTCCGCGCGGGCGGTTCCAAGGCCCCGGACGTCGTGTCCTCGTTCACCACGAACAACGTCGGCAAGTTCTGCAAGTCGAAGGCGTTCGTCGACCTCAACCCGTTCCTGAAGAAGGACGGGATCGACGCGGCCGCGACCTTCCCGAAGGCGATGAACGAGTACACCCAGTACGACGGCGTGCGCTGCACGGTGCCGCTGCTCGGTGACGCGTACGGCCTCTACTACAACAAGGACGCGTTCAAGGACGCCGGGATCGCCGGTCCGCCCAAGACCTGGTCCGAGCTGGCCGCCGACGCGAAGAAGCTGACGAAGCCCAAGGGCGACTCGTACGAGCAGCTCGGCTTCATGCCGAACTACCACGGCTACGAGACCACCACCGAGCACTACCTCGGCAGCTGGGACCCGAAGTACTTCGACGCGGACGGCAAGTCGAACATCGCCAAGGACCCGTCCTTCGCCGCCATGCTCACCAGCCAGAAGAAGCTGGTCGACTCGCTCGGCGGGTACGAGAAGCTGGAGAAGTTCCGTACCGGGTTCGGTGACGAGTGGGGCGCCAAGCACCCCTTCCACACCGGCCAGGTGGCCATGCAGCTGGACGGCGAATGGCGTCTGGGCATGGCAGAGGACACCAAGCCCAAGTTCGAGATCGGCGTGGCCCCGATGCCCGTCGCGGACGACCAGGCCGACACCTACGGCAAGGGCTACCTGACCGGGACCATCGCCGGTATCGCGTCCACCTCGACCAAGCAGAACGCCGCCTGGGAGCTGGTGAAGTTCATGACCACCGACACCGACGCGGTGGTGAACTTCGCCAACGCCATCCACAACGTGCCCTCCACGCTGGCCGCGCTGAAGTCGCCGAAGCTGAAGTACGACCCGCGCTTCAAGACCTTCCTGGACATCGCCGCCAACCCGAAGTCCACCACCACTCCGCCCTCGGTGAACGGCGGCGCGTTCCTGACGTCCCTGCAGAACCTCGGCTTCGACGTCGAGAAGGGCAAGCAGACGGACGTCAAGGCGGGTCTGGAGAAGACCGCCAAGGAAATCGACGCCGCGATCGACCAGGCGAAGTAGAGCCGACGCGATGAGCACGTACACACTCCGTTCGAAGCGCCGCCGGTCCGCGCTTCGGACGGCGGCCTTCATGTCGCCGTGGCTGATCGGGTTCTGCGTCTTCTTCGCCTACCCGCTCATCTCCACGCTCTACTTCTCCTTCACCAGCTACGACGGCTTCTCCGCACCGGAGTTCAGCGGGCTGAAGAACTGGTCGTTCGTCTTCAACGACTACCCGCTGTTCTGGCCGGCGCTGCGCAACACGCTCTGGCTGGTCCTGGTCATGGTGACCTGCCGGGTGGTGTTCGGCCTCGGCATCGGCATGCTGATCACCAAGATCAAGACGGGTGCCGGGGTCTTCCGGACGCTGTTCTACCTGCCGTACCTGGCTCCTCCGGTCGCCGCGACGCTCGGCTTCGTCTTCCTGCTCAACCCGGGGACCGGGCCGGTCAACTCGATCCTGGGCGAGCTGGGGCTGCCGACCCCGGGCTGGTTCACCGACGCCACCTGGTCCAAGCCCGCGCTGACCGCGCTGGCGGTCTGGGGGGTGGGCGACCTGATGGTGATCTTCATGGCCGCGCTCCTGGACGTCCCCAAGGAGCAGTACGAGGCGGCGGAGCTGGACGGGGCGTCCTCGTACCAGCGGTTCCGCTTCGTCACGCTGCCGAACATCTCGCCGATCATCATGTTCGCCGTGGTCACCGGCATCATCCAGACGATGCAGTACTACACCCAGCCACTCGTGGCCGGGAAGGTCGCCTCCGGCGTGATGGGCGGTTCCGGGCAGCAGTTCGAACCGGGCTATCCCGACAAGTCGACACTGACGCTTCCGCAGCTCGTCTACAACCTCGGTTTCCAGCGCTTCGACTACGGCTCCGCCTGTGTGGTCGCGCTCGTTCTCTTCGTCCTCGCCATGGCGTTCACCGCACTGCTGATGCGGCGCCGCAGCGGACTGATCCAGGCAGGTGAGTGACATGGCGCAGGTTCTCGACACCCCGAAGGCCGGCGGACCGGTGAGTGACCCCGTCACCCCGGCCGAGCGGGTGGCGCGCCGCAAGGCGCTGCTGCACTGGATCGGTGTGCACTCGCTCGGCGTCGCGGCCGCGCTCTTCTTCGTGCTGCCGTTCGTCTTCCTGCTCCTCACCTCGCTGATGAGCGACCAGCAGGCGCTGACCCGTGACCTGTGGCCGCATCCCTTCGAGTGGAGCAACTACAAAGAGGTGTTCAACACCCCGGGGTTCCTGACCTGGTGGAAGAACACCCTGCTGTACGCGGGGCTCGGCACCGTCCTCACGGTGGTGTCCTCGCTGCCCGTGGCGTACGCGCTCGCCAAGTTCCGCTTCCGGGGCCGGCATCTGTCGCTGATGCTCGTCATCTCGATGATGATGCTGCCGCCGCAGGTCGTCGTCATCCCGATGTACCTGTTCTGGGCCAAGCAGCTGGACATGTCCGGCACGCTCTGGCCGCTGATCATCCCGATGGCGTTCGGAGACGCGTTCTCCATCTTCCTGCTGCGGCAGTTCCTGCTGACCATTCCGAACGAGTACCTCGACGCGGCGAAGGTCGACGGCTGCGGCGAGTTCCGCACCCTGCTCCGCGTCGTGATCCCGATGGCCAAGCCCGGTATCGCGGCCGTCGCCCTCTTCCAGTTCTTCTACGCCTGGAACGACTACTTCGGACCGCAGATCTACGCCTCGGAGAACCCCGGGGCCTGGACCCTGAGTTATGGACTGGAGTCCTTCAAGGGCGCACACCACACCGACTGGAACCTGACCATGGCCGCGACCGTTCTGGTCATGGCCCCTGTGATCGTCGTCTTCTTCTTCGCACAGAAGGCCTTTGTCGAAGGCGTCACACTGACCGGAGTAAAGGGCTGATTGATGAAGCTCGCAGTAGTGGGTGGCGGGTCCACCTACACACCTGAACTGATCGACGGATTCGCACGGCTGCGGGACACCCTGCCGGTCGAGGAGCTGGTGCTCGTCGACCCGGCGGCCGACCGGCTCGAACTCGTCGGGGGCCTCGCGCGGCGGATCTTCGCCAAGCAGGGCCACCCCGGCCGGATCGTCACCACCACCGACATCGACGCGGGGGTGGCCGACGCCGACGCGGTGCTGCTCCAGCTCCGGGTGGGCGGCCAGGCCGCCCGTGCCAAGGACGAGGCATGGCCGCTGGAGTGCGGCTGCGTCGGCCAGGAGACCACCGGCGCCGGCGGCCTCGCCAAGGCCATGCGCACCGTCCCGGTCGTCCTGGACATCGCGGAGCGGGTCCGGCGCACCAACCCGAACGCGTGGATCATCGACTTCACCAACCCCGTCGGCATCGTGACCCGGGCGCTGCTCCAGGCCGGTCACAAGGCCGTCGGCCTGTGCAACGTGGCGATCGGCTTCCAGCGCAAGTTCGCAGCGCTGCTCGACGTGACCCCGGGTGAGGTGCACCTGGACCACGTCGGGCTGAACCACCTGACCTGGGAGACCGGGGTGCGCCTCGGCGGCCCCGGGGGCGAGAACGTGCTGCCCCGGCTGATCGCCGAGCACGGCGACGCGATCGCGGACGACCTGCACATGCCGAGGGCCATCGTGGACCGCCTCGGCGTCGTCCCCTCGTACTACCTGCGCTACTTCTACGCGCACGACGAGGTCGTGCGGGAGCTGGGCACCAAGCCCTCGCGGGCCGTCGAGGTCGCCGCGATGGAGAAGGAACTGCTCGCCATGTACGGCGATCCGGCGCTGGACGAGAAGCCCGCGCTGCTCGCCAAGCGCGGCGGCGCCTTCTACTCGGAGGCGGCCGTGGACCTGGCCGCCTCGCTGCTGGGCGGCGGCGGCTCCACCCACCAGGTGGTCAACACCCACAACAACGGGACGCTGCCGTTCCTGCCGGACGACGCGGTGATCGAGGTGCAGGCGAAGGTCGACGGTACGGGTGCGACGCCGCTCGCCGTGCCGGAGCTCGACCCGCTCTACGCCGGACTGATCGGCAATGTGACGGCGTACGAGGACCTCGCGCTGGAGGCCGCGCTGCGCGGGGGCCGCGACCGGGTGTTCAAGGCCCTGCTCGCGCACCCCCTGATCGGCCAGTTCGAGTACGCGGAAGCCCTCACGGACAAGCTGATCGCGCACAACCGGGAGCACCTCCCGTGGGCGTGAACGGTTCCGTCCTCGCGATCGACGCGGGGAACAGCAAGACCGATGTGGCACTGATCGGTGCGGACGGCACGGTGCTGTCCACGGCCCGCGGCGGCGGCTTCCAGCCGCCCGTGGTCGGCATCGGCACGGCCGTGGACGCGCTCGGCTCCGCGGTGGAACGGGCGCTGGCCTCGGCCGGCGTGGGGACGGAGAGCGTCGCACATGTGTCGGCCTGCCTCGCCAACGCCGATCTGCCGGTCGAGGAGGAGCAGCTGACCGAGGCCCTGGGCGAGCGCGGCTGGGGCCGCACGGTGGAGGTGCGCAACGACACCTTCGCGATCCTGCGGGCCGGGGTCGACGAGCCGCGCGGCGTGGCGGTGGTGTGCGGCGCGGGGATCAACTGCGTCGGCATGGTGCCGGACGGGCGCACCGCGCGCTTCCCCGCCATCGGCCGGATATCCGGTGACTGGGGCGGGGGTTCCGGGCTGGCGGAGGAGGCGCTGTGGTTCGCCTCGCGGGCGGAGGACGGCCGGGGTGAGCCGACCGAGCTGGCCCGTACGCTGCCCGGTCACTTCGGTCTCGGCTCGATGTACGCGCTGATCGAGGCGCTGCATCTGGGCCGGATCGCGTTCGAACGGCGGCACGAGCTGACGCCGGTGCTGTTCGCGACCGGCGCGGCCGGTGACCCGGTGGCGCGCGGTCTCGTGGACCGGCTGGCAGAGGAGGTCGTGGCGATGGCCTCGGTCGCCCTCTCCCGGCTCGGTCTGTTGGACGAGCGGGCCCCGGTGGTGCTGGGTGGCAGCGTGCTGGCCGCGCGCCATCCGCAGCTGGACGGCCGGATTTCCGAACTCCTCGCGGTGCGGGCCCCGAAGGCGGTGGTCCGGGTGGTCGAGGAGTCCCCGGTGCTGGGCGCGGGGCTGCTGGGCCTGGACCACACGAGTGCGGCGCCCGAGGTGCACGAGAGGCTGCGGGCGCAGTACGCCTGACGCGGTGTGACCTCGGAGGGCGGCAGGGGCGTCCCGTAGCATTCGTGCTTCGGGGCGCCCCTTCCGTAAGGGAACCGATCAGCCGCCCCGAACGTGTTCCTTGTTGGGGAGACCGGTACGACTTCGGGGGATTGCGCCGTCGATCGTCTTGATCGGCGGCGTCGGCCTTGATCGAATGCTGTTGACCGCGAATGCCTGCGGGTGTCCGCGTTCATGGACCGGTGCGGGATCCGGGCGTTCGTTGTATGGACGCCGTTCCCTGCGGCCATACTTCTGGCCGGGTACCAGTCCCCCGATCGGCCGGGGGGCGGGCCGCCGTCAGTGACCGAGGGGGAGGTCAAGTGACACACCCGCCGAACGTGCGGCCCGCGCCGCCGCGACGCGCGCCTGAGCAGGCGCCCGCGCCGGCTCCCGCAGCCGTGCCGCCGCAGCGCGGTGGCCGCGCGGTGGTCACGGAGCGGCTGCGTGCCGCGGCGACGACCGAACCGGGCCGGCTCCAGATCATCGGGGCGGTACTGGCCCTGCTCGTCGTCGCGTTCGGGGCCGTGACGGCGTTCGAGGTCTCCGGCCGGGCGGCCTCCGCAGACGACGTGGTGACACACAGTCAGCCGCTCAGCGCGGACGCCGCCGACATCTACAGCTCGCTGGCCGACGCCGACGCCGCCGCGGCGAGCGGCTTCCTGGCCGGGCCGCAGGAGCCGAGCCAGGTCCACGACAAGTACGTGGCTGATATCGACGAGGCCTCCCGGCTGCTGGTGAAGGCCGCGGCCAACACGGACTCCTCGACGGAGTCCGGCCACGAGATCACCACCCTCAACAAGGAACTCCCGCGCTACACCGGGCTGATCGAGCGGGCCCGCGCGAGCAACCGGCAGGGGCTGCCGCTGGGCGGCGCCTATCTCCGGTACGCGAACCAGAAGATGGCCAACGAGATGCTGCCGGCCGCCGAGCGGCTGTACGCGGCGGAGACCGGCCGGCTCGGCCAGGACTACGACTCCGCGCGCACCTGGCCGTTCTTCTCGCTCGGCATCGGTGTGATCGCGCTGATCGTGCTGTTCTGGGCGCAGCGGCGCAACTTCCACCGCACGAACCGGGTGCTCAACCACGGCCTGCTGGCCGCGACCGCGGCTTCGCTGGTGGTCCTGCTGTGGCTGGCGGTGGGGCATTCGGTGGCCCGCTCCGACCTGTCCGACGCCAACACCCGGGGGCAGCAGTCCCTGGACGTGCTCAACCGGGCGCGCATCGATTCGCTGAAGGCGCGCGCCAACGAGACCCTCACCGTGGTCGCCCGGGGTGCGGTGCTCACCGCGGACGGGAAGAACGACAAGTACGAGACCGACTACGGCACGGGCATGAAGGCACTCGTCGCGGAGCTGGACAGGGCCGCGAAGCTCGCCGAGGACACCCACGACACCGTGGGCAGCGAACCGGTGGCGAAGGCCGTCACGGGTGTCACCGAGTGGCAGAGCCGCCACCGGACCGCCCGCACTACCGACGACAGCGGCGACTACGACACCGCGCTGACCCAGATCATCGGGACGGCGGACTCGGCCAAGGGCTCGACCGGTGAGTCGTTCGACCGCGTGGACGACGCGCTGAAGCGGGCGCTCGCCCATGAGCAGGAAGAGTTCACCCGGGCCGCGAAGGACGGGCGCGGTGCGCTGGGCGGGCTGCCGATAGGCGCGGCGGCCCTCGCCGTGCTGGGCGCGGTCGCCGCGATCGTCGGGGTCAACCGCAGGCTCTCGGAGTTCCGGTGACAGGGGGAGCGATGACAGGGAAGGACGAGCCCAGGACGGGGCCCGCGGGCCCGCTGCGCAGGCTGCGCGGCTGGGGTGGTGTGACCGCCATGGCCGTGGCCTGCGCGCTGACGGCTGCGCTGACCCTGCTGCCGCTCTCCCACAGCGGCGGCGACGCCTTCGACGAGGGGGCCTCGGGACCGGGCGCGGCACGCGCCGTGCAGGCGCGGGCCGACGACTGCGCCGATCCGGACGCCAGCCTGCCGCCGTCCGTCTCCGGCGGCGCCGCCATCGACCGCATCAAGGCGCGCGGAAAGCTGATCGCGGGCGTCGACCAGAACAGCTTCCAGTGGGGGTACCGCAATCCGGAGTCCCGGGATCTCGAAGGATTCGACATCGATCTGGTGCGGGCCATCGCCAAGGACATCCTGGGCGACCCGGACGACGTGATCTTCCGGGCGATCCCCACCAACCAGCGCATCGCCGCCCTGGAGAACGACAAGGTCGACGTCGTCGTCCGGACGATGACGATCAACTGCGCCCGGCTCGACCAGGTCTCGTTCTCCACCGCCTACTTCCAGGCCGGGCAGCAGGTCCTGGCGCCCAAGGAATCCACGATCACCGGTTACAACTCCTCGCTGGCCGGCAAGCGGGTCTGCACCGCGGAGGGGTCCACGGCGTACGAGGCGCTGGAGAAGCAGTCGTTCGGCTCGGTGTTCAAGGACAAGCACGACGGCACCGACGCCGACGAGGACCTGCTCACCGTCCCCAACCAGCTGGACTGCCTGGTGCGGCTCCAGATGGGCGAGGTCGACGCGATCGTCACGGACAACGCCCTGGCGGCCGGCCAGGCCGCCCAGGACCCGGCCGTGGAGCTCAAGGGCGACAAGCCCTTCACCACCGAGTACTACGGCGTGGCCACTAAGAAGGGCGCGGACGACCTGGTGGCCCGGGTCAACCAGGTGCTGGTCGACTACCGGGCCGGCGGCAAGAACAGCCCCTGGATGCGGTCCTACCGCAACTGGCTGCAGGACGGTCTGCCCGGAATCACGGCACCGCCGGTGCCCAAGTACCGCAGCAACTAGGGCCTGGTCCTCGGATCAGGCGGAACCTGCCGGGCCCGTCCGGCAGGGAGAGCGGAGAGGTGATCGATGGGCGTCGCGGGCCCCTTCCCCAGCTACGCGGCCCGGCCCCCCGGCCCGGTCATGGACCGGGACGAGGCGGACCGTGCGCTGGCCCGGCTCGGCGCGGAGCACGAGGCGATCGAGACCTCGCTGCTCGCCCTCCAGGACCATGCCGGACGCCGGCTTCTGGAGGGCGCGGAGCTGACCGGTGTCACCAGGGAGCGCTGGAGCGTCACCGAGCAGTCGATCACGCTGCTGTGGAGCTATTTCGACGCCTACGCGGGGGTGCTGCACCAGGCCCGTGAGGTGCGGGCCCGGCGGCGCCACCCGAACCGGGACGACCTGACGGCCCTGACCGAACTGCTGCGCGGCGACGGCGTCACGGTGGCGCATGCCGCCGCCCGGCCCGATCCGTCGATCACCGGCCCGGCCCGGCTCTCCGAGCGGTTCACGCTGGCGGAGCTGGTCAACCGGATGAACGAGCTGTACGCCCGCTCGCTGGACATGGTCGTCGCCTCCGACTCCGTCTGGTCGGCGATGCCGGCCCGGATAGATCTGCTCGCCGCCGAACTGCGCCGCACCAGCTCGCTGGCGCACTCGGTCGGGGTGCGGCCGGGCGAGCACCCGTCGGGGGACGATCTGGAGTCGATCACCCAGGAGCTGACCACGCTGCGGGTGCAGGTGATCTCCGATCCGCTGGCGTTCTGGCTGCCGGGGCCCGGCAGTTCGGCGCCCGGCGGCGGACGCCCCGACACCACGCGCTACGACCGGGCGGCCCGTGCGCTGGACGAGGTGCGGCGGGAGATCGAGGCGGTGCTCGCGGTCCGGCAGGACGCCGAGCAGCGGCTGGTCCAGCTGCGCGACGTGCTCTCCCGGGCGGACCGCACACTGGCCGAGGCCCGCTCCGCGCGCGGCGAGGTGCTGGCCAAGATCGCCGCGTCCGAGGTGCCCGCGGTCAACGGCCCGCCCACCGCGCTCCAGGAGCGTCTCGCCGCCGCTTCCGAGTACCGCAGGCACGCGCAGTGGCACCGGCTCTCGCCGCTCCTGGAGACCCTGGAGCGGCAGGCGGAGGAGGAGTTGCTGCGGGCCAGGGAGCAGCTGACGGCGGTCACCGCCCCGCTGGCCGTGCGGGCGGAGCTGCGTGGCCGGCTGGACGCGTACAAGGCGAAGGTGGCCCGGCACGGACTGGCGGAGGACCCGGTCCTGATCGAGCGGTACGACGCGGCGCGCCGGATGCTGTGGAGCGCGCCCTGCGATCTGCGTGTCGCCGCCCAGGCGGTGCAGCGTTACCAGGACGCGGCGCTGGAACTGCTGGGGCAGCGGCGGGCGTCGGGACCAGAAGACCGGCGGGGCCAGTGAGGCCGCTGATGCCCGAGGGGCATCCGCCGGGCCGTCCGGGCCATGGTGGGGCAGGCCGGGGCGGGACGGGCAGTATCGGATCGACGTGGCCGCTGCGGCGGCGGGGCGAACAGGGGGAATGACCATGAGTACGCAGTGCCAGCGCCCCGCGTGCGAGGGCAGTTACGAGGACATGGGCGGCGGTGAGCTGTACTGCGACACCTGCGGTCTGGCTCCGGTCGTCTCCCCCACGGGGATGGTGAGTTCGCCGCCCACCGGTATCGCGGGCGGCGGGCGGGGCAGCTCCAGCTCCTCGGCACGCGGCAGTTCGCGGGCGTCGTCGAGGGCGTCCTCGCGTTCGTCGACGTCGCGGCGGTCGGTGTCGGGGCGGCTCTCGCGCGCGGTGTCCGCGAGCGGGTCCTCACGTTCGGTCTCGGTGCGCTCCTCCGGTTCCTCGACCGGTGTCTCCGGGCGGAACCGGCTCGGTGCCGGGCTGGTGCTCGTACCGGATGTGCCGCGTCCGGATCCGCGTACCGCCGTGATGGAGAACCCGGAGGTCCCCGAGCGCAAGCGGTTCTGTTCGCGTTCGGACTGCGGGGCGGCGGTGGGCCGGGCCAGGGGCGCGCAGCCGGGGCGTACGGAGGGTTTCTGCACCAAGTGCGGTCACCCGTACTCGTTCACGCCCAAGCTCCAGGACGGCGATGTCGTGCACGGCCAGTACGAGGTCGCGGGCTGTCTGGCGCACGGCGGGCTCGGCTGGGTCTACCTCGCGGTGGACCGGGCGGTCTCCGACCGCTGGGTGGTGCTCAAGGGCCTGCTCGACACCGGTGACCAGGACGCCATGGCGGCGGCCATCTCCGAGCGCCGGTTCCTCGCGGAGATCGAGCACTCCAACATCGTCCGCATCTACAACTTCGTCGAGCACCTCGACCAGCGCACCGGTTCGCTGGACGGCTACATAGTGATGGAGTACGTGGGCGGCAAGGCGCTCAAGGAGATCGCCAACGAGCGGCGTACCCCGGCCGGGAAGCGGGATCCGCTGCCGGTCGAGCAGGCGTGCGCGTTCGGCATCGAGGCGCTGGAGGCGCTGGGCCACCTGCACAGCCGCAACCTCCTGTACTGCGACTTCAAGGTCGACAACGCGATCCAGACCGAGGACCAGCTGAAGCTGATCGACATGGGCGCGGTCCGCCGGATGGACGACGACGAGTCGGCCATCTACGGCACGGTGGGGTACCAGGCGCCGGAGGTCGCGGAGGTCGGTCCGTCGGTCGCCTCCGACCTGTACACGGTCGCGCGGACGCTCGCGGTGCTCACCTTCGACTTCCAGGGCTACACGAACGTCTTCGTGGACTCGCTGCCGGACCCGGACAACATCGAGGTGTTCCGCTCGTACGAGTCGTTCTACCGGCTGCTGGTCCGGGCCACCGACCCCGATCCGGCCCGGCGGTTCGCCTCTGCCTCCGAGATGGCGGAGCAGCTGATGGGCGTGTTGCGGGAGGTGGTGTCGCTCCAGACGGGGCGCCCGCGTCCGGCGCTTTCGACGCTGTTCGGTGCGGAGATGAGGGTCACCGACACGGAGCTGTTCACCCGCATGACGGGCGAGGTCTCCCGCCTCGGGGCGCGGAGTGCGGCGACGCGCGGTTCCGGGCGCTTCGGCCGGCGCAAGGGCGCGGGGGCGCTCCCCCCGGCGCCGGGCGCGCCGACGCCGGCCGCGGTGGCACCGCCGGGCGGTGTCCCGGGCGCGCTGCCCGCCGGACCGCCTCCCGGGTACGCGGCGGGCGCCGGCCCGGTGTCCTCGCCCGCCACCCATGTCAGCGGCGCCGGGTACGCCGTCGCGCCCGCCCATCCGCAGCCGGCGGCCGCCGTGCCGGCCCCCAGGTCCCCGGCCGCGAACACCGGCGCCGAATCCTGGGCGTCCGGCCCGTACGGCACGGGCGGGCCCCGGCCGGCCGGGCTCGATGTGCGGGGCACCTCGCTGGCGCTGCCGGTCCCCCGGGTCGACGCGAACGACCCCAACGCGGGCTTCCTCGCCGGGATGATGGCGTCGGCGCCCGCCGAGCTGATCGCCGCGCTGCAGGCCGTACCGGCCGCTTCGCTGGAGACCAGGCTGCGCGAGCTGCGCGCCTCCCTGGAGATGAACGACCTGGGTGGAGCGCAGGAGACGCTGGCCACCCTTGAGCTGAAGCACCCGGACGACTGGCGGGTGGTCTGGTACCGGGGCATCACCTCCCTGGTGACCGGTGACAACGAGAACGCGGCGCTCTCCTTCGACGCGGTCTACGACGCGTTTCCCGGGGAGCCCGCGCCGAAGCTGGCCCTGGGCGTCTGCGCGGAGGTCCTGGGCCAGCTGGACAACGCCGCCGAGTACTACCGGCTGGTGTGGGCCACCGACCCGAGCTTCGTGAGCGCCGCGTTCGGCCTGGCCCGGGTGCAGATCGCCGCCGGGGACCGGGGCGGGGCCGTCGGATCGCTGGAGTCCGTGCCGGAGGCGTCGATCCACTACACGGCGGCCCGGGTCGCGGCGGTACGGGCCCGGCTGCGCGACCGGGCCCCGGAGGAGCCGCTGATCACCGATCTGCTGGCGGCCTCCGCCCAGGTCTCCGGGCTGGCCGGTCTCGGTCTGGACGCGGTGCGCCGGGAGCAGTTGTCGACCGAGGTGCTGGGGACGGCGCTCGACTGGGTACTCTCCGGTAGTCCTGCGGCCCATCCCCCGGCTCCGCCCGCGAGCGGCGGCGCGCAGGGGCCCGGGACACTGCTCGGGGCCGAGTTGACCGAGCGCGGCCTGCGGTTCGGGCTGGAGCGCTCGTACCGGATGCTCGCCCGGCTTGCGGAGCCCGGTGCCGAGAGGATCGAACTGGTGGAGCGGGCCAACCGCTTCCGCCCCCGAACGTGGGTGTGAAGATGTCGCAGAACGACCAGGAGACTGCCTTGTCGAGGTGTCCCGGCTGCCAGGAGCCGCTGGAGCCGGGGGATCTGTTCTGCGGTGCGTGCGGGTACGACCTGTCGTCCGTGCCCGAGCCGCCGCAGGACCACCCGACGATCGCGATGGGCACCCCGGTGGCGGCCGCCGCCGAGCCCGGTCCGGTCGCCGCGCCGGCGGCGTCCGGCGATTTCGAGCTGGCGGCGCCGGGGGCGGCCGCCGGGGGTGCGGCGGCGGGTGCGGGTGCGGCGGGTGCGGCGCCCGATCCCCGTGCCGTCGCGAAGCCCGCCCCGACGCCACCGGCCGGCACCAAGGTGTGCGTGGCCTGCCGGGCGGGCCATGTCGACCTCGACGGCTACTGCGAGAACTGCGGCCATGCCCAGCCCCGCGAGCGCGATCACATGGAGCAGGAGCTCGGCTCTGTCGCCGCGGTCACCGATCGCGGGCTGCGCCACCACCGCAACGAGGACTCCTTCGCGATCTCGACGACCGCGCTGCCCGACGGCACCCCGGCCGTGGTGGCGATCGTCTGCGACGGGGTGTCCTCCGCCAGCCGGCCCGACGAGGCGTCGGCCGCCGCGACGACCGCCGCCAACGAGTCGCTGCTGGAGTCGCTGCCGCGCGGAACGCATCCGCAGCAGGCGATGCACGAGGCGATCGTGGCGGCCGCCGAGTCGGTCAACCGGCTGGCCCAGGAGCCCGGCCGGGCCGGGGAGCGCGACCCGCACCGCCAGCAGAACGCCCCGGCGTGCACCCTGGTCGGCGCGATCATGGCCAACGGGCTGCTGATCGTCGGCTGGGTCGGTGACAGCCGGGTGTACTGGGTGCCGGAGGACCGGAGCAGTCCGCCGGCCCGGCTCACGGAGGACGATTCCTGGGCCGCGCAGATGGTCGCGGCCGGCCTGATGAGCGAGGCGGAGGCGTACGCGGACGAGCGGGCCCACGCCATCACCGGCTGGCTGGGCGCCGACTCCTACGAACTGGAGCCGCACACCGCCTCGTTCAAGCCGGACCGGCCGGGCACCGCGGTGATCTGCACGGACGGCCTGTGGAACTACGCGGAGTCCGCGGCCGAGATGTCCGCCGCGCTGCCCGAGGACGCGTACGAACGGCCGCTGCACGGCGCCCAGGTGCTGGTGGGTCACGCGCTCGACGGCGGGGGCCACGACAACGTAACAGTGGCACTGGTGCCGTTCGCCGTACCGGCGCAAGGGGCAGGATCCGCCCGGAGCGACGGTTGAGTCCTGTTCCGTCCGCCCCTTGCCCCTCCGACTGTCTTTGTCCGTAAATCTGTCTTCATCTGACACATGGAGCCTCAAGGAGCCGATCAGATGGCCAACTTCTCCAAGTCGAACGTGCCGCAGTTCTCCGTCGAGGTGTACCAGAACGAATTTCTGCCCGAGGGCGGCCGCGAGGTCAACGGGATCATCACCGTCACCTCGACCGGTGGCGGCACCACGGGCGGGGTTCCGCTGACGAGCGCCGCCCAGGCCTCCTCGCACCTGCCGGGACAGGCGCCGAGCGCCGCCGTGGTGATCATGGTGGACTGCTCGGGTTCGATGGACTACCCGCCCACCAAGATGCGCAACGCCCGCGACGCGACGGCGGCGGCCATCGACACCCTGCGCGACGGCACCTCCTTCGCCGTGATCGGCGGTACGCACGTCGCCAAGGAGGTCTATCCGGGCGGCGGACGGCTCGCCACGGCCGGTCCGCAGACCAGGGCCCAGGCGAAGGAGGCGCTGCGCCGGCTCAGCGCGGGCGGCGGTACGGCGATCGGGACGTGGCTGCGGCTGGCCGACCGGCTGCTGGGCGCCGCGGAGGTGAACATCCGGCACGGCATCCTGCTGACCGACGGACGCAACGAGCACGAGGCGCCGGAGGATCTGCGGGCCGCGCTCGACGCGTGTGCGGGCCGGTTCACCTGTGACGCCCGCGGGGTCGGCACCGACTGGGAGGTGAAAGAGGTCACAGCGATCGCCTCGGCGCTGCTCGGCACCGCCGACATCGTCGCCGATCCGGCGGGGCTGGCCGCGGACTTCACGCGGATGATGGAGAACGCGATGGGCAAGGAGGTCGCGGACGTCGCGCTGCGGCTCTGGACCCCGGTCGGCGTGGAGATCAAGTTCGTCAAGCAGGTCGCGCCGACGGTCGCCGAGCTGACCGACCGCCGCACGGAGGCGGGGCCGCGCGCCGGCGACTACCCCACCGGCTCCTGGGGCGACGAGTCCCGTGACTACCACGTGTGCGTGCAGGTACCGGAGGCCGGCATCGGTCAGGAGATGCTGGCGGCCCGGGTCTCGCTGATCCTCCCCGACCCGTCGGGCGGCGCGCCCCAGACCCTTTCGCAGGGGCTGGTACGGGCGGTGTGGACGGACGACATGGTGGCCTCGACGTCGATCAATCCGCAGGTCGCGCACTACACAGGTCAGGCGGAACTGGCACAAGTCATCCAGCAGGGGCTCGATGCCCGCAAGTCGGGAGACTTCGACGGCGCGACGGCCAAACTGGGGCGCGCGGTGCAGCTGGCGTCTGCGTCCGGGAACGCGGACACTGCGAAACTGCTTTCGAAGGTGGTAGACGTCGTCGACGCGGCGACAGGTACTGTGCGACTGAAGGCGAAGGTCGCGGAAGCGGACGAGATGACACTCGAAACGCGCTCCACGAAGACCGTCCGAGTCAAGAAGTAACCACACACCCGCACTGATGAGCCGCCCGGCCGGATGCGTCCGCCGGGCGGCGAAGCAAGAAAAATGACGGCCCCCTGGGCCGGACGAGGAGAGGGGGAAGCGCCGACATGCCGACCTGCCCGAACGGACACCAGTCGGGTTCCGAGGACTGGTGCGAGGTCTGCGGCCATCGCGTGGCCGGGGCCGCTGTCCCGCCGCCGCCTCCCCCGCCGCCCGCGCCCGGCTACGGATACCCGCAGAGCCCCGGCCCGGACGCGACCGCCCAGGCCGACATCTGCCCGCAGTGCCGCACCCCGAGGGAGGCGATGGCGCCGTTCTGCGAGGAGTGCCGCTGGAACTTCCTCACGAACACCGCGACCTCGTACACCCCGCTGGCCCCGCAGCACGGCGGACCGAGCGGACCGCCCGGCCCCGGCCCCGGCCCCGGGATCAGCCCGCCCCAGGGCTTCCCCGGCCAGCAGCCGCCCCCACCGCCGCAGCCCCGTGACCCGTTCGAGTACCAGGGTTCGCGCCCCTCGCAGGTGAACCGGCCCGCCGAACCGCTCTCCTCCGGTCCGGGTCAGCCCGGCCCGGGTCAGCCCGGCCCCGGCCGGCCGCCGTTCCCGGGGCAGCACGGGCAGCAGGGCCCGCCGCCTCCGCCGCCGTTCCAGCAGGGCCCGGGTCAGGGCCCGCAGGGACAGCACGGCCAGCAGAACCAACCGGGCTTCCCGCAGGGGCAGCAGGGCTTTCCGCCGGGAGAGCAGGGGTTCCCGCAGGGGCAGCAGCACGCCCAGCAGCAGGGTTCCTCGCAGGGCTCGCCGCCGCCGCCCTCGTTCCAGCAGCAGAGTGCCGCTCCCGCGTTCCAGCAGACGGCTCCCCCGGTCTTCGACCCGCCCGCCCCGCCGCCCCCGCCGCAGGCCGAGCGGCCCGGCGACGACGACTGGATGCTGTCGCCGCCCGCGCAGCCCCAGGCGCCGCAGCAGCCGATGCAGCAGCAGCCCTACCCCGGGCAGAACCAGGGCCCCGGGCAGAACCAGGGTCCCGGCATGGGCCAGGGCCCCGGCATGGGCCAGGACCAGGGGCCGGGGCAGGTACCCGGTCAGGGCCAGGGACCGGACCAGGCGTCCACGAGCTGGGCGGCCGTCGTCGCACCGGACCGTGACTACTTCCTGGCGATGATGCAGCGCAGCGGCCCCGAGGCCACCGGGCTCAACCTGCCCGCGTACTCCCCGGAGCAGCACCTTCCGCTGACCGGCAGCCAGATCACCATCGGCCGCCGCCGGCACAGCACGGGCGAGTCACCCGACATCGACCTGTCCGTGCCCCCGGAGGACCCGGGTGTCTCGCACCAGCACGCGGTGCTGGTGCAGCAGCCGGACAACAGCTGGGCCGTGGTCGACCAGAACTCCACCAACGGCACCACGCTCAACGGCGCGGAGGACCCGATCCAGCCGTACGTCCCCGTTCCGCTCCAGGACGGCGATCAGGTGCACGTCGGGGCGTGGACGACGATCACGATCCGCCGGGGCTGACGTCCCGATGATCACGAACGGCCGGTGAGGGTGCTCCTCACCGGCCGTTCGTGATCATCGGGATCCACCCGGGCCCCTGTCCCCCGTCGCGGCGTCTGCGACGATGGACAGGTGACTGAGAACCCGCGCGACACGGTGCAGGAGCTGACCTTCTACGAGCTGGTCGGCGGCGAGGAGACCTTCCGGCGCCTGGTCCACCGCTTCTACGAGGGCGTGGCCGGGGACCCGCTGCTGCGGCCGATGTACCCGGAGGAGGATCTGGGCCCGGCGGAGGAGCGGTTCACGCTGTTCCTGATCCAGTACTGGGGCGGCCCGCGCACCTACAGTGACCAGCGCGGACACCCCCGGCTGCGGATGCGGCACGTGCCGTTCCGGGTGGACCGGGCCGCGCACGACGCCTGGCTGAGCCATATGCGGGTGGCGCTCGACGAGCTCGGGCTGGCCCCGGAGCACGAGCGGCAGCTGTGGGACTACCTCACCTACGCGGCCGCCTCGATGGTGAACACCGAGGGCTGAGTCCCGTCCGGGACGTTTCGGGACGTGTGCGGAATCCGGTACTCCGCCGCCGGATAACGGTCACGATCCCATCAAGGTGTGGCCATGGGCGGTATACCGAGGCAGCTCCACTCTGAAAGCATCCATGCAACGCCGGGGGGCGTGTTCATGAGATGAGGGTGGGGCAGGGTGACGGGGTTCGTTCTACTGCGGGTGAGGGCGCACCGGCTCCTCCTCGCGGCCGCCGTGCTGGCCGTGCTGCTCACCACCTCCGTCCTGGCCGCGCTCACCGCCTTCTCCGGCTCCATCGGCGACGCGGCGCTGCGCCACACCCTCACCCACCGCTCCGCCGCCGACGCGTCCCTCCTCATATCGGCGCAGGTCGCGCCCGAGCAGCGGGAAGCCGTCGACGCCTCGGCGCGCAAGGCCGCCCGCACCACGTTCGACGGCCTGCCGGTGACGGTACGGAAGCTGGAGGCGTCGGGCCCGTACGCGCTGCCGCGCGGTCTCCAGACCCCGGCCGCCCGCCGCGGCGACCCCGATCTCACCCACTTCGCCTCGCTCGACCTCAGCCGCGTCCGGCTCACCGGGGGCCGGATGCCCTCGGCCGGGGCGGGGAAGCCCGGAGAGCCGGTCCAGGTCGCGCTGCCGGGCACCGCAGCCGAGGCCCTCGGGCTGAAGCCGGGCGCCCGGCTGACGCTCACCGATCGGATCGGCGGCAAGCGGCAGCGGATCCTCGTCACCGGTCTCTACGAGGCCGCGGACCAGGCCGATCCGTACTGGCAGCTGGATCCGGCCGGCGGGCGCGGTGTCCGCCGGGTCGTCTTCACGACGTACGGGCCGCTGCTCACCGATCCCGCGGTGCTCGGCTCGGGCCGGACCAGTTCCGGCGAGGTCTCCTATCTGGCGTCGGCCGACTTCCGTACCCTCACCACGGACCGGATGGCCGCGCTCCGCGATGCGGCGACCGAGGGTCCCAAGCAGCTGCTGGCCGCACCCGAGCTCAAGAGCGGGGCGAGCGCACGGACCCAGCTGCCCACCGTTCTCGACCAGATCGACCGGGGGCTGCTCGTCTCCCGCTCGACGCTGATGATCGTGGCCGTGCAGCTGGTGCTGCTGGCCGGTTACACGCTGCTGCTGGTGGCCCGGCTGCTGAGCAGTGAGCGCGGCGGCGAGACGGAACTGCTGCGGGCGCGCGGCGGATCGCGCGCCCGGATCACCTCGTTCGCCGCGATCGAGGCGCTGCTGCTCGCGCTGCCCGCCGCCGTCGTCGCCCCGCTGCTCAGCGACCCGCTGACCCGGCTGCTGGCCGACCGGGGTGAGCTGTCCCGGATCGGGCTGCGGCTCGGCGGTGCCCCCACCGGCACCGTCTGGCTGGTGGCGGCCGTAACCGCGCTGGCCTGCGCGCTCGCCGTGGTGGCGCCCGCGCTCGCCGCGAGCGCCGGCGGACGCCGCTCCACCCGCGCCGCCGCCCTGCCCGCGCCGGTGCGCGCGGGGGCGGACGTCGGGCTGCTGGCGGTCGCGGGGGTGGCGTACTGGCAGCTCGACCGGCAGACCGGGGGCGCGGGCAGCGGTGCGCTCAGCGACGACCGGTCGGGCGGCCTCGGCATCGATCCGCTGCTGGTCGTGGCGCCGGCCCTGGCCCTGCTCGCGGGCACCGTGGTGACGCTGCGGCTGCTGCCGCCCGCGGCCAGGCTCGCGGAGCGGTGGGCGGCCGGCGGCCGGGGACTGGTCACGGCGCTGGCCGGCTGGCAGTTCAGCCGCCGGCCGTTGCGCGGCGCGGGTCCGGTGCTGCTGCTGGTGCTGTCGGTCGCGATGGGCATGCTGGCGATCGGCCAGAGCGCCTCCTGGGACCGTTCGCAGCGGGACCAGGCCGACTTCAGGTCCGGCGCCCCGGTCCGGGTGCTGGGCGGCGTCAACGCGGACCCGGCGCGCTCGGGCGCGTACGCGCGGCTGGCGGGGGTACGGCAGGCGGCGCCCGCGTTCCGTACGTCGGTGGAGCTCTCCGGCGGCCGCACGGCCGAGGTGCTGGCCCTGGACACCGCGCACGCCGACGAGCGGATGCTGATGCGCGACGACCTCGCCGACGGGGCCACGGGCCGCCTGTTCGACTCCCTCGCACCGCCCAGCACCGCACGCGCGGGGCTGCCGCTGCCGCCCGGCAGCACCCGGCTCCGCCTCGATCTGCGCATAGCGTCCGGGCCGAAGCCGGGGAGCACCCCGCGTTCCGGCACGAGTCCGGTGGTCACCGTGCTGCTGGAGGACCGTTACGGCATCCCGTACCGGGTGGTCGCCGGTTCCGTACCGGTGGACGGGAAGGCGCATCCGCTCTCGCTGAAGGTGGACCCGGCCGGTGAGCTCTCGGTGACCGGGTTCGAGCTGGACAGCGCCCAGCCGGTCGGGCGGGGCGAACAGCACCGGCTCACCGTGAGCGGGCTGCGGACCGTGACCGGGGGCGGCGCCGAACGGCCGGTCCCGGTCCCCGCCGGATTCCGCTGGCAAGCGGCCCAGAGCACCGACGCGCTCGGGGAGGTCCAGCCGGGTCCCGCGCTGCATCCGGCCGGTTCGGCCGCGCAGCCGCTCACCCTCGACTACCCGACCGGTTCCGTCACGGCCGAGGAAGCGGTGCCGGCCCTCAATGTGCGGATCACCGCAGCGCGCCCCCGGGCGGCCACGCTGAACGGTGTGGCCACGGACGCCTATTTGAAAGCCTCCGGTGCCAGGACCGGCCAGAGCGTGGACGTGACGCTGGCCGGTGAGACGGTCCGGGTGAAGATCGTGCGGACCGTCCACGCGCTCCCGACGACCGGTCCGGGCTCCACCGCCTCCCTGTCCGCCACCTCCTTGTCCTCCGGGCAGACCCGAGCCGACCGGGACGGCGGCGCGCTGCTCCTCGACCTCCGGGCCGTCAGCCAGGTCTTCGCGGAGCGCCCGAACGCCGTGCTCACCGCTTCCGAGTGGTGGCTGAGCACCGCTCCCGGCCGGAGCGGCGAGGTGGCGGCCGCGCTCCGGGCCCGGCCCGACACCGACCCGGCGCAGGTCCAGGTACGGGACGAGGCCGCGGACGAGCTGGTGAGCGATCCGCTGGGGGCGGGCCCGCAGTCGGCCCTGCTGGCGGTGGCGGTGGTGGCGGCGGCGCTGGCCGGGGTCGGCTTCGCGGTCACGGCGGTCGGCTCGCGGCGCGAGCGGTCCGCGGAGTTCGCGGTCCTGCGGGCGCTGGGGGCGCCACGTCGGCGGCTGGCCCGCATGATCGCCGCCGAACAGGGCGTGCTGATCGCCATCGGGCTGCTGGTGGGGGCGGTCCTCGGGGCCCTGCTGACCCGGGCGGTGGTGCCGCTCGTCGTGCTGACCGGACAGGCCGCCCGGCCCGTACCGGACGTCTCTGTGCAACTGCCCGCCGGACAGGTCGTGGTGCTGCTCGCCGCCTTCGCCGCCCTGCCGCTGCTGATCGTCGCGCTCCTCGCGCTCCGGCGCACGGACCCGGCGGTCTCGCTGCGCCACCAGGGGGACAACTGACATGAGCCCGCGTCCGATGTTCTCCCGTACGACGGCCGCCTGCGCGCCATGGGTACGGACCCGGCTGCGCACCGCCCCGGAGGCGGCCTGCGCGCTCGGGCTGCTGGTGCTGCTGACGGCGTTCCTGGCCGCCGCGTTCCCCCGGGCCGTCGACCGGTACGAGGGCGAGGGGCTGCGCCACGACCTGGGCGCCGCCTCCCCCAGGCGCAGCGTCCTGGAGGTCAGCAGCCCGCCGCCGGGGCTCCAGCTGCCGGAGGCGGCACGCGAGCGGGCGGTGCGGGACGAATCGCTGGGCTCCGCGCACCGGGCGCTGCTGGCCGGGCTGCCCGGTCCGCTGCGGGCCGACAGCGGCCAGTCCGCGTACGGGCTCCGGACGACGAAGCCGACCCCCGCCGCCGAGCCCTGGTTCCCCCGCCCCTACGGCATCGACCCGGAGCTGACGTACACGACGCAGTCGGGACTGCCCGAGCACGCCACCCTGCGCGCGGGCACGTGGCCGGCCGTCCGAGGCAAGGTCACCTCCGGCACCGCGGAGGTGGAGGCCGCGGTCACCGAGGAGACCGCGAAGGCGCTGCGGATCAAGGTCGGCTCGGCCGTCTCCGTACCGGTCGCCAGGGGCGGGCGGTTCACGGTACGGATCACCGGCATCGTCACCCCGCTGCGACCGGAGGCCGCCTACTGGTCGGCCGAGCAGCTGCTGCGCACCCCCTCGCTGGTGGCCAAACCGACCAAGACCGAGCCGCGCTACTACTGGACGGCGGCGCTGCTGCTCCCTCCGGACGCGGCGCCGGCGCTGCTCGCGACCACCGGGCAGCCCGAGGCGTACTGGCGGATCATGCCGGATGTCTCGCGGCTGACCACCCTCGACACGGACCGGATCCGCTCGTCCGTGGCCTCCCTGGAGGGCGGACCGGGGCTGCTGAAAGTGCGCGCCTCCGCCGGTGCGACCGCGACGGTGACGACCGACCTGGACGAGATCGTGAGCGCGTACGAGGGGATGCGGCAGGCGATCCGCCCGGTCGTCACCGTCGCCGCCGTTGGCATCGGGGCCGTCGCCGCCGTGGTGCTGCTGATGACGGGCGGGCTGATCGCCGGCCGGCGCCACGACGAACTCGCCCTGCTGCGCGCCCGGGGCGGCTCCCTGCGGTCCATCGGGGGCCGGCTGCTCGCCGAGACCGCGGTGACGGCCGTGCCCGCCGCCGCGCTGGGCCTGCTGCTCGCGGTGCTGGTGACCGGCGGGGGCAGGCTGTGGCCCTCGGCCGCCGGGGCGGCGGCGGTCGCCGCGCTGGTCTGCGCCGCGCTCCCGGTCCGTACCGTGCTGCTGCACCGCAGACCACGGCTGCACGGCGGCCGGGACGACCTGGTGAGCGTGCGGCCGTCGCGGCGGCGCACCGTCGCCGAGCTGACCCTGCTGGTGCTGGCCGTCGGCGCGGTCGTCGCCCTGCGCCGACGCGGCACGGGCGGTGAGGGGGGCACCGATCTCCTGGTCAGCGCCGCCCCCGTGCTGGTCGCGCTGATCGCGGCGCTGGTGCTCGTCCGGCTCTACCCGCTGCCGCTGCGGCTCGCGCTGCGCTCCGTGGCCCGGCTGCGCGGCGCCATCGGCTTCCTGGCACTGGCCCGCGCCGGACGCTCCTCGGCCGCCGGGACACTGCCGCTGCTCGCGCTGCTGGTCGCGCTGACGACGGCGGCGTTCGGCGGCTCGGTCCTGGCTGGGGTCGCGGCCGCCCGGGACACCGCGGCGGTCCTCGCGACCGGCGCGGACGCCCGGATCAGCGGCGGGGCCGACTCCGCACCGCTGCCGGACAGCCTGGTCCATGCGGTGTCCGGAGCGGACGGCGTACGGGAGGTGGCGGGCGTGCAGATCGAGTACGGCGTCTCGCTGCCGCCGCCCGAGCGCGGCTTCGAGGACGCCCAGGGCACCACCCTGATCGGCGTCGACCCGGTCGGCTACGCCCGGCTGGCCCGGTCCACCGGCGTCGGCCCCTTCACCGCGGACCGGCTGAAGTACACCGGCCCGCCGACGCCGAAGGGCACGATGCCCGCCAAGGACCGGGTGCTGCCGGTCCTCGCCTCGCCGTCCGTCGCCCAGCGGCTCGGGGACCGGCCGCGCGATCTCCAGTCGATGGCCGGGGACTTCAAGGTCCAGGTGGCGGGCACGGTGGCGCACACGCCGGCCGTCACCGACACCTCCTTCATGGTCGTCGACGCCTCCGCCCTCACCCACCGGCAGACCACCGCCCTGCTGCTCACCGGCGACCGGCTGGACGCCAAGGCGCTGCGCGCGGCGGCCGGGCACGCGGGCGAGGGCCTCACCGTGCGGCTGCGCTCCGAGGCGCGCGCCGCCTACGTGGACACCCCCATGCAGGTGGGCGCGGAGCGGATCTACACGGCGGCGATCGCGGCCGGCGCGGGCTACGCCCTGCTCGCCGTGCTCCTCTCGCTGCTCCGGACCGCACCGGAGCGCACCACGCTGCTGGCCCGGCTGCGCACCATGGGCATCGGCACCCGGCAGGGCGGACGTCTGCTGGGCTACGAGGCCATGCCGCAGGCGCTGCTCGCGGCCGCGGGCGGTCTGCTCGTCGGCCGGGCCACCATCGCGCTGCTGGCACCGGGCGTCGACCTGGTGCACCTCGCGCTCGCGACCGGGACGGGCTCCGGTCCGCTCTACGACGCACCGCTGCGGGCGGATCCGTGGTCCATGGTCCTTCCGGCACTCGGCGTGGTCGTCCTCACCGCCGCGGTGGCCGGTGTACAGGCCTGGTGGACCGGCCGCCGCGGCTCGATCACCGAACTCAGGGCAGGAGACTCCCGATGACGACTCCGTCGACCGATTCCACACTGGCGGAGCTCGAACAGCGGGCCGCCGCACGCCGCGACCGGCCCTCCTACGGGCACGACGCGCTGATCTCCTGCGACCGGCTGGTGCGCATCTTCACCACGGACGGGGTGGAGGTGCAGGCCCTCCAGGGTCTCGATCTGCTGGTCGCCGAGGGCGAGTTGCTGGCACTGGTCGGCGCGTCCGGCAGCGGCAAGTCGACGCTGATGAACATCCTGGCGGGTCTCGACGTGCCGACGGCGGGCGCGGCGAAGGTGGCGGGCTGCGATCTGCTGTCGATGGGGCAGAAGGAGCGGCTGCGCTACCGCCGGGACGTCGTCGGGTTCGTCTGGCAGCAGACCGCCCGCAATCTCCTGCCCTATCTGACGGCGATCCAGAACGTCACGCTGCCGATGCAGCTGCGCGGCGGCGGGCGCAACCGTGAACGGGCCGCACGAGCCGAGTCGTTGCTCGCGATGCTGGAGGTGGCGGACTGCCGTGACCGGCGCCCGAGGCAGATGTCGGGCGGTCAGCAGCAGCGGGTGGCGATCGCGGTCTCGCTGGCCAACTCCCCCTCTGTGCTGCTCGCGGACGAGCCGACCGGCGAGCTGGACTCGGCCACCGGAGAGCAGGTCTTCGCCGCCTTCCGCCGCGCCAACGAGGAGCTCGGCACGACGATCGTGATCGTCACGCACGACCAGGCCGTCGCGAACGAGGTCCGCCGCACGGTCGCCATCCGGGACGGCCGCACCTCCTTCGAGGTGCTGCGCCGCACCGAGGTCGACGCGGCGACGGGCCAGGAGTCCCAGGTGGCCCGCGAGTACGCGATGCTCGACCGGGCGGGCCGGCTGCAACTGCCCTCGGACTACACGGAGTCGCTGGGCATGGAGCACCGCGTGCTGCTGGAGCTGGAGCAGGACCACATCGGGGTGTGGCCGGACGCCCGCGAGCCGGAGTGAGGCGGACCGGCCCGGAGACGTCCTTCGGCCGGACGGGTCTGATGGGCCCGCTGTAGGCTCCGCGCATGGCGACGCACGAGCACGAGATCACCGAGCCCGTCGATCTCTGTCTGCCCGACGGCCGTCTCGATCCGGCGGCGGTCGGCTGGTCCCGGGTGCCGCTGCACCGCGCCAATCTGCGCGGCTGGGGCCGGACGAAGCGCTGGGAGTACTGGTGCGTGACGACGCCCACCCATCTGGTGGTGCTGACCGTCAGTGACCTCGACTTCCTCGCCCTGAACACGGTCTACCTGCTCGAATACGCCCCGGGCGGGCTGGAGTCGGAGCGCACCGCGATCGTCCCCGGCGGCTTCGGCACCGGGCTCCCGGACACCGTGGCCGGGGCTCCCGGCTCGGCGGACGTGGTGGTCGGGCCCGCGCGGCCGTCCGGTGGCAAGGTGCGGATCGAGATCCGCGACGAGAGCGCCGCGACCCGGCTGCGGGCCCGGTGTCTGACGGCGGACCGGGTGCCGCTGGAGGTGGACCTGCTGGTCGCCCGGGAGCCGGGGCACGAATCGCTCTCCGTCGTGGTGCCGTGGAGCGACCGGCGCTTCCAGTACACCTCCAAGCACACCGCGCTCCCCGCGTCCGGCCGGGTCCGGATCGGCACGGAGTTCCTGGAGTTCGACGGGGACGACACCTGGGCCGTCCTGGACCACGGCCGGGGCCGCTGGCCGCGCACGGTCGACTGGAACTGGGGCGCCGCCTCCGGACGCACCGGCGGGCACACGGTGGGCCTCCAGTTCGGCGGACGCTGGACGGCGGGCACCGGCTCCACCGAGAACGGGCTCTGCGTGGACGGCCGACTGACCAAGATCGGCGAGGAGCTGGACTGGCGGTGGTCGGCGGCCGACCTCCTCGCCCCCTGGACCATCCGTACGCCCTCGTCCGGCCAGGTCGACCTGGTGTTCACCCCGTTCCGCAACCGGTCGGCACACACGGACGCCGGTCTGATCGCCAACCGCACCGACCAGTGCTTCGGCCATTACGACGGCCGCGTCCGCACCGACGACGGAGAGGAGATCGTGGTGGAACGGCTGCTGGGCTGGGCCGAGGACGTCCACATGCGCTGGTGACCCGGCAGTTTGACGACAGGCCCTAGCCGCCCACGGAGACGCCGAGCGGGCCCAGCCCGGCACCGGCCCTGCGCAGGGCGATCGCGCCGAACGGGGTGCGCAGCCGCAGCCACGCCCCCGCCGCGAGCAGCGCGACGGGAAAGCCGGGCGCGGACCGGAGGAAACCGAGGGACTGCGCCGCGTGCACGGCCCGCAGCGGCAGCTCTGTGCCGCCGACGTTCCGGGACCAGATGTCGTGTCCGATGAGGTCCCGCTCCGCCCGCGTACGCCGGTCCTTCGGCAGTGCCTCGTCGCGCGCCCGGAACTCCTTCACGGCGGCGCTCAGCGCCGTGCCCAGGGCGACGGGGCCGGGCAGCGCCGGGCGGCACTCCTGCCAGCCGCCGCGCGGGGGCAGCACGCCCGTCCAGGGCGGCCCGGTCACCGGCTGGGGCAGCGCCCCGGCACCGGCGTCCGGTCCCTCGACGTCGAGGGATTCGAGGAGTTCGCCGGCCGACACCGTGACGTCGAAGTCATGCGTGTCCGCGAGGCGCACCGCCCGGATCGCCAGGACCTCGAACGATGGCGGCCGGCCGAACACGGCGAGCGCCCCGCCGCCCGCCTGGAGGCGTACGGCGGCGGCCCGGTCGTAGTGGAGCAGCCGGCCGAGGAAGGCCGCGAGATCCGCGGCCTCCCTCGCGTCGGCGAACAGCAGCGACTGCACGGGCACGGTCATGCCGCAGCGGGCTCCTCGGCCAGGTACTTCTGGAGGAAGAGCTTCTCCTCCGCGGAGATCCGCCGGGGGCGCTCCTCGGCCAGGTCGTACGGCACGACGATGGTCGACGCCCGTACGTAGACCTGGTCGGGGTCCTTGATCTCGTAGGCGATCGTCAGCGACGCGGCGCCGATCTTCGTGACCCAGGACTCGACGGTGACCGGCCTGTGCCGGTGGACCAGCGGCCGGACGTAGTCGATCTCGTGCCGGGCCACGACGGAGCCGCCCGCGAACGACGGCGAGCCGTCGCCCGGCGCCAGCCGGAACATGAAGTCGATGCGCGCCTCCTCCAGGTAGCGGAGGAAGACCACGTTGTTGACGTGGCCGAAGGCATCCATGTCCGACCAGCGCAGCGGGCAGCTGTAGATGTGACGTGCCAAGACGATCAGCCTCGCGTGAGCTTCTTGTACGTGGCGCGGTGCGGACGGGCCGCGTCCGCACCGAGGCGCTCGACCTTGTTCTTCTCGTACGACTCGAAGTTGCCCTCGAACCAGTACCACTTGGAGTCGCCCTCGTACGCCAGGATGTGCGTGGCGACGCGGTCCAGGAACCAGCGGTCGTGGGAGATGACCACGGCCGCACCCGGGAACTCCAGGAGTGCGTTCTCCAGCGAGGAGAGGGTCTCGACGTCGAGGTCGTTGGTGGGCTCGTCGAGGAGCAGCAGGTTGCCGCCCTCCTTGAGCGTCAGCGCCAGGTTGAGGCGGTTGCGCTCACCACCGGAGAGCACACCGGCCGGCTTCTGCTGGTCCGGGCCCTTGAAGCCGAACGCGGAGACGTACGCCCGCGAAGGCATCTCGACCTGGCCGACGTTGATGTAGTCCAGCTCGTCGGAGACGACGGCCCAGAGGGTCTTCTTCGGGTCGATGTTGGCGCGGGACTGGTCGACGTAGGAGATCTTGACCGTGTCGCCGACCTTGATGGCGCCGGAGTCCGGCGTCTCCAGGCCCTGGATCATCTTGAACAGCGTGGTCTTGCCCGCGCCGTTCGGACCGATGATGCCGACGATGCCGTTGCGCGGCAGCGTGAACGACAGGTCATCGATGAGGACCTTGTCACCGAAGGCCTTCGAGAGGTTCTCGACCTCGACGACGATGGAACCGAGCCTCGGGCCCGGCGGGATCTGGATCTCCTCGAAGTCCAGCTTCCGCATCTTGTCCGCCTCGGCCGCCATCTCCTCGTACCGGGCGAGACGTGCCTTGGACTTGGTCTGCCGGCCCTTGGCGTTGGAGCGGACCCACTCCAGCTCTTCCTTGAGCCGCTTCTGACGCTTCTCGTCCTTGCGGCCCTCGACCTTGAGGCGGGTGGCCTTCTTCTCCAGGTACGTGGAGTAGTTGCCCTCGTAGGGGATGGCGCGGCCGCGGTCGAGCTCAAGGATCCACTCGGCGACGTTGTTCAGGAAGTACCGGTCGTGGGTCACGGCCACCACGGCGCCCGCGTACTTCGAGAGGTGCTGCTCCAGCCAGTTCACCGACTCGGCGTCGAGGTGGTTGGTGGGCTCGTCGAGCAGCAGCAGGTCCGGCGCCTCGATGAGCAGCTTGCAGAGCGCCACGCGGCGCTTCTCGCCACCGGAGAGCGTGGTGACCGGCCAGTCGCCGGGCGGGCAGCCCAGGGCGTCCATGGCCTGCTCCAGCTGAGCGTCCAGGTCCCACGCGTTGGCGTGGTCCAGGTCCTCCTGGAGCTTGCCCATCTCGTCCATGAGCGCGTCGGTGTAGTCGGTCGCCATTTCCTCCGCGACCTCGTTGAACCGCTTCAGCTTGCCCATGATCTCGGCGGCGCCGTCCTGCACGTTCTGCAGCACGGTCTTCGACTCGTCGAGGTGGGGCTCCTGCATGAGGATGCCGACGCTGAACCCGGGCGACAGGAAGGCGTCACCGTTGGACGGCTGCTCCAGTCCCGCCATGATCTTCAGCACCGTGGACTTACCGGCACCGTTGGGACCCACCACACCGATCTTCGCGCCGGGCAGGAAGCTCAGCGTGACGTCGTCAAGGATGACCTTGTCGCCGTGCGCCTTGCGTGTCTTGCGCATCGTGTAGATGTACTCAGCCAAGAGAAACCGTCCGGCAATCGATGAGTGGGCAGATACACCCCATCTTGCCTGACGGCCACCTCTTGACGGAAACCCGTATCGGGGGGTGGGCCTGACCTGGCCCTACGCCGGTCCGCGCTTGTAGGTGATCTGTCACTGGCTGTCGCCGCCGATCGCTGTTGAGCGCCCTCGCACGGCCCAGGGACGGCCCAGGAACGATCACTGGGAGGAGCGTCAAGATCGCCCGGAGCGGAAAGGCTCAAGACCGTCTTCGACAGACAACTTCTCGGCAGGCCCGGGACAGTCGGCTCCCCACCTGGCATCCTGCGTCCGTGAGAATCATATGGGCCGACTTCTGGGCACTTATAGACACCTTGAACGGTGAGGCCAGCGAGCTGAACTGCCAGCGGCTCGCTGAAGAGCTGGGTCGTCGCCCGGTTGCAGACATCGTGGGCTTCGCTGAACGCCATGCCGAGGCTCTCTACCGTCTGGACCAGGAAAAATTCGGCGTCCTGCCGGTCGTCGACCTGACGGATCGCGACGGGAGTCCGTTCCCTATGTCGGCCGACCATTTCCTGTACACGCGTTGCGCCGTGGTCGCCGCCGGTCGAGCCGTCTGGGAAAGCGTCTTCTTCGACGTCGACAAGTTCGCCCCGTACACCTCCACCAAGTACGACGCCGAGTGGCTGCTCTACGTGCCGGACAAGGCGTACGAGCTGGCCACCGGCCAGGAGTGGCACCGCTCAACTCGGTACTGGGTCGAGACCTTCTCCAACAAGGACGGCTGGCCGGACCTGCAGGACTGAGGTCCGCACAGCCTCAGCCACCCCGCTACCGCCCGGTGGGAATCTCGTAAACGATCTCGCACAAGGCGGCAGGCGCGACGATGTCCGCAGTCTCCACGGGCCGGCCCTCGTCGCTGTAGTACGTCCGCCTGATGTGGGTAACGAGAGCTGCCTTCTGGATGCCGAGGAGAGACGCCTCCTCGGTAGTCGCCTGCCGCGGCTCCGGCTGCTCGACAGCATGGCTGACCGTGACACCGATCGCGGCCATACGGTTCACGACGCCTGCCCCGGCGTGCGGCCCTCCCTCGGGAAGGACGACGAGCGTGCCGGCGGTGAGGTCGTACGGCTCCCAGCTCGTCGACAGCTGCACCGGCTTGCCGTCGGCCAGGAACTCGTACACGGTCCGGACACACAGATCGCCTTCGCCGACACCGAGCCGCGCCGCGATCTCGGCCGGCGCCGGGACTTTGGCCTCGGTCCGGCTCTCCCAATCCCCGCGCCTGCCCACAGCCTGCATGTCCGCACGGAACGGGGAATCGTCACGCTGCTCGCGGGCCGAGGATCGCACCACCCGGACGCGCCGACGGGGCTCGGCAACATAGGTGCCGGACCCCGCACGGCCTTCCAGAACTCCCTGCGAGATCAGCAGCTCCTGCGCGCGACGGACGACGTTCTCGCCGACGCCGCACTCCTCGGCGATCTGGGCACGTGAGGGCAGCCGGTCCCCCGGCGTCCACTCGCGCTCCGCGATCCGTCGTCGGAGAACGTCCGCGATGCGGAGATAAGGCGGCTGCTCAGGCATATGGAAAATCTAGTCCACTAGCTCTAACCTAGTTAACTAGCTTCACGTAACGTGATCACACGGCGACGGAGATACCTGTGCCCGCTTCCGAACTGAGCGCCGAGGACCTCGCCGCCAGGTTGTCCGCCGCCGGACTGACCACGCACGTGGTGCAGCACGCGCACCGCACATCCATCAGAGCGGAGGTTCCGAACGACTTCCCCGCCGACTCATGGCGGGAGGTCCTGGACGCAGTGGCGACAGCCGATCGATTCGGCCTCGTCGCGAGCAACGTGGACGGCCTCGTCTTATGGGCCGCCGTACGCAAAGAGGTCCCCGCGACGGGCGATGTCCGGGGACCTGGCCATCAGCGTTAGGAGCTGATCAGCGTGTTCAACCGTATCCGCGGTGCCGTCTCACGCACCAGTGAGCGGTACTTCCCGATGGGCCGGCACCGCCGCGCCTTAACCGCGCTCTGCCCGCGGGCCGTCCCGCTCGACCTCGCCGACGCCCCCACGCTGCACATGGGGCAGCTTCGGCACGGAATGGACGTCCTCGCCGACGAGGACAGCCAGCTCGTGCGCCCGTACGTGCTAGCCCGCCGCGAAGGCGCGAAGCAGCAACCAACACCCGTAGCTCACACACCGCTCGCGCGAGCCCGGCTCGCACCGAGGGGGACGAACTGATGCCAACTCATAAGCGGCCAGGTGTGACGAACGCGAAAGCCACGCCCTACAGGTCGAGCTCGTGCCTCATTGGAACGCACCGTCAGTGCGCGCATTCCTCCCCCGCCGTGGCACCGATCGGCATCCCCGTGGTCTACGAAGCCTGCGACTGCCCCTGCCACCCCTCCACTTCAGGAGAGGTGCCCCAGTGAACAGATGGACGCCTGGCGGCGCACTTGCCGCAACTGTCGAGATCACCGCAACCAGCGTGCAGAGGGGCGATGTGATCCAGATCGGAGGCCAACCGTGTCGCGTAACCGACCTCCTCCAGCTCGCAGGTGCGGCAAAACGGCTTCGCTTCGAGTCGGGAGAGCTGCTGACCATGCACTCCCAGACTCGATTCGTCGCGCTTCGGGTCCTGAGGCGGAGGTGATTCAAGCCGTGGCTTCACGCCGCCATGTCATCGCCGACGACCTCCGGAGCCAGATCTCATCCGGTCGATTCAAGGCCGGCGAACGTCTCCCTTCCGAGGCACAACTCGCCGCACGCTATGCGGTCAGCACGCCGACCCTGCGGAACGCCCTCGCCGTACTCCAGGGCGAAGGGCTCGTCGAGAAGGTTCACGGCAGAGGGAACTTCGTCCGCCATCCCATCCGAAGAATCACGTACGTCGGCGGCGGCCGCACGCCCGACGCTCAGACCGCGGCCGATGCGGCTCTCCGTATGACGGTCCGCACGACGCATCTCCCGGCGCGAGGGGATCTGACCGCTCTTCTGAGGGTGTCAGCAAGCAGCCCACTGACCGAATTCCTCTGCATCAGCTACGCGGAGAAGTCACCGCACAGCCTGGCCAGGATCTACGTCCCCCGCGACTTGGCGCCGGCCAATGGTCCAGGCGAGTCGGCCCTACGCAAGGGGGTGTGGGCAAGGTTGTCGGAACTGCACCCGCCGCTGGCCGAGGTACAGGAGCGGATCAGCGCACGCTTCCCAACCCCGCGAGAAGCGGCAACCCTGCGCATCAGCTCAGCCCTGCCCGTTCTGGCGGTCATCCGCGTAGCGACCGACACAACCGGACGCGTCGTCGATGCAGCGCGGCTGGTGCTTCCTGGCGATCGCGCCGACGCGCTCTTCACGCACCACACGATGAGCGGAGACAGGAGCACAGAAGGATGACACCCAACAACGAACTGCGGCTCCTCCCATGGCCGGGCCCCGAGGGCAAGCCCTGCTACCTGAGCACCGACGACAACAGCGGCCACCTGTCCCGCCTGGCAGACAGCATCGAGGCGGCACAACTCGGCATGGCAACCGACCTCCTGGAGCGCGCATCCGAAACACTCGACGACGAGGACACCGAGAAGGAAGAGCTGCGCCACCTTGCGACGGCCCTGGCTGAAGCCCTTCACGAGGTGCTCCGCGTGGCCACAAGCCGCGGCCACCGCCTACCAATATCGGATCTCACCGCTCGCGGCGGGGGCAACGAGGGCCCGAGACTGCAGGCAGCGGCCTTCGGGTAGCAGCAATTCAGTTCCAAACAGAGGAGCTCCAGATTCAGCCTGGGGCTCCTCTGCCAGGATCGCCTGGCGAGAGTTCCCCGGCCGTGAAACGATGCCGGCCAGAGAGTGGGGGGACATGATTCAGTCAGTGCTCACGAACATCGCGATCGGGCTGGTGACCAGCTTCCTCGGCGGTGGGTTCGTCTGGTCGTGGGAGCGAGCCAAGCGTGCTCGGACGGTAGCCAGAAGGGCTGCGTTCTTTGGCGTGCGGCCTGGGCAGACCTGTCTGTTCGTGCTGGGCAGTAAATATAACTCGCCTGGTACCGCCCATTACCGCGACGTAAGGGCGGTTGTGGAACTGGGCCTACTCGCAGGCGAGTTGCAATGCCACGTCTCTTTGGAATCGGGTGCATTCCGTGGGGGCAACGACGATCGCACGGAATTCTGTGTCGGTGGGCCCACTGGGAGCGCCAACCTCCGCACTGGCGGTCACCTCGCCGCCCACCTCCCAGGAGTTGTCATTCATCCATACGACGACACCCGACCAGACTCGGTGGCTATTGAAGTTGATGGAGAGAAATTCCTGTTCGATCGGGGAAACCAGGAATACGCGCTCGTTGCAAAGTTCACACCGGCGGAGTCCGTTCGCCCAGTCTTCCTGGTAGCTGGGCAATCATCGGTGGCCAACCTGGCCGCGATCCACTTCCTCCGGCGCGAGTACGCGCAAGTGAGCAGACATCTGTCGTCGGTGGAGCGCTTCTGCGTGCTTATAAAGGTCTCCGGCATCAGGACGTATGAGTTCCACCGCGCGGAAATGGAACGGGAAGTCACCGCGGCCGCGTTCACACAGTGAGCGCGCTCACCGGTCCAAGATCTCACCGAGGACCACTGCAGCAGCACGGCTCCATGTCACCCGTTGGGTCATCTCGTCGCGAAGCTCGGCTGCCTGACGGAAGGCGCCTTCACAGTCCCGCAGCTTCCTGTCGATGGCCCGAGCCCACTTCTCAACGTCAACTTCGTCGTCTCTGGACAGTTCGACGACGAACCGGCTCGCTCGCTCGTGTCCCAAGGTCTCTCGGAGCAAATCAGCCAGTCCGCTCTCTGAGCTGATCAGGACCGGGATGCCCTGAGTGATCGCCTCAAGTCCAACCAGACCAAACCCCTCCCTACGCGAAGGCATGATCACCAGGCTGGCGGTCTTCAGATCTTCGTCAATGCGGGGCTGTGACGACGTGTAGGCACGGACTACGACATCCAGCCCGGGACTCGCCGCCCATGTCACGATTTTCCTCCGCTCCTCATCCACCGCAGATGCTGGGGCACCACGCACCACCAGTCGGACGCTTCTCAGGCCATCCTCGCGTAGCCAAATCGCGACTCGACCGCATGCTGCGGCGGCCAAGTCCACGCCTTTGAGTTCTGCATCCTCTACACGGCCCAAGAGCATGACTCGACATGGGGAACCCTGAGGCGGACCAAGATCCGCACCTTGACCAGCGCCGTCGAACCCCGGATCGAGCCTCAGTGGAGAAAGGCCCTCGGGCTTCCTGAACTCGTCGACGTATTGCTCGTGCAACCGAGGTCCGACCGTGACCACACGGTGCGCGGTCCCGCCGAGGGCCCGCTCGACACTGGTTCGTTCCTCGGCCCGCAGGCCAAGGTCATTGCCGCGATCAGGCTTATACCATTCAATCTCGTCCGGAGCCATGTGAACGAAATGCAGGCGACGGGCGGTGGGGAAGAAGTCGTCGGCTAGTTTCTGCGCTGCGGGCCCCGTGATCCGGCCGTGCCCCAAGACCAAGTGCGGCACAGTTCCACCGAGTTGCTTGGGACGGCTGGTGAGCCGCATATCGTCGGAGGCCCCGGGCATGTCGGGAGCTGGGAGAAGCGTGACGCCTGCCTTGTCCGCAGCGGCGAATTCCGCTGCGGTTGCCTCCAGTACCACACAGAACACCTGCGCACCTGCGGCGGCCAGCGCCTGGCACAGATCCCGGTTGAACGTACTGAGACCGCCATGGGTGGAATTCCATTCGGTAGCCACGGACACAACTACCGGCTTCTGTGAGGAATATGCAGTGAAGGGGGTAGCTGTCTGCGCGTGCACATTGACCGCCCCTTCGTCCGGTGCTTCATCGGACGGCCCTATCGGGACGTCGCCAGGAGGCATACCGAGGGCGGCGCGGGCGCGCTGTACCGCCTCCGCAATGTCTACTTGAGACTCCTGGTTCAAACGCGTGCTGTCGTCCGGGTCCGGGAGCAGCAGGAAGGCCATCTTATTGATCAGCGCCGTGCCCCTTAGCTCTGCCGCGGCCCCCAAGAGGTGCTTGGCGGCGCCGTCCCGGTCTCCGGTCAGGAAATGAGCCATGGCCGCGTTGTAGCGGCTCAAGGCGCGCTGGGAGGCGTCGGAAGAAAGTTCGAGAGCGCGCTGAGACCATGCGAGAGCGTCGCCCTTGAGCCCGTAGGCCAAGCTGAGATATGTCAGGCTGTTGGCCTGCTTCCAGCCCGGGTGCAATGCAAACGACGACTGGAAGTTACTACGGGCAGCGGACACGTTTCCAGTCCCGTATGCATTGAAAGCGGCGTTGTAATGATTGTCCGCCAACTCGGTGCGCAACTCCCCACTGGCCTTTCGGAACCAATCATGAGCCGGCCACGTCCGCAGTGGCACGCGAACCCGATCGGCGGTGAGGTGTCCGCCGAGTCCCGCGACCCGGTCAGCTACCACCTTGAAGGCGGCAGTGTCGGCCAGCGAGATATCGTCATTGTCGGCAGAGTACAGCCAGCGTTCAACTGTGTGGTTGCGGTAAGTGCAAGTAACGGTGGTGAGGTCGAGGGCCAATGGCTCACCCGTGCGCAAGATTGCAGAATGGAGGAAGGCGACCCGCGGGAAGATATCCGGGCCTGCGTCAGGCATGCTCTCCAAGGCGCTGAGCATTTTCTGCACGTGCCGCGCACCCATCTGGGAACAGCATGTCTCGAAGATATGCAGAGAGTCTTGGGCAAACTCATGCAGTACGGAGAAGAGCCGATTAATAAGCATGGCTCGAACGTCACCTCGGCTGGTGACCTGGGCGTGGGGCTGCAATCGGATGGTGCGGGCCGTCCAGAGCCGGGCGTAGACCTCGTCGAAGAGCTCCGTCTGCACTGCGAAACGGACAATGTCCTCGGCGGCGAGGATACCTTGCGCAGCTAGTTTCTCCCTAAATTTGTCGTACTGCTCGCGTGTGATTTCCGGCTGTCCAGCCAAGCAGTAGGCAAACCATGCCTCGTCCGGTGTCGCGTGCCCCAAACCCGAGGTTAGAACGTTGAAGGCAACGAGCTCCTGTCGTTTCATCCCGCGCACGGCATGAACTAGTGGTCGTTCCAAGACATCACGGCCCGATTCCATTCGAGATCGGATGCCTTCGACTACCTCAGGAGTGAGCTTCATTCGATCAGTGACGCCACTCTGCCAGCGAGTGAACATCTCGTGACAATAGAGCTGCACTTCATAAGGGTTGCCATCAGTGAGCTGCCGCAAGGAGGAGGCCAAGCCTTGCGGGATCCCGCCATAGATTCCCGCACTGCGGAGTGGTCGCACTATACAGCTCGCGACATCCCCGTGTTCTACAAATGCTCGGACTTCAATTTCCTTGAATTGCCTCAAAATGGGCGAGTGCACGTCCATGATCCGGTCGATCAGTCCGGACGTGCCCGATAGCACCAGGACCAGGCCGTCAACACGGGTGGTGAGGAAGCGCATAACCGACAGGGCCCTGGCGTCACCGGCGATCAGTTGGGCCTCGTCCACGAGGAGAACTACTGGATGCCCAAGAAGGCGCACAATATGGGACAGATCGGCACGCAACGCCGCCTCTGGCACCCTACCCTCGGGCCCAGCGAGGGCCGCCGCCTCTGGGAACTGGAGCGGGGCTACGGACGCCGCTTCATTGACCCCGGCCATCACCCGACGCACGGCTGAGACATCGAAGGGGACGTTCGCCCCGGCTTGTACGGCCTCGTCCGCAATCGTCGAGATCAACTCGTCGTACAACTTACGGAAGAAGGCAATGGGCTCGCCGTCCCCCTCGACCAGCTCCACGCGCACGGTTGTAAGGCCGCGAGCCGCAGCTATCCGTTCTGTGGCGTAGAGCAAGCTCGTCTTCCCGACAGCCCGCGGGCCGTGCAGGACGATACAGACGGACGCTCGATCGACAGCTGTCTGATCGATCTCATATGCGATGGTGGCGACTTCCCAGTCTCGTCCAGCAAAGGCTGCGGCCTCACGCACCGGGTTCCGGTAGTCGTACGGATTACGAAATTTAGAGATGTTCATGAGCCCCCTCGTTCATGCAGATCGTACGATCCGAGGGCCATCGGCGTCAGTGTTCTGACGCGAACCCAAAAGTGCTGAGCGTGAGGGCCGCTACCTACGGCGGCAGCGGGGCTACGCGAAGGCCGGCGGAGCGGCTCTGGGCTGGAGCTGCTTTGGGGCGAGTGATCATGACCCCTTAAGCTTCCGGCGAGTCGGGCAGTCTGTGGACCTGCCCGTTAAAGCACGACGTTGGGGCCATGATCTTAGAGGCTCGCCCCAAAGTGGCTGCCTAAAGCCGTGGAGCCGGCCGCCCCAGCCACAGAGCGTTTCTCCCGCTTCATGTCCGCAGCTCGTAGCGCGCCGCCGGGCGCGGCCAGCCGGGGCGGAGACAGAGGCAGACCGCGCTGCTGAGGCGGCGCGCGCCCGCGCCGTGCGCGGGTCTTGATGAAGTAGAGAAACTCTTACCGCGCTGCCTGAGTCAGAGTGCGATCGACTTGTAGGCCAAAGCCCGTTCGACAATCTTGTCCGCGCTCAGGTCGGGACCGACATCCCAGTAGATGTAGTCGCTGATGTGGGGGCACCCAAGCCCGCGCTGCAAAGCGTCCAGGATCTCGTCGCTTTCAGCCTCGCTGGCAATGCTGCCGTCCATGAGACGCTGGACTAGGGGCAGAGCTTCGTCGCGGCTCATCCTCTGGTGAGGGCCTGGAGTCGTCACGGTGTCTTGTTAAGTCGACGGCCGTCGTGGCTTCGCACGTGGGGGCCGGCTCCGTCGACTGCGTCTAGCAGGCGGATCGCGTAGACCTCGGACATGCGCTCGGTGATCTGCTCCTGGGTGAGCCAACAGGGCGATGCTGACGCCAAGGCCCGAAAGAGATCCGCCGCCACCACGCCGCGGGCAGAATGCCAGTGACGTGGTTCTCTCAGTCAGTCGGGGGTCAAATGGGAAGCGCTCTCATCGGGTTAGCTGCTGCGGTGGTTGGTGTCACAGGCACGCTAGTTGCCTCTGTCCTGTCGCAACGCCTACTGGGTCGCGTTCAGTCTGAACAGTTCGAGCGTCAGCAGCTGTTGGCCGAAGCGCAGTGGCGCCGCGAGCAGGAGGTGGTTGAGCTGAGCCGTCGCCGCGACAGCTACATGCAGGTCAACGCGTCCTTCCGACGCTACCGAACGCATCTCGTGAACTTCCTCTGGATCGTGCACAAGGAAGCTGTCACGCCTGATTCGCGAGAGCTGGTCGAGGAGGCCCGACGCGATCACCACTCAGTCTTCGCGGAGGCTCAGCTGATCGCATCCGCAGCGGTTCTTGCCGAGCTGGATGAAATGTCTGCGGCGCTGTCTGAGGTCTATCGGCGCACCATGTGCCTGGAGGAAGGGAACCCTGACCCGGATGGATCCTTCGATGACATAAGGGAAGATTTCGCCCGCCTTTGGGGGCAATGGGAAAGGATGCGTGGCGTGATGCGCACCGATATCGGCGCCGGGGCCGTCACGGGCCCGCAATCGGCGATCGGCCCCCGACAACTACCCCCTCTCCCGGCTGGCGGCCCACAGACGGCCCAAGCCGCCTGACACGGCCCCTCATCGGCAGGAAAACTGCTGGTGAGGGGCTTTTTCGCGCCCTCCCCCGGAAAGAAACACCCCATCTTGCCTGACGGCCACCCCCGGATGGAAACCAGTACTGCCCGCGGTCCGGGCCCTCCCGCTCCCCGGAAGGGCCCGGACCGGACCCCGGGTACGCGGCAGCCCCGGTACGCGGCCGCGTACCGGGGCTGCCATCAGCACATCGTCACCGTGTGCCTACGGCTCATCACTGGCCGGAGGTCTGGCCCTTGCGCCGGCGGAGGAAGAAGACCGCGCCGCCGCCGATGACGACGAGGGCGATCGCGATCCCCGCGATGATCGGGGTGGCGTTGGAGCTTCCGGTCTCGGCGAGGTCGCCCTCGGCGCCCGTGGAGCTGCCGCCCGCGGTGGCGGTGGTCGTACTGGGCTGCTCGGCGGTCTGGGTGTCGAGGCCGCCGGTGGTGGTGGCGGCGGGGGCGCTGGTCTTGCAGTCCAGCACGCCGCTGAACGTCTTCGTGAACCCGCCGGGACCGGTGATCGTGAAGTCGTACGCCTGGTCCTCCGCGACCGGCACGGTCACGGTCGCGGACTTGCCCGCCGCGACGGTGTGCTTCGCCCCGGCCAGCTCGAAGGTGAACGGCTCGTCGCCCTTGTTGCTCGCGGTGACGTCCACACCACCCTTGGCGCAGTTCTTCTTGGCGGAGAGCGCGGGCATCGCGCCCTTCTTGGCCCAGTTCGCCGTGGCGCTCGCGGCGACCGTGGACTCGCTGGAGCCGGCCAGGATCTGGGTCTGACTCCTGGTCACACCGGCGAAGGCCCGGCCGACCGGTACCGAGGTGGTGGCCTGGACGGTCAGCGACGCCGAGCCGTCGGCGGCGGCGGACGGAACGTCGAAGTAGAGGTCGGTGCCGTTGGCCGCAGTGGTGACGGCCTTGCCCTTCTTGTCGGTGACCTTGATGCCGCTGGCGGCGTCGGCGGGCGGGGCCACCGAGACCTGACCGGCGTTGGTGCGGACGGTGACCGGGCCCAGCAGCTCACCGGACCGGCCGGACACGGCGGCGTTGTCCAGGGAGAGGGACGGCTTGGGCTCCGCCGTGTCGGTGGCGGACTTCTGCAGCCAGTCGGCGAGCTTCTCCGCCTGGCCGTCGGACGCGTCGACGTCGGCGTTGTCCGAGAAGCGCCAGATGGCCACCTGGGTGCCCGCGGCCGCGGTCTTCTCGGTGAGCGGGCCGGTGCCCGCCGCCTCCGCGAGTGCCGAGAGGTCGTCGACCTGCGGGTAGGAGTGCTCAAGGATCCAGCGGATCCGGCCGGCGTTCTTGTTGCCGCCCAGCGAGGTCTGGGCCCAGGGGGTCTCCAGGTACTTCGCCTGGTCCTGGGTGGGGTTGTGGATGTCGATGCAGTACGTCTTGAGCTTGCCGCCGCCGTCGACGGTCATCTCGAAGAGCCCGGCCGGCAGGCGCTTGTCCTTGCCGTCCGCGTGCAGCACCGCGACGTCGTACGTCTTCAACCCGTCCAGTACCGCGCTCGCGCCGCCCTGGTGCTGCGGCGCCTCATCGGCAGCCGCGCCGCCCGCACCGGCGAGGGTGCCGGCGATGACCAGACCGGATGTCACCACCGACGCCGCCAGGCGGGATATGCCCCGGAACCGTCGGGAATTGACCGTCGCCCTGGATGACGAAACGGTCGCTGAAGAAGCAAAAAACACAGAATTCCCCTCCGGGCGAGACCCTGGCGCCTGGTGCGCGTGTGGGGAATGTCCCGCCTGTCGACTCAAGTGCCCTGTGAGTACTGGGGAATCCTAAGTACGAAGCGAAGCACAGTCCCCCGTCATACCTTCGGATAACCATTCCGACTCAGAATCGTTATCCCCGCCAACGCCTGGGCCGGCGGCGGTTGGTGCGGCCGGTCAGGGCGCGGACACGAGCTCGGGACCGCTCTTCCGGCGAACCACCCGGCGCCTGGCCGCCGGCCGTTCCACCCGTTCCACCCCGTCCGGCCGACCGGCCCGCCCGCCCTGCCGGTCCTCCTGATCCGGCCGACTCACCTGGTCCTCTTGATCCAGCTGCTCCGGCTGCTCCTCCTGATTCAGCTGCTGCTCCAGTCGCTCCGGCTGCTCCCGCGGTGTCGTCGACCACTGGTCCGGCTCGGCCGCAGCCGCACCGCCGGGGCGCGGTACCAGCCCCGGGTCTGCCCTGAGCACCCGTCGGAACGCCGACGTGCCCCTGGTCAGATCGTGGCCCACCGCCGTCGCCTCGATGTCCACGAACGTCCTGCGCTGCCCCTCCCGTTCCTCCTCACGCACCTTCAGCCTGCCGTGCACCACCAGGGGTTCCCCGACGGAGACGGAACCCGTCAGATTGGACGCCAGGGTCCGCCACGCCCACACGGTGTAGAAGCTGGTGTGCCCATCCGCCCAGAGCTGTTTCTCCCGGTCCCACCGCCGCGGCGTCACCGCGAAGCGGAATCGCGCCATCCCGCCGCTCCGGGTCTCCCGGAACTCCACACCGGTGGCCGCATTGCCCACCAGCGTCACCAAGGTCTCGTTCATGACTCCGCCTCCCCCTCGCACTGGATTCAGCGGCCCGCGCCCTTGCGGCCGGTCGCTGATCCCATGCTGAGGGGAAGGCGGAATTCCTGCTGGCGCCTGTGGACTAACGGCCCGTTGTGGAAAACTCCGTCACCGCCACAAACCGTTCCCGCACCTCCCGATAGCGCACCAGTTCCGCCGCCACCGGATCGAGCACCCGGGCCCGCCCGCAGGCGGCCGCCGCCTCGCGCAGCCTGCGTTCGGCCTCCTGGCCGTACCGCCGTGCGGGCCCCCGGGCCGCTGCCGCGCACGACCACTCCACCAGCGGTCCGCCGACGATCCCCGCCAGCATCACCAGAGCGGGCGTCAGCAGCCCCGGTTCGAGTACGCCGACGATCTGGCCGAGCAGCCACAGGCCGCCGAAGATCTGCAGCAGCGTCATCGCCACCTGGGCCAGTACGGCCGCAGGCCACCAGGCCGGGCGCGGGGGCCTGTTGCCGGCCCGCCCCCGGTGTGCCCCGGCCCGCGCGCCGGGTTCCGCCGGCTCATCGGCGTCGTTCTCCGCACCCCGCCCCAGCGCCGCGCCGGCGCGCTCGGCCAGTTCGTCGAGCGCCTCCGGCAGCCCCAGCGCCCCGTGCACCGCGGCCTCGCGCACCGCTTGCGCCCACGGTCCCGGCAGCCCGTCGACGGCTTCGTCCGCGACCGTGCGTACCGCCTGCTCGACCCGCTGACGTGCGGTGAGCTGCTCCTCCGGCGGGGCGGTGAGTGCCGTCCGGTCCAGCAGCCGAGGCTGCCGGGTGGACTCGTACCAGCGCCACAGCCGCAGCCACGGCGTCCCGCACGCCCGGCCCGCGTTGCGGCGCCATTCGCGCTCCGCCGCCTGACCGGCCGCGGCGGCGCCGACGGCCTCCGCGAGCCGGCCGGCGAACTCCTCACGGGCCCGCTCCCCCAGCCCGGTCCGCCCCTCGGCCACGTACACCGGGCGGAGCCTGGCGGCGGCGGCGTCCACATCGGCCGAGAGCCGGCGCGTCGCGGCCGTACGCTCCTGGACGAACCTGCCCAGGAGTTCGCGCAGTTCGCCCACCCCGTCGCCGGTCAGCGCGGACAGGGACAGCACGGTGGCGCCCGGTTCGCCGTGCTCGCCGAGGGCCATGCCGTCCTCGTCGAGCAGTCGGCGCAGATCGTCCAGGACCTGGTCGGCCGCCTCGCCGGGCAGCCGGTCGATCTGGTTGAGGACGACGAAGGTGACCTCCGCGTGCCCGGCGAGCGGCCGCAGGTAGCGCTCGTGCAGTGCGGCGTCCGCGTACTTCTCCGGGTCCACGACCCAGACCACCGCGTCGACCAGCGCCAGCACCCGGTCCACCTGCTCGCGGTGTCCGGCCGCCGCCGAGTCGTGGTCCGGCAGGTCGACCAGGACGAGCCCCTGGAGCGCCTCGTCGGCCCCCGCGCCACCCGGCTGCGGCCGGCGCCTGAGCCTTCCCGGGATCGCCAGCCGGTCCAGCAGCCCCGCGGCGCCGTCCGTCCACGAGCAGGCGATGGGCGAGGCGGTGGTCGGCCTGCGCAGCCCGGCCTCGGAGATCTGGGCGCCCGCCAGGGAGTTGAAGAGCGTCGACTTGCCACTGCCGCTCGCTCCGGCGATGGCGACGACGGTGTGCCGGGAGGAGAGCCGCTGCCGGGCGGCGGCCTCGTCGAGCACCCGGCCCGCCTCCGCGAGGTCGGCCCGGTCGAGCCGTGCCCTGGAGAGCCCGACGAGCTCACGCAGTGCGTCCAGGCGGGGGCTGAGCGGGCTACCGGAGGGGACGTACGCCTCGACCTGGGGGCGGCTGTCGTCCTCCGGGGCGGCCGCCGGCGTCTCCCGGGGGACGGCCCCGGCGGCGGCGCGGCGGGCGATGAGACCGTCGTCCCAGCCACTGCCCGTCCCGCCCGGGTCCTTACCCCGGCCCTTCCCCCGGCCTGGCGCCCCGTGCTCCGCGCCGTCCTGCGCCCGGCCCTTCTCCCGGCCTGGCGCCCCGTGCTCGGCGCCGTGCTCCGCGCCGTGCTCCGCGCCGTCCTGCGCTACGTCCTCCGCCGAGCCCTTCGACCGGTCCTTCGGGCGGTCCCCGCCGGGGGCCGAACCCCCGTCCGGGCCGCGTCCCGGCTCGGACCGCGGCTCCGGCCGCGGTCCTTGTCCCCGGCCCGGACCCTCGTCAGTGACGGCAGTCATCGCTGCCACCTCTCCTTCTGCAGTAGGGACAGCGCGGCGATCAGTTCTGCTTGCGGCTCGGGGGCCACGTCGAGTGCGTCCAGCGGGGCGAGGCGCCGGTCGCGCTCGCCCCCGAGCACCTGGTCGAGATAGCCGGTGAGCAGCGCCCCGCCCTTGTCACGCAGCCTCAGGGCGCCCTGAGCGCCGATGCGTTCGGCCAGCTGTTCGCCGGCGGTACGGGCCCGTCGGCCGCCGAGCAGAGCGGCGGCCAGCAGGGCGACAACGGTCTCCGCGTCGGGCGCCGCGTTGCGTTCCATGAGCCGCACCTCTTCCTCGGCCAGCTCCTCCAGGACCCTGCGCCAGCGCCGTACGGTCATGGCGATCCGGCCCCGGATGTCCTCCGCCGGCCCCCAACCGCCCTCTTCCCGGCCCACCTCCTCGAAGCCGAAGACCGCGGCTGCGGGCTCCTGCCGCCAGTTCGTCCGGATCTGTTCGTCGGCGGCCGCCACCGCGCACTCCAGGAGCGCGGCGAGGCTCTCCACCAGGGCTTCGAGGACTTCCTCCGTGGTGCTGTACAGCGGGTATCCGCGCCACCTGGTGCGGGCGTCCCCGGCGAGCGCGCCGCCGTTCCGCAGCCGCCGCCGCACCCGTGCGCCCTCCTTCCGGTACGCGTCCTCGACCACGCCGGTCAGCCGTACGGCGGCCGCGTACTGGGCCGCGACGGCTCCGGCGAGCGCGGGCAGCCGGACGTCGAGCGAGTCGATGACCCCGGCCGCCGTACGCCCGACCGCCTGCTGACGGGCCGCCGGATCCTGCGCGCGGTGGCTGAGCCAGGCGCGCAGCGGGGCGACCGCCGTGGTCGGAAGCAGTCCGCTGCCGCCGCCCGCCGACTCGGGCAGTTCGGGGATGGTGAAGCGGGGGACCTCGCCGAGACCGGCCTTGGTGAGGAGCGCCCCGTACTGCCGGGACACCTCGGCGATCACCTGGTGCGGCACCCGGTCCAGGACGGTGACGAGCGAGGCGTCGTACTCCTTGGCGGTGCGCAGCAGGTGCCAGGGCACGGCGTCGGCGTACCGGGCGGCGGTGGTCACCATCACCCAGATGTCCGCCGCGCAGACGAGTTCGGCGGCCAGTACCCGGTTGCGCACGACGAGCGAGTCGATGTCGGGGGCGTCCAGCAGGGCGAGCCCGCGCGGCAGCCCGGCGGCGGTCTCGACGCGGAGCGCGGTCCCTTCCTCCGCGGCCTTCCCGCCGGCCCCGTCGAGGTGGTCGCACTGGCCGGGGTTGGCGGACTCCTCGGGCGAGAGCCAGACCCGGGTCAGCTGCGGGAGCACCCGGATGTCCGCGAACCAGTGGTGATCATCCGGATGGCAGACCAGCACCGGGGTCCGCGTGGTCGGCCGCAGCACCCCGGCCTCGCTGACCCGGCGCCCCACCAGGGAGTTGACGAGCGTCGACTTGCCCGCGCCGGTGGACCCTCCGATGACCGCGAGCAGGGGCGCCTCCGGGTCCTTGAGGCGGGGCAGCAGGTAGTCGTCGAGCTGGGCGAGCAGCTCGATCCTGGTCTGCCTGGCGCGTGGAGCGCCCGGCAGCGGGAGTGGAAGACGCACGGCGGCGACACGGTCGCGCAGGGCGGAGAGTGCGTCGATGAGCTGAGGCCGTACGTCCAAGGTCACCACATGCGAAGAATGCCCAATTTTGGCGCCTTTTTGAAGCGTATAGCCCCCTCTGCGCGGCGGTTCCTCCTCAGGACAGAGGGGACGAGTGGGGCGCAGGCATAACGAGTGCACAACGCCCGGGGCGTGAGGCGCCAAAAGCTATGCATGAATCGCACCTACCTGCGATTATCGTTTCGCTTCACCGAACCTCCACATCGTGCCACGCAGGTGAAGCAACCGGGTCCAGGCGTTCGGAGCCCTATCCTTGTCCCGGCAGGTCGCGGACCGCCCGGGTCCCAGGGCTCCAGGTCACCGAGTCCACCACCCGGCCCCCGTAGCTCAGTGGATAGAGCAGGCGCCTTCTAAGCGCTTGGCCGCAGGTTCGAGTCCTGCCGGGGGCGCTTCAGCCCAGCCGATGCCGTCTGACCTGCACTCCCAGGTCAGACGGAGGGGAGAAGTCGATGCGGCTCACCTACTCGATGTCGCACGGTGAGGTGCCCGGAGGACTGGCCCTTACCTAACCCCCGAAGTCTGGTGCGGAGGTCGGCGAAGCTGCGGGCGCCGGCCACCTCGACACCAGCACGGGGCTGTCGGACCACCTGACCTCAACCGACAGGCTCCTGATTGGCTGGTCAGGCCACGCTATTGGGGCCATCGCGCCCGTGGCAGCATCACGGCAACAATCCCGCCGAGTACGACCAGAACCGGAGAGACAAGCTCTCCGGGCACCCTCGCCCAGGTGAACAACGCCGCCAACGCAGCGAGCACAAGCATCGCGACACTGCTGTGCACGACGGTCCGGCGCCCTGCATGGAGAGGCGAACCATTCCGTCTGTCCTCGGGAAGGTCGTCCCACACAAGAGTTGGAAGGATCAGGCGCTCTCGGCAGAGGTGCACCAGCACTTGGGCAATGAGATCTGTAACGCGGCGCCGTGCTGCACGTACCTCGTCATCAGAGGCCTCGCCGGTAGCGTACGCATCAGCCGCTTCGCAATAGCCGCCGAGCGCTTCCTGTACGTGTGCAGTGAATACCCGGATTCTGCGCTCCCGTCTCGCTCGCCCCACCGAGTCGCCGCTGCGAACCGCGTAACGCGCCAGGTGCTCCATCGACAGACAGAACCCCTCTACCGAGCGGAACGTCCAGTCGACCGAGAAGTAAGCCGTGGGCCGACGATCGCGACTGCGAAGCGTCTGCCAAGCGCCCTTGAGATGGCTCTCAGCACTGTCCTCATACACGAGAGCCTCCAGCGCCAACATGCCGGAGCGAGCGGCGTTGCCGTAGGGATCTGCGCGGCGCCGTGACCACGCCTCCATCCCTGCAGCGGCTCCACTCAGAGCCAGGAAGACAAGGGCCGAAATCACAGGCCACGGGCGAATCCGTCCGCCCCACGCACCGAGGGCTCCGTACAACATCGCTAGCGATGCAAGGAGGCTTGGCCCGTACAACCAGAGTCGAGCGACTTCCCAGCGTCGTTGCTCCGTCATACGAATGGCGAGCATCCGCTTGTCCCGCACCGACCATCCCGCAGCTTCCTCAAGCACCGAGGAGAGGGCCGCCACCCGGCGACGCATAAACTTGACGCGGCCGAGAATGCCAACCGTGAACAGCCGGCCCGGACGACGGCGACCAACGGTCAGCGCGATAGTCACCATGAGCAGAACCGGGATGCAGACCGCGTTGCAATTGAAGAGCGCCATGAAGACGCTGACTTCATTCTCGCTCCACGCCGGCGCCGGGATACTGGCGAGCGCACCGCCAGCGGTTGATATGTACGTGGACGTCACGATCATGAGCCGCAGTTTGACAGTCGCCACTGACAGCGCGGCCAGAATCGGCACCCCACTTAGCCGTCCTCGCTTGACTTGATAACACAATCATAGTGTCATTGCCTCATGATGTACGCGACTCCGCGACTGGACTCCGACGACCACCGGGCCCTCGACGAAATCGAGGCCATGCGCCGCTCCCTGCGCCACATGCTCCGCGCCACCCCACGCTGGACCCGACAACTGCGCCGCAACCTCACCGCCCGCGCGATCGCCGGATCAAACACCATCGAGGGATACGCCGCGACGGTCGACGACGTGGAAGCCCTCATGTCCGGCGAGGAACCGCTGGAGACCGGAGAAAAGACGCGTGCCGAGCTGGAGGGCTACCAGCGCGGCATGACCTACATCCAGGCCCTCGCCGACGCCGGAGACGACTTCCGGTACGACGCCGGCCTGCTCAACGGCCTGCACTTCATGCTCCAGGGCCACCACCTCGACAAGCGCCCCGGTCGCTGGCGTGACGGACCTGTCTACGTCACGAGCCCCGACGACCCACTGGTCCCGGCCTACACCGCACCGGACCAGGGGGACGTTCCCGCTCTGATGGCGGAGTTCATCGACTGGCTCAACGAGGGCGACCTAGACACCCCCGTCCACGTCCGTGCCTCCATGGCACACCTCAACCTCGTCAAGATCCATCCGTGGAAGGACGGCAACGGACGCATGTCCCGCGCTCTGTCCACTTTGGTGTTCTCCCGCGAGGCTCTGATGCCCCCTGAGTTCTCCTCCATTGAGGAATGGCTCGGCCGGGGACAGAACACGTACGCCTACTACCAGATCCTGGAGGACGTGGGCGGCCCGCACTGGAGTCCGGAGCGGGACACCCGGCCCTGGATTCGGTTCTGCCTGACCGCCCACCACCGCCAGGCCCAGCAGGCCCAGCGCCGCTTCGACGTCATGTCGCGGGCCTGGACCCGCCTGGTGGAAGGCGTCGAAGCAGCTGGCCTGGACGAGCGAGTCGTCTACGCCCTGCTGCCCGCGTTCTCGGACGCGAAGGTGCGCCGCACCGTCTACCAGCAGGACGCCGACCTCAGCGACCAGCAAGCCATCCGCGACATCCGGGAGCTCGTCGCCCGCGGCTGGCTCGTCCCCCACGGCAAGGCCCGCGCCCGCTACTACGCCCCCGGCCCTCTCATGAACCCGGTACGGGAAGAGGTCCGCCAGTCCATGGAGCCGTACACGGATCCCTACCGACGCGATCGATGACCTCGCGTGCACCTGACTCCACCGAGTCGCACCACGCCGCCGGGGCTTCCAGCACCGAAATGCCCTGCGCTGGCTCGATCAAGCAGAACGACGGCTCCCCGTGGGTGCGGGCCGATGCAGGAGAGCACTGGCGAAGTTGGCGCGGCGGACGAAGAGCCGCGCGCCGACGCCAGGGGGCCGTCCGAGATCGCCGTAGTTGTGATCATGAGTGGCCAGGCGGTGTTCATACGGTTGATCCGCCAAACAGCGGCTGCTGACCGGGGCCGGGGCCACGAGACTGACTGCGGCGTGTCTTCTTGGCAAGGGCCTTGTCGTATCCCCGAGAGTGGTTCCGCTTGTGCCGTTCCCTGACCACCTCACTTGTCGGCGCGGTGGCCCGGTCCACAACAATGGATACGGACATGCCTTCCTCTGCCCGCTCCCTGCCGAGCGTCGTCAGATCATCGAGTGTGGTTCCCACCGTGCCAACGAGTCCGTTCTTCACGAGCTGAGTGAACTCCGTGTTCCCCAAATATCGTTCAACGTATCCGTACCCAAGGCGGGTGCCCTCGTTCGGGCCACTCGTCGAATCGTCACCCATCAGCAGCCGCACATATGGCACCGGCAGATACATTCCTGGCGCCGGCCCTGGGTCGGCCGTTTCCGTCAGCGGCCAGTAGGCGAGTTTAACGAAGCAAGGGTCCGAACCAAGTCGCCATTCGTGAGGCGTCCATGCTTCTCTGCTCATCGCGGCAACCTGGTCCAACCGATCAAGTTGCCCAAGAAGTTGCTTATCCGCATACATCCACCGGTGGCCCGCCTCCGAGGGGAGCCGCTTGGCCTGCACAAGAATAAAACTCCGGGTGGCCTCGTGGTAGTAGATCAGATCCGCCCCGAGCCGAGCTTCCACTGGCGATGCGTTGATGTTCGCTACCTCGATACGACTACCGAGATGCTCGAACACATGGATGTCGCAGCGAAACGACGCCCCGGTGGCACGGCTTCCAGAAGGCCATCCCGCCTCAGTGAACACGTCTGTATCGAAACCGATGTGCCGCGCATCATTTTCAATCAGGCCCTGTTCGAACGGTTCCGGAATGAGCCCGGCCAAGTGTGGGGCATGAGGGTCACTCGGCCGCCGCCAAGCTGCGAGCCGCGCTGGGGGGATGTTACCGATGGCCAGACCCAGCCGGGTCATGTCGTACTGCTCCTGCCAAGCGCAATCCGCTGCACGCCGAGGGTCGAACGAGTCGGGCTCAGCTGCCTCGCCCAGGAAGTCGAGCGTCCTACGCAGCATGTCGTTCTGCCGCGCGAGAACATCCAGCAGGTCATTGGATTCCTCACCCCCGAGGACTGTGACCTCACCCATCAAGGCCCTAATCAGAGCACGTCGCAGCCGAAGCGGCATCTCGCCAAGGAGTGATCCCATAAGGACTGATACAGGGCTCTCGCGCACCAATTCGACGGTGATCCGGGAATCAACGGCCGCAACCTTGTCACCACGTGGCTGCCGCACAACCCCCAACCAGCGCAACGGACACCGACCGGTCTCGCTGGAGGACCGCATGACGAGCAGGGCGATACGGGGCGTTCGATCATCAGGGAGAGAGGCCGTAGCAACCGTCTTCGTGAACGATTGCTTGACCAGCAACTCCTCTTCGATACGGTCCAGTTCCTCGGCGCTGAGAGCTACAACGTAAACCATGCACGGAGCGTACGGGGGGCAACACCAGGCCGTCACTCAGTGCTTGGAAGGGAGGCGCATACCCAAGGCTACGTCGGGTTGCGCAAGCTTCAATGGGCTTGCCCTCGTGGCTCTGACCAGAGACTCCGATCCGGTGCTAGGGCGTATCTGGCAAATGATCACGGTCTGGTTTCGCGGAGCCAGAGGATCAGCGAGGCCAGAACGACTCCGGCACGGTATGGGTCGGCGAGCTTGTCGAATCTGGTCGCGATCGCGCGGAACTGCTTGAGGCGTGCGAAGCATCGTTCGACTACGTTGCGTTCGCGGTAGACCTCCTCGTCGAAGGTGGGTGGCCGACCGCCAAGGCGCCCTCGACGCCGGCGGTCGGCCGCTTGGTCGCGGCGCTCGGGGATCGTGACGGCGATGCCGCGGCGCCGCAGCAGGCGCCGGATTGCCCGGCCGGAGTAGGCCTTGTCGCCCAGGACTCGGGTCGGCTTCCTGCGCGGGCGGCCGGTGCCGACTCTCGGGACGCGGATTCCGTCGACGACATAGCCGAAGGCGGTGGCGTCGTTGACGTTGCCGGGCGTGAGCACGATGGACAAGAGGCAGGCCCCGGCCGTCGACAGCGAGGTGGACCTTGGCGGTCAGCCCGCCTCGGGACCGGCCGAGGGCCTGGCGCGTCTGCGAGCGGCCCGGATCTTCCAGTTCGTCCCTGTTTGCGGCCCCTTTTTGCGGGCGCCGGCGGCGTGCTGATGGGCACGGTTGACCGTGGAGTCGATGGCGACGGTCCACTCCACCCGGCCCACCGCGTCGTCGGGGACCTGGACGTATTCCAGCAGCTTCGCCCAGGTCCCGTCCGCTTCCCAGCGGGCGAACCGCTCGTCGACGGTCTGCCAGGGTCCGTACCGCTCGGGCAGATCGGGCAACGGGGACCCGGTCCGCAGCCGCCACAGCACCCCGTTGACCACCTGCCGGTGATCACGCCACGGACGCCCACGTCCATCCACTCGCGGCAACAGGGGTTCTATCCGCTCCCATGCCGCGTCCGTCAACTCACCTCGACCTGCCACAAGATCAATGATCAGAGTGCCCGCGCTCGGAGTCTCGCGCGGGGTCCGTCAGGAAACAGCTCAGCCGGTAGGTGGTCGGCACCGCCAGGCGTCCGCACAGCGTGTCGATCCGGACCATCGACCCGTCGACTCCTGCTTCCCGAAGACGGCGCAACCTCAAACGCATCTCCGCCTGGTCCGGAGTCTCAACGACCACTTCCCACTGTGCCGCGTCCGGCGAGGTGCGAGCAGCAAGCCGCTGCCGCGCCTCCTCTTGCCGCCGCCTTCTTTTCCCCTGTCCTGGCACCTGCCCAGAATCACTGGTCGGCGTCAGGGCGGCAAGGCAATTGGACCGAACACGCACACGCCCGGTGATCATTTGTCAGACAATCCCTAGGGCAGGGGAAGAGAAAGCGGCGACAAGAGGCCGAGAGACAGCGGCTTGCCGCTCGCACAGCGCCGGGTAAGGGTCGATGGGAAGTGATCTTCGAGACTGCGGACAGTGCGGACCTGCGCGTCCACGTGCGCCGCCTGCAGGAAGCAGGAATCGGCGCGTCGACGATCCGGATCGATACGTCGGGGACGGGGGACGCAGCCGCTGACATTAGTTCGTATGCAGAGCTAAAATGGAGCGGTGAAGGCGAGTGAACTCTCCGACGAGCTCGCCGGACTCCTGCCCCGTATCCAGCGGCTCGCCCGGCGCAGGCTGTGGAGCGGCTCTTCCGCTCCCCGGATGCGCGGGGCGCACGCTGAGCTGTTGCGGCTGGTGGTCACCGAGCCCGGCGTGCGCGTCTCGTCGGCCGCACGGAGCCTCTCGCTGGCGGCCAACTCGGTGAGCACACTGGTGAACCACCTGGCCGCGGAAGGGCTGCTGCGGCGGGAGAAGGACCCCGGGGACGGGCGCGCTGCGCTGCTGTACCCCACACCCGCCGGGGTGGAGAGGCTGCACGAGTGGCACGCCCGCCGTGCGGCGCTCTTCCGCCGGCACCTGGCCGGGCTCGACGCCGATGACCGCGCGGCGCTCGCCGCCGCCCTCCCGGCCCTGCACAGACTCGCCGCGTCCATGCGTGAGGGGGATGAGACCGCGTGACCACACACACCGCACCCGCTGTCCGCTGCAAAGGCCTGACCTACAGTTTCGGCGGCTCGAAGGCCGTCGACGGGCTGGACCTGCTGGTCCGGCCCGGGGAGGTGTTCGGGCTCCTCGGGCCGAACGGCGCGGGCAAAACCACCACCATGCGCGCCATCACCACCCTGCTGCCCGTCCCGGCCGGGGCCGTCGAGGTGTTCGGCCATGACGCCGCCCGGGAGCGGATGGCGGTGCGGCGCCTGCTCGGCTACGTGCCGCAGCAGTTGTCGGCCGACGCCGGGCTCACCGGTCTGGAGAACGTCCAGCTCTTCGCCCGGGTGTACGACGTGCCCCGCCGCGAGCGCGCGGCCCGGGTCGCCCAGGCACTGGACGCGGTCGGCCTCCGCGATGTCGCGGGGCGGCTCGCCGGCACGTACTCCGGCGGCATGGTGCGCCGCCTCGAACTGGCCCAGGCCCTGGTCAGCGCCCCCCGACTGCTGATCCTGGACGAGCCGACGATCGGCCTGGACCCGATCGCCCGGGACAGCGTCTGGGACCGGATCAACGAGATCCGGACCGGCACCGGGATGACCGTGCTGGTGACCACGCACTCCATGGACGAGGCCGACCGCCGCTGCGACCGGCTCGCCCTGATGCACCTCGGCAGGCTCCGCGCGCTCGGCACCCCCGTCGAGCTGAAGGGCGAACTGGTCGCCCACCGCCGGGAATCCGGCGAACCCGCCACCCCGCCGCCGTCCCTGGAGGACGTCTTCCGGTACCACTCCGGAAGCGGACTGGACGACCCCGGGTCAGAGGCGGAGAAGGGAGCGTTCAACGATGTCCGCCGTACCCGCCGCACCGCGACCCGGCGCGGCTGAGCCCGATCCGCGCTTCGCCCTGCTGCTCACCCCGCCACCGCCACGCACCGGCTGGCGGGTCGTACCGGCCCGGGTCGGCGCGATGTGCGCCGTCGAACTGCAGAAGCTGATGCACGACCGGACGGAGATCTACACCCGTGCCGTCCAGCCCGCCCTGTGGCTGCTGATCTTCGGTACGACGTTCTCCCGCATCCACGCCATTCCCACCGGCGGCGTCCCCTATCTGGACTTCCTCGCGCCCGGGATCATCGCCCAGTCGGCCATGTTCATCGCGATCTTCTACGGCATCATGATCATCTGGGAGCGCGACTCCGGCGTCCTCACCAAACTCATGGTCACGCCGACCCCCCGCTCCGCCCTCGTGACCGGCAAGGCGTTCGCCGCCGGGGTGAAGGCCGTGATCCAGGCCGTCGTCGTCATCGTGATCGCCGCCCTGCTCGGGGTCGGCATGAGCTGGAACCCGCTGCATCTGCTCGGCGTGGCCGTGGTCGTCGTGCTCGCCTCTGCGTTCTTCTCGTGCCTGTCGATGACGATCGCCGGGATCGTGCTCACCCGTGACCGGCTGATGGGCATCGGCCAGGCGATCACGATGCCGCTGTTCTTCGCCTCCAACGCGCTCTACCCCGTCGCCCTGATGCCCGGCTGGCTCCAGGCGGTCAGCAAGGTGAACCCACTGAGCTACCAGGTCGACGCCCTGCGCGGCCTGCTCATCGGCACGCCGTCCCATCTCGGCCTGGACTTCGGGGTGCTGGCCTTCGCCGCCGCCGTCGGCATCGTGGCCGCCGGTTCCCTGCTCGGCCGGCTCGCCCGCTGACGCCGGCGCCCGCACATCCCGTATCCCACAGAGGGACCCGTGATCCCGTGCCCCACGCAGGGGCCCGACCCCGTACCCCACACAGGGACCCGTGACCCCGTACTTCACAAGACCCCGCGCGTGCCCCTGTGTTCGCGCCGCAGCGGCCTGGCATCGACTGCATACGTGAATCGATTCACCACTGGGCCGGATGTCCACACCCTCGCAACGTCACCGCGTATCCGCGATCAGGCGGGCCACCGGCAGCCAATCCCCCTTCACACTTCCCTCCAACCTCAGGAAATTACCGCTGCCCACCCATTGACTACGCCCGCGAACCCCGTCTAGCTTCCGAGGAGCCCGATTGAAACCTTTCACGACGTGTGGGTCCTTACGGCCTCCCGCCGGTTCGGTCCACCGCTCAGGAGCCCCTCATGAACAAGTCCGCCAAGGGCCCGGACTCGGCCCCGGAGCCGGCCCCGGTGCTGGCGCTGAAGGCGGTGCGCAAATCCTTCGGCGCCGTACGGGCCCTGCAAGACGTGTCGCTCGAACTCTTCCCCGGTGAGGCGCACGCACTCGCCGGGGAGAACGGCGCGGGGAAGTCCACCCTCATCAAGACGCTCGCCGGGGTGCACCGCCCTGACAACGGTGTCGTACTGCTCGACGGGAAGCCCGTCGTCTTCAACGGCCCCGCCGCCGCCCGCGATGCCGGTATCGCCGTCATCTACCAGGAGCCGACGCTCTTCCCCGATCTGTCGATCGCGGAGAACATCTTCATGGGCCGCCAGCCCCGGCGTTCCCTCGGCCGGATCGACCGCAGAGCCGTGCACGACACGACCGCCGGACTGATGCGCAGGCTCGGCGTCGATCTGGACCCCGGCCGGCCGGCCCGCGGGCTGTCCATCGCCGACCAGCAGATCGTCGAGATCGCCAAGGCGCTCTCCTTCGAGGCCCGCGTCCTGATCATGGACGAGCCGACCGCCGCGCTCACCGGCAGCGAGACCGCCCGGCTGTTCTCGGTCGTACGGGCGCTGCGCGCCGAGGGTGCGGCCGTGCTGTTCATCTCGCACCGGCTGGACGAGATCTTCGAGCTGTGCCAGCGCGTCACCACCCTCAGGGACGGCCGGTGGATCTCCACGGAGCCGCTGGACGGGCTCACCCAGGACGGGCTCGTACGGCTCATGGTCGGCCGCGACCTCGACGACCTCTACCCGAAGCAGGACGCCGCCGTAGGGGAAGTCGCCCTCTCCGTGCGGCGCCTGACCCGGGAGGGCGTCTTCCACGACGTGTCGTTCGAGGTGCGCCGGGGCGAGATCGTCGCACTGGCCGGGCTCGTCGGGGCCGGCCGTACCGAGGTGGCGCAGGCCGTCTTCGGCGTCGACCGCGCCGACGCGGGCGAGGTACGGGTGAACGGCACGGTGCTTCGCGCCGGTTCGCCCACCGCCGCGATGGCCGCCGGGCTCGCCCTCGTCCCCGAGGACCGCCGGCAGCGCGGGCTCGTCATGGAGATGTCGATCGAGCGCAACATCGGCCTCACCGGACTCGGCAGGGTCCGCCGCCGCGGGCTGGTCAGCCGGGCCCTGGAGCACGACCGGGCCGCCGACTGGGCGCTGCGCCTCCAGCTCAAGTACAACCGGCTGGCCGACTCCGCCGGAGTCCTGTCCGGCGGCAACCAGCAGAAGGTCGTGCTGGCCAAGTGGCTGGCGACCGAACCCAGCGTACTCATCGTCGACGAGCCGACCCGAGGCATCGACGTCGGCACCAAGGCCGAGGTCCACCGGCTGCTGTCCGCACTGGCCGCCGAGGGGCTCGCGGTGCTGATGATCTCCTCCGACCTGCCCGAGGTGATCGGCATGGCCGACCGGGTGCTCGTCATGCACGAGGGCCGGCTCGCCGCCGAACTCCCGCGCGCGGACGCCACAGAGGAGACCGTCATGGCGGCGGCGACCGGACTCGGCGAAAGGACAGCGGCATGACCACCACCGTCGCAAGCCCGCCGGACAGCGGTCCCGAGGCGCCGGCCCGCAGCGCGGCCTCGCTCGTGGACACCGTCTTCCGGGCCCGCGAGATCTCCATCGCCGGGGCACTGATCCTGCTCATCCTCGGCACCTACCTGGCCAACCCGCGCTTCCTGTCCGACCAGGGCATCAAGGACCTGCTGCTCAACTCCTCGATCCTGGTGCTGCTCGCGGTCGGCCAGTCGGCCGTCGTGATCACCCGCAACATCGACCTCTCGGTCGGCTCCGTCGTCGGGCTCTCCGCCTTCGCCTGCGGCAAGTTCGTCGCCGGTACCGATCACGGGGTGCTCACCGTGATGCTGCTGGGCATCGCCATCGGGGTGGTCTGCGGGCTGGTCTCCGGCGCGCTCGTCAGCTTCGGCAAGGTGCCCGCGCTCGTCGTGACGCTCGGCATGCTCTACATCATCCAGGGCGTCGACTACTGGTGGGCCAAGGGCGACCAGATCGGCGCCGCGGAGGTCCCCGACCAGATCCTCGGCCTCGGCAGCGGATCCCTGCTGGGCGTGCCGTACCTGCCGCTGATCACCGTGGTGCTGCTCGCGGCGACGGCGTACTTCCTGCGCAGTTACCGCTCGGGGCGCGAGCTGTACGCGATCGGGTCGAGCCCGGAGGCCGCGGTGCTCGCCGGGGTGCCGATCCGGCGCCGGATCCTGGCCGCGTACGCCTTCTCCGGGGCCGTCGCCGGTTTCGCCGGGACGCTGTGGCTGGCCAGGTTCGGCACGGTCGTCGCGGACAACGCGCACGGCTGGGAGCTGACCGTCGTGAGCGCCGTCGTCGTCGGCGGCGTCGCCATCACCGGCGGCACGGGCACGGTCTGGGGCGCCGCGCTCGGCGCCCTGCTGCTCACCACCATCGGCAGCGTGCTGGTGGTCCTGAAGGTCGACTCGTTCTGGCAGGGCGCCATCACCGGCGCGCTGCTGCTCCTGGCCATCAGCATCGACCGAATCGTGAACCTGCGGATGACCACCGCACTGAGGAAGAGGAGCGCCCGGCATGGCAATGGCGCCTGAGACCGAGAAGGCGGTGCCCGCCGCCCCGAAGGGGTCCGCCAGGACGAAGGGTTCGCTGCGCGGCCTGGCGCTGCGCTGGGACAGTGCGGTCGGGGCGCTGCTGGTGGCGGTCGTCGTCGCCGGACTCGCCACCACGGACGGCTTCGGCTCCGGCGAGAACCTCGCGTTCGCGTTCAACGACATCGTGGAAGTCGCCCTCATCGCGCTGCCGATGACCCTGCTGGTGGTCGCCGGGCAGGTCGACCTGTCGGTCGCCTCGATGCTGGGCCTGGGCAGCGCGCTGACCGGCGCGCTGTGGAACGCGGGGTGGGCGTTCGAGACGATCGTGCCGGTGGTGCTGCTCGTGGGCGTCGCCGGAGGGCTGCTCAACGGCTGGCTGGTCACCAAGGTCGGGCTGCCGTCGCTGGCCGTCACGATCGGCACGCTCGCGCTCTACCGGGGACTGGCCTCCGTGGCGCTCGGCAGCGACGCGGTGACGGACTTCCCGCAGACGTACGCGGACTGGGCCGTCGACACCACCACGGTGCCCGGCACCTTCCTCACGTACCCCGTCCTGCTGTTCATCGTGCTCGCCGTTGTCACCGCGATCGTGCTGCACGCGACCGGCCTGGGGCGTTCGCTGTTCGCGATCGGGGCGCAGGAGGAGGCCGCGTACTTCGCGGGCATCCGGGTCAAGCGGATCAAGCTGCTGCTCTTCGTCGTCACCGGGCTGTTCTCCGCCTTCGCCGGGATCGTCTTCACCCTCCGCTACGGAAGTGCCCGCGCCGACAACGGGCTCGGCTTCGAGATGCTCGTCATCGCCTCCGTGCTGCTCGGCGGCATCGACTTCGACGGCGGAAAGGGCACGCTGTTCGGCGCGGTCGCCGGGGTGCTGCTCATCGGTGTCCTGAAGAACCTGCTGACCCTCAACGACATCGCCAACGAGGTGCAGGTCATCGTGACCGGTCTGCTGCTCGTGGCCTCCGTCCTCACCCCACGCGTCATCGCGGCCGTGGTCGAACGAAGGCACCGGCGCGCCGCCGGCGCCCGCCCGTAACCCTTCCCGTCCCGCACTCCTCGAAAGGCACCCCGCCGCCATGATGCTCCGCACCGCCGCCGGTCGTCGCGCCGTCGCCACCGCCACCGGCGCGCTCTCGCTCGCCCTCGCCCTCAGCGCCTGTTCCGGCACCACGAAGGACAGTTCCGACAAGGAGTCCACGAAGACCGGGGCCACGGCGAAGGCCGATCCCGGCGCCGCGCTGAAGAAGGGGCTGAAGCTCGCCTTCCTGCCCAAGCAGATCAACAACCCGTACGAGAAGATCGTCGACGACGCGGGGATCGAGGCGGCCAAGGAGTACGGCGGCACGGGCAAGGAGGTCGGCCCGTCCGACGCCAGCGCCTCCTCGCAGGTCAGCTACATCAACACGCTGATCCAGCAGCGCCAGGACGCGATCCTGGTCGCCGCCAACGACCCGAACGCGGTGTGCGGCCCGCTGAAGCAGGCCATGAAGAAGAACATCAAGGTCGTGGCGTACGACTCCGACACCGCGAAGGAGTGCCGCCAGCTCTTCATCAACCAGGCCAGCTCCGAGGAGATCGGCCGCAGCCTGGTGCAGCACCTCGGTGAGCAGATCGGCTACAAGGGCAAGATCGCGATCCTCTCGGCCACCCAGAACGCGACCAACCAGAACACCTGGATCGAGTTCATGAAGGACGAGCTGAAACTGCCCAAGTACAAGGACATGAAGCTGGTGAAGGTGGCGTACGGGGACGACGCGGACCAGAAGTCGTTCCAGCAGACCCAGGGCCTGATGCAGGCCTACCCCGACCTGAAGGGCATCATCTCGCCCACCACGGTCGGCATCGCGGCCGCCGCCCGCTACCTGAGCGACTCCTCGTACAAGGGCAAGGTCGTGCTGAACGGCCTGGGCACGCCGAACCAGATGCGCAAGTACGTCAAAGACGACACCGTCGAGCAGTTCTCGCTGTGGAACCCGGAGGAGCTCGGGTACCTCGGTTCGTACGCGGCGGCGGCGCTGGCGTCCGGTCAGATCACCGGCGCGGAGGGCGAGAAGTTCAAGGCGGGCAAGCTCGGTGAGTACACGGTCGGCAAGGACGGCGAGGTCATCCTCGGCAAGCCGACCGTCTTCGACAAGAAGAACATCGACAAGTTCGACTTCTGAGCGTCGGCTCAACCGGCACGGGGAGGCCTTCTCATGCAGCGTGTCTGCTTTCTGCTGAACGTACGCGAGGACCGCGTCGAGGAGTACCGCGCACGCCATGCCGCGGTCTGGCCGGACATGCTCGCCGCGCTGTCAGAGGCGGGCTGGCACAACTACTCGCTCTTCCTGCGCGAGGACGGGCTGCTCGTCGGCTATCTGGAGACGGAGGACTTCGACGCGGCGCGCGAGGCCATGGCCGCCACCGGGGTGAACGAGCGGTGGCAGCGGGACATGGCGGACTTCTTCGTACAGCCGGAGTCGGCGGACGACGCGATGGTGCCGCTCGTCGAGGTCTTCCACCTGGCGTGAGACACCGCGGCGGGCCCGGATTCCCCCAGGGGATCCGGGCCCGCCGGCTGTCCGGACAAGCCCGGTCACCGATGTCCGTACCATCACCCTTCGGAATTTTGTTCACCCATGACGGAACTCGGCATAGGATCCGGGCGAATCGATTCCGGGAACGCCGCCACGGGGCGGTACGCATCACCGGGCCCAAGGGCCCGAAGGGGGAACCGTGGCACGCGGAGACAAGCCGGTACGGCTGGGACGAGCGACCTGGTGGTGCCGCGTCACCGGCACCGCGGCCCTGGTGACGGGGACCGTCATGGCACTGAACCTGCTCTTCCCGGCCCCGGACGACCCGCTGCTGGGCGACAGTTCGGTCGTCTACGCGGTCCTGACCGCCCTGCTGACCGTCCTGTGGTGGGCCGGCGCGGCGCTTGCCCCGCCCCTGACCGCCCCGTCGCCGCCGCACGGCACCGGCTTCGTCCCGGTCCCCGCGCGGCTGCCCCGCCGCCGGGCGACCCGGGCGACGCTCATGCCCTCGCTGTTCATGGCCGTGCTCCCACTCGTCGTGGTGCGCACGATCGGCGCCCACGCCGGGCCGCTGAAGCCGGTGATGCCGCTGCTGATCGCCGTCGCCGCGCTGATCTCGCTGTTCCTGCTGCGCGGTTGGCTGAGCGGCCTCCTCGGCGGCTCAGCCCACTCCGGCCCGGCCGAGCTGCGCCGGGACGCCGCCGCCGGGGAAGTCGCGGCCCGCCGGGTGCGGGTGGGGCCGGCCGTGTGGGTCGGTGAGGGCGACGGACGCTGGAGTGCGTCGCGCCGGCTGATGGTGGTGGCGGAGGACCGGCAGATCGCGCTGCGGACCGCGCAGGAGGAGAGCGCGCACTTCCCGTGGCTGGACCTGGAGTCGGCCGCTGTGCTGGAGGGCCGGGAGGGCTGGCTGTGCTGGGCGGCGGCCGGTGGCTCCTGGGGCGATCCGGTGGAGCAGATGGGCGCCGCGCTGGTCACCGATGACGGCTACGTGGTCTGGGGGTCCACCGACCGCCACGTCGCGGAAGCGGCGTATGCGCCGGAGCACTCCCACCCCACGGCACCCCGAAGCGTGCGCCGTGCTCCGCGCGCCTCCCTCTACCGCCCCGACGTGCACGGATACGCGCTGGCCATGGCCGCGGCGACCCTCCTCGCCCTGGTCCTGGCCGAACGCGGCGTGGGGCCGGACGTGTTGTCCTGGTGCCTGGCCCTGGTCGGCGCCTTCACCGGCGTCCGCGGGGTGTACGGCTACACCCGGCGGCTCGCCGACCGGCCGGGTCCGGGCTGGGCTCCCCGGAGCCGGCCCCTCTCGCGAAGGGCCTAAGAGCTGTAGACGCTAGTTCGCCGCGAAGATCAGCAGGACGAAGGCGGCGAGCGAGAGCGCCGTCCGGATCTGGTGGAGGGTGTTCCAGCGGGTCTCGAAGGCGGTACGGGCCGCGCTGTCACCGCCGTCCGGGGCCCCGCTCCTGCCGCCGCTCTCCCCGCCGTCCCCGGCCGGTACCGCCGGGGACGGGGCGGGGACCGGCACGGCCGTCGGTTCCGAAACCGGGCCGGATACCGATTCCGCCTCGGCGAGCGCCTTGTTGAGCGGGATGTTGCCCGCGATCGTCACCACGTGGGAGACCACGGAGCAGCCCAGCGCCGCGGCCACCAGCGGCCATTCCCAGTCGTGGGTACCGGCGACGAGCACGACGGCGGGAAAGACGATCACGCCGAGGAAGACGATCAGGAACCCGGGTCCGGGGACCTTCTCGTTGAAGCGGCGCATCGCGGCCGTGAACCCGTCGTCCGGCAGGACCGCGAGGCCGGGCATGACGACGACCAGGAACGTCAGCAGGAATCCCGCGTACAGGCCGGTCGTGGTCACGGCGAGGGCGAGGAACAAGGAGGCCATGGCTCATCATGGCGCAGCGACCCCGGCCGCACAGCTGGAATTCGCATGCCCGTGCGACCGGGCTGCTCCGCCGGGTCCGGCCCCGATGCGGCTACGTCGAAAGGGAGTTCAGCGGAGCCCCGGGGTTCAGGACACGATGTCCTTACGGCTGAACCCGCGGAAGGCGAGCGCGAACAGGACCAGGGCGTACGCCACCGAGACCGAGGCGCCCTTCACCATGCCGCCCCACTCCAGCTCGGGCTGGAGCGCGTCCGCCCAGGCGAACTGCCAGTGCGCGGGCAGGAAGTCGCGCCAGGAGCCGAGCGCGGTGACGGCGTCCAGCACATTGCCGACGATGGTCAGCCCGACCGCGCCGCCGACCGCGCCCAGCGGGGCGTCCGTCCTGGTCGACAGCCAGAACGCCAGCCCGGCGGTGACGAGTTGGGAGACGAAGATGAACGCGACGACGAGCGCGAGCCGGGGCACGGTGTCCCCGGTCGCGAGCGCGCCCCCGGTGGGCAGTTCGAGCGGCCCCCAGCCGTACGCGGCGGCTCCGGCGGCCAGCGCGACGAGCGGCAGCAGCACCATCGCGGCCAGGCTGAAGCCGAGCGCCACGACGAGCTTGCTCCACAGCAGCCTGGCCCGGGGCACGGGCGCCGCCAGCAGATAGCGCAGCGAGGACCAACTGGCTTCCGAGGCAACGGTGTCGCCGCAGAACAGCGCGACCGGGACCACGAGCAGGAAGCCGGCCGAGACGAACAGGCAGGTCGCGGCGAAGTTCGCGGCGGACTGGGTCGCGGTGTCCATCAGGGTGAGCCGGCTGCCGCCGCCGGGCCCGCCGTCCGGGGTGCCGCCGATCGCGAACGCGATGATCAGGATGAACGGCAGGGCGGCCAGCACTCCGCCCATCAGCAGGGTGCGCCGCCTGCGCAGCTGCCGGGCGGCCTCCACCCGCAGCGGGAGGGTGTGCCGGGCGCGGTATCCGGGCGCTTCCGGTGCTTCGGTGACTTCGGCTGCGGTACTCATGCGGAGCCTCCGGAGATCAGGGTGAGGAACGCGTCCTCCAGGCGGCGGTGCGGGCCGACACCGGTCAACGGGACGTCGAGGCGGACCAGTTCCGCGATCAGCTGCGAGGACGTCGCCCCGTCGAGCCGGACCAGGAGCCCGTGTCCGTCGTCCGTGCGGACGGCGGAGCCGAGGCCCGGGAGGGCGGCGATCTTCTCCACCAGGGGTTCGGTGAGCCGGTCCGCCGTGCTGACGAGCAGCATGTCGCCGGAGCCGGTGATCTCGGCGACCGGGCCCGCCTGGACGAGCCGGCCCCGGTCCATGACCACCAGGTGGGTGCAGGACTGTTCGACCTCGGACAGCAGGTGGCTGGAGACGATGACGGTCCGGCCGCCGGCCGCGTACCGGATCATCACGTCCCGCATCTCGCGGATCTGGGGCGGGTCGAGCCCGTTGGTCGGCTCGTCCAGGATGAGGAGGTCCGGCATGCCCAGCATGGCCTGGGCGATGGCGAGCCGCTGCCGCATGCCCTGCGAGTACGTGCGGACCGCGCGGGCCAGTGCGTCACCGAGCCCGGCGATCTCCAGGGCCTCTTCGATGCGGGAGTCGGCGGCGGGGCGTCCGGTGGCCTGCCAGTACAGCTCCAGGTTGGCGCGCCCGGACAGGTGCGGCAGGAATCCGGCCCCCTCCACGAAGGCCCCGACCCGGGACAGGACGGGAGCCCCGGGCCTGATGGCCCGCCCGAAGACCCGGATCTCTCCGTCGTCGGGGGTGATGAGCCCCATCAGCATGCGCAGCGTGGTGGTCTTGCCCGCGCCGTTGGGGCCGAGGAGCCCGAGCACCTGGCCCTTCTCGACGCGGAAGGACAGCTCGCGGACGGCGTACCGGTCGGCGGACCTGGCGTACTTCTTCGACAGGCCGGTGATCTGGAGCGGTACGTCGGTGAGCGCGGGGTCCGGGGCGGGGGTGCTGGTCCGGCGCCGCGTGGTGAGCAGCAGGGCGGCGGCGATCAGTACGGCGGCGGCCGGGAGCGCCCAGGTCCACCGGGGCAGCCCGGCGGCGGCGGTCGTGAGGCCGGGCACGGTGGGGATGGTGAGCGGGCTGTCGAGGGAGACGGTGTACGTGGTCGGCGTGGCCGGGGAGGCGTAGCCGAGGTCGGTGGCGGCCAGTACGAGCCGCAGCCGGTGTCCGGAGTCGAATTCGTGGTCGACGGCGGGCAGGTTCAGCGTGAGGGGCTTGCCCTGCTGGTCCGGGGTGATCCGGTAGGGGGTGACGAGCTGGGAGGGCAGCGACTGCTGCTTGCCGTCCGGCGATACGTCATACACCTTGCCGAACAGCACCGCGTCGCCCTTGCCCGCCTTCACGTTCACGCGGACGGTCGGTGAGCCGGTGACGCGGCGCGCGGTCTTCAGCGGGGCGGATTCGAAGCGGGCGTTCTGTCCGGGGAAGTCGACGGAGAGCCCCCCGCCGAAGTTGGACAGCTGGGCGAGGCCGCCGCCGAGGCCGGGAACGGCGGAGATGGCGGGCGGGGAGGCTCCGGCCGGGTTGTTGAACGTCTGGGTCCCGCCGTGCAGTTCGACGGGTTCGCCGCCGTTGTGCAGCCCGGGGTAGCTGTCGCCGCTCGCGCCCCGGGTGAGGGCGGCGCCGTCGGTGGAGTCGATGCCCCCGGTCCGGGTGACGCGGAACGCCGGTCCGGTGTCGGTGCCCTTGTCGTCCTTGAGGTAGCGGTCGAACCAGCTGGTGACCCGTTGCCGTACCCGGTGGGACTCCTTGTCGCCGCCGTCGTGGCCGCCGGCCACCCAGTCGACGGAGACGGGCGCGCCGTTCGCCTTGATGGCCTTCGCCATGGCGTCGGCCTCGCCGAGCGGGAAGAGCGAGTCGGCCTGTCCCTGCATGATCAGCGCGGGCACCTTGATGCGGTCGGCCACGGCGCTCGGTGACCGCTCGGTGAGCAGCGCGCGGGCGGCGGCGTCCGGCTTCCCGCTGACGGCGACCCGCTGGTACATCTCGCAGAGCTGCTTGTCGAGGTTGTCGCAGCCGCCGCCGGTGGTCAGGAAGATCCCGGCCCAGAGCTTCTTGAAGACCCCGTCGGGGAACAGCGCGTCCGCGAGGTTCCAGTACGTCATCTCCGGGGCGATGGCATCGACCCGCCGGTCGTACCCGGCGGCCATCAGCGAGATCGCCCCGCCGTAGGAGGCGCCCGTGACCCCGACCCTGGGGTCGCCGGAGGCGTCGAGCCGTACCTCTGGCTGTTGGGCCAGCCAGTCGATCAGCCGGGAGACGTCCTTCACCTCCGCGTCGGGTGCGTTGAGGGAGGTCTTCCCGCCGGACTTGCCGAAGCCCCGGGCGGACCAGGTCAGCACGGCGTATCCGTCGCGGGCCAGCTGCTGCGCCTGGGACCGGGAGTTGTCCTTGGTGCGGCCGTAGCCGTGGCCGATGAGCACGGCGGGCCTGCGCTCCGAGCCCCCGGTGGTGAAGTACGAGGTGTCGAGGGACACCCCGTCGACGCTCATCATCCGGTCCTGGCGGTGCACGGCGGGCGCGCTGTCGTCGGCCACGGCGGTCCAGGTGCCCGCACCGGCCAGCACGACGAGTGCGGCGATGCCGGCCGCCCACCGGCCTCTGGCACGGGGCAGCAGGCGTCGCCACCGGGACGTACGGGCGTGAGGGATCTCCATGCGTCGAGCCTATGCGGGCCGCGACCGCGTCCGGGCAGCCACCAGGGGGAGGCGCCCGGCCTCCTCAGGGCGTACGGCGCTCCCCCGGCGTACTGCGCTCGCGGTACGGGCGGCGAACGCGCCCGCCCCCGGTCAGACCCGGCCCCGGTCCGTGAGCGCCTCTGCGGTGGCGCTCGCGAAGGCCTCCGGGTTGTCGAGCATGATGTTGTGTCCGCAGTCCGGGATCGCGACCACGGACACCCCGGCGGCGGTGAGCGCGTCGGCGCCCGGGAGCGGGTCGCCGGCCGGCAGCAGGAAGGTACGGGGAATCGTCAGCCCCACCAGGAGCTCACGCATCGTGGGGACCGTGCCCCGGGCGAGGTGGACCGCGCTGCGGTACAGGGCCTCGCGGCCGGCCAGCCGCATCGTGGACCACCAGTGGGCGCCGGCCCGGTCGCGGATCTCCTCCCATCCGCCCGCCAGGAACTCCTGCTCGGAGTAGGAGGCGATGTCACCGCTGCCTCCGGAGAGACGGGTGGGCGGGGTCGGGTCGAGATTGGCGTCGACCAGGACCAGCCGGGAGACCAGCCGCGGGTGCCGGACGGCCAGGACGATGGCCACGGAGCCGCCCATGCTGTGCGCGATCAGCTCCGCGCCGGTGACACCCGCGTCGGTCAGGGCCCCGGCCAGCGCGTCGGCATGTGATTCCAGCGTGTAGTCGAAGCCGGTCGGCCGGTCGCTGATGCCGTGGCCCAGCAGGTCGATCAGCAGGGAACGGCGGCCGGCCAGCAGCGGATGGACGGCTGTCTCCGTGAAGTAGGCGGGGGAACTGGCACCCAGCCCGTGCACATAGACGCGGACCGGTTCCCGCCCCGGCAGCTCGACCCAGCGAATCCGGTCACCTTCGGGCGTCACAACGGCGTTGCGCACTGTCTGCCCCCGTTCACATCGAGATCAGTGGATGGTCTGGATCGGAGCGGCCACCGTAGCCGGGGGCACTCGCCCGGCAGCGGTGTACGGCGTCTCCGCCGGCAGCAGCCGGGCCGCCTCGTCGTCCCGGCCCGCCCGCACCAGCGCATGGATCTCACGGGCCAGCGGGGTCACATCGCGGACGGACACCGCCCACTCGTCCGCGTATCGCCGCGCCGCCTCACCCGAGAGACCGAGCTGGAGGGAGCGGTACGGGAGCCGGTTCAGGTGCAGATCGCGCTCCGGGTCCCACTGGACGCGTGCCGGTGCGCGGCGCAGGGTGCGCTGCCAGCTCGCGCGATCGGGGTGCACGCCCCGTTCGTAGTGGGAGAGTTCGGCGTTCGCGAGCGCCCAGTCGAAGCCCTCGCGGGTGATCTCGAGCGCGAGTACCGTCTCCTGACCCTCCTTCAAGGCCCAGCCGCAGCGGTACATCATCCACAGGAAGCTGGGCTTTATCCACGTCATGCGGTCCCGTTTCCAGGCCGGCGGGAAGCGGCCGTCGCGGGCGGCGGGGAGGCCGAGGGACGGGGCGTACGCCTGGTAGACGGTGAGGGTGGTCTTGGTGTGGAGCGCGCGTATCTCGTGCTGCTGCGGGGTCGGTTCGGCCGGTCGGGTCATCCGGACATCCCAACACGGTGGCGCGAGCGGGGCGAACGGATTTTCCGGTGACCGGAGGCGTCGCCGGACCGCCCTCCCGCGACCGTGTCATCCACGGACACTGACATTCGTCATACGGAGGTCAGTACTCCCGGCTCTGCCGCGTACCCGGTCCCGGACGCCAGTCTGTACGTATCGGAGCGGAGGCCGCGAGGGCGCCGCCGATACGGGAGGAACCCCCATGAGCAGCCCGGCCGTCATCGTCGCCGCACCCGCTGCCGACGTCCGCTCCGGCGCTGTCGCGTTCTCGCCGCGCAAGGCGATGCTGGAGAGCCTGGCGCCGCTGCTCGTGGATGTGGCGGTGCCGCTCGTCTCGTACTACGTGCTGAAGGCGGCGGGCCTGGGCACGTTCGGGGCGCTGGCCTGGAGCAGTGTGGTGCCGGCGGTGCGGACGGTGTGGGGGGTGGCGCGGGAGCGGCGGCTCAACGCCCTCGCGGCGCTGATGGTGGCGGTCAACGCGGTCGGGCTGCTGCTGAGCCTGGTGGCGGGTGACCCCCGGCTGATGCTGCTCAAGGACAGCGGGGTGAGCAGCACGATCGGTCTGGTGGTCCTGGTGTCCGCGCTGCGGGGGCGGCCGATGATGTCGGCCGGGCTGCGGCCGTGGCTGACCCGGGGCGAGGCGGCCAAGTCCGCTGCCTGGGAGCGGCTTTCCACCGGCTCGGACGACGCGTTCCGGCGGGCGGAGGCGCGGTTCTCCGTGGTGTGGGGTGTGGCGCTGCTGGGCGAGTGCGCGGTGCGGGCCGTGGGGGCGTACACCGTGCCGGTCGAGACGATGGTGTGGGGCGGCCAGGTGGTCCTGATCGCCGCGATGCTGGTCGCGTTCGTCGTCTCGGGGCGGACGGCGGTCGTTCCGATGGAGCGACTGATCGAAGAGGCCGAGGAGGCCGGGAAGGCGGTCGGCGCGGGGCGCTGAGGGCCGCTCAGGAACCACCGCAGGGCCGCCTCCCGGGGGAGCGGCCCTGCGGTTGCGTGCGGGTTGCGGGTCAGGTGGGTGCGGGTCGGGCGGGCGCCGTCAGTGGTTGCTGGGGAAGCCCAGGTCGACGCCGGCCGGGGCGTCGGCCGGGTCCGGCCAGCGGGTGGTGGTGACCTTGCCCCGGGTGTAGAAGTGCACGCCGTCGTTGCCGTAGATGTGGTGGTCGCCGAAGAGCGAGTCCTTCCAGCCACCGAAGGAGTGGTAGCCCACCGGGACCGGGATCGGGACGTTGATGCCGACCATGCCCGCCTCGATCTCCAGCTGGAAGCGGCGGGCGGCGCCGCCGTCGCGGGTGAAGATCGCGGTGCCGTTGCCGTACGGCGAGGCGTTCATCAGCGCGACGCCCTCCTCGTACGTGTCGACGCGCAGCACGCACAGGACCGGGCCGAAGATCTCGTCCCGGTAGGCGTCCGAGTCGGTGGAGACGTTGTCGAGGAGGGAGAGGCCGATCCAGTGGCCGTCCTCGAAGCCCTCGACCGTGTGGCCGGTGCCGTCCAGGACGACATCGGCGCCCTGGGCGGCCGCGCCGGTCACGTAGGAGGCGACCTTGTCGCGGTGGGCGGCGGTGATCAGCGGGCCCATCTCGGACGCCGGGTCGTTGCCGGGGCCGATCTTGATCTTCTCTGCGCGGTCCTTGATCCGGGCGACGAGGTCGTCCGCGACCGCGCCGACGGCGACGACGGCGGAGATCGCCATGCAGCGCTCACCGGCCGAGCCGTACGCGGCGGAGACGGCGGCGTCGGCGGCGGCGTCGAGGTCCGCGTCGGGCAGCACCAGCATGTGGTTCTTCGCACCGCCGAGCGCCTGGACGCGCTTGCCGTTGGCGGAGGCCGTGGCGTGGATGTAGCGGGCGATCGGGGTGGACCCGACGAACGAGACGACGGAGACGTCCGGGTGGTTCAGCAGGCCGTCGACGGCGACCTTGTCACCGTGCAGGACGTTCAGGACGCCGTCCGGCAGACCGGCCTCCGAGGCCAGCTCGGCGAGGAGGTTGGCGGCCGACGGGTCCTTCTCGCTGGGCTTGAGCACGAAGGTGTTGCCGCAGGCGATGGCGAGCGGGAACATCCACATCGGCACCATGGCCGGGAAGTTGAACGGCGTGATGCCCGCGACGACACCGATCGACTGGCGGATCGAGGAGACGTCGACCCGGGTGGACACCTGCGTCGACAGCTCGCCCTTGAGCTGCGTGGTGATACCGCAGGCCAGCTCGACGATCTCCAGTCCGCGGGCCACCTCGCCCAGCGCGTCGGAGTGCACCTTGCCGTGCTCCGCGGTGATCAGCGCGGCGATCTCGTCCCGGTGGGCGTCCAGCAGCGCGCGGTAGCGGAACAGGACCGCGGTGCGGGCGGACAGCGAGGACGTGCCCCACGTGGCGTACGCGTCCTTCGCGGCGGCCACCGCGGCATCGACCTCGTCCGGGGAGGCCAGCGCGACCTGGGTGGTGACGGCTCCGGTGGCCGGGTCGGTGACCGGTCCGTAGTTGCCCGACGCGCCCTCGACGGTCTTGCCACCGATCCAGTGGTTGACGGTCTTCATTCTGTGACTCCTTCAGAGGTGGCTGCGTCGGTCGGTGACGTGACGTTCGTACTCTTCCCGGGCTCTTGCCGCCGACGGGCGAGTGGCCGTCCCGGCCACGGGAACATCCCACCACGCCTGTGCCGGAGGGGGCCCCGACACTGTGTCTGCCGTTTCGGTCTCGACGTAGACACAAGTGGGACGGTCCTGCGCCCGCGCCACCGCGAGGGCTTCCCGCAGTTCACCGACGGTGCCGGCCCGCAGCACCCGCATCCCGAGCGAGGCCGCGTTCGCCGCGAGGTCGACGGGGAGCGGCGGGCCGGTGAAGCCGCCGTCGGCGGCGCGGTGGCGGTAGGCGGTGCCGAAGCGTTCGGCGCCGACGGACTCGGAGAGGCCGCCGATCGACGCGTACCCGTGGTTCTGGAGTACGACCAGCTTGACGGGCAGCTCCTGCTGGACGGCGGTGACGATCTCGGTGGGGTTCATGAGGTACGTGCCGTCCCCGACGAGCGCCCAGACCGGGGAGCCGGGGGCGGCCAGCTGGACGCCGATCGCCGCGGGGATCTCGTAGCCCATGCAGGAGTAGCCGTACTCGACGTGGTACTGGTGCGGTGACCTGGTCCGCCAGAGTTTGTGCAGGTCACCGGGGAGCGAACCGGCCGCGTTGATCAGGATGTCGTCGTCGGTGACCAGTTCGTCCAGGAGGCCGAGGACCTGGGCCTGGGTGGGGCGGGCGGACGGGTCGGGGGTGGCGTAGGCGGCGTCGACGCGCTTCTCCCAGGCCGCCTTGGCTTCGGCGTACTCGTGCTCGTACGCGGGGTCCACGCGGTGCTCGTCCGCCAGCATCCCGGTGAGTGCTTCGAGTGCGGTGCGGGCGTCGGCGACGAGCGGGAGCGCGCCGAGCTTGTGGGCGTCGAAGCCGGTGATGTTGAGGTTGAGGAAGCGGACGTCCGGGTGGGCGAAGAGGGTCGCGGACGCGGTGGTGAAGTCGGAGTAGCGGGTGCCTACCCCGATCACCAGGTCGGCGGTGCGCGCCAGTTCGTCGGCGGTCGCGGTGCCGGTGTGGCCGATGCCGCCGACGTCCGCGGGGTGGTCGTGGCGCAGGGAGCCCTTGCCCGCCTGGGTGGTGGCGACGGGGATCGCGGTGGCGGCTGCGAACGCGGCCAGGGCCTCCTCCGCAGCGCTGTGGTGGACCCCGCCGCCCGCCACGACCAGTGGCCGGCGGGCGGCCCGCACCGCCGCTGCCGCCCGGTCGAGCTCCTGCGGGTCGGGAGCCGGTCTGCGTACGTGCCAGACGCGGGCCGCGAAGAACTCCTCCGGCCAGTCGTACGCCTCGGCCTGGACGTCCTGCGGCAGCGCGAGGGTGACGGCGCCGGTCTCCGCCGGGTCCGTGAGGACCCGCACGGCCCGGAGCGCGGCCGGGATCAGCGCCTCGGGGCGGTTGATCCGGTCGAAGTAGCGGGAGACGGGGCGCAGGCAGTCGTTGACCGAGATGTCGCCCTGGCCGGGGACCTCCAGCTGCTGGAGCACGGGCTCCGCAGGGCGGGTCGCGAAGGTGTCGCCGGGCAGCAGCAGGACCGGGAGGTGGTTGATGGTGGCGAGGGCCGCCCCGGTGACGAGGTTGGTGGCGCCCGGACCGATGGAGGTGGTGACGGCGTGCGCGGAGAGCCGGCCGGACCGCCGGGCGTATCCGACGGCGGCGTGCACCATGGCCTGCTCGTTGCGGCCCTGGAGGTAGGGCATGGCGTCCCCGGCCTCCAGGAGCGCCTGGCCGACGCCCGCGACGTTGCCGTGGCCGAAGATCCCCCAGGTGGCGCCGATCAGCCGGTGGTGCACGCCGTCGCGTTCGGTGTACTGCACGGCGAGGAAGTCCACCAGCGCCTGGGCGGTGGTGAGGCGACGGGTGCTCATGTGTGGTCCTCCGGTGTGTGGTCCTCCGGTCCGTAGAACGGGAGCCTGGGGTCCATGGACTCGGACGGCCAGGTGTCGCGGATCCAGCCGTGCTCCGGGTGGTCGCGGATCAGCCACTGCCGCTCGTCGCCGGGGCCCGCCATCACGTTCAGGTAGTACAGCGTGCGGCCGGGCGCGGCGATGGACGGGCCGTGCCAGCCGTCCGGGATCAGGACCGCGTCGCCGCTGCGGACCTCGGCCAGCACGTCCGTACCGCCGGGCCGGGACGGGGACACCCGGTGGTAGCCGAGGCCGTCGTCCGCCACCTCGAAGTAGTAGATCTCTTCGAGCACGCACTCCTCGCCGGGGCGGTCCTCGTCGTGCTTGTGCGGCGGGTAGGAGGACCAGTTGCCGCCCGGGGTGAGGACCTCGACCGCGATCAGCCGGTCGCAGTCGAAGGTGTCGGCGGCGGCGAAGTTGTTGACCTGCCGGGAGCAGGTGCCGGAGCCGCGCAGCTCGACGGGTACCTCCGGCGCGGGACCGTAGCGAGCGGGGAGTCGTCGCTCGCACTTCGCTCCTGCCAGGGCGAAGCGGCCCCCTGCGCCGGAGGCGATCTGTGCGTGGGCGTCACGCGGTACGTACGCGAAGTCGGATACCCCGCTGAACACGCTTTTCCGGCCCAGCAGTTCAAAGATCTCATCTGAGACGTGCACCGTACAGGCACCCGTCAACGGCAGCACGATCCACTCACTCTCTCCGGTGACAAGTGTGTGAACACCTCCCGGTTCGAGCTCCACCACGCGCAGGCTCGACCACTCCCAGCCGGCCTGCTCGGGGCTGATGTCCAGGGCGTAGGGTCCGTGCGCCGCGCTCCCGGCGGGCAGGTGGTGCCTCGGTGCTCCGTGCTTGGTCATTCCCTTTCCCTACCCGTTTCCGTCGTGCCTGGTCGGAGCAGCGATACGGCCGTGTCGACCGCGGCGCCCACGTCCCCGTCCGACGGGTAGAGCAGCGACCGTCCCACCACCAGACCCCGGACGGTCGGCAGCCGCAGCGCGGTGCGCCACCTCTCGTACGCGCCGTCCTGGTCCTCGCCCACCTCGCCGCCGAGCAGCACGGCGGGCAGCGTGGAGCTCTCCATGACCCGCGCCATGTCCTCGGGCTTCTCGGTGACCGGGACCTTGAGCCAGGTGTATGCGGAGGTGCCGGCGAGCCCGGAGGCGATGGCGATGGAGGTGCTCACGGCGGCGGCGCTCAGGTCGTTGCGGACCTTGCCGCCGGTGCGGCGGCAGAGGAACGGTTCGACGAAGACCGGCAGCCGGTACGCGGCCATGGCGTCGATCGCGCGGGCGGTGGTGTGCATCGTGTCGAGGGAGCCGGGGTCGTCGTAGTCGATCCGCAGCAGGAGCTTGCCCGCGTCGAAGCCGAGCCGGGCGAGGTCTTCCGGGCGGTGCCCGGTGAACCGGTCGTCCAGCTCGAAGGTGGCACCGGCCAGGCCGCCCCGGTTCATCGAGCCGATGACGACCTTGTCCTCCAGCGCGCCCAGGAGCAGCAGGTCATCGAGGATGTCGGCGGTGGCGAGGACGCCGTCGACGCCGGGTCTGGAGAGCGCCAGGCAGAGCCGGTCCAGCAGTTCGAACCGGTTGGCCATGGCGAGTTCCCGCTCTCCGACGGCGAGCGAGCCTCTGGCCGGATGGTCGGCGGCGATGATCATCAGCCGCCCGTCGCTGCCGACGAGCGGCCGCCTGCGCCGCCGCGCGGCGGCCTCCGCGACGGCCTCCGGGTGGTGCATGCGCAGGTGGACGAGGTCGGAGACGGAGGCGGCCGGGGCGGTCATGACGCCGCTCCGGATCCGGTGGGGGCGGGGCTCGGGTTCGCCGCCGTCACGGAACCTGCGGCGAGGGCCGCCTCGACCTCGTGCGGGAACGGCATCGCGGAGGAGCAGGCGAGTCTGGAGGCGACGATGGCGCCCGCCGCGTTGGCGTACCGCATGATGCGGGCGGTGTCCCAGCCGGCGAGCAGGCCGTGGCCGAGCGCGCCGCCGAACGCGTCCCCGGCGCCCAGGCCGTTGACCACCTCGACCGGAAGCGGCGGCACGTCGGCCACCGTGCCGTCGCGGTGGACCGCGAGGACGCCGCCGGGGCCCTGCTTCACGACGGCCAGCTCGACCCCGGCGGCGAGCAGGGCGCTCGCGGCGGCGTACGGTTCGCGCTCGCCGGTCGCGATCTCGCACTCGTCGAGGTTGCCCACGGCGACGGTCGCGTGGGCGAGGGCCTCGCGGTAGCGGGCGGAGGCGGCGGGGTGGGGTGAGCCGCTGGGCGGGGCGCCGGGCGCGGGGTCCTGTGGGGTGTCCCAGAACATGGGGCGCCAGTCGAGGTCGAAGACCGTGATGCCGGAGCGGTTCCTGGCCCGCAGCGCGGCGAGCGTCGCGGAGCAGCTGGGTTCGGCGCAGAGTCCGGTGCCGGTCATCCAGAAGACCCGGGCGGACGCGACGGCCTCCAGGTCCAGTTCCGAGGGGTGGATCTCCAGGTCCGGGGCCTTGGGCAGGCGGTAGAAGTAGAGCGGGAAGTCGTCGGGCGGGAAGATCTCGCAGAAGGTGACCGGGGTCGGGTACGCGTCGACGGGCGTCACCCATCGGTCGTCCACCCCGAACTCCCTGAGCTGCTGGTGGAGGTACTCCCCGAACGCGTCCCGCCCCGTCCGGGTCACCACCGCACTGCGCCTGCCCAGTCGGGCCGCCGCGACGGCGACGTTGGTGGGCGAACCGCCGAGGAACTTCCCGAAGGCGTCCACCTCGGCCAGCGGCAGGCCCGTCTGGAGGGGGTAGAGGTCCACTCCGATCCGGCCCATCGTGATCACGTCGTACGGCTCAGGCATCTGTGTCCCTTCGACGACCCGTGCGGCAGCTGGCGGACGCAACTGTCGCCCCCGGTCTAACTCCTCCCCCGAATGCTGTCAATGATTGGTCCGGACATACGGACTAATGCTTGACACCCGTCTCCCCGGGCGCCGAGGCTGGAGCGCATGACCACCTCCGCACCCCCTCCGGCCCGCATCCGTATCGGCTCCGCGCCCGACTCCTGGGGGGTGTGGTTCCCCGACGATCCGCAGCAGGTGCCCTGGCAGCGCTTCCTCGACGAGGTCTCCACCGCCGGTTACGAGTGGATCGAGCTGGGCCCGTACGGCTATCTCCCGACCGATCCGGCCCGGCTGACCGACGAGACCCGCAGCCGGGGGCTCAGCGTTTCCGCAGGCACCGTTTTCACCGGATTGCACCACGGTCCGGGCGTCTGGGAACGGACCTGGGCGCATGTCGCGGACATCGCGGAGCTCACCCGGGCGATGGGCGCAGACCATCTCGTGGTCATCCCGTCGTTCTGGCGCGACGACAAGACGGGCGAGGTGCTGGAGGACCGCACCCTCACGGCGGAGCAGTGGCGTGACCTCACCACCCAGACGGAGCGGCTGGGGCGCGAGGTGCGGGACCGATTCGGTCTGCGGATCGTCGTCCACCCGCACGCCGACACCCATATCGACAGCGAGGAGAACGTCAGCCGCTTCCTCGACGCCACAGATCCCTCGCTGGTCTCGCTCTGCCTCGACACCGGGCACTACGCCTACTGCGGCGGCGACAGCGTCAAGCTGATCGAGACCTACGGTGAACGGATCGGCTATCTCCACCTCAAGCAGGTCGACCCGGAGATCCTGGCCGAAGTGGTGGCGGACGAGGTGCCGTTCGGTCCCGCCGTGGCGCGCGGGGTGATGTGCGAGCCGCCGGGCGGGGTGCCCGCCCTGGCGCCGGTGCTGGACGCCGCCCGCCGGCTGGACGTCGACCTGTTCGCGATCGTCGAGCAGGACATGTACCCGTGCCCGCCCGACGCGCCGTTCCCGATCGCCCGCCGCACCCGGGAGTTCCTGCGCTCCTGCGGCGGCCCGGGGCAGGCCGTCCGCCACGCCTGACGGTGCGCTTCGGACGTCAGGCGGTCAGGCTGATTCGGTGCGGGCCGGGGCGCCGAATCGGGCCAGGCAGTGCCAGACCTTCTTCAGCGATTGTGCGGCGTAGCGGCCGGTGCGGGCGGCCTCCCCGATGATCCGGGGATCGAGCAGCCCGCCCCGGGAGATCTCCACGCCGAGATCGACGAACTCCTGCCCCCGGTAGTCCGGGTGGCGGCGCAGCTCCGCCGCCGTGAGGCGGAACCCGCCGTGCCATTCCGTACGGCAGGGCAGCCGTCGCGCGGCCTCCTCGACGGCGGTGCCCCGGAAGCTCGGGTCGAGGACCAGCGCCTCCGGATGGCGGTCGAGCAGGACCGGGCCGTGCACCTGCGCCTCGATGTAGTCGTCGAGCGCGTCCCGGCTGTCGGACTCCGCGAGTGCGATGAGGCTCATCCGGCCTGCGACGCCGAAGTCCGAGGGCTCGGCGGCGCTGTCCGGGTAACAGAAGGTGGCCCGCTCCAGCGCCTGCGCGGTCAGCCTGAAGTGCGCCGAGCCGAACCGTGGCGCCGCCCCGGTCTCCTGGCGCCGGAAGTTCAATGCCCCGTACACCGGCCGCTGCTCGCCCGGCACCCTGTCGTACGCGCCGCCGAAGATCCGGCTCTCCCAGCGCCACCGGTCACCGCCCGGATGGGCCGTCAGCCCGCCGTTGCTGGTGCCGGTGACGAACTGCGAGCAGTAGACGCCGTCCTGGGCGAGCGCGGCCAGGACGGGGCGGCCGCCCGCCATCCGGTCCGGGTGGAAGTTCAGCGTGAGCGGTACGGAGCGGTCCAGCGGCTGCCCGGAGGACAGGGAAGCCACATGACTCAGGGCACGCGCCTGCGCCGGGCCCGGCGGAGAGGAGCCGAGGGGGAGGGAGGGGGCTGAGTACGAGGGCGGGGAGTCGGCGGTCACGGGCGCAGTCTCGCGCAGCACGGCCGGCCTCTGCCTCCGGTTTACGCGGCCGACCTCCGCCTTCGCTCTACGCGGCCCGCCCCTGCCTCCGGTTCATGTGGCGTCCGGCTCCGCGGCCCGGACGTCCTGCGCCTCCGTCGCGACGGCCTCCGCGTCCTTCGACAGGTTCACCGCCTGGAGCAGGCTCAGGCTCCGCTCGGCCGTGCGCAAGGCCTTGATCGCGGCCACGGTGCGGGGCGGGCCCTCGTACCCGGTCGATGCCATCCTGCGCAGCGCCCAGCGGCCGCGCAGCTCCGCGTCCGGAACCGCACCGGCCTCGGCGGCGAGGGCCATGGCCCTTTCCAGGCCAGGGCGTTCCTCGGCGGGTGCGGTGTCCAGAGCCCGTCGGAGCACGGTGGTGATGTCGTCCGCCTCGCGCAGCACGAGTACGGCCATGTTCTGCTTCCCAAAACCAGTCATGGAACGATCGTGCCCGGAGTCGGTCTCGGTATCACCGCAGTTGAGGCACATCTGAGCTGCGGAGGCCGGGGCGCGCGGTCCCACAGACGCGCAGGGCACTTTTGTCCCACTACGCTCCTTCCGTCATGGAGATCACTCCCTCGTCACACATATCTCCATTACGCGGGTCTTTCGTCACAGGCGCTCGACAGCCCCTCCCCGCTCCCGATCGCGCTCGTTCACCCGGACACAGCCCGAGTGACCGTCGGCGTCGGCGCCGCAGCTCCCCCCGACGGCTCCCGGGCTGCCGCTGCGGCAGAGAGAGGTGTCACCGAATGACGGACAGAGGGCTCTGGTCCTACAAGGACATCGCCGCCCACATCCGGGTGCAGCCGGACACCGTCCGCTCCTACCGGAAACGCGGTCTCCTTCCGCCACCGGATCACGTGGAGGACGGCAAGCCGTACTGGTACGCGGACACCATCCGCACCTGGGTCACCACCCGCCCCGGCGCCCGGAGCCGCCGCGACTGACCTGCCCGGCACTCGCGCCGCTCGCATTAATACCCCCTAGGGGTATAGTCTGGTGAGTGTGGAGGCGCACCGGCCTTCCCGGAACCCTCCCGGGCGACTGTCTCCACACCCACATGTGCCCCCCGAAGAGGAGAAAACGATGACCGCCGAGACCCAGCTCCCCCAGGCGAACGGCCAGGCGACCGGCTCCTGCTGCTCCCCCAGTGGTTCCTGCCACGACGGCGCGAGCGCCGACGCGAAGCAGGGCGGCGTGACCACGGTCTACCAGGTCACCGGCATGACCTGCGGACACTGCGAGGGCGCCGTCTCGGAGGAGATCTCCGGAATCGAGGGCGTCACCTCGGTGAAGGCGGTGGCGTCCACCGGCCAGGTGACCGTGACCTCCCGGGCCCCGCTGGACGAGGAGGCCGTACGCGCCGCCGTCGACGAGGCCGGTTACGAGCTCACCGGCCAGGCCTGACCGCCGGAGCCCCCGGGATCCACGCCACCCGCATCACCCCTTCGCCGCCGGGCCGGACCGACCAGCAGATACTGGTGGGGTACGGCCCGGTCGGCGTTTCAGGAGTTCGGACATGCACAGCGCGACAGAGACCGAAGCCCCGGCAGCGGAGAGCTCGGAGGCCGAGTTCATGATCGGCGGGATGACCTGCGCCTCCTGCGCGGCCCGCGTCGAGAAGAAGCTGAACCGGATGGACGGGGTCACCGCCACCGTCAACTACGCCACCGAGAAGGCCAGGGTCCTCTACGGTCCGGAGACCGGCGTCGCGGATCTGATCGCGACCGTCCGGAAGACGGGCTACACGGCGGAGCCGCTCCACCGCCCCGCTCCGGCCACGACCCCGCCGAGCCGAGAGACAACGCCGACGCCGGCTGAAACGAAGGCACCGACGAAGGCACCGACAGAGGCACCTGCGGCAGCCACGACACCTGCGGCACCCACGCCCCCCTCGGCCACAGCAGCCACAGAGGCCCCGCACCCCACAGACGCCCCCGCCGACTCCCCCAACCCCGACCCCGGCTCCGTCCTCGCCTCGCTGCGTCAGCGGCTCGTCGTGTCGGCCGTCCTCGCCGTCCCCGTCATCCTGCTCGCGATGATCCCGGCCCTCCAGTTCGACAACTGGCAGTGGCTCTCGCTCACCCTGGCCGCCCCCGTCGTCGTCTGGGGCGGGCTGCCCTTCCACCGGGCGACCTGGACCAACCTCCGGCACGGCGCGGCCACCATGGACACCCTCGTCTCGGTCGGCACCCTCGCCGCCTTCGGCTGGTCGCTCTGGGCACTGTTCCTCGGTGACGCCGGAATGCCCGGCATGCGGCACGGCTTCGACTTCACGGTCTCGCGCACGGCGGGCTCCTCCACGATCTATCTGGAGGTGGCCGCCGGAGTCGTCACGTTCATCCTGCTGGGCCGCTACCTGGAGGCGAAGTCCAAGCGGAAGGCCGGTTCCGCCCTGCGGGCCCTGATGCACCTGGGTGCCAAGGACGTCGCGGTGCTGCGCGACGGCACCGAGGTGCGCGTCCCGGTCGCCCGGCTCGCGGTCGGGGACCGCTTCGTGGTCCGGCCCGGCGAGAAGGTCGCCACCGACGGCACGGTCGTCGAGGGCACCTCCGCGGTGGACGCTTCCATGCTCACCGGTGAGTCCGTCCCGGTCGACGTGGTGGCCGGGGACTCCGTCACCGGCGCCACCGTGAACGTCTCCGGCCGGCTCGTCGTCGAGGCCACCAGGGTCGGCGCCGACACCCAGCTGGCCCGGATGGCCCGGCTCGTCGAGGACGCGCAGAACGGCAAGGCCGAGGTGCAGCGGCTCGCGGACCGGATCTCGGCGGTGTTCGTCCCCGTGGTCCTGCTGATCGCCCTGGCCACCCTGGTCGCCTGGCTGCTGGTGACGGACGACGTGACGGCCGCGTTCACGGCCGCCGTCGCCGTACTGATCATCGCCTGCCCCTGCGCCCTCGGCCTCGCGACCCCCACCGCCCTCATGGTCGGCACCGGACGCGGCGCCCAACTCGGCATCCTCATCAAGGGCCCGGAGGTCTTGGAGACCACCCGCCGCGTCGACACCATCGTCCTCGACAAGACCGGCACCGTCACCACCGGCAAAATGACCCTCCAGAACGTCCACACCGCCCCCGGCACCGCGGAAACCGACGTCCTGCGCCTCGCCGGAGCACTGGAACACACCTCCGAACACCCCATCGCCCAGGCCGTCGCCACTGGAGCCACCGAACGCACCACCAGCCCCCTCCCCACCCCTGAGAACTTCAGCAACATCCCCGGCCTCGGCGTCCAGGGCGCCGTCGAGGGCTACAAGGTGCTCGTCGGCCGCCCCCGGCTGCTCACCGAAGCCGGAATCGACCTTCCGGATGTGTTGATCGCGGCTCTGACGGAAGCGGCCGCGCAGGGGCGTACGGCGGTCGCGGTCGCCTGGGACGGTGAGGCGCGGGGCGTCCTCGAAGTCGCCGACGCGGTCAAGGAATCCAGCGCGGCGGCCGTCGCGGACCTCCGCGCACTCGGCCTGACACCGATCCTGCTGACCGGCGACAACCGCGCGGTGGCCCAGTCCGTGGCCCGCGCGGTCGGCATCGACGAGGTGCGGGCCGAGGTGCTCCCCGAGGAAAAGGCGCACGTCATCGAGCGTTTGCAGGCCGAGGGACGTGCGGTCGCGATGGTCGGGGACGGGGTCAACGACGCCGCCGCACTGGCCACCGCCGATCTCGGGCTGGCGATGGGAACCGGCACGGACGCGGCGATCGAGGCGAGCGATCTGACGCTGGTTCGTGGAGATCTCAAGGTGGCCGCCGATGCCATCCGGCTCTCCCGGCGTACTCTGGCCACCATCAGGGGCAACCTTTTCTGGGCATTCGGTTACAACGTTGCTGCTCTACCCCTTGCGGCATTTGGCCTGCTCAACCCTATGATTGCAGGAGCGGCGATGGCGTTCTCATCGGTCTTCGTCGTAACGAACAGCCTGCGCTTGAGGTCCTTCACGTAACTCACACAAAGAGACTTAGATCACACTGGTTCAGGGGTAACCATTCGGTGGGTTCGCGAGTCTAAGAGTGCGATGCCAAAGGATGTCTTGGGGGACGTCCGACGGAGGGTCTTGGGGGACGCTCCGGGCAAGCGTTGGCCGGGGCACGTGCACCGGGGAGCTTTGAGCGGCCCTCCCGTCGGTACGTACCCCGGCAGACCGCCGGCAGGCAGGCTGTACAAGAGGTAGGCGACAAGAGGTAAGCGCAGGACACGCAGTACCCGAGGAACCCAGGAGCTTCGGCTCCCACTGAACGCCCGGCCGGATCCCGTGGGGGGAATCCGCTCCGGGATATGGGAAGCGCCTCGCTGTCGGCCCGTGGGGGGATCGACGGCGAGGCGCTTCTCGCATGTCCGGCCACCGGCCACGCACCTCCCCCGGGAAAGCAAATCGCCCCGGACACCGCGCTCTGTGCGAAAGCGCGGCAGTCGGGGCGAAGGCAACCGGCCGGGAGGGCCGGGGGTGAGGCAGGGGTCAGTCGGGGTGGTCCGGGGCTCAGCGGCCCTCGACCGGGACGAAGTCGCGCAGGACCTCGCCGGTGTAGATCTGGCGCGGGCGGCCGATGCGGGAACCCGGCTCCTTGATCATCTCGTGCCACTGGGCGATCCAGCCCGGAAGCCGGCCGATCGCGAAGAGCACGGTGAACATCTCGCTCGGGAAGCCCATGGCCCGGTAGATGAGACCGGTGTAGAAGTCCACGTTGGGGTAGAGGTTGCGCGAGACGAAGTACTCGTCGGAGAGCGCGTGCTCCTCCAGCTTGAGCGCGATGTCGAGCAGCTCGTCGGACTTGCCGAGCGAGGAGAGCACATCGTGGGCCGCGGCCTTGATGATCTTGGCGCGCGGGTCGAAGGACTTGTACACCCGGTGGCCGAAGCCCATCAGGCGGACGCCGTCCTCCTTGTTCTTCACCTTGCTGATGAAGGAGTCGACGTCGCCACCGTTGGCCTGGATGCCCTCAAGCATCTCCAGCACCGACTGGTTGGCGCCACCGTGCAGGGGGCCCCACAGCGCCGAGATACCGGCGGAGATCGAGGCGAACATGTTCGCCTGCGAGGAGCCGACCAGACGCACGGTGGAGGTCGAACAGTTCTGCTCGTGGTCCGCGTGCAGGATGAGCAGCTTCTCCAGCGCCGAGACGACGACCGGGTCCGGCACGTACTCCTGGGCCGGGACCGAGAAGGTCATGCGCAGGAAGTTCTCGACGTAACCGAGGTCGTTGCGCGGGTAGACGAACGGGTGACCGATCGACTTCTTGTACGCGTACGCCGCGATGGTCGGCAGCTTGGCCAGCAGCCGGATCGTCGAGAGGTGGCGCTGCTCCTCGTCGAACGGGTTGTGGCTGTCCTGGTAGAACGTGGACAGCGCGCTGACGACCGAGGACAGCATGGCCATCGGGTGGGCGTCGCGCGGGAAGCCGTCGAAGAACCGCTTGACGTCCTCGTGCAGCAGCGTGTGCTGGGTGATCTCGTTCTTGAAGGTCGACAGCTCGTCGACCTTCGGAAGCTCACCGTTGATGAGCGTGTACGCGACTTCGAGGAACGTCGATTGCTCGGCGAGCTGCTCGATCGGGAAGCCGCGGTACCGCAGGATGCCCTGCTCGCCATCGAGGTAGGTGATGGCGGATTTATACGCAGCGGTGTTGCCGTATCCGCTGTCCAGCGTCACCAGACCGGTGTTCGCCCGGAGCTTCCCGATGTCGAAGCCCTTGTCGCCGACGGTGCTGTCGATCACCGGGTAGGTGTACTCGTCATCGCCGTACCGCAGTACTACAGAGTTGTCGCTCACGTCATCCCTCACCGACGTAGTGCCTCTTCTTCGAGGTTCCCTGACTGTCTCTACCCTCCCCCATTTGGCTCAGGAGAGTGCACTCGGGGTCGTCCATTGGACCTACTCGCGGCACTGAGTGCCGCGAACTTATTCATCCTGCCCCCTTGACTGCGGTTCCGGAAGACCTCCGTGATGTTTCCCACCGATTTGATCGATCATTTTTTCGGCAGATCCTCCTTCCGTACCTCCCCGCAGCCGGTAATCCAGCGCTGTGCAACGCCTGCCTGCGGAAACCGTGCGGACCGCCTGCCCGATCGCCTGCCGCGAGCCGACCAGGACGACGAGCTTCTTCGCCCTCGTCACAGCCGTGTAGAGCAGGTTCCGCTGGAGCATCATCCAGGCGCTCTTCGTCACGGGGATGACGACGGCCGGGTACTCGCTGCCCTGGGAGCGGTGGATCGTCATGGCGTACGCGTGGGACAGCTCGTCCAGCTCGTCGAAGTCGTAGACGATCTCCTCGTCCTCGTCCGTGAGGACGGTCAGCTTCTGCTCGTCGGCGTCGAGGGCGGTGACCACGCCGACGGTGCCGTTGAAGACGCCGTTCTCGCCCTTGTCGTAGTTGTTGCGGATCTGGGTGACCTTGTCACCCACCCGGAACACCCGGCCGCCGAACCGCTTCTCGGGCAGATCGGGGCGGGCGGGCGTGATGGCCTGCTGGAGCAGCCCGTTGAGATGGCCCGCACCGGCCGGGCCGCGGTGCATCGGAGCGAGTACCTGCACGTCACGGCGGGGGTTCAGACCGAATTTCGCGGGGATGCGGCGGGCCGCGACATCGACCGCGAGCACGCCCGCGTCCTCCGTCTCGTCCTCCACGAAGAGGAAGAAGTCGCTGAGCCCCTGGGTGAGCGGCGGGATTCCGGAGTTGATCCGGTGGGCGTTGGTGACGACGCCGGACTGCTGGGCCTGGCGGAAGATGGTGGTCAGCCGGACCGCCGGGACGGGTCCGCCGTCGGCCAGCAGATCCCGCAGCACCTCCCCCGCGCCGACCGACGGCAGCTGGTCCACGTCCCCGACGAGCAGCAGATGGGCACCGGGTGCCACGGCCTTGACGAGCTTGTTGGCGAGCAGCAGATCGAGCATCGACGCCTCGTCCACGACGACCAGATCGGCGTCCAGCGGACGGTCCCGGTCGTACGCGGCATCCCCGCCCGGCTTGAGCTCCAGCAGCCGGTGCACGGTCGACGCCTCGGCCCCCGTCAGCTCGGAGAGCCGCTTGGCCGCCCGCCCGGTCGGTGCGGCCAGCACCACCTTGGCCTTCTTGGCGCGCGCCAGCTCCACGATGGACCGGACGGTGAACGACTTCCCGCAGCCCGGCCCGCCCGTCAGCACGGCCACCTTCCGGCTGAGCGCGAGCCGCACGGCGGCCTCCTGCTCGGGCGCCAGGGTCGCGCCGGTGCGGCCCGCGAGCCACTTGAGGGCCTTGTCCCAGTCCACGTCCCCGAAGGCCGGCATCCGCTCCTCCGGCGTCCGCAGCAGCCGCCGCACCTGGGCGGCGAGCGCGATCTCGGCCCGGTGGAAGGGCACCAGGTAGACGGCGGTGACCGGCTCGCCGCCCTCGGGCGAGGGCACCTTCTCCCGTACGACGCCCTCCGGGTCCTCGGCCAGTTCCGCGAGGCACTCGATGACCAGGCCGGTGTCCACCTGGAGCAGCTTCACCGCGTCCGCGATCAGCCGCTCCTCGGGCAGGAAGCAGTGGCCCTGGTCGGTGGACTGCGACAGTGCGTACTGGAGCCCGGCCTTGACCCGTTCCGGGCTGTCGTGCGGGATGCCGACCGCCTGGGCGATCTTGTCGGCGGTGAGGAAGCCGATGCCCCAGACGTCGGCGGCCAGCCGGTAGGGCTCGTTCTTCACGACGGAGATCGAGGCATCCTCGTACTTCTTGTAGATGCGGACGGCGATCGATGTCGAGACGCCGACGCCCTGGAGGAAGACCATGACCTCCTTGATCGCCTTCTGCTCCTCCCAGGCGGCGGCGATCATCTTCGTCCGCTTCGGCCCGAGCCCGGGGACCTCCACGAGCCGTTTCGGCTGCTGCTCGATGATGTCGAGGGTGTCGACGCCGAAGTGGGTGGTGATCCGGTCGGCCATGACGGGGCCGATGCCCTTGATCAGGCCGGAGCCGAGGTAGCGGCGGATGCCCTGGATGGTGGCGGGGAGGATCGTCGTGTAGTTCTCGACGGTGAACTGCTTGCCGTACTGCGAGTGCGAGCCCCAACGTCCCTCCATCCGCAGTGACTCGCCGGGCTGCGCGCCCAGCAGCGAGCCGACCACGGTGAGCAGATCGTTGGCGCCGCGCCCGGTGTCGACGCGGGCGACCGTGTACCCGTTCTCCTCGTTGGCGTACGTGATGCGTTCGAGTACGCCTTCCAGGACGGCCATGTTGGGCGTGGACGATGCCGAGGAGGACGTGGTGGACATGGGTGCGACGGTACCGGGCGGGACCGACAGCGCGAGAGCCGCACATGCAGAGTCACCGGTACCATGAGTGGTACCAGTGACTCGCAGCGGGAAGAGGTTCGCCATGTCGATAACGGCCAGTGAAGCCCGGAGGCATCTCTTCCCGCTGATCGAGAAGGTCAATGAGGACCACGCCCCCGTGCACATCACTTCCCGCAAGGGAAACGCGGTCCTGATGTCCGAGGAGGACTTCGCCTCCTGGCAGGAGACGATCTACCTGATGCGCTCCCCCGCCAACGCCCGTCGGCTCCTGGAGTCCATCGCAGAGGTCGAAGCAGGCCGGACGGAGCACCACGAGCTCGTGGACCTTCCGGATGACGAGGACGTCGAGGACGGCGAATGAAGCTCACGTTCAGCTTGCGTGGGTGGGCCGACTACACCTTCTGGGCCGAGAGCGACCGTCGCATGACACGTCGCATCAACCGGCTCATCACCGACGCCCTGCGCGATCCCTTCGCCGGCATCGGAAAGCCCGAACCCCTGCGAGGCGATCTCAGCGGCTACTGGTCGAGGCGCATCGATGACGAGCACCGCCTGGTGTACAGAGCCACCGAGTCCGAACTCGTCATCGTGCAAGCCCGATACGACTACAACTGACCGGCACAGGTACCTGGGCGGGTGACGAGATCGAGTTGACCAAGGAAGAGCGGGCGGACACCGGCCGATCGTCCCTGGCCCAGCCCTCTCGCAGGCCGGGCGAACCAGTCCCAAGACCGCCTACGCGTGGAAGCGTCTTCTCGCCGACGTCGTCGTGTATCCCGGAGCCAGGACCCGCGTCACCACGGATCAGGTGCCTCGCTCGCCCCGTTACCGCAGTGGCCTCGACGCCTGCCTCAGGACCGCCGAGCAGTCTGCGCGGCACCCGTATGCTCCCGGCCATGAGATTCTTCCGGCCGCGCGGCCGAAGCGACGCCGAACGCATGGCGGGAACGCCTGTGGGCGAGGCCCAAGCCCTGTACGAAGCAGGGCGTTACGCCGAGGCGGAGGCCGCTTCCCTCGCCGTGGCCCGGTCGCGGCCCCGCGACGACGAGTACGCGGCGGTGGCGCTGAACTTCGCCGCGCTCGCGGCGGGCGCCCAAGGTCGCCACTCCGAGTCACTCGCCACTTACGACGAAGCGCTGGCCGCCTTCAGCCGGACGTTCGGAGCCGACCACTGGCTGACCCTGAAGCTGCGCTCGGACCGCGCCCAGCAAAGGATCTCGCTTGGACAGCACGCCGAATGCGAGGCAGAATGCAGGGCCATCATCGAGGCCGCGAGCCGCGGTGCCGGCCCGGAATGGTCAGTGCTGACAGCAGCGGCCCGCAATGGGCTGGTCTTTGCCCTCAATGCACAGGGACGTCACCAGGAGGCAGAGGCACTCGCCCGCGAGTCCCTGGCCGACTATCCCGAACGTAACCGGGGGGCTCTCGTCCTGCGACTCGGCCTGGCTCGCAGCCTCAATGGCCAAGCCCGCCACGAAGAGGCCCTCACCGAGGCACGCCGTTCCGGCAAGCTGTACCGCTCTCTGCCCGAGCACCAGCGCACCCCGGATGTGGGGGCCGTTGAACTGGTCTCTGCTGCCGCCTTGCTGGGATTGCGCCGTACTCCCGACGCCCGCCGCCAGGCCGTAGCCGCTCACGATGCCTGCCTGGCCTCGTTCGGCCCGGACCACCGCCGCACCGTCGAGGCCCGAACGCTGCTTGAGCATATGGACGGCACTCGGGCATAAGCGCGCACTGTTGACGGCCGAACTCGACCACGACGGACCGGGAGCGACGCCCCAGCCCGGCGGTCAGCCCGCCACCGCAGTGAGGGAGCGGTGGTGCTTCGGGGTCTCGATCTCGTCGATCAGGGCGACCGCGAGGTCCGTGTAGGAGAAGGACGGGGCGCCGTCGGCCATCACCTGCTCGCCGCCCGTCCGGTACCGGCCGGTGCGCGGGGCCTCGTCGTCCAGCATCACGGGCGGCGGGGCGATGACGAGCCAGTCGATTTCGGTCTCTGCGGCGCGGAGCACGTCGAGTTCGGCGGAGTGCCCGAGCGAGAAGGCCCGCGCCTCTGCGGGGAAGCCGGGAGCGTCGTGGACGACCACGCCGGGCGCGATCTCCAGGACGGACCCGATGCCGATGAGCACCAGCCGGCCGACGCCCGCCCGCGCCAGCCCGTCCAGCAGCGCGTGCGCCGCGCTCACGTAGAAGTCCCGCGACGGCACGTCCATCCGCCCGGCCGCGCTGATCGCGGCGTCGTGCCCCGCCGCGGCCTCCGCGACGCTGTCCGCCCGGGTGACATCACCGGCGACGACGCGGATGCCGTCACCGGTCGGGCCCGTGTACGCGGCCACGTCCCGCACCACGGCCGTGACCCCGTGCCCACGGGCGACGGCCTCCGCAACGGCCCGCCGCCCGGCCCGTCCACCGGCTCCGAAGACAATGATCCTGCTGCTCATGGGGTTCCCCCTCGCCAAGGCCCGCGGACCGCCGGCCGATGAGGCGGACGCTAGCCCCGCACCCCATGGTTTCCGCAACGATAGTTACGTACGCTCGCCAGGGTGAGCCAACCACTTGATCCCGAAATGTTCACCGGCTGCTCCCACACCCCTTCGCCGTTCCGGATCGGCGGCAAATGGACCCCGAAGATCATCCGGTGCCTGGAGTCCGGCCCGCGGCGCTTCTCCGAACTGGAGGTCCCGCTGCGCGGCATCACGCCGAAGGTGCTGACGGAGACCCTGCGCTCGCTGGAACGGGACGGCCTGATCACCCGCACCGTCGGAGCCGGTGTCCCGCCCCGGGTGGACTACGAACTGACCCCGCTCGGCCGTACGTTGATCGGCCCGATGGCCGCCTGCTGCGCGTGGGCGGCGGAGCATCTGCCGACGCTCCGGGACGCCCGGGACGCCTACGGCTCCGCCGGCTCCCCCGGCTCACCAGTCGTCGATGTCGAGGTCGGCCCCCTTCAGGCCCAGCCGTGATCCCCGGCTCTCCGCGACCCGCTTGGCCGTCCGCAGCGACTCGGTCAACCGGCTGGCGAGGAAGTGGAGTTCCACCCCGGTGGCCTTCCGGTCCGCCAGGAGCTCGGTGGCGTGACCGATCAGATCACCCGCCATCGCGAGCTGGATGTTCTCGAAGCCGTCCGCCATCCGCGACACGTACCCGGTGCCGTCCCCGATGACGTAACACGGCTTGTCGTCCTGCCCCGTCCAGGGCAGCTGCCTGATCCCCTCGGACTCGCTCATGCCGTGACCTCGGCTCCACGGACGAAGCGAGGCCCGTCCGCCCCGCGCACGGCGATCCACAACGCCCTGCACCGCGCCTGCCTGCGCCGCTCCTCGGCCACGCGCCGCTCGTGCGCGACGAGATACGGGCGTACGAGCGGACTGTCCTCGCCTCGCGGGGGACGCTCGCCCGTGCGGTAAGCGGTCGGCCCGTTCACGTAGTCGCAGGAGTACGGGTACAGGTAGAGGTCCCGCCCGCGCCTCCTCCGGAACCGGAGCCGGAGCCGGAGCCGCGCCAGCGGCTCAAGGAGCCGGGCGATGGGGTGCTTCATGTCAGCCTGCTTTCTCTTCTTCTCTCGATTCCGCACAGCGAGCCCGCTGCTTTGTGTAGCGAACCCATCACAGAGTGGGGTCAGGAGTGGCTACGCTGCCAGGGGTTGGGGGATGACAGCGCGCACGTCAGGTCAGGGAGTCGAGGCCGCATGGAGATCAACGGAAAGCCGCGTACGCCACGGGAGAAGTACGGGGAGGAGCTGCGGTTACGGCGGATCGCCGCCGGACTGACGCAGGAGGCCCTGAGCGAACAGGTGGTCTGCTCCCCCACGCTGATCAGTCACTGGGAGGCGGGGCGGCGGCTGCCGAAGCCGGATGATGCCCGGCGCATCGACATCGCGCTGAAAACTGACGGGTTCTTCGTCAGGTGGCTGGCCGACCTCGATTCGAAGTTCGCCCAGTTCTTCTCGGCGGTGGCCGAGTTGGAGCGCGAAGCCACGGAGATCCGTCAGTATGGCCTGTCTCTGATCCCTGGCCTTCTACAGACGGACGCATACGCACGTGCGGTGTTCCAGGCCTATCGGCCAAACTACTGTGCGGAGGAGCTTGACGAATTCATCGTCAACCGCATGGAACGCGGCCGGTTGCTCAGAGAGTCGAGTACTCCCGTCACCTGGACGCTTCTCGACGAGGCCGCGCTCCGGCGGTGCATCGGCGGCCCACAGACCATGGCAGAGCAGCTGCACAAGGTAGCGGACATGGCGGAGTCAGGTCGTCTGCGGCTGCACGTGCTGACCTTCGCGTCGGGGGCACACGCGCTCCTGGAAAGCGCGCTCTATCTGCTGAATTTCGCGGACGCCGCCCCGCTCGCGTACGTCGAGGGTCTCCGCACCGGAAACCTGATGGACGATCCGGCGCTGGTAGAGGCCTGTCACGCGTCCTACACTCTCGCCCTGAGCGAGGCAGCCTCCCAACAGACTTCTGTGGCCCTCGTCAGAGCTATCGCAGAGGAGCACGAAAATGCGCAGCATCAACCACACCGTCGCTGATGCCACGACGCTGGCCGGGTGGTTCAAGTCCAGCTACAGCGGGGGCTCCAACGGTGACTGCCTTGAGGTCGCGGGCAGCTACGCCTCCGTCCCCGTGCGCGACAGCAAGGCGGGCCCGACCGGGCCGGCCGTCGTCTTCTCTGCGGACGGCTGGGCGTCGTTCGTCGCCGCGGTCAAGCAAGACCGGTTCACGAGCTGAACCCCGACCCATATGGAAGCCCTCTCCACCGGCAGCCATCTCGGAGGAACACGAACATGCACAACGCTGAGCACAGCTTCACCGGCTGGTACAAGTCCAGCTACAGCGGCGCCAATCAGGGCGAGTGCCTTGAGGTCGCGGGCGGCTACGCCTCCGTCCCCGTACGCGACAGCAAGGCGGGCACGACCGGGCCCGCCGTCGTCTTCTCTGCGGACGGCTGGGCGTCGTTCGTCGCCGCGGTCAAGCACGGGCAGCTGACCGCCTGATACGTCGCGGGCCCCGGCGACGCGTCAGGCGGCAGCCAGAAAACACCTCCCGGCGGTGTCCGCGACACCCCCGTGAATGCCCTCCAAGGGCCCGTGGGGCGGCGCGCGTGCGGATGCAGTTGAGGGGTGTCGGGCCGCTCCTCCCGCCGCGCCACAGGCTCTGCGAGACACCCCGCACGCATACGCTGACCTGGCCTTATACCTGTACCCCTCCTAAACTTCCCTCATCGGGAAGGGGGTTCCGGATGGACCGGAATGTGCGCTCGGTCGAGGACGTTCTGCGGCTCATGGACGACCTGTTCGCGCCCGAGGCGGACCGGTGGACGGAGAAGGCCGGGGAGTGGTGGGACGGGTTCTACGAGGACCGGTCGAAGCCCGTGCCGTTCTTCGTGGCGAAACCGGACGAGACGCTCGTCTCCTACGTGGAACGCGGCCTGGTCGCTCCGGGACGCGCGATCGACCTGGGCTGCGGCCCCGGACGCAACGCCCTGTACCTCGCCTCGCTCGGCTTCGAGGTGGACGCGGTCGATCTGTCGCCCGGGGCCGTCGCCTGGGCCCGGGAGCATGCCGGGGAGGCGGGTGCGGACATCCGGTTCCACTGCGGGGACGCCTTCGCCGAGGGTGCACCGGAGGGACCGTACGACCTGATCCACGACTCCGGGTGCTTCCACCATCTGCCGCCGCACCGCCGGATCACGTATCTCGCGTACGTGGATCGGGTCCTGGCGCCCGGCGGGCATCTGTCGCTCGGCGCCTTCGCCTCCGGGGAGATGGGCTCGGAGCTGCCCGACGTGGAGCTCTACCGGACGGCGCGCCTCCATGGCGGTCTGGCGTACACCGCAGAGTCGCTGCGCTGGATCTTCACCGGTCCGGACGGGGTGACGGGAGGGTTGGAGGAGGTCGAGCTGCGCCGGATGGAGGACGAGCCGGCCGAATCGCCTTGGTTCGGTCAGGAGTTCCTGTGGGGAGCGCTATTCCGGAGGCCTGGGAATGGCTATCTGCCGAGCCCCGTGCTGTCACATGTTCGCTGAGCCGATGCAAACAACGTCAAGACTCCATCTCCTTTGGTGGGGCCGATGCGCTGTCAGCGCATCGCACGCAAGGGAATCGAGTCATCACAGCGGCTGGGACGCCACCGCTGGACCGTCAAACCCACCATGTCGTGGCTCGCCGGCTGCCGCCGTCCCCACCGACGCTACGAGCACAAAGCCGAGCACTTCCTGCCTTCACCAGCATCGCCTGCACCCTCATCTGCTGCCGCAGACTCACCAGAAGATCTCTCGTAGGCCCGATGCCACCCAAATCATCCCGATGAGGACAACGAACACGCCAATTGCTCTGAAGGTGTTCACGGTCGCCGCTCCGGGGTCCACGAAATCGGAGACGCGTTCAAAAAGTCTCCCCGCAAGGTTCCAGAAGTTCCCGAGAAGCGAGACCCCGAAGAACAGGAGTGAGGCACCGACTAGAGTCGACAGCATCCGAATTTGTCCCCCAGCGTGATCTGATACTGCGCCAGCAGAGCGACGAGACCGGGTCACGTGACTTCGCGGTGCGGCAGGACATCCGATATTAGGAGCACCCTAGCCACTCGGCCCGGAACTGCGACCGCCCCACTGCAGTGCCGTGAAGCAGCGCAGAGTGCCGATCAACGGCACCGCCAGGTTCCCTCAAGGTGTCTGCCGGTTGCAGCCGAGGGCCCAAACCAGCCGCTCAACGCTCCTATGGACCTGGAAGCTGTCGGCCAGACCAGATGAGATGACGTCTTGGCAGAGCAGCCACGAGATCGCGTTCCCGCCCGGCCTGAAGCCCGGGATTCCCGCGCGCAGACCGGGGATGGACGATCCGTCGCTGGTAGAGGCCTGTCAGGCGTCCTGCACTCTCGCTCCCAGCGAGGCGGCGTCCAGGCGGAATTCACACACGCAGCCAATTCCGAAGCCCCGGGAGCTGCGCCGGGTCGGAGAGCGTCAGCTCGAAAGCGATGCTCTTACACGCCCCATCTCGTTCGAGCCCATACGGCCATTACTGCCCCGGTCAGAGTGGCAGCGCCCACGACCGAACATCCCGACCCCGCGGCTGCGCCCCCTCCGGACCCACTTTTCGGACCGTCCCAGGTCGAGTTGGTTCGCAGATTCAAGCGACGCCAGATTTCCTCCTCATGATCACGCATAAAAAAGCTAGACGCCTGCCCAGTGGACAAATTTTCCGGCACCGGGTAGACAAACCATGCACGCATCGGCGGCGCTGTCACCAGAAAAAGGCCACCCGAATTCGATGCATTTCTCACCATTGATACAACACCTGCACCCGTAGGGTCTGCTGATCCCTCAGCCTCCAGGTAATCAGCTAAACCCTCCAGCGCCTTTCCCTTCGTCTCGTAGCTCTCAGGGCAGGTAACAATATTCCCGCGACGCAGACCCGTAGCTTCGAATTCCGCCCAACCCCACTGCCTGGACATAACGCCTCCATTGGAATTTCGACTGTTCTCACACCGTTGATGGAGTACCCGGTAGTGGAGTGCGCCGGGCCGTCGTTCAGCAGTCACCCCCGCTTGTAGTAGTAGCCGTTGGCGGTGCCGTCCCCCACGTTGTGCTGTATTCCGCTGCCGTTGAGGGTGAAGTAGGAGGCGTTGAGAGCCGTGTAGCAGTATCCGGGGTTCGCGCCCTCGATCTTCATAGCGCTGACGTTGATCCGGGCGCCGCCGTTCGCCGTGGATTCCACCGTGGCCACATACGGGCAGGGGACGTACGGGTAGTCGGTCAGGCGTACGTTGCCCTTCGAGGAGATGGTGATGGTGCCGGGCTGGCCGGTGTTGACGGTCTCGCCGTACTTCCAGGTGCCCGCGAACGCGGACGGCACGACGCTCCCACCGCCCGAACCGCCCGTGGAACCCGAGGCGTTGCCGGAGCCTCCGCCTCCCGAGCCGCTCGTAGAACCCGACGTGCCGCTCGATCCCCCCGTGCTCGCGCCGCCGCCCGACGTGTCGGTGCCCCCCGCGGACGACGATCCGCCGCCGGAGGACGTGTCCGATCCGGAGGTGCCGCCGGACGACGTGCCTCCGGCTGCGCCGGAGTCGGAGCCGCCACTGTCCGCGGCCACCGCGTCGCGGCCGTCCGTGCCGTCCCGACCGTCCTTCCCGCCGTCGCCCTCCTTGTCCCCTCGTGCCGCCGGCTTCCCGGGGCTCTTGTCGCCCTGGGGGGACGGAGTGCCCGCCCGCGACGGCGGCGGCGAGGCTGGGCCTGCCGTCGCGCTGCTCGACGGCGGCGACGCGTGGGCTCCGCCGCCGCTGTCGCCACTGAACGGCTGGAGCACCACCAGCGTGGTGCCGCCCCCGGCCAGGACGAAGACCAGCGGGACGGACACGAACCAGCGGCGCCGCCTCTCCCGTTCCTTCTTCCGTTCCGGCTGCTTCGCCTCGGCGGCGGGGACAGCCCCGGGAGTCGCTGCGGCTGCCGGGCGCAGGGGGACCGTCCCCCGGTCGACGGGCTCCTCTCGGACCGGTGCCGCCTCCGCGTCCAGCAGCCGTGCCGACTGCCGGGCCAGGTGGCCCACGACCTCCGCCGGCAGCCACGACGCGCTCGCCGGGACATGGTCCGGCTCGGCCAGCAGGTCGTTCACGGCCGGGCGTTCGGCTACATCCTTCGCCAGGAGCCGGGTGATCAGGGCTCGCAGCCGCTCGTCGCCGACCTCGCCGAGGTCGGGTTCCTCCTCGACGATGTGGTACATCACCGCGTGCTGGTTGCTCACCCCGTTGCCGAACGGGAGTCTGCCGGTTGCCGCATACGTCAGGACACAGCCGAGGGTGAACACGTCGCTCTTCGCGACGGCGCCCTCGCCGCGTATCTGCTCCGGAGCCATGAAGCCCGGTGATCCGATCACCATGCCCGTACTGGTGAGGGCCTCGACCGAGGTCTCGGCCGCGCGGGCGATGCCGAAGTCGATGACCTTGGGGCCCTCGACCGTGATCATCACGTTCGAGGGCTTCAGATCCCGGTGGACGATGCCCGCCGCGTGGACGTCCTTGAGCGCGCGCAGGAGCCCGTCCGCGAGGGCGAGCACGGACTCGGCGGGGAGCGCCCCGTGGCCGCGGACGACCTGTTCGAGGGAGAGGCCGGGCACGTATCCCGTGGCCACCCAGGGGAACTCCTCGTCCGGGGCCGCGTCCAGCACCGGTGCGGTGTAGCGCTCCCCCACTCGCCGGGCCGCGTCGACCTCACGCCGGAAGCGGGCTCTGAACTGCGGGTCCGCGACGTGCTCCGCGTGCACCACCTTGACGGCGACCGTGCGGCCGCCCTCGGAACGGGCCAGGTAGACCCGGCCCATGCCGCCCGCCCCGAGCCGGCCGAGCAGCAGGTAGGGCCCGATACGGGCGGGGTCGGTCGCGGTCAGCGGCTTGATGCCGCCGTCGGGGTAGTCCTCGGCGCCCCCGTGATCGCCGTGGTCTCCGTCGTGCACGCTGGTCATGGTCGAGCGCTCCCCCGTGTGTCCCGCCCCCCTGGTCCCGGAGAGCGTGTGCCATCCGAACTCGGCCTGGTTTCGGACGACTTGATGCATCGAGTGCTCAGTCTGGAGCATGGGACGCACTTATTGGAACTACTTCTGGAAAAAATTATGGAAGCTTCTCCTATCCTGTCTCCGGGGAACCCATGAGAGACAGGACCGGAATGGTCCAGAAGCAAGGACGGCGTCGATGAGTCCGAAGCAACAACGCGGTGAGGCCACTGCCGCACAGGTCCTCGACTGCGCACTGGCCATCTACGCGGCGCAGGGCGAAGCCGGCCTCACTCTGGGTGCGATCACCTCGGCCAGCGGGGTCAGCACGGGAAGCATCTACCACCACTTCGGCAGCCTCCCCGGCGTGGTGTCCGCGCTCGGGCAGTCCTGTCTGGGCCGGCTCCTCGACGAACTGGGCGGTGCCCTGCGGGAGACGGACGGAGCACGGGCCGGCGTCCGGGCCATCGTGGGTGCCTATCTGCGCTTCGTGCAGGCGAACCCCGACGCGGCGCGGCTCATGCACTCCGTCGCCGTCGACCGCGAGCTCAGCGCACACGCCCAGCAGATCCGCGGCGCCCAGGAAGCGCGGCTGGCTCCACTGGCGGCCTGGCTGCACCGCCATCAGGAATCCGGCCAACTCGCCGCTCTGCCGGTGCCCGTGCTGGAATCCCTGATCCTGGGCCCGGTGACGGGCATCGCGCGCCGCTGGCTCTCCGTCGGCGACATCGACATCGAAGAAGCTGCGCGCACCGTTCCGGAACACGTCTGGCGCTCCGTCGGCCCGTGAGGTGAAGGGTGGTGGAAGCGAAACGGGGCCCGGTCTTCCGACCGGGCCCCACTCGCTCTCCCCCACTGTCAGGGCTTCCCCATCCCCCCGGATACACCCCCCGGAAGCTCCCGACTACAGATACGACCCGGCAGAGCCCCGGAGGGTTGCACGGTCCGGCAAACTTTTTTGCCCCCGAGGTCACATCCGCCGATACCTCCCGGTCACGGCGTCAGCAGGCGTGCTCCACGTACCGGGCGGCGACCTCCGCGAGGACCTCCGCGCCGTCGCGGGCCCATAGCTCCTCGTTGAAGATCTCCACCTCGATCGGGCCGTCGAAGCCGGTGGCCTCGACCGCCGTACGGAAGGCGCGGAAGTCCACGCAGCCGTCGCCCAGTTGGCCCCTCCCGACGAGCACGCCCGCCGGGAGGGGGGTGATCCAGTCGGCGAGCTGGAAGGAGTGGATGCGGCCGCCCGCGCCCGCGCGGGCGATCTGGGCCGGGGCCTGGTCGTCCCACCAGAGGTGGTACGTGTCGACGACCACCCCGACCTGGTCCGCCGGGAAGCGTTCCGCGAGGTCCAGGGCCTGGGACAGGGTGGAGACCACGCAGCGGTCGGAGGCGAACATCGGGTGCAGCGGTTCGATCGCCAGGCGTACGCCGCGCTCGGCCGCGTACGGGGCCAGCTCCCCCAGGGCGTCCGCGATGCGCTCGCGGGCGCCGTACAGGTCCTTGGAACCGGCCGGGAGACCGCCCGAGACCAGTACCAGGGTGTCCGTGGACAGGCCCGCCGCCTCGTCCAGCGCCGCGCGGTTGTCGTCCAGGGCGCGGGCCCGCTCGGCCGGGTCGAGGGCGGTGAGGAAGCCGCCCCGGCAGAGGCTGGTGACGGACAGGCCCGCGTCGGAGAGGAGCCGGGCGGTCGCCGCTACGCCGTACTCCTGGACCGGGGCGCGCCACAGGCCGACCTTGTCGATGCCCGCCTTCACGCAGCCCTCGGTCAGCTCGGGCAGCGACCACTGCTTGATGGTCTCCTGATTGATGGAGAGACGGCCGTCGCTCATCGGGTGCCTCCGTTGACCGTGAGCAGCGCGCGCATCCGGGACTCCGCCAGTTCGGGATCGGGGAACAGGCCGAGCCGGTCGGCCAGTTCGTACGCCTTCGCCAGATGCGGCAGGGAGCGGGCCGACTGGAGGCCGCCCACCATCGTGAAGTGGTCCTGGTGACCGGCCAGCCAGGCGAGGAACACCACGCCCGTCTTGTAGTAGCGGGTCGGCGCCTGGAAGAGGTGGCGGGACAACTCGACCGTCGGGTCCAGGAGTTCGCGGAAGCCCTTGGTGTCGCCGGTGTCCAGGACCCGGACCGCGTGCGCGGCGAGCGGGCCGAGCGGGTCGAAGATGCCGAGCAGCGCGTGGCTGAATCCCCGGTCGTCGCCCGCGATCAGCTCGGGGTAGTTGAAGTCGTCGCCCGTGTAGCAGCGCACCCCGCTGGGCAGGCGGCGCCGGACGTCGATCTCGCGCTCCGCGTCGAGGAGGGAGATCTTGATGCCGTCGACCTTGTCCGGGTGTTCCGCGATGACCTGGAGGAAGGTCTCGGTGGCCGCGTCGAGATCGGCGGAGCCCCAGTAGCCGTCCAGCGCCGGATCGAACATCGGGCCGAGCCAGTGCAGCACGACCGGCTCGGTGGCCTGGCGCAGCAGGTGCGCGTACGTCTCCAGGTAGTCCTGCGGGCCGTTCGCCGCGGCGGCCAGTGCGCGGGAGGCCATCAGGATGGCCTGCGCCCCGCTCCCCTCGACCAGGGCGAGCTGTTCCTCGTACGCGGACCGGACCTCGGCCAGCGAGGCGGGGCCGGGCGGGAGCTGGTCGGTGCCGACGCCGCAGGCGATGGCGCCGCCGACGGACTTGGACTCCGCCGCCGAGCGGGCGATCAGTTCGGCGGCGCCCGCCCAGTCCAGGCCCATGCCGCGCTGGGCGGTGTCCATGGCCTCCGCGACCCCGAGGCCGTGCGACCAGAGGTGACGGCGGAAGGCGAGGGTGGCGTCCCAGTCGACGGCGGCCGGGGAGTCGGGGCTGACGTCCGCGTACGGGTCGGCCACGACGTGGGCGGCCGAGAAGACCGTACGGGAGGCCAGGGGCGCCCCGCCGGGGGCGAGGTCGAGCGGGGTGGTGCGGGGCTCGTACGGGCCCTGCGGGAGGTGGATGGTCACGTGGTCAACTCCGGTGCAACCTGCGGAAGGTACATGGTCACGTGGTCAACTCCGGTGCGTCTTGCGGGGGCTGGATGGTCACAGGCTCAGCTCCGGGACGTCGAAGCGGCGGCCGTCCGCAGAGGACTTGAGGCCGAGCTCCGCGAGCTGGACGCCGCGCGCGCCCGCCATCAGGTCCCAGGTGTAGGGCTCGTCCAGCACGATGTGGCGCAGGAACAGCTCCCACTGGGCCTTGAAGCCGTTGTCGAAGACCGTGTTGTCGGGGACTTCCTGCCACTGGTCGCGGAAGGACTCGGTGGCCGGGAGGTCGGGGTTCCAGACCGGCTTGGGCGTGGCCGAGCGGTGCTGGACGCGGCAGTTGCGCAGCCCGGCGACGGCGGAGCCGTGGGTGCCGTCGACCTGGAACTCGACCAGCTCGTCGCGGTTGACGCGCACCGTCCAGGAGGAGTTGATCTGCGCGACGGCGCCGCTCTCCAGCTGGAAGATGCCGTACGCGGCGTCGTCGGCGGTCGCGGCGTACGGCTTGCCGTGCTCGTCCCAGCGCTCCGGGATGTGTGTCTGGACGTGCGCCTGGACGGTGGTGACCCGGCCGAACAGCTCGTGAAGCACGTACTCCCAGTGCGGGAACATGTCGACGACGATGCCGCCGCCGTCCTCCGCGCGGTAGTTCCAGGACGGGCGCTGGGCCTCCTGCCAGTCGCCCTCGAAGACCCAGTAGCCGAACTCGCCCCGGATGGAGAGGATCTCGCCGAAGAAGCCGCCGTCGATCAGACGCTTCAGCTTCAGCAGGCCCGGGAGGAAGATCTTGTCCTGGACGACGCCGTGCTTGATGCCGGCCTCGCGGGCGAGCCGGGCCAGCTCCAGGGCGCCCGCGACGTCGGTGGCGGTGGGCTTCTCGGTGTAGATGTGCTTGCCCGCCGCGATGGCCTTCTTGATCGCTTCGACGCGTGCCGAGGTGACCTGGGCGTCGAAGTAGATGTCGATGGTCTCGTCCGCGAGGACCGCGTCGAGGTCGGTCGACCACTCGGTGAGGCCGTGCTGCTCTGCAAGCGCCTCCAGGGCGTGGGCCCGGCGGCCGACAAGGACCGGCTCGGGCCAGAGCACGTCGCCGTTGCCGAGGTCGAGTCCGCCCTGCTCCCTGATCGCGAGGACCGAGCGCACCAGGTGCTGCCGGTATCCCATGCGACCCGTGACGCCGTTCATGGCGATGCGCACCGTCCTGCGTGTCACGAAAGATCCTCCATACCGTCGTAGCAAGCGCTTTCTATCTTGGATGACGCTAGCCTGCCGACAGCGGCCCGGACAAGAGGGGCCCACCGATTGGGCCTCTCCCCTCATCACTCCCCCGGAGGAATCTCGATGACAGTCACCCTGGCGGACGTGGCGGCTCGCGCCCGGGTGTCACCGGCCACGGTGTCCCGTGTGCTGAACGGCAACTACCCGGTGGCCGCGTCCACTCGGGAGCGGGTCCTGCGTGCGGTGGACGATCTGGACTACGTACTGAACGGGCCCGCCAGCTCACTCGCGGCCGCCACCTCCGACCTGATCGGCATCCTGGTCAACGACATCGCGGACCCGTTCTTCGGGATCATGGCGGGCGCCGCGCAGTCGGAGATCGGCGGTCCGGGCGACGGTTCCGGCCGGGCGGGCGGCGAGAAGCTCGCGATCGTCTGCAACACCGGCGGCACCCCAGAACGCGAGCTCACCTACCTGACCCTGCTCCAGCGCCAGCGCGCCGCCGCCGTCGTCCTCACCGGCGGCGCGGTGGAGGACCCGGCGCACCAAGCCGCGATGTCCGCGAAGCTGGCGAAGCTCGCGGACGCCGGGACCAGGGTGGTCCTGTGCGGGCGGCCCCCGCTGCCGGACAGCGAATCGGTCCTGGCCGCGCTCGCCTTCGACAACCGGGGCGGCGGCCGGCGGCTGACCGAGCACCTGATCTCGCTGGGCCACCGCAGCATCGGCTACGCGGCGGGCCCATTGGAACGGACCACGACCCGCCACCGCCTTGAGGGCCACCGCGAGGCGATGAGGGCCGCAGGGCTGTACGGGGACTGGGACGGGGACGGCGGTGCTGCTGCTCCAGCCGGGGGCGGGGGCTCCCGTACCGGGGAGCGCCTCACCGTGCACGGCTCCTACGACCGCAGCTCCGGCTACGACGCCACGGTCGAACTCCTGCGCCGCGAACCGGGGATCACGGCCGTCGTCGCCGCGAACGACACGGTGGCCCTGGGCGCCGCCGCGGCGATCCGCGACCGGGGCTTGCGCATCCCCGAGGACATCTCGGTGGCCGGTTTCGACGATCTGCCGTTCTCGGTCGACGTGGTCCCGGCGCTGACGACCGTACGGCTGCCCCTCTTCGAAGCGGGGGCGCGGGCGGGCCGGCTGGCGACGGGCAAGGAGGCCCCGCCGCCGGGCGGCATCGCGACGATCCCGGCGGAGCTGATGGTGCGCGGCTCAACGGCGGCACCCCGGGGGTGAGCCCGCTCCCTGTGACCGGGTCCGCCGAGGGACCCCGCTCCCGGTGACCGGGTCCGCCGAGGGACCCCGCTCCCGGTGACCGGGTCCGCCGGGATGGCCCCTCCCCGTGACCGGGTCCGCCGGGACGGGACTTGGATCCCCTGACCGGGGCATCCGTAGTTCAGGCCGCAAGCCGATGAAGTGCCGGCCACCGACCGGGCCGTACGGTGCGGGGGCAGGGCAGGTACCGATGGAAGGACATGCACGTGAAGCTCGCTTTCTCCACCCTCGGGGTGCCGGGGCTGCCGATATCCGAGGTCGTCCGGCTGGCCGCCGAGCACGGCTACCAGGGGGTGGAGCTGCGCGCCCACCCGGAGGAGCCGGTGCACCCCGGGCTCTCGATGCTCGAACGCGCCGACGTGGTCGAGGAGTTCAAGCGGGGCGGGATCGAGATCCTGACCGTGGCCGGTTACGTCAGGGCCGCGGCGGAGGGTGACGACCAGGCGGTGCTCGACGAGCTCGCCGGCCTGGTGGAGCTGGCCCGGGACCTGGGGGCGCGCAACGTCCGGGTCTTCCCCGGCGGCGGCGACCAGGACGCGGAGACGGCCGACGCGACCGCCGCCCGCAGGCTGGCCGCCGCCGCTCCGTACGCCGCGGACATGGGCGTACGCATCCTGCTGGAGACCCACGACTCGCACCGCGCGGGAGCCGCCGTGGCCCGGGTGGTGGGGACGGTGGGGCACGGGAGCATCGGTGCGCTGTGGGACATCATGCACACCTGGCTGGCCGGTGAGGAGCCGGTCGCGAGCCATGCGGTGCTGGCCCCGCACCTGGGCTACGTCCAGGTGAAGGACATCGCGTCCGCCGAGGACACCGAGCCCCTCGCCCTGGGCGCCGGGGTGCTGCCGCTGCAAGCCTGCCTGGACACCCTGGACGCGGACAGCTGGGTCTGCTGGGAGTACGAGAAGCGCTGGCACCCGGGAGCGGCGGAGCTGCCGGGGCTGCTGAGCGCGGGGCGCGAGCACCTGCTGCGGCTGGGCGCGCCGAAGCAGTAGGGCGGACCCGTAGCGACGTAGCGACGTAGCGACCCGGAGCAGGCCGTAGCCGCCCGGGAGCCGGCCCCTCAGACGGGAGCCGGCCCCTCAGACGGGGGCCGGCTCCGGGACGGTGACACGCGGGCGCCGCGCCCCGGCGAGCGAGGTCAGCCCCACCCCGCCGACCAGCAGCGCCGCCGCGCACCACCGCAGCGGGCTCACCGACTCGTCGAGCAGCAGGGCGGCGGACGACATCCCGAAGACGGGCACCAGCAGGGTGAACGGGGCCACGGAGGACGCCGGGTACCGGCTCAGCAGGAAGCCCCAGGCCCCGAAGCCGAACACCGTGGTGATCCACGCGACGTAGACGATGATCCCGGCGCCGCTCCAGTCGAGCGCGGCCAGTGCCCGGGTATCGCGGTCCCAGCCCTCGAAGAGGAGCGAGAGCCCGAGCAGCGGCAGCACCGGGACGGTGGAGACCCAGACCATGAAGTTGAGGGCGTCGGGCGGGGCGGCCTTGCGGGTCAGCACGTTGGACACGCCCCAGCAGGCCGCCGCCGCGATCACCAGGACGAAGGCGAGCACCGGGCCGCTCGCGCCCTCGTCGACTGCGGCCACCCCGATGCCCGCGAGGGCCACGCCCATCCCCAGTACCCGTACCCGCCCCGGCCGTTCGCCCAGCGCGAGCGCCGCGAACAGGGCGGTGAAGACGGCCTGGACCTGGAGGACGAGGGAAGAGATCCCGGCGCCCATCCCCCGGTCCATACCGATGAACAGCAGCCCGAACTTGGCCATACCCAGGGCCAGTCCGACCCCCACGACCCACTTCCAGGCGACTTTCGGGCGGCCGACGAAGAAGACCGCGGGCAGCGCCGCGACCAGGAAGCGCAGGGCGGAGAAGAGCAGCGGCGGGAAGTGGGCGAGGCCCAGCTCGATGACGACGAAATTGACACCCCAGACGGCTGCCACCAGGGCGGCCAGGGCGATGTGGAGGGGACGCATGCCCCGAGGATCACCCGCACCGACCGTTTAGCACCAGCGCGCATTTCTACATGGTGGAATTGAGCGACGCTAACGATTCCCGAGGCTCCCGGAGGCTCCGGTGCTCGATCTCTCCCGGCTGCGCGCGCTGCACGCCATCTCCGTCCACGGTTCCGTCGCGGGCGCCGCCGCCGCGCTCGGCTACACCCCGTCGGCGGTCTCGCAGCAGATCACCAAACTGGAGCGGGAGACCCGTACGACCCTGCTTGAACGTCGAGGACGCGGGGTCGCGCTCACCGAGGAGGCGCTCCATCTGGCCGCCACGGCTCAGCAGTTGCTGGCGATCGTGGAGCGGGCCGAGACGACTCTGGAGGAGCGCAGGGGGCTGCCGACGGGGCGGTTGTCGATCGGCGCGTTCGCCTCGGCGGCGCGTGGGCTGCTGCCCGGGGTGCTGGCGGAGCTGGACCGGGAGCACCCGGCGCTGGACGTCCGGATGACCGAGGTCGATCCGCACCTCTCGGTCGACCTGGTGGCCAAGGGCGTGATCGACCTGGCCGTCGCGCACGACTGGGACATCGCGCCGCTGCCCGCCCCGGAGGGCCTGGCACAGGCGGAGATCGGGAAGGACCGCTGCGATCTGCTGGTGCCGGAGGGTCACCGGCTGGCAGGCCTGGACGGGGTGCGGCGCGAGGAGCTGGCGCGGGAGCGGTGGATCTGCCAGCCGCCCGGGACGGTCTGCCACGACTGGCTCGTACGGACGCTGCGCACCGCGGGCTACGAGCCGGACATCCGGCACCAGGCCGAGGAGAACCACACCCAACTGGCCCTGCTCGCCGCCGGTCTCGGGGTCGCGATGATGCCCCGGCTGGGGCGCGGTCCGCTGCCGGACGGCGTGGTGGCGGTGCGGATCGAGCCGGTTCCGGTGCGCCGGCTGTACGCGCTGTGGCGTACGGAGGCGGCCCGCCGCCCGGCGATCACGGCGGCTGTCTCGGCGCTCCAGGCGCACGGCGCGGACGTGGGGCTGCGCTAGGCCGTGTCTGGCGGCCGCCGGTTCCGGGGCGCGAGCCCCGGCCCCGAGGACGCGCGCAAAACGGTCCGCACTCTTGACCGGAAGTTATTTTCTGGATATCCGTGATCCCTGGAAGTTTCTTTCACCATCATCTCGTCACCGAGTACGGCCGAAGGAGCTCACGTGCACCACCGCCCCTCCAGACGCACCCTCCTCACCGCAACCGCCGCCACCGCAGTCGTCGCGGCGACGGGCACGGCAGTCGCCCCCGGCGCCGTCGCCGCCCGGAACTCCTCCGGCGGCAGCCACAACTCCGCAGCCACCACCCGGCGGCTGAAGCGGCTCATCTCCCGGATGAGCCTGGAGGAGAAGGTCGGCCAGCTGTTCGTCATGCGGGTCTACGGGCACTCCGCCACCGACCCCGACCAGGCCGACATCGACGCCAACCTCGCCGAGATCGGCGTGCGCACCGCGGCGGAGATGATCGCCAAGTACCACGTCGGCGGCATCATCTACTTCACCTGGGCGCACAACACCCGTGATCCGCACCAGATCGCGGACCTCTCCAACGGCATCCAGCGGGCCGGCCTGGCGGGGCCCAGCTCGCTGCCGCTCCTCATCTCCACCGACCAGGAGCACGGCATCGTCTGCCGGGTCGGTGAGCCCGCCACGCTGATGCCGGGCGCGATGGCGCTGGGCGCGGGCCGTTCGCGTTCCGACGCCCGCGAGGCGGGGCGGATCGCGGGCGCCGAGCTGGCGGCGATCGGCATCTGCCAGAACTACGCCCCGGACGCGGACGTCAACGTCAACCCGGCGAACCCGGTGATCGGGGTGCGCTCCTTCGGCTCGGACCCGCAGTCGGTGGCCGGGATGGTCGCGGCCCAGGTGAAGGGGTACCAGAGTGCCGGGATCGCCTCCACGGCCAAGCACTTCCCCGGTCACGGCGACACCAGCACCGACAGCCACACCGGCCTGCCGGTCATCACCCACACCCGCGAGCAGTGGGCCGAGCTGGACCGGCCGCCGTTCCGGGCCGCGATCGCCGCCGGTATCGACTCGATCATGACCGCGCACATCGTGGTGCCCGCGCTCGACCCGTCCGAGGACCCGGCGACCCTGTCCCGGCCCATCCTCACCGGAATCCTGCGCGAGGAGCTGGGTTACGACGGCGTCGTGGTCACCGACTCGCTCGGCATGGAGGGCGTGCGGACCAAGTACGGCGACGAGCGCGTGCCGGTGCTCGCCGTGCAGGCGGGCGTCGACCAGCTGCTCAACCCGCCGGACCTCGACGTCTCCTGGAACGCGCTGCTGGCAGCCGTGAAGAGCGGCGAGGTCAGTGAGGCCCGGATCGACGAATCGATCCTGCGCATCCTGCGGCTGAAGACGAAGCTCGGGCTGTTCGAGGACCCGTTCGTGAGCCGCCGGGGCGTGGACCGTACGGTCGGCACCCGGTCGCACCTGGCCACCGCCGACCGGATCGCGGAGCGCACCACCACGCTGCTGGCCAACAAGGGCGCGCTGCTGCCGCTCTCCCGCCGCTCGCACCGCGAGCTGCTGGTGGTGGGGGCCGACCCGGCCTCCCCGTCCGGTACGACGGGGCCGCCGACGGCCACCCTGGCCGCGGAGTTCAAGGAGCTGGGGTACGCGGCCAGCGCCCTGTCCACCGGCACCGCGCCCGCCCAGGCGGACATCGACGCGGCGGTGGCGGCCGCGCGGGGCAAGGACGCGGTGGTGGTGGGTACGTACAACGTCACCTCGACCAGCTCGCAACGCGCCCTGGTGAGCGCGCTGGCCGCGACCGGCGTGCCGGTGATCACGCTCGCGATCCGCAATCCGTACGACATCGCCCAGCTGGACGGTACGGGGCACGCGGCGAGCCTGGCCGCGTACTCCTGGACGGATGTCGAACTACGGGCGGCGGCCCGGGTGATCGCGGGCCGCGCCGAACCGCGTGGCGCCCTGCCGGTGCCGGTCCAGCGCGCGGACGACCCGTCGCAGGTGCTGTACCCGGTGGGCTACGGGCTGTCGTACTAGGTCGTTCGGAACATGCCGGGCGATTCCGTGCCGGCGGCCACTGCGGCCGCCGGCACGGGGGCGTTACGGGCGCCGGTGGCCGAGCCGGTGCTCGGTCGTCAGGTCCCGCTTGTCGAGCACCGCGTCGAACTTCGCGAGCGGCTTCGCCTTCGCCGGGTCCGACTGGACGGCGGCCGGGGCGACGCCCGCCCAGCGCAGGATGGCGGCGGTGGCCGTGGCGTTCTCGGCCGGGACGAGACCGGCGACGCTCGCCCCGTGGTTGCCGCCGGGCACGGTGAAGACGTGACTGTCACGGGCTCCGGCGCCGAGCCGGAAGCGCTCCGCGCCGTAGGGGTCGTTCTCCCCGTACACGTACAGCATGTGGTCGGCGTGGTGCTTCACCCAGGTGTCGATGTCGCGCATCACCCCCGGCTGGAACCTCATCGGGATCGAGCGCGGCACGAAGGTGCGCGGCGGCTGGTAGCCGTAGCGGCTCAGCTTGCCGAGCCAGGGCTGCTTGATGTCGGGCGAACCGAGCTGAGTACCCGCCTGGTAGTAGTACGGCGTGTACGTCTCCAGGCCCTGGTCGGCGTAGGCGGAGAAGCCCGAGATCGAGTCGACGGAGTCCCAGATCTCCTGGTCGGTGGCGGACTTGGCGTCCGCCGGGAGCGATTCGCAGTCGGCGAGCAGGCTGTACTGCCAGAACGCCCAGACGTAGTCCAGGACGACGGCCTCGTACGCCCTGTCGAGGGAGCCGACGGTGTTGAAGGTGTAGCCGTTGTCTGCGGCGTACTTCCGGTACTTCTTCTCCAGCGGCTCCCGGCGGATGAGCGCCTGGCGCTGCACACCGTTCAGCTTGTCGCGGCACTCCTTGGTCCCGACGCTCGCCAGGAACCGGTCGTACGTCGAGTCCTCCTTGTCGACCACGTCGTTGGGCGCGACGTACGCGACGACGCCGTCCATGTCCTTGGGGTAGTAGCGCTCGTAGTACGTGGCCGTCATGCCGCCCTTGGAACCGCCGGTGGTCAGCCAGTTCTTCGAGTAGATCTTCTTCAGCGCGGTGAAGACCCGGTGCTGGTCACTGGCGGCCTGCTGGATGTCGAGCTTGGACCAGTCGGCGGGCGACGGGCGGGACGGGGTGAAGAACCGGTACTCCAGCGAGACCTGGTTGCCGTCCACGATCCGGGTCGGCTCGGAGCGGCTCGGGTTGGTGGAGACGTTGTATCCGCTGGTGAAGAACACCGTCGGGCGGGAGGTGTCCTTGTGCAGCAGGGTGATCCGCTGCTTGAACGTTCCCTTGGACGGGTGCCGGTGGTCGACCGGCTGGGTGTAGTCGAGGACGAAGTAGCGGTAGCCCGGATAGGGCTTCTCCTCGATCAGGCTCATTCCCGGGATGGCCAGGATGCGGTCCTTGATGTCCGTGCTCGTGCCGGTGTCACCGACGGCGGAACGGAGCGCGGCCGGTTCTGCGGCGGTGGCCGCCCCGGCGGAGGCACCCGTCGCACTCACCGTGCCGATGAGCATCGCGAGCGACAGGACACCTCTGAGAGCCTTGCGCATTCTCACCCTCCCCTTGATTCACGACAGACCACGTGAACCTAGCGGGGCAACACCGGTGCCGCCAGACCTCATTGCCGCCGGGGCCGGACAAATCACCCGGTCAGCACAGGATCCAGCCCGTGGTGCCCGTCTTCCCCGAGATCGTGCCGGACACCCGGACGCACCGGTTCAGGGCGTGGACCGTCACCGGACCGGCCTGCTGCGTGAAGTTGCCCTTGTCGACGACGGGGCGGCCGCCGCGCGGCTGGATCTGTACGGACATCTTGCGGCGCGCACCGGGCTTGACGGCGACCGCGAGGGCGCAGGCGTAGGAGCGGGTCCGGTAGACGCGCAGTTCGCCCGTGCCGAACTTCAGGGTCTTCGCGGGGCGTCCGGCGCAGACGGACGCGGCATCGGCGCTGCTCGCCTCCACCCCGCCGACGACGAGCCCGAGGGCGGTCGTCAGCGCCAGGGCGAGCAGCCGGTAAGGGGCTCCGCGTCCCGTGCGCCCACCGTGTCTCTCGGTCCCTCTGGTCACCGGCAACTCCATCGCCTTGTCGAACACGCGCACACCCACCCGACACATGAGCGCACACGCGCATGTGTGCGTATGACGCGGGGGCTCCCTCTGGCGGTTGCGGTTGCCCCGGACCGGGGCGCGGGGTTCCGTCCTCAATCGCCGGACGGGCTTGGATTTGGTGCGGGACTCCCGTGGGGTGTGTCTGCGCTTGTGGGTGGGGGCGGGGCCCCTCCGGGGCGTCTCCTCAGAAACTGGCGTGGCAACCGGGACCGTTGCGGGGGCCGGGTAGTACGCCATTTTCCTGCGGGGACGCCCCTGCACGGCCCCACCCGACGCCGGCCGACGCCCGCGCCCCCGGTGGCACCACCGGTGGCACCACCGGTGGAAGAACCGGGGCGCAGACGCACGGCGGGCGACCTCGCGACGCGGAGAACCCTCACCAAACAAGCCCGTCCGGCGTTTGAGGACGGAACCCTCAGCCCCGGACGAGGGGCAGCCCACGCGCGACGCCCGCACCCCGCCCCGCCGGGGCAACCCGTCACACCCCGGCGGGCTCGTCCTCTCCTATGAAGGTGCGCCACAGCACGGCGTACTTCCCGTCCAGGGCGAGGAGTTCGTCGTGCGTGCCGTCCTCGACGACACGGCCGTGGTCCATCACCACGACCCGGTCGGCGCGGGCGGCGGTGGTCAGCCGGTGGGCGACGACCAGGGTGGTGCGCCGGCCGGCCAGCCGGTCCGTCGCCTGGTTCACCAGCGCCTCGCTGGCCAGGTCGAGGGAGGCGGTGGCCTCGTCGAGCAGCAGGATGTCCGGGTCGACGAGTTCGGCGCGGGCGAGCGCGACCAGCTGCCGCTGTCCGGCGGAGAGGTTACGGCCCCGCTCCGCGACCTCGTGCAGATAGCCGCCGTCCAGGGTGGCGATCATGTCGTGCGCGCCGACCGCCCTGGACGCCGCCTCCACCTGAGCGTCGGTGGCCTCCGGCCGCCCGTACGCGATGGCGTCGCGGACCGTGCCCGCGAAGAGGTACGCCTCCTGCGGGACGACTCCGAGCCGGTGCCGGTACGCGGTGAGCCCGAGGTGGCGCAGATCGGTGCCGTCCGCCGTGACCCGGCCGGCCGTCGGGTCGTAGAACCGGGCGACGAGCTTGACCAGGGTGGACTTGCCCGCGCCGGTCTCACCGACGAACGCGACCGTCTGGCCGGCCGGGATCCGCAGGTCGACCCCGGTGAGCGCGGCCTCCTCCCCGGTGTACGCGAACGACACGTCCTCGAACGCGATCTCGCCGCGCAGCGACAGCACGTCCAGCGGCTCTTCCCGGTCGGCGGTGGACGTCGGCTCCTGGAGCAGCTCCTGGATCCGGCCGAGCGAGACGGTGGCCTGCTGGTAGCCGTCGAAGACCTGGGAGAGCTGCTGCACGGGGGCGAAGAACAGGTCGATGTAGAGCAGGTAGGCGACGAGAGCGCCCGTGGTGAGCGTGCCGTTGTCGACCCGTCCCGCGCCGACGATCAGCACCGCCGCCGCGGCCGCGGAGGACAGGAACTGGACGAACGGGAAGTAGACCGAGATCAGCCACTGGCCGCGCACCCGGGCCTCGCGGTAGTGGTCGCTGCGCCCGGCGAACCGCTCGGCACCGTCCCGCTCGCGGCGGAAGGCCTGCACGATCCGGAGCCCGGAGACGGACTCCTGGAGGTCGGCGTTGACGGCGCTGATGCGCTCACGGGCCAGCTCGTACGCCTTGACGCTGCTGCGGCGGAAGAAGACCGTGCCGATGATCAGCACCGGCAGGGTCGCGAAGACCACCAGCGCCAGTTCGACGTCCAGGACGAGCAGCGCGACCATGATCCCGAAGAAGGTGACGACGGAGACGAAGGCCGTGACCAGGCCCGTTTGCAGGAACGTGGACAGCGCGTCCACGTCCGTCGTCATCCGGGTCATGATCCGGCCGGTCAGCTCGCGCTCGTAGTAGTCGAGGCCGAGGCGCTGGAGCTGGGCGAAGATCTTCAGCCGCAGTGAGTAGAGCACCCGCTCGCCGGTGCGGCCCGTCATCCGGGTCTCACCGATCTGGGCCGCCCACTGCACCAGTACGACGACGAGGCCGAGGGCGGAGGCCGCCCAGACCGCGCCGAGCGCCAGCTGGGTGACGCCCTCGTCGATGCCGTTCCTGATCAGCACCGGCAGCAGGAGACCCGCTCCGGCGTCCACGGCCACCAGCGCAAGGCTGACCAGCAGCGGGAGCCCGAAGCCGCGCAGCAGCCGGCGGAGCCCGTAGGACTCCTCGGCGTGCACGGCGCGGGCCTCGTCGACGTCCGGGGTGTCGGTCGCCGGGGGCAGGGCGTCGACCTGGGCGAGGAGTTCGGGGGTGGCGGGCGTACCGGCCGCGTCGGTCTCCCTGGCCTGCTCCTTGCGCACCCACAGCTGGGGGGTGATGCCGCGCTCGGCGTCGAATTCGGCGTCCAGCTCCTCCTGGAGGGCGCGGTCGTCCTCGGGCTCGGCGGCGGGGCGGGCCGGCTGGTGTCCGGGCGAGGTGGAGCCCAGCTCGTCCGGGTCGGTGAGCAGCCGCCGGTAGAGCGCGGAGCGGCGCTCCAGCTCCTCGTGCGTGCCGATGTCCGCGAGCCGGCCGTTCTCCAGGACGGCGATCCGGTCCGCGAGGTTGAGGGTGGAGCGGCGGTGGGCGATCAGCAGCGTCGTGCGGCCCGCCATCACCCCGCGCAGCGCCTCGTGGATCTCGTGCTCGACCCGGGCGTCGACGGCGGAGGTGGCGTCGTCCAGGAGGAGGAGCCGGGGGTCGGTGAGGATGGCGCGGGCGAGCGCGACGCGCTGGCGCTGGCCACCGGAGAGGGTCAGCCCGTGCTCGCCGACCTCGGTCTCGTACCCCTTGGGCAGTTCGGCGATGAACCGGTGGGCCTGGGCGGCGCGGGCGGCCCGTTCGATCTGCTCGTCGGTGGCGTCCGGGAGCCCGTAGGCGATGTTGGCGCGGATGGTGTCGGAGAACAGGAAGCTGTCCTCCGGTACGAGGCCGATGGCGGCCCGCAGCGAGTCGAGGGTGAGCTCGCGGACGTCGTGGCCGCCGACCAGGACCGCGCCGTGCGTGACGTCGTAGAAGCGCGGCAGGAGCATCGAGACGGTGGACTTGCCGCTGCCGGACGCGCCGACGACGGCGACGGTCTCGCCGGGTTCGATGGTGAGCGAGAAGCCGTCGAGGACGGGGCGGTCTTCGTCATAGCCGAACCGGACGTCCTCGAACTCGACGCTGGCCCGTGCGTCGGTGGGGAGCTGCTTGCTGCCGTCCCGCATGGACGGTTCGGTGTCGATGAGTTCGAGTACGCGTTCCACTCCGGCGCGGGCCTGCTGTCCCACGGTGAGGACCATGGCGAGCATCCGGACCGGGCCGACGAGCTGGGCGAGGTAGGTGGAGAACGCGACGAACGTGCCGAGGGTGATCTCGCCCCGGGTGGCGAGCCAGCCGCCGAGGGCCAGCATGGCGACCTGGCCGAGCGCGGGGACGGCCTGGAGGGCGGGGGTGTAGCGGGAGTTCAGCCGGATGGTGCGCAGCCGCCCGGCGAAGAGCCGGCGTCCGACCTCGCGCAGCTTGCCGGTCTCCTGGTCCTCCTGACCGAACCCCTTGACGACGCGGACGCCGGAGACGGCCCCGTCGACGACTCCGGCCACGGCCGCGGCCTGCGACTGGGCGTACCAGGTGGCGGGGAAGAGCCGGGTGCGGGAGCGGCGGGCGATGTACCAGAGCGCGGGGGCGACGGCCACGGCGACGAGGGTCAGCGGCAGCGAGAGCGACGCCATGATCACCAGGGAGAGCAGGAAGAGCAGCACGTTCCCGATGGTCATCGGGAGCATGAACAGCAGCCCCTGGATCAGCTGGAGGTCGCTGGTGGCGCGCCCGACGACCTGCCCGGTGGACAGCTCGTCCTGCCGCTTCCCGTCGAGGCGGGTGATCGTCCCGTAGATCTCGGTCCGCAGGTCGTGCTGGACGTCCAGGGCGAGCCGGCCGCCGTAGTAGCGGCGGATGTACGTGGAGACGTACACGAGCGCGGCGGCCCCGATCAGCAGTCCGGTCCAGACGGCCAGGGAACGGGTGTGGTTGCCGACCACGTCGTCGATGATCACCTTGGTGATCAGCGGGACCAGGGCCATCACCGCCATTCCGGCGAGCGACGAGCCGAGCGACAGCAGCACGTTGCGCCGGTACCGCCAGGCGTAACCGCTCAGCCTGCGCGCCCAGCCAAGGGGCCGCCGCCCCTCGTCTGTCTCCCCTGCGTCCGTCACCCGGTGCCTCCCGTTCGGCCTGCGCTTCCGGAAGGCACCAACAGGGCGGGTGGCGGATTTCATCCCTCCGCAACAAATACCCGACCTTCGGCCTAGGTCCTGTGCTGCGCGTGGCGTCTCAGTGCGCTTCCTCGGTGACGCGGGAGTTGGTGAGGGAGGCTGCGCCGCCGGCGGCGATCAGTCCGACGACGACCGCGAGTATCGCGTAGGTGATCCGCTCGCCGTGGAAGAACGACGCCACCAGGGCGTCGCTCCAGGTGCCCGCGGGCAGCTGGGTGGTGACCAGTACGGCGATCAGGGTGCCGACCACGGCGGTGCCGATGCTGGTGCCGACCTCCTGGGCGGTGTCGTTGAGCGCGGTGCCGATCGAGGTGCGGTTGGCCGGCATCGCGTCGACGAGCGCGATGGCGCAGATGGTCATGACGGTGCGCAGCCCGATGGTCATCACGACCATGCAGAGCGCGATGACGCCGTACCCGTGGTCGACGCCCCAGGACAGTCCGGCCAGGGAGCCGGCCAGGCAGGCGGCGCCGACCAGGCAGGCGATGCGGTGGCCGAAGCGGGCCGCGAGCCATTCCGACAGGGGGGTCGCGAGGATCATGGTCACGATGAGCGGCAGGTTCGCCAGTCCGGCCCGTACGGGGCTCCATCCGTAGGCGTACTGGAAGTGGAGGATCAGGCCGAACATCACGGCGGCCATCGCGATGGCGGTGCCGATCTGGGCGATGGCGGCGCCTCGGACGGTGCCGTTGGAGAAGAGGCGCAGGTCGAGCATCGGCGCCGCGCTGCGGCGCTCGTGCCACACGAAGGCCAGACCCGCGACGAGGGCGCCGAGGAGCGAGGCGAGGGTGGCCGCGGAGAGCCAGCCGTGCTCGACGCCGCTGGTCAGCGAGTAGCAGGCGAGGCCGATGGTGGCGACGCTCAGGACGGCGCCCGGCAGGTCGAGCTTGTCGCGGGTCAGGTCCTGCGACCGGTCGGCCGGGACGCCGAGGCGGACGCCGATGGCCGCGATCAGGGCGATCGGGGCGTTGACGAGCAGCAGCCACTGCCACCGCACGTGGGCCAGGGCGGTGCCGCCCAGCAGCGGGCCGAGGACGAAGCCCGACATGCCGACGATGATCATCAGGGTCATGGCGCGCATCCGCAGCGCCTTGTCCTCGAAGAGCCGGAAGACCAGCGAGTTGGTGATGGGGGCCATCGCGGCGGCGGCGATGCCGAGGCCGGCCCGCAGGGTGATGAGCTGCCCCGCGGTGGAGACCGCGGCGACGCCCAGGCTGAGCAGGCCGAACACCGCGAGGCCGACCAGCAGCACGCGTCGGCGTCCGAGCCGGTCGGCCATCGAGCCAGCTGTCAGCAGCAGGCCGCCGAAGGTCAGCGAGTAGGCGCCGGTGACCCACTGCAGCGCGGTCGTGCCGCTGCCGAGGTCCCGGCCGATCGTGGGCAGCGCGATCGAGAGCAGGGTGTTGTCGACCATTTCGACGAAGAAGGCCAGACAGAGCGCGGCCAGGGGTATCCATGCGGCGCGCAGGGACGGATAGGTGCGTGGCGCGGCGGGCGCGGCGGCGGTGGTGGTCATGACGGGCCTCCTTCCGGAACGTCTCCGGGTATCGAACGACGTTCTACAATGGAACGTGGTTCGACCATAGAACGTAGTTCGATAAATGCGCAAGCTGTGATTGGATGGGAGCCATGACAGGCCCGCGACCCCGACCCGCCGACCGCCCTTCCCGAGGACGTCAGCGCGGTTCGCACTCCATCGAGGCCGTCCTCTCCGCCGCCGTGGCCCTGCTCGACGAGGCGGGCGCGCCGGCCCTGACCCTGCGCGCCCTCGCGGCCCGGCTCGGCACGGGCGTCGGCAGCATCTACTGGTACGTCTCGGGCAAGGACGACCTGCTCGGCCGCGCCATCGACCACGTGCTCGGCGGGGTGCTGGCCACCGTCGAGAAGCAGACGGGCAGCGGCGACCCGATCGACGACCTGCGGGTGATGGCCGTCACCCTGTTCGACGCGGTCGTGGACCGGCCGTGGCTGGGCGCGCACTTCATGCAGAACATCGACGTCGAGGGCAACGCGTTGCGGCTCTACGAGGAGCTGGGAGAGAAGACACTGCGGCTCGACCTCACGCCCCGGCAGCGGTTCCACGCCGTGACGGCGGTCGTGGGCGTCGTGGTCGCCAACGCCGCCGACATGGGGCAGGAACCGCCCCAGGAGGTGGTCGACGGCCTCGTGGGCCGCGAGGAGTTCCTCGGTCGCTACGCCGCGACCTGGCGCACGCTGGACGCCGGGACGTACCCGTTCCTGCACGACATCGTCGACGAGTTCGACGGGCACGACGACAAGGAACAGTTCCTCGCCGGGCTGGAGCTGACGCTGGCGGGGATCCGCCTCCAGGCCGGGGGCGGGGCCTGACGGCTCAGCGGTTCGGCACGGCGGCGGCCAGGTGGCTCGCGTGGCGCGCGTTCAGGTCCTTGTGCACGGCCCGCGCCACCGCCTGGATGGTGTGGACGCCGTCGTTCATCGTCCTGTTGTCCTGGGTGAGCACCGAGAGCGCGTAGTCGTGGCCCTTGCCCGTGAAGGCGCCGACGCTGTGCACCCGCCAGCCGTGGCTGGCCCGTTGCAGCCAGCCGTTCTTGAGCTGGACCGTGGCGGAGGCCGGGGCGCCGGCGGGCGTTCCCCAGCGCTGCGAGGGGACGACCCGGTGCATCAGCCCGAGCTCGTAGGAGCGCGCGCTGTCGCTGAGCACCGAGTTCTCTGCGGTGAGCAGGGTCAGCAGCCGCTGTTCGTCCTGCGCGGTGATCCGGGTGAGCCCCCAGTACCCGCCGGCCCCGGGCACGGTGTGCGTCATCCCGGCCGCCTTGAGGAACGCCTTGACCTTGGTGGCGCCGAGCTGCTTCCACAGGCTGGTGGTGGCCTTGTTGTCGGACTTGGTGATCATGGCGGTGCTGAGGTCGGTCTCGCGCCGTGTGAGGGAGCGGTGGTGCTGGGCGCTGTCTCGCAGGAGCGTGGCCAGCACGGTCGCCTTCACGACGCTCGCGGAGTCGTACACCGAGGTGGCGCGCAGGGTGCACGTCGTCCTGGTGGTCCGGTCGTACAGCGCCACCGCGGTGGTGGACTTCCGCCCCTTGAGCGCCGCGGTGATGTCCTTGGACAGCGTGGCGGCGAGCCCCGCCCTGGTGGAGGCGCAGCTGACCGAGGGCGTCGCGGCGGCGGCGGGTGCCGCGCCGAGCACCATGGGTGCCAGCACCCCGGCGGCCAGGGCGGTGGCCAGCGGGCCCCGGGCGCGGCGGGATATGCGGGTGGTGGCCATGATGCGTTCCCGTCCCCTGCCTGAGTGGTCCTGCGGCGCACCTGCGGCGCCCCGCACGAAAGACTCCCGGACAACCGGAGAGTTGTATGTGACGGAAGCCCCATTCGTCGCGACTGTGACGAGAACAACGCGACGCCCCCGCAGCCGTAACGGCTCCGGGGGCGACTCGGCCGGTCTTCAGCCCTGAAGGTGTGTCGGCTCGAACATCCTGAGCAGCGCCGGGAGCACCACGACAGAGGGGCCCGGCTGCGTGAAGGACTTGGCCAGGTCGGCGGCGAGCGTCTCCGGGCTCGTACGGACCGCCGGGACGCCGAAGGACTCGGCCAGGGCGACGAAGTCCGGGCGGGACAGCTCCGTGCCGGTGCTCTCGCCGAAAGCGTCGGTCATGTACTCGCGCAGGATGCCGTACCCGCCGTCGTCCACGATCAGCCAGGTGACCGGGAGGTCGTACTGGCGGGCGGTGGCGAGCTCCGCGATGGAGTACATCGCGCCGCCGTCGCCGGAGACCGCGAGGACGGGCTTCGTACGGTCGGCCGCCGCCGCGCCGATGGCGGCCGGGAATCCGTAGCCGAGGCCGCCCGCGCCCTGGGCGGAGTGCATGGTGTTGGGGTGGCGGGCGTCGAAGGCGGACCAGGCCCAGTAGGCGAGGATCGTCATGTCCCAGAAGCTGGGGGACGTGTCGGGCAGGGCCGACCGGATCTCGCCGAGGAGGTGCTGCTCCAGGGTGCGTTCCTGGGCGTCGATCCGCTCCCGTACCCGGCCGAGCACCTCCCGGACGCGCTCGGCGGCGGTGGGGTCCTCGCGCGGGGTGACCGCTTCGAGGAGGTCGGCCAGGGCGTCCCTGGCGTCGGCGTGGATGCCGAGCGCCGGGTGGTTGGACTCCAGCTTCCCGGCGTCGGCCTCGATCTGGACGACCCGGCCGCGCGGGGCGAACGTGTAGTAGTTCGAGGAGAGTTCACCGAGACCGGAGCCGATGACCAGCAGGACGTCGGCGTCCTCCAGGAAGTCCGTCGTGTGCCGGTCCTCCAGCCAGGACTGGAGCGAGAGCGGGTGCTCCCAGGGGAAGGCGCCCTTGCCCCCGAAGGTGGTGACGACCGGGGCGCCGATCTTCTCCGCGAGGGCGCGCAGCTTGCCGGAGGCGTCGGAGCGTACGACTCCGCCGCCCGCGATGATCGCGGGCCGCTCGGCGTTCGACAGCAGGTGGGCGGCGACGGCGATGAGTTCGGGCCGGGCGTGCACCTCGCGCGGGGTCGCGTCCATCGCCGTGACGACGGGCAGCGTCGTCTCGGCGAGGAGCACGTCCTGCGGGATCTCGATCCAGACCGGTCCGTGCGGGGCCGTCAGCGCGGACTCCCAGGCGGCGGCGATCGCGGACGGGATCTGCGAGGCCGTACGCACGGTGTGCACGGACTTCACGATGTCGCGGAACGACGCCTTCTGGTCACGCAGTTCGTGCAGGTAGCCGTGGCGGCCGCCGCCGAGTCCCGCCGCCGGGATCTGGCTGGAGATCGCGAGCACGGGGGCCGAGGCCGCGGCCGCCTCCTGGAGCGCGGCGAGCGAGGTGAGCGCGCCGGGGCCGGTGGAGAGCAGGAGCGGGGCGACCTCGCCGGTGACGCGGCCGTAGGCGTCGGCGGCGAAGCCAGCGTTGTTCTCGACGCGCAGGCCGATGTAGCCGAGGGAGGAGCGGCGCAGCGCGTCGAACATGCCGAGCGCGTGCTGTCCGGGCAGCCCGAAGACGGTGGTCGCGCCGAGGCCCTGGAGGGTCTCGACGACGAGGTCGCCGCCGTTGCGTCCCGGCGGGGGGTTCAGCGCGGCGGCGATCTGCTCGGGGGTGAGCTCGGGGCGCTCGTCGTGGTGGTCGTGGCTCACTTCGTCCGGGCCTCTGCAATCTGGCGGGTCATGATCGTCGTCAGCTCGTACGCGGTGTGGGAGGCGGCGACGGAGGTGATCTCGGCGTGATCGTACGCGGGGGCGACCTCGACCAGGTCGGCGGAGACCAGGTTGCAGGAGGACAGCCCGCGCACGATTTCGAGCAGCTCACGGGAGGTGAGGCCGCCGGCCTCCGGGGTGCCGGTGCCGGGGGCGTGCGCCGGGTCGAGCACGTCGATGTCGATGGAGATGTAGAGCGGGCGGTCACCGATGCGCTGCCGGAGCTGGTCGGCGATCTCGTCGACGCCGCGCCGCATGACGTCGGCGGAGGTCACGATCCCGAAGCCCATCTTGGCGTCGTCGGTGAGGTCCTGCTTGCCGTACAGCGGGCCTCGGGTGCCGACGTGGGAGAGCGCCGAGGTGTCGAGGATGCCCTCCTCGACGGCCCGGCGGAACGGGGTGCCGTGGGTGTACTCGGCGCCGAAGTAGGTGTCCCAGGTGTCCAGGTGCGCGTCGAAGTGGAGCAGCGCGACGGGCCCGTGCTTCTTGGCGACGGAACGCAGCAGCGGCAGCGCGATGGTGTGGTCGCCGCCGAGCGTCATCAGGCGGGCGCCGGTGGAGAGCAGATCGTCGGCCGCGGCCTCGATCGTCTCGACGGCCTCGTTGATGTTGAACGGGTTGGCCGCGATGTCACCGGCGTCCGCGACCTGCGCGAGGGCGAACGGGGAGGCGTCCTGTGCCGGGTTGTACGGGCGCAGCAGCCGCGAGGCCTCCCGGATCGCGTTGCCGCCGAAGCGGGCGCCGGGCCGGTAGGAGACCCCGGTGTCGAAGGGCACCCCGACCACGGCGACGTCCGTCGTCCCGACCTCGTCGAGGCGGGGCAGCCGGGCGAACGTCGCGGGCCCGGCGTACCGGGGGACACGGGAGGAGTCGACGGGGCCGCGCGGCGTCTCTGTGCTGCTCATGGGGTGGGTGGCCTTTCCTTCGATTCCTGTGATTCCGGTGATTCCTGCGGCAGCGCGCCGCCTCTTCGGTCTTCTGCCGGGGCTTCCGGAACGGCCCGGAAGCACGCATACGGGTCCGCTGTCGACGGTAGGCGGCGGGGCAGTGGGCCAGAAGTGTAGGTTTCATCCATTCTCGCCGATCAATACGGATGAACCATCCATACCGCCTCGCGCGGCCGCCGACATTCGGCTTCCGCCGGGAGCGGTCCCCGGCGAGCTCAGGAGCGGATGGCCCGGTGCTCCATAGGATCGGGGCTCAGGATCTTGACCGACGGGAGCCCCGGATGAGCGATGACGCGCGGCCGGAGCCCGGTCTCTCGACGGAGCGGCTGAACTTCTTCACGGACGCGATCTTCGCGATCGCCATGACGCTGCTGGCCGTCGAGCTGGAGCGCCCGGACAAGGCGGAACTGGCGTCGGCCGGTTCGCTGGGCCGTTTCCTGGTGGACCAGCGGAGCTCCTACCTCGCGTTCGCGCTGTCGTTCGCCCTGCTCTGGTCGGTCTGGCGCCGCCATCACCAGCTGATGGACCGGATCCGCGTGCTGTCGAAGACCTTCGCCTTCTGGCACGCCCCGTTCCTGCTGCTGGTGGCGTTCCTGCCGTTCCCGACGGCCGTCATCGGCTCCGCGATCACCAATCCGATGGCGCAGACCCTGTTCGCCGGCACGATGGCCGGCATCCTGTTCTGCGAGGTCGCGCTGAAGGAGGTGTCGGCCGACGCCGGTCTCGTCATCGGTGACGTGGCACGGGCCCGGCGGCACGCCGACGCCTCGTGGGCGGTGGCCCTCTGGTTCACCCTGAGCCTCGGCCTCGCGTGGGCGTTCTCCTACGCCTATCTCCTGTGGTTCCTCGCGCCGTTGGCCGCCGCGTACGGCGGAACGCTCGTCACCCGGCTGCGCGCCCGCCACCCGGCCGCGCACGGCGAGGACGGGAGCGGCGAGGGCGGGCAGCGCGAGGACGGAAACGGCGAGGACCGGAGCGGCGCGGACGGGCGCGGCGAGGACGGGCGCGGCGAGGACCGGAGCGCGGACGGCTGACCGCGTCAGCCCCCGACCCGCTCCCCCACCGGCTCGACCCGCTCCGGCTCCGGCTCCCCGCCGCGCCCCGCCAGTCGCTCGCGCCATGCGGTCAGGACCGCCGCGTCCGTCGGCTTCGTGGCCAGCGAGACGATGACGTAGACGGCGAGCGAGGCCAGCAGCCCGTAGTAGACCGGCTCGTTCGCGAGGATTCCGTACCCGGCCATCAGGCCGATCACCGCGAGGCCGCCCACCGCCACGGCGGCCAGCGCCCCGGCCGCCGTGCCCCGGCGCCACAGCAGGCCGCCGAGGATCGGCACCAGCAGTCCGCCGACGAGCAGGTTGTAGGCGACGGTCAGGGCCTCGACCACGTTGTTCAGCGCGATGGCGATGAGGATCACCGCGATGCCCATGATCAGGATGAAGGCGCGGTTGCCCTTCACCTCGTCGTGTTCCGCGCCGTCCCCGCCCCGGGTGACCGCGCCCTTGAACCGGGACCAGATGTCGTTGTTGGCCACCGTCGCGCAGGCGATCAGCGCGCCGGAGGAGGTGGACATCACCGCGGCGAGCGCGGCGGCCAGGACCAGTCCGCGTACGCCGACCGGCAGTTCATCCTTGACGATGGTCGCGAAGGCCGCGTCCGCGGTGGGCAGCTTCGGGTACATGACCTTGGCCGCCGTACCGATGACCGCACCCGCGACCGCGTACACCAGGCAGTAGGTACCGGCGACCGTCCCGCCCAGCCGGGCCACCCGGTCGCTGCGGGCGGTGAACACCCGCTGCCAGATGTCCTGGCCGATCAGCATGCCGAAGGTGTAGATCAGCACGTACGTGAAGATCGTCTCGCCGCCGATGCCCAGCGGGTCGAAGTACTCGGTGGGCAGCTTGGCCTTCATCTCGCCGAAGCCACCGGCCTTGATCACCGCGATGGGCAGCAGGAGCAGCAGCACCCCGATGGTCTTGACGACGAACTGCACCATGTCCGTCAGCGTGATCGACCACATGCCGCCGAGCGTCGAGTACGCGACGACGATGGTGCCGCCGAGGATGATCGCGACGGTCCGGTTCATGTCGAAGAGGACGTCGAAGATGGTGGCGTACGCGATGGTCGAGGTGACCGCGAGCATCAGCGTGTACGCCCACATGACGATGCCCGAGATGAGCCCGGCCCGGCCGCCGTAGCGCAGGTCGAGCATCTCGGAGACGGTGTAGACCTTCAGCCGCGCGATGCGGGCGGAGAAGAACACGGAGAGGGCGAGCAGCCCGAGGCCGATGGTGAAGACCATCCAGGCGCCGGAGAGTCCGTACTGGTAGCCGAGGCCGACCCCGCCGATCGTGGAGGCGCCGCCGAGGACGATGGCGGCCATGGTGCCGGAGTACATCCAGGGGCCGAGCCGGCGGCCCGCCACCAGGAACTCGCTCTTGGACTTGGCGCGGCGCATGCCCCACCAGCCCATGGCGAGCATGCCGGCCAGATAGACGACGATCACGGCGTAGTCGACTGCCATGGGCTTTCCTCCGTCTCGTTCGAGGTCACAGGTTCGCGGGTTCGGTTGTCGTGAAGACGGTAGGTGGCCGGGAAGCGGCGCTGAAGTGTACGTTTCATCCATTCTCGACGCACGGAACGGATGAACCCTCCATGCCGGAACTCCCCACCGGACCAACGGCACCACCGGCACCGGCCACCCCGCCGACCCCGCCCATCCCGCTGACCGAGCTGCTGGCCAGGGAGGGGCTCGGGCTGCGCCGCATCGCGGGCCCTGCGGAGGCGGAGCTGCTGTGGGTGCACACCTCGGAGATGGCCGACCCGTATCCGTATCTGCTCGGCGGTGAGCTGCTGCTGAGCGCCGGGGTGCTGCTGACGGACCCGGACACCTATGTGTCACGGCTGGTGGAGGCGGGGGCGGCGGCGCTCGGTTTCGGGGTGCGGCCGGTGCACGACACGGTGCCCGCCGAGCTGATCGCGGCTTGCGAACGGTACGGGCTGCCGCTGATCGAGGTGCCGCCCGAGACCCCGTTCACGGCGATCGCCCGCGCGGTGTGGCAGCTGATGGCCCAGGCCCGGGTACGCGAGCTGCGCCGGGTGACGCGCGCCCAGCAGGCCCTGGCGACGGCGGCGGCCAGGACCGATCCGGTGCCGGCCGTGCTGCACCAGCTGGCGGCCCAGCTGGAGGGGCGGGCGGCGCTGCGCACGGCCGAGGGCGAGGAGCTGCACGCGGCCGGCCGGACCCCGGCCCCCGACGTGCGGGCCGCGCTCGCCCGGCTCTCCCGGGTGGTCGCGCCGGTCGTACGCCCCGCGCCCGCCTCGGCCACCGACACCCTGGGCACCACCCATCTCGCCGCGTACGCGCTGGGCGGCGGGCAGGGGCTCGTCCTGACCCTGGCGACGGAGCGGCGCGAGGCGGGCGACCACACCATCGCGGGGGTCGCGGTCGTCCTGCTCTCCCTGCTGGCCGCCCCGCACCAGGGCGCCGACGCCGCCGGCCGCTCGGCCGCACTGGTCCGGCTGCTGCTGGGCGCGGACCCGGCGGACGTCGCCCCACTCCTGGGCGGCGCGGAGCGGTGGACGGTGGTGCACGCGCGCCGGGGCGGCGGCGACCCGGTGGACCCGCTCACGGCCGGGGCGCTCGGCGCGGCCCTGGGCTCTGCGCTGGTCGACGCGGGCCGGGGCAGCGCGGCGGTACGGGTGCTGGTGCCCGGCGACGACCGGATCACCCCGCAGCCCGGCTGGACCCTCGGCGCCTCCGCCCCCGCCGCGATCACCGCACTGGACACGGCCGACGCCCAGGCCGCACGCGCCCTCGGCCGCGCGGAGGCGACCCGCACCCCGCTGGCGGTGGACGCGCCGGCCACCCTCCTCGCCGCCCTGATCCCCCAGGAAGCCGCCCAGGCCCACGCCCGCGCCCTGCTGGCCCCGCTCACCGAACCCCTCGCCGAGACGCTGCGCTGCTGGCTGAGCCTGCACGGCAGCTGGGACCGCACGGCGACCGCCCTCCGCGTCCACCGCAACACGGTCCGCCAGCGCATCGGGCGGTGCGCGGTGCTGCTGGAGGCGGACCTGGACGACATGGACGTACGGACGGAGCTGTGGTTCGCGCTCCGGCGGGGGTGATCGGGGACCCCTACTCCCCCGGTCACTCCTTCCGCAACGGAACCTCCCGCATCAGCCAGCCCGCCAGGAAGATCACGGCCCCCAGCAGGGCGGCTCCGAGCAGCACCCCGTGCAGGCCTTCGGTGACCGCTGTGCGTACCGTGTTCCGGATCTCGTCCGGCATCCCGCGTACCGCCGCGGGCGTCCAGGCTGTGCCGCCTTCGGGGGTGCCGCCCGCGTGGAGCCGGCTCGTGTAGACGGCGCCGAGCACCGCGATGCCCAGTGAGCTGCCGATCGTACGGACGAGGGTGGCCGTTCCCGTGGCGGCGCCCATGTCGCGCGGTGTGGCGCTGTTGATGGTGACGAGCAGCGTGCTCTGCAGCAGCAGGCCCAGGCCGATGCCCAGCACGAGGGTCAGCGCGGAGGTCAGCGCCGTGGGGGTACCGGTGTCCGTCGTCAGCAGGACGAGCGCGCCCACGGCCGTCAGCGCGCCGCCGGCGATGGGGTACGGGCGGTAGCGGCCGCCGCCGGCGAGGAGCCGCCCGACCAGGAGCTGCGCGCCGAACATGCCCGCCATCAGGGGGAGCAGCAGCATGCCGCTGGCCGTCGCGGACGCCCCGCGTACGAACTGCATGTACTGCGGCAGGTAGGTGGACGCCCCCACCATGGCGGCGCCCGCCAGGAACGTGAGGATCTGGGCGAGCGTGAAGTTGCGGTCGGCGAACAGGCGGGGCGGGATGACCGGTTCCGCAGCCCGCCGCTCGACCCGGGCGAACCAGGCCAGGGCGAGGGCGGCGGTCACCCCGAGGCCGGTGATCTGCGGTGACGACCAGGCGTACCGCGTACCGCCCCAGCTGCCCACCAGGGTGAGGGCCAGGATGGCGGCGCAGAGCAGTCCGGCCCCGGCGTAGTCGATCCGCGCCCTGATCCGCTCGGTGTGGAGGCTCAGGCGGAGGCCGATGACGAGCAGGGCGACCGCACCGAGGGGGAGGTTGACGTAGAAGACCCAGCGCCAGTTCAGCTGGTCGGTGAGGAAGCCGCCGAGCAGCGGGCCACCTACCAGGGCGACGGGCATCATGGCCCCGATCATCGCCTGCGAGTGGCCGGCCTGGGAGGGCGGCATCATGACGCCGATGATGGAGATGGCGCCGACCATGAGGCCGCCCGCACCGAGTCCCTGGACGGCGCGGAACGCGATGAGCTGGTCCATGTCCTGGGCGAGCCCGGAGAGCACCGAGCCCGCGAGGAACACCGTGATCGAGCAGATGAAGCTGCCTTTGCGCCCGTACAGGTCACCGAGTTTGCCCCAGATGGGGGTGGAGACGGAGGCGGTGAGCAGATAGGCCGTCACCACCCAGGACAGGTGGTCGAGACCGCCCAGGTCACCGACGATCGTGGGCAGGGCGGTGCCCACGATCGTGCCGTCGAGCAGACCGAGCATCAGCCCGAGGAGGAGTCCGAACAGGACCAGCTTCGACGGGCCGCTCCCGTCGTCGGCGGGTGGCCGTCCGGTGTCCGGCGTCTGTGCGGTGTGCGTGTCGTTCGTGCGCTCGCTCATGAGTCCCCCGTGCGATGTGAGGTGAGGTGAGGTCAGGCCGCGTACGGACGGATGGACCTGGCGTCCCGCAGGGCATGCCCCCACCAGGCGAGCTGGTCGAGCAGGGCCTTGGCCGCCGCGTCGACCGCGGAGTCGTCGACGGCGCCGTCCTCACCGAACCGGCCGTAGGCGTTGTGGAAGCTGACGGTGTTGCGGATGGTCGTGGCGTTGAGTTCGGCCATGACGACGCGGAGCTGCTCGACGGCGCGCAGGCCCCCGGAGAGGCCGCCGTACGAGACGAAGGCGACCGGCTTGGCGTGCCACTGCTCGTTGTGCCAGTCGATGGCGTTCTTCAGCGACGCGGGAAAGCTGTGGTTGTACTCCGGGGTGACGAAGACGAACGCGTCGGCCGCCGCGAGGCGCGGTGACACCAGGGCCAGGGCCTCTTCCGTACCCGGCGCCGGGGGCTGCCCGAACGCGGGCAGGACCGTGGGCAGCGGGGTCTCGGTGAGGTCGACGACATCCGCCGTCATGTCGTCGCGCCGGGACAGGTGCCCCTTCAGCCACTGGGTGACGACGGGTGCGAACCGGCCCTCGCGGGTGCTGCCGACGACGACGGCGACGCGGAGCTGCGGACGGGTGCTGGGCATGGGTCCCCCTGGGAGCGACAGATGTGTACAACGTATTAGTGTGCGTACAACGTATCCACCACTGTGTACGTTGTCTACCTGTAGATACGTTGTACGCTGACGGCCCCCGTCGAGAGGAGCCCGTCCGTGGCCGGCCAGAAGAAGGACAGCAGCAAGGGCACCGCTACCGGGCCGGACACCTCCCTCTGGCAGCGGCTGGAGCAGCAGGCCGCCGCACCCCGGACCTCGCTGACCCTGGAGCGGATCGGGGCCGTCGCCGTGGAGATCGCGGACGCGGAGGGCCTCGCCGCCGTCACCATGCGCAGGCTCGCCACGGAACTGGGCGTCGCCCCCATGGCCGCCTACCGCCACGTCTCCGGCAAGGACGACCTGTGGGCCCTGATGGCCGAGCGGGTGACCGCGGAGATGCGGATCCCGGCCGTGGTGACCGAGTGGCGCGAGGTGCTGCGCACCTTCGGCCTGCTGACCCGGGGCATGATGCTGCGGCACCCGTGGGTCGGGCAGCTGCCGACCCATCTCTTCGTGCTCACTCCCGGCCGGCTGGCCATCGCGGAACGGCAGCTCGCGGCGCTCGACGGGCTCGGCCTCGACGAGGACTCGATGATGGTCGCGTTCCGTACCGTGAGCGCCTTCGCCCATGGCGCCAGCCAGTCGGAGGTGGCCCTGCGGGAGTGGACGGAGTCCGCGGGCTGGTCCTCCGGCAACGAGACGCGGCTGGGCCTGGCGCCGCAGATGACGTACCTGATGGACACCGGGCGCTACCCCACCTACCGGCGCTACGGGCTGCGGGCGACCCGCAAGGACGACGCGACCTGGGCGTTCGAGACCGGCCTGGACTGCGTGCTGGACGGGATCGCCGCCCGGCTCGGCATCTGACACCGCCCGGCCCAGCCTCCGGGAGGGAGCCCCGGAAACAGCGACCGGCGCGCTCCCCGTCGGCGTGCTCAGCATCACCCTGGACAGTGCCGGTGACCGCCGGGTAACTTCTAACCAGGGCTGAGCAAGCGCTTAGCCGAGCCGAGCGAAGCCGACCAGGGAGGCACCCCGTGCGCCGTACGGTATTCAACGAGGACCACGAGGCGTTCCGGGAGACCATCCGCGCCTTCATCGCGGCCGAGGTCGTGCCGGTGTACGACGAGTGGTTCGCGGCCGGCCAGGCGCCGCGCGACTTCTACCTCAAGCTCGGCGAGCTGGGCGTCTTCGGGATCACCGTCGGCGAGGAGTACGACGGCGCGGGCATCGACTCGCACAAGTACGAGGCCGTCATCACCGAGGAGGCCGCCCGCGCGGGCGTGTCCTTCGGCGGGTCCGGCGTGCACACGCTGCTCGGGCTGCCGTACATCAAGATGCTCGCCACCGACGAGCAGAAGAAGCGCTGGCTGCCGAAGTTCGTCACCGGCGAGGAGATGTGGGCCCTCGCGATGACCGAGCCGGGTACCGGCTCCGACGTCGCGGGCATGAAGACCACCGCCAAGCTCTCCGAGGACGGCACGCACTACGTCCTCAACGGGGCCAAGACGTTCATCACCGGCGGCGTGCACGCCGACCGCGTCATCGTCTGCGCCCGCACCTCCGCCCCGCGCGAGGACGACCGCCGCTTCGGCATCTCGCTGTTCGCCGTCGACACCAAGTCCGAGGGCTACTCGGTCGGCCGCAAGCTCGACAAGCTGGGCCTGAAGGTCTCCGACACCGCGGAGCTGGCGTTCGTCGACATCAAGGTCCCGGCGGAGGACCTCCTCGGTGAGGAGAACAAGGGCTTCGGCTACCTCGGCACCAACCTGGCCTCCGAGCGCTGGGGCATCGCCTTCGGTGCGTACGCGCAGGCCGCGGCGGCCGTCCGGTTCGCCAAGGAGTACGTGCTGGAGCGCACCGTCTTCGGCAAGACCGTCGCCTCGTTCCAGAACACCAAGTTCGAACTGGCCGCCTGCCAGGCCGAGGTGGACGCGGCCCAGGCCGTCGCCGACCGGGCGCTGGAGGCGCTGGACGCCGGTGAGCTGACCGCCGCGGAGGCCGCCTCCGCGAAGCTGTTCTGCACCGAGGTCGCGCACCGCGTGATCGACCGCTGCCTCCAGCTGCACGGCGGCTACGGCTTCATGAACGAGTACCCGATCGCCCGCCTGTACGCGGACAACCGGGTCAACCGGATCTACGGCGGCACCAGCGAGGTCATGAAGTCGATCATCGCCAAGTCCATGGGCCTGTAGAGAGCGGTTACGTTCTCTCCATGAACGCAAGCCCTGATCCCCTGCTCGATCTGCTGGCCCTGCTCGACCTGGAGCAGATCGAGCGGGACATCTTCCGGGGCACGAGCCGTTCGGCGCTCGTGCCCCGCGTCTTCGGCGGACAGGTCGCGGCCCAGGCGCTGGTCGCCGCAGGCCGCACCGTCCCCGCCGAGCGGAGCGCCCACTCACTGCACTCGTACTTCCTGCGGGCCGGCGACCCCGGCGCGCCGATCGTCTACAACGTCGACCGCATCCGGGACGGGCGCTCCTTCACCACCCGGCGGGTCGTCGCCGTCCAGCACGGGCAGCCGATCTTCCACCTCTCCGCGTCCTTCCAGACGTACGAGGCCGGCCTGGAGCACCAGGCGGCCATGCCGGCCGCACCGGACCCGGAGACGCTGCCCACGGCCGCCGAGATGCTGCCGCGCTACGCGGACCGGTTCAGCGGCCCCGGTGTCGTCGACCGGCTCATCGAGGCGCGGGCGGCGGTCGACCTGCGGTACGTGGACGCTCCGCCGTTCGGCACCGTCGGGGAGTCCCGCGAGCCCCGCTCGCAGGTGTGGTTCCGTACCAACGGCAAGCTGGCCGACGATCCGCTGCTGCACGTCTGCATGGCCACGTACGTCTCCGACATGACGCTGCTCGACTCGGTGCTCCTGGCCCACGGGCGCGGCGGCTGGGCGGTCGGTGACGTGGTGGGCGCGAGCCTGGACCACGCGATGTGGTTCCACCGGCCGTTCCGGGCCGACGAATGGCTGCTGTACGACCAGGAGTCGCCGTCCGCGTCCGGCGGGCGCGGGCTGGGCCAGGCCCGTATCTACACACAGGACGGCCGCCTCGCGATCACCGTCATCCAGGAGGGCGTCATCCGGGTCCCCCGGAAGGGCTGAACGGAACCCGTGGCCGCGCGTCGGACATGCCCGGCCCGGCTGCGGACATACTCCCCACCATGAGTGACGAGAAATCAGCGGGTGGGGAGTCCACCGGGGAGTCCACGTTCACCGTCATCGTCGCCGCGGCGGCCAACCTCGGCGTCGCCGTGGCGAAGGCCGTCGCGGGACTGATCAGCGGATCGAGCGCGATGCTCTCCGAGGCGGCGCACTCGGTCGCGGACACCGTCACCGAGGTACTGCTGCTCACCTCGCTCAAACGCAGCGAGAAGCCGGCCGACGAGAACCACCCGCTGGGCTACGGCCCCGAACGCTACATCTGGGCGATGCTCGCCTCCGTCGCCACGTTCGTCGGCGGTGCGGTCTTCTCCCTGTACGACGGCGTCCACACCCTCATGGCGGGCGAGGACCTCGGAGATCCGCTGGTCTCGTACATCGTGCTCGGCATCGCCTTCCTGCTGGAGGGCTACTCGCTGCGCACCGGGCTGCGCCAGGTGCGCAGCGAGGCGGCGCGGATCGGCGCGGACCCCTCCCGCTACTTCCGCCGCACGCCCGACACCGCGGTGAAGGCCGTGGTGATGGAGGACTCGGCGGCCCTGGTCGGACTGCTGCTGGCCGCGGGCGGGCTGCTCGGCGGCCAGCTGACGGGTTCCGGCGTCTATGACGGCATCGCGTCGATCCTGATCGGGGTGCTGCTCGTGTACGTGGCCTGGGTGCTCGGCCGCTCGAACGCCCAGCTGCTGATCGGCCGCCCGGTACCGCAGTCGATGCGGACGGGGGTGCGTGAGGAGCTGCTCTCGGTGCCGCACATCATCGAGGTGCTGGAGCTGACCACGCTCATCCAGGGACCGTCCGAGGTCATGATCGCGGCGAAGGTCGACTTCCGGGACGTCGTCAGTGCCGAGCAGGTGGAGTGGGCCTGCGAGGAGGCGGAGCAGCAGTTGCGGGAGCGGTATCCGTCGATCCGGCGCGTCTATCTGGACCCGACGCCGGGGGCGGCACAGCGCCGCCGGGCCCGCACCGCCGGAGGGAATCCGGTGGTCGGGCCCGGCGACGGGGAGGGCAACGGGGACGGCGGAGGACTGTTCACCGACCGGCAGGAGGACTGAGTCCGCCGCCGGGGCGCGGTCCCGGCCCCGTCACCACGTCGTGGCGAGCCAGGCCGCCACCGCGGCGAGCACGATGAGGGCGACGTTGAGGCCGGTCTCCTTCACCTCGCTCCGTGACAGGTGCAGCGCGGTCGCCAGCACCTGGAGCACCAGGAGGCCGATCGCGGCCGCCATCGCGAGGCCGGGCGCGATCCCGGTGAGGGGCGGCAGTACGAGGCCTGCGGCACCCAGGATCTCGACGGCGCCGATGGCCCGGACCAGCCCCATCGGGACCGTGTCCACCCAGCCCATCATCGGCGCCAGCCGCTCCTTCGACTGCACGGCCTTCTTGCCGCCCGCGTACAGGTAGAAGACCCCCAGCAGCCCGGCGACGATCCAGTACGCGATCTCCATGCCCATCCCCTCCGTCAATGGTTACGACTTGTCCGTAACCACATGGTCGGTGACTATGGAGACGCTTACAAAAGGCACACCGGTGTGCCTGAGGGCTGTCCCGCAGCGAACAGGAGCCGCCGATGTCGAAGTACCGCGACAGCTGCCTCATCCGCGGTGACGGCGGCCGGGCGATCCGGGGCATCCTGGACCGCATCGGTGACAAGTGGACCCTGCTGGTGGTGGCCACCCTGGACGGCGAGCGGATGCGGTTCACCGAGCTCCAGCAGCGCATCCCGGGGATCTCGCAGCGCATGCTCACCCGTACCGTCCGGCACCTGGAGCGCGACGGACTGGTGACCCGCACGGCGTTCCCCGAGGTGCCGCCGCGCGTCGAGTACGAGCTCACCGCCACGGGGCGCACCCTGATCGGACCCGCCGTGAAGCTGGCCGAGTGGGCCGTCGACCACAATCCCGGCATCGAACGGAACCAGGCGGCCTACGACTCGGAGCGGTCCTGAGCGCGTGAGGCCGCCGCCGGACCGTCAGAGCAGCCCGGCCGCGTCCAGCAGGTACTCCGTCATCGGGTCGTAGAACCTCGGGTCCAGCACGTGGTCGTCCAGCGGGACGGCCACCTGGAGGGTTCCCTCGGCCTCCCCCAGGAACAGCGCCGGGTCGTTGCAGTCCGCGTAGCCGATGGCGTCGAGCCCGCGCTGCGCCGCGCATCCGGCCCAGCCGTGGTCGGCGACGACCAGGTCCGGCATGGGGCGCCCCTCCCGCTCCAGACCGTCCAGGATCGCCGCCATCGGGGCCGGGGAGTGGGTGTGCCAGAGGGTCGCGCCGCGCTCCTGGACGGCGACGTCGGCGAACTGGAAGACCATGCCCTCGTCCGCCATCAGCCCGGACGGGATCCGGACGATCTCGCAGCCCGCGGTTCGCAGGGCGGCCGCCGTCTGCCGGTGGACGTCCAGGAGCCCGCCCGGGTGACCGGTGGCGAACAGCACCCGCTCGGAGCCGTCGGCCGCCTTGCGCAGCCTGGCCGCCGCCCGGTCCAGGGCGGCGACGGTGAGCTCGGGGTCGATGGTGTCCTGGCCGAACCGGTGCTCCGGGTCGTCGCTGACCCCGCACCGCTCGGCCATCACGGCCAGCACGTCCTGCTCGTCGCGCCACCGGTCGCCCAGCTCCAGGCCCAGCCAGAAGTGGCGGTCGCCGTTGGCTAGCTTGCGGTAGTGGGAGAGGTTGTTGTCGCGCGGGGTGGCGACGTCTCCGGCTATACGAGTACGGACGAGTTGTTCGACGAGGGCGGCGCGGCTGGGTATCGGCATGAACCCATTGTGCCGTCAGGTGTGCGCAGTGTGCCGTGCCGAGTGGCTGTTGACCCGTGGCGCAGGTCAGCGTGGCGGCGCGGGGACCGGCCGGGTCGAGTAGGTGATCCGCTTCAGGTGGTAGTACCGCGCCGTGCAGATGGCCGGCCAGGCGCTGCGCCCGTGGTTCCCGAACGGGTCGCGCATCTGGCCCACGGAGGCCGGTGCGTACGGCAGGACCTCCGCGCCTGCGGCCACTTCCTTGCGCAGCCACCGGTCCTGCCGGTCCCAGTGCCGGGCCCGTACATCCATGTCGTGGGCCAGGCCCGTCAGCGGCACGAACAGCCCCACGCAGACCGCTGCGCAGAGCAGCGCCGCCGCCCCCGTGACGAGGGGAACGGCGGCGGTGCCCCCCGCGCGGGCGCGCAGGGCGGCGCCGCCGAGGGCGCCGAGTCCGGCGAGGAGCAGCACGAGCAGGAAGAGGTAGTCGTTCCAGGTGCGGGTGCCGTACGACATCATGTTGTGCTCGAAGGCCGGGAGGGTGACGAGCGTGCACAGGTACCCGGACACCAGGAACGCCGCCACCGCCGCCAGGGCCGGGACCAGCGGTCGGCTACGCAGGGGCCCGTCGGTGTCCGGGTCGCTCCGGCGCAGCAGCAGGCCCAGCAGCACGCCGACGGCGAGGGCGCCGAGGTAGGTCCAGGTGGTGAGGACGGTCCCGAGGATGTCGCCGTAGGTCCGTAGCGCGTCGGCCAGCGATCCGGTGTCGACGACGGACGTGGCGCCGGTGCCGAACCGCTCCCGGCGGTGCCGGGAGCCCGGCGAGGTGTAGATGATGACCAGCCCCGCCACCAGGGCGGCCAGCGCGACGCCGCACCAGAGCCGGGTGCGGTCGCGGCCGGGTCCTGGCCGCGAGCGGAGGCTGAGCAGCAGCACGGTGCAGAGCAGGACGCCCGCGACGATCGACGTCCCCTCCGAGAGGGTCCCGATGAACAGCCCGGCCACGGCGGCGACGCCCAGCGCGAGGATCAGCCCCCGGCGCGACCGGGCCCGCAGCAGCGGGATGACCGCGGCGGCGGCCAGGGCCGGGGCCACCGTGTGCGAGACGGAGGAGGCGGGCCAGTAGAACGTCTTGTACGTGTTGGGGGTGGCGAAGAAGAACACCACCGCCGTCATCGACGCGACGAGCAGCGGCACTCCGCGCGGCGCGGTCCGCCCGGCGCTGTGCAGCGCGGCCGGGATCAGCGCCCACAGCACGGCGAGGATCAGCAGTCCGCTGAGGGTGGCGTACCACTGGTGGCCCGGTACGCCGCCGGCCCCGTAGAGCGCGACCATCAGGGCGTTGGCGACGCGCCCGTTGTCGTCCAGGTAGAACTTCCCGATCATGCCGGAGACGCCGTCGTCGCGCAGGACGGGCAGGAAGCACCAGTCGTCGCCGCCCGGCCGCACCAGCCGGCCGATCCAGAAGGACGCGGCGAGCAGGGCCAGCGGGAACACCGTGAGCACGGCCGCCCAGAGCGGCAGCCGGGGCCTCGGGGGCTTCGGTGTCGCGGGTGGGGGGTTCGGTGCGGTGGGTGGGGGGTCCGCCGTTCCCGGTGGTTCCGCGGTCATGGATGTGCCGGTTCCCTTCGTGCGGGGCCGCTGTGTGCGGGTGCCGTGCCGGTGCCGCTGTGTGCGGGGTCAGTCGCCGGGGCGGCCGGTCCGGCCGCCGGGCAGTGGTTCCGGCTGCCGGGAGACGGCCGCGCCGGAGGTGATGGCCCACCGCGCGATCAGGAAGGAGAACGGGGTGGCGAGAATTCCGGCGGTCAGCGCGGCGATGTTCTTCCCCATGCCCAGATGGCTCACTCCGACATAGAGCAGGGCCCCGGAAAGGACGAGATTGACGAGGCTCGACAGCGGAAAGCGGACGAAGGCCCGCCATGTCGGACTCGTCCGGCAGGTGATGTAGGAGTTGAGCAGGAAGGAGCCGACAATGCTGACGCAATAGCCGATGACATGGGCGGACAGATAGGGAATCCAGTGGTTGAGTGTCGCGTAGACGCTCAGATAGACCGCGGTATTGACGACGCCGATCATGGCGAAGGTGATGAACTGGCGCACGGTCCGCGAACGTCCGCTGCCGAAGGCGCTCGCGCCGCCGCCTCTCACCCGTAACGGCCGCTCCGGTGCGGCGGGAGCGGCGGGGGCGGGCTGTTCGCTGGTCTCCCGGATCAGGTAGTGCGGGCGGTTCTTCGTCTCGCAGTAGATCCGGCCGACGTACTCACCGACGATGCCGAGCGTGGCCAGCTGGATCCCGCCGAGCGCCACGACGGCGGTGAGCAGGGAGGCGTATCCGGGGACCCCCACCCCGTGGCGGGCCACCTCCACGATGATCCACAAGGCGTACCCCATCGCGGCCAGCGCCATGAGGAGGCCGGCGTAGACGGCCAGGCGCAGGGGGCGGTTGTTGAACGAGATCAGTCCGTCGATGCCGTAGTTCAGCAGCCGTCTGCTGCCCCACTTCGAGCGCCCGGCCACCCGCTCGGCGTTGTGGTAGGTGAAGGTGGTGGTGTCGAAGCCGATCCAGGAGAAGATCCCCTTGGAGAACCGGTTGGACTCGGGGAGCGACAGGACACTGTCGACCGCACGGCGGGACAGCAGCCGGAAATCACCCTCGCCGTCGACCACAGAGACGTCCATGAAGTGCCCCATGGCGCGGTAGTAGCAACGGCTCGCGTACGAACGCAGAGCTCCCTCGCCCTCGCGGTCGCGCCGGGCGATCACCTGGTCATAGCCGTGCCCGCTCAACTCCATCATGCGGGGCAGGAGTTCGGGCGGATGCTGGAGGTCGGCGTCCATGAGCACCACGGAGTCCCCGCGGGTCATGCGGAGTCCGGCGAGCATGGCGGCCTCCTTGCCGAAATTACGGCTGAAGGCGGTGTACCGGACCCGTTCGTCGACGGCTGCCAGGCTGATCAGTTCGGCACGGGTGAGATCCTCGCTGCCGTCATCGACATAGCAGACCTCGAAACTCTTCCCGGTCGGTTCGAGGGCGGTGACCAGTGCGCGGTGAAACGCTTTGACGGCCTCTTCCTCGTTATAACAGGGGACGACGATCGATACCTGGCAGTTTTTCATTCAATTCCCCATCAGGCGCGGACCCGACCGCTCCGAAGCCTATGTCCGCACCCGGCAGAAACAACTCAGGCGAATGGGAGTCGTGGGGAAAATTCGGCACGGATTCGCGATCGGCGGCCCGGATTCACGCTTTCCGGCGTCCGGCGACCGGCGTCCTGCGTCCTGCGGCCTGCTGGGCGTCCCCTATTCGGAACGTCCGGCCCGCGCACCGCCCGCCGCGTCGAAGGCACCCCGGGCCAGCCGGTGCAGCAGCGCCGCGGTATCCGTACGGTCGGGCAGCGCGCCGGGACGTCCCAGGTGCGGGGTGGAGTTCAGCAGTCCGAAGACGGCGTGCACGGCGGCGCGGGCCTCGTGCTCGGGGAGGTCCGGGTAGAGGCCTCGGACGACGCCGACCCACACCTCGACGTACTGCCGCTGGAGCCGGCGCACCCGCTTGCGGTCGGTGTCCCGCAGCCGGTCCAGCTCCCGGTCGTGGAGGGTGATCAGGGGGCGGTCGTCGAGGGCGAAGTCGATGTGGCCCGCGATGAGCGCGTCCAGCAGCGCCGCGTGCGAACCGTCATGGGAGGCGGCGTCCTCGGAGACGCGCAGTTCCCCGCCGGCCAGCAGCCGCTCGCTGATGCCGACCAGCAGTTCGGCGAGCATCGCGTCCTTGCCGGGGAAGTGGCGGTAGAGGCCGGGGCCGCTGATACCGACTGCGGCGCCTATCTCGTCGACACCGACGCCGTGGAAGCCGCGCTCGGCAAAGAGGCGCGCGGCCTCCTTGAGGATCTGCTCACGGCGGGTGGGAGCCGCGACGCGGGCGGCGGCATGGGTGCTCATGACCAATCATTCTAGACAGGCGCGTTAGCGGTCGTTAACCTGTGGCTGACGTTAACGCTCACTAACACAGCGGTACGGGCAAGGGGGCTCGACAGCATGCAGCAGGCACCGGTGCTGGCGAGCGCGGCCGATCCCGCCTCCGAGGCCTGGCAGGCCAACGAGGCGGCGCATCACGCGCTCACCGACGAGCTGCGCAAGCGGCTCGCCACGGCCAGGCTCGGCGGGGGTGAGAAGGCCCGCGCCCGGCATGTGGCGCGCGGCAAGCTGCTGCCCCGGGAGCGGGTGGACACCCTGCTCGACCCGGGCTCACCCTTCCTGGAGCTGGCCCCGCTGGCGGCCGAGGGGCTGTACGGGGGCGCGGCACCCGCCGCCGGGGTGATCGCCGGAATCGGCCGGGTCAGCGGCCGGGAGTGCGTGATCGTCGCCAATGACGCGACCGTCAAGGGCGGCACGTACTACCCGATGACCGTGAAGAAGCATCTGCGGGCCCAGGAGGTGGCGCTGGAGAACCGGCTCCCCTGCCTGTACCTGGTGGATTCGGGAGGCGCCTTCCTGCCGATGCAGGACGAGGTGTTCCCGGACCGGGAGCACTTCGGGCGGATCTTCTACAACCAGGCCCGGATGTCAGGCGCCGGCATCCCGCAGATCGCGGCGGTGCTCGGCTCCTGCACGGCGGGTGGGGCGTACGTCCCCGCGATGAGCGACGAGGCCGTGATCGTCCGGAACCAGGGCACGATCTTCCTGGGCGGGCCGCCGCTGGTGAAGGCGGCGACCGGCGAGGTCGTGACGGCGGAGGAGCTGGGCGGCGGCGAGGTCCACTCCCGCACGTCCGGGGTCACCGACCACCTCGCGGAGGACGACGCGCACGCGCTGCGGATCGTGCGGAACATCGTGGCCACCCTGCCGGACCGGGGCCCGCTGCCCTGGTCCGTGCGGCCGGCCGACGAGCCGGAGGTGGACCCCGCCGGTCTGTACGGGGCCGTCCCGGTCGACTCCCGCACCCCGTACGACGTACGGGAGGTGATCGCCCGGGTCGTCGACGGATCGCGGTTCGCGGAGTTCAAGGCCGAGTACGGGACGACGCTGATCACCGGCTTCGCGCACATCCACGGCCATCCGGTCGGGATCGTCGCCAACAACGGCATCCTGTTCTCCGAGTCCGCCCAGAAGGGCGCGCACTTCATCGAGCTGTGCGACCAGCGCGGCATCCCGCTGGTCTTCCTGCAGAACATCTCCGGCTTCATGGTCGGCCGCGACTACGAGGCCGGCGGCATCGCCAAGCACGGCGCGAAGATGGTCACCGCCGTCGCCTGCACCCGGGTCCCGAAGCTGACCGTGGTGGTCGGCGGCTCCTACGGCGCGGGCAACTACTCGATGTGCGGCCGGGCCTACTCCCCCCGCTTCCTGTGGATGTGGCCCAACGCGAAGATCTCCGTCATGGGCGGCGAGCAGGCCGCGTCCGTCCTCGCCACGGTCAAGCGCGACCAGCTGGGCGACGACTGGAGCGCAGAGGACGAGGAGTCCTTCAAGGCCCCGATCCGCGAGCAGTACGAGACCCAGGGCAACGCGTACTACGCCACCGCCCGGCTCTGGGACGACGGTGTGATCGACCCGATGGAGACCCGGCAGGTGCTGGGGCTGGCCCTGACCGCCTGCGCCAACGCTCCCCTGAACGATGCCGCCTTCGGCGTCTTCCGGATGTGAGGAACAGATGACGATGTTCGACACCGTTCTCGTCGCCAACCGCGGCGAGATCGCGGTCCGGGTCATCCGGACACTGCGCGAGCTGGGAGTGCGCTCGGTCGCCGTATTCAGCGACGCGGACGCGGACGCCCGGCACGTACGGGAGGCGGATACGGCGGTACGGATCGGCCCCGCCCCGGCGTCCGAGAGCTACCTGAGCGTGGACCGGCTCCTTGAGGCGGCCCGCCGCAGCGGCGCGCAGGCCGTCCACCCCGGCTACGGCTTCCTCGCGGAGAACGCGGGCTTCGCCCAGGCGTGCGCGGACGCGGGCCTCGTCTTCATCGGGCCGCCCGCCGCCGCCATCGCGCTGATGGGCGACAAGATCCGGGCCAAGGAGACGGTCGCGGCGGCCGGCGTCCCGGTCGTCCCCGGCTCCACCGGAAGCGCCCTGACCGATGGCCAACTGGCCGACGCGGCGCGCGAAATCGGCATGCCGGTGCTGCTGAAGCCCTCGGCGGGCGGCGGCGGCAAGGGCATGCGGCTGGTCCACGACGCTGTGCTGCTCACCGAGGAGATCGCGGCGGCCCGGCGCGAGGCGCGCGCCTCCTTCGGGGACGACACCCTGCTCGTGGAGCGGTGGATCGACCGGCCGCGCCACATCGAGATCCAGGTCCTGGCGGACGGGCATGGCAACGTCGTACACCTCGGTGAGCGCGAGTGCTCGCTCCAGCGCCGCCACCAGAAGATCATCGAGGAGGCACCCTCGGTCCTGCTCGACGAGGCCACCCGCGCGGCAATGGGCGAGGCCGCCGTGCGGGCGGCCCGCTCCTGCGGCTATGTCGGCGCGGGCACGGTGGAGTTCATCGTGCCGGGCGGCGACCCGGCCGCGTACTGCTTCATGGAGATGAACACCCGCCTCCAGGTGGAACACCCGGTGACCGAGCTGATCACCGGCCTGGACCTGGTGGAATGGCAGCTGCGCGTCGCATCGGGCGAACAACTCCCTTACGCCCAGGCCGATATCACCCTCACCGGGCACGCGGTCGAGGCCCGGGTCTGCGCCGAGGACCCGGCCCGGGGCTTCCTCCCCTCGGGCGGCACGGTGCTGGCGCTGGACGAGCCGCAGGGCGGCGGGGTGCGGACGGACTCGGGGCTCGGTGAGGGCGGCGAGGTCGGCAGCCTGTACGACCCGATGCTGTCCAAGGTGATCGCGTACGGCCCCGACCGGGCCACGGCCCTGCGCCGGCTGCGAGCGGCGCTCGCGGACACGGTGGTCCTCGGCGTCCCGACCAACGCGGGCTTCCTGCGCCGCCTCCTCGGCCACCCGGCGGTGGTGGCCGGCGACCTGGACACCGGTCTGGTGGAGCGCGAGGTGGACACGCTGGTGCCGGACGGGGTGCCGGAGGAGGTGTACGCGGCCGCCGCACTGCTGCGGCAGCACTCCCCCGCCCCCGCCCCGGGGCCGCGCACCTGGACCGACCCGTTCTCGGCCGGAGACGGCTGGCGCCTGGGCGGCACCCCGGCGCGGACGCCGCACCACTTCCACATCCCCGGCCACGAACCGGTGCAGGTGGGCCTGCGTCCGTGCGGCGCGGCCACCGAGGTGACCTTCGGCCACATCGGCGAGGGCGCGCGGCCGCCGGCCCCCGACTCGGGCAGCTGCGGTCCACTGGGCCCGCTGCCCGGCAGCGCGGAGACGGCCAGGATCATCACGGCGGACGAACGCCGGGTCACCCTCGAACTGGCCGGTGTCACCCACGCGTTCGCCCACGCCGCGTCCCCGGACGGCCGCTGGTTCGGCCGCGACGGCGACACCTGGCACGTCCGGGACCACGACCCGGTGGAGGCGTCGCTGACCGGCGCCGGCCGCTCCGGGGCCGACACCCTGGCCGCACCGATGCCCGGCACCGTCACCGTGGTGAAGGTGGCCGTCGGGGACGAGGTCGCGGCCGGGCAGAGCCTCCTCGTCGTGGAGGCGATGAAGATGGAGCACGTCATCTCGGCCCCGCACGCCGGCACCGTCACCGAACTCGACGTCACGGCCGGGACCACGGTCGCGATGGACCAGGTACTCGCCGTGGTCACCCCCGTGGCCGCCGCCGGGGAGGAAGCATGACGACGACCACCCGCACCCTGCCGATGACGGTCCCCGATCCGGGCCTGCCCGCCCGGATCCGGATCCACGAGGTCGGTGCCCGCGACGGCCTCCAGAACGAGAAGGGCGTCGTACCGACCGAGGTGAAGGCGGAGTTCATCCGCCGGCTCGCGGTCGCCGGGCTCTCCACGATCGAGGCGACGAGCTTCGTCCACCCCAAGTGGGTACCCCAACTGGCAGACGCGGAACAGCTCTTCCCGATGCTGGGCGACATCGCGGACGTGGGTGACGTGGCACTCCCCGTCCTGGTGCCGAACGAACGGGGGCTGGACCGGGCACTCGCGCTCGGCGCCCGCCGGATCGCCGTCTTCGGCTCCGCGACGGAAGAGTTCGCGTCCCGCAACCTGAACCGCACGATCGACGAGTCGCTCGCCATGTTCGAGCCCGTGGTGGCCCGCGCCAAGGCGGACCGGGTGCATGTGCGCGGCTACCTGTCGATGTGCTTCGGCGACCCGTGGGAGGGGGCCGTACCGGTCTCCCAGGTCGTCCGGGTGGCCAGGGCGCTGCTGGACCTCGGTTGCGACGAGCTCTCGCTCGGCGACACGATCGGCGTCGCGACGCCCGGCCACGTACAGACCCTGCTGTCGGCGCTGAACGCGGCGGGGGTACCCACCGCCACGATCGGGGTGCACTTCCACGACACGTACGGGCAGGCCCTCTCCAACACCCTGGCCGCCCTCCGGCACGGCGTCACCACCGTGGACGCCTCCGCGGGCGGCCTCGGCGGCTGCCCGTACGCGAAGAGCGCGACCGGGAACCTCGCCACCGAGGACCTGGTCTGGATGCTCGACGGCCTCGGCATCGAGACCGGCGTCGACCTCGACGGGCTCACCGCCACCAGCGTGTGGCTCGCCGAACAACTGGGCCGACCCAGCCCGTCCCGCACCGTCCGCGCCCTGTCCCACAAGGAGCAATGACCCCCATGTCCCTGGACCACCGGCTGACCGCCGAGCACGAAGAACTGCGCCGCACCGTAGAGGAGTTCGCGCACGACGTCATCGCGCCGAAGATCGGTGACTTCTACGAGCGCCATGAGTTCCCGTACGAGATCGTGCGGGAGATGGGGCGGATGGGCCTGTTCGGGCTGCCGTTCCCGGAGGAGTACGGCGGGATGGGCGGCGACTACCTCGCGCTCGGGATCGCGCTGGAGGAGCTGGCCCGGGTCGACTCGTCGGTGGCGATCACCCTGGAGGCCGGGGTCTCGCTGGGCGCGATGCCGGTCTTCCGCTTCGGCACGGAGGAGCAGAAGCGGCAGTGGCTGCCGAGGCTCTGCGCGGGCGAGGCGCTCGGCGCGTTCGGCCTGACCGAGCCGGACGGCGGCTCCGACGCGGGCGGCACCCGGACTACGGCGGTGCTGGACGAGTCCAGCGACGAGTGGGTGATCAACGGCTCCAAGTGCTTCATCACCAACTCCGGTACGGACATCACCGAGTTGGTGACGGTCACGGCGGTGACAGGCCGCAAGGAGGACGGCCGCCCCCGCATCTCCGCGATCATCGTCCCGTCCGGCACCCCCGGCTTCACGGTCGCCGCCCCGTACTCCAAGGTCGGCTGGAACGCCTCGGACACCCGCGAGCTGTCCTTCTCCGACGTCCGCGTCCCGGCGGCGAACCTCCTGGGCGAGGAGGGCCGCGGCTACGCGCAGTTCCTGCGGATCCTGGACGAGGGCCGGATCGCCATCGCGGCCCTGTCGACGGGCCTGGCACAGGGCTGTGTGGACGAGTCGGTGAAGTACGCCGCCGAGCGGCACGCCTTCGGAAAGCCGATCGGCGCCAACCAGGCGATCCAGTTCAAGATCGCGGACATGGAGATGCGCGCCCACATGGCCCGCATCGGCTGGCGCGACGCGGCCTCCCGGCTGCTGGCGGACGAGCCGTTCAAGAAGGAGGCGGCGATCGCCAAGCTGTACTCCTCGACCGTCGCGGTGGACAACGCCCGCGAGGCGACCCAGATCCACGGCGGCTACGGCTTCATGAACGAGTACCCGGTGGCCCGGATGTGGCGCGACTCCAAGATCCTGGAGATCGGCGAGGGCACCAGCGAGGTCCAGCGCATGCTGATCGCGCGGGAGCTGGGGCTGCCGGGCTGAGCCGGGAGGCGACAGACGGATGGGGCGGGCCCGGGTGCCGGGCCCGCCCCATCCGTATCCCGGAAGGCCCCGGCTGAACCTTCACCCCTCGCCCCCTGGAACCACGTAGTCGGGGCACAGCGAGTGCCCGCACTCGCACGGCGGCCAGCGAAGGGCGGCGCCGGGCACGAGGTCGGCGCCTTCCGCATCGATACCGGACTTCGGGACGATGAGGACACCGTCCGTACCGAACTCGTTCGTCAGTCGGGACAGAGCTCGCCGCCCCTTGCTGCCGCTTGCCATTCGCCCATCCCTTTCAGCCCGCGAAGTACGCGCTCCACGAGCACTGAATCGCACACCCTTAACTCCTGCACTCATGTATATGAGTTGCGTCTTCAAGAATGCCCAACTCCTGCACATGAGTCAAGCGAGGCAGTGACCGGACCGTCGGGCGGCCCCGGTCATTGACTGCCCATCACTCTCCAGCCGGAATGCGGTAGTCGAGTACAAACTGGTCCGCCGCCATGACGGTGTCGCACACCTCCACGACGCGACCCGACTCCGCTTGAGCGCTCCGGGTGAGGTGGAGGACGGGCGAACCGGGGCTCAGACTCAGCGCCACGGTCTCCTCCTTGGTGGCAAGGCGGGCACGCACCGTCTCGGTGAACTCCGTCAACGTGTGACCGTGGTCCTCAAGCCGCGCGTAGATGCCACCGCCACCAGGGTTCTCCGCGAACAGTTCCGGAATATCCTTCGCGAGGTCCCACGGCAGATAGGAGACCGCCACCTCCGTGGGCGTCCCGTCACTGAGATACAGACGGCGGCGCGCAAGGACCTGACTCCCCGGGGGCAGGTCCAGCCGTTCCGAAATATCACTGGGCGCTTCCACCGGGCCGATGAAGAGAACCGCCACCGCAGGTGCCCTGCCCGCCTGTTCGGCTTCGGTGAGGTATGCGGCCTTACCCGCCCTGCGGTGTGAACGGCGGAACCGGTCGGAGGACTTACGGAGCACTGGCGGCCGGCTCTTCACGAACGAGCCCTTGCCGTGATGCGTATCGATCAGGCCCATCGGCCGCAGTTCGGCCACCGCCTTGCGGGCCGTCCCCTGCGAAACCGCGTAACGGGCCATCAGCACCGATTCGCTGGGCACCTTGTCTCCCGGCGCCATCACCCCGGACCTGATCTGCTGCGCCAGATCGCCGGCGATCTGCAGGTAGCGGGGCTTGCCGGAGTCTCTGGGAGCCGTGGTCGCCATACTGTTCCTTCCCTCCTATGCTCCTCTACATAAGTACGCTACCCAGGAAGGTATCCGCATGTCGCTGCACTCGGTCTCCGTGGCCGGCGTCGTCGTCCGCGAGGACGGCCGCGTACTGGTGATCCGCCGGGCCGACAACGGAGCGTGGGAGGCCCCGGGTGGCGTGCTGGAGCTCGACGAGCGGCCGGAGGACGGCGTCTGCCGCGAGGTACTGGAGGAGACCGGGGTCAAGGTCGACCCCGTGCGCCTGAGCGGCGTATACAAGAACATGGAGCGCGCGATCGTGGCGCTGGTCTTCCTGTGCCGTCCGATCGGAGGCGAGGAGCAGACCTCGGCCGAGACGTCCGAGGTCCGCTGGTTCACTCGCGAGGAAGTCCGGAGCCGAATGGCCGAGGCGTACGCCGTGCGCGTACTCGACGCGCTCGAAAGCACCACACCGCCCGTGCGCGCTCACGACGGACAGCGGCTGAGATGAATGGCCGGCGCTCGGGGCGAACCGAAAGCGAGCCACGGTGATCCCCACCAAGGTGCGGTCCGACGCCCAACTCCTCTGGGACCACCACCTGCTGCACCACGACCCGCGCCCCTGCTCGGCGGCGATCGGCCTCGGGAGCCACGACCTCGGGGTCGCGGACACCGCCGTGGGTCTCTATCGGCGCGGCATGACGCCTCTCATCGTCTTCACCGGCGCCACCAGCCGCACCACGCGTGATCGGATGCCCCGGGGCGAGGCCGTGCACTATCGGGAGCGGGCACTCGAACTCGGCGTCCCCGACAGCGCCGTGCTCGTAGAGCCGCGCGCCCGCAACACGGGCGAGAACATCCGGTTCTCCCGGGCGCTGCTCGAAGAGGCAGGTGTCACGGTCTCGTCCGTCCTGCTGATCAGCAAGCCGTACGAGGAACGACGCGCCCACGCCACGGCGCGCAAGCTGTGGCCGGGCGTCGAATTCGTGAGCGCGTCGGAACCGATCACGTTCGAGGAGTACCTGGCCTCCATCCAGGACGACCGCATGGTCATCGACATGCTGGTCGGCGCCTTGCAGCGGCTGCTCATCTACCCGGCCCAGGGCTTCATGGCCGCCGATCCGGTCCCCGGCGAGGTGGCCGCCGCGTACGAGCGGCTGCTGCGGGCGGGCTTCACGAGCCGGCTCGTCGCGGGCGAAGCCGACGCCGACGGGGCCGCTTGTATATACTGATCCAGAGAGTATATCGACCGCGCATTCGGGAGGCCCCCGTGTCCAAGACCCTCGTGGACGTCGATGATCAGATGCTCGCCTTCGCCCAGCAGCAGCTCGGCACGTCCACCAAGCGGGAGACGATCAACCGCGCGCTGACGATAGCCGCCGCGGTCAGCGCGGACGACAGGGCGCGTGCGCTTCGATGGCTCCAGGACAACGCCGACCAGTTCCTGGACTTCGACGTCCTCGAAGAGCGGGAGCGCACCGGCCTGTGAGGTACCTCGCCGACACCTCCGCGGTCTGGCGACTGCTCCGCAAGCAGGTCGGGGACCCATGGCCGCAACGGATCTCCCAGGGGCTCGTGTCCCTGTGTCCGCCCGTCGAGGCCGAACTCATGCCGGCTCTCCGCGCGGACCGCGATCACGAACCCTTCTTCACGATGCTCGGCCAGACCTTCGGCTGGGTACCGGCCCTCGAAGACCCCTGGCCGAGGGTCATCGACGTCCAGCGCGAGCTGGTGCGGATCGGCCATCACCGGGGCCCCTCGCCCATCGACATCCTGATCGCTCTGACAGCGCGACAGCACCGGCTCACCGTGCTTCATGTGGACGACGATTTCGGCTCCATCGCCAAGGTGTGCCCGGACATCGCCATGGTGCGACTCCAGCCCCTCGACAGCCGAGCCCCCGGATCATGACCCGCCGCCCGCCGCACCCGCTGCCAGGCAATTCGTTCGACACCGGCCACCCCGCCCCGGCAGGGTTCGACCATGAAACCGCACCACTGGCCCCTGTACGGGCTCCGCGTCCGCACCCCCCGTCTGGAGCTGCGCCTTCCGGACCTGGAGCTGCTGGACGAGCTGGCCTCGGTCGCCGCCGACGGGGTGCATGACCCGGACACCATGCCGTTCACCGTCCCCTGGACCGACGGTTCGCCCGCCGAGCGCGGCCGGGCGGTGTTCCAGCACGTGCTGGCATCCGTCGCCAACTGGGCGGAGCGTGACTGGTCGTTGAGCCTCGCGGTGCTGCACGAGGGCCGGGTGGTCGGGCGGCAGGACGTGATGGCGAGGGACTTCGCGGTGACCGGTGAGGTGAGCACCGGGTCCTGGCTGGGGCTCGGGTACCAGGGGCGGGGCATCGGCACCGAGATGCGGGGCGCCGCGCTCCATCTCGCCTTCGCCGGGCTCGGGGCCCGTACGGCGGTCTCGTCCGCGATGACGGACAACCCGCGCTCGCTCGGTGTCTCGCGGCGGCTCGGCTACCTCCCGGACGGGCTGGAGACCGCCGCCCTGCGGGGTGCGCCCGTCACGCTGCAACGGCTGCGGCTGGAGCGCGGCCGGTGGGAGGAGCACCGCAGAGTCGAGGTCGCGGTGGAGGGGCTCGACGGGTGCCGGGAATTGTTCGGCGGGTGAACGGGGGGCTGCTCGCGCCGACCCTCGTGCCACACCCCCAAGTAGGCGTGGCACGCACTGAGTTCGGGCCGTAGGTTGTTCCTGCCGCGAACGTCACGGCCCTGGCATCAAGTTGCGCTTACGTGAAGAGGATGAGGAGAAGGCCTTGATCGTCGAGTACATCCGCTACCGGATAACCGATGCGGCACGCCGAGGCGAGTTCGAGGATGCCTACACGACAGCCTCGCAGCAATTAGATCTTGCTCCCCAGTGTCAGGGATATGAGCTCGCTCATGGCATCGAAGAGCCTGAGCGCTACATATTGCGCATCGTGTGGACCTCCGTGGCGGAACACGAACAGGGCTTCCGTCACGGCCCGCACTTCCCCCCGTTCCTCGCAGAGATACGGCCGTACATCGGGGACATCGAAGAGATGAAGCACTACGAACAGACAGCCGTGACCTCCGCTGCGGGAGGGCAGTCATGACCGAGCGTTCCCAGACCCTGGCCGATGCCGTCGGCGGGATCGACGCGCTCCGACGGCTCAGCAACACCTTCTACGAACACGTCCTCGCCGATCCCCTGCTCGCACCGGTCTTCGCGGACTTCTCCGCCACGCACATCGAGCACGTCGCCGTCTGGCTCGCCGAGGTCTTCGGCGGCCCCGCCGACTACACCGACCGGCTCGGCGGACACCAGGCCCTGCTGCGCTCCCACCTCGGCCTGCGGATCACCGAGGGGCAGCGTCTGCGCTGGATGGAGGTGATGAGGACCGCCGTCGACAAGGAACTCCCGGACGACGAGCTCCTGCGCCTACGCGTCATCGAGTACTTCGACTGGGGCACCAAGATCGCTCGCGATGTCTCCGCCGGGGACGCGGACGACGATCTGGGCGCTCCGGGCCCGACTCCCCGCTGGGGCTGGAACGGGCTCTCCTGACGCCTCCGACAGATCTTCCGTGAGCGAGGGCGTCGGCAGGGGCGTCGGCAGGTTCGACAATTCATGAGGTTAGGCTTACCTTCGCTCGAACCTGTCACCGGCCGGCCTCCGGCTCGTACGAAAGCGGATTCCGTCATGCGCACAACCCGACCGTCCCGCCCCACCCGCCGTGGCCTGCTGGCCATGGGCGGCGCCGTAGGTCTCGGCGCCGTCCTCGCCGCCTGCGGCGACAGCGACGGGAAGGACGCGGGTTCCGGCGGCTCCAAGAGCGCCGACGCCGGGCCGTGGAGCTTCAAGGACGACCGGGGGAAGACCGCGGAGGCCAAGTCCGTCCCGAAGAACATCGTCGCCTTCACCGGTGTCGCCGCCGCGCTCCACGACTACGGCGTCGAGGTCAAGGCCGTCTTCGGTCCGACGAAGGCCAAGGACGGCAAGGCCGATGTGCAGGCCGGTGACCTGGACGTCAGCAAGGTCGAGATCCTCGGCAACGTCTGGGGCGAGTTCAACGTCGAGAAGTACGCGGCGCTCGGCCCGGAGCTGCTGGTCACCGCGATGTGGGAGAAGGACGCCCTCTGGTACGTGCCGGACCAGTCCAAGGACAAGATCCTCAAGCTGGCCCCGAGCGTCGCCCTGTGGGCCGCCCAGACCACCATCCCGAAGGCCATCCAGCGCCACGAGGACCTCGCCGCGTCGCTCGGCGCCGACCTCAAGGCCAAGGCGGTCACGGACGCCAAGGCCCGCTTCGAGAAGGCGGCGGCCCGGCTGCGCGCCGCCGCGAAGTCCAAGCCGGACATCAAGGTCATGATCGGCTCGGCCAGCCAGGACCTCTTCTACGTCACGCTCGCGAAGACCGCCGCCGACACCCTGTACTTCCAGGAGCTGGGCGTGAAGTTCGTCGAGCCGAAGGTGAACTCGGCCGGCTTCTTCGAGGAGCTGAGCTGGGAGAACGTCGACAAGTACCAGGCCGACATCATCATGATGGACAACCGGTCCTCGGCGCTCCAGCCCGGCGCCCTGACCTCCAAGCCGACCTGGACGCAGCTGCCCGCCGTCAAGGCCGGCCAGGTCATCCCCCGTACCGCGGAGCCGATCTACAGCTACGACAAGTGCGCACCGATCCTCGAAGACCTCGCGAAGGCCATCGAGGACGCCAAGAAGGCCGCCTGACGCCGGAACCAGGCGCTCCGGTCGACAGCAGGTCCGAGGGTTTCAGCCGTCCGGCGATGGAGGACAGCGCCTCCACCGCCGGACGGCGGCCCGTCACCTCAGGTCAGCCCGCCGAAGCCGGCTCCGCCGGCCACGGCACCTGCGGCGACCGGTAGTAGTCGATGCCCATCGCGGTGAACCTCGGGCCGAGCGCCGCCAGCCGCAGCTTGTACGTGTCCCAGTCGTGCGTCGCCGCCGGGGACCAGCCCAGCTCCGCCGCCCCGGGCAGCCGCGGGAACGCCATCGCGTCGATGTCGTCGCTGTCCGTCAGGGTCTCCGCCCAGATCGGCGCCTCGACGCCCAGCACCGCGTCCGCCGGAGCACCGGCGAGATACGTCGCCGGGTCCCAGTCGTAGGAGCGCTGGACCTCGACCAGACCGGCCCACTTCAGGCCCAGTACGGTCTGGTCGTTGTACTTCATGTCCAGGTACACCCGGTCGGCCGGCGACAGCACCAGCCTGGTGCCGTTCTTCGCGGCGTCCACCACCTGCTGCCGGTCCGCGGCGGACGTCTTGTCGTAGCCCCAGTACTGGGCGACCGCGCCCTTGACCGGCGTGGCCCCGGTGATCTGGTGCCAGCCCATCACGGTCTTGCCGTGCTTGCCGACGGTGGCCTGCGCGTGGTTCATGATCTTGGCGTAGTCCTCGTGGCTGGTGGAGTGCGCCTCGTCACCGCCGATGTGGAGGTACCTGCCGGGGGTCAGCGCGGCCACTTCGCCGATGACGTCGTCGATGAAGTCGTACGTGACGTCCTTGCCCGCGCACAGCGAGCTGAAGCCGACCTCGATGCCCGTGTAGAGCGGCGGCGCGACGCCGTCGCAGTTCAGCTGGGCGTACGAGGCGAGCGCCGCGTTGGTGTGGCTCGGCATGTCGATCTCCGGCACCACCTCCAGGTAGCGGGAGGCCGCGTAGTTCACGATCTCCTTGTACTGGCTCTTGGTGTAGTAGCCGCCGGTCCCGCCGCCGACCTCCGTCGAGCCGCCGTACGTGGCCAGCTTCGGCCAGGAGTCGATGGCGATCCGCCAGCCCTGGTCGTCGGAGAGGTGCAGGTGGAACGTGTTGATCTTGTACAGGGCGAGCTGGTCGATGTACCGCTTGACCTCGGTGACCGAGAAGAAGTGCCGCGAGACGTCGAGCATCGCGCCCCGGTAGCCGTAGCGCGGCGTGTCGGTCACGGTGCCGCCCGCGACGCTCCAGGGCCCCTTCTGGCGGCTGTCCGACTCGATCCGGGCCGGCAGCAGCTGACGCAGCGTCTGGACGCCGTGGAAGAGCCCTGCCGGCTTCCGGGCGGTGATGGTGACGGAGCCCCGCCCGGAGGTCAGCGCGTACCCCTCCGCGCCGAGCTTGCTGTCGCTGGAGCCGAGCCGGAGCCGGATGCCGTCGGCGCCGCCCTTGGTGGTGACCGGCAGGGCGTAACCCGTGGACGGGCGCAGCACGCCCGCCAGGTACTCGCCGATCCTGCGGGCCTCGCCGGACGAGCCGTCGACCCGGATCCGGGTGCCGTCATTCAGGGAGTACGGGGAGCCGCCCGGTCGTACGGAGGCGGGGACGGGCACGAGCTGGCCGAGGGGTCTCGGCGCCAGGACCGCCTCGCTGCCCGCCGCGGACGCCGTGGGCGCCGCGCACGCGGTGGAGACACCGGCCGCGCCGATGAGCAGCAGCGAGCCGAGAAGTCGGGGTAGAGCATGGGGAAGAGCACTGCGCCGCGCGGTGTGCAGTCTCACAAGCCGGGTCCCTTTCTACGGGGTCACATCTGCGGATCTCCTGACCGACCGAACCGTCGCCATGCGTACCGCTTACCCAATGGATGGTCAAGGTGTAGACCACTTCCGCGCGTTGCCCGTGCCGGAACGTGGCCGACGTACTGCGGCTTATGGCCGAATTCATCCCGGCGGCCCCGTCCGTCACACGGACGAGCGGGTGTCACAGCCCGTCGGCCGGACCCACCCGAAACCTGCACTGACCACAGAACCAGGGCCACTCGCCCCGAGTCCTGCCCGATATCGGGCAGAATTGTTGCGCTGGAGCCCCTTCCATCGCAGTATCGACGAGTGCTCGAACGCCGCTCGTCGTATGACGACCTCATTGACCACCTGGTGCGCAGCACCGCGCTCCAGCGCGGCGAGGCCTCCCGGGTGATCCTCGACGTGCTGGCGTACTTCGACGAGACGACCGAGGACTTCGTCCGCCGCCGCCACCGCGAACTGCAGTCCGGTGGCCTGGTCAACGCGGAGATCTTCGAACGGATCGCGGCCGAACTGCCGCACCGGGCGGTCGCACCGCCGGAGCTGTCGCTCCGCCAGCTGCGCCGCATCGTCTACGGCTGAGACCTGCCCGGTACCGGGCAACCACTTACTTGCACGTCTTACGTGTACGTCTACTTGTACGTCGATGGATTGACGGAGGGGCAGGGACGCCATGTGCGGAATCGTCGGTTATATCGGAAAGCGTGACGTGGCTCCGCTGCTGCTGGAGGGACTGCAGCGGCTGGAGTACCGGGGTTACGACTCCGCGGGCATCGTGATCACCGGCAAGCCGGCGGCCGGTAAGCCCGCCACGCTGAAGATGGTCAAGGCCAAGGGCCGGGTCCGCGAGCTGGAGGCCCGGGTCCCCAAGCGGTTCACCGGCACCACCGGTATCGCCCACACCCGCTGGGCCACCCACGGCGCCCCGAGCGACGAGAACGCCCACCCGCACCTGGACGCCGGCGGCAAGGTGGCCGTCGTCCACAACGGGATCATCGACAACGCCTCCGAACTGCGCCCCCGGCTCGAAGCGGAGGGCGTCGTCTTCCTCTCCGAGACCGACACCGAGGTGCTGGTCCACCTGATCGCCCGCTCGGAGGCGGACACCCTGGAGGAGAAAGTCCGCGAGGCCCTGCGCTCCATCGAGGGCACGTACGGCATCGCCGTGATGCACGCGGACTTCAACGACCGCATCGTCGTCGCCCGCAACGGCTCCCCGGTCGTCCTCGGCATCGGCGAGAAGGAGATGTTCGTCGCCTCCGACGTCGCCGCCCTGGTCACCCACACCCGCCAGGTCGTCACCCTCGACGACGGCGAGATGGCCACCCTCAAGGCCGACGACTTCCGTACGTACACGACGGAGGGCTCGACCACGACGGCCACGCCGACCACCGTGGAGTGGGAGGCCGAGTCGTACGACATGGGCGGCCACGACACGTACATGCACAAGGAGATCTCGGAGCAGGCAGAGGCGGTCGACCGGGTGCTGCGCGGCCGGATCGACGACCGGTTCGCCACCGTGCACCTGGGCGGCCTCAACCTGGACGCCCGGGAGGCGCGCGGGGTCCGCCGGATCAAGATCCTCGGCTGCGGCACCTCGTACCACGCGGGCCAGATCGGCGCCCAGCTGATCGAGGAGCTGGCCCGCATCCCCGCGGACGCCGAGCCGGCCTCCGAGTTCCGTTACCGCAACCCGGTGGTGGACCCCGACACGCTGTACGTCGCGGTCTCCCAGTCGGGCGAGACGTACGACGTGCTGGCGGCCGTCCAGGAGCTCAAGCGCAAGGGCGCGCGGGTGCTCGGGGTGGTCAACGTGGTCGGGTCCGCGATCGCCCGGGAGGCGGACGGCGGTACGTACGTGCACGCCGGTCCCGAGGTGTGTGTCGTCTCGACGAAGTGCTTCACCAACACCGTCGTCGCGTTCGCGCTGCTCGCCCTGCACCTGGGCCGCATCCGGGACCTGTCGGTCGCCGACGGCAAGCGGATCATCGAGGGCCTGCGCAAGCTGCCCGGCCAGATCAGCGAGATCCTGGAGACCGAGGACGAGATCAAGAAGCTGGCCGCGGAGTACGCGGACGCGAAGTCGATGATGTTCATCGGCCGGGTGCGCGGCTACCCCGTCGCCCGCGAGGCCTCGCTGAAGCTCAAGGAGGTCTCGTACATCCACGCGGAGGCCTATCCGGCCTCCGAGCTGAAGCACGGGCCGCTCGCGCTGATCGAGCCCGCGATGCCGACCGTGGCGATCGTGCCGGACGACGACCTGCTGGAGAAGAACCGCGCCGCGATGGAGGAGATCAAGGCCCGCAGCGGCCGCATCCTCGCCATCGCGCACCAGGCGCAGGACAAGGCCGACCACACCATCGTCGTACCGAAGAACGAGAACGAGCTGGACCCGATCCTGATGGGCATCCCGCTCCAGCTCTTCGCCTACCACACGGCACTGGCCATGGGCCGGGACATCGACAAGCCGCGCAACCTGGCGAAGTCCGTCACCGTCGAGTAGCCGCGCCGCCGCCCCGGCCGCGAACGGCCCCGCACCCCCAGACCGAGCGGGGGTGCGGGGCCGCTTCCGTCCATCAACCGAGGCGGGGGCCGCCGCGGGACCTGTTCGCATGCAATCACACCATTTCCCAGCGGCTCTTATGCACCCCTCACAACCGCACAATCCACGTTTTCGGCTTGGCGGTTTGTTTCACCCCCCTGTTTTGGTAGTCGAGTTGACGCCATGCGCCGTACCGGGCGTCCGGAACGGGACCGGCCGCCCCGGAGAACCCAGAGGACGGTCGGACGGGTGCACTCGAACGAGCGAGGGAGAGCGAGGGGAACGGGGGGAGCGCGAGGGGCCGCTACGGGATGACGACGACCGGGCGCTGTGCGCGCCGCGCCAGCCGGCCCGCCACCGAGCCGAAGATCCGGCCGACGATGCCCTGGGTCGAGCCCACCACGATCGCGTCGGCCGAGTACTCGCGGCCGACCTCCTCCAGCTCGTGGCAGATGTCCCCGCCGCGCTCGACGAGCACCCACGGGACCTCGGTGAGGTAGTCCGCGCAGGCGAGCTCCAGGCCGAGGACCTCGGTCCGGTGATCGGGCACATCGACGAAGACGGGCGGCTCGCAGCCTGCCCAGACGGTGGTCGGCAGCCGGTTGGCGACATGGACGATGATCAGGCCGGAGCCCGATCTTCGGGCCATGCCGATGGCGTAGGCGAGGGCTCGTTCGCTGGAGGTCGAGCCGTCGAAGCCGACGACGACCCCGTGCCGGAACGCGGGATCGCAGGAATGACGTGTTTCTTCGACCGCCTGCGGGCCCGACTCGGGGTCGGCTACCTGCTTGCGGTCCGCGGGTTCAGGGATTTCGTGACCGGCCATCGGTGTCTCGGCGAAGAGAGTCCTCGTGAGGAGAGCGACTAGCGACTTGGGGAGCTGCGTCAGAGCTGTGTGAGAGCTGCGTCAGTGGGCGGTGTGGCGGTGTCCGGGAATCATCTTCCCAACCCCTTACCCCCAAGGGTACGGCGCCACTCCTCCACGGCCCAGACCCGCGCAAAGCGCGCGCGACGTTTCACGGAGCATGCCCGAGACCGCCCCGTATGGCAATGCCGGTTGCGCCGTACACCGACGTCGCGGGAGCCGGGCGGCCACGGTCGGCGGCCGGCGAGGACGCCGGACGCCGGTCCGGCCGGCCCGCCGCACGGCCACTTCTCCGCAGACCGACGGATTCACCGCCGGATCTCGCCCGGTTGCCGCCGATTCACCGTCGTCGGTCGACGATCCGTCGTCGGGTTGCGTTCGATCCGTCGTCGGGCTGTCGCCGAGTTGCCGTCGGTCCGTCGTCCGGGCTGTCGCCGGATTGCCGTCGGTCCGTCGTCGGAGGGTCGCCGGTCCGTCGTCGGGGTGTCCGACCGCTCGGTACCGACCTCCGCGCCGCCCTGCGGACCGGGTGGCGATACCGCGTCCGGACGCGTCCGGCCCCGCCCGTCCGGAACCCGCCGCACAGCCGGCGCGCCCGCACACCCCCCGATCGGCATCCGGACACCCCCGACGGCACCTCCCACCCCCTCCGGACCGGCCGAGGGGGGCGCATGGAGGCGGCCGTCCCTCCGGGGCGTGCGCCGGTTGAACGAATGATTTCCGCACACGCGACCGTATGTTTTCAGCCAACTTCATTCCCCAGCCAATCCCTTGCCGAAATGGCCGATCAACCCCCTTGCCAGCAGGCAGAAGGAGACCGCGCGGTACGCTTCCACCCAACGGGGACGGGCCATGAACGCCAGGCGCACTTCCCTGCACGACTCACGAGTGAAACGCTTCGTGATCGAATGCTTCCCGCCAGGTTGCCTTGTCGACATAAAGCCGGTTGGTGAACTTGTCACGACGGCACCACGGGACGCAGTAGATTCGATCTTGGGTGTCGAAGGCTGGGGACTCGTGCACGACCGAGGGGACAAGTGCAGGTGCGACAGGCCCGTAAGGACCAGGAAGACGCGAACACCGAGGGGGGCTTAGCGTCATGAGCCAGGACTCCGCCACCGCAACGGAGGCTGTACGGAAGCTGAGCGGGCGCCGGCGCCGGGAGGTCGTGGCCGTACTGCTGTTCAGCGGCGGCCCCATCTTCGAGAGCTCCATCCCGCTCTCCGTGTTCGGTATCGACCGCCAGGACGCGGGAGTTCCGCGCTACCGGCTTCTCGTGTGCAGCGGCGAAGAGGGACCGCTGCGCACCACAGGGGGACTCGAACTCACCGCGCCCTACGGGCTGGAGGCGATCAGCAGGGCAGGCACCGTCGTGGTGCCCGCCTGGCGCTCGATCACCTCGCCACCGCCCGTGGAGGCACTGGACGCGCTGCGCCGCGCCCACGAGGAAGGGGCCAGAATCGTCGGGCTGTGCACGGGGGCCTTCGTCCTCGCCGCGGCCGGACTGCTCGACGGCCGCCCGGCGACCACGCACTGGATGTACGCGCCGACGCTGGCCAAGCGCTATCCGTCGGTCCACGTCGATCCGCGCGAACTGTTCGTCGACGACGGCGACGTGCTCACCTCCGCGGGCACAGCGGCGGGCATCGACCTCTGCCTGCACATAGTCCGCTCGGACCACGGCACGGAGGCCGCCGGGGCACTCGCCCGCCGGCTCGTCGTGCCACCGCGGCGCAGTGGCGGCCAGGAGCGCTACCTGGACAGGTCTTTACCCGAAGAGATCGGCTCCGACCCGCTCGCCGAGGTCGTGGCCTGGGCCCTGGAGCATCTGCACGAGCAGTTCGACGTGGAGACGCTCGCCGCGCGCGCCTACATGAGCCGGCGGACCTTCGACCGGAGGTTCCGCTCGCTCACCGGCAGCGCACCGCTGCAGTGGCTGATCACCCAGCGGGTGCTGCAGGCGCAACGGCTGCTGGAGACGTCCGACTACTCGGTCGACGAGGTCGCGGGCCGCTGCGGCTTCCGCTCACCGGTCGCGCTGCGCGGGCACTTCCGGCGTCAGCTGGGCTCCTCCCCCGCCGCGTACCGGGCCGCCTACCGGGCCCGTCGTCCGCAGGGCGGAGGTCCGGAGCCGGCCGGTCAGGTCACCGAGCAGGTGGTGCCCGCCCAGGCCGGTCCCGGGAGCCGTCGCACCGTGGCAGCTCCCGCTCCCGCGGGCCAGTCCGGTGCTGTCCCGGCAGCGCTGGACCAGGGCCGCGGCGAGCAGGGGCGGCCGGGCTCCGACGCGTACGCGACAGGGCGCCCGGCCCTGCCGGGGCAGCGGAGTGCCCCGTAGGGTGGGGCGCATGAACGACCGCATGGTGTGGATCGACTGCGAGATGACCGGGCTCTCGTTGACGGAAGACGCACTCATCGAGGTGGCCGCGCTGGTCACCGACTCGGAGTTGAACGTGCTCGGCGACGGGGTGGACATCGTGATCCGCCCGCCGGACGCGGCCCTGGAGACCATGCCCGAGGTGGTGCGGCAGATGCACACCGCCTCGGGCCTCCTCGACGAGCTGGCCGGGGGAACCACCCTGGCCGACGCCGAGGAGCGGGTCCTGTCCTACGTGCGCGAGCACGTGAAGGAGCCCGGCAAGGCCCCGCTCTGCGGAAACACGGTCGGCACCGACCGGGGCTTCCTGCTGCGCGACATGCCGTCGCTGGAGGGCTACCTCCACTACCGGATCGTCGACGTCTCCTCGGTCAAGGAACTGGCCCGCCGCTGGTTCCCGAGGGCGTACTTCAACAGCCCGGAGAAGAACGGCAACCACCGGGCGCTGGCGGACATCCGCGACTCCATCACGGAGCTGCGGTACTACCGCGAGGCGGTCTTCGTACCGCAGCCGGGACCGGACTCCGAGCGTGCGAAGTCGATCGCGGCGCGGCTGTCGTCGCCCTCGGCCTAGGTTCAACGGAAAACTGCTGGTCACGGCCCTTCCGGGGGCCGCGACCGGCGGCGGAACAATGAGGGCGCGAGCACCCTCAAAGACCCTGTACACTTTTTCTCGGCCGGTCGGAAAGACGACCGGACGTGGTGGGTATAGCTCAGACGGTAGAGCACCTGGTTGTGGTCCAGGATGTCGCGGGTTCGAGTCCCGTTACTCACCCTGAATGAAGAAGGCCTGACCTGTGAAAACAGGTCAGGCCTTCTTCATGTCCGAGCTCCGGGAACGGCCCCGCGCCGCTGGCCGCCCGACCCCGCCTCACGACGAGTCGCGCACGACCAGTTCCGTCGGGAGCACGATCTGCGGCCGCTCGTCGCTCTCGCCCGCGATCAGGTCGAGGAGCACCCGGGTCATCGTGCGGCCCATCTCCTCGATCGGCTGGCGCACGCTGGTGAGGGCCGGGTCCATGTGGCGGGCCACGGCCGAGTCGTCGAAGCCGATGAGGGCCACGTCGTCCGGGATGCGCCGGCCGGCCTCGCGGAGCACCTGGCGGGCGCCCGCGGCCATCAGGTCGGACGCGGCGAAGACCGCGTCCACGTCGGGGCGGCGGTCGAGCAGCTCGCGCATGGCGCGGACGCCGCCCTCCTCGGAGAAGTCGGCGGGGGCGATCAGCCGCTCGTCGGGTTCGAGGCCCGCGTCGGCCAGGGCCTTGCGGTAGCCGTCCAGGCGTCGCTGGGAGGCGTAGACGTCGAGCCGGCCGGTGATGGTGGCGATGGAGCGGCGGCCCCGGGAGGCGAGGTGCTCGACGGCCCCTCTGGCGCCCTCGAAGTTGTCGGAGTCGACCGAGGGCAGCGGCTCCGCGGCGGACCTGCGGCCGTTCATCACGGCGGGCATGCCCAGCTGCTCCAGCAGGTCGGGCAGCGGGTCGTCCGCGTGCACGGAGACCAGCAGCACGCCGTCCACGCGGTGGGCGGTGAGGTACTGGGCCAGCCTGCGGCGTTCGCGGTCGCCGCCGACCAGGGTGAGCAGCAGCTGCATCTCGGTGTCGGCCAGGGCCGCGCCGACCCCCCGGACGATGTCGGAGAAGTAGGGCTCCGCGAAGAAGCGGCTCTCCGACTCCGGCACCACGAGCGCGATGGCGTCCGTGCGGTTGCCTGCCAGGGCGCGGGCGGCGCGGTTGGGTACGTAGCCCAGTTCGGCGACGGCCGCCTCCACCGCCTCCCTGGTGTGCGCGCTGACCCGCGGTGAGCCGTTGATGACCCGTGAGGCCGTGCCCCGGCCCACCCCGGCCCGTGCCGCGACTTCCTCCAGCGTGGGCCGGCCCCCGCTCCGTACTCGCGCTGCCGTCATGGCTGCCTCCCGTTCGCGGTCAATTTCTCACAGTCGGATAACCAAACCAAGTGCCGGTGTTGGCTCTGCTGACACTCGGCGGGACCGGTCGGCGCTCCCCCGCCCCCGCCGTGGGAGCGCTCCCACACTACTCGTGCGGTCAAGCGCTCGCGCGGGGCGGGGGTGCGGCCGCACCCCGGCTGACCTCAGGACACGACTGAGACCCGGCACCGGGCCGGGTCTCAGAGGCGGTGACCGCTCAGGCGGTGAAGATCAACTCCCTTGGAGGCGACGGGGGTTGACCGTCAGGGCTTCAGGCGGGGCCGGTCGGCGGCAGGCCGTGGCGGCGGATCACGTCGGCGTACCAGTGGGCACTCGCCTTGGGGATGCGGCGCTGCGAGGCGTAGTCGACGTACACCGCGCCGAAGCGCTTCGAATAGCCGTACGCCCACTCGAAGTTGTCCATCAGCGACCACAGGAAGTAGCCCCGGACGTCGGCGCCGTCGGCCACCGCGCGCTGCACGGCGTCGAGGTGGCCGTGCAGGTACGCGATCCGCTCGGGGTCCTCCACCCGGCCCTCGGGCGAGACGTAGTCGTCGAAGGCGGCGCCGTTCTCGGTGACCATCAGGGGCAGCCCCGGGTGGTCCCGGGTGACGTCCATGAGGAGGCTGTAGAGCCCGTTGGGGTCGATCGACCAGTTCATCGCGGTGCGCTCCTTCCCCTCGGCCAGGTGGAAGGCGACGTGCTCGGAGCCGGGCCACGGGGAATAGTCGCTGGCGCCGTGTCCGTCGTTGCGCGTGTCGCCGGAGCCCTCCGCGGGCGTGGAGACCAGCGTCGGCGTGTAGTAGTTGACGCCGAGCAGGTCGACCGGGCGGGAGATGGCGGCCAGGTCGCCGTCCTGGACCAGCTGCGACCAGTCCACCAGGTGCCTGGTGTCCGCGATCAGGTCCTCGGGGTACTCGCCGCGCAGCATCGGACCGGTGAAGATCCGGTTGCCCACCGCGTCGATCCGGCGGGCGGCGTCGGCGTCGGCCGCGCTCGCGGTGAGCGGGCGGACCTGGTGGAGGTTGAGGGTGACCGAGGTCTGCACGGCAGCGGGGAGTTGACCGCGCAGAACCTCGATCGCCCGGCCATGGGCGAGGTTGAGGTGATGGGCCGCCCGCAGGGCGGAGGCGGGCTCGGTGCGGCCCGGCGCGTGCACACCGGAGCCGTATCCGAGGAAGGCCGAGCACCACGGCTCGTTGAAGGTGGTCCACGTACCCACGCGGTCGCCGAGCGCGCCCGCCATGATCGCGGCGTAGTCCGCGAACCGGTCCGCCGTCACCCGCTGCGGCCAGCCGCCGGCGTCCTCCAGCTCCTGCGGCAGGTCCCAGTGGTAGAGGGTGGCGACCGGGGTGATGCCGGCTTCGAGCAGCTCGTCGACGAGCTTGCGGTAGAAGTCGAGGCCGCGCTCGACGGCGGGGCCGCGCCCGGTGGGCTGCACCCGGGACCAGGAGATGGAGAAGCGGTACGCCTTCAGTCCGAGCCGCTTCATCAGCGCCACGTCGTCGCGGTACAGGTGGTAGTGGTCGGCGGCGATGTCTCCGGTGTCGCCGTTGCGGACCTTGCCCGGCGTACGGCTGAAGGTGTCCCAGATGGAGGGGGTGCGGCCGTCCTCGGCCGCGGCGCCCTCGACCTGGTAGGCGGCGGTGGCCGCCCCCCAGACGAAGCCCGTCGGAAATCTCGTTGCCTCGGGCGCCTGCTTCGGGGCGATGTCGGGTCGTACAGCAGTCATGCGGGAGCGCTCCCAGGAGTGGACGGACAGGGGCGGGAAAGGGTGGTGCTCCGGAACCCGTACGGCCCGCGGTCAGGTACGGGCCGTACGGGACTTCCGGTACGGCCCCCGGTCGGGGACGGGCCGTACGGACTTCCGGCAGTGGTCGTCGGCGGGTGGTGGGTCAGCCCTTGACGGCGCCGGACATGATCCCGCCGACGATCCGCTTGCCGAAGACCACGAACACCACGAGCAGTGGCAGCGTGCTGATCAGCGCGCCGGCCATCACGATGCTCTGGTCGGGGGTGTAGGAGGCGCTCAGCTGGCCGAGGGCCACCTGGAGCGTGGGGTTCTGCTGGTTCAGCGCGAGGTAGGGCCAGAAGAAGTCGTTCCACGCCTGGACGAAGGTGAGCATGCCGAGCACCATCATCGCCGGACGGGCCACCGGCAGCACGATGCTCAGCACGATACGGAAGTTGTTCGCGCCGTCGATCTTGGCCGCCTCGATCAGCTCGTACGGGAGTGCCTCGCTCAGGTACTGCCGCATGAAGAACACACCGAACGCGCTGACCAGGGTCGGGAAGATCACCGACTCCAGCTTCCCGCCCCAGCCGAGGTCGGCCATCATCATGAACAGCGGGACGACACTGAGCTGCGGCGGGATCGTCAGGGTCAGGATGACCCCGGTCATCAGGCCGCCTCGGCCCCGGAACCGCATCTTGGCGAAGGCGTAGCCGGCCAGGGTGCAGAAGAACAGCGTCGCCGCCGTGATGCAGGACGAGACGATGAAGCTGTTGACGATCGCCTTGCCCAGGTGGGCCTGGTTCCAGGCGGCGTCGAGGTTGTGCATCAGCCGTCCGCCCGGCAGGAACGGCGGGGTGGAGGCCAGCACTTCGTCCTGGGTGTGGGACGCGGCCACCAGGGTCCAGTAGAGCGGCAGCAGCGAGCCGATGCCGACGACGGCGAGCGCGATGTAGGCGAACGGGCCGCCGTTCAGCTGCTTGCCCGCGCCGGGCTTGAAGCGGCTCGCTCGCTTCGGCGCGCGGTGCACGGTGGGTGCCGGGAGGGCGGTCCCCGGAACTTGGGTGGGGCTGGTGATGGTCATGGATATCGCTCCCGGTCAGACCGCGGATGTGCGTACGAAGCGGCCGAACAGCCAGTTGATCCCGGCGATGATCAGCAGGAGGGCGAGCATCGCCCAGGCGACTGCGGCGGCCGGACCGAGATGTCCGAGGTTCCAGCCGTAGTTGTAGAGGTAGACGCTGAGCGTCTCGTACTGATTCTCGTTTCCGCCGGTCGCGCCGAGCGTGCCGCCCTCCAGCAGCAGGGGCTCACCGAACAGCTGCATGGAACCGATGGTCGAGATGACGATCGTGAAGAGGATCGTGGGCCGCAGCGAGGGGATGGTCACCTTGCGGAACTGCTGCCAGCGCGAGGCTCCGTCGAGCGAGGCGGCCTCGTACAGATCGGTGGGTACGGCCTGCATCGCCGCCAGGTAGATCAGGGTGTTGTAGCCGGTCCAGCGCCAGATCACGATGACCGAGATGGCGATCTTGGACGTCCAGTGCCCGTTGGCCCAGTTCGTGTCGCCGAGACCGACGAAGTGCAGCACCCAGTTCAGCAGGCCGCCGTCGGCCCGGAAGACCAGGGCGAAGACCAGGGCCGCGGAGGCCACAGAGGTCGCGTACGGGGTGAGGATGATCGTCCGCCAGAAGGTGCTGGCGCGGAGCTTGTAGTTCAGCAGGTGGGCCAGGCCCAGGGCCACGAGCAGCTGCGGGACCGTCGACATGACACCGATCAGGAAGGTGTTGGAGACGGCCGTCCAGAACTCCGCGTCGTGCAGGATCTTGTCGAAGTTGCCCCAGCCGACCCACTCCATCTGGTTCATGCCGGTCATCTCGACCCGGTGCAGGGCGATCCACCCGGTGTAGATCAGCGGATAGAGCCCGAAGGCGCCGAAGACGAGGAAGAACGGGGCTATGTAGGCGTAGGGCGACGCCTTGTCGTCGAAGCGCCAGAGCCGGCTCCGCCACGTCTGCCGGCGGGCGTTCACCGGCTTCTTCTGGGAGCCGCGCGGTGGCGGAACGTATGCGTCCCGAGTGGGAGTCGAGGTGGCCACGGGCGGGAGTCCTTCCCTGGATTGCTTGGTTGCCCGGGTGCGGGGGGGCGGTGTCCGCGGTGGGCTTCCACGGGGCGGCCGGGGAGGTACCCGGCCGCCCCGTGGAAGCCCACCAGGAGACGGGGCGCGCCCGGCACGGGGCGGGGACACGCAGGTGCGGGCGGCCCGGAGGCCGCCCGCTGCTGCGACGGTCAGCCGATCACCTTGTCGATGGCCTTGGTCGCCGCGTCCCACGCGTCGTCCGGCTTGGTGCCGCGCTGCTCCATGTTGTTGATCTGGGTGGAGATGCTGTCCTTGATAGCGGCGTCCTTCGGGCCGAGCACGGTCTCGGGGATGGACTTGGCCTCATCGGCGTAGATCTGGCCGATCGGCGCGTCGTTGAAGTAGGGGAGCGTTCCGTTCTTCACGTCGGGCAGGTCGTACGCGCCCTTGTTGGACGGGAAGACACCGATCGCCTTGAAGACGGCGGCCTGCTGCTCGGGGGCGGTCAGCCACTTGACGAGCTTGCCGGCCTCCTCGACGTTCTTGCCGGACTTCGGCACCCCGAGGAAGGAACCGCCCCAGTTGGCGGCGGTCTCGCCGGGCGCCGTGGTGATGTCCCACTTGCCCTTGTTGCCGTCACCCGCGGCGAGCGAGATCTGACCGGCCATCCAGGCGGGGCAGACCACGGTGGCCATGGTGCCCTTGCGCAGCGCGGCCTTCCACGGGTCACCGAACTGGGCGAGGCCCTGGGTCAGCTTCTTGTCGGCGGCCTCGGCGGAGAGGTCCCAGCCCTGCTTGACGCTGGGGCTGTCCTTGTAGATCGGCTTGCCCGACTCGTCGTAGTACTGCTTCGCGTTCGAGCTGACCACGGCGTTGAACATGGCGCTCGCGGAGTCCATGAAGTAGGTGCCCGCCGGGGCCTTCTTCTTGTACTCCTCACCGAGCTTGAGGTAGTCCTCCCAGCCCCCGGCGAACTTGGCCGCGACTTCCTTGCGGTCGGTCGGCAGGCCCGCCTTCTTGAACAGCTCGGTGTTGTAGCAGAGCGACATCGGGCCGATGTCGGTGCCCGCGCCGATCACCTTGCCGTCCTTGGTGGTCGCCTGCTTCTCCTTCCAGGAGACCCAGTCGTTGACGTCGATCACCTTGCTGAGGTCGGCGAACTGGTCCGCCTTGGTGTCGACGACCTCCTTGATCCGGCCGACCTCAAGACCCTGGACGTCCGCCAGACCACTGCCCGAGTTCAGCTGCTGGAGCAGCTTGGGGTAGTAGTTCTTCTCCTCGGCGGTGGTGTCTTCCTTCACCGTGATGTTCGGGTGCAGCTCGTGGTACTTGGCGAAGAGGCCGGCTTCCTTGTAGCCGAACTGCCCGTAGTCGGCGACGGTCAGCGTGATCTTCCCGTTCGCATCGGAGCTCGTGTCCGATGAGTCCGAGTCGCTGCTGCAGCCGGTCAGCATCAGTGCCGAGGCTGTCAGGCCCGTGGTGACCAGAACCGCGGCTTTGCGGCTCCGACCGGCGACGGTGCGGGTGATACGCATTCCACTACTCCTTGTTCCAGGGTGGGACTGGCTCACTGCGTGGCATTCGCACAGCTGAGTGCGGGTGCCGGAGGGTTCAGGGGGGAGGACACGGGCAGTGCCGTTCGCGCGAGAAATCCTCTTGCGATGTGGGAGCGCTCCCATGCGTCGATGTCGGAAGGTTGCTGCCTGGGAGGGGTGGGTGTCAAGAGTTGAAGACGCTTCCGTTGCGCGAGCGTGTCCTGCAAGTCACGAGACCGTGTCCGGCCAAGGGCTTGCCAAAGCGTGTGGACGAGGAAACCGGAACGCGCGCCTCCCGAATACCCGCAGGTGAGAGGGGTGTTGGGACCGGACCAGCGGAGTGCGGGCGGGAAGCCGAGCCGATCGGCCCGGATTTCCGGAGCCGCCCGGAAACGACCGCCACCACCCCCGGCCGGCCCCTGAGAGCCCGACGGAAGGTGAACGGGACACCGCCTCACGGGGGCGGCCCGGACCACCTCCGCGTTCTTTCCCCGAATCCGGCCGGCGGCGCACCGGGGCACATGGCCAACTGTCGGTCGGCTACCGAGTGGCCGACATACGGACAACTGGCTGGAAATGCCTTGCACCTCACGCCCTGTTAAATTCACCGCTATGTACCTATTGATCCTTTATATTCGCTCGGGTGGGTGAGGCCGGATGGGAGTCATCCGGGACCATCCCGAGCTCGCGCTCTTCCTCTGTCTGTCTCTCGGCTACCTGGTCGGCAAGATCCGCGTCGGCCCGATCACCCTCGGCGGCATCTGCGGGACACTGATCGTCGCGCTGCTGATCGGCACCCGGCACGTCAGCGTCAACGACGACGTCAAGACCGTCTTCTTCGCGCTGTTCATCTTCTCGCTGGGCTATCTGGCCGGGCCGCAGTTCTTCGCCAACCTCAACCGCAAGAGCCTGCGCTTCTTCGCCCTCTGCCTGATCGAGCTGGTCTGCGTGCTCGGCATCGCCTTCGGTATCGCCAAAGCGTTCGACCTCGACGTGGGCACCGCCTCCGGCATCCTGGCGGGCGCGGCGACCGAGTCCGCGGTGGTCGGTACGGCCACGGAGGCCATCGGCAAGCTCGATGACCTGAGCCAGAGCCAGATCACCCAGTACCAGGGGCACGTCGCCACCGCGTACACCGTCTGCTACCTCTTCGGTCTGATCACCATCGTGCTGTTCACCAGCCAGATCATGCCGATGGTGCTGCGCATCAACCTCGCCGACGCCTCGCGCGAGCTGTGGGAGAAGATGCGCGGCGGGGCCGCAGGGCTGGAGTCCGACGAGCGGGAGGCGCTGCCGGGGACCGTCGGCCGCACCTTCCTGGTGACGCTGGCGGACGGCCGCCGGATCGGTGATCTGGAGGCCGGCCTCGGCAACGCCGTCACCGTCGAGGGCGTCAAGCGCGGCAGCAAGGTGCTCGACCCCTCCCCCGATCTGGAACTGACCCTGAGCGACCTGGTCCAGGTCGTCGGACGGCGCTCCGCGATCATCACGGCCGGCCGGGAGATCGGCCCCGAGACACCGGCGGTACCCGGTCTGGACACCCCCCTGGCCACCACCCAGGTCGCGGTGACCGAGAAGGCCACCGCGGGGTCGACCATCGCCCACTTGGAGCAGACGCATCCCGAGTTCCGCAAGGACGGGGTCTACATCACCGACGTGCTGCGCAACGACCAGCATCTGCCCGCCTCTGCCGAGACCACGGTCGAGCGCGGTGACGTGCTGACGCTGGTCGGTGCCCGCGCCGGGCTCAACCGGCTCGTCGCGAAGATCGGTGCCGTCGTCAAGAACGACACGACCGACTACATCTACCTCGGGGCCGGCATCGTGGCGGGCTCACTGCTCGGCCAGATCGTCGTGCGGATCGGTGACATCCCGTTGTCGCTCGGCACCGGCGGCGGCTGCCTGATCACCGGACTGCTCTTCGGCTGGTTCCGCTCCCGCAAGCAGACCTTCGGGGCCTTCCCGCCGCAGGCCGCGAACACCCTGAAGGACCTGGGCCTGGCCGTCTTCATCGCCTGCACCGGGCTGACCGCGGGACCGCAGGCCTGGCCGCTGCTGAAGGAGTACGGCGCGCTGCTGCCGTTCGCCGGCATCGCCATGGTGCTGATCCCCGCGACCGTCTCGCTGATCGTCGGGGTGAAGTTCCTGCGGATCGAGAAGCCGCTGCTGATCGGGGCCATCGCGGGACAGCAGTGCTCGACCCCGGCGATCACCTCCATCACCCAGGTGGCGCAGAGCTCCGTACCGCTGCTCGGCTACACGATCACGTACGCGCTCTCGAACTTCCTGCTGCCACTGACCGGACCGATCCTCGTCGGGGTCCTGGGGTCCTGAGGCCTCTCGTTCGGACCATGCCGGGCTCGCGGGGCCCGGCACGCACATCTGGCGGCCTGACCCAGACGAAAGACCCTAGGGGCCCGAATGATCGATTTCCTGAACCGCAACATCTTCACTCCCCATCCCGAACTGCTGGTCTTCCTGGTCGTCGCGTTCGGCTTCCTGATCGGGAAGATCCGCTACAAGGCCATCGCGCTGGGTGCGGTGACGGGCTGTCTGGTCGCGGGTCTGGTGCTGGGGGCGCAGTTCAAGGTCCAGATCGACGGAACGGTGAAGAACCTCTTCTTCATCATGTTCCTGTTCGCCCTCGGCTACCGGGTGGGCCCGCAGTTCTTCCGCGGGCTGCGCAAGGACGGACTGCCGCAGGTCGTCAACGCGGTCGTGGTCTGCGTGACCGGCCTGCTGGTCTCCTGGCTCTTCGCCTCGATCCTCGGCTACGGGCCAGGGCTCGGCGCCGGCCTGATGAGCGGCGCGCTCACCCAGTCCGCGGCCATCGGTGTCGCCCAGGACGCCATCGGCACCCTGCCCGGCCTCTCCTCCGCGCAGGTGAAGTCCGAGCAGAACCTGGTGGCGGTCGGCTACGCGGTCACGTATCCGCTCGGCACCATCCTGTGCGCGATGCTGCTCGCCAACGTACTGCCTCGGCTCTACCGCAAGAACCTGGCGAAGGAGAGCGCAGAGCTCGCCGCCGAACTGGACGCGCCGAACGACAGCCCGGACGAGGGCGAGGGCTACTACGAGACGGTGCTGCGCGCCTACCGGGTCGAGCGCCCCGACATCGTCGGCCGCAGCATCGCGGACTTCGAGAGCCAGCAGCAGGCGCTCGGCCGGCGCGTGTTCATCACCCAGGTCCGGCGAGAGGGAACGGTGCTGCCGCAGGCCCAGACGCTGGTGCTGCGGGACGGCGACACCGTCGCGGTCAGCGCGCTGCGGCACGACCTGGTGGACTTCGACGCCCGTACCCACGTGGGCGCGGAGGCGGACGACGTGGCGCTGCTCGGGTACCGGACGGAGACCCTGCACGTGGTGGCCTCCGAGAAGGCCCAGCTGGGGCGGACGGTGGCGGAGGTGCGCCGGGAGCCCTTCATGGCCGGTGTCTACATCGAGAAGATCTACCGGGCGGGCGCCGAATTCCCCTTCCGGCTCTCCACCCCGGTCGAGCGCGGCGACACCCTGGTGCTGACCGGACCCGAGCGGCTGGTCGGCCCGGCGGGCCGGGAGCTCGGCAAGCCGGTGCCGACGAGCTTCGCCACCGACATGATCTGGGTCGGCCTCGGCATCTTCCTCGGCGGCTGCATCGGCATTCCGGCGCTGACCGCCGGCGGGGTGCCGATCTCGCTCTCCACCTCGGGCGGCGGCCTCATCATGGGGCTGGTCTTCGGCTGGATCCGGGGCAAGTACCCGACGTACGGGAACGTGCCGCCGGGCGCCCAGTGGTTCATGGACACCCTCGGGCTGTGCATGTTCGTCGCGGTGGTCGGCATCAACGCCGGTCCCAGCTTCACCAGCGGTCTGTCCTCCGCGGGCTGGGGACTGCTGCTCCTGGGCGCCGTCGCCACGGTCGTACCGCTGCTCGTCGGCTTCCTGGTGGGCCACTACATCCAGAAGATCAGATTCCCGATCCTGATGGGCGTGCTGGCCGGTGGCCAGACCACCACGGCGGCGATCGGCGCCATCAACGAGACCTCCAAGTCCCAGATCCCCACGCTCGGCTACACGATCCCGTACGCCGTCGGCAACGTGCTGCTGACCGTGTGGGGCGCCGTGATCGTGATCCTCAACCACTGAACGTGCCCGGTGTCCCCAACTACCGAACGTGCTCGTGATCCCCAACCACCGAACCTGAACACGGGAGCGCAGACATGCCCAAGGCCACTCTCAGCCGTGCCGAGATCCGCTCTTTCGCCCAGCTCAGCCCGTTCGAGCTGAAGGACAAGTTCATCAGCATCGCCCAGGCCGAGCAGAGCGACAAGCCCGGCCAGAAGGGCAAGGCGATGCGCGCCATGCTCAACGCGGGCCGAGGCAATCCCAACTGGATCGCCACCGGACCCCGGGAGGCGTACCACGCGCTCGGCTACTTCGCGCTCTCCGAGTCCCGCCGGGTCTGGACGGCCGACAACCTGGGCGGGATGCCCGAGGAGGCCGGCTGCGCGGAGCGCTTCGCCACCTTCGTCCGCACGCATCCGGAGCTGCCCGGGATCGAGCTGCTCCAGTCGAGCATCGATCTGGCGGTCAAGCGGTTCGGCTTCGTGCCGGACGCCTTCGTCCACGAGCTGGCGGACTCCTCGATCGGGGACAACTACCCGGTGCCGGGGCGCATCCTGACGCATGTGGAGCAGGTCGTGCGCGGGTACGTGGCCGACGAGATGTTCGACCACCGGCCGCCGGAGGGCCAGCACCTGAGCCTGTTCGCGACCGAGGGCGGCACGGCGGCGATGTGCTACATCTTCGACTCGCTGATGAAGAACGGAATCCTGCACAAGGGCGACCGGATCGCCCTGATGGTCCCGGTGTTCACGCCGTACCTGGAGATCCCCGAGCTCGACACGTACGGCTTCGACGTCGTCCGCGTCGAGGCGAACCTGTTCACCGAGACCGGTGTGCGGCAGTGGCGCTACCCGCCGGAGGAGATCGAGAAGCTGGCCGATCCCTCGGTCAGGCTGGTCTGCTGCGTCAACCCGAGCAACCCGCCCTCGCTCGCGCTCGCGCCGAAGGTCGCCGAGCAGATCGTGTCCATCGTCGCGGACCGGAACCCGAACCTGATCGTGGTGACGGACGACGTGTACGGGACCTTCGTCGAGGGCTTCCGCTCGCTGGCCGCGGATCTGCCGCGCAACACGCTGCTGGTGTACTCGTACTCCAAGCACTACGGCGCCACCGGCTGGCGGCTCGGCGTCATCGGGCTGCACGACGACAACGTCATCGACGACATGCTGCGGGCCCAGGACGCGGCGCAGAAGGCCCGGCTGGACAGCCGGTACGGAACGCTGTCCCTGGAACCGGAGAAGATCCGGTTCATCGACCGGCTGGTCGCGGACTCCCGGCAGGTGGCGCTGAACCACACGGCGGGCCTTTCGCTGCCGCAGCAGGTGATGATGACGCTCTTCTCGCTGTTCGACATGCTGGACGAGGGCCAGGCGTACAAGGCCCGGATCCGCTCGATCGTCCGCCAGCGCCTCGAACTCCTGCTGGAGGGCGCCCACATGAAGATCTCGGAGGACCCCAAGCGGGCCGCGTACTACATCGAACTCGACCTGCTGGCCGAGGCGGAGCGCACCCTGGGCAAGGAGTTCGCCGACTATCTGGAGCAGAACTACGAGCCCGTCGACCCGCTGTTCCGGCTGGCCGAGCAGACCTCCGTGGTGCTGCTGAACGGTGGCGGCTTCGACGGCCCCGAGTGGTCGGTCCGGGTCTCGCTGGCCAATCTGGACGACCTGGACTACCTGAAGATCGGGCACCAGCTGCGGGCGATCTTCGACGAGTACGCGCAGGAGTGGCGGGACTCGGGGGCGGGCGCCGCGTAGGCGGGACGGCACCGGACGCGGGCCGGTCGGGCGGCGCGGGACGCGGGCCGGGCGGGCGGGACGGCACGCGGGCCGGTCAAGCGCCGCGGGCCGGTCAGGCGGCGCGCAGGCGGGCCAGGGTCTTCTCCAGCTCCGCCTGCGCGGCCCGGCCCGCCGCCTCCGCGTCGCCCGCCACGACGGCCGTGACCAGCGCCTGATGGGCCGCGTCGCCGTGGTGCGGGTCTTCGCGGCGCAGGCCGGTCAGCTCCACCAGGTCGATGAGCGCCTGGCGGAGCGCGGGGGCGAACTCCGCGAAGAGGTCGGTGAGCACCGGGTTGTGGGCGGCCGCCAGGACGGCCCGGTGCAGCGCGATGTCCGCGTCCACGAAGCCGTCGTCGGGCCCCGCGCCCGCTGCCCGCCGTGCCGCGAGTGCCGCGTCCAGGGCGGCCAGATCCTCTTCGGTACGGCGCCGGGCGGCCAGCCGGGCCGCCTGCACCTCGACCAGCATGCGCACCTCGTAGACATCGGCGACCGCGGCTCGGCGCAGCCGGACCGGCCAGTCCTCGCTCGTGTGGTCCGCGATGACGAAGACACCGGCCCCCTGGCGGGACTGGAGCAGGCCGAGCGCCGCGAGGGTGCGTACCGCCTCGCGGACGGTGGAGCGGCCCACGCCCAGTGTTCTCGCGAGGGTGGTCTCGCCCGGGATCTTCGTGCCGACCGGCCAGTGCCCCTCGGTGATCTGCGCGCGCAGATGGCCGGCGGCCTGGTCGACCAAGGGGCTGGGGCTGAGCGGGCCGAGCGAGGACACGGTTCACCTGTCAGGTTGTCTGAGGAGTTGGTTTCTGGCTACTCTACCTGCCATGACGTACCGCGGTCTCCTTCTTCTCGGCTGCCGCGGCGGGGCCTGAAGCGATCGGCACCCCGCCGCGGGGTGCCGTGCTGTGCCGGTCGCGTCCGGCGATGCGAGAAGAGACCCCGCTCATGCCCGAGTTCATGCCTCAGACCCTGTCCGCGTCCACCGCGGCGTCCATGGCGGAGCCCATGTCCGACGCCCCGTCACCGGGGCACGGCTTCCCCACGATCCGCACCCCGCGCGGGCCGGTGCCCACGGCCGCGCCCCGCTGGAACCGGCAGCGCTCCAGCTCGATGCCGTCACACCGCTACCGTTCCGCCTTCGACCGCGTCGAGATCCCGCTGACCGGGCGCACCTGGCCGCAGGCCCGGATCGAGCGGCCCCCGCTCTGGGTACCGGTCGACCTGCGGGACGGCAACCAGGCGCTGGCCGAGCCGATGGACACCCCGCGCAAGCGCCGGATGTTCGATCTGCTCGTCGCAATGGGCTTCAAGGAGATCGAGATCGGCTACCCGTCCGCGAGCCGCACCGACTTCGACTTCGTCCGGCACCTGGCCACCAGCGGGGCGGTGCCGGACGACGTGACGGTGGTCGTCTTCACCCCGGCCAGGGCGGATCTGATCGAGCGGACCTTCGAGTCCGTGACGGGGATGGACCGGGTGGTCGTCCACCTCTACATCCCGACCGCCCCCGTCTGGCGGGACGTCGTCCTGGGACGCGACCGGGCCGGGGTGCACGGGGTGGTGCTGGACGCCGCGCGGCGGATGGAGCGCCTCGCGCGGGCCAGGCCCGGCGCGGACATCCGGTTCGAGTTCTCGCCCGAGGTCTTCATCCTCACCGAGCCGGACTACGTACTGGAGATCTGCAACAGCCTGACCGAGCTGTGGGACGCCTCACCGGACCGCCCGGTGATCCACAACCTGCCGGCCACGGTGGAGATCGCGACGCCCAACGTCTACGCCGACCAGATCGAGTACATGCACCGCCACCTCGACCGGCGCGATTCGGTGATCCTCTCCGTCCACCCGCACAACGACCGGGGTACGGGGGTGGCGTGCGCGGAACTGGCGGTGCTGGCCGGGGCGCAGCGCGTGGAGGGCTGCCTGTTCGGCAACGGGGAGCGCACCGGCAACGTCGACCTGGTCAACCTGGCGCTGAACCTGCACGCCCAGGGCATCGACCCGATGATCGACTTCTCGGACATCGACGAGATCCGCCGCACGGTCGAGCACTGCAACCGGCTGCCGGTGCCGCCGCGCCATCCGTACGCCGGCGAACTGGTCTACACCGCGTTCTCCGGCACCCACCAGGACGCGATCAGCAAGGGGTTCGCGCACCACGAGAGCAGCAGCTCCGAGGTGTGGTCGGTGCCGTACCTGCCGATCGACCCGGCGGACGTGGGACGCGGCTACGAGGCCGTCATCCGGGTCAACAGCCAGTCCGGCAAGGGCGGCATCGCCCATCTGCTGCGCGGGAACCACGGGGTGGACCTGCCGGTCCGGATGCGGGCGGACTTCTCCCGTGCGGTGCAGGACGCGACCGACGACAGCGGTCTGGAGGCCACGGCGAAGGATCTGTGGGAGCTGTTCGAGGCCACGTACCTGACCCCGGGCCGGGACGGGACGATCGCCCTGACGTCCTGGTCCGCGGAGCGCGATCCGGCCGGTGGCCGGCGGTTCGTCTGCACGCTGCGGGTGGACGGGCGGGAGGGCGACTACGAGGGCACGGGCGCCGGCACGGTGTCCGCGTTCACGGACGCGCTGGCGGCCGCCGGGGTGGAGGTCACGATCCTCGACTTCTCGGAGCACGGGGCGGACGCGGCCTGGTCCACGGTGACCGCGTACGCGGAGTGCCGGGTGGACGGCGAGGTCCGCTGGGGGGCGGGCCAGGACGCGTCCGCGCTCGCGGCGTCGGCGGCGGCGGTGCTGTCGGCGGTCAACCGGGCGACATCAGGCCCGTCCGGCGCCTGAGGACATATGGGGGCGCACCCCGGCCGGTTGTGGGGGGACGTGGGGACCGGCCGGGATGCGCGAGGGGGTGGTGGCTACTTGTAGGCGCCGAACGCCTTGGTGAAGGCGAGCGGCTCCTGGGCGATCGAGCTGCACGACGCGTCGGCGGTCGGCTTCGCACCGCCCTCGCACTCCTTGTCCCGGGTGCCCGACCACATCGCGAGCCAGGCCAGGCCCTTCTGCTGGGCGAACTCCACCAGCTGGGTGGCGTCCTCGACCTTGAAGATCTCGGTGCTGACGTCGTTGACCCCGATCATCGGGGTGACGGCGACGGCCTTCCAGGCGTCCGCGTCCGAGAGCCCGAGCACGCCCTTGATCTGGGCCTGGGTGGCGGTGGCCGCCTGGATCGCGTACTCACCCATGTCACCGCTGTACGAGGCGCCGTAGTCCATCGCCATGATGTTGACGGCCCCGACGTCGACGCCGTTCTTCTTCGCGTCGGCGACCAGGTCCACCCCGGGCTGGGTCAGGCCCTCCGGCATCACCGGCAGGGTGAAGGAGACGTCCAGGCCGGGGTGGTCCTTCTGGAGCTGCGCGATGGCCTGGGAGCGACGGGAGTTGGCCGCGGTGTCGGGGAGCGCGCCGCCCTCGATGTCGAAGTCGACCTTGGTCAGCTTGTAGGTGTCCACGACCTTGCCGTAGGCCTCGGCCAGGTCGGCCGCCGAGGTGCAGTTCAGTGCCAGCTCGGAACCGGACGCGCCGCCGAAGGAGACCCGGACGTCGCCGCCCGCCGCGCGCAGGCCGTCGATCTGGGAGGCGACCTGGTCGTCACCGAGGCCGGTGACGCCGCCCCAGAGCGGGGCGCAGCTGCCGCCGGAGGTGATGAAGGCGAGGTTGAACTGCTTGACGCCGGTCTTGGTGGCGGTGCCGGTGAGGTCGAAGGCGGGGTAGAGGGAGGTGTCGACGTACGGGGCGAAGCCCGCCCCGCTCGCCGTACCGCCGCTGCCGCCGCCCGCCTCGGTCTTGGTGGGGGTCGGCGTGGGGGTGCCGGACCCGGTGGGGGTGGAGGTGGGGGTGGGGGTCGCGGTGCCGGTGGGGCGGCCGCTGGGCTCCGGGGTGGCGCCGGTGTCGACGGAGCACTTGGCGCCGTCGATGAGGCAGCCGGTGGGGTCGGTCGCCTTGTCGTCCGCGCCGGAATCGGCTGTTTTACCGTCCGAGCTGGTGACGAAGCCGATGGTGACGGACTTGCCGGGGGCCAGTTCCTTGTCCCAGCTCGACGGCTTGACGGTGACGTGGCCGCCGTCGACGGTGTGCTCGCCGTTCCAGAGGGAGCTGAGCTTCGTGCCCGCCGGGAGGTCGAACTCCAGCGTCCAGCCGGACTTGGCCCGGTCCGTGTCGTTGGTGACGACGTACTGCGCGGTGTAGCCGCCCGTCCAGCCGCTGGTCCTGGTGTAGGCGGCGCCGACCGCCGATGCCTGGGCCGTGCCGGTGAGGGCGAAGACCGTTCCGCCGATCACGGCGGCGGCGACGACCGCGCCGACCGCTTTGGTCCGGGTGCTCGCCGTGCGCCGGTGCGTGCTGGTGCCCATCGCGTTCCTGCCTCGTCATACGGAAGTGGGGGATGCGAGAGCACGCTAGCGGTACTGATTCCGGCAAATGCGGCACTTGGGAACGGAGTTGATGTTCTTAGGGTGGGCTTAAGGAGCGCATCGGCCGGTCTAAAGGTTCGGGCCCGTTCCGGAGCGGAACCGGGCCCCCGTACCCCGCCGGTTCACCGCGCGCCGCTGCCGCCCGAGCCGGTGCCCGCGCCCCTTCGGCCGCTGCCCGCCGAGCCCGATCCAGACGCGCACCTCCGTGCCGCCGAGCACCGAGCGGCCGATGCGCACATCGCCGCCGGTGGACTCCGCGACCCGGCGGACGATGTCGAGGCCGAGCCCGGTCGAGCCCACCGCGCCCTTCGCGCCGCCCTGTCCGTTGCCGCCGCGCGCCAGCGCCGCCCTGGGGTCCGCGATGCCGCCGCCCGCGTCCGAGACCAGCACGATCACCGCGTCGCCGCTGTGGTACACGTCCACGGCGAAGGCGGTGCCCTCCGGGGTGTGCCGGAAGACGTTGCCGAGCAGCGCGTCCAGCGCCGCCGCCAGTTCGGGGCGGGCCACCGGGATGCGTACCGTGCGGTCCACCCCGGCGAGGCGCACCTCGCGGCCCTCGTCCTCGGCCAGCGCGGACCAGAAGGCCATGCGTTCGCGGATCACCTCGGAGGCGTCGCAGCCGGCCCCCGGACCGCCGCCCTGCCCCTGGGTCTGCGGGCGCTGCTCCCGGGCGGTCCTGATGATCGTGTCGACCTCGCGCTCCAGCTGCTCGACGGCCGCCCGGGTCTGCTCGGCCGCCGGGCCCTCCCCGAGCGAGGCGGCGTTGAGCCGCAGCACGGTGAGCGGGGTGCGCAGCCGGTGCGAGAGGTCGGCGGCCAGTTCGCGTTCGTTGGCGAGGAGCTGGACGACCTGGTCGGCCATGGAGTTGAACGCGACGGCGGCGGAGTGCAGTTCGGTCGGGCCCTCCTCCGGCACCCTGGTCCCGAGCCGCCCCTCCCCCAGGTCCTGGGCGGCCCCGGCGAGCCGCCGGGCGGGCTCCACCATGCGTACGCCGAGCCGGTCGGCCACCGCGACCGAGCCGACGATCAGCGCGATGCCGACACCCGCCAGCATCAGCCAGGCGGTGGTGACCCCGTTGGAGACCTCGGCATCGGGCACGAACACCTCGACTACGGCGGTGCCCCCGGCGCCGAGCGCGGTGGGCTGGAGGAGCGCGGAGCCGCCGGGCACCTCGGAGATGGAGGCGCGCCCCGATGCCCGTACGGTCTCCAGGTCCTTGCGGGTGGCGCGCCGGCGGCCGATCTCCACCGCCTGCCTGTCGGCCTCCGCGGCGGCGGGTATGTGGACGGCCATCCGGTCATGGGCGCCGGGTTCCGTGGTGAGCACGGCCTTGAGGAGTTCGGCGCGGTCGGTGGTGATGGAGAGCGTGGGGCCGATCGTCGCGGCCTGCCGTTCGGCGTCGGAGAACGCCCGGTCGCTGGCCATCTCCTTGACGACGAGACCGAGGGGGACGGCGAAGGCGATCACGACCATCGCGGTGACGGCCAGGCAGACCTTGACGAGCGCCCATCTCATGCGGGCTGCTCCGGGGGCGCGGCGGGCGGCTGGAGTTTCACGCCGACGCCGCGCAGGGTGTGCAGGTAGCGGGGCCGGGCGGCCGTCTCGCCCAGTTTCCGGCGGAGCCAGGACAGGTGGACGTCGATGGTCTGGTCGTCCCCGTACGACTGCTGCCAGACCTCGGCGAGGAGTTCCTTGCGCGGGACGACGACGCCCGGCCGGCCGGCCAGGAAGGTCAGCAGGTCGAACTCCCGCCGGGTGAGGTCGAGGTCGGTGCCGTCGAGTTCGGCCAGTCGCCGCAGCGGGTCGATGGAGAGCCCGCCGACCCGGATGACGCGCGGGGAGGCCGACCGTCCCTCGGCCGCGCGCGAGCGGCGCAGTACGGCGGCCATCCGCGCGGCGAGGTGCTCCACGGAGAAGGGTTTGGTCAGGTAGTCGTCCGCACCGTCGTTGAGCAGCCGGACGATCTCGCTCTCGTCGTCCCGGGCGGTCGCGATGATGACGGGCACGTCGGTGATGCCGCGCAGCATCTTGAGCGCCTCCGAGCCGTCGAGATCGGGCAGCCCGAGATCGAGGATGACCACGTCGAAGCGGAAGTGGGCGACCTCGCGCAGCGCTTCGAGCGCGGTGCCGACACTCCGTACGGTGTGGGACGCCTCGGTCAGGTGCCGGATGAGGGCGGAACGTACGAACTGGTCGTCCTCGACCACAAGCACACTTGGCATGGGCGGCACCGTACGCCATCGGGGACCTCCGGGGCCGCCCCGATCCGGAGGACGGTCCCCCATGGTGCAGGATGTGCCGGATGCGACGAGGACTCGTACACGGGCTCGCGTGGTCGCTCGCCACCGGCGCCGCGGTCACGCTGTCGTGGTGGGGTGTGCACACGGTGATGGCGGGGACGGCGTACGACCCGCCGCGCGCGGTGCCGATCTCCGCGAGCGCGCGGGCGGCCACGGAGACCCTGTCGTCCTCGACGCACCGCCCCGAGCCGTCCCCGTCACCCTCACCCGGCGCCGACAGGACCGCTTCCGCCCCGAAGCCGTCCGTGACGTCGGTGAGCCCCTCCCCCGCGCGCTCGCACGCCCCGGCGGGCACGCCTCGGCCCACTGCCACGGCCACCCCCGCGGGGACGGCGCGGAGTTACGCGACGGACGGCGGACGGGTCGTGTTCGAGCTGGGCGCGGACAGTGCGAAGCTGGTGTCCGCGACGCCGGAGCAGGGCTGGTCGATGCAGGTGTGGACGGAACCGGCCTGGATCCGGGTCAACTTCGCCCGGGACGACGGCACGACGGTCTCGGTGTTCTGCACCTGGAACGGCTATCCGCCGAGGGTCGAGATCGTGAACTGACGGCGTTGCGTCGGCGGGCGCTCAGTCGAAGGCGGACGCGGGTGGCGGCGGCGAGGGCCTGGCGTCGGCGTCGTGCACCGGGGCCGCGCCCCCGGTGAAGTCCGCGAGGGCCCGGCCGTGTTCGACGCGCCCCGGATGCGGATCGGTCGCCACCCGGCGGGTCAGCTCCGCGAGCTTCGGCACCACGTCGGAGGCGAGCAGTACGGCGTTGCCGAAGCGCCGGCCGCGGAACACGGTCGGGTCCGCGGCGAGCGCCAGCTCGGGGAAGACGGTGGCGGCGGTGGCGATCTGGCCGCGCAGATGGGCGAGCGGGGGCCCGTCCGCGAGGTTGGCCACGTAGCTCCCGCCGGGCTTCAGGACGCGGCGCACCTCCGCGAGGAACTCGGTGCTGGTGAGGTGGGCGGGGGTCCTGGCGCCGCTGAAGACATCCGCGATGACGAGGTCCGCCCAGCCGTCCTGGATCTTCCCGAGCCCGGCGCGGGCGTCGGTGGCCCTGACCCTGATCCTGGCCTGCGGGTCCAGCGGCAGTTCCCGGCGCACCAGCTGGACGAGCGCCGCGTCCACCTCGACGATCTGCTGGGTGGAGCGGGGCCGGGTCGCCGCGATGTAGCGGGCGAGCGTGAAGGCCCCGCCGCCCAGGTGCACGACGTGCAGCGGCTGCCCTGCGGGCGCGGCCAGGTCCGCGATGTGGCCGATCCGGCGCTGGTACTCGAAGGAGAGGTACGCCGGGTCTTCGAGGTCCACATGGGACTGCGGGGCGCCATCGATCGTCAGCGTCCAGGCGCGTCTGCGTTCCCGGTCGGGGACCAGCTCGGCGAGGCCGCCGTCCACCGGTTCCGAGACGTTGCCCCCGGGGTGCCCGGAGCCGCGGGCCGCCTTGCGGTCGGTCCTGCGGTCCGGGCGCTGCTTGCTGCTCCCCGCTCCGCCGGAGCCTCCTCGACGTGCCATTGCCGCTCGTACCTGCTCAATGCTCATGGGGTCCGGGACCGGCCGGGTCCGGCCGTGCGGGGCGGCCGCGCTCACCGCCCCTGCGGACATTATGGGCTCAGCGGCAGTTGTCGGCCGCCTCGATCAGCCGGGCGGCCTGGTCGAGCGCGGCCCGCAGCGCGGCCGGGTCGGTGACCGAGGTGTCGTCGCCGGGCGGCAGCAGCCAGTCGCTGCCGGGGACGGGCGGCTCGGCGGGGACGCGGAACCCCCGGCCGTCGGACTGCGTACAGGCACTGCCCGGTACGTCCCAGGCCTCGGCAGTGCCGGACGGCACCAGGAAGCCGAGGGTGGCGCACGTCCCGTCGTGCAGGACCGGGCCGACGGCCTCCTGGTCGGCGCCCCGGCGCAGGATGTCCACTGCCTCCAGGCCCTGCCGGGCGGGAACGGTCACCACGTCGCAGGGTTCCGCGCCGGGGAGCGGGCCGGACGCGGCCGCCTCCTGCGCGGGTGCCATGGGGCCGGTCGTCGCGGTCTGTGCGGCCGTTGTCGCGGTCGTCCGCGAGCCGGTCGCCATGTCGGTGTGCAACAAGGGACCTCTCCTCTCATCGCCGGGCGGAGCCGGACTCCGTCGCCACATGGACCAACGCGCGGAGCACGTCAAGGGCTACGGCCCCACACCGCCGCAAAGGGTGGCAGTTCATGGCGGATCGCGGGCGAGATACCCGTTTTGTCAGTAAACGCAGCGTGTGGGACTTGTCACAGCAGGTACGTTCTTGCCCGCCGGGACACCGGAATCAATCGCCCGGCTCGCACCAGAGAGGGTCCCGCCATGGTGTCGACACAGGCAGTTCCCAACCTCGCCTTCCGGCGGCTGCGCGGACAGCGCTCCGCCGGGGAGTTCGCTGCCGCGGTACGCAGGTCCGCCCGCGAGATCGGCGAGCAGGTCGCGTGCGACGCCCGGTACATCGGACGCGTGGAGTCCGGCGAGATCCGTTGCCCGAACTACGCGTACGAGCGGGTCTTCCTGCACATGTTCCCCGGGGCGACCCTGGTGGACCTGGGCTTCTCGCCGCGTGAATCGGTACGCGGCCGGGGGGCTCCGTCCGCTGCGGACGCCCCTTCGTCCCCGACTTCGCCGCTGCTCGGCAGCGACACCGACGAGGAGTGCGACGTGCTGCGTCGCGTATTCATGACAAGCGGCTCCACCACGATGGCGGCCGCGTCCCTGAGCCTGGGCCTGGGCGGCATGGCCGCCTCCGTCTCCCTGCCCGCGCAGCGGCGGGTCGGCGAGGCGGAGGTGCACGCCGTCGAGAAGGCGGTACGGCAGATCCGTCTGCTGGACGACCGGCACGGGGGTGACGGCCTGTACCGCCGCGCCTCGCAGCCGCTGCGCGCGGCGTACGCGCTGCTCGACTCCGGAACCACGACCCGGCGGTCCACGGCGGACCGGCTGCACTCCGGGGCCGGTGAGCTGGCGATCTCGGTGGGCTGGCTGGCCCATGACTCCGGCCGGTTCGAGGACGCCCGCTCGCACTACGCGGAGGCGCTGGCCACGGCGCGGGTGGCCGGGGACCACGCGCTGGAGGCGCACGCCTTCTGCAACGCGTCGTTCCTGGCCAGGGACACCGGGCGCTCGCGCGAGTCGCTGCGGGCCGCGGAGGCGGGGCTGCGGGCCGCGCGGCCGCTGGGCTCGCCGCGGCTGATGGCGCTGCTCTCGCTGCGGGAGGCGGGCGGCCGGGCGGGGCTCGGGGACCGTACGGGCTGTGAGCGGGCGCTCGGCCGGGCGCACACCGCGTTCGGGCAGGGGCCCGCCCCGTCGGACCCGGAGTGGATGAGCTTCTTCCGGGAGGCGGAGCTGGAGATGCTGGAGGCGCAGTGCTGGGCGGCGCTCGGCGACTGGTCGCGTGCGGCCAGGCACGCGCGGCGTGCGACGCGGCTGCAGGACCCGCACTTCACCCGGAACCTGGCGCTGTACCGGGCCGAGCTGACCACGGACCTGGCCCGCGCGGGCCTCGCGGAGGAGGCGGCGGCCACGGGCCACCAGGTGCTGGACCTGCTGGACCAGGTCCGGTCCTCCCGGATCAGGACGATGCTGGCCGGCGCGGTGGCGGTCCTGAGGCCCCGGGGCCGGGGCTCCGTCGACATCACGGACTTCCTCGACCGCCACGGCACGGCGAGCGCGTAGCGCTCTCGGGGGGCCTCAGCCTGCCGGCCCGGCCCGTCCGGCCTTCGAGGACGGACGGGCCTCGCCTCTGGGAGCGCGCTCCCCGACCACCCCGGCCAACCCCAGCCCGTCCGGCGTTTGAGGACGGAACCCTCTGCCCGGATCGGGGTGCGAAAACCAGCCCGCCCGGCGCTTGAGGGCAGATCGATGCACCCGGACCGGGGCGCGGGGTTCCGTCCTCAAACGCCGGACGGGCTGGATTTACCCCGGGCCGCCGGACACCGGGCGGGCAGGGCCCCAGCGGCAGGCGTTACCGCTCCAGGTGACCCGTGTCGTTCCAGCGTTCCAGGGCCGGCGTCCCGTAGGCCCAGCCCAGGACGGACAGCGACGTCGGCTCCAGCCGGATGCGCGCCGCGAAGGACACGTCCTCGCCCAGCCACCGCGCCCCCAGCGCCCGCAGGATGTGGCCGTGGGCGAAGACCAGGACATCGCGGTCGGCCGACAGGGCCCACTCCACGACCTCGTCCGCACGGGCGGAGAGCTCGGCCAGGGTCTCCCCCTCCGGGACCCCGTCGCGCCAGATGAACCAGTCCGGGCGGCCCGCCTTGATCGCGGCCGGCGTCATCCCCTCGTACGCCCCGTAGTCCCACTCCATCAGCGCGTCCCACGGCTCGGCCCGCTCGCCGAACCCCGCGAGCTCGCAGGTCTCCGAGGCCCGCACCAGCGGGCTGGTCCGGACCTCCAGACCGGGCAGATCCACCCACGGGCCCCGGTGCAGCCGCTCCCCGAGCAGCTTGGCGCCCTCGCGCCCGGTGTCGAGCAGGGGGATGTCCGTCCTGCCGGTGTGATTGCCGTTGACGGACCATTCCGTCTGGCCGTGCCGGGCAAGCAGGATTCGCGGTGCCATGTAACGGCTCTCCCTGAAACTGAGACCTCTGATGCTGGGATCTGAGATCTTGGACATCGACAGGGACGCAACCGTCCGACACGCTACGGGTGAACGGGTGGGAACGGAACGTCCGGTTTTCCATCATCCCGCACACGCGCGTGACGCAACCCCTGGGGCCGTACGGGCGTCCCTCTCAACGCAGACCGAACAGAGCGGCTGAGGGGTGCCGAGCGCACCCCTGGGGGAATCCCGGCCGCACCGCACCGTACGGTTGAACGTCCGCCGTCGGCCGCATGAACTCATGATGGAGAACTTCCGGATGCCGCCTGCCACCACCGCGCCCGCGCAGCGCCCCCGGCCCCGCTGGTGGACCGAGCTCCCGCTGCTCGCCCTGGTGTACGCGGCGTATTCGGGCGGCAGACTGCTGGTGCGCGGCGACGTCTCTGCGGCCGTCGACCACGGACTGCGCATCCTGGACCTGGAACAGACGCTCCGTATCAACTTCGAGCACCCGCTGAACCGGCTGCTCACCGCGCACTCCTCGATCGGGATACCCGCCGACTTCGCGTACGCGTCGCTGCACTACCTGATAACCCCGGCCGTGCTCATCTGGATGTTCCGGCGGCACTCGCAGGCCTACCGCAGGGCCCGCACCTGGCTGATGACCTCCACGATGCTCGGCCTGATCGGCTTCACGCTGATGCCGACCTGCCCGCCGCGGCTGCTGGCCGCCGGACACGGCTTCGTCGACACGATGGCGCAGTACAGCTCGTACGGCTGGTGGGGCACGGAGGCGTCCGCGCCGCGCGGCATGGGCGGAATGACCAATCAGTACGCGGCGATGCCGAGCCTGCACGTCGGCTGGGCGCTGTGGTGCGGGATCCTCATCTGGCGCCACGGGCGCCACCCGCTCGTCCGGGCGGCAGGCGTCGCCTACCCGCTGATCACCATCTTCGTGGTGATGGGCACCGCCAACCACTACTTCCTCGACGCGGTGGCCGGTGCCGTCGTGATGGGTCTCGGCGCCCTGCTCGGCCGGTACGTGACCCGGCTCGCCGACAAGGTCGCCGACGCGGCCAAGGCCCGCTTCGCACGGGGGAGTACGGCCACGGTGTCCCCGGATGTCAGTGCCGGATGCAAGACTTCCACGGGTGAGCGAATCCCCGGCCAGCGGACCTCCTCCGCAGATCCCACCGATGCCCCGGCACCGGCCGGTCCACCTGCCCCGGCCGACGTCCCCGCCCCGGCCACCAGCGCCGCGGGACGTACGGTCGGCGGTGACACTGCGGCAGCGGCTCGCTGAGCTGAGGGGCCCGGCCGTCGCACCCCGTCCGCTGGACGCCCGCGCACTGGCCGCCCTCGCCGCCAACCCCGGCTGCAAGCGGCGCGCCCTGCTCGACGGGGCCGGGGTCGACAAGACCGCGCTGGCCACCGCGCTCGGCTCACCGGCCCCCTTCGGCCAGTCCCAGTTCGCCTTCATGCGGGGCAACGCCTTCGAGGCCAAGGTCAAGGCCGACGGCGGTACGGAGCTGATGCGGCTGCTGCACGAGCGGCTCGGTGAGCCCGGCGAACCCCCGCGCGATGTCACGGTGCCCGATCTGAGCGCCGCCGGTCCCGAGGGCCGCGCCGCGCGCACCGCGCTGGCCCTGCGGGAGGCCACCGGGTCGGGCGGCTGGGCGCTCCTGGACCACCCCATGCTGGCCCTGGAGGTGGCGGGTTCGCCCGCCTATCTGGAGCCGGACGCGGTGGTGGTGCACCCCGACGGCACCTGGACGGTCGTCGAGATCAAGTCCTTCCCGATGCTCGACGGTTCCGCCGACGCGGCGAAGGTCGGCGCGGCCGCCCGCCAGTCCGCGGTCTACGTGCTGGCGCTGGAGCGGATCGCCGCCGCCACCGAGGGGGCGCAGGTCGGCCACCGGGTGCTGCTGGTCTGCCCCAAGGACTTCTCCAACCTGCCGGCCGCCTCCGTCGTCGACGTGCGCAAGCAGTGTGCGGTCACCCGCCGCCAGCTCATCCGGCTCACCCGGATCGAGGACATCGCGGCGGCCCTGCCCGAGGGCACCACGTTCGACCCGGAGCGCTCCCCGGAGGAGCTGGGCCGCGCCGTCGAGTCGGTCACCGCGGCGTACGCGCCGGAGTGCCTGGCCGCCTGCGAACTGGCCTTCCACTGCCGGGGCAAGGCGCGCGCCGAGGGCGCCGTGGAGGCGCTGGGGCGCAGTGTGCGGGGCGAGCTCGGCGGGCTGACCACGGTCGGCGCGGTGCTGGCCGCGGCCGCCGGCAAGGAGGGCGATCCGGCGGACCCGACGGTCTCCGCGCTGCGCCACGCCGCCGCGCTGCGCGCCGAGGCGCTCAGCGCCTCACCGGCCCTGATCCACCGGACAGGTCCTGAGGGCGGGTCCGGATGCCACTGATCTCCACCCTGGCCAGGCTGGAGGCCGTGGAGAGCGGCCGCGCGCAGCCGCTGGCCACAGTCCGCCACCGCCGCCTCACGGACCGGCCGCTGGTCCTGGTGCCGCTGACCACGTCCGGCGAGGCGGGCGCCCCGCTCGGCGCGCTCGTCGGCTCCGAGCGGGACGCGCCCCGGCTGCTGGTCGTGGCCCAGCCGCGCGACCGGGATCTGCGGTTCGCGTTCCTCGCGGAGCTGGCGGAGGCGGTGCTGCCGCACATCGAGTCGTACGCCGATGTGGTCGAACCCGCAGAGCGCAGCGAGAGCGACCCCGCGACCGGCAAGAAGGTCAAGGTCGAGACCGAGCTGTGCACGGACGCCGCACAGCTGATCGTGCCGAGCCGGGCGGGCATCGAGTTCGTCCGGCTGCTGGGCCGCTCCATGCGGTTCCGGCGCACCGCGGAGGACGACCCCGACACCCCGTATCCGGCGCCCGCCCGCGTCCCGCTGCTGGGCCGCTGGCTGACCCACTACGGCGAGCGGGCCCGGGTGCCGGGCTCCTCGCTGCTGCTGGCCTGCACGGATCTCCTCAACCGGCACTGGGCGAGCGGCCAGTCCAGCCTGGAGGACCAGCACCTGGGCGCCCTGCTCGCCTGGGTCGATCCGCCGGCCGGCGAGTCCGGGGCCGAGGCGGCGCTCCGCGCCGAGCTGGCCCGGGACCGCGCGGGGCAGCTGCTGTGCCCGCCCGCCGGACCGGCCACCGATCCGGACTTCGACAACCGGCTGCTGGCCCCCGCGATCGAGCGGTACGACCGCGCGCGCACCGCGCTGGCCGCCGCGGAGGACGGGCTGGCGGCCGATGCCGGGCTCGCCGCGCTGACGGCGGCCGAGCGGGAGATCAGGGGCCTGCTGGCGGATGTGCTGCGGCCGACCTGGGACGCCGTGTGGCGGGGCCTGGACCTGCTGCGGGAGCTGCCGGAGGGGGCCAGGGCCGAGGACCGCTGGACGCGTGACCGCTGGTCGTTCACCGGCCACCGCGACCGGGTGCGGTCCGGGGAGCCGCCGCAGCCGCGCCGGGACGACGCGGTGACGGCGGCCCGCAAGCTCGCCTCTCGGGAGACCGCCCAGGCGCAGCTGGAGGCCCAGGAGGCGCTGGACGATCCGCTGGTGCTGGCCGGCCGGCGGCTGGCGGGCGAGGCGTTCCTCGGGGAGGTGACCGGGGTGGAGATGACGTACACCGAGTCGAAGCGCCCCTCGCCGCGCCCGCTGGTGACCGTCCGCACCGACGAGCAGCCGCAGCTGGGTGAGCGGGTCAAGGTCTACCGCTCGCTGGACGGCAAGCCGCAGACCGCCGAGTTCGCCGGGTACGGGCCGGCGGAGGAGGGCGAGCCGCCCGCGCTGGTGCTGCGGATCACCGACCGGATGGGCCGGGGCAAGGAGCCGGCGCCGGGGTCCGTCCCGGAGCCGGGCGACAAGATCGCCTGGACCCTGTTCGAGCACGATCAGCGCGGTGGCCCGAAGCTGCCGGACGCGGAGGAGACCCCGTGGACCCACGGCGGCCCGCCGGGCGCCGGTGCGACGGCCGAGCGCCCCGACCCCGTGACCCCGGAGGACCTGCTGTGAGCGACCGACTCGACCCGGGGGCGGCGGCGGGCCGGGCCACCGCCCAGATCCTGGACGACACGCTGAACGGCACCGCGCGCGGCATCGTGGTGGACTCCCCGCCGGGCGCGGGCAAGTCGACCCTGGTGGTCCGCGCCGCGCTCGAACTCGCGGCGGCCGGGCGCCCGCTGATGGTCGTCGCGCAGACGAACGCCCAGGTCGACGACCTGGTGGTGCGGCTGGCCGAGAAGGACCCCGGGCTCCCGGTCGGCCGGCTGCACAGCAGCGACTCGGACCCGTACGACAAGGTGCTGGACGGGCTGGACAACGTACGCAAGTCGGCGAAGGCGGCGGATCTGGCCGGGCTGGACATCGTCATCTCGACGGCCGCCAAGTGGGCCCATGTGAAGAACGTCGAGCCGTGGGGGCACGCGATCGTCGACGAGGCGTACCAGATGCGCTCCGACGCGCTGCTGGCCGTCGCCGGGCTCTTCGAGCGGGCCCTGTTCGTGGGCGATCCGGGCCAGCTCGACCCGTTCTCGATCGTCGGCGCGGACCAGTGGGCGGGGCTGAGCTACGACCCGTCCGCGAGCGCGGTCTCCACCTTGCTGGCGCACAATCCGGAGCTGCCGCAGCGCCGGCTGCCGGTCTCCTGGCGGCTGCCCGCGTCGGCCGCGCAGCTGGTCTCTGACGCGTTCTACCCGTACACCCCGTTCCGCAGCGGTACGGACCACGGGGACCGGCTGCTGTCGTTCGGCGTCGGCTCGGACGGCTCGGCGGCCGACCGGGTGCTGGACGAGGCCGCGGAGTCCGGCTGGGGTCTCCTTGAGCTGCCCGCCCGGCACACCCCGCGCACGGACCCGGAGGCGGTCCGGGCGGTGGCCACGGTGGTGCGCCGGCTCCTGGACCGGGGCGGCGCGGCCACCAGCGAGCGTTCCCCGGACCCGGCCCCGGTGACGGCGGACCGGATCGCGGTCGGCACGGCCCACCGCGACCAGGCGGCGGCGGTGCGGGCGGCGCTCGCGGAGCTGGGGGTGACGGGCGTCGCGGTGGACACCGCGAACCGGCTCCAGGGCCGGGAGTTCGATGTGACGGTGGTCCTGCACCCGCTGTCCGGGCGGCCGGACGCCACGGCGTTCCATCTGGAGACGGGCCGGCTGTGCGTGCTGGCCTCGCGCCACCGGCACGCCTGCATCGTGGTCTGCCGCGCGGGCGTCGCGGAACTGCTCGACGAGCACCCGTCGACGGAGCCGGTGCAGCTGGGTGTCACCGTGAAGTTCCCGGACGGCTGGGAGGCGAACCACCGGGTGCTGGCGCACCTGGCGGAACACCGGGTGCGCTGGGGGCGTTGAGCCCGGGGGCGCGGGGAGCGGCTCCGCACACGCCCCCCTGGCACGTTCCGGGCGCCCTTGCGGCGGGCTGGACAATAGAGGGTGGCCGTCGGGCCCACCGGAGGAGGAACAACCACATGGCACAACCCGAGCGGAACGAGCGGCAGCGGCTGCGCCCCGCACCCCTGCTCTTCGAGCCGTCGGCGTCGGTCGCCGATCCGGAGCACTTCTTCGACCTGGAGTCGATGGAGGATCCGAAGGAGCTGCTGAGCCGTTCCACCGAGCTGGCCCTGGCGTTCCGCGCCGCGACCGACCGGGCGGTCGAGTTCCAGGCGATCGCCGCCGCCCAGCTGGCCGATCCGCGCCGGTTCGACCGGCTCACCACGGCGGACATCGCGCGGCGGGCGGAGTGGACGGAGGACTACGCGACGAAGATGGTCGAGTTCGGCCGGAGCCTGCTGAACGACCCCAGGCCCTGAGCAAGGCCGACACGCCGGGGCGACGGCTGATAATGACTGAATGCTGACTGTGGGTAGAACCACTGGCATATGCCCTGGGGCAAGATACTCCTCGCCACCCCGGCCTGTCCCGATTTCCGGCAACTCTCGGAATCCGCTTGATCACTCCCGGTAGACCTGTGTGCATGACCGCATGGCTGCCAGACGAAACGACCCTGCATCACGGCAACGGCCCCTACCGGGAAGACCGGGCCGCTGACGTGTTCGCCGTCCTGCGCGAGCAGGCCGGTAACCAGACGGCTCAGGTGACCGCGGCCGGTGCCGCCTGGCTGGCCGGCGCGGCGGCGTACCCGCGCAGCGCCCTGAGCCAGTGGGAGTCGCACCCGTCCGCCCCCGGTGTGCTGCCGTGCGGCTCGTCCTTCGATGTGGTGAACGTGCCCACGCTCTTCGGACGCCGGATGCTCGAACACCTCTGGGCGGACGGGCCGGGCTCCGGACCGGTCGCCACGCACCGCGGCCGGATGCTGCTCTTCGCCTCCCCCGGGACCGCCCAGCGGCTGCCCTCGCTGCTCGACTGGGAGGAGTGGGGCGGGGGCGCCACGTCCCGCTCCGCGGGGGGTTCGGCGGGGCAGGACGAGAGCGGCCGGAAGGTGCCCCCGCTGCTCTGTCACGGCACCGGGGACGCGGTGACCGTGCCGCCCCTGACCTGCGGAACGAACGCCTCGGGCCCCCGCTGGGTGGTCGCCCCCGACACCCGCAGCCCCTGGCTGCCCGGACCCGACGTACTGCTCTGGGCGTGTGTGCGGGTGGCCCGCTCCGTGCCCTCGTCGGGGCCCCGTATTTCGATTTTTCCTCCCGTCGATCAGGGTGCTAAGGTCTACGACGTCAGCAGGCGCCGCTAGCTCAGTTGGTTAGAGCAGCTGACTCTTAATCAGCGGGTCCGGGGTTCGAGTCCCTGGCGGCGCACAGACGGAAGAAGCCCCCTTGCGAGAGCGAGGGGGCTTCTTCGTTGTGGTCCTCGCGATTATGTTCCGGTGGTGATCCGGACCGTCCAGGCGCCGGACGGGGTCCGGTCGGCGACCTCGATCGTGGTGTGCCCGCCGGGCACGGAGAACGTCTCACCGACCCGCAGCGGGGCGTCCGCGAGCGGCGGATAGACCGACTGTTCCCAGCAGGCGTCGGTGCCCGGGTGGGTGTCGATGACGTCGACCGGCCCGCCGCCCGACGGGGTCTCGTTGCGGATCCGGTAGAGCAGTACGCCCTCGCTGCACGTCGACCGGTCGTTGCCGGTGGCGCTGCGAGCCTCGATCCCCACGGCGCTGCCCTCGCCCGTCCTGATCACCGCGAGCCGGGTCCCGATGGACGCGCCGGGCACCGGCACGGCGGCCATCGGCTCCAGGGTGAGCACCCGGTCGCTCTGGACGCAGACCACCTGCCGGTCGTCCAGCCAGCCCAGCTTCCACTTGTGCCAGCCGAAGAGGTCGGGAGCGAGCCCGAACTGGCTGCCCATCACGTCCCAGTCGCCCACGTAGGTGTCCCAGTCGCCCTTGCCGTCCGAGGGCCGGTGGTAGAGGTCGGGCAGGTCGAAGACGTGTCCGGTCTCGTGGGCCAGCACGTTGTGGTCCGGCGGGTGCTGTTCGAAAACGGTGACGACGCGCCTGATGTCCGTACCGTCGGCGTGCAGCGGCTGATCGAAATTGACGACCTTGGTGGCGTCGGAGTCCACGCCCGGGGCGTCCGGGTCCGCGACGAGGTAGACGATGTCGTACTTCGAGAAGTCCACCTCGGGGTCGGCCGCGTCGATCGCGTCGTGCAGATAGGCGCTGCGCCGGTCGCTGGACCAGTCACGCCTTATGCCGTACTGGACCGACGGCTTGGGCATCTGGATCCACCGCTTCTGCGGGTGCGGGCGCAGGGTGAACTTTCCGTAACTGGCGCGCTGGAAGAACCGGGTGGTGGCGGGGAAGTAGTCCGCGGTGAGTTCGGCGGGGGTGGTGACGGGCCGGGCGTCCGGGAACGAGAGGAAGACCATCACGGCGTCGAGCGGATGGTCGGGGCGCGGGTAGGCGCCGTTCCACTCGTCCAGGCCCAGCGAGTGGTGAGCCGAGGTGCGGGGCAGCGCGCAGGCGGCGGCCGCACCGGTGGCGGCCGCGGCGGGACCCGCGACGAGGGAGGTGGCGGCGACCGCCAGCAGGGAGACCAGGCCGGCCGTCACCGCGCGCGGACTCGGCCTCACCACTCCTCCGGGTCCGTGCTGACGCGGCACATCTACCTCCGGGTGCGGGATGCGGACGCCTGGAATCTCCAGCACCCTCCCGACCACCCTGTGGCGATTCAGGCGTTACGTCCTGTTGAGCTGCCCCAGTCGGGTCAGTGCCCCGACCACGCACTCTCTTCACAGACAGTCACAATCGATCACCGACGCAACCGCAGAGAACAGAGCCGCACAGAAACGATCAGGCGCGGGCAAACCGGATCTACGCGCGAATGGCCCATGCACATCGGGCACGGAGCCCGGAACGGTCGGGGCGCTGGAACGGCCGAGCCGCCAGCCTCTATGCTTCACCTCGCTTTCCTCCGCGATTTCCGCCCCTGACAACGGCGCTCCACGCGGCGGGCCAGTCCGACCAGACCTGTCCGGGACAGAACTGCATGGCGGGAGCGAACGGTGAGCGCAACCTCCGATGGGCCGCGGCCCCCGGCAGGCACAGCACCCTCTTCCGCACGACCACCGGTCACGGAGCGTCATGATTCATGGCCCGCCGGAGGCGCCCCTGCGGACGCCCCCGGGCAACCGGCGGTCTCCGCGCCGCACGACTACCGGGCCGCCTTCCTCGCCGCCACCCTCCCGATGGCCGTCGTCGACCACGAGGGCCTGATCGTCACCGCGAACGAGGCGCTGTCCGCCCTGGTCGGTATCGCCGCCCCGGCGCTCACCGCGCAGTCCGCCTCCGATCTGGTCGACCTCGCGGCAGACGGCCGCACCTGGCACGCCTACCGCGAGGTGCTGCACGGCAGGCGCTCCCGCTTCCGCTGCACCCGGCGGCTCAAGCACCCCGACGGGCGCTCCCTGTGGGCCGAGATCACCGTCGTACCGATGCCCGGGGCGCGGGAACCGGAGGCCGGCGCCGCGCACCGGCAGGTGCTGCTCTCCATCGCGGACGTCAGCGACCGGCGCGAGCTCCAGAAGAGGCTGCGCCACCTCCAGATGCACGACCCGGTGACCCGGCTGCCCAACCGCACCCTGTTCTTCGAGCGGCTCGCCGCCGTCCTGGAGACCCCGCCGTACCAGGACGACACCCGTCCCGGACGCGGCCGGATCGGGCTCTGCTACCTCGATCTGGACGGCTTCAAGGCGGTCAACGACACCCTGGGGCACCGGATCGGGGACCGGCTGCTCGCCGCCGTCGCCGCCCGGCTCACCGACTGCGCGGAGCGGGAGGGCCGGCACCCCGGCGGCGCCCCGCTGGTGGCGCGCCTCGGCGGGGACGAGTTCGCGATCCTGGTCGAGGAGTCCACCGGCACCCGGCAGCTGACCGATCTCGCCCGCACCGTGCTCGCCGCGCTCCAGAAGCCCTTCGACCTGGGCGGGCAGCGGCTCTCCGTCTCGGCCTCGATCGGTGTGGTGGAGCGGCCGGTGGCGGGCACCTCGGCCACCGGGCTCATGCAGGCCGCCGACACGACGCTGTACTGGGCGAAGGCCGACGGCAAGGCCCGCTGGACCCTCTTCGACCCGGAGCGCAACGCCCACCGGATGACGCGTCAGGCCCTCTCGTCCACGCTCCGGCCGGCCGTGGAGCGCGGCGAGTTCACCATCGAGTACCAGCCGCTGGTCGGCATGGCCGACGGGGTGGTGCGCGGGGTGGAGGCGCTGGTGCGCTGGAACCATCCGCAGTTCGGCATGCTCTCGCCCAACCGGTTCGTCGCGATCGCGGAGGAGGACGGCTCGATCGTGCAGCTGGGCCGCTGGGTACTGCGGGCGGCGTGCCGTCAGGCCCGGCGCTGGCAGCTCGACCACCCGGCGGAGCAGCCGCTGTTCATCAGCGTCAACGTCGCGGTCCGCCAGGTCTGGGACTCCGACCTGGTCACCGATGTGGCAGAGATCCTCGCGGAGACCGGCCTGGCCCCGGCGCTGTTGCAGCTGGAGCTGACCGAGTCCGCGGTGATGGGCTCTGCGGGCCGCCCGCTCCAGGCCCTCCAGGCACTCAGCGACATGGGTGTCCGGATCGCCATCGACGACTTCGGGACCGGCTACTCCAACCTCGCCTACCTGAGCCGCCTGCCCGTCTCCGTACTGAAGCTGGACGGCGCCTTCGTGCGCGGCTTCCGCTACGAGGACGGCACCCACCCCAGCCCCGCCGACGAGACGATCGTCGAGGCGATGGTCCAGCTGGCGCACCGGCTGGGCCTGACCGTCACCGCGGAGTGCGTGGAGACGGCCGGCCAGGCGGAACGGCTGCGCCGGATCGGCTGCGACACCGGACAGGGCTGGCTCTACTCGCGCGCGGTCGCCCCGGAGCGCATCGCCGAACTGCTCGGCGCCCGCGCCCTGGAGGCCTGAGGCGACGAGCCCGCCGGGGTGAGGGACGGGCGGTCAGGCGGGGTCAGGGACGGGCGGTCAGCCGGGGTCCGGGACGGCCGGTCAGCCGGGCTCCGTACCGGGCCGCAGCTCCAGGCAGCTGCGCACGAAGTCACGCACGGCGGCGGGGACGGCGGGCGTGCGGGGCCAGGCGACTCCGACCCGGGACGGGCTGACCCCGCTGACCGGGCGGTAGACCACATCGGGGCGTTGGTAGAAGCGGGCCGTGGCCTGCGGGGTCAGGCTGACGCCGTAGCCGTTGGCGATCGCGTTCAGCCACTCGTCGGGGTTGTGCGCGACCGCACCGACCGTCACCGGGTGCCCGCCCCGCTCGTCCGAGGCCAGCCAGTAGTCGCGCCACCAGCCCGACGCCTCCGGGGTGGCGACGAACGGCTCGTCGAGGAGGTCGGTGAACGGGATCACCTCCTGGCCCGCCAGCCGGTGGCCGACGGGCAGCGCCACCCACCGGTCCTCGGTGATCAGCACCTCGATGTCCAGTGCCTCCTGGCCGGGGAACGGCAGCCGCAGCAGCGCGGCATCGGCGTCCCCGGACGCCAGCCCCGCCGTCGGGTCGTCCCACGAGGTCTGGTGCAGCTGGACCCGCCAGCCCGGCCGCCGCCGGGCGAAGGCCGCGATGATCAGCTGCGTCAGCTCGTTGGCCCCGCTCGCGACGAAGCCGACCCGCAGCACCCGGTCCGCGCGGCTGGCGGCGCTCTTGGCCGTGCGCAGGGCCACGTCCCAGGAGTCGAGTACGGCGGGGGCCGATCCGGCGAGCGCGGTTCCCGCCTCCGTGAGCGCCATGCCGGTCCTGGACCGGGTGAACAGCGTGACGCCGAGCAGCGTTTCGAGCTGCTTGATCTGTTTGGTCAGGGCGGGCTGCGAGATGAACAGCCGCTCGGCGGCCCGGGTCAGATGGCCCTCTTCGGCCACGACCGCGAAGGAGCGGAGCAGCCTGGTGTCGACATCCATGCCCCCAGGTTATGAAAGCAGGTATTGGACCGGCCGGACGGTGCGGGCCGAAGCTCGTACTCGTAACCACCGCGCCGCACCGGAGAGTTGGCAGGCGACACCGGTCACCTCGCTGACCGGCACGCTCCGGGCGGGCAACGCGGACGGTAAACCGGCCCGGTCGCCACACGGCGTCCTCGCGGCCGGCATCCACCCGCGAACCGCTGAGAGGCTCCCCGATGACCACCGTCACCCCACCCCGGTCCGGGGGCACCCGGACCGGCGCCACAGACCCCGGGGCCTCCGCACTCGGGCCGCGTGGCCTGCTGATCCTGTTCACCCTGTGCGGGGCCACGTTCATGACCGGTCTCGACTACTCGATCATCACCGTCGCGCTGCCGGAGATCGGCAGGGACCTCGGATTCGCCTCCGCGAGCGATCTGCAATGGGTGGCCACCGCCTGCCTGCTGCCCACGGCCGGACTGCTCCCGCTCTTCGGTCGGCTCTCCGACCTGGTCGGCCGGCGCAGGCTCTTCGTCCTGGGCGCCGCCCTGTTCACCGCGCTCTCGCTGCTGGCCGCGGCCGCCAACGGTCCGGCGCTGCTGATCGCCGCACGGGCCGGACAGGGGGTCGCCGCCGCGATGATCGGGCCGACCGCGCTCGCCCTGATGACGGCGTCGTTTCCCGAAGGACCCCGGCGCACCAAGGCGCTGGGGATCAACGGGGCGCTGCTCTCGCTCGGCTTCGTGACCGGCACCATCGGCGGCGGGCTCATCACCAGCGGGCTCAACTGGCGCTGGACGATGCTGCTGCTGGTGCTGATCGGTTCGGCGGTCCTGGTCTGCGCGCTCACCGTGCTCCCCGCGTCGGCCGACGACCGCCGCACGGGCCGTCTCGACGTGCCGGGCGCCCTGCTGTCCAGTGCCGGGCTGTTCGCCCTGGTGTACGCGATCTCGACCGGGGCCGACGCCGGCTGGGCGAGTGCGCCGACCCTGACCGCGCTGACCGGCGCGGTGGCGCTGCTCGGCGCCTTCCTCTTCGCCGAGTCCCGGCACAGCGCACCGCTGGTCCCGCTCGGGCTGCTGGGCCGCCGCACGGTCAAGTGGAGCGCGCTGGTCGGTCTGATCACCTTCTCGATGTGCGGCGGCGCGACGCTGCTGCTCAGCCTGTACATGCAGAACGTGCTCGGCTGGTCGCCGCTGGCCACCGGCTTCGGCTTCCTCGCGGAGGGTGCGGCGGCGCTGGTCGCCGGGACCCTGGCCTCCCGGGTGATCGCGGCGCGCGGTACGACGGCCGCGATGGTGAGCGGTCTGCTGGTCCAGGCCGCGGGCACGGGTGCGATGGTCCTGCTGCCGGGGAACGGCAGCCTTCCGCTGCTGCTGGTCACATCGGGGCTGATGGGGTTCGGCCATGTCCTCGCCGTGGTCGCGTTCATCTCGACGCTGACCTCCGGGCTGCGGGACGACGAGCAGGGCGTGGCGGGCAGCCTGGCCCAGATGCCGCAGTTCGTGGGTGCCATCGGTGTCGCGGGGCTGGCCGCCGTCGCCGCGTCCGGCGACTCACTGCTGGCCGGGCTGCACGCGGCCCTGCTGGTGGCGGGCGGCACGCTGCTGGCCGGAGTGCTGGTCGCGGCGCTCTTCCTGCGCCGCCGCGGGCCGGAGCGCTGACCGGGTGCCCGCCAAGACGGTTACGCCGAAGCCGGTCCGGCCCCCACACGACGTGGGGGCCGGCCCGGCTTCGGCGCGGCTCGGGTCAGGCCCCCGGCAGCCCGTAGGCGTCCGCGATCAGTCCGTAGCTGCGCAGCCGGGCCTCGCCGCCGTGGGCGTTGGCGGTGATCATCAGCTCGTCGGCGCCGGTGCGCTTGGCCAGGTCGTCGAGGCCGGTGCGGACCTCGTCGGCCGTGCCGTGGACGATGTTGACGAGCCAGCTGTCGACGAACTCGCGCTCCATCGGGGTGAAGGCGTACGCCTCCGCCTCCTCCGGCGTCGGGACCAGCCCGGGGCGACCGGAGCGCAGCCGGAGCATCGACAGGGCGCCGGTCAGCACCTGGCGGCGGGCCTCGCGCTCGTCCTCTGCGGCCAGGGCGGCGACGCCGATCAGGGCGTACGGGGCGTCCAGCACCGCGGACGGCCTGAAGGACTCCCGGTACAGCTCCAGGGCCGGAATGGTGTTCTGGGCCGAGAAGTGGTGGGCGAAGGCGAAGGGCAGCCCGAGCATGCCGGCCAGCCGGGCGCTGAAGCCGGAGGAACCGAGCAGCCACAGGGGCGGCCGGGCCGGGGACTGGACGCCGCCCTCGGAGGTGGCCTGGACGGGTCCGGGGACCGCGTGGATGCGGGCGTAGGGGTGGCCGTCGGGGAAGTCGTCGTCAAGGAAGCGGGTCAGCTCGGCCAGCTGCTGCGGGAAGTCATCGGCCCCCTCGTTGAGCCGTTCGGTGCGGCGCAGCGCGGCGGCGGTGGCGCCGTCGGTGCCGGGGGCACGCCCGAGGCCCAGGTCGACGCGGCCGGGGGCCATGGCCTCCAGGGTGCCGAACTGCTCCGCGATGACGAGCGGGGCGTGGTTGGGCAGCATGACGCCGCCGGAGCCGAGCCGGATGCGCTCGGTGTGGGCGGCGGTGTGGGCCAGGATCACGGCCGGTGAGGACGAGGCGACGCCGGGCATCGAGTGGTGTTCGGCGACCCAGTAGCGGTGGAAGCCGCGCCGCTCGGCGAGCTGCGCGATCTCGACCCCGGTGCGCAGGGCCTGGCTCGCGGTACTGCCCTGTCCCACGGTCACCAGATCGAGCACGGAGAGCGGAACGGGTGCCGTTCCCTCCGCCTTGCCACGGATCTCGTCGCCTCGAATCTCGTCCACGTCCTGACCTCTCCGATGGTGCTCGTCTATCCCTCGTACGTCCGGAGAGAACAAACAGGAGGATGACTCCGTTTATTCCGGGACCGCGTCTGCCGCGTTCACTCCGGAGTCCGGCCCGAGCCTCCGCCGTGCGCGTACGAGCGGCCGCTGCCCCAGGTCCGCCGGGCCGGCGGCTCGGCCGGGGCCGGCGGCGCCTCGCGGGCCGCGAAGAGCGTGCCGAGCCGCGCGGCCCAGGCGGGGCGGTCGGCCAGCCGCAGGGCCTCGCGGACGGCCACCTGGTTCGCGGTGAGGACGGGTTTGCCGAGCAGCTCCTCCAGTTCCGTGAGGTGGCCGACCGTGTGCAGGGCGGTGTCCGGCAGCAGTACCGCGTCCGCGTCCGGGCGGTCGGCGGCGGTGGCCAGCTCCTTGATCCGGTCCGGGCCCCAGTCGGCGGCCTCCGCGGCCGTGGCGGCACCGGCCGCGTGGGTGGCGAGCACCTCGATGCCCTCGGCCGTCAGGAACTCGGTGAAGCGCGCGGCGATCTCCTCCGGGTACGTCGCGGCCACCGCGACCCGGGCGGCGCCCAGCTTCCGTACCGCGTGGACGAAGCCGATGGAGGTGCTGGAGACGGGCACGCCCAGCGCGCGGGCCAGCGTCGCGGCCTGGTCGTGGGCGCCCTGCGGTCCGTACAGGAAACTGCCCCCGTCGCAGGCCCAGACGACGGACTCGACCCCGGAGCGCCCCAGCTCCTGCGCCCCGGCCGCCAGCCGCTCCGGGGCGCCCAGGGCTCGCAGGGCGTCCTCACGGTAGGCGTCATCGGGGCACTCGGTGTGCTGGACGACGAGTCTGATGGTGCTGTCGAGCAGGATCTCCATGCGCGGGAAGTCGCCCGCCGCGAAATGGCCCGGGTAGAGGAATCCAACGGTCGTCATGTCCACCCTTCCTGTGCGCCGGCAGCTGTCCTTCCGCTGTCCGGCTGTCTTCCGGAGCTCCCCCGTCTCCGTTCAAGTATTCCCCCATCCGCCCGGGTCATCGCTGCGAGCTGTTGACGGGGGCGGGAGCGGCTGCGAGCGTGGGCCCTGAGCCCACCTCGGCCGACGCGGGAGGAACCGTCCCCCATGCCGGAGCCCGTTCTGCTCGTCCTGGACGCCGATCCACCGCCCCGGCTCGGCCGGCTGGCCGGGCGGGTCGCGGTCCGGCACACCGACGCGGCCGGCCTGGCCGCGCGGCTCCCCCATGCCGATGTCCTGCTGGTCTGGGACTTCACCTCCGACGCGGTACGGGAGGCCTGGCCGGGTGACGGGCCCCGGCCCGCCTGGGTGCATACGGCGAGCGCGGGCGTGGACCGGCTGCTCTGCCCGGAGCTGGTGGACAGCGACACCGTGGTGACCAATGCCCGGGGCGTGTTCGAACAGCCGATCGCCGAGTACGTGGCGGGGCTGGTGCTGGCGTTCGCGAAGGACCTCCCCGGCACCCTGGAGCTCCAGCGCGCACGGCGGTGGCGGCACCGCGAGAGCCTCCCGGTCGCCGGCACGCGTGCCGTGGTTGTCGGCGCCGGGCCGGTCGGCCGTGCGGTCACCCGGCTGCTGATGGCGCTGGGCGTCGAGGTGGCGCTGGTGGGGCGCACGGCCCGGCGCACGATCCATGGGGCGGAGGATCTGGACCCGCTGGCGGCGCGGGCCGACTGGGTGATCTGCGCGGCTCCGCTGACCCCTGCGACGCGCGGGATGTTCGACGCCCGGTTCTTCGGGCTGATGCAGCCCTCCGCCCGGTTCATCAACGTGGGGCGCGGACCGATGGTCGTCGAGGGCGATCTGGTGGACGCGCTGCGCAAGCGGTGGATCGCGGGGGCGGCGCTCGACGTGTTCGCCACCGAACCGCTCGGTCCGCGGAGCCCGCTGTGGGACGTGCCCGGCCTGATCGTCTCGCCGCACATGAGCGGTGACACGGTGGGCTGGCGGGACCGGCTGGGTGAGCGGTTCGTCGCGATGTACGAACTGTGGTCGTCCGGCGACCCGTTGCCGAACGTGGTGGACAAACGGCTCGGCTACATCCCGGGGACGGATCTGAACGAGTGAGCCCAACCCGGCCCGTTCCATGCCGACTTCATCACCCCATTGCGGACATCTACTGATAACACCCCGTCATCCACCGCATCCCGCAAGGAAATACACCCTGCGTACATCTCGTCGCGCTCCGCCCAACTTCGGACACGGGAAGGTCACCCTCCGGCCACCGTTCGGTTACATGCGATCTCGCGCTGCATAGACGTACAGGAGCGGGCAGGCGTTCACCCTGTCCGGACTGTTCGACCTTCCAGGAGACTGCGAACCATGGCTGACTTCCCTAACCTGTCCCGCCGGGGCTTTCTCAACCGATCGGCAGCCGTGGGCGGTCTGCTCGTCGTCCCCGGCCTGCTCACCGCGTGCAGCAAGACCGGCGCCGACTCCGCGGACGGCGAGGGAGCCCTCGACAAGCTCCGCAAGCAGGGCTTCGTCCGGGTCGCGTACGCGGATGAGGCCCCGTACGGCTACATGGAGGGCAAGCAGCTCAAGGGCGAGGCGCCGGCGCTGCACAGCGAGATCTTCAAGGCCCTCGGGGTCAAGGAGCTGCGTCCCACTCTCTCCGAGTGGGACGGGCTGATCCCGGGCCTCCAGGCCAAGAAGTACGACGTGGTCAGCGCCGGTATGGCGATCACCCCCGAGCGCTGCGCCAACGCGCTGTTCTCCGAGCCCGAGTTCATCTCGCCGACCGCGATGATGGTGAAGAAGGGCAACCCGAAGAAGATCACCGACCTGGCCTCCGCGAAGGCGGCCGGGATCACCATCGGTGTGATGGCGGGCGCGGTCGAGGGCTCGTACGCCGAGGGCGCCGGCATCTCCAAGAGCAAGATCAAGACACTGCAGAAGCCGCAGGACGGTGCGGACGCGGTCAAGGGCGGCCGGGTCGACGCGTTCCTGCTCACCGGCATCTCGCTGCGCTGGCTCGCCAAGACCAACGCGGGCACCGAGGTCACCGAGGCCTTCCTGCCGGAGCTCAAGGGGAAGAAGCAGTACAGCCCCGGCGGCGCCGTCTTCCGCAAGGGCAACGAGGACCTGCGGGACGCCTTCAACCGTGAGCTGAAGAAGATCACCGCCGACAAGTCGCGCTATGTGGGCCTGCTCCAGGACTACGGCTTCGGAGCCAGCGAGCTTCCGCCGGCCACCCTGAAGACGGCCGATCTGTGCAAGGGCTGACAGGGACGGAACCCACCGCATGAGTGATTTCTTCTCCGCCTTCATGGACGATCTCCCACAGTTGCGCTCGGGCCTGTGGGTGACGCTGGAGGCCACGATCCTGGGCGCACTGGTGGCCCTGGTGCTGTCGTTCGTGCTCGGCCTGATGTCGATCAGCAGGAAGCTGCTGGCGCGCGGCGTCTCCCGCGTCGTCGTGGAGTTCTTCCGCGGCACCTCGCTGTACGTCCAGCTGTTCTGGTTCTACTACGCGATGCCATCACTGACGGGGTACGAAGTGACGCCGCTGGTCTGCGGCGTCCTCGCCTTCGGCCTCAACTACGGTGCGTACGGCGCCGAGGTGGTGCGCGGGGCGATCAACTCCGTGCCGCGCGCCCAGTACGAGGCGGCGGTCGCGCTGAACATGACGCCGCTGCACCGGATGCGCAAGGTGATCATGCCGCAGGCGTGGGTGCAGATGCTCCCCTCGCTCACCAATCTGCTGATCCAGCTGCTGAAGTGCACCCCGCTGCTCTGGCTCATCTCCGCCGCCGACCTGATGACCGCGGTCGAGAAGCTGCGCAGCCGTACGGGTGAGACCCTCACCGCGTACCTGACCCTGCTGGTCTGCTACTTCGTGATCGCGTACGCGCTGACCCTGCTGATGAACCTGCTGGAGCGGTCCGCCAAACGGCGGCTCGGCCTGGAGACCAGCGGGGGCAGCCTGCTGAAGTCCCGCAGCGCCGTGACCGCCGCTGCCGCCGGAGGTGCCCGATGAACCAGGGATTCAAGTGGGACGCCGTCGGCGATGCCCTGCCCCTGCTCCTGCAGGGCTTCAGGATCACCCTGCTGGCCACCGTGCTGGGCATCGTGGTCGCCGCGGTGCTCGGGCTGGCGATCGCGGTCGCCGGACGGGCCCCGAGCCGGTTCGTGACCGTGCCGGTGAAGGCGGTGATGGAGTTCATCCGCTCGACTCCACTGCTGATCCAGCTCGTCGGCGCCGCCGCCGTGTTCAGCTCGGTGGAGCCGCTGTACGTCGGCATCGTGGTGCTGGGCATCCACTACGCGACGTACACCTCCGAGGTGTACCGCGCGGGGATCGACAGTGTGCCGAAGGGCCAGTGGGAGGCCTGCCGGGCGCTGTCCATGTCGCCCCGGCGGACCTGGCAGGTCGTGATCCTGCCGCAGGCGGTGCGCAACGTACTCCCCGCCCTGGGCAATTACGCGATCCTGATGTTCAAGGAGACCCCGTTCCTCGCCGTGATCACGGTGGAGGAAATGGTCTTCAAAGCCCGTGAGTACGGGGCCGAGCACTTCGTGTACACCGAGGTGTTCACCCTTGCCGGCCTGATCTTCCTGGTCGCGAGCTACCCGACCTCGCTGTTGATGAGAAAACTGGAGAAGCGCCTTGGCCACTGAACCTCTCCCCGTGCAGAAGACCGCGGCCACGGCCCCCGAGGATGTCGTGCCGGTCTCCACCTCCAAGGACACCGGGCATCCGCTGGTCCGCTTCGACAAGGTGGTCAAGCAGTACGGCGACCACGTCGTCCTGGACCAGCTCGACTTCTCCGTCGAGCGCGGCGAGCACGTCACCCTGATCGGGCCCAGCGGCTCGGGCAAGACCACGATCCTGCGGCTGCTGATGACGCTGGAGAAGGTCAGCGACGGCGTGATCCGGATCAACGGCGACCCGCTGACGCACATGACGGCGGCGGACGGTTCGCTGAAGCCGGCCTCCGAGAAACATCTGCGTGAGGCGCGGAAGAAGATCGGGATGGTCTTCCAGCAGTTCAACCTCTTCCCCAACATGAAGGTGCTCCAGAACATCACGGAGGCACCGGTCAACGTCCTGGGCATGGACCGCGACAAGGCGGAGACCCGGGCCAGGGAGCTGCTCGACCTGGTCGGGCTCTCGGCGAAGGTCGACGCCCACCCCTCCCAGCTCTCCGGCGGCCAGCAGCAGCGGGTCGCGATCGCGCGGGCGCTGGCGATGGAGCCGGAGATCCTGCTCCTGGACGAGGTGACGTCTGCGCTCGACCCGGAGCTGGTGGCCGGCGTCCTGGAGCTGCTGAGCGATATCGCGCGCAACACCGACATCACCATGCTCTGTGTGACCCACGAGATGAACTTCGCCCGGGATGTCTCGGAGAAGGTACTGATGTTCGACGCCGGGCGGGTCGTGGAGTCGGGTTCGCCGGAGAAAATCTTCACGGACCCGGAACACGAACGCACGCGCGAATTCCTCAACGCGGTGCTGTGACCTCGGCATCCGTCGCTCACTCTTGACTCTGGCATATGCCAGTCGAGTGCGCCCCGGTCCGCGGAGCCGGGGCGCACGGCGGAGTCGTCAACACCAGCCCTTGAACAGGCCATTGGCGGCTATCGTGAGGGCAGAGCTTGCGGTCACAACCTGGTAGGGGGAAACCGTGGCATTGAAGCCCGAACCGACCGCGCCGTTCCATTCGGTGCAGTACGCCCTCCGTGTTCTCGAAACGGTCTCCAAACACGGCAACGGCGTGACAGACACCCAGATCGCCCGGGAGACGGGACTGCCCGTCGGGCATCTCGCCTCCCTGCTGCTGATGCTGCGCCGCGAGGGGTACGTCGAGCAGATCGCCGACGGCGCGTATGTGATCGGCGCCTCGCTGCTGCTGCTCGGTTCCGGCGCGGCGCGCAGACAGGCCGTGGAGGCCCGGCTCCAGCAGGCGCTGGTGCAGCTGCGCGACTCGGTCGGCGCGGCGATCTACATCAGCCGGTACGTGGACGGCGAGATCCGGGTCACCCAGTACGCCGACGGGCCGCGCACCCCGGCGGTCAACGAGTGGGTGGACTTCCGGTCCTCCGCGCACGCCTCGGCCATCGGCAAGTGCCTGCTGACCCAGCTGGACCAGAACGGCCGTCGCGACCACATCTCCCGGCACAAGACCGCCCGGCTGACCTCGCGGACGATCACGAGCGAGCAGGTCCTCTTCTCCAAGCTGGACAGCCAGCCGGCGACGGTCCCGGTGCTCGACCTCCAGGAGTACGCGGTCGGCACGGTGTGCGCGGCGGTGCCGCTGACCGCCGGGGCGTCGGCGGGATGCCTGGCACTCTCGCTGCCCGTCGAGGACGCGCACCGGCTGCGCGAGGCGGCGGACACCCTGAACCGGCGAGCGGCCCCGGTACTGCTGTCGCTCGCCCTCTAGCGGAGGGCCCACGGAAGGGCCCGAGGAAGGGCCTGCGGCCGGGTCCGCCGGGGGATGTCATTCGCACCCCCGAGGACCAGGTATTATTTTCGAGTCAGCAGGCGCCGCTAGCTCAGTTGGTTAGAGCAGCTGACTCTTAATCAGCGGGTCCGGGGTTCGAGTCCCTGGCGGCGCACAGACAACACACGAGGCGGTCTCCGTTCGACGGAGACCGCCTCGTGTGTTTTGTGCTGCCCTGTGAGATGTACAAGCGTTTTACACGAACGTACTAGACAGCTGTTTTAAACGATCGTATATTCCCAGGCATGACAACTCCTACGCGCACCACCACGGCACCCGGCGAGCGCGCCGGCCGCAAGGAGTGGACCGCTTTCGTGGTCCTGCTGCTCCCCCTTCTCCTGGTCGCGATGGACGTCTCCGTCCTCTTCTTCGCGATCCCGTCCATCGACCGGGACCTCGCGCCCAGCGCCACCCAGCAGCTCTGGATCTTCGATGTGTACGCCTTCGCCCTCTCCGGTCTGCTCATCACGATGGGCTCGCTCGGCGACCGGATCGGCCGCCGCAGACTGCTGATGATCGGCGCCCTCGCCTTCGGCGCCGCCTCGGTCGGCGCCGCCTACGCCTCCAGCCCCGAGATGCTCATCGCGGCCCGCGCCCTGCTCGGGATCGGCGGTGCGACGCTGATGCCGTCGACGATGGGTCTGGTGCGGAACATGTTCCGCGACGAGAAGCAGCGCAGCCAGGCCGTCGGCATCTGGTCCGGCGCCATGGCCGGCGGGATCGCGCTCGGCTCGGTGCTCAGCGGCGTCATGCTGCAGCACTTCTGGTGGGGTTCGGTCTTCCTGATCAACGTGCCGGCGATGGTGCTGCTGCTGGTCCTGGTGCCGGTGCTGGTGCCGGAGTTCAAGGACCCGAACCCGGGGCGCTTCGACCTGCTCAGCGTGCCGCTGTCGATGGGCTCGGTGCTGCCGGTCGTCTGGGGGGTCAAGGAGACCGCCGCCCACGGCATGGACGCGCGCAACGCTCTGGTCATCGTCGCCGGGCTCGTCATCGGCTGGTTCTTCGTCCGCCGGCAGCGCGGCCGGGAGGACGCGATGATCAGCCGGGCGCTGTTCCGCGGCCGCGGCTTCGCCGCCGGGATCGGGCTGAACGCACTGGCCTCCTTCGCGATGATGGGCTCCGCCTTCTTCACCACCCAGTACCTTCAGTCGGTGCTCGGCATGAGCACGATGGAGGCCTCGCTGTGGAGCATGGCACCGTCCCTGGCGGTCGGCGTTGCCGCGCCCACCGCCACGGCCGTCGCCCAGCGGGTCGAGCGGAGCCGGGTCGTCTGCGCCGGATTCGTGATCGCGGCGGCCGGCTTCGGCGTCCTGGCCCTGTCCGGTACCGACTCGCTGTGGGTGCTGCTCGGCGGATCGGCCGTGATGAGCAGCGGCATCGTGACCGTCATGGCGCTCGTATCGGACCTGGCGATGTCCACCAGCCCGCCGGAGAAGGCGAGCTCGGCCGCCTCCCTGCTGGAGACCGGGCAGGAGTTCGGCGGGGCGATGGGGATGGCGCTGCTGGGCGCGGTGGGGACCGCGGTGTACACCGCCCAGATGCCGGACTCGGCGCCCGCCGTGGCCCGCAAGACGCTGCCGGGGGCGCTGTCCACGGGCGACGGTTCGCTGATCTCGCTCGGCCGGGAGGCCTTCGTGCACAGCATGAGCTACGCGTCGGTGGCCGGGGCACTGCTCCTGCTGGTGGGGGCGGTCCTGGCGGTGACGCGGCTGCGGCAGGCGGCGCTCTCACGCCCGTCCGGCGTCCGATGACAGCAGACCGGCCCGGCCGTGCTCCTCGAACTCAGCCGTGAGAGAGATCAGTTGTTCCTCCCCGAACGGTACGTACGTGCCCTCCTGGTCCCGGTGCCACACAGCGGTCCCGGCCCGGAATCCCTCCCGGCGCAGCCCGGCCCGGTGCACCTTGTTCGTCGCGGTCACCGGCATCGTGGGCACGATCCGCACGAACCGGGGCGCCATCTTCGTGCCCAGGTCGGGCTGGTCCCGGAGGAAGGCGGCGAAGGCGGCCGGATCGAACCCGGCCCCTTCGCGCAGCGCCAGCGCGGCCATGACCTGGTCCCCCGCGACCGGGTCGGGCACCGCGTAGACCGCGACGGCGGCCGCGTCCGCCCAGCGGGCGAGGATGTTCTCGATCATCGCGGCGGCCAGGTTCTCGCTGTCGACCCGGAGCCGGTCCTCGGTGCGGCCGGCGAAGTAGAGGAAGCCGTCGGGGTCGCGGAAGAAGAGGTCGCCGGTCCAGTACCAGCCGTGACGCAGCCGGGCGGCGTCCGCCTCCTCGTTGCGCCAGTAGCCCTCGAACGGGGTCCGGCCCCGGTTGACCAGCTCCCCTATCGCGGCGGCGCCGTTGAGCAGCTTCCCGCCCTCGTCGAGGACGGCGGCGACCCGCTCGCGGCCCGTCTCGGGGTCGACGACCGCGAGGTCGTCGCGGTCCGCGGCCCGGCCGATCGCGCCGGGCGGGGTGTCCGGGGTCCGCTGGACCGCGGCGCCGCCCTCGGAGGAGCCGTAGCCCTCGACCAGCCGCACCCCGAACCGCTCGCGGAAGCGGGCCGCGTCCACCGCGCCCGCCTCGGTGCCGAAGCCGATCCGCAGCGGGTGGTCCCGGTCGTCGGGGCGCTCCGGGGTGGCCAGCAGGTACTGCACGGCACGGCCGACGTAGGTGAAGTAGGTGGCCCCGTGGGCGCGTACGTCGGAGAGGAATCCGGAGGCGGAGAAGCGGCGGCGCAGCGCCACGGCGGCGCCCCCGGCCAGCGCCGGGGCCCAGTCAGCGATCACCGCGTTGCCGTGGAACATCGGCATGCAGATGTAGTGGACGTCCTCGCGGCCGGTGCCGAAGTGCTCGACGAGCGAGTGACCGGCCGCGGCGAGGCGGCCCTGGGTGCAGAGCGCGGCCTTGGGGGCGCCGGTGGAGCCGGAGGTGAAGTAGAGCAGCATCCGGGTTCCGGGCCCTGGGCGGGCGATGACCGTGTCACCCGGCTCGGCCCCGGCGTAGGGGGCGAGCAGTGCGGCGTACGCCTCGGTGTCGGTGACCAGCACCCGGACGCCGGGCAGTTCCAGGCCGTCGAGCAGCGGCAGATGGGCGCGCTCGGTGATCAGCACCCGGCATTCGGTGTGCGTGATGTCGCGGGCCAGTTCGGCACCGCGACGGGTGGGGTTGAGGCCGGCGACGGCGGCCCCGGCCAGGGCCGCCGCGCTCAACCACAGCGGGAATTCAGGGGTGTTGTCGAGCAGCACCCCGAGGTGCGGTTCGCCGCCCGCCGGCAGCAGATCCGCCAGGAGCGCCGCCCGTGCGGCAGCGCCCGAGGCGGCCTGATGGTGGCTGAGAACAGTGTCCTCGTGCCGCAATCCCGGCCGGTGGTCGCCCCATTGGCGCTGTACGAGCTCCGCGACGGTGCCTGCGCTCCTCATGGCGCCGCACGGTAACTGACTACGCGTCAGAACTGAACATCGGAGCACGAGTAGAACGCGTTGGCCGTGTCCGCGATGTTCCAGACGCTCAGGATGATGTGCTTCCCGGTCTTCTGGGTGGGGATGGTGCCCTGCTGGGTCAGCGTGGCGGGGGGCTGCTGGTTGTTGTACGGCACCGTCATGAAGGGCTGCGCCTCCAGGTCGGACCGCTTGAGCGGCTTGGTGGGGTCCCAGCCGTTCTTGGTGATGTAGTAGCGGAAGTCCGTGGTGGCGTGCCGGGCGGTGAACTGCCAGCGGAAGCTGAAGCCCTGACCCGCGGTGACCTTGGTGGCGGGCCAGTTGCCGCCGCGCGGGTCGTCGAGCTGCGCGAACTCACCGTGACCGCCGGAACAGATCGCACCGTCGGCGGGGCCGGCCGCCGGGAAGCCCTTGGGACCCTCCACGCTCTGCGGCTCCCACTGGATGTTGCCGCAACCGGTGACCGTGCCGTTGGCGCACAGCTTCTGACGGCTGATGGGGTTGTCGGTGTAGCCGTGGCTGTTGGCACTGCTGGTCGCGAACATCGAGACGCCCGCCACTGCCAGGCCCACCAGGGCCGCACTTGTCTTCTTACGCATTGCTGACGCTCCTCGGAGTACGTGGGGGAGGTTCCATGAGCACTGCTGCGCGCGGTTCGTGCGGTCTAGACCAAGTCCTAGATTATTGACGGATCATGAACATGTCCAGACCAATGGGAGCTGGATTCCGGTGCACCTGACACCGGCCTCCCGGGCCGTTTCAGACACTGTCCGCACCACCGCGTCCGGTGTAGAAGGCCACGGTCAAGTCCTTCACCAGTGACTTCCGTTCGTAGTCGTCGAGCTCCACGAGCCCCCGGGCGGTCAGCCGGCTGACGGTGTCGTCCACCGCGTCCACCACCGAAGTCAGCACGCTGTCGCGGTGTTTGGCGTCGATGGCCGCGATCCGACGCCGCTGCATGGCCGCGGCCACCTCCGGGGCGTACTCGATCCCGGTCGGCTGCGCCGAGTACACCTCGATGCCGACCGGCTCGCAGTCCGCCTTCAGCATCCGGGTCAGCGCGTCGCCCACGGCCTCCGCGTTGCGCAGGGTGTGGGCGTCCTCGTGGAAGGCGTCGGCGGGCAGTTGCGAGAGGACCCGGGCCATCGCCGCCTCCACCTGCTCCCGCAGGTACTCCTCGTGGTCCGCGATGCCCAGCGTCGCCCGCACGGTGTCCTCGACCCGCCACACGACGAGGACGACGACCCGCAGCGCCGTGCCGTTCGCGTCCACCGCGGGCAGCGGCTCGCTGCGCCAGTGCCGCAGCCGGACGTCAACCCGGCGGCGCAGCAGCAGCGGGCTGACCCACATCAGTCCGGTGCGCCGCACGCTGCCCCGGTACTGGCCGAAGAGGGTGAGCACCCACGCGTACCCGACCCGGCCCCGGGTCAGCCCGCCGAGCGCGAAGAGCACCCCGGTCAGCAGCAGCGCGAGCGCCGCCCAGGCGCCGAGGCCGATGCCGTTGTACGGACGCGGGCCGAGCCCCAGCCGGGACAGCACCCCGCCCGGCAGCGCGCCCGCCCACCACAGCACCCCGCCCGCCGCGGCGAGTGAGCCGAGGGCGGCGAGCAGGGCCGCCCAGCCGGGCAGCGCGGGTCCGGGGCGCTCCTTCAGCCGGGGGTCCGCGACCGGCGCGGGCCGGGTGGAGGGCCGCACCTGCGGTGACCGGGGCAGCGGCGGCCGCCGGACACCGGCCGGCCGCTCGCTCCCGGCCGCCCCGCGGACGACGGTGGCGGGCAGTGCGACGGCGTCGGAGGCGACCTCGGGGTCGTCGCGGAAGAGCAGGTGCACCGGGATGGAAGCGGTGCGCTCGTTGGCGATGACCGAGTGATGGCGACCGGTATCCACCCGCACCTCGGTACGCAGCTCGGTGCGCGTCCCGGTACGGATCTCGCTCGCGTCGCCGTCGCCGAAGGACAGCGAGAGGGAGGGCCCGAGGTCCCGGCGGGCCGGGGCCAGCCCCGGCCCGGGGAGGAACGGACCCGCCGCCAGGGCCGGTTGCCCCGGATCACCCGCACCCTCGCGCCCCTCCGCGTCCGCGCGTACGAGCGGATCGACGGCCGCGTCCGCAGCCGGGGCCGTGCCCGGGACCGACACCGAGGCGGAGGTGGCGCCGAAGGCGGAGCCCCCGGGTTCGCCCGCGCCCGGCGTCAGATCGAGCACCAGGTCGACCACGGAGTCCGGCCCGGACCGAACCACCGGCCCGGCCCCCCGCTCCCCCGGCTCCGGCGCCGACCAGTCGTAGGGCCCGCCCGGACCCGGCGCCCGCTCCGGTGCGGCCCACTCCCGCACCGGGAGCGCCCCGTACCTCTCCTCGCCGTACCCCCGCTTGTCCGGGGCCCCGTTCTCCCCATTCTCCTGGTTCCCGGAGCTGTCCGGCACCGTGGATCGCATTCCCGCCTCCGTCATGTGCGTCGTGTCACGCGAAGAGTCGCCGCCAGGTCTCCGGACCCGGATAGCCGTCGGCCTCCGCACCCCGCCAGCCCTGGGCCTTCTGGAAGGCCTCGACATTGCGCCGGTCCGCCTCGGTCCACCGGGGGCCGGGGCCCGACAGGTAGTACTTGCCGTATCCCTTCTTCACCAACTGTTTCCCGAGCCTGTCGACATGGCTGTTGGACTGACCCGTCCGGAAATAGCCCCGCCCGGGGAAGGCCGGCACCGCCGTGGAGCCGCCCTGGCCGCTGTTTCCGCCGGCGGGGATGGCGCGGCCGGTGCCGCCGGTCAGCAGGCGCCAGGTGTCGGGGCCCGGGATGCCGTCGGCCTCCTTGCCCTTCCAGCCCTGGGCCTTCTGGAACGCCTCGGTCGCCTGCCGGTCGGCGCTGCCCCAGGCGGGTCCCGGGCCGACCTTGTAGAAGCGTTTGCCGCCGCGTGCGACGAGCAGTCTGCCGAGCTGGGTCACGTAGGCGTTGTTGGCGCCCGGACCGAATTTCCCGGCCCCCGGGAACGCCGTCGTCGAGCCGCTGCCGCCGGTTCCGGTGCTCAGCCCCTTGTAGCGGTAGGCGACGTAGCTGCCCGAGTTGGTCCAGTACGCCATGGGCGTCGTCTGCTTGCGGGTGTGCGGCGTGGTCTGCTCGTACGCTGTGTAGTGGGTGTGCGTGTAGTCCGTCCAGCCGCCGAAGATCGTGACGTGCGAGCCCTTCGAGGGGTCGGCCGGGTTGTGGAAGAGGAGGATGTCGCCGGGCTGGAGATCCTCCCGGGCGATCCGTGTCCCGTACGAGGCGAGGCTGCCGGTCCACTCGTTCTTGGGCAGGTTCCAGGCCATCGACACATAGCCGGAGCAGTCCTGCCGGTACCCGTCCGACCAGTACTTGCTCATGCTGTACGGGACCTGCGCGGTGATCCACTTCTTGGCGCGGTTGATGATGTCGGCCCGGCTGGTCGTGCGCAGCACGGGGGTGCCCGTCTGCGAGGCCGGCGGGCCGGAGCTCCCCGCACCCTGCAGCGGACCCGGCCCGCCCTGCGGACTCTCCGGTCCGGGGTCGGCCGGATCGGCCGCGTCCCCCGGATCGGCCGGATCGGTCACCGGGGCGGGGTCTGCCGCCGCCGTCGCCGCCTCCGCCAGACCGGCGCTCAGCACCACCCCGGCGGCGGTGACCAGCACCAGCGCGCGCCGCGCGCCGTGTGCGGCCGGATGTCCTCCCTGCCGCGTCGGCAGTGCCGCGGCTGCGGTCCGCCGTCGTACGGCGCACCCCGCACAGGTGCAGTCGATGGCGGGTACGTACTCCTCGAAGGCCGGCACAGTCATGCGATTCCCTCCGCAGTTGTCAAGATCTTTGGGAGCATCTGTACGGGCGTCAGTGTCTCAACTCTCCTGACATATCGCATTTTGACGGATAGAAGGGAAAAAACGACCATCCGACAGGCCGGGTCGGGTCGGAAATGGTCGGGACCACCGCCCCGGATCGGGTAGAGTTCTCCAGGTCAGCAGGCGCCGCTAGCTCAGTTGGTTAGAGCAGCTGACTCTTAATCAGCGGGTCCGGGGTTCGAGTCCCTGGCGGCGCACGCATAGTCAAGGCCCCCTCACCACGCGCGAGGGGGCCTTGACTGTTCTCCGGCCCACCCCCCGGCCCGCCCTCGGCGTCTCACACAGGTGTCGCACAGCGGATTCTTTGCTCACGCACAGTCTGCCCACGCCCGACGCACGGTAACCGGTTGGTCACCCGCAGGCGCGGACCCCGCCCCTTCGCGGGCGCCCCACGGCCCGTGTCGGCCGGCCTGCCCGGGAGTCGTCGGCGCCAACCACACCGATGGCCCGAGCAGTTGGAGCCACCGGAGGGGGCGAGGGCGACGTCACCAAGGACCCCGTACTGGTGGAGAAGGCCAAGAAGGTCTTCGACAAGAACACCGGCGCGTTCCTGCGCAACGACCCCGGACTCGGCCGGATCTACAGGAGATCAAGCGCGGCGGCACGGCGGTGTTCACCACCAACCAGGCCGAGGACATCAAGCCCGCGAAGCTGATGCGGCCGAGCGCGGTCACCCATGTCACGGACACGGACCAGCGCTCCGTGGCGCTGGACCCGAAGAAGACGGACGGCGGGATCTCGGTGACCGTGCCGGAGAACCGCACCAGCAGCGCCTCCCGGTCCGCCTTCTCGGCGGCCTTCGTGAAGCCCTTCGCCTCGGCCTCCGGGTTGTCCGGGCCGATCCACTCACCGACCGGCTGCCGCGCGATCTTCCGGAGGGACATCCGGCGAGCAGCAGCGCCGCGCCGATCACGGCCACGCCCGCTCCCGCATACCGAACCGGCCGTTGTGGCTGCCGTACATCCGCTCCCCCGCGTGCACGACGGCGGTGCACTGTCGCATCGCCGCCCGTCCTGGCACAGCGCCCGGGAGCGGCCCGGCTCCTCACCACTTCGCCGAAGGCCCGTTGCATCGGGTTCACCACACTCTGCCCGACTTGACCGGGAGCGGAGCGTGACTGGTTATCGACGTACCGTCAGAACTCAACTGTGCGGGGCGAGTTCGGCGTCCTACAGTGGGCGTGCGGCGGGCCGGACGCCAACGACCTCCCGTGTCCGGGCCGGGCCACTCCCGCGGCCCGCGCCCCGCGGTCGAGGACCGGCCCGGCCGGCGCCCGGAGAGCCCGGGCGGCCGGCCGGGCCGTGTACCACAGGGCCGGTCTACGCCGGCTTCGCGTCCTTCTCCGCCTTCTCGGCCGCCTTCTCCGCCGACTCCTCGCCGGTCAGGTAGGCCGAGACGACCACGTTCGCGGTGTACGAGTGCGAGGCGCGGTCGTACGTACCGCCGCAGGTGATCAGCCGGAGCTCGGCCCGGCCGTCCTTGCGGGGCCCGTACGCCTTCTGGGCGTTGAAGCGGGCCCGGGTGAAGACCTGGACGTCGTCGATGGTGAACTCCGCGACCGTGCCGTCGGTCCGGGTCACCTCGACCTTGGCGCCGGGGCGGGCCGCGCTGAGCCCGTAGAAGACGGCCGGTTTCGTCTCGGTGTCGACGTGGCCGACGAACAGGGCCGGGCCCTTGGCGCCGGGCTCGGTGCCGTCGCCGTACCAGCCGACCGTCTGGGGCGTGTCGAACGACGGGGGTGTGATCGCGCCTTCCGCGTCCAGGCCCCGGGAGACGACGGGGGCCCGGATGCCGATCGACGGGATCTCCACGCTCCTCGGCGTCACGCCCTTGATCGGCTCGTGCGCCGGGGGCAGCGGCACGCCGAGCGGGCGGCCGACGGCGGCGACGTCCCCGGTGGTCGGGGCGGAGCCGATGCCGGAGCCGTCGGTGATGCCCCGGCCCCAGAGCCACAGGCCCAGCAGGAGTACGGCCCAGGCCACTCCGGTGAGCAGCCTGCCGTGCCCCGTCGAGCGGTCTTCGGAGGACATGTCAGTCGAGGGCCGGACGGCGGCGGCGCGCGCTGCGGAAGGCGACCGCGACGGCGGCGACGGCGGCCAGGGCGAGGCCGACCACCGCGTGGATCGTGCCGGGGCCCTCCTGGTGGGCGTTCTGGTCCGCGAGCACGGCGGTGCCGCCGCCGCCCGCACGGACGGGGGCGACCGGCATGGGCCGGTTGCGGTGGACGACGGTGACGACGCCCGACACCTTGGTGTGCTTGTCGTCCTTGCACACCACCTGGATGTCGTAGTCGCCGGCCTCGGCGTCGGAGCGGATCCGGGCCTCAGCGAAGAGCGTCCGGTCCTCGCCGGGCGAGAAGCGCGCCTCGGAGACGAAGGCATCGGAGTTCCCCTTGGCCTCCTTGCCCCTGCAGCCGCCGACCTCCAGGTCGACCTCGCCGCCCGGTGCGATGGAGGACGGGGAGACCGAGAGGGTGGCCCGGGACCGCGAATCCTGGTCGTGGTCGGAGCCGGAGTTGGCCAGTGCGACGGAAGCGGGCATCAGGGTCGCCGCAGCCGCTGCGGCGGCACAGAAAGTGAGGGGTATTGAACGCATCGTGAACCTCCTTATGGAAGGTTCACGCGCGCGGCGCGTTTCCGCATCCGCAGGGCCCCGGGCACTGGGCCGGTGGAGTGGGCCGGTGGAGTGGGCGGGGAGGCGGTGCCGGAGCACCGTTCCCCGCCCCTTATCAGCCCAGGTCCACGAGGTCCACGAGGTCGGCGATGGAGTCGACGACGGTGGACGGCCGGAACGGGTACTTGTCGATGTCCTCGACCGTGGTGAGCCCGGTGAGCACCAGGAACGTCTGCATGCCCGCCTCCAGCCCGGCCAGCACGTCGGTGTCCATCCGGTCACCGATCATGGCGCTGGACTCGGAGTGGGCGCCGATCGCGTTGAGCCCGGTGCGCATCATCAGCGGGTTGGGCTTGCCCGCGAAGTACGGGGCCTTGCCGGTGGCCTTGGTGATGAGGGCGGCGACGGACCCGGTGGCGGGCAGCGGGCCCTCTGCGGACGGGCCGGTCTCGTCCGGGTTGGTGCAGATGAAGCGGGCGCCGCCGTTGATCAGCCGGATCGCCTTGGTGAGCGCTTCGAAGGAGTACGTGCGGGTCTCTCCGAGCACCACGTAGTCCGGCTCGTGGTCGGTGAGGACGTAGCCGATGTCGTGCAGCGCCGTGGTCAGCCCGGCCTCACCGATGACGTACGCCGTGCCGCCGGGCCGCTGGTCGTCCAGGAACTGGGCGGTGGCGAGCGCGGAGGTCCAGATGTTCTCGACGGGCACGTCGAGGCCCATCCGGTTGAGCCGGGCGTGCAGGTCGCGCGCGGTGTAGATGGAGTTGTTGGTGAGGACCAGGAAGGGCAGCCCGGACTCCCGCAGCCGCTTGATGAAGGCGTCGGCGCCGGGAATCGGGGTCCCCTCGTGGATGAGGACTCCGTCCATGTCGGTGAGCCAGGACGAGATCGGCTTGCGCTCTGCCATGCGGGACTCCTGATGTGCCGTACGCCGGGTGCGGGACGCCGGCGGCACCGCGTTGTGCAGCGCCGGCGTACCCGATTTTAGAGGGTCCTTCGTCAGGGGTCCGGTCCCGGCCGCGGATCAGCCGGACGTGACGCTCACGCCGTCGACCGTCCAGAACCAGTTGTTGCCCCCGGTGTACCGGAACCGGACCTGGGCGGTGGAGGCAGCGGCCGGGACCCTGAGGGCGATCGACTCGTTCACGGAGACGGTGTCGGAGCTGTACGTCTTGACGGAGACGGGTGCGGCGCCGTCGTAGGAGACGAGGACCTCGCCCTTCTGCGGGGACTCCTGACGGTAGTGGGTGGTGTAGGCGAGGGTGGCGGTGCGGCCGCCGGTGACCGGCCAGGCGGGGCTGATCAGGGTGGAGTCGAAGGTGCCGGTGTAGCTCTTGTCGGCCCATTCGTCGCCGTCCGCGACCGCGAAGACGTTCCGGGCCCGGACGTTGCTCTCGCGCCACTGGCCGCGCTCCGCGGCGGTCCAGAACTCGTCGGTGGTGAAGGCCCAGCCGCGCCATTCGGTGACGCCGCCGGTGCCCATCGCGCTGTTGTCGATGGTCCACCCGGCGGGCGGGGTGTGGGTGAAGCCGAGGACCGAGGCTCCGATGCCCGTCTCGTCCACGCGGGTCCGGAGCTTCGGGCGCAGCGTGTCGAAGGCGTCGGGCGTGGGCTGCTGGAGCGGGCGCCCGTCCAGGCCCCAGGCCGGGTCGACGGCTATGCCGAGGTGGGCGAGGGCGGAGACCGCGACGTCGGGCATCTTGATGTCGTAGCGGGTCGAGCCCGCGGTGATGCCACCGCCGGTCGCGATGAGGAACGTCTGCCGCTCCGCCGCGCTCGCCCCGCCGTGGCCGCCCGCGTCGGTGTGCCCGTGGTCGGCGGTGATCATGATGAGCCAGTCCTCCGAGCCGTAGGTGGACCGGCCCTTCACCGCCGCGACGAGTTGGCCGACCTGGGTGTCGACGCCGTGGATCGCGGCCAGGTACTGGCTGCTGGCGGCGCCGTAGCTGTGGCCCGCGTGGTCGACGTTGTCGAGGTGGACGAAGACCGCGTCCCGGGTGCCGCCGGCCAGCTCCGCGGCGGCCCGGCTGGTGGTGCCGGTGTCGTACTCGGCGTCCGGGGTGGAGACCCGCGTGTCGACCTTCGCGGAGAAGATCGTGTCGGTGACCGGGTTCCAGGAGGCCACGGCGTACGTCGAGAGCGCGGGCTTCGCCGTCTCGATCCGGGTGAGGAAGTCGGGGTAGCGCGCGAAGTCGTTGCCGGTGAACTCGTTGTTCTTGACGTGGTGTTTGTCGGGCCAGACGCCCGTGATGATCGTGGACCAGCCGGGGCCGGACAGTGTGGGTGCCATCGGGTCTGCGTAGAGCGGGCTGACGGAGGTGAGCCCGGCGGCCATCAGCGCGTCGAGGTGGGGCGCGTCCGCGTCCTTGATTCTGTTCAGCAGGGCGCCGTCCAGGCCGATGACCAGGACCTTGGGGGTACGGGCGGCCACCGCACCCGCGACGCCCGCGGCGGCGAGCGGTGCTGCGGCGGCGAGGGCGGCCGCGCTCATGAGGAGTGTGCGGCGGGACATGCCTGAGGTCACGAGATCCTCCGTCGGAGTGGTGGGGGCACACGGAAAACCCGTTCAACTCCCCGTTTTTCGACGAGGAGTTGAACTTGGGCCTAGACCTGTTATCTTTTCGCGATGATCTGTCGGAGGTCCAGACCCCTGCGGTGAATGGTCCGGCAACGGTCAGCTGCCGGTTGCCGACTTCCAGGCGTCCACGTACGAGTCGAGATTGGCCGCAATGTCCGACCAGTCCGGCTCGAAGACCTCGACCCCGTCCATCAACTTCTTCAGCGCGACGGCGTTGGGGTCGCTCGCCTCGATGTCCTCGCGGGCCGCGAAGCCGCCGCCGACCGCGCTGACGTCCTTCTGGGCCTGCTCGGCGAGCATGAAGTCGAGCAGCTTCTTGCCGTTGGCGCTGTGCGGGGCCTTGGTGACCAGGCCCGCCGCGTACGGCAGAGCGAAGGTGGTGGGCGCGGCACCGGCCTTCGCGGGGAACCAGATGCCCAGGTTCGGCATGTCCTTGGACTGGGCGTAGTTCATCTGGACGTCACCATTGGCGGCGAGGAGTTCGCCCTTGTCGACCTTGGGCGCGAGCTTGCCGGTGGAGGCGGACGGGCCGACGTTGTTGGCCTGGAGCTTCTTCAGGTAGGCCATCGCCTGCTCCTTGCCGCCGAAGTCGTGCATGGCCTTGATGAGTACGGCGGTGCCGTCGCCGGCGACGCCGGGGGTGGAGTACTGGACCTTCTCCTTGTACTTCCCGTCGAGCAGCTCCTCCCAGGTGGCGGGCGGGGTCTTCAGCTCCTTCGTGTTGTGGATGAAGCCGAAGTAGTTGTTCACGACCGAGGTCCACTTCGCGTCGGACGCCTTGTCGGCGCTCGCCACGTGGTCCGAGCCGGCCGGTTCGTACGCCTGGAGGAGCCCCTTGGAGTCGGCCTGCTGGATGAACGGAGGGAGGGTGATCAGTACGTCGGCCTGGGTGTTGGTCTTCTCCCGGACGGCGCGCTGCACCATCTCGCCGGAGCCGCCCTCCACGTACTTGACCTTGATGCCGGTCTTCTTCTCGAAGTCCTTGAAGACCTTGTCGTACCAGCCGTCGCCGTTCTCGCCCTTGAGGCCGTCGGCGCTGTAGACGGTGACGGCCTTCGCGTCGGAGGCAGCGGAGGAGCCGCCGCAGGCGGACAGCGGGGCGACGAGGGCGAGCGCGCCGGCAACGGCGGCTATGGGCCTGAGGTGGTTCTTGCGCATGGGATTCGTATCTCCTGGAAAACGTGTCGGAGCGGGGGAGGTCAGCGGTACGAGGCCCTGGTGCGGATGCGGGAGACCGCGAACAGCACGAGCAGCGTCGTCACCATCAGGACCACGGCGACGGCGGCCCCGGTGAAGAGCGAGCCCCGGTCGGTGGCCGCGAAGATCTGCACCGGAAGGGGCGTCCAGTCCGGCGGGTAGAGCATCATCGTGGCGCTCAGCTCGCCCATGGACAGGGCGAAGCAGAGCCCTGCGGCCGCGGTGAGCGACGGCAGCAGGAGCGGCAGTCTGATGCGCCACAGAACGTAGGAGGGCCGGGCGCCGAGGCTGGCGGCGGCCTGTTCGTACATCGGGTCGAGACGTACTGTGGCGGCCGAAACCGACGCATAGGCGAACGCCGTGACAAGAACGGTGTGCGCGAGGATCACGATCCAGCGCGTCCCGTTGAGCAGCACCGGCGGCCGGCTGAACGCGACGAGCACGGCGAGCCCGACGACGACGGACGGCACGGCCACCGGCAGCATGAACAGCGCGTCCAGGAACCGTTTCCCGCGCCGCCCCAGCGAGGCCGCGGCGAGCGCCGCCCAGGAGCCGACGAGTAGCGCGAGGAGGCTGGCGGTGACGGCGGTGACCAGGCTCGTGGTGAGCGCCTGGAGCGAGTCCCCCGCCGTTGCCGCGTCGTAGTGCTTCAGCGTCGGCCCCGAGGGGAACGCGCCGGACCAGTTCGTGGCGAAGGAAGCGGCGAGGACGACCAGCAGCGGCACCGCGAACAGCGGGACGAACAGCAGCAGGAAGACGGTCCAGGTGGCCCACTTCCCGGTACGGCTATGCACCAGCACGGCGGCTCACCACCCGGTACAGGCTGTAGAGGCCGACGGAGAGCGCGATGTTGACGACGGCCACGACGCAGGCGGCCGGGTAGTCGGATTCCAGGATCGCCTTGCCGTAGACGAGCATCGGCAGGGTGGTGACGCCTTTCGCCCCAGTGAACAGCACGATGCCGAACTCGTTGAGGCACATCACCAGGACGAGGCTGCCGCCCGCCGCGAGCGCCGGGAGCGCCTCGGGCAGGATCACCTGCCGCACGATCCGGGCGGGCCCTGCGCCCAGCGAGGACGCCACCTCCAGTTGCGCGGTGTCGAGCTGGGAGAAGGCGGCGAGCAGCGGGCGCATCACGAACGGGGTGAAGTAGGTGATCTCGGCCAGGAGTACGCCCCATGGCGTGGTGAGGAAGTGGAAGGGCCCGTCGGCCGCCCCGGTGGCCCCGGTCCAGAGGCCGTTGGCCATGCCGGAGTTGCCGTAGATGAACAGCAGGGCGAGCGTGATCAGGAAGGACGGGAAGGAGAGGAAGACGTCGACGAACCGGGCGACGGCCTTGCCGCCGGGGAACGGTACGAAGGCGATGACCATGGCGAGGACGAAGCCGAGGACGAGACACCCGACGGTCGCACCGGCCGCGAGCCACACGGTGGTGGTGAGCGCCGAGCGGAAGGAGGCGGAGGCGAAGACCTCGGTGTACGGAGCGAAGGAGGTACCGCCCTCGTCGGGGCTGAAGGACTGCCGGACGACGAGGAGAAGCGGGTAGAGGAACACGACGGCGAGCACGGCGACTGGGGGCAGCGCCCAGAGATTCCAGCCCGTCCGGCGTTTGAGGACGGACCCGGTGTCGGACGCGGCCGCCCTGACATCCCCGGTCACGGCGCTAGCCATGGGACACCCCCGCACCCGCGGGCAGCAGCACCGCGTCCGCCGCCGCGAAGTGCAGCGTCGCCCTGTCCCCCAGGACGGGCGTCTCCCGCAGCTCCCGGACGTCCGCCTTGATCCGGTGCCCGTCGACGTCGACGTACAGCCGGTGGGTGGAGCCGCGCCACTGGACCTCGGAGATCGTGCCGGTCAGCGCGTTGGGCCCGGCACCGAGCCCGACCAGGTGCGGCCGGACGCAGAGCGTGGCGGTGACGCCCTCGGCCACCTCGCCGGTGGGTACGGCGAGTGCGTGCCCGGCGAAGTCCACGGTGTCGCCGGTCTTCGCGACGGTGACCGGCAGCAGGTTGGCGTTGCCGACGAACGAGGCGGTGAACTCCGTGCGCGGGCGCCGGTACAGCTCCTGCGGGGTGTCGCAGTCCCGCAGCCGGGCCCGGTCCATGACGGCGATCCGGTCCGCGAGGGTGAGCGCCTCGACCTGGTCGTGGGTGACGTACAGGATGGAGACATCGGGCAGTTCCCGGTGCAGCCGGGCCAGTTCGGTGAGCATCCCGGAGCGCAGCTGGGCGTCGAGCGCGGAGAGCGGTTCGTCGAGCAGCAGGACGCCGGGGCGGATGGCGAGGGCGCGGGCGATGGCGACGCGCTGCTGCTGGCCGCCGGAGAGTTCGCGCGGGTAGCGGCGGGCGTACCCGGCCATGCCGACGAGTTCGAGCGCCTCCGCGACCCGGCCCGGGATCCCGGACCTGTCGGCCTTCTGGGCCTTCAGGCCGAAGGCGACGTTGTCCTGGACCCGCAGGTGCGGGAAGAGGGCGTAGCTCTGGACGACCATGCCGATGCCGCGCTTGTGCGGTGGCAGGGCGGTGACGTCGCGGTCACCGATGAACACCCGCCCGGAGGCCGGCCGGACGAACCCGGCGACGGCGCGCAGGGCGGTCGTCTTGCCGGATCCGGAGGGCCCGAGCAGGGCCATGACCTCGCCGGGTTCGACGGTGAGGTCGAGGCCGTCCAGAACGGTGTTCCCGCCGTACGCGACGCTGACCCGGTCGAACCTGATGCCGCTGCGGACGGCCGTGGCCCCGCCCGTCATGCCTCGGCCCGCGCGATCAGGTCGGGCAGTCCGGCCACGGAGCCCAGTACGTGGGTGGCGCCGCTGCGGACGAGCCGGTCCTTGTCGTGGGCGCCGGTGAGGACGCCCGCGACGATCCCGGCCCCGGAGCGTACGCCGCTGAGCATGTCGTACGAGGTGTCCCCCGCGACGACGGTGCGGCGGACGTCGTCCACCGCCCCGGTGCGCAGGAGCGCGGCGAGGACCATGTCCGGGTAGGGGCGGCCCCGGCCGCCCGCGTCGGCGGGGCAGAGGGTCAGCTCGACGAGGTCCTGCCAGCCGAGCGCGGCGAGGATCGCGTCCTGGGTGGTGCGGGCGAATCCGGTGGACAGGACCACGGTGCGGCCCTCGGTCCGGAGCCGCTCGATGGCTTCGGGGGCGCCGGGGACGGGGGCGATGAGGCCGCCGTCGACCAGGTCCCCGTACGCCTTCTCGAACGCGGTGTTGGCCTGCTGGGCGAGGGCCTCCTCGCCGAAGAGGTGCCGGAACACGGTGATCTTGGACTCGCCCATGGTGGCGCGGACGTAGTCGAGCTTCTCCGCGTGGTCCTCGGAGCCGGGCCGTACGCCGAGGTGTTCGGCGGCGGCGGAGAAGGCCCGCTCGACGAGGCCGCCGTCGGCGACGGTGGTGCCCGCCATGTCGAGGACGATCAGGTTGTGGTTGTTGTTGGTGGTCGACTTCTCGTTGTTCGTGGTCGACTTCTCGTTGGTCGTGGTCAACTTCTTCACCAGCCCAGTTCGTTGGCGGTCGTTTCCGCGATGGCGGGTGAGCAGGTCATGCCGCGGCCGCCCGGCCCGGTGACCAGCCAGACGCCGTCCCGTACCTGCTGGCGGTGGACGACGCGGCCGGTATCGGTGCACTGGGCGTAGACCCCGGCCCAGCGGTGGCGGATGCGCGGCAGCGGGCGGCCGAGGAAGGACTCGACGACCGCGGTGAGGTGCTCGTACGGCTCCTCGACGGTGTCGAAGGCGAAGGGGTGCTCGTACTCGTGGGTGTCACCGATGGTCAGTCCGCCGTCGCGGCGCTGCACCATCAGGAGCTGCATCCGGTGCTCGGCGGCGGTGGCGTCCTGGGGCTGTCCGGCGTTGAGGGCGTCGAGCGCCTCGCCCCGGTAGGCGGGGTAGTAGCGGAAGCTGTCGGCGTCCGCGACGGACGTGGTGAGCTTCTCCCCGAGCGCGTCGGTCTGCATCATCTGGAGGCGGACCCGGCGCACCGGCAGTTCGGGACCGGCCAGTTCGCGGACGAGCCCGCCGAGCCAGGCACCGGTGGCCAGGACGACGGCGTCGCCGGTGTGCACGTCGCCGTGGTCGTCGCGGACGGACGCGGCGGCGACCACCTCGCGCACCTCGCGGCCCCCGAGGTAGGTGTACCGGCCGGAGGCCAGCAGCTCCCGCTTCAGGGCGAGCTGGGCGATGCGCGGCTCCACGGCCGCGTCCCGCTCGCACCACAGGGCGGCGCGGAAGTCGCCGCGCAGCGCCGGGTTGACCGCGCGGGCCGCCGCGGCGGTGAGCAGCTGGTAGCCGCGGGCCGCCGCGTCGGGGCGGGCGACGGCCGCCTCGGCCACGGCGGTCTCCCGTTCGGTCCGCAGCGGGGTGAGCGAGCCGCAGGCGCGGAAGCCCAGGTCCGGTACCCGCTCCCCGATGGACTCCCACAGCTCACGGGCGCGGAGCGCGGTCTCCAGCTCCTCGCCGCCGGCCCGGCCGCTGACCCATATCTGTCCGAAATTGCGGAGTGACGCTCCGCGCGCCTCGCTCTCGCGCTCGATCTGTACGACCTCGTGGCCGCGGCTGACTGCGTGCCAGGCGTGCATGGTTCCCACCACGCCGGCTCCTACGACGATGACTCTCACGAGGGCAACGCTCCTCGGGACGGGTGACCCGCACGGATCGGTACGGCAACGAGAGGGTGAACTGAGCCCCAAGCTTGGACTAGACCCGTTACATTTCCGTAACCGGACTCGCCCGCGCGAGTCCGGTTACGGGCCACTTGGACCGAGGGGGTCAGGCGGCCCGCGGGATCCGGGAGGCCGCCGGCGCGACGACGGTCTCCCGGGTCTCGCGCATCACCATGAGGCCGTTGACCACCATCAGCGTCGCGGTCAGGCAGTGGACGCCGAACGCGATGGCCACGGAGCCGTGATGGGCCAGCACGTTGGCCATGTCGCCGTACGCGGCGAAGGCCTCCACCAGCAGCGCCCAGCCCAGCGCCCGGCGGTGTCCCGTCACCAGCAGGACGCCCAGGACCAGAGCCAGGACGATGTCCCGGACCCCCTTGACGACCAGGAAGCCGGCGCCGTCACCGGACAGCCGGCCCGGCAGGCCGAAGCCCTGCACCGCCGTCTCCGGGCTCAGGACGAACTCCGTCCCGAACCAGAGGATGAAGAGGATGAAGGCAGCGGCCAGGACGGTGTTGATCTTCTTCAGCGACATCGTTCGTCTCCCTGCGAGTCAGAGTGAACCAGGCAAGCCGTAAGCCGTAGGCCGTACGGCTCATACGTCGATCCGCTCGAAGATGTGCGGGTACGACACGACGCCGTCGGGGAACTCGGCCGCCATGCGCTGGAACTCCGGATCGCCGAACGCCCCGGCGAGCGCCTCGGTCGACTCCCAGACCGCGATGTTCATCAGCAGCCGGCTGCCCGCCGTCCCCTTGTGCATCCGCAGGGACACGAATCCCGGCTGAGCCCGCATGAACTCCGCCTGCCGCCGGAAGCGGTCCAGGAACGCCTCGGTGCCGTCCTCCGGGACGACGAAAGTGTTGACCAGGACGATGGGCCCGGTCGCCTCCTTGAACTGCGCGAACAACGGCGTACTCGGGTCCAGGCTCCGCAGCTCGGTCATCTTCGGTACTTCCTCTCGCTGTCGGTTGCCCCGCGGCACCGCAGCCGGTTCAACGATCGCCGGATCACCGGCACCCATCGGCTCACGTTGCGGGTCAACGCTTGTTGGCAAACGCTTGTTGGCAAACATAGAGTCGCACTTCTGTACTGTCAACACGCGTTGGCATATGTTGGTCGGCATGACCGGCACCACGGAGAACCAGCAGGCCGCACGGCGTTCCGACGCCACCCGCGCCGCGATCCTCGCCTCGGCTCGCCAGCGGTTCGCGGCGGACGGCTACGAGAAGGCGACCATCCGGGCCATCGCGCGCGACGCGAAGATCGACCCATCGATGGTGATGCGCTACTACGGCAACAAGGCGGGCCTGTTCGCGGAAGCCGTCGCGATCGACCCCGGGCTGCCGGACCTGCCCGTCGATCCGGGCGAGACGATCGGCCGCACCCTGGTGCGCCACTTCCTCACCCTGTGGGAGGAGAACGGGGAGCTCACCGCGCTGATGCGGGTCGGCGCCACCGACCCGGCCGCCGCCGAACGCATGCAGAGCGTGTTGCGCGAACAGCTGATCCCGCTGGCACAACGGCTGGGCCCCGAGCCGGACCAGGCGCCGTCACGGGCGGCACTGTGCGCCTCGACCATGCTGGGGCTCGCGCTGACGCGCTACGTGCTGCGGTTCCCGGCGAGCATGGCGCTCGGCCGGGAGGAGATCGTGGACTGGCTCGGACCCACGATCCAGCGGTATCTCACCGCACCCACTCCCTGAAGGACACACCGTCCCGCGCGGTGCGGTGGACGACGCCGCCTGCCCGCCGCGGTCTGGGGCCGGCGGGGGACGGGCTCAGCCGCGTCCGCCGCCGGGGGGACGGGCTCAGCCGCGTCCGCTCAGGTGGGCGGTGAAGGAGAACCGGTCGCCCCGGAACAGGGTCCGCACCCGCTCCAGCGGCTGCCCGCCCGCGTCCCGCGAGACCCGGTGGATCAGCAGCATGGGCAGCGCGGGCGGCGTGCCGATGAGCAGCGCCTCGCGCGGGGTGGCGAGCACGGTCTCGATGCGCTCGTCCGCGTCCCCGAAGGAGATCCCGAGCCGGTCGTGGAGATAGGCGTAGAACGACGAGTCGGGGTCGAACTTCTCGGCCAGGTCCGGCACCCGGGCCACGCTGACGTACGTACTCTCCAGGCCGACCCGGTCGTCGTCGGCGAGCAGCACCCGCTCCAGGTGCCAGACCGGCTCCCCGTGCTCCGCCCCGATCTCGGCGGCGAGCGCCTCGGTGCAGGGGAAGCGTTCCAGTCCGATGAGATGGCGCCCCGGGGTGCGGCCCTGCCGGCGTACGCCCTCCGTGTAGCTGGCGAGGGAGAGCGGCTGCTCCAGCTTGGGGCCGGCGACCACCGTGCCCCGGCCCTGCCGGGCGAGGCGCCCCTCCAGGAGCAGTTCACGCAGTGCCTGCCGCACGGTCTCGCGCGACACCGCGTAGCGCAGGGCGAGATCGCGCTCCGGCGGGAGCATGCCGCCCTCACCCAACTCCTCGATGAGAGCGGAGACATGGGCCTTCACGGCGTAGTACTTGGGAATACGGCCGTGCTCCGGGATGCCGGAGCGGATCGGTGCGCCAGGTGCCTGGTCGTGCGGGTAGTCCACGGCCCGATGGTGGCAGACGGACATGAACACCGGTGGACGCTCCGGCACTCGACGGCCGGAAGTCGGCGCTGATCGTCAGCGGGCGGGACGCGTCAAACGGCCGGGCGTCGGTCGCGGGACGTCAGCGGCCGGACGTCAGCCGCGAGACGTCAATGGCTGGACGTCAGCCGCCGGACGTCAGCCGCGAGACGCCAATAGCTGGACGTCAACGGCCGGACGTCAGCGCCTGGCGCGGCGCGTCCGGCGCGACCAGGCCACCATCGCTCCGCCGCCGATCAGGAATCCGGAGACGGTGAGGGCGGGCCGGGGCAACGCCACGGGGATACCGGTCCTGGCCAGCTCCGGCACTCCTGCCGGGTCCCGGCCGGGTGCGACGGGGCGCGGGGTGCCGGTGGCGGCGCCGCTGGGGCGCGGGCTGGGCCGGGCGCCGTCGGGGAGGCGGCCGGGCTCCTCGGCCGTGCCGTCGGTCTTCCGGCCGGTGCCCCCGGTCTCGTGGCCCTTGCCGACCTCGCCGGTACCTTCGTTCTCCCGGCCGGTCCCGTCGTTCTCCCGGCTGGTCCCGTCGCTGTCCACGCCCGCCCCGCCGCCGTCCTCGACCACGGTGAACACGTAGTCCTCGGATTCGCCGACCCACTCCCCGTCGCTGCCCTCGGGCGCCGTACCGGTGTCGCCCGTGCCGCTTTCGCTCCTGCCGCCCGCCGGGTGCTTGCGCTGGACGATCGCGGCGTTGGCGGTGATCCGGCCGGGGCCGGTGTCGGAGGTGAACGCGAGCCGGACCTGGACGGTGACGGTCCGGCCGGCGGGCACGGTGAAGCCCTCGAAGGCCTCGTCGCCTGCGCCGCCGAAGACGCCGATGTGCTCGTCCCGGTCGGTCGTCTCCCAGGTGACACGGTGTTCCACGTCCGGATGGGCGCGCTCGGAGAACTTCAGCTGGATCTGGTCGGAGGTCAGCTTGCGGTCCTCGTCGGTGAGGACCAGGACCGGGTGGATGGAGCGGCAGGCCCGGGACGTGGTGTTGGTCAGGTCCAGGAACCAGGTGCCGTAGCCGCCGCCGGACGCGTACGTGTCCGGGCCGCCGTGGATCCGGGTGTCGATCGGGAAGTCGGCCGCCTCCGGATCACCGCAGGCGGGCTGCTGCTCCGCGACGGCGGTGACGGCAGCCGGTGCGCCGGCCGCAGCAGCGGCAGCGGCAGCGGCAGCGGCAGAAACAGACGCCGGAGCCGGCCCAGAGGCCGACGCCGCCAAGGCCGGGGTCAGCGGCGTGGCCGGGGTCGCGGCCGGATTGCGCTGCGGCGCCGCGGACGCGTTCGCCGCCCCGCCGAGCACGACGGCGGGGACGACACTGGCCGCGGCCAGCCCGAGCACCAGCCCGTGCCGGGGCCGCCCGGTGGGTGCAGACGGGGGCGGCGGCGCGGGGTGCTCCGGGGGTGTGGCGGGCGGGGGCGGTGTGGGGGGCATGAGGGCGGCCTTCACTGCTGGCGGAATCGGTCGGCTCGCCCCGGGCCCGGAGTTCACCGGCATGGACCCGCGACGCTGCCACGCGCCCCGGGGCGCTCCCGCGCAGACATGCCGGGGGTCCGCCCGAGCGGCGGCGCGGAACCCCTCGATCAGCCGAGCCGCGACGGCTCCACCCCCGTTCGGATCCCTCCGCCCCGTTCGGGCTCCCCCCGCCGCCCTCGGACTCCCCCGCCGCCCTCGGGTTCCCCGCCCCCGTTCGGACTTCCCCACCGCCCTCGGACTCCCCGGCCCCCCTCGGGTTCTCTCACCCGTCCCGCTCCGCGTGGTTGCCGCCGACGCGGCCGAACAGCGGGGCCAGGACCAGTTGCGCGGCCCCCTCTGCCACCGGCCGGTCGCCTCCGCCTGCGGTGACGTCCGGTACCGTCGCCCCGCCCACGCCGCCTCCGCGCCGGGCGCGCTCGTCGAGCACCGCGCGCACGCCTCGTACGTACGCGTCGGGGTCGGCCGCGACGGTGCGTCCGCCCAGCACCACCCGGTCGATGTCGAGCAGCGCGACCAGATTCGCGGCGCCGGTACCGAGCACCCGCGCCGCCTCCGCCACATCGCCTCTGGCCACCGCCGCCAGGCAGAGCGCCTCGATACAGCCGCGCCCGCCGCAACCGCACCGGACCCCGTCCAGCTGAACGGTCTGATGGCCGAACTCACCGGCTCCGGTACGGGCCCCCCGGTGCAGCGCCCCGCCGAGGACCAGCCCCGCGCCGAGCCCGGTCCCGAGGTGGAGGTAGGCGAAGTCGGCCGGACCCGGTGCCTGGAGGGCGAGCCCGAGAGCGGCGGCGTTGGTGTCCTTGTCGATGACGACGGGCAGCCCGGTCCGCGCGGTGAGCGCGTCCCCGAGCCGGTAGCCGTCCCACTGCGGGAATCCGGTGACGCGGTGCAGCACCCCGTCCCGGTGGTCGAGCGGCCCCGGCACCGCCGCGCCCACGCCGAGCACCGGCCTGGCGCCGTCCCCGCGCACCGGCCGAACGCCGCCCCCGCCTACCGGCCGAACGCCGTCCCCGCGTACCTCCGCCACCGCCCCGGCGGCCGCCGCAACCACCTCATCGGCCGGGGCGCCGAAGTCCAGCGGAGCCGTACGGCTCGTGACCACGGTGCCCGCGAGGTCGACGAGCACCACGGTCAGCCCGTCGCGGTCCAGGTGCAGACCCACCGCGTGGCCGGCGTCCGGCACCAGCCGCAGCACGGTCCGGGGCTTGCCGCCCGTGGAGGCGCGGTGACCCGCCTCCGTGGCCAGCCCCTCGGCCCGCAGCCGTGCGGTGATCTTGCTGACGGCCTGCGGGGTGAGCCCCGTCCGCTCGGCCAGTTCGAGCCGGCTGATCCCGCGCTCGCCCGCGACCCGCAGCAGGTCCAGCACGAGCGCCGCGTTGTGGCCGCGCAGCGTCGGCAGATTGGCGCCGCTATTACTCCTGTTCACAGACCCATTGTCGCTGCCGCTTGCACTTTGGCAACAGCGTTGCCAAAGTGGAACGCATGACTGCCCACGCGACTCACGAGACCTCCGGCACGTCCGGGACCCCCCTGCGCGTCGGACTCGTCGGCTACGGCCTGGCGGGTTCCGTCTTCCACGCCCCGCTGATCGCCGCGACCGACGGCCTCGCCCTGGACACGGTCGTCACGTCCAACGAGGAACGGCGGGAGCAGGCCCGCGCCGAATTCCCCGGCGTACGGTTCGCCGCCTCGCCGGACGAGCTCTGGCAGCGGGCGGACGAGCTCGACCTGATCGTGATCGCGTCGCCGAACAAGACGCACGTCCCGATCGCCGCCGCCGCGATCAGGGCCGGTCTGCCGGTGGTCGTGGACAAGCCGGTCGCCGGCTCTGCCGCCCAGGCGCGGGAGCTGGCGGCCCTGGCCGAGGAACACGGGGTGCTGCTCTCGGTCTTCCAGAACCGCCGCTGGGACAACGACTTCCTCACTCTGCGCTCACTGCTCGCGGACGGCGCGCTGGGCGAGGTGCAGCGCTTCGAGTCCCGCTTCGAGCGGTGGCGGCCGCAGCCGAGGGGCGGCTGGCGCGAGTCGGGCGACCCGCAGGAGATCGGCGGGCTGCTCTTCGACCTGGGCAGCCACGTCGTCGACCAGGCGCTGGCCCTGTTCGGCCCGGCGGTGCGGGTGTACGCGGAGTCGGACGTGCGCCGCCCGGGTGCGGCGGCCGACGACGACACGTTCGTGGCGATCACCCATGCGAACGGGGTCCGCTCGCACCTGTACGTCAGCGCGATGACGGCGCAGCTCGGCCCGCGTTTCCGGGTGCTCGGTTCCACCGCCGGCTATGTGAAGTACGGCCTCGACCCCCAGGAGGCGGCCCTGCGCGAGGGCGCCCGCCCGTCGGCGGACGAGCCGTGGGGCGAGGAGGCCGAAGAGCTGTGGGGCCGGCTCGGCTCCGGCGAGTCCCCGCTCACGGGCGGCGGCGCCCCGGTCCGTACGCTGCCGGGCGACTACCCCGCGTACTACGCGGCGGTCACCGACGCGCTGCGCGGAAAGGGCGAGAATCCGGTGACCGCGCTCCAGGCCGCCGCGGCGCTGGACGTCCTGGAGGCCGCCCGCCGCTCGGCCCGCGAGGGCGTCACGGTCACCCTGCCCACGACCCCCTCCCCCGCCTCCGACCCCGTCACAGAGGAGCAGCCCGCATGAACCCCACCGCTCCGACCATCTCCGAGCTGATCGCGCAGGAGCGCAGGCTGACGCTGCCGCATTTCGGCTACGACGACGCGTACGCGCTCGGCGGACTGCTCGTCGCCCTGGCCCGGGAGCGGCACGCACCGGTCGCGATCGACATCCGGCGCGGGGCGCAGCAGCTGTTCCACGCGGCCCTGCCGGGTTCGAGCGCGGACAACGACGCCTGGATCGACCGCAAGCGCAGGGTCGTCGAGCGCTACGGAGAGAGCTCCTACCTGGTCGGAACCCGGTTCCGGGCCAAAGGGACGACGTTCGACGACGCCTCGCGGCTGAACCCGGCCACGTACGCCGCGCACGGCGGCTCGTTCCCGATCTCGGTCGAGGGCGCGGGCGTCATCGGCTCGGTCACGGTCTCCGGCCTGCCCCAGGCGGAGGACCACGCACTGGTGGTCGAGGCCCTGGAACAGTTCGCGACAACGATCAGCGGCTAACCGTCCGGAGGGGTGGGGGCTACCGCTGGCAGCCCCCACCCCTCCGACCTTTAACAAGCCGAGCCCGGCAAAATCAACCATCCCGCACCACCGGGCAACCATCCCGCACAATCAAGCCGAGCCCGGCAAAATCAAGCCCGTCCGGCGATTGAGGACGTCTTTCCAGCCCGTCCGGCGCTTGAGGACAAAGCGGCCCCCGGCCGCACCCGGGCCCGGAAGCCGAGCCCGAACCCCCTACCGTCCCCTACGCCCCCTTCAACTCCTGCCGCTGCCGCCCCAGCCCCGCGATCTCCAGCTCCACGACATCCCCCGCCCGGAGATACGGCTTGGGCTCCGGCTGCCCCATGGCCACCCCGGCCGGCGTCCCGGTGTTGATCACGTCGCCCGGGTACAGCGTCATGAAGTGGCTGAGGTAGCGCACGACCTCACCGACCGGGAAGATCTGCTCGGCCGTCGTGCCGTCCTGCTTCAGCTCGCCGTTGACCCAGAGTTTCAGCGGCAGCGCCTGCGGGTCCGCCACCTCGTCGGCCGTCACGAGCCACGGGCCCAGCGGGTTGAACGTCTCGCAGTTCTTGCCCTTGTCCCAGGTGCCGCCGCGCTCGATCTGGAACTCGCGCTCGGAGACGTCGTGCGCGACCGCGTACCCGGCGACGTGGGCGAGGCCCTCCTCGGCGGAGTCCAGGTAGCGGGCGGTGCGGCCGATGACGACCGCGAGCTCGACCTCCCAGTCGGTCTTCACGCTGCCGCGCGGCACCAGCACCGTGTCCTCGGGACCGACGACGGTGTCCGGCGCCTTGAAGAACAGGATCGGCTCGGCCGGTATCTGCGCACCGGTCTCCGTGGCGTGGTCGTGGTAGTTCAGCCCGATGCACACGATCTTGCCGATCCGGGCGAGCGGCGGACCCACCCGCAGCCCCTCGGCGTCGAGCACCGGCAGCTCGCCGGGCGCGGCCGCGGCCGCCCGGACCCTGGCCAGCGCGTCCTCGTCCGCGAGCAGCGCGCTGTCGATGTCGGTGACGACTCCTGACAGGTCACGCAGGGTGCCGTCCTCATCCAGCAGCGCCGGTCGTTCCGCGCCTGCCGTACCCACACGAAGCAGCTTCAACGGTCTGTCTCCCCTTGGTCGAGATCGGGCCCGTCGGATGGGTTGCGGCCATCGCAGGCTTGTCCGATCCTCCAAGACATCCGATCACTCCGCAAGACCCTGTTCACACACTGGACCGGCGCACTCGCGTCCGCGACTACGCCGCGGTGGCCATGGCGGCACCGGCGGCCGGCATGTCGCGGTACAGGTAGGCCCGCTCGATCGCGGTCCAGGTGGTGCTGGTGACGACGTACAGCGCGGCGGCCAGCGGCACGAAGGCGACGGTGAAGAGGGTGAAGAAGGACATCAGCGGCATCACCTTCGTCATGGCGCCCATGCCCGGAACCGGCTGTCCGTCGGGCCCGGTGGCCGGGGTGGTGGGGTTGGCCGCCATCTGCCGCTTCGTCCGGCCGTAGTTGAACGTGGCGACGGCGGCGACGATCACGAACAGTCCCAGGTACACGAGCCCGTGGGCGCCGAACACCCCGCCGTCCGCGAGCGCGTCGTGCCAGCGCTCGCCCAGCGGGGCGCCGAAGAGCTGGTGGCCGAGGAGCTGGTTGGCGTCGCCGCCGATCTTCTGGCTGGAGAAGAGGTGGTAGAGCAGGAAGAAGGCCGGCATCTGGAGCAGGCTGGGCAGGCAGCCGGAGAGCGGCGAGACCTTCTCCTCCTTGTGCAGCTCCATGATCGCCTTCTGCATCCGCTCGGGGTTCTTCTTGTGCTTCTTGCGGAGTTCCGCGATCTGCGGCTGGAGCCGGCGCTGCGCCCGCTGCCCGCGCGCGGCGGCCCGCGACAGGGGGTGCACGGCGAGCCGTACGAGCGCGGTGAACAGCACGATCGCGGCTGCGGTGGAGGCGGTCTGGAAGAAGGGGTGCAGCAGATCGGCGAAGGCGCCGACCAGGCTGGCGAACGCGGACATGAAGGCGGACATGGATGAGCCCTCCGGGGGTCTCGTCGTGCCGGGAAGTGGATCAGCTTTAGATCAGCTGTGGATCAGCTTCGGCATGACGATCCGCGCGGGGCGCCCGCGCGTACGCACACGGCGTACGCACCTGGACGAAGGAGGGAGGGGAAGCGGGAGCCCTACGCGGCCGTCAGGAGGACACGGCCGGGGGCTCGGGGGCGTCGGCGCCCCTTGGCGTCGGGGTCTCGTTGCGGGAGGAACGCGGTGCGTTTCTCCCGGTCGCGCATGGCGGTACGGACCCGGGTGCGGGGCACCGGCACGGCGCAGCGGGCGCTGATGACCGAGCAGGCGACGAGTGCAGTACCGGCGGCCGCGGTGGCGGCGAGCGCGACGGCGGCGGAGAGGCTGCCGCCCTCCGCGAGCAGGACCTCGGTGAGGAAGAAGAGCAGCAGCCCGGCGGGGCGGAGCAGCCGGGCGAGGCCACCGCGCAAGCGGTTCATGGCCGTTGCGTCCATGGGTCCTCCCCCTCTCGCGCTCCTGCGGCCGCAGCGTAATGCGGCACTTCAACCTTTAACCGTTATACACGATGGCCCTCGCCAGCCCCCATGCCCGATACGCGTTCCTCCATCTCGTCGCGCGCCAGCACTTCCTCGTCCGGCCGTTCGTCGCGCTCGCGCGGACCCGCGTACGTGACCGCCAGCGCGACGGCCAGATTCGCGCCGAGCGCGATGATTCCGGCGTTCACGCCCCACACCGGATCGTTCTCCGTGAAGACGAACCCGCACACCACACCCACCCCCACGACCAGCCCGCTCATCGCCCCGAGCAGCGTCAGCCGCCGCCACATCAGCCCCAGCAACACCATGGGGAGCAGCTGCGCCATCCCCTCGTACGAGATCAGCGACAGCCGTACGAGGGTGTTGGGCGCGGTGTACGTGAGCAGCAGGGCCAGGCTCCCCGCGATGACGACGACGAACTGGGCCGCACCCTTCTGCCGCTGCTTCCAGCGCGGTACGAGGGAGAGCACGCTGCGTCCCCACATCGTGCCGATGACCAGCATGAAGACGGCCATCGGCACGATCGAGGAGAGTGCGGCCGCGACCCCGATGACCCCGACCGACCAGGCCGGCAGCGAGTCCACGACCAGCTTGAAGAGGGCCAGGTTGGATTCGGCCCCGACCAGCCCCGGGACGACGAACAGGGCCGCCATGCCGAGCAGCATCGGCACGAACAGCAGCACGTTGTAGGCGGGCAGCCACATGGCGTTGCGCCGCAGCACGTCGGCGTTCCTGGCGCCGAGGTAACCAGCGACGGTCGTCGGGAAGATCACGACGGTCAGCGAGTTGAGGAACGAGGTGGTGATGAACCAGGCCTGCCCCATCCCGCTGTTCCCGTGCCCGGGGAAGGTCAGCCACTCGCTCTTCTCGGTGACGAGCCGGTCGAGGAAGGGCCCGTAACCGTCGAAGTAGTGCATCGGTACGTAGACGGCGAGGAAGCCGAGCGTGGCGATCACCATGACGTCCTTCAGCACGGACACCCACGCGCTGCCGCGCAGCCCGCTGACGACGACGAAGCCGGTGGTGACGGCGAAGGCGATGAAGTAGGCCCAGTTCAGGCTGATGGCGCCGTAGGAGATCGTCGAGACGACCACGCCCATGCCGGTGATCTGGAGCTGGATGTACGGGAGCAGGAAGACGGTCGCGAGGACGGCGGTGAGCGCCCCGAGCCAGGGCCGCCCGAAGCGGTGGGCCACCATGTCGGTGATCCCGACGAGTCCGTGCTTGCGCGCGTACGCCCAGAGCATCGGCCCGACGACGTAGCCGACGGCGTAGCCGCAGGACATGTACGCGACCACATACAGAACGGGCGCCCCGTAGTTGTAGCCCCAGCCGGCGGCGCCGAGGTAGCTGAAGCTGGTGTAGCCCTCACCGGCCATGAGCACCCAGATGAAGACGGTCCCGAGGCTGCGCCCGCCCACCGACCACTCGGCGAGCCCACCGCCCTTCGCCCCGCGCCGCCCGCGCACGGCGAACAGTCCGAGGGCCACCGTGGCGACCATGAAGACCCCGAAGACGGAGGTCGCGACGGCGGCGTTCACCGGCGGTCCCCCCGCCGGGTCAGCCAGACGGCGACGGGGGTCAGCACGGTCGCCCCCAGCAGCCAGAAGAAGAGGAACGGCAGCCCGAGAACGACGGGACGGACCCGGTTCACGAACGGCAGCGCCCCCAGGTAGAGCACGTAGGGAACCAGCAACCACAGCAACTGCGGACGTCGTCTCAGCACGTCGGAGAAGCTTACGGCGTGCTGCGCGACAGGCAGTGGACTCCCTGTCGCGCAGCACACAGTACGAGGGGCCCGGTCACCTTCTGGTCCGCCGTGCCGAGTCCGCACCACCGGCCAGGAGTGCGCCCCCGGCCAGTGCGGCGGGCAGGAGGCCCGCCCAGACCCGGTGCACGGCCGCCCAGGAGGTGTGCCCGGGTGGCAGGAACAGCGCCGCCCCATCCGGTAGCAGCGCCACGGTGATCACCAGCAGCAGGATTCCCGGTGCGGCGACCAGCGAGCCCCGCTCGCCTTCGGTGAACCGCAGCCCCACCGCGGCAAGCGCCAGCGAGATCGCCACGAGCGCCGCGGCCTCGGCCGCCAGTCCGCCCCAGGGAAAGAGGGGGCGGGTGTCCTGCGGCAGGGTCGTGCGGGCCGCCGCCGCTGCCACGACCCACATGGCCATCGCCAGGACGAGGGCGGGAACCGCCCGTACGGCCCGCTGCGTCATGCGGCTCACCGGTACGACCGCGGTGGTCCTGGCGGCGGGATCGTCGAGGACGAATCCGGCCCCCAGGGCCACGGCCACGGCGGCCACTCTGCTCAGCATGGCCGCATCGGGGAGTCCCAGGCCGGCATGGAGGAGGGCGGGTGCGGCCGTGGTCAGCAGTCCGACGAGTCCCCCGAGCGCGAGCGGGGTCTTCGGCATGGCGCGGAGCGACGACCGGAACAGGACGGTGAGGTGCCGGGCTCGTCCCGGGCCGGTGAGTACGCGGGCGTCCGGCGGCACGGCTGGACTCAGCATCCCGCCACCTGTCCCGAAGCGGGGATCGGCGGCGGAGCCTTGACGCCGAGCAGATGGGCGGCTCGGTCGACCGTGGTGGCCGGTGCCGTCAGTTCGGCCCAGTTCTTCTTGATCACCGTCGCGTTGTCCTTGGACGGGTGATCGATGAGGTCGAAGGCGAAGTCGGCGGCGCGGGGCTCGAAGGAGATCCCCGCACCCGAGTTGAGCAGGGGCAGGCTGATCCCGCCGCCGAAGGTGCGGTCCCGGGTGGAGCGCAGCGCCTCCTGGCTGCCGGGGGTGGCCCTGCCGGCCAGCCACAGCACCAGCGTGGCCCGTGCGCCGCACACCATGGTCAGCCGCGGCTGCCTGGGGATGTCGCCGGTCACGGTGCGGTAGGCGAATCCCGTCGAGAACTCGACGACGGCGTCGCTCCTGCGGTCGCCCCCGGCCGCGCCGTCGCTCCAGTCCGTGCCGACCGTCACCGCCTTCGGGGTGCCGGCCCGCGCGTCGTCGTCGGCCCATGCCGTCAGCGGCGGGGGCTTTCCGTTGCTGCTCGCGCCTCCCGGCGGGAAGATCCTCTGCCGGATCGTGTACGGCGCACCGGCCACCTCGCCGGGCGCGTACGCGAGGACGCCCCTGGCGACCTTCGCCCACTGCGACGTCCACGGGGCGAACTCGGGAAACGCGCAGATGGTGAGGCCCTTCTCCGTCGTGCACCGTTGGTGCGCGGCCGGATGGTCGGTGTACGCGCCCACCTGGTCCGTGTCCGCGGCGGAGAGCCCGCGGGTCTGGGTGAACGCGGCGACGAGTGCTGCCACCAGTGCCAGAGCGGTCGCCGCCCTGAGCACCGTTCCGCGTCCACCGGCCCGCAACACGGCGGTCGCGCCGAGCAGCACCACGAGCGCCGCCAACCAGGCCAGATGGGCGATGGAGGGACGATGCACCAGGGCTGCCGGGAGCGGTGCGGCGTTCTCGTTCTCGAAGGCCAGAAGTCCGAACCATCGCCAGGTGGCACTCGTGTTGACCGCTCCCGCGAAGGTCAGCATGCCGAGCCCGACCAGTGCCATCGGGGCAACGGCCGCCGATGTGGCCAGCGTCGACAGCATCACGCCGACCACGCCTGCCAGGAGTACGCAGACAGGGCCGGCCATGAGGTCCCAGGGGCGCATCTCGCCCACCGCGCCGGAACGCGCTGCCAGGTAGCCGATCCGACCCGCTGTGAGCAGGAGCGCGAGCAACGCGGCAGGCAGCAGCGACAACAGGTGCGCACAGACCCGCCGGGGCCGGCCGACGACCAGCACGTCGTACATCGGCTCGGTCAGGTTGCGGTGCGAGCGCAGGGCCCCCTGGTTGGCGGCCAACAGCACCCCGGCGGCCGGCAACAGGAGCGGAAGGTGGACGGACCAGGACTCGTCCTGGAGCACGGGGTAGGCGTGGGCGGCGTCCCCCGGGACCAGGTCGTAGATCCAGAACGCCGCATAGAGCGCAACGGCCGCCAGGAACGCCGGGTGCCGCAGCAGAAGCCTGCACTCGGTCCCGGCCAGTACCAGAACAGCCGGCCGGCCACGCGCTGCCCGTCCCGCGGCGGGCGACGACGTGCCCGTCCGGCGGGTGTCGTCGTCCGTGGTGGTCGAGAAGGTCATCGCCGGACTCCCTGATCCGTCATGAGCGTGCCGTCGAGCAGCAGAAGGTATCCGTCCTCCAGGGCGGGCGGGATCGGTTCCGCCCCCGGGGGCGGGCTGCCGATGTTCCGGAAGGTGCCCTCGCCCGTCCGCCAGCCGGCGAGAGCGCTGGTGTCCTTCTCGCTGCTCAGCCAGACCCGGCCGGCGGCGACCGCGATCAGGTCCGAGGGCGCTCCCTCGAACTTCACCACGCCCTTGTCGAGCACGATCACCCGCTGGCAGAGGGCGGAGACGTCTTCCGTCTGGTGGGTCGAGAGCAGGACCGTCCGGCCCTCGCCGAGATCAGCGATGACCTCCCGGAACCTCAGGCGCTGCTCCGGATCCAGGCCGACCGTGGGCTCGTCGAGGATGAGCAGCTCGGGGTCACCGATGAGCGCGGCGGCCAGCGCGACTCGCTGGCGCATGCCACCGGACAGTGCCTTGATGCGTTTGCCGCGCTGGTCCGAGAGCCCGACCGCTTCCAGAACCCTGAGTACTTCGCCGCGCCTGGCCCTGGTGTCCGTCACCTCCTTGAGGATCGCGACGTAGTCGACGAAGTCCAGTGCCGTGAACTGGGGGTGGAATCCCGGGTCCTGCGGCAGATAGCCGAGACGCCGGCGGGCCGCGAGCTTTCCCGCCGCCGTCGCCGGGTCCTCACCGAGGACGGACAGCTCTCCCCGGTCGGCGGGGATGGCGGTGGCCAGTACCCGCAGAAGCGTCGTCTTGCCCGCTCCGTTCGGTCCCAGGAGACCCGTCACGCCCGGACGCAACCGGAACGACGCGCGGTCGAGGGCCGGCCGGCCCCGGTAACTCACCGAGACGTCACGGACGTCCACCGGGCTTGGCTGCTCAGACATCTGTCTCCTGCTTCGTCCTGCTTCGTAGGTGATCGAAAAAGGGGCTGTCGGGGCTGTCGGGTGGAACACCGCGAGGTGGCCCGGCTCACAGGGCCGGCCGGTCCGGCCGCCGCCCTCGCACGGCGTGCTCGAACCGGTGCCGCTGAGCGGCGATGAACACGGCACAGGCCAGGGCCAGGAATGCGATCACGGTCTGCCCCGGAACGGTCAGGAGTGCGGAATGCCTGACGCCGTCCTCCGCGGCCAGGACCGACACCACGAACCACCCGATGCCCGTCGCTCGGGCGGCGACGAGTGGGTCGAAGAAGGCGGACAGCGCGAGCGTCAGCGAGGTCACCGCGAGTGACGGGGCCAGCCAGCCGAAGACGGCCGCTCCCTGCTCCGGCAGCGCGAGGGTGACCAGGGCGCTGACGGCAGTGCTCGCGAGCAGCACGGTGGTACTGCGGAACAGGACCAGCCGCAGGGCCTGGGTAGGCATGACAAGACCCAGCTCGTACATCGGGTCGAAGGCGGGACCGTACGACACCGCCACGCCGGCTGCCGGGATCAGCGGCGCCACCATGAGGAGGAGGACCGCGGAGGCACTGGGAGAGAGCCGCGCCGCGGCCACGGTGAAGAGCAGCGTCACCAACGACGCACCGATCCAGGACCGACGCAGGACCGGCGTCGCCATCGCCAGCCGCGCCAGGTGCTCGGGAACCCCGAGACGCACGATGACGCGTTCCGCGAGGCTCTGAGAGGGGACGTCCACGGCGAACGAGAGGCGCTGCCAGCCGGCTTCCGTGGTGTCGGGCGGTGTCGCCGCGCCAATCGCCACCCGGCAGCCCGCGCAGCGGTCGAGGTGCCGTTCGACGGGGGCACGCCGCTCCACCGGCAGCGTTCCCTGGACATATGACGCGACAAGGCCCGGTTCGAGGTGGACACCCTCGGGCCCGACCTGCGTCTCCGGCGTGTCTGGCGTGTCCGGCGTGTCCGGTCCTGCTCCGGGGGTCGGGCGCGGAGAGGGGGGTGGATACGGAGGAGGGTTCGTCGGATACGAAGCACTCATGCCAGTTCCTCCCGCAGCCGCCTACGCGCCCGGCTGGCCCGTGTCTTGACCGTTCCCTCCGGGATCTGCAACACCGCCGACGCCTCCCTTGTTGTCAGGCCTTCGAGCACCGTGACGGCGAGAACCTCCCGCAGCTCGGTCGGCAGCCGGCCGATCGCCGCGCCGAGGTCACCGTGTGCGACACCGTCGAGCACCACTTCCTCGGCCGACGGTGCCCGACCGCCCCGCATGCCCATGCGCGCGAGCAGGGCCTGAAGCCGCTGCCGTGATCCGCTCCCCCGCCCGGCGTCCGCCAGTCGGCGGCTGCAGATCCTCCACAGCCAGCCGGCCACGTCCGCGTCCTCGTGATGCCGGAAGCGGGACGCTCCTCGCCAGACGCTGACGAACGTCTCCTGCACGACGTCCTGCACCAACTCCGCGTCGGCACAGCGATACCGCAGCCTGGCCGTCAGCCAGGGCGCGTAGTGACGGTAGAGCGACTCGAACGCCGCCCGGTCGCCGTCCGCCACGGCACGCAGCAGAAGCGCGTGCTCGTCGGCCCGTTCCCTCTCACTCACCACACCCCTTGGATCGTCACCACACCCTTCAACGGTTCACTCACAGGCCGAATATTTACTGCGAGTTCCTTAACCGCACTCGGGCCGGCACTTCTCGGCCACGATCGGGATATACGGAAGGTGATCTTTCATTTGTGCGCCCATGTCGCCCAATTCGCCTATCGACGCAAACGCCCCTCACTCGTCTCGTTCAAGAGCACCAGCAGCTGGGCCACCCACACCACGCGAGCGACCAACATCTGCTCCTCCAGCGTGCGGATCCGGTTCAACTGGTCGAACCACACCGGCTCCCCCGCGGGGGAGTGAGCGGGCCACCACCCCCAAAGGGCGCACCCGTGCCCCCTTCGACGTCCATTGGCATGTCCGCAACGAGATGTGGGGTAGCCGAGGAGCAAGATCCTCGGCTACCCCACCGGCGTCGGTGTCAGCGCCCCCGCACGCCCGTCAGCTTCCCCCACACCACCAGCCGGTAGCGGGAGGTGAACTCGGGCGTGCACGTCGTCAACGTCACATAGGACCCGGCCGCCCGGTACCCGACGTACGGCTTCACGTTGCTGCGGGGGACGGCGGCCACCACCCCGCCGTCCCCCGCACCGGTCTGCGGGAGGGTCTTGTCGACGGTGTAGGTGTAGACGGCGTCCCGGGTCTCCACGGTGACGCGGTCGCCCCGGCGCAGCCGGTTGATGTAGCGGAACGGTTCGCCGTGGGTGTTGCGGTGGGCGGCGAGCGCGAAGTTCCCGGAGGCGCCGGGCTGCGCGGTGCCCGGGTAGTGGCCGACGTACCCCTTGTCGAGGACGGCGCTCCTGCTGATGCCCTGGGCGACGGGGGCGGTGAGCCCGATGCGCGGGATCCGGATGACGGCGTAGGCCTGGGACCGGCGGGGCGCGGGAGCGGCGGCCGGGGCCGTGCTGCCCGCCTCGGCTTCCCCCTCCCCCGTCGACACGGCGGGACTGTCGTCCGCGGGCCGCTCCGGAGTCGCCGACGGTGCGGGCGCCGGGTCCTGCGCCCAGTCCCGCTGGAGGGCATGCACGGTGTCCGCGGCGCCCGCGCGGGCCTGCCGGTTGGTCCACCACAGCTGATGGGCGACGAGCAGCAGCAGGACAACGCCGAGGGTCACCACCACCTCGGCACTCGTCCACAGCCCGCGCACAGCGACCCGCCGCCCCCGCGAGTTCCGCTGCACCACCACCGGTATCCGCTTGACCACGGCCCGCACGATAGGGCCAAGCCCCTTAACTCTCCAGAGCCCGAACAACTCTCCGCCCCGCGGCTCCACCGCAGTACGGTGTGGTTCATGCGCCCCGACACGCCTGCCGACCACATCACCGAAGCCGAGCGCCTGCTGCGCACCGCGGCACGGTACCCGGAGGACCACGAGCCGCTGCTGCTCCAGGCCGCCGCCCATCTGGAGCTGGCCGGCGAGCGCGCCCGCGCCACGACGCTCTACGACGAACTGCTCAGCGCTCCCGGCACCGAGCACCCGCACCTGGTCAAGGCGCTCAACGCCGCCAACCTGTGGGAGTACGGCCACGAGGCCGAGGCCCGCGCGATCATCGACGGCATCCGCGCGGCGGGCCCGCTGGAGGCGGCTCCCTGGGAGATCGCGGCGGAGACCCTGGAGGCCCACGACGAGCTGGAGTCGGCCCACGACTACTTCTCCACGGCCCTCACCCTGCTCATCGCGCCGGGCGAGGAGGTCCCGTACGCCACTCAGTCGCTGCTGACCGGCCGGCACCGGGTCCGCCGGCTGATGGGCGTCCGGCACGACGCCTGGGACGAGCTGGCCGACACCCTGCACACGGCGGCCGTCCCGCTGGACGAGCTGCACGACCCGAAGCGCCTGTGGGCCCTGGGCTCCTCCGACCCGGGCGAGCTGCGCGCCGAGATCACCCGCCTGCGCGCCGAGCTCGGCACCTACCGCACCGCGCTCTCCCGCCCCTTCCCGGTGGCGGTGCTGCACTGGCCACAGGCCGAACTGGACGAGCTCCTCACCGCGTACCCGAGCCTCGGCAGCGAGTACGCCTCCCACCCGGACCACCTGGCCCGCCTGGAGTCGGCCCTGCGCGACCTCCATGCGACGGGCACCCCGAACCTCGGCATCGTGACGGGTACGGTCCCGTCGTACGAGGCGTTCGCCGCCTCGGAGGCCGCCTCCCCGGCGGACCCGGACCTGCTCCCCCAGTACGCCACCACCCTGGCGGCCCGGGGCCGTGCGGTCCCGTGGCCCCCGGCGAGGAGCGCGGCCTGCTGGTGCGGCACGGGGCGGTCGTACCGCGACTGCCATGGGGGCGCGCTGTAGGGGGCGGGCCCCGGGGGCAGCAGCACGATCGCGTCGATATCCGGATGCCGGGGCGCGCACCGACTGGGTACGGTCCCGCCATGCCTGAACTCCAGCGGCTGCGCGCCGACCACGCCCCGGCCCTCCTCACGTTCGAGCGGGAGAACCGCGCCTTCTTCGCCGTCTCGATCTCGGACCGCGGCGACGACTACTTCGCCGACTTCGCCGCCCGCCACGAGGCGCTGCTGGCCGCGCAGGCGGCCGGCACCGACCACTTCCACCTCCTGATGGCAAAGGACGGCGAGGTGCTGGGCCGCTTCAACCTGATGGACGTGGCGGACGGCGCCGCGGACCTGGGCTTCCGCCTGGCCGAGCGGGCGACGGGCCGCGGCCTGGCCACGTCGGCGGTCCGCGACCTCTTCACCCTGTGCACGACCACGTACGAACTGACCACGCTCCGCGCCTCGGCCGCCGTCGCCAACGCCCCCTCCCGCGCGGTCCTGACCCGGACGGGCTTCGTCCCCACGGGCGAGGAGGTGCTGCTGAGCGGAAAGCGGGGCCTGGCGTACGTACGGGCACTGCCGACGTAGCTGCACCACGAACCAGTAGGCAGCGCAAGCGAGTTGACGCGCATGGACGCAGCTCGACGAGTCCCGGTCGAACCTGTCCAACGGACCGAAACGGCCACCGGGTTGCCGTAAGAATGGGGCAATGGCATCACCTGAGGCGATGACGACGGCCGACTACGTCCACGGGTACTCCGACCGCGAGGCGACCCGGCTCGGCGACCAGGCGGACACCCTGGCGGCACTCCTGCACGCGGGCACGGCCTACCCTCCCGGCAGCCGGGTGCTGGAGATCGGCTGCGGAGTCGGCGCCCAGACGGTCCACCTGGCCCAGGCCGCCCCGGAGGCCCGGATCACCGCGGTGGACCACTCCGCCGAATCCCTCTCCCAGGCCCGCGCCCGGGTCGCGGACCACGCACCGGGGGCGGACGTGGAGTGGCACCACGCCGACCTGTTCGACCTCCCCTTCGCCCCCGCGGAGTTCGACCACGTCTTCGTCTGCTTCGTCCTGGAACACCTCCCGGACCCCGGCCGGGCCCTGGCCGTACTGCGTCGCGTACTGCGGCCCGAGGGCACCATCACCGTGGTCGAAGGGGACCACGGCTCCGCACTCTTCCACCCCACCAGCGCCCTGGCCCGAGCAGTGATCGACTGCCAGGTCCAACTCCAGTCGGCCGCCGGCGGAGACGCGCTGATCGGCCGGCGGCTACATCCACTGCTGGCCCGCGCCGGATACGACGACATCGTGGTCCGCCCCCGCACGGTCTACGCCGACCAGACCCGCCCCACCCTGGTCGACGGCTTCACCCGCAACACGTTCATCGCCATGGTCGAAGCGGTCCGGGACGAGGCCCTGGCCGCCAACCTCATGCCGGAGGCCGACTGGGACCAGGGCATCACAGACCTGCACCGCACCGCCCTGACCGACGGAACCTTCCACTACACGTTCTTCAAGGCGGTCGCGGTGAACCCGGCGGGCACGGGTGCCGGTCTCGCCCGGGACCAACGCTGAACGACGAATCCGCGCGCTTCACCTTCTATCTTTGCAATATCATCACATCCAGAATATTCGTCTCCAGGGCCGCACCTCCCCCACGCAGGTCTCAGCTCTGTGTGCGGGAGGACCCTTCATGCCGCCCTATCAGCACTCTGCCGACTGGCAGTTCGAGGTACCGACCACCGGGACCAAGCGGCTTCCGCCCGCCGCCCGGTACGTCGAATCACTGACCCATCAGGGGTACGGCTTCGAGGCGGCCATAGCCGACCTGGTCGACAACTCCATCGACGCGGGCGCCCGCAACGTCGTCATCAGCTTCCTGCGCGATGACGACCGTCTCGTCAGCCTGCTCGTCATCGACGACGGCCACGGCATGGGAGACGACGCCCTGGACACAGCTATGACGGTCGGCGGCCGCGAAGGGTACGACGAGTCCGCCCTCGGCCACTTCGGTTCCGGCCTCAAGGCCGCATCCCTCTCGCACGCCGATTCGCTGACGGTGATCAGTCGTACCAAGCGCAGCCCGTCCACGGGCCGTCGCTGGCTGACATCACGCGCCCAAGTAGATTTCGCCTGCGACATCGTGGACCCCGGCTATTGCCAGGAACTCGTCGACCGATACGACGGTCTCATCGAATGGCAAGGCACGATCGTCCGCTGGGACAAGGTCCGCGCCTTCGACACCATCACCACGGGCCAGGCCGACCGCTATCTCAACGACGCGATCGAGAAGCTGGAGACCCACCTCGGCCTCTACCTCCACCGGTTCCTCGCCCGCGAGGACTTCAACATAGACATCGTCGTCGAGGACGTACGGACCACGGAGGAGCTGGACCACCGGGGCGTCGAACCGATCGACCCGTTCGGCTACCGGGTGCCTGGCCGGACCGGCTTCCCGCGTACCTACACCGCACCGGTCGAGGGCGTCGGCGAGGTCGCTCTCACCGCCCACATCTGGCCGCCGAAGTCGCCCCTGGTGAGCTATCGCGGGATCGGTCCGCTCGCAGAACGCCAGGGCTTTTACATCTACCGGAACAACCGGCTCGTCCAGGCGGGCGGCTGGAACAGCACCCGCAGCCCGGAAGGCCACCTCGCCCTCGCACGGATCGCCTTGGACCTGCCGACCAGGCCGAATGACGTCTTCAGCCTCACCGTGAAAAAGGACGGTGTCACCGTCACGCCCGCGTTCGCACGCGGCCTGGAACAGGCGGTGGACAGTACGGGCCATACCTTCGGCGCGTACGTCCAGGAGGCGGCAGTCACGTACAGGGAGGCGGCCAGGCGCGCCACCGAACCCCAGCGCAAGGCTGTCCTGCCGGCCGGAAAAGGCCTGGACCCCAAGCTGCGACGGACGCTGCGCGATGAGCTGCCGGAGCTGGAGGGCGAGGACCCGATCGCCTTCCGCTGGGACAGCCTGCCTTCGGACGTGTTCTTCGAACTCGACCGCGAGCAGCGGGAGGTCCGGCTCAACAAGGAATACCGGCAGGTGCTGAACGGGGGCCGCCGGGGCGGCTTGAACGACGCCCCGGTGGTGAAGAGCATGCTGTATCTCATGGTCAACGAGATCTTCCAGAAGGAGCGGGTCCGGGCCGTCCACACCGACAACGTGGCGCTGTGGAACAGCGTCCTGGTAACTGCGGCGCGCTGCGAGCTCGAACGCTGAACCACCACTCGCCGCATCCGCTCCGACCGGAGGAATCCGCAGACATGACCGATCACCTGCTCACCCTGCACGGCGACGTGCTGGCCGCGATGCGACGGGGCCCCAAACCCTTCGCCAAGCTCGCCTTCGTGCTCTCGGAGGCCGAGGAGCCGGCCGACACCACGCTCGGTCACCTCCGGGACCGGATCGCGGGAGCGGGCCCCGGCGACGCCCTCGTCACGCTCTGGCACCGCACCCTGACCACCTGGGATCTCGCGGAGCAGGCTGACTGGTCAGCGGCTGCGGCCCGCACCGACACCCGCCGCGCGGACACTTACGACCGGCTGGGCTTCGGCGCCGATCTCCGCAAGGCGCTCGACGGAGCGGTCCCGGTGTTCAAGGAGCCCGGCCCCGCAGTGATCAGCAAGGAGTTCACGTCCTGGTACTCGCGGGACGTCGCGGCCGCACGGTCCTTCTACTGGAATTCCTACGAGGAGCTCCTGCGGCGCAAGGGCTGGTCCGACGCGGCGGTTGCCAGCCTCGACGAGGCGAGCCACGCCGTGGTCGAGCGGCTCTCCGATCCGGCCAGGACCGAGGCGTACGGGGCACGCGGCCTCGTCGTGGGCTATGTCCAGTCGGGCAAGACAGCGAACTTCACGGGTGTCACGGCCAAGGCCATCGATGCCGGATACCGCCTGGTCATCGTGCTCGGCGGCACCCTGAACCTGCTCCGCGGCCAGACACAGCGCCGGCTGGACATGGAGCTGATCGGCAGGGAGAACATCCTGCGCGGCGCTGACCCGGCTGATCCGGACGCGCTGGTCGGCATCGACTACCAGGACGACGAGGACTGGCCGACGAAGTTCGTCAGCCACGGCGGCCGCCCCTCCGCCCTGGGCGCCTTCGACATCGAGCGCCTGACCACTCGCGACGACGACTACAAGAGCCTGGAGAACGGCATCCGGGCCCTTGATATCGAGAAGCAGGCCCGCACCCTGCCCCTCCACGACCCGGCCAATCTGCACCACGCGGCAGCCCGCGTCATGGTCGTGAAGAAGAACAAGTCCGTGCTGGACAAGCTGATCAAGGACCTCAAGAAGATCGGTCCGATCCTCTCCGAGATCCCCGCGCTGATCATCGACGACGAGTCGGACCAGGCTTCGGTGAACACCACGGACCCGAAGAAGTGGGAGGACGGCAAGGTGGCCCGTACGGCCATCAACAGCCAGATCTCTCAGCTGCTCACCCTGCTGCCACGCGCCCAGTACGTCGGCTACACCGCGACGCCGTTCGCCAACGTCTTCGTCGACCCGGGCGACGGGGAGGACATCTTCCCGCGTGACTTCCTCATCTCGCTGCCCCGCCCCACCGGCTACATGGGCGTCCAGGACTTCCACGACCTCGAATCAGCGGAGGGCACGGCTGAGGAGACGCACATCCGCGGCGTCTACAAGGACTCGGGCGACCGCCTCCAGGAAGCACTGGACGCCTTCGTCCTGACCGGTGCGCTCAAGCTCTACCGCGCGGACCGTGGCGTGGATGAGGGCCCGTTCCGCCACCACACGATGCTCGTCCACGAGTCGGTACGCATGGCCGAGCACGCGGCCCTCGCCCTGCGCATCAACTCCATGTGGCACCAGGCGGCGTACACCGGTCAGGAGGGCCACGATCGCCTGGCCGCCCTGCTGGCCTCCGACTTCCAACGCTTCGCGGACGACGGTCTGCCGACACCGCAGTCGTATGCCGTCCTGAAGGGCTACGTGTCGCGCGCCCGCCAGCTGATCAACGCAGGCGGTACACCCGTACTCGTGGTCAACGGCGACACGGAACGCGACTACGCCCAGCCCGAACTCGACTTCGACCGCACCCCGCACGTGTGGAAGATCCTGGTCGGCGGCACCAAGCTCTCCCGCGGCTTCACGGTCGAGGGCCTCACGGTGACGTACTACCGCCGCACGACCCAGCAGGCCGACACGCTGATGCAGATGGGCCGCTGGTTCGGCTTCCGCCCCGGCTACCGCGACCTGGTCCGCCTCTACATCGGCCGCGAGGAAGCGGTGGGAAAGTCGAAGACGGTCGACCTGTACGAAGCCTTCGAAGCCATCTGCCGCGACGAAGAAACGTTCCGGACCCAGCTCACCCGGTACGCCGCCCTGGTGGACGGCAAACCCCAGGTCACCCCGGCCCAGATCCCTCCACTGGTCTCCCAGCACCTCTCCTGGCTCAGGCCTGCGGCCCGCAACAAGATGTTCAACGCGGAGCTGGTGGAGATCCGGTCGCCGGGGCAGTGGGTGGAGCCGACTGCTTACCCGACGGGGGTGGAGGAGCTGCGGCACAACGCCGACATCTGGCGGCCAGCTCTTGAGGCCCTAGGCCAGGACCTTTCTGTCTTCGTCACTCTCTCCGGCGATGACCGTGGCGGCTACACCCGCTATCCAGCCAAGACAGCGATCCTCAGCCACACTCAGCTTCTCGGCATCATGAGCGGTCTCGCCTGGGGCCGCCCGGACCTCTTCGCTCCCCACCTGACGTATCTCAAGGACGCCAGTGACACGGGCTGCGCTACCGACGACTGGACACTGATCCTTCCCCAGACCTCCGGACCGACAAGCGTGGCAGCGAGCATCCTCGGAACCCCGCCCGTCACACTCGTACAGCGCAAGCGGAACGCCCGAGGCATGTTCAACCGCATCTCTGGTGTATCCCACCGCCAGTCTGCTGAGCGGATCGCGGGCCTGCGCCCGCTCAGAGATGACGACCCCTTCGCGTCCCAGTTGCACAGGCCGCGCCGTGGGGCTGTGCTCCTCTATCCGGTAGTCGACCCTGATCTCGGCAACCCCTCAGGGCTCGTGACTGGCGGCAGTATCGATCCGGCCAAGGTGGTACTGGCAGCCGCACTCATCCCGGCCGCCAGTGCCTCAGGAGACTCGGTACCCTACGTTCGCTTCCGCGCGGTCGACTCGTCCCGACTCGATGAAGCCACTATTGAAGTGCCATGACAACTCTGGAGTGACTGCGGTGCCTGATCCCACAGACTGGACCCCGCCAGACGGTTCGTGGGCTTCTTCTGCGGCACGCAGGAGGAACATGCAAGCGATCCGCAGCCGTGACACGCAGCCGGAGCGGCTTATCCGCCGACTCGTGCACGCAAATGGGCTGCGGTACCGGGTCGCCGCCAGACCCTTGCCAGACCTTCGCCGGACGGCAGACCTGGTCTTCCGTCCGGCGAAGGTGGCCGTGTTCATCGACGGCTGCTACTGGCATGGCTGCCCCGAGCACTACGTCGCTCCCAAGACCAATCCTGGCTACTGGTCAGACAAAGTGGCCCGGAACGTGGCCCGGGACCGCGACACCGACGAGCGGCTGACCGACGCCGGCTGGCTGGTCCTGCGGTTCTGGGAGCACCAGGACTCAGACGCGTGCGCCCTCAGGATCGTCAGCACGGTCCGGGAGCGGCGACGCCGCTTGTCCGGGTAGTCCGGCAAGAGAGTCCGCCGCGAGGCGGTCACGTTGGTGAGCCGCGCGCAGTACGTCGGCGATAGCCTGGCCCACCGCAGCCGCGACGGGCGGCGGAAAAGCGTTGCCGACCTGCCGGTAGCGCGCGGTCTTCCCGCCGTGGAATTCCCAGTTCTCCGGAAATCCCTGGATGATCGCAGCCTGTTCAACAGTCAGCATCGGACCTTCAGGCCTGAAAAGATCCCGCTCGTGACTGTTCTTTTCAACGCTTTCCTTATAAGCGTTGGCGACACCAACACCAGAGACTCCCATGGCGTTCCATGCAGCCTTCGCGCGACTGGGTCCGAGATCTGCACCACCGTGCTTCTTTGATCCGCCGACCAGAGTGGGGGCCACACCGAAGTCTTTCCGGCTCTCCGCACTCTGCGCCATTTCTTTCCACCGGCCCAGGCATTTCTTCGCAAGGCAAGCGACCTCTCCGCCCTGCTTCAGGTACGGCGCGTACCTGAGTTCCATGGATTTCTCCAGCGCCTGGAAGACACTCCTGGGAGCTCCTGTGGCCGTCGGCCATACAAACTTGAGGTCCCCCAGCACATCCGTGCGGATGGCCACCAGCACAGCCCTGGGGCGCAACTGCGGAACACCGAAGTCGCTGGCCTCCAGGACTTCCCACTCGCAGACCTGATATCCAAGACCTGCGAATTTCTCGGTGACTCCGGTAACAGGGTGCTTAGCCGTTCCGCTCTCAAGGCGCGCCTTGATGTAGGCGCGGTACTCGTCGAACTTCGCGTCCTTGATTCCGCGCACGTTCTCGATCATCACCGCTTCAGGACGAAGCTCGTCGGTGAGATCAAGGATGCGCGGGAAAAGGTCACGCTCGTCATCCTTACCAAGCTGCTTTCCCGCATGCGAGAAGGGCGGGCACGGAACTCCGCCCGCCAGGAGGTGAAGATCGCCCTTGGCTAGCGGCTTCCCCAGGTACCCCTGAGCCTTCTTCACATCTGTTTGATTTTTTTCGGAAGACAGCGGGGAGAAGTCGTTGACGTCACCGGAGATAACGTCGCAGTACTTCTTCTCCCAGCGCCACTCCGCCAGCCTGCCGATGTTAAGCCGGAGTGTCTTCGAGGCATGTGAGTCAATCTCCACGAGCGCCAGGTGCTTGAAACCCGCCTCGTGGAGGCCGATGGCCTGCCCGCCCGCCCCCGCGCAGATCTCAATCGAGGTCAGGACGTCGTCGCTGGGCGCCATCGGGCCCTCCTGGTGCGGCTGGAGGCCCATCGGCTCCGGTCTCCTCTTGTACGTACGGATGGGCAGCGAGGACCTCCGCGTCGCGACAGGTCCTCGCGGGCCACACGGCCGAGTCTGTCGGCCAGCCCCTTCGGGCCAAAGTTGAAACGCGATACAGACAGAGCCTACCGGGCCAGAGGCGTGGAGATCCCTAGACGGCACGGCAGGCCCCTGGGCGGCACCTCACAGCTCACGGCAGATGCAAAGAGGACTGTAATCGAACGCGCAAGCTAATTCGGGCTGAAGTGGAGTTCCTGCCGAGCCGCCCATCCGCCACGCTCGACACCACTCGCCGCCGGCGGACAGTCCCAGACAGGGCACACAGGCAGCACACCGCCCGGCAGTGGCTGCCATGTCTGCGTCTTCAGCCCCGGAGTAAGCGCATGGGCCGGCACATCGAGGCGCACCGACTCCCAGCGGCCGCGCGTTGTCTGGTCAGCGGGAACAGCCGAGTGAAGCCAATGGCTGCTGACCGTGGCCACGTTCACCGCGCTCCCGTCCTTGCCGACAAGGACAGCGGCGAGGCACCAGTCTTCGTCACGCGACATCACCTCGTACTCGTGCCTCGACAGATGAATCACCAAACGGGTCGGGTCGGTGGTCGACTTCACCTCAATGTGAGCCCGCTCCGACACAGACCTCGCGGCCTGGATGTCGTACCCGTAGGCATCGGACTCTGCGGCCACATGTCTGACATGCGATATCCCGTTATCGCGAATCAGCCGGAGCAGCGCCTGTTCACCTGCGGCCCCGACGGCTCGCCTCGCGTCCTCCGCCTCCTGGCTCCGCAGAACGCGGGGAACCGATTCCTGCTCTCCGTCATCCATCACCCCACAGTCCCCCAGATCCCCATCCACGACAGGCAGGCCTGCGGCGGTCACCATGCCAGCCCGCCTGAGCCAGGCAAGGCCTTCGGCGTACTGGGCCGGCGTGAGATCCGCATAACAGGGGTGGTGCGTGAAGAGCGCCCGCACCCGTGGAACCCCAGCCACGCGCGGTTCAACCAGCCAGCGAAGCGCCGCCCGGCGCGTCGCCTCAGTGGGCAGCGACGGCACCGACGTGTTCCAACAGTGCGCGGACGTCCGCCATATCCATGCCGGCGGCGCCGGAGGGCTCATCCACCAGGTCGCCGAGCTGCTGCACGGCAGGGTCGTCGAGGATCCGGCCCATGAACTCAAGCTTCTCCTCAAGCCTCATGGCCACCACCTCGTCAATCGTGCCCTCGACCGCCAGAACGGTGACACGCGTCTGGGTGTCAGGGGCCAGCCCAAGCCGGTGAATCCGGTCCAGGCTCTGCAGGAATCGCCCCGCCATGAAGTCGCGGTCGACATAGACGGCGTCATGGCAGACGTGATGCAGGCTGATCCCCTCACCAAGGGTGGCCGGGTTGGACAGGAGGACGTGGCAGTCGGGGTCCTCACGGAACCGCCTGATCTGTTCCTCCCGGTTGGGTGTTGCGCCGTAGACAACCGCCGGCCGGTACGCCGCGAACAGACTCTCCATCGTGGTGATGCTGCGCACGAAGGTCGTCCACACAAGGGTCTTGCGCCCCATCGCCGCGTTTGCCGCGACGATACTGAGTGCTTCCTTGTACTTCGGAGACAGCTCATGCGCGGGCAGGTTCTTCATGAGCGCGTACAGTGATTCACCTTCCGGCACCTCAAGGGGCGGCACATGGAAGGTCAGCGGTTCGTGACCCCGCTCGCCTTCGAGAAGCAACGCAGGGCTCGTAGCCGCCATCAGCAAGCGCAGCATGGATTTACCCAGGGCGTCGAAGTCATCCCGCGACGCCTCGGCCCGTGCGGTGAACCGTCCCACGAGCGCGTCGTACACCTCACGGTGCAGCTGCGGCATCTTCAGACGCCGGATCCGTGTTTCGAAGGGCGGCAGGCCCAGTTCCTTCTTCGTCGTACGCGTGAACAGGGGCCGCAGCACTGAGCTCGCGTACGCGAGATCGCCGCCAGCCACCGCCTGGGTAACCACTCTGCGTCCATGGCCGGGCCACACGAACGACAGGAGATTCTCAAGGTCCCGGGCCCCGTTCGGGGCGGGCGTCCCGGTGAGAATGAGGCGTCGCCGGGTAAGGGGGCCCAGCGCCATGCAGGCGCTGCCGTACGTCCCCCGGGCCCCGAGCTTCATCCGGTGCGCCTCATCCAGAATGATCATGGATGGTGCGCTCCTCAGCCAGTCTGCCAGCGCGGCCAACGACCGGTCCAGGCGTTCGTAGTTGACGATCATGATTTCGGCTCTGACGTCAGGGGTCTTGTCCATCACAACCGTGTGTGGCGGCTGCTTGAAACAGGACTCGCTCTCCGAAAGCCACGACTCATACGCTGATTTAGGGCTGACCACCAGAAGCCGACGCACCTCACCGCGTTCACGCATAGCGGCGTACACCGCCAGGCCCACACGGGTCTTTCCGGCACCGGGAACACTGAAGTTGGCACCGTGCCGCAGCGACAGCAGACGCGCGACATCCCGTCGCTGGAACTCCGTGAGACCAGCGCACCAGCCGGAGCCAAGCGCCGCTTCCACAGCACTGTCGTCCCAGTCCTCGGCCGGGCTGGCCGCGCGGAGCTGCTCCTCAGCCCGCTCAGCATCGTCGAGGACCTCCCCGACCAGGGAGCCGAGTTCGTCGGACCAGACCACGGAGTCGGGGTGTGGCCAGTCCGCGAGCACGTCGATGCCCACGAGGAAGTCATCGAGTTCCATCTCCAGTGCGAGACGGCCGCGCGGACTGCCGCCAGGAAACCGGGCAGCGAGCCGTGTCAGGTCGGAGCGGAAGGGCTCGCCGACCCGCAGGACGGCCTTGGTCCTCGTTACATCCAGGCCGATCTGCAGGGACGATTCATCAGACGCCATAATCACGACAGGTCCTGCTGTACCGCGTCACGAAGCCACTCAACGCCATCGCCAGGCACCTGGATGGTCCGGGCAGTGGCCTGGGCCAGCCTCGTCAAGGTCGTCCTCAGCTTGAGAACGGCCTCGTCCAGGGCTTCCTCATCGAGATTGTTCGCCGCACTGGCCAGAACCATGTCAGTGATGCACTGATCGATGTCCTCGCAGGCGTCATTGAGGCGGTCGGGGGCAGCCTGCTTCCGCTTGCGGACACGGGCGTCCTTGCCAGCCGGATCCAGCGCTCGCTCAACCGCGCTGTGCGCGGCGTCGAAGAGGGCTGACGCCTCCTCCTGCTGGGCCGCAGGGACCTTGCCCGCCTTCGCCCTGACCAAGGCCTTCGCCCGGAGAACCGAGTCGGTGAACGCACGGGCCGCCACCACCTGGGGTACCTCAGCTCTCACCGCGCGGTTGAGTCCGGGGATCACCCGCTCCGGAACCGCTGCCGGCGCCGGCTTCAGCGCCTCAGGCAGACGGGTCTCCAGGTAGCGGTCCCGGAAGTCCGGCTCGATAAGACGAAGGTCGGTCTTGGAGAAGTTCATCACGATGGCGGCGAGGCGGTTCTCCTTCAGGAGTTCCGCCCTCTCAGTGTTTTTCTTGGATTCCTTGGCATAAGCGCGATGCACCTCACGCAGCCTCTCCTGGGCATCCTCGAAGTCAAGCAGCCGGAGCTGCACGCCGTTTGAGGTTGACCTCTCCTTCAGGTCCCGAAGGCAGTTAAGTACCCACAGGTCCTGCTCAGCCGTCGATTCCCTGATACGGAAGTCCCGTGCTACCTCCTTCAACGGGCGGCCAGCCTCCACCTGCTCGTCGATCGTGAGCAACCGGTTGATGTACGAGTACGGGCGCCGGGTGTCGTGGCGCAGCTGCAAGGACAGCTCAACGCGATTGATGTCCGCCCACGTGCAGGATTCCGGCAGGACAGCCACCCGGATCTCGGCCACCCCAAGCTCCCTCAGGGCCGCGGCCCTGGTGTTGCCGTTGACGAGAATGCCCTCGCGGGTAATCAGCCCCGGTTCGTTCTGCCGGAATTCCTTGAGGCTCTGCTGAAGCGCATCGAAGTCCTTGTCCCGCTTAGAAGGATCGGAAGGTTCGGCCTTCAGGAGGCTGTCAAGATAGTCCTGGCTCTCGTCGCTCCACGGATCTTCGTCGAGCCGGCGGTCCAGCCGGGGGTCGTAACTCCGCTGCGCCTGGATCCTGTGCGTTCCGGGGTTGTAGTAGAGCGAGTCCACCGGCATGTCGATAACCTGCACCACCTCCGGCTTCGTACGCCACTCGATCGTCAGGGTTTCCTGGAGGCCGCTGCCGGCGGCCGCGTCCAGAAGACGCCCCTCGACGGTCACCTTGTTCTTGGCGGCGTGCGGCGGCAGGCCGAAGTCCCTGGCGTTCTCAGTCACGGTCCGTTCTCTCCTCATACTCAAAGGGTTCATCTCAACTCATGGCGAGGCCGCCCGTTCACAGCGGCCCCGCCACGAGCCGACGCCGGGCGTCAGACAGGCGGAAGCCCGAGGGCCTTGCGGACTTCGTCACGCGACTCCGCCGGCAGCGTGCGAATGTCAGACCAGAGCCGCTCCACGACGCTGAACTCGCGCTCATCGGCGGCAACCCAGCCTGCGATGGTCTGCCGGTTCAGACCGCTGAGCTTGGAAATGCCGTCCAGTACAGCTTCCAGATCGGCTTCCAGGAAGCGCCCGCCCACACGGCAGCGGTTGCACTCAGCGATGTGCTGCACGCCAGTGGATCCGTCAGGCAGCTTGACGCTCCGCCGGGCGATGTCGATCTGGGCGGTCTCGAAAGTACCGGCGTACGTCTGGCCGGGCGTAATCCCGCACGACCGGCAGCGGTGACCGTCACGGGCCAGGACCTTCCGGCGCTGGGTTTCCGTCAGAGACGGACTGACCCTGGTTCCCTTGCCACGGATCCAGACAGGCTGCCCCTGTGCGACGAAACGCTGCTCGTGCTGCCCCAGAAGAGCGTCCTCGCGGTGGGTATCGATCTTCCAGCCGTGGTCCCGAAGCTCACGGACCCGGCGATCCACCTGGCTGACGCCAGGGAGCGCGTTCTTGAGCTCCTCCTTGGTGAAGATGCTGCCCTCCCCTACAACAGTCACCAGCCAGAGCGCTGCGCGCTTCATCGTTCCGAGGTTTTCGTCCTGCCAGGACGGCAGAGTCATCCAGAGGCCCTTCGCTTCAGGTACATGGCAATCCCCGAGAGCCAGGTGACTGGCCCTTCACGGACATCACCACTGTGAGCCCTGACGTCCCATCACGCCAGGTCCCGCAAGGTTTCGAGGCAGTACGGAAAACTTCCACGCGCTTCCGAAGAACTCCTAATTCCGACAGAATTAGCATCTGTTCCGCACCGTAAAGTGAAACGGAAGGCCTGCCTGCGTGACCGTGAACCGCAGAAACTGGAAAGAGCTGCCGCCTCACATCAGCGCCGCCCAAAGCGCCCTGGCGAAGGCACTGCGTGAGATCCGGGAATGCAGCCCGCGTACCCAGGCACAGATCGCGAAGGACGCCTGCCAGGAGCCGACGACCCTCTCAAACCACCTCAATGCTGGGCGTATCCCCGACGAATCGCTGCTGCGGGACTTCTACACGACGGTGGAGAAGGACGCCGCCACGACCGGAAGCGGGCCCCTGCCCCATGCCCTGGACGAACTTCTGGCCCTCCGCCTCGATGCCAAGACGAAGCACTGCGGGTGCTGCGCCGTCGGCTATCCGGCAGCTGCCGAGCAGCCTGAGAAGCCCGCCCAGCAGCCGGCCTCCCCCATCGTCTCGAATCCCGGGCTGGCACGGGCGCGACGCCTGCGCCGCCGTTCCCGGCGACGGGAAATCTCAGTGCCACAGGAACACACTGGGGCGCCGGTCCCCCTCAGCGAGGGGGACCGGCGCCCCACAGAATCGGCAGAGCTCACTTGGCCGGAAACGGGGTTGGTGGCCAGATACCTGGCCGATGGCCAGAACCACGAAGCCGGCTTCCTCCTGTGGCAGGCGGGCGCCTCCTACTCTGCCCCCGGCATCGTCGAGGCCGTCACCTCCTGTCGTGTGGCGGGACTGGACGACGCAGCCGAGGCGATACTGGTCAGCGTCACCGAACGAGCAGACAGACAAGCCGTCCTGAACATCGCGGCGGCACTGAACGACGCCGGCCGGCACGGCGACGTCACGTTCATGCTCACGGCAGCCACGCGGTCTGCGGGCTGACCGCGTCGATCACGCTACTGAGCTTGGTCTACGGACTGATGCGCGAAACAAGAAGCCCACGCAATCCGGGCATACCTCCGGACCTGGACACCTCGCACCTTCGCGCGCCCCGTCTGCCAGCCGGGCGTCGACCATCTCCAAGTAGTACTGACTCTCCAAGGGCACATCGATCGCGCCAGCCACGCTCATCAGCGCCTGACGTCTGGACCGGCAGGATGCCAGTGCCTCCTTTGGCCAACAGCCAGGACTCATACGGGTACCGGCAAGCCACGGCTCCATAGCTCCTCGGCGTGTTCAGCGAACCGGTCAAACATCCCGCCGTCACCCTGACGTCGAAGATGGAGCAACGGCGAATCGTGTCCGACAAGCCGCGCAAGGTGCGGAGTGACCAGGGCCTGCTGATCGAATCGGAACACGGACAGAGACACGTGGTTGACAGCGTCTTCCTGACTGCTGAACCGGGCCTCCGCACGGCCCGCAGCACTGAGGCGCTCCAGGTGTTCGAGGGTGATCCGGACTCGCGTGGAGACGGTCAGGGCGACATCCTCGACCATCTCGCGCTGACGAGTTACCTCACCGTCCGGATCCCCCAGCAGGAACCTGACGCGGCAACCCGCATCGATCTTCCTGCGCAGGGTGTCGACGAAGGCCGGCTGCTCAAGCCAGAAGAAGTAGTTCGTGTATCCGGCCAGGTAAATCTGCTCCGTAGCCCCTTCGGTCAAATCCCTCCATACGGTCGACGGGCACGCGGAACGGTACGGGTAGGCCTGAACGAGCTCCCGGTCATGACCAGACTTCACCCGGTCCTGCACAGCCCTCGGCCAGATCATCTGTTCATCCACCTTCAGTGCCTGACAGGCGTCAGTACGGTTTCTTGCGTGCGGCATCAGCTCGGCGTCGGCCAGCCACCGCTCTACAGTCTTAGGCGCGACACCAATGCGAGCCGCAAGTCTGCGAGGCGAGAGCCGGGCGTCCGACATAGCCGACCGTAGAGCGACGTTCAAGACTTCCCCCTGCGACGTTTGGGCCTTCTTGGACCCTAGCGGCAGCCCGCCCGACTGTCCCTGACGTTCGCGTAGATACGTCCCATGCGGGCAGTCATCCTTGCCGCCATGAAGACCCTGAGGCCGGCGACCGCCCGGCCCTTCGAGCTCCCCATTCCCCCTGCACCCCCGGAACCGGCCGACAACTGCACCATCTGCTCCGACTTGGCCGAGCAACGGCGAGCAGCCAGACGTGCGGGTGACTACTCACGCGCTACGGACGCTTCCGTAGAGATCCGCAGGCACCCTCATGGAGCCCGGGGTATCCAGTGACCGATGTCGGCCTCCCCCAGTGGCGAGAGAGCTACGCAGCGGCCCTGGCGGCAAGCGAAGGGTTGAGGGCAGCTCTCGCGGAGCTGGGCGTCCCTGAACGCAGTTACCGCGGAATCCGGCCGGCGACGACCTCTACCGGCAGACCGTACGTCTACGTCGGAATCTTGAACGCGGGAGCCGTCGAGGCAATCACTGCTGTCCTGCTGCGCGAACTTGCCGACCGCGGCTTCCCCGAGGAGCAGGGCGCTGTCACCGCCGCCCGGCCGGCTCGGCGATCACGGCCGCTGCCCGGCACCACCTCCCCGACGTCCACTTCGCAAGGCAGTCGCGCACAAGGGGATGCGCCCCCTACACCGGTCGAGCAGTAGTTCACCGGCCGGCGTCTACACATGCATGTGACGCTGTCACGATCCCCCCGGCGCGAGTCCGGTCGTTGCTGCCGGCCGGCCTCGGGCCCGCGGTCTGCCCGCCGTATCCGGTTGATGCAGCGGGACGAGCTGTTGTGTTCGGGTGGCCGGAAGTCGTTGCCTGACATTGTGCCGGGTGTGATCTCCGTTACCTTCGGGGGGACTGAATGGAGAGCCGTGATGAATCGGGGCTGGGAAGCCGATCCTTCTTCGCCGCTGGTGCGCCGCTTGGGCGGATCCCCCGCCGAGCTCGGGACCACGGGCGGCGAGCAGGGATGCCCGGACATCTGGGAACTGGAGAACGGGGACATCGCCGTCGTTGGCCGTGACCTCACCGATTCCTACCTGCCTAGCCTTCCCCCGGGGCTCGTCGTCGCCCCGGACGAACGGATCGTCGTCATCCCCCGCAGGACAGCAGCTGCCGCGAAGGCGGACCTTCCTGATGCTTAGCCCACAGTCCGGCGGATCCGGGCTGCGCCTGGGACTTGACGACTACTCCGAGGACTTCAGCCGTCACTTCTGGCGTTCCGGCTCCGAAGGGTTCTGGAAGCTCGAACGTCAGCAGAGCTTTCAGGAGCCCGGGGTGGAGAGCTGGGAGGCCTTCCGCAAGGGGCACTGGGACGAGTCCGTGGCGCTGATCGAGGCGCAACGGGGCCACTACGAGGAGTACTTCCAGCAAATCACCGAAAGCGGATTCGCCCTCCACCGTGTGCGCTGTGCGGAGGAGCCCATCTCTCCGTACCTTCAGTGGGAACTCCATCTGCTGCACCTGAAGGCCCAGTGCGGGGAGGACACGAGGGTCCTCGGTCGGGACGGCGTTCTCCGGTACGAAGCGCAGCGCCCGCTTCCGGAGATCGTGATCCTCGGCTCCTCAGTCATGTACGAGGTGCTGTATGACGGCGGCGGAAAACTCGCGGGCGGGATCCGTTTCGACGATCCGCGCACCATCTCCCGGTGGCGGAAAGCTATCCAGGAAATGCACCGGGCCGGCGAGCCGTTGGACGACTTCTTCACCCGCCGGGTCGCACCGCTGCCTCCGCCGACCGTGACCGAGGAACTTGGCTGAATATCCTGCCCGGGACTCGGCGGAGAGACCGGAACAGGCATGAAGTTGCGGTCGAATTTCAGTCGTACCGTAAGGGCTACATATGCGCATTATCTTGATCTCGTACTCTGCACAGGGATTCGCCCTCCTCCACAGCGTGTGCGAGCAGGCCGGGCACACGCCCGTCGCATACCTGCATGCTCGATCACTACGGCCGGGCGAACCGACGCGACGCGGGGCGGGCGACGTCGTGGGCGAGATCGTCGATGCGCTGCCGCCCGGGATGGATCTACTGATTCCGGGTCGGAAGAATATGCTGCCGCACATGGTCGCGGGGTACCAGGCCGATCTCATCGTCTGCTACGGATTCCCCTGGAAGTTGCCGCCGGCTGCACTTCGGTCGACCAATTTGGGTGCCATCAACGTGCATACATCGATGCTGCCACAATATCGAGGCCCCATTCCGGTCAATTGGGCGATCAGGAATGGTGACAAGGAAATCGGCATCAGCATCCACTGGATGGAGAGCGAATTTGACTCCGGCGGGATCCTGGCTCAAGAGGCAGGGATCGCGTTGGGCGACGATGTCGCCCCCCAGCTGTTGTGGGAAGAGGTCGACCGATACATCGAGCGGCTTCTGCCCCGCGCGCTCTCGCTGGCCGCAGCCGGTTCGCCCGGTACGCCGCAGCAGGAGGGCTCTGCCACCTACGCGGGGTGGATGGAACCCGAGTTCTCGCAGATCGACTGGAGCGCCGCCAGGGAGGTCATCCACAACCAGGTGCGCGCCATCAGGTTCGGCAGTTCGGGAAGATCCGGCCCGGTGGCTATGGTGGCTGACCATCGTCTGCGGGTTCTGCGCACATCGTTGCAGACGGCGGACGGAGTCAAGGTGATGTGTGGGGATGGCCCCGTGTGGATCACGGAGTCCGTACCGGTGGCGGACTCCGGCTCCTGAGCCGGCACCGAAGCGCCGCGTGTCAGTGCGGGTCCGGTGACGTTGCCTCCGCCAGGGAGCGCCGGTACCGCCTCAACTTGTCCCGGATCCCTCTCGTCCACGGGTGCTCCGGACCGAGTACCCGCTCACGCCATTCCCTGACGACTTCGGCCTGTTCAATGGCCTCCCGGTGCTCTCCGACCGTGTTCAGGACGTTGCTGAGCAGGCTTCGTGCCGCCAGCGTGATCGGGTAGTCGGCTCCAAACCGGCGTTCGTGAGCCGCCAGCGCACGGCGGGCCGACAGCAGTGCTTCGTCATGCATTCCGGCACCGAGCAGCGCCCCCGCGCAGTTGAGGTCGGCCGCCAGCGTGATCGGGTGGTCCGGGCCCAGCTCACGAAGACAGTCGGCGACCAAATCCGTTCCTGCCAATGCCTCACGGTCCAGGTGCGGCCCAGGAGGCAGTTCGAGCAGACACGCCCTCGCCTCCAGCGTCAGTGGGTGCCACGGACCGAGCAGTGTGGCTCGCCCGGCAACCGCCCGGTGCATCAACTGCACGGCTTCCGTCACTTGATCGAGCCAGACCAGCGGGCGGGACAGATGGAGGCAGGTGGTCAGGGTGTCCAGCGCCTCGGGGCCGCAGACCCGTTCGAGGTCGTCGAGCAGCTCGCGGTGGAGATTGGCTGCCTCCTCAAGGCGCCCCAGACGATCGGTAGCCTTCCCTGTCCGCTGTCGCAGGCGCAGGACGAGGACGTGATCGTTTCCGAGCCGTCGTTGCACGAGAGCCGTCGCCTGCTCGGCCGTGGCCAGCGCAGATGCGTAGTCGCCGGAGCGATGCTGGGCCGTCGCCAGGCGCAGGGCACAAGTGGCTGCGGACTCGGCGGTGCCGGTTGTGGTCTCGGGCCAGGTGTTGACGCGGCGAAGCAACGCCAGGACATGCGGGGTGAGGGGCGTGAGCAGGCTGTCACGCAAGCCGCGTTCCGGGGACGCGGGCAGGGAGTGCAGAAGAAGTCCGGCCGCCGCGGCAGCGAGGTGGTCGCGCTCACCGGCCGGAGTGACGCGCGCGACGCTGTCGAGGAGAACTCCGTGCGTGCGCAAGCAGCGGATGTCGCCGGAAACGAGTTCGGTGAGTGAGTGGTCAAGCAGCCCCCGAAGCGCCAGTTCCACCCGGTCGGCGGGCAGGGGCAGATCGAGCCGGACGTCGGCCAGCAGCGACACGGGTAGCGGGTCGTTCGACCAGCAGGCCAGAAGGCGCAGCAGGGCGACAGCCTCGGGCAGGTTCTGCCCGGCCAGGGAGTTCAGCGAAAGCTGCCACGTTCCGCTGACCAGGTGACGCGAGTCGTTGCCTGCCTCGACGGCGCCCCGGTCGATCAGTTCGATGGGGTCCTGACGCTCCCGCAGGCGACGCCCGTACTCCTCCATCGTCCAGGGTGCGATCACCTGGTGGGCCAGAAAACCACCGGCCAGAGTCAGGGCGAGCGGCAGGCGGCCGAGGCTGTCGGCAATGGCGGCCGCGTCCTCGGCAGAACCCGTGCCGGGAGCAAGGTCGCGCAGGACCTGGGCCGCCTCCTCACGCGGCAGGACATCCACGTACAGCAGCTCGGCGGCGGGCCACCAGTGGCCGGCTGCCTGCCGTGTGGTCACGAGGACGGTTCCGCGGGGGCTGGTGCGCAGCCATCCGCCGTCCCGTAGCACTGCTGGGTCGTCGGCGTTGTCCAGCACCAGCAGCCATGGCACGTCGGACTGGTCGAGATGGTCCCAGACCAAGTCCGCGGCCGCGCGCAGGCCGTTGCGCGCGGCCATCAGCTTTCCGTCGCCGGCGCCGCGATCGGCGGCCACAGCGAGCATCCCGGCCCGCAGGGATGCCTGATCGGAGGCGTTGACCCACAGGCCCAGGCGTCCGCGTTCCCGGGTGGCGTGTTCGAAGAGTGCGCACGCCACTGCCGTCTTTCCACACCCTCCCAGGCCGTGCAGGACGAACACGGTGCTTCCGGCGTCCTCGGCGACCGCCTCCCTCAGGTGTCCGATGAGTTCGCCACGATCCCTCAGGATCGCCGGTGCTCGGCCGACGGGCGGATGCCGCACCGAGTCCGGGCCACCCCAGGCGGCGCCGTGATGATGGTGCTCGGTGATGTGCTGGTCACCGGAGGCCTGGTACACGCGTCCCTGATCGGTGGCCCGGCCGTCGTTGCGGCCGGTCACCGCTGGTCGACGTTCAGGTCACGGCCGGCCTGGTAAATGCGCGAACTGCCGGATGCCGTCGCGCGTTGGGTGACGGCCGGGATGACGGGTGCGCCGGGGTCGAGTTCGGTCAGCAAGGAGCGTAGTTCCGCCACCAATTCGGGGTGTGCGACGAGGAGACGGCGAATGCGGCCCTGCCACTCCGCCGCGATCTCCCGCTCGGTCTCCTCGTCACCGCTGCTCCGCGAGCCCAGGAGATCCTGGCGCGACGTGTCGAGCTGGGCGGCGATCTGCTCCTCGTGGTCCGGCCGGGCACGTCTCCACAGCGTGATCAGGCCGTTCCGCACGCCGTTCCAGGTGTCGGTCGCCAGCAGCGCCGCGATCGTCGTCCCGGCGGTGCCTGCTAAAAGGGTGATCTCCGCGTCCATCCTTTGCCCTCCCTCTGTCCGGCCCGAGTGACAAGCCTATGGAGCCGACGCGGTCTCAGTACACCGGACTTTCAGCGACATTTCATGCCGCCCTCGCCCCACTGCTACGGACCGCCGCGTAGAGCGCGGTCGGCGCAGTCGCCACGGTGCTCGTGCGGCACGGTCCTGCCCTCTGTGCCGGAGCCGGACTTCAAGGCGCTGGAGCCCTGGCGCCCTGACGCAGGGGCTCTTCCGCCCTGGGCTCGCCAGAAAGATCAATGCGTCATCACAAAATATCGAGACCAGCTACACACCATCCTCACAAAGTCTTAAGATCTCACCGGTCTGACGCTCTGGGTGACTCACACCTCGGAGGCCGGCGCGCATCCACGCCGCGACACAGCACGCGAGCGCGGGGCAGCAGCAACGATCGAGAACAAGAAATGGGGGGTGGCATGTCTCTTCGGGATGCACCGAGGTCTTCGATATCCGGCGGAGCCCAGGGCATGAGGCGTGGGAGGAAGGAACGCCGGGCCTACGGAGCCATGGTGGTCGGGCTCATGGCCCTCTCCATCGGCATCTCGGCGTGCTCCGACGGGGACCAGAACGCGGTTTCGGCTTCTGTTTCGGCATCGGTTTCGGCTTCTGCGAGCGCGTCGGTATCAGCATCGGCATCGGTTTCGCCGTCTGCGACGGCTTCGGCCTCTCCCTCAGAAACCGCCTCGGCGTCCCCGTCCGCGACCCCCTCGAAAAGGCCCGTCGTCAAGGAGACGGTGGGCACTTATGCCGGGTGGAACCTCGGCGAGGCCGTGGCAGACGCTCGCGGACACCACGTGAAGTCTGTTTCGTACGCCGACGCGAGCGAACTGCGACGATCCGTGGCCCACACGTCCAACTGGAAGGTGTGCTCACAGAGCCCGTCCGCCGGTACGTACAACGCCTCCACCAGGCTCTCGTTCAAGATCGTGGAAACGAACGAGTCGTGTGCGCACCCGCCGCGCGCCGCCTCAAGCGGTACGTCCAGTAGTGGCGGGTCGTCCTCGTCCGGTGGCAGCGGCGGCAGCAGTTCCAGTTCGGGTGGGAGTACAGCGACGGGCGGAGGCTCCACCACGACGCAGGTCTGCAGCATCCGTTCCAACGCCGGCAATTGCTACCACGCCGGGCAGTTCTGCAGGAACGCCGATGTCGGGGCGACGACCACTGACGCAGCCGGGCGGAAGATCACATGCAGCTACCGGGCCAGTGCGAACCGGTGGCATTACTGAGCTGCCCACAAGGAACCCCGGAGCGTCGCCCCGACTTCCTCTTCACCCCGGCTCAAGGAGCCTTCGGCCGGTCGAACCACATGGTCGCCGCCGACGGCACCAGGCCCGCCCAGAAGAGGACGAGCGGGATCGTGCGTTCCGTCCAGGGGATCTGGGTGATCAGCAGGGCGCAGAGCATGGCCCATGCCGCCTGGCCCAGGACGGTGCGGGACCAGGGCATGCGGCTGATGAGGGAGCGGAGGTTGACCCGGATGCCGGCGCGGAGGCGGCGGTAGCGGAGGAGGGCGCCGAGGGCCCAGATGACCGCCATCGGGACGAGGTCCCAGAGGCGCTGGCCGAGGACCAGGGGCAGTTCTCGCTGGGTGTCCCCGTCCGTGGCGAACAGGTCGATGCCCGTGGCGGCGAGGGCCAGACAGAGCAGGGCCGGCCAGCGGAGGCCGCGCAGGAGGCGGTAGGAGGCCGCGTCCAGGCCGCGCTGCATGGGGACGGAGTCCGGGGTGGAGGCCAGCGCGTCGGCGTACAGGGTGGCGGCTTCCTTCGCCTTGACGCCGGGGGCGGTCGCCGCGGCCTTCGTCCGACGGGCCAGGGCCTGTTCGTGCTGCGGGTCCAGGCGGAGGATGGCCTCGTCCATCCGGGCGGCGGCGCTCCGGTCGGCGGACATGTCGGCGATGAGCCAGGCCACCTCGTAGGGGTACGCCTGCTCGGGGGCCAGCCGGATGGCCTCCTGGGCGATGGCGTCGGCCTCCCGCAGGGCGGCCTCCATGTCCTCGCGCCGGACCTGGCCGCCGTTGGCATGTCCGGAGCTGATCATCCTGATACGCCAGAGCCAGTCGGCGAGCCGCGCGTAGGTGAACCAGTAGTCGGGCGCCAGCCGGATCGCCTCGCGCAGCACGCCCTCGGTCTCCGGGAAGCGGCCCCCGACGCGCAGGGCGCGGGCATGCATGAGGAGCGCCCCGATGTCCTGGGTGTTCAGGGCCAGCGCCCGCTCGGTCGCCTCAAGCGCCTTCGCGCCGTCCTCCTTGTCCTCGACATGGCTCCGGGCGAGTTCGATCCAGGCCCGGATGTCCTCGGGGTCCTCCGCGAGCCGCTGGGCCAGCAGCTCCCTGGCCTCCTCGTACCGCTTGAGGTCGATGAGCAGGTCGGCCCGCTCCACCGCGGGGTGCGGGGTCGTGGTCACAGCTTGCGCCTCTTCTTCAGGTACGTCACCAGGTCGTCGTACATGCCGCCCTCGTTGGCGAACATCGCCACGTTGCGCGCGGAGGAGAACCACGGTTCGGCGGACGGCACTACCTCGTTCGCGGCGGCCAGCAGGTCCTTCATGCCGATCATCCGTACGGTTCCGGTGCGCACCGAGTCCAGCAGCGCACGCTCCGCCGCCGCCTCGCAGACATGGGCCAGGTCCGCGCCGGACAGCCCCTCGGTGATCTTGACCAGCTTGCCCAGTCCGACGTTCTCGATGGGCCGGTCCCGCAGGTGGTAGCGGAGGATCGCCTCCCGGGCGGGTCCGTCGGGCGGGAGGACGAGGATCGTCCTGTCCAGCCGTCCGGGGCGGCGCAGGGCGTTGTCCACGTCCCAGGGCACGTTGGTGGCGGCCAGGACGAAGACGCCCTCGTTCGCCGCGGAGTCGATGCCGTCCAACTCGCTGAGCAGCTGGTTGACCACGTTGCGCATGCCGCTGTGCCCGGTGCGGCTGCGCTTGGCGCCGAGAGCGTCCAACTCGTCCAGGAAGACCACGCAGGGCGCCTGCCGGCGGGCAGTCTCGAAGACCTCGTGCATGTTGCGTTCCGAGTTGCCGATCCACATGTCCAGCACGTCGTTCACGGACACCGACAGGAACGCGGCGCCGAGTTCGCCGGCCACCGCCCGCGCGATGAACGTCTTGCCGCAGCCGGGCGGCCCGTACAGCAACAGCCCGCCGCGCAGGCTCTTCCCGTACAGCTTGCGCAGCTCGGGGTTGCGCAGCGGGGCGAGGAAGGCGGCGTCCAGGCGGTCCTTCACCTCCTGCATGCCGCCGACGTCGGCCAGCCGTACGGTGCCGGGGTCCTCCACGTCCCACGCGTCGGCGCCCGCGGAGTCGTCCTGTCCGTCCGCGCGGACCGGCGCCTCGGTGAACCGCGGCGGCACCGCGTCCCCGACCTGCTCCTCCGCGGCCTTCCAGTCGAACCCGGTCCGCGTACGCGGGGGTTGGGACGGGGACGGGGGCTGGGACGCGGGCGGGGGCTGGGACGCGGACGGGGCCGGTGCGCCCATCGCCCTGACCATCAGGTCCCTGGCCTGGACGTCGCCCGGCGCGTGTTGCAGAGCCACGGCCGCCTCGGCGACGGCCTCGTCGGACCGGTCCGCCTCCAGCAGGAGCTGGGCCAGGTGGAGCCGGAGGGGCACATCGGCGGGCGCGGCGGCGACCGCTGTCCGCAGGCTCTGTATGAGAGGGGAGTCGTCCGACATGATCGACAGCCTAGCGGCGCCGTACGACACACCCCGGGGCCGTGGGCGTGGGGTGCGCGACGCCGGTGCCGCTCACGCCGTACCCCGGGGGGTCAGAGAGCGGCCTCGGTGTCCTGGCGCGGTCCTGCCGGAGCGGTGTCGGGCGCGCGGCCGGCCGGTGGCACGACGAGCCGGTCGTCCGGCACGGCGGCCGGGCGGTCCGCTGCCGCGCGGCGACGTGTCACGAAGCCGGTCGCGATGAGGGCGAGGGCGACGGTCCCGGAGAGCGCGGGCCAGTACACGTACCGGTAGTTGGACTCGGGTGCCGTGGGCAGGTACGCGAGGATGTACAGGAGCGAACTCGCCCCGAGGAGACGGAGTTCCCGGGAGTAGGGACCGGCCCGGCGGCGGCGCAGCACGAGCACCAGCGAGACGGCCAGCCAGAACCAGCCCTGGAAGAGCATCGGCAGATCGCGGGTGAAGCCGCTCACGTAGTTCTGCAGAGCGAACCTCAGCGTGTCGTTCAGCGGTTCCTTCCGCACCAGGGGATGCAGTCGGGCGCCGGCATTGGCATGGGTGCCGTTCCAGAAGGTCTGGTTGCTCTGGAAGAGCAGTTTGGTGAAGACCCGGCCCCGGTACTCGGCGTAGCCCTTCCAGTGGCGTGGCATCTGCCGCGCCCACATCCGGACGATGACATCGGCGTGCCGGTCCAGGTAGGTGACGTCGAACGGCTTGGTGTGCGGGAAGCACTGCAGGTACGCGTCCGAGGCGATGTTCCGCTTCTGGCAGTTCACGGCGGTGGCGACCAGGCGGTCCCGCAGGTCCGGCCCCGCGTGCGCCTGTTCCGCGGCCGCACGCATCTGGTCCGGGGTCAGCACGTGCGCGAGGTCGTCCACCGGAATCACCGCGTACACGCGCGTGGCCAGCGGGGTGGTGGCCGCGGACACAGCGGCCCCGCAGGCGATCACGACGGCGGCGAACACACCGGTGACGGCCAGCCAGCGGCGCCGACCGGGGGCGGGCCACGCGGCCGGCACCAGGAGGGCGAAGACCGGGATCACGGCCGGGACACCGTTCTTGCGCACGAGGGCGGCGTACGCGAGGAACAGCAGGGCCGACACCAGAAGGGCCCAGCGGCTCACGACCCGTTCGCGCGGCAGCTCACGCAAGGTGAGCGCGATCGCGAACACGGCGAGGAGTGCGTACGCCAGGTGCACGTCCTTCCACACCACCCCCGTGAAGTTCATGATGTGCGGCGCGAATCCCACGGCCAGCACCGCGAGGGAGAGCGCCCGGCTGCCGGAGCTCCTCCACACCAGCCGGGCGAGGACCCACAGCGTCCCCCACAGCACCGCGGCCTGCAGCGCGGCCATGGCCGAGAAGTCCCCCGTGATCCGGATGAGGACACGCCACAGGAGCGCCATCACCGGGGGGTGCCAGTCGTTCACCGGCTCGTCCCCCAGCGCCTGCCACAGCTGGGTGTTGCTGTCCGCGCTGAGGTACCCGGGGTGAAAGACGGTTGCCACGGCGTAGCCGCAGGCCGCCGCGAGGGCCGCCAGGCACCACGGCCACAGTGTGCCGTCCCTCCAGGCTCCGCGCAGTGCTGTGGTCCACCGGTCGACGGTTCCGGACATGTGGGCGGAGCCCTCCCAGCCGAGGATGACGGGTCGCGCTGCCGCTCGACCACGTTCCAGGGGCGAACAGCGTCCCAGGAGGGAACAGCTGGCGCACAACGTGGCGGAAATCTATGCGTATGGGGCCTCAAAGGACAAACCGGAACGATAATTCGTCTGCGGGTCAGCACTCCCCCGCGAGCCGCCCAAGGCCTGGAGCGTGATGTCTGGTGCGTGATGCGTGGAGCATGGAGCGTGATGCCTGGTGTCGGGTGCCTGGTGTCGGGTTCGATGGGGAACCCGCTTCCCCAGCCCTGGAGGTCGTACGTATGTCCTGGTCCGAGCGCACGGTGACGCGGGACGGTGTCCGGGTGGTCTGCCGGGACTGGGGCGGGCCGGGGCAGCCCGTCATCCTGCTGCACGGGCTGGCGGGCCACGCCGGTGAATGGGACGCCGTGGCCCGGTCCCTGAGCCCCGGACTGCGGATCGTCGCGGTCGATCAACGCGGGCACGGCGCCGCCGAACGCCGTCCGCAGGATGTCTCCCGCGCCGCCTACGTCTCGGACGTCGTCGCCGTGGCCGATCAGCTCGGGCTGCGGCAGCCCGTCCTCATCGGCCAGTCCCTGGGCGCCCACACCGCCATGCTCACCGCCGCCGCGCACCCCGCCCGCGTACGCGCGCTCGTCCTAGTCGAGGCGGGTCCAGCTGTCGCGGACCCGGACACGCCGTCCAAGATAGGCAGTTGGCTGGACACGTGGCCGACGTCGTTCGCCTCGCGCGAAGCCGCCGTCCGGTTCTTCGGCGGCGGGCCGCTCGGTGAGGGCTGGGCGGGCGGGCTGGAGGAACGCGAGGGCGGCTGGTGGCCTCGGTTCGACCGGGACGTCATGGTCGGCTCCATCACGGAGAACGCGCTGCGCCCCTTCTGGGACGAGTGGGACGCCGTCACCTGCCCGACCCTGCTCGTCCTGGGCCAGACCGGCTTCGTCCCGCCGCAGGAGGTCGACGAGATGCTGCACCGGCGCCCCGCCACCGAGGCCGTCTGCCTCCCCGGTACCGGCCACGACCTGCACCTGGAGCGGCCCGCGGTGCTGCACGACCTGATCTCCGGGTTCCTGGCCGGAATCGGCTGAGGGGCGGGGCGCGGAGAGCAGCGATTCACCCCAGGCCGGGGGCACGGTCGTACGTCAGGAACATCGCCCCGCTGTCCAGGACCTGGTGGTCCTTGAGCGTCCAGGCGTTCGGGCTGAACGTGGCTCCTCCGGAGAAGAGCGGGATGCCCGCGCCGATGGTCATCGGGCTCAGCTTGAGGATCAGGGTGTCGATCTCGGAGTACAGGGCGCCCGCGAGTTCCCCGCCGCCGATCAGCCAGATGTCCTTGCCCGCCCCCTGCTTCAGCTCCCTGACCCGGGCCGCCGGGTCGTCCGCCACGACCTCCACCGCGGGGTCCGGGCTCTCGCCGAGCGTCCGGGAGAACACGATGTGCCGCAGATGCGGGTAGGCGTCGGTCACCCCGGCCTTGAGGCCGGTCTCGTAGGACCTGCGGCCTTCGAGGACGGTGTCGAAGTGCGTGCCCGGCGCCGAGATGGACAGCGCGGTACGGGCGGGGCCGGGCAGGGTCTCCGGGTACTCGGCGATCATGTGCCCGATGTAGTCCTCCGGGACCGGCCAGAATCCGTCCGGGCCGGTGGGGTCGGCGCCGTCCGGGCCGGCGATGAAGCCGTCCAGGGTGGCGGCGATGTAGTACACGAGCTTGCGCACGGAGGGCCTTTCGTCACCGGGGCCGCCACGCGGCGGGCGCCCCTCGGCGCTCATGATTCAGACAGACCCGCCCGCCGCGCAACGGGAATCCGGGCTTCCGTACGCCCCACCCCGGGCACTTCCCGCGCCGCGGGGCGAGGGAGGTGACTGCGTCAACCCTGGGGCCACTGCCGCGCCCTCGGCCCGTGTTTCGACGAGCGTGCAAGAAGAGCGGCGGATTCCGGACAGCGGGGACGATCAGGACTTCTGCCGTCCTCGCATGCCGTCCAGCGCCGGGTTGATCACCGCGAAGGCCTGGCCGATGAGGTCGGCCGGGTCCTCCGTCCCGTCACTCGCGCTCCACCGGTCCAGTACGGCATCGAAGGCGTTCAGCGCCATGCCGGCGGCCAGCCTCGGATAGAGGGCGGATTCCGCCTCCGGACCCGGGCGCCGGGCCAGCTCCTCCGCCAGCTCGTCACGCCACTGGGCCTGGCGTTCCAGGAAGCGGGCGAGCAGGGCGGGGGTGCGCAGGATCAGCTGGACGACGCGCAGCGCCCTGTCAGATCCGGCGTGCCCGGCGCAGGCCGCGAGGGGGACGCGGACGGCGTGCAGCAACGCGACGGAGGGCGGCTCCGCCGCGGGGCGGGCCGCGAGCTCCGCGCGGATGCCGGTGCCCATGTCGGCCAGGAAGCGGACGACGACGTCCTCCTTGGACGCGAAGTACCGGAAGAACGTCCGCTTGGACACGCCCGCAGCGGTCACGATCTCGTCGACCGTCACCGCGTCGTACCCCTTCGACGCCATCAACTGCAGTGCGGCTTCGGTCAGTTCTTCGGAAACGAGCTGACGCTTCCGCTCGGCCATCGTCACTTCGGGGCGGGTGCTCACCCCCTCAGGATACTTCATGCCCTCAATGGCACTCAGTAGCATCTTGACACCAAGTGCCACCAAAGGCAGTCTGTGCCGCATGACACAGCGGCAGGAGCAGAAGCAGGAGCAGAAGCAGCGGAGGAGCGGGCGGGGGCAGGAACCGCGGACGCGGCGACAGCGGCAGTGGGCCGCCGAACAGATCCCGGACCAGACCGGGCGGGTCTTCGTCGTCACCGGCGCCAACAGCGGACTCGGCCTGGCCACCACCCGCGCGGTCGCCCGCCGGGGAGCGCACGTCGTCCTCGCCGTCCGCGACGAGGACAAGGGCCGCCGGGCAGTCGCCGGGATCACCGCGGAGCACCCGGGCGCGAGCCTTGAGGTGCAGCGCCTCGACCTCGCCGACCTCGACTCGGTGCGCACCTTCGCCGATGTGGTGCGCACCGCCCATCCGCGTCTGGACGTGCTCGTCAACAACGCCGGGGTGATGGCACCGCCCCGGTCACTGAGCGCGCAGGGCCACGAGTCACAGTTCGCGTCCAACCATCTCGGCCACTTCGCACTGACCGGGCTGCTCCTCGACCTGCTGACCCCGGGCATCGATCCCGTGGTGGTCACGGTGAGTTCGGCCAACCACCGCAAGGCGCGCCTCTTCTTCGACGACCTCACGGGCGAACGCCACTACTCACCGATGGGGTACTACAACCAGTCGAAGCTCGCCAACGCCGTCTTCGGCCACGCGCTCCACCGCCGGCTCGGCGAAGCGGGCAGCCCGGTACGCAGCGTGCTCGCCCACCCCGGCTACACCGCGACCGGCCTCCAGACCGACGGGCCCGTCGGACCGGTGAAGCTGCTCTTCGGCCACCTCCTCACCCCCCTCGCCCAGGACCCGGACCGGGGCGCGCTGCCACAGCTGTACGCGGCCACGGACCCGAGCGTGGCGGGCGGCGAGTTCATCGGGCCGGACGGCATGGCGGAACTGCGCGGCGGGCCGACGCGGGTGGAGCTGTCCGCCGGGGCTGCCGACGCCGCGACCGGCAACCGGCTGTGGGAGCTCTCGGAACGGGCGACGGGCGTGCGGTACGTGTTCCCCACACCTGCCTGACGGGTCCTCCCCGACCGCCCCACCCCTGCCTGACGGGTTCCTCCCCGCCCACCCCGCCACGGCCGCTTCGGGCCCGCACCGAGCGATTTCCGCCCGGTGCGGGCGGCGGCCGCGCGGAGTAGGCAGAGTAGTGAGCATGACGACACCCGCAGAGCTGCTCCGCTCCTTCGCCCGTACCCGCGCCTCGCTCGACGGCGAGGAGGTCACGTACTGGTGGTCCGGCGATGTGTACACCTGGTCCCCCGACGAGCCCTACCAGCGCGTCTTCGGCTTCGAAGGGCTCAACGTCTCCCGCCTCGTCCAGGATGCCGAAGCAGGTCCTGACGCCTACCAACTGCTCACCCGTGAGGCTGCCTTCTACCTGGACCCCGCGAGCCGCGAGATCCTGGAGACCTGGCAGGACCTGCCCGTGGTGCACGTCTGGAACGACCCGGCGAACCAGAAGTGGCGCCCCTTCCCGGTCCCGGTGACCGAACTGGGCGAGCAGCTCTGCTTCAGCCTGGAGATCCCGCTCGCCTACCCCTCACCGCTGCCGGTGGCCGAGTACCCCGTCCACTCGGCCGGTGACACGTACAAGGCCCTGGAGCTCTTCCAGTTCTTCGCCGACCGGGCAGACCTGGCAGGGCCGGCACCGAGCGTGCCGGCCACCATGTCGTGGACCCGGATGTCCCCGTGGCTCCCGTGGATGGCACGCGGTCAGCGGCCCGGTGGCCTCACCTACCACTGCCGGGGCCACAAGCTCGGCTCGTACGCCGAGGTCCCCGAGCGGACCCGCGCCTACATCGCCGCGCACCAACCGGAGTTCGCCAGCGCCCCGGAGAAGTGGAGCGAGCCGAACGAGACCAGCTGGACGTACTTCCGCAAGCTCAACCCCCCGAAGTAGCAGCCTGACCGGCGACGGTGCCGACACCGGCACCGGCTCGGCCCGGCTCAGCCCAACGTGACCCGGCCCGGCCAGGCCAGGCCCGGAAAGCTCCGGTGCTCTCCGAGGGCTGTCCCGGCCGGGATTTGGATAAGGTGCCGTTTCGACAGCAGCGCTCTGCGGGGGAGATACGAGTTCATGAGCGGTCAGCAGCCAAGCGGGGGCAGCGGCTCCCAGGTCTTTCAGCCACTCACAGCCGACGATCCGGCGACCATCGCCGGATACCGGCTGGCCGCCAAGCTCGGTGCGGGCGGCATGGGCAAGGTGTACCTGTCGTACACGCCCGGCGGGCGGCCCGTGGCCATCAAGGTGATCAGGCCGGAGTTCGGTGAGGACCCCGAGTTCCGGCGGCGGTTCGCCCAGGAGGTGCAGTCCGCGCAGCGCGTGCAGGGGCTGTTCACCGCGCCGGTCATCGACGCGGACACCAACGGCGCGCAGCCGTGGCTGGCCACCGCCTACGTACCGGGGCCCTCGCTCGCCGACGCGGTCGTCGCACACGGGGCGCTGCCGGTCGAGGCCGTCCTGCTGCTGATCGCCGGTATGGCCGAGGCGCTCCACGTCATCCACGGCGCGGGCATCGTGCACCGCGACCTCAAGCCGTCCAACGTGCTGCTCGCCGCCGACGGGCCCCGCGTCATCGACTTCGGCATCGCGTACGCGGCCGACGCGACCTCGCTCACCGGCAGCGGCGTCACCATCGGCACCCCGTCGTTCATGGCCCCGGAGCAGGCTGCCGGGCGCCGGGTCACCCCGGCCACCGACATCTTCGCCCTCGGCCAGGTCGCGGCGTTCGCGGCGGCCGGGTCGCCCGCCTTCGGGGAGGGGACCTCGCACGGGGTGCTCTACCGGATCGTCCACGAGGAGCCCGACCTCAGCCGCGTCCCGGAACGGCTGATGGAGCTGGTCAGCCGGTGCCTGGCCAAGGAGCCGGAGGCCAGGCCCTCGGTCGCCGAGGTCATCGAGCTGTGCCAGACCGCGAACGCGGAAACGGTGCTGCGGCGCCCCGAGGACTGGCTGCCGAGCCCGGTCGCCGCCGACATCACCGTACGGGCGGCGGCCCCGGCCCCCGCCCAGACCCCGCCGCCTCCGACCACCGCACCGGCCGCGCCTCCCGGCCCGGCCGCCGGATACTCACCGACCACCCCGGCGGCGCCGAGCACCCCGCCTCCGGGGTTCGGTCCGGCGCCGACCCCGCCGCCCGGCCAGTACGCCGATACGTCCCAGACCGGCTACCCCCTCCAGCCGCCGCACGCGCAGCCGACTCAGCCCGCGCACCCCGGCCGGCAGTACCCCTCAGGTCCTCAGCCGCAGGCCCAGCACCAGACCCCGGCCCACACGTCGGGCCCGTATCCCGCCCAGGCGCAGACGTACCCCGGGCAGTTCCCGCCCCAGGGGCACCAGACCCATCCCACGCCTCACCCGACGCCCCAGCCCCCGAAGAGCCGGCGCGGCCGGATCGCCGTCATCGCCATCGCCGCCGCGCTGGTCTTCGCCATCGCGGGCGCCGGAGCCGCGTACTACGTACTCAAGGACGACGGCAAGGAGACGCAGAACAACGCCTCCCCGAAGACCGGCGCCTCCCCCGAGGACAACAGCCCCTCGCAGGACAACGCCTCGCCGGACGCGACCGGCTCGACAGGTGGCGGCGGCCAGGGCAGCGAGGCCGATACCGAGCAGACCCCGCAGGCCGACCCCGAGCCCGCCGAGTACAAGTCCATCAACCTCACCGAGGGCTACCACCTGACGCTCGGGGACGAGGACCTCCGGCCCCAGGAGGGCGAGGACGCGGGATACGAGCTGTCCTACGACAGCGGCGGGTACCTCGACGCGGAGAACGACGAGGGAAAGCTGATCCTGCTCAATCCTGGGCAGCAGGGCTCGCTGGACGTCTGCCGCGCGGACACCCGGTTCGCGCAGAACATCCCCTTGGAGAAGCTCACCAAGGGGCGCCAGGTCTGCATCATCACGGGCACGGGGCACATCGGCCTCCTGACGTACCAGGGCCACTCCCCGGAGGACTCGCCCAGTACGTACTTGACGGTGGACGTGACCGTCTGGCGCAACGCGGACAGCTGAGCGAGCGGGTGCGGGGCGACGGGGCGGACTCCCCCGCTCGCCCCTCACCCGTCGTGCCGTCTACGGCCGCGCCCGCACCCCGCCCAGCAACTCCCGCTCCACATGGGCCGATACCACCCAGTTCGGCGCGTCCACGATCTCGGAGATCTTCAGATCCGCCGCCACGCTCGCCAGCAGGTAGGCGTCCTGCGGGGTGAGCCCCGTCCGGGCCGAGATCTCGTCGATCAGCGCGCGGACCGCGTCCTTCGCCGCCTCCATCAGGTCCGGTCCGATCCCCGTCGTGGCCAGGGCGGCGCCGGTCCTGGCGCTGACCGGGTCCGTCTCGATCACCGGTGTACGGGGCGCCGCGCCCTTGCGGACGTCCACCCGCAGCCGCACCGTCGCGGGCGTCTCGACGCCCGTACCGCAGACCTCGCCGTCACCCATCGCGGCGTGCGCGTCGCCCGCCGAGAGCAGGGCTCCCGGCACTCCGACGGGCAGGATGAGCCGGGCGCCGGGGCCGATGTGGCGGATGTCCATGTTGCCGCCCCAGCGGCGGGGCGGGATGACCGAGTGCGGTCCGGGCTCCGGCGGGGCGACGCCGATCGTCCCGATCATCGGCACCACCGGGATCCGCAGGCCGGGCAGCAGTTCGGCGTAGCCGCCGGTGATCGTCGAGATGCGCAGGTACGGGTCGGGGAAGTCGTCGGTAAGCAGCCCGAACCCGGGCAGGCAAGCAGTCCAGCCCCACTCCCCCACCTGTACGTCGAGGATGTCGACGACCAGCGCGTCGCCGGGCTCGGCCCCGGCCACGTACAGCGGGCCAGTGACGGGGTTGAGGGTGCCGAAGTCGAGCTCGGAAAGGTCTGCGGCGGTCGATCCGGCGGCCAGCTGGCCGCCGCTCGCGTCCTGGAACTCCAGGACCGCCTCTTCGCCGGGGGCGAGCGTGGCGACGGGCTTGACCGTCCGGTCCCAGGCGTGGTGCACCTGTCCGCGGTGGATGCTGAAGTCACTCATGAACGGCGGGGCCTCCAGGTCGGGTTCGGTGCGATGCGGTGCGTGCGCCCGCACTGCGGTGCGGTGCGTGCGCTGCCTCGGCCGGCGGGGACTGTCGTCCGCACGGCACCGCCGATCCTGGCGTGGCCGTGCGGGGTTGCACAACAGAGCCGGTCCGGGGCGGTCCGTCCCGCGGCGTGACCCACATGGCCGATGGCGGGCCCATGAGGCGGTTCCCGTTCGGGTGAGCACGTCCCGCGTGCGAGTGAATCCGTGGCCCGGCGGGGCCGGTGGCGGGCCAGACTCTGGCCGGAACGATCTTGCCTCGTTCCGGTCCGGTCCCGGTCGAACCGTGCGACGGACCGCACGTCGAACCCCACAAGGAGTGCCTCCACCATGCGACTTCGTACCACTGCGGCCGCCGCCCTCGGCGCGCTCGCGCTCATCGTCAGCCTCCCCGGCTCCGCGAACGCGGCTGCGGCCGAGGGTCAGTTCGCCTACACGTACACCACCGCGTCGGGGCACCGGCAGGCGGTCGTCCTGCTCGACCCGCCGATCCGGGAGTGCGTCACCCTGCCGGGAGTGGCCGACGAGAACACCTCGGAGCCCGCCGACACGCCCTGGAACAACACCGGTTCGACCGCGACGGTCTTCACCGGCCCGGACTGCGACGGCGCCTACTACACCCTGCGACCCGACGGCGGCCACGCCTCCAGCCGGCTCAAGCTCCGGTCGGTCGTCTTCAGCTGATCCGGTTCGGGGCCGGGCGGAACGAGGCGGGGCGGCGGGGGTGCACGGCCGATATCCGCAGGCGCTCGGCCGGGCGCGTGGGTACCTTGCGGGGATGCCTTTCTCACCCCGCCTCGTCACGGTCACGTCCGACAACGTCGAGGATGCCTGCGCCCTGCGGGTCCGCCCCGACCAGGACGGACTCGTGAAGCCGGTCGCCTGGTCCCTGGCCCAGGCGTACGCCTCGCCCGAGACCGCGTGGCCACGACTGATCGTCGACGACGAGCGGATCGTCGGCTTCGTGATGGCCTTCCTCGGCGTGCGCTTCCACCCCGGCGAGCCGGACGACCGGCCGCGCTCCGGGCTCTGGCGGCTGAACATCGCCGCCGGACAACAGTCCTGCGGCTACGGGCGGTTCGCGGTGGAGGCCGTCAACGATGAGCTGCGCCGGCGCGGGCAGACACGTACGACCGTTTCGTACGTGCCCGGCGAACACGGGCCGGAGGGGTTCTACCGGAAGCTCGGATTCCGGACGACCGGCGAGCTCAGCGGAGACCAGGTGGTGGCCGAGCTGGAGCTGCCCCCGACCGCGACCCCGACCCCGGCCCCGGCCCCGGCCCCGGCCCCGGCCCCGATACGGGAATGAGCCGCCGGGTCCGCCCGGTTGCCCGTACATGCCGACGCCACGCGTGATCCTTCTGCTGTCCGGAAGCCTGCGGTCCGCTTCCTCCAACGAGACGGTGCTGCGCACCGCGCGGGCGGTGGCGCCCGCAGGGGTGCGGACCGTGCTCCACGAGGGGCCCGGGGCGCTGCCGCACTTCAACCCCGATGACGATGCCGAGCCACTGCCGGAGCCGGTGGCCCGGCTGCGCGCAGCGATCGACGCGGCCGACGCCTTGCTGATCTGCACCCCGGAGTACGCGGGGACCCTGCCGGGGGCGTTCAAGAACCTGCTGGACTGGACCGTCGGCGGCACCGAGATCTGCGACAAGCCGGTCGCCTGGGTCAGCGCCGCCGCCCCGGGGCGCGGCCTGGGTGCGGAGGCGACGCTGCGGACCGTGCTCGGATACACGGGCGCCACCGTCGTCGAGGCCGCCTGCGTGCGGATTCCGGTGGACCGGCAGGTGGTCGGTCCGGACGGGGTCATCACGGAGGCGGGCGCACGGGAGCGGCTCGCGAAGGTGCTCACTGTGCTGGCGGAATCCGCTTCGGATGCGGATGCGGAGTAGTCAGCGGGCCGTCAGGCCGAGCGCGGACGGCCGGGATTGTCGGCCAGCAGGGGGAACAGCCTGGTGACCGCCGCCACGGCCACGGCGTCTGCGGGGCGGGTCTCCGGGTGGTCCTCGCGCTCGCGGTAGACAGCCAGCAAGTCGCGTACCGAGGAGGCTAGTTCGGTCATCTCCGCCGGGGTGAGATGGATGACGGCACTGAATGATTCGTCCTGCCGCCACTCGGCCGGCGCCCGGTCGCGGTGGCTCAGCCAGTGCTGGTAGCTCTCGTCCTCCAGCCCGCGTGCGAGCGCGTCGAACTCGGCCATTCCCTCCTGCCCCGGCTCGCGGGAGGTCTCCCAGCGCAGCCGCCACGGCCGCACCCGGCCGCCCTTGTGCGGGGCCTCCTCGATGAGGCCGTGCGCGGCGAGTTGGCGCAGGTGGAAGGAGCAGAGCCCGGAGCTGTGGCCGAGCCGGGCGGCGGCCTCGGTGGACGTCACCGTGCCGGCCTCCGCGAGCAGGTCGAGCAGGGCTACCCGGACGGGGTGGTCCGGGAGTGGTTTGCGGGCCCGGTACGGCAGCGGGCCCGTGGACCCGTGCAGTGGCTCCGGGGACCCGGCTTGACGCTTTTCATCGCTCATTTTGCAAAGGATGCTACTTTGCAAAGCGTTCGGTCAAACCGGCCGCCCCGGCCGTCCAGGCCGTCCCCCGGCCGACTCCCTTGTGCGCGGAAGGCGTTGATCATCCCCATGGCCGCTCGGTTCGATGACACCTCGCAGGACCGCCGGGTACGTGTGCAGGGCGTACCCGTCGACTCCTATCCCCGGTTCGCGCCGGAGTCCGAACGGGGCTCGGTGCGCCGGATCACCGTCGTCGGGGAGGAGATCCTGCGCCGGCCGTGCCGGGAGGTCACCGAGTTCGGCACCCCCGAACTCTCCCGGCTGGTCGACGACATGTTCGCCACCAACCAGGTGGCGGAGGGCGCCGGGCTCGCCGCCAACCAGGTCGATGTGGACCTGCGGCTGTTCATGTGGGACATCACCGACGACTGGGGGGTGCGCCATGTCGGGCACATCGCCAACCCCGTCCTGGACGAGGTGCCGCCCGAACAGCGCAGGCTGGTCGAGGAGTCCGAGGGGTGCCTGTCCGTCCCGGGCCCCTACCGGATGGTGGCGAGGCTGGACCGTACCGTCGTACGCGGCCGGGACAAGGACGGCGATCCGCTGGTCATCGAGGGCCGGGGCTACTTCGCCCGCTGCCTCCAGCACGAGACGGACCACCTGCGCGGCCACCTCTATCTGGACCGGCTCGCCCAGCGGGACCGGAAGACGGCCCTGCGTGAGATGGACGCCACCAAGGAGGAGACGTTCGCCCGGCGGGCCGCGCGCGCGGCGAAGCTGGGCAAGTGACCTGGGGGGCCGTCAGCGGTAGTACTCCTCGTTCACCCGGTCCGGGGGACGTGTACGGGGCCTCCGCCCTCTCCCCGCTCCCTCGCGGGTCGGCCCGGACCCTGTCCCGAACCGCTCAGCCCGTGATCAGCTTCTGGAGCGCGGGTGCGTAGAGGTCGGCGATGTGTTCCGGGGTGGCCAGGGCGCCGGCTCCCTCGCGGTGCAGGCTGAGGGTGGCGCCGAGGCCGAGCAGGTGGCCGGCCAGCAGCTCGGCGCGCAGCGCCCGGTCGGGTCCGGAGAGCCGGGCGGTCAGGGCGTCGGTGACCTGTTCGTGGAACCGGTCGCGCAGCAGCGAGCGTTCGTCCTGGTTGCCGAGGGAGAACACCACGCGCAGGAGCGGGTCCGAGTTGAGCTCGCGCCGCCGGGTCACCAGGGTGACGACCAGGTGGCGGCCCAGCCGGGCGAGTGGGGCGTCGAACAGTTCCGCGGCGGCCGGGCCGAAGTCGGCCACGGTGTTGAACAGCTCCTCCTTGCGGCCGAAGTGCTTGACCACCAGGGCCGGGCTCACCCCGGCGTCCGAGGCGATCTGGCGGATCGTCACCTCGGCGTACGGGCGCTGCGTGAACGCCCGCCGGGCCGCGCGCAGGATCGCGCTCCGTCCGGTGCCCGCGTCCGCGGACCCGGTGGCCGGTGCGGTGGCCTGGCCGCCGGTCATGCGCCCTCCTGGATCTGTGCTGTCCGTACACCGCCCTCGCGGATGCCCGGCGCCTTGCGGCTCTCCCCGACCGTACCCGGCCCGGCCTGCCGGTGGCCCGGCAGGAACAGCGTGACGACCAGCGCGGCGAGCGCCGCCCCCGCCGCGATCACGAAGACCAACTGGTACGCGTGGAGGGTCGGAGCCGTACGTCCTCCTGCCTGGAACGTGATGTTGGCCAGGACGGCGGCCACCGTCGCACTGCAGAAGGCCTGCCCGATCGACCGCATGAGGGTGTTCAGACCGTTGGCCGCCCCGGTCTCGCTGACCGGGACCCCGCGCATCACGAGTGCGGGCAGGGCCGAGTAGGCGATGGCCGTGCCCGACGCGACGACGGTGGCTCCGGCGACGATCAGCCACAGGCTGTGGCTGGTGAAGTAGCGCACCCCGTATCCGACGGCGATGATCCCGGCCGCCAGCGCCAGACTCACCTTCGGGCCGCGCTTGGCAGAGATCCGCGCCGAGACGGGCGAGAGCGCCACCATCGCCACACCACCGGGCAGCAGGCACAGGCCGCTGACGACGAGCGAGGCGCCGAGCCCGTAACCGGTGGCCTTCGGCTCCTGCACCATCTGGGCGGTCACCAGCGAGTTCGCGTAGAATGCGAAGCCGATCAGCAGGGCGGCGATGTTGGTGAGCAGTACGGCCGGGCGGGCGGAGACCCGCAGGTCGACCATGGGCGTCGCGACGCGGAGCTCGTACGCGCCCCAGAGCAGCGCCACCACGACGGCGGTCACGAGCAGGCCCACCGTCCGGACCGAACCCCAGCCCCAGTCGGCGCCCTGGGTGACCGCGAGCAGCAGGCAGACCAGCGCGGCGGACAGGCCCAGCGCGCCGACGGCATCGAACCGGCCCCGGCTGCGCAGCGGGGATTCCGGCACGCAGCGCAGGACCAGCGCGATGTCGATGAGCCCGATCACGCCGGAGACCCAGAACATCGTGTGCCATTCGAAGTTCTCGATGACCACGGCGGCGACCGGCAGGCCGACGGCCGCGCCGATCCCGAGCGTGGAGCTCATCAGCGCGACGGCGGACAGGACGCGCTCCGGCGGGAGCTCGTCTCGCAGGATGCTGATGCCCAGCGGTACGACGGCGATCGCCGCACCCTGGAGGGCGCGGCCGGTGATCAGGACGCCGATGTGCGAGCTGACCGCGCAGAGCACGGAGCCCACCACCAGCACCGCGAGCGAGGCGACGAGCACCCGCCGCTTGCCGTACATGTCTCCGACCCGGCCCAGGACCGGGGTGAAGACCGCGCCGGTGAGGAGCGTGACGGTGACCAGCCAGCTCGCGGCGGCGGGGGTGGCGCCGGTCAGCTCGGGGATGTGCGGCAGCAGCGGGACGACGATCGTCTGCATGACCGCGACCACCACACCGCAGAACGCCAGCACGCCGACGGCGAAGCGGGGGTGCGGGGCCTGGACGGCCGGGGGCGCGGCATCGGCTGGGACGTCGGCTGGGGCGGGTATGTCCGCGGGCATGGCTCTCCGTACGAGGCTCGGCGGCGAGGCAGGGGTGTACGTACGTTCACCCCCGGAGTCCTAGGGTAAACGCACGTACACCCCCTCCGCGACGGGACGCCGGAAAGCCGCGTTAGCCTCGGATCGGTGATCCGGGCCCGGGAAGCGGCACCGGACGACGGACGCGAAGGTGAAGGTGGCCGCGATGGCGAGGATTCCGGCAACGGCAGTGGCGGCGAGCGGGCTGGTCGGCGGCTACGCGGTGGCGCGGTGGACCAGGAAGCGGCCGCTGGGCGGCGTCGCCCTCGCCGCGGCGGGCACGGCGGCGGCGTACGAGTGGAACCGGCAGGCCGGGACGCGCGCGGCCGTCGGGCTGACCACCGCGTACGTCGCCGCCTTCGCCGGGTCGCACCCGCTCGCCAAGCGGATCGGGGCGTGGCCCGCGGTCTTCGCCGTGGCGGGCACGGTGGCCGCCGCGTCCTGGGCGGTTACGCGGCGCGCGGCCTGATCCGGGGGCGGGGGCCGGGGGCCGGGAGCCGGAGAGGCGGACCGGGCGAGGCGCGGGTGAGCCCCGGGTGCGTCCGGGGAGCCGCTTCGTCCTCAATCGCCGGACGGGCTTGATTTGCCTGGCAGACGGGCCTGAGCTGCCGGGCGGACAGGCTTGATTTGCCCGGCAGACGGGCCTGAGCTGCCGGGCGGACAGGCTTGATTTGCCCGGCAGACGGGCCTGAGCTGCCGGGCGGACAGGCTTGATTTGCCCGGCAGACGGGCCTGAGCAGACCCCCGACCGGCTTGATCTGACCGGCGGAGACGGGATGAGCCGGCCCCCGCAGCCCTGGGCTGCCTCAGCCGCCCAGGGCCTTCGACACCGTGTAGATCGCCAGGCCGGCCAGTGCGCCCACCACCGTGCCGTTGATGCGGATGAACTGCAGGTCGCGGCCGATGTGGGCCTCGATCTTCTTCGATGTCTGGTCCGCGTCCCAGCCCGCCACCGTGTCGCTGATCAGCGACGTGATCTCCGTCCGGTACGTCGTCACGACGTACACCGCCGCGTCCTCCAGCCAGCCCTCCAGCTTCGCCTGGAGGCGGCCGTCCGTCGCCAGGCGGGCGCCCAGGGACATCAGGGAGGCACGGGCGCGCAGCCGCAGTTCGCTCTGCTCGTCCTCGGCCGCCGCGATGACCATCGTGCGGACCGAGGACCAGGCGGACGCGATGACGTCCTGCACCTCGCCGCGCCCCAGCACCTCCGACTTCAGCCGCTCCACCCGGGCCCGGGTCTCCGAGTCCGTCTGGAGGTCGGCCGCGAAGTCCGTCAGGAACGTGTCGATCGAGCCGCGCGCCGGGTGCCCCGGCATGTCGCGCATCTCCGTCAGGAAACGCAGCAGCTCCTTGTAGACCCGCTCCCCCACCCGCTTGTCCACGAACCGGGGGGTCCAGCCCGGCGCACCGCCCTGCACCGCGTCCATCACCGAATCGGCGTGCAGCACCAGCCAGTCGTGAGCCCGGACACACACCAGGTCCACCACCTTGCGGTGGCCGCCGTCCGCGACGACCTTCTCCAGCATCTTGCCGAGGCCCGGCCCGATCTCCGCCGCGTTCGCCCGCCGGGTGATCGCCTCACCCACCACGGCCTGCACATCCGCGTCGCGCAGCACCGTCAGCGCACCGCGCAGGGCGGTCGACAACTCGGCCGTGACCCGGTCCGCGTGGGCCGGTTCCGCGAGCCACGCACCGAGCCTGCCGCCGATGCCGAGGGAGTGGATCCGGTCCCGTACGACATCGCCCGACAGAAAGTTCTCACCCACGAAGGAACCGAGTGAGGCTCCAAGCTGGTCCTTCTTCGTGGGAATGATGGCGGTGTGCGGAATCGGCAGGCCGAGCGGACGCTTGAAGAGTGCCGTGACGGCGAACCAGTCGGCCAGCGCACCCACCATGCCCGCCTCGGCGGCCGCGGCGACGTAGCCCGGCCAGCCGCCCACCCCCTCGTTCTTCGCCCAGGTGGCGAGGACGTACACCAGCGCGACCAGCAGAAGGAGGCCCGTGGCCGTGGTCTTCATCCGCCGTACGCCGCGCCGCTTCTCCTCGTCCGCGGCGGTGTACGAGAACGAGGCCAGGGAGGCCGGGCCGCGGCCGCCCGCCCCCCTGCTCCCCGCGCCCGCCGCCGCGCTCGCGCCCGCCTGCGCACCGGCCTCCGGCTCGCCGGGTCCGCTGCCTTCGATCCGTTTCATCCACTCCACCCGTCCGCGTACGCATCGTCCCCCGACGCCCCGTACGCATTGTCCTTACCCGACCTACTCCCGGGCCGCACGTTGAGTTCCCCGCGCCCTGCCGCATCATGGAACCGGCCCACGAACAGAGGAGAAACACCGCCCATGCCCAGGCGCCAGGGGTACGCCCTGCTCATAGCTCTCGTGACCGGCACCGCCGTGCTCGCCGCCGTCGTGGCGTTCGCCGGCTCGATGCTGTTCTCCGGGCCCCGGGCGAAGGCCTCCGCGTCCGCAGCGCCGCAGAGCACGGGCCGCCCGCCCGCGGCTCCGGCCCGCTCCGCCGGACTCTGGCTCGCCACCTGGGCGGCCGCACCCGTCCTCGGGGCTCCCGACCCGAACCACGACCAGGACTTGACCCACCGCACCATCCGCAACGTCGTTCACACCAGCATCGGTGGCAACGCGGCTCGCGTCACCCTCTCCAACCTCTTCGGTACCCAGCCGCTGGTGATCGACAACGTGACCGTGAACACCCGCCCGGTGACGTTCCGAGGCGCCCCGGCCACCACCGTCGCCGCGGGCGCGAAGATCGTCAGTGACCCCGTCGTCGTCCCGGTCGCCGCCGACGCCGACCTCGTCGTCACCCTGCGCACCCCCCACGCGAGCGGCCCGGTCACCGCACACCCCAACAGCCACCAGAGCTCCTACGTGGAGACCGGGAAGGGCACCTGGCGCAGCACCACCTGGCGCTACCTCACCGCAGTGGACGTGCGCAGCACGACCGCCACCGGAACCGTCGTCGCGCTCGGTGACTCCCTCACCGCGGGGACCGGCTCCACCACCGACGCGAACACCCGCTGGCCCGACATCCTCTCCGACCGGCTGAACGGCCGCTACGGGGTGGTGAACCAGGGCATCGGCGGCAACCGCATCCTGCGCGACGGCATCGGGCCGCGCGCCCTGGACCGCTTCCAGCGCGATGTGCTGGACATCAGCGGCGCGAAGACCGTCATCATCGCCCTCGGCGTCAACGACGTGCAGGGCTTCCCCCAGCAGACGGACCCGCAGCGGATCACGGACGCCCTGCGCGGCCTGACGCAGCGGGCCCACGCGCGCGGGATGCGGGTCGTCGGCGCGACCCTGATGCCGTACGACGGCTACCGCAGCTGGACCCCCGCTCAGGACGCCGTCCGCAACCGGGTCAACGAGACGATCCGGGCCGGCGGGGTCTTCGACCAGGTCCTGGACTTCGACCGCGACATGCGCGACCCGGGCCACCCGTACCGGCTGAACCCCGCCTACGACTGCGGCGATCACCTCCACCTGAACGACGCGGGCTACCAGCGCCTGGGCTCCCTGGTGAACCTGACCAACCTGGTGAGCGTCCGGCCGTCGTCCGACGCGCTCTGAGGGACGGGAGAACGGGGGGACGGGGCCTGGGCGGGCTCTGACCCAGGCCCTCGGGCTGCCGGGGTTACTCCCCCCGCCCCCTGCCCCCGTCACCCTTCTCCAGCCGCCCGCGCGAGCGCTCCGCCTCCCGCAGCCGCTGCTTCTCCGCCTTGCTCCGCTTGCGCTCCACGCCGACGCCGCCCATCAGCGCGAAGCCGGTGACCCGTACCCGGGGGGAGTCGGGGGCCGGGAAGCCCTCGTCCTTCGTGTTCTCCCCGAAGCCGCCCATCACGCCGATGCCCCGGACCTCGACATTCAGGTCCGGCGGGACCGTCACCTGCATACCGCCCATGATCGCGAAGCAGCGGATGACCACCTCACGGTCCTCGAAGTCCGCCTCGCGCAGATCGATCTCGCCGCCGCCCCACATCGCGAACGCGGTGAACTTCCGGCCGACCGTCCAGTTGCCCCGGCGGCGGAACCCGCCCCAGAACGCGAAGGCACCGCCCGACGTCGCGGGCTTGCCCACCCGGTCCGACCAGCGGGCCATCGAACCGGTCACAGGCTGCCCCGCGGCCACCGGCGCCACCGCCGCGCCGACGGCCGGAAGGTCGCGGACGATCGGTTCCAACTCCCCGTGCGTGCGGGCCTTGTAGGCGGCGTCGAGACGCTGCTCGAACTCCTCCATCTCCAGCCGGCCCTCGGCCACCGCCTCGCGCAGGATCTCGGCGATGCGTTCACGCTCGGCGTCGGAGGCACGCATGTCCGGAAGTTCGCTACTCATAGCGCGCAGCCTATTGAACGCCCGGACTTCCGTCACCGGACTACCCGCCCGAAGCCGGCCCCGCAGGCGCCTCCGTAACCGCTCCCTCGGCCGGTTCCTCAGCCGGTTCCCTGGCCGACTCGTACATCTTCGCGATCACGGCCTCGATATCGGGCTCCCGTACCGAGAGGTCCACCATCGGGTACTCCGCGGCGATCCGTGCCACCAGGGGCGCCGCGGACGCGGACGCCGGGAACGCCAGCCACTGCCGCGGCCCCTCCACCTTCACGGTACGCACCGCCGGCTCCGACTCCAGCCGGATGGGCGGGAGTTCGCGTTCCAGGTCGACGACCAGCGTCCGCTCGCTCTCCCCCACCTCGTGCAGGCCGGACAACGCCCCGTCGTACATCAGACGGCCGTGGTCGATCACCATCACCCGCTTGCACAACTGCTCGATGTCCGTCAGATCGTGGGTGGTGAGCAGCACCGTCGTCCCGCGCTCCGCGTTCAAGTCCCTTAGGAACCCACGCACCTTGGCCTTCGACACCACATCGAGGCCGATCGTCGGCTCGTCCAGGTACAGCACCTCGGGATCGTGCAGCAGGGCCGCCGCGATGTCGCCGCGCATCCGCTGCCCCAGCGAGAGCTGCCGCACCGGCACCTCCAACAGCTCCTCCAGGTCGAGGAGTTCGACGCACCGCTCCAGGTTGGCCCGGAAGCGGGCGTCGGGGACCCGGTACATCCGGTGGACCAGCCGGTACGAGTCGCGCAGCGGCAGGTCCCACCAGAGCGTGGTGCGCTGACCGAAGACCACGCCGATCCGGTGCGCCAGCCTCGTACGCTCCCGCGAGGGGTCGATGCCCGCCACCCGCAGCGAGCCGCCGCTCGGGGTGAGGATGCCCGTCAGCATCTTGATCGTCGTCGACTTGCCCGCCCCGTTCGGGCCGATGTAGCCGACCATCTCACCGCGCTCCACCCGGAAGCTGATGCCGTCGACGGCCCGCACCTCGCGGCGTTCGCTGCGCAGGAAGCCGGTACGACGGCGGACGTCGAACACCTTCTCCAGGCCGTCCAGCTCGATGAAGCCGCCGGTATCGCCTCCAGTTGCACTGCCCGTGCCGCCGCCCACGCCCATGTCCGATGCCCCGCTCCGCTCGATGATCGTCAACTTCCCGTACTCCGGTACGCCCGCAGCCCCGCCCGCCAGGCCAGACCCGCGACCACCCAGCACAGCGCCGCCACCACCGGCGGCAGGAACGCCACCCAGTCCGGCAGGTCCAGCGGATACGGCCGGCCCAGCACGTACAGCGCAGGCAGCCAGTTCACGAAGGCCAGCGGCACGACGAACGTGACCCCGCGCACCAGATCCTTCGCGAAGACCGTCGGCGGGTACTGGAGCAGCGTGTTGCCCCCGTACGTGAAGGAGTTCTGCACCTCGGAGGCGTCCTGCGCGAAGAACTGGAACGCCGCCCCCGCCACGAACACCGCCCCGAAGATCGCCGCCCCGCTCAACAGCATCAGCGGCACCATCAGCACCCGCGCAAGGGTCCAGTCGATATCCAGGGTCACCAGCGCATAGCCCAGCACCAGCACCCCCTGCGTGATCCGCCCCAGCCTGCGCAGCGCGAACCGGTCCGCCGCCACCTGCGCCATCACCGGAACCGGCCGCACCAGCAGGGTGTCCAGCGTCCCGTCCCGCACCCGCCGACCCAGCCGGTCCATCGAGCCCATCACCAGATCCGCCAGGCCGAACGCCGTGCCCGCGGCCCCGTACAGCAGGGCGATCTCCGGCAGCGTGTAACCGCCCAGCACATCCACGTGCGAGAACATCAGCATGATCGCGACGAAGTCGAACGCCGTCGCCGCGAAGTTGCCGAACGCCGTCATCACGAACGACGCCCGGTACGCCATCGTCGAGCGCAGCCACATCGCGGCGATCAGCCCGTACGCCCTGACCCCCTCGACCACCCGCGACCGGGGCTCGAACACCGCGACGGGCGGCTCCGCCACGGCCGTCTCCAGCGCCTCAGCCACCCTGGACCACCACCCTCCGCGTCGCCGCCGACTGCATCAGCCGCCCGACGAGCAGCAGCGCCAGCGCCCAGCCCGCCTGGAACCCGTACGCGCGCACCAGGCTCCAGCCCGTGCGCTTGCCCAGGAACACATCGGCCGGCACCTGGAGCAGCGCCGACCACGGCAACGCCCGCGCCACCTCGCCCAGCAGCCCCGGGAACAGGTTCAGCGGCAGCAGCAGCCCGGAGAAGAACATCCCCGCCAGGAACGCGATCTGCGCCGCCCCCGCCCCGTCCATCAGCCAGAACGCGGACAGCGCCACCAGATAGCGGATCGCGAAACTCACCACGACCCCCAGCGCCACGGAGACCAGGAACGCCGGCCAGATCCCCGGCGAGGTGGGCAGTGCCAGCTCGAAGGCCATGGAACCCAGCAGCATCGGCACGATGCCGCGCCCCAGCAGGTGGAACGCGGCACGCCCCAGATCCCCGGCCAGCCACCACAGTTGGAGATCGATCGGCCGGTAGAGATCGACCGCGACATCGCCGGTACGGATCCGCTCCATCAGCTCGTCCTCGAAGCCGCCGCCCATCATCGCGCACGTCATCAGCAGCGCCTGCCCCAGCCACACGTACGTGAGCGCCTGCGGCATGTCGTAGCCGCCGAGCTGCGGACGCTCGTCCCACAGCGCCACATACGTGTACGCCATGATGAAACCGAAGACGGTGTTGGTGAAGACCCCCGCGACCGTCGCGATCCGGTACGTGGCATAGCGCCGGAACCCGCCCGCCGCCACCACCGCATACAGCCGCACCGCACCCCACCCCCGCTGACTGTGACGCCGCCCTGCACTCGGCACCAAAGCGCACGAGCCTAGTCCAGCCGGGGCAGCCGCCGCGACCGCTTTTCGGGGAAAGATCCGGTGGATATACCGGAGAAAAGGGCACTATGGGGGAACTGACCGCGGCCGAGGAGTCTGCACCGACATGAGCGACGAGCCACAGCAGCAGAACGGGGACCCCGGCCGCAGGGGCTGGACCCCCAGAGACCTGCCTGCCGACGCCGCCGCCGCCCCCGGAGGCCAGGGCACCCCGGCCACAGACCCGGCCGACGCGGAGTCCGGGCCGAACAGCGCCACCGGCACGAAGCAGAAGAAGCCCAAGCGCCCCAAACGCAAGGGCTGGCGCCGCGCCGTCCCCACCTGGCGGATGGTGCTCGGCGGGATCCTCCTCATCGCCCTGGTCCTGATCGGCGGCTTCATCGCCGGGTACCAGCTCGTCGACATCCCCTCCGCCAACGCCAGTGCCACCGCCCAGTCCAACGTCTACCTCTACAAGGACGGCAGCGTCATCGCCCGCGACGGCGAGGTCAACCGGGAGAACATCAAGCTCGCCCAGGTCCCCCGCACCGTCCAGCAGGCGGTCCTCGCCGCCGAGGACCGCGACTTCTACTCCGAACGCGCCGTCGACATCAAGGCGATGTTCCGGGCCGGCTGGAACACCTTCACCGGCAAGGGCAAACAGGGCGGCTCGACCATCACGCAGCAGTACGTCAAGAACTACTACCTGGGCCAGGAACAGACCGTCGGCCGCAAGATCAAGGAGTTCTTCATCGCGATCAAGCTGGGCCGCGAGGAATCCAAGAACAAGATCTTCGAGGGCTACCTCAACACCAGCTACTTCGGCCGCAACGCCTACGGCATCCAGGCCGCCGCCCAGGCCTACTACAGCAAGGACATCGGCGACGTCACCACCGCAGAGGGCGCCTACCTCGCCTCCCTGCTCAACGCGCCCAGCGCGTACGACGTCATCACCCACCCGGAGAACAAGAGCGCCGCCGTCGCCCGCTGGAACTACGTACTCGACGGCATGGTCAAGGAGGACTGGCTCGGGGCCGGCGAGCGCGCCGCCATGACCTTCCCCCCGCCGGGCCGGGTCAAGCCCGCCAACAGCCTCTCCGGACAGCGCGGCTACATCGTCCAGGCCGTCGAGGACTACCTCGTCCGCAACGACATCCTCGACGAGAAGACCCTCGCCACCCGCGGCTACCGGATCACCACCACGCTGGAGAAGAGGAAACAGGACGCCCTCGTCGAAGCCGTCGACGACAACGTCATGTCCAAGACGAGCAAACAGCGCAAGGCCGACCGCAACGTCCGCGTCGGCGGCGCCTCCATCGACCCCGCGACCGGCCGCGTCGTCGCCATGTACGGCGGCATCGACTACACCCGGCAGTACGTCAACAACGCGACCCGCACCGACTACCAGGTCGGCTCCACCTTCAAGCCGTTCGTCTTCACCTCCGCCGTCGCGAACGGCTCCACCACCCAGGACGGCAGGCGCATCACCCCCACCACCATTTACGACGGCACCAACAAGCGCATGGTCCAGGGCCCCGACGGACCCACCGGCTACTCCCCCGCCAACGAGGACGACAAGAGCTACGGGCCCATCACCGTCAGCGCCGCCACCGACAAGTCCGTCAACGCCGTCTACGCCCAGATGGCCGAGGACGTCGGCCCCGACAAGGTCCGCCGGACCGCCGTCGGCCTCGGCATCCCCAAGGACACCCCCGACCTCACGGCGTCCCCGTCGATCGCGCTCGGCCCCGCCACCGCCAGCGTCCTGGACATGACCGACGCGTACGCCACCCTCGCCGGCCACGGCAGGCACGGCGCCCACGTCCTCGTCGACGAGGTCACCAAGGACGGTACGGCGGTCAAGCTCCCCGACCGCAGCACCAAACAGGCCGTCAGCCGCCAGGCGGCCGACACCACCACCTCGATCCTGCGGAGCGTCGTCGACGGCGGCACCGGAACCGCCGCCCAGGGCGCGGGCCGCCCCGCCGCCGGAAAGACCGGCACCGCGGAGGAGGACAAGGCCGCCTGGTTCGCCGGATACACCCCAGAGCTCGCCACCGTCATCGCCGTCATGGGCCAGGACCCCACCACCGGCGTACAGAAACCGCTCTACGGCGCGCTCGGGCTCCCCCGCATCAACGGCGGCGGCGCCCCCGCGGAGACCTGGGCCCAGTACACCGGAGCCGCCCTGCGCGGCACCCCCGTCAAGAACTTCACGCTCGACCTGGAGAGCGGCACCGACGAAACCGCACTGCCCAGCGCCCAGAGCAGCGCACCCGGCGACACCGGCCGGCCGTCCCGCACCCCGTCCGGCACCACCTCGAACACCCCGTCCAGCACGCCGCCCACCACCCCGTCCACCCCACAGGCCCCGCCCGCCACCACCGGCACCCCGACCGGCGGCACCGACACCGCGGGCGGCACGGACGGCGGCACAGGCGGCGGGACCGACGGCGGCACGGACACCGGAGGCGGCGACAGCGGCGGCGGGGACAACGGTGGGGCGGACAACGGTGGGGCGGACAACGGCGGAACAGACAACGGAACGGGCACCGCCGGCGGCCTCCTGGAAGGCGCCCGCGGCACCCGCGCCCCCGGCCGCCTCTAGGGGGCGTTGTCCGGGGCCCGGCCCGTCAGTGACCCGAGGTCGCCTTCAGCCCCACGACGGCCACCAGCAGCAGACACACGAAGAAGATCCGGGCCGCCGTCACCGGCTCGTGCAGCACCACCATGCCCAGCACCGCGGCACCGGCCGCACCGATACCCACCCAGACGCCGTACGCCGTACCGATGGGCAGGGTCCGCGCCGCATGGGACAGCAGCATCATGCTCGCCACGATCCCGAGGCCCGTGAACACACTCGGCCACAGCCGGGTGAACCCCTCGGTGTACTTCATTCCGATCGACCAGGCCACTTCGAGCAGACCGGCGATCACCAGCAGAACCCACGCCATGACAGAACCTCCGACGAGACAGAACACGCGATCAACACGGGTGCGTCGTCTTTGCGAAGCCCGGTACGGCGCGTCTCGTCGGGGTCCCACCACTCTAGCAAAGGACAGGCAAAAGGCCTGGTGACAACGGTCACCAGGCCTCGCGCACCGCTCTTCGGGGCTACAGATACAGGCCGGTCGAATCCACCGAGCCCTCGAACCGGTCCGCCGCCACCGCGTGCAGATCCCGCTCCCGCATCAGCACGTACGCCACGCCCCGCACCTCGACCTCGGCACGGTCCTCGGGGTCGTACAGCACCCGGTCCCCCGGCTCCACCGTCCGCACGTTCTGCCCCACCGCCACCACCACGGCCCACGCCAGACGGCGACCGACCGCGGCCGTCGCCGGAATCAGGATGCCGCCGCCGGAACGCCGCTCACCCTCGGGCGAATCGGACCGGACCAGCACACGGTCATGCAGCATCCGGATGGGCAGCTTGTCGTCGGTGTTCTCGCTCACGCCCCGCAACCTACCTGGCCGCTACGCCGCCCCGCGCCCGAGGGGCACCCGGGACGCACCCGAGCCCCGCGCCCGCCGCGTCTCGCGCCGTCTACGCCCCGTGCCGTCCGCGTCCCGTGCCGTCTACTTCCTGCACTTCTTACGCCGCCGTACGGCCACCGTGCTCCCGGGCAGCCGCACGGACACCGTGTTCGTGTTCTTGGGCCGCCGCGCGGACACCGTGAGCAGCCCCACCACACCCACCGCGAGCAGCGCCGCCGGAATCACCCGCTCCAGCCGCGGCGCACCGTCCTCCGTCACGAACTGGGCCTTCACGTCGGACACCGTCCGGTTCACCGCGACGTACGCCCGCCCGGCCGTCCGGTCCACGGCCTCCGCGGCCTTCGCCTTCGCGTCACCAATGATCGTCTTCGGGTGCACCCGCACCCCGATCTCATCGAGCACCACCGCGAGCTGCTCGCGCCTGGTGATGATGTCCGCCTCGATCTGCGCAGGGCTCCTGGCATCCGACACTGCGCCGCCTCCGTGGTCCTCGTCCGGTAAACCTTCATCGACAGTCTGTCAGCTCGGCCGCCCCCGCACCCGGCGGCACCCCTATTACTCTCGGTCCCGTACACCCCACGTACCAACGAGGAGAACCATGAGCGAGCGACTCCAGCCCGGCGACACCGCCCCTGCCTTCACCCTCCCGGACGCCGACGGGAACGACGTCTCGCTCGCGGACCACAAGGGCCGCAAAGTCATCGTCTACTTCTACCCGGCGGCTCTTACCCCCGGCTGCACCAAGCAGGCCTGCGACTTCACCGACAACCTCGACCTGCTGGCCGGTGCCGGATACGACGTCATCGGCGTCTCCCCCGACAAGCCCGAGAAGCTCGCCAAGTTCCGCGAGAAGGAGAACCTCAAGGTCACGCTCGTCGGTGACCCTGCCAAGGAGACCCTGGAGGCCTACGGCGCCTTCGGCGAGAAGAAGCTCTACGGCAAAACGGTGACGGGCGTCATCCGCTCCACGATCGTCGTCGACGAAGAGGGCAAGATCGAGCACGCCTTCTACAACGTCAAGGCCACCGGCCATGTCGCGAAGATCATCAGGGACCTCGGGATCTGACGACCGCATCCAGCGGCCGGGGATTGGGCCGAATGGCCGAAAAAATGTGATGGACATCCCAATCCCCCGCCGATTCGGTTTGCGACCGCCATGACCGCGCAGAAGCCTTCCCTGGAACACCCACCGAGGAAAGGACCCGGCCATGGCGGCCTCCGACCCCCATCAGGCGGCCGACCCCGAAGCGGTCAAACGTCATCCCGCCCTTTTCCGCGCCATCCGTAAGCGGCAGAACCCCAAGCTGCGGCGCACGGACATCACAGTCACGGACGACCAGGCGGTCAAGCGCGCCGTGAAGGCGGCCTCGCTCGGCAACGCCATGGAGTGGTTCGACTTCGGCATCTACTCCTACATGGCCGCCACCCTGGGCCACGTCTTCTTCCCCGGGGGAAGCGACACCACCCAGCTCCTCTCCTCCTTCGCGACCTTCGCCGTCGCCTTCCTGGTGCGCCCCCTCGGTGGCATGTTCTTCGGGCCCATGGGTGACAAGGTCGGCCGCAAGAAGATCCTCGCCCTCACCATGATCATGATGGCGATCGGCACCTTCGCGATCGGCCTCATCCCCTCCCACGGCTCCATCGGCCTCTGGTCCCCGGTACTCCTGATCTTCTTCCGGATGCTCCAGGGCTTCTCGACGGGCGGCGAGTACGGCGGCGCCTCCACGTTCATCGCCGAGTACGCCCCCGACAAGCGACGCGGCTACTTCGGCAGCTTCCTCGAATTCGGCACGCTCGCCGGCTACGTGGGCGCCTCCGGCCTGGTCACCCTGCTCTACGCGCTCCTGAACGACGGCCAGATGGAGACCTGGGGCTGGCGCATCCCGTTCCTCGTCGCGGGACCGCTCGGCCTCGTAGGCCTCTACCTGCGACTGCGCCTCGACGAGACCCCCGCCTTCCAGAAGCTGGAGGGCGGCACGGCACACGCCACAGAGGCGGCGGACGGCGTCGAGGTGACCGCGAAGGGCGACCTCGCCAAGATCTTCCGCGACTACTGGCCGACGCTGATCCTCTGCATCTGCCTGGTCGGCGCGTACAACATCACCGACTACATGCTGCTGTCGTACATGCCGACGTACCTCTCCGACGAGCTCGGCTACAGCGAGACCCACGGACTGCTCATCCTGCTCGGCGTGATGGTCTTCCTGATGCTGATCATCAGCCAGGTCGGCAAGCTCTCCGACCACTTCGGCCGCAAGCCGCTCCTGATGACGGGCATGCTCGGCTTCCTGATCTTCTCCCTGCCCGCCTTCCTGCTCATCCGGCAGGGCAGCATCCCGGCCGTCTCGCTCGGCATGCTGATGCTGGGCCTCTCCCTGGTCTGCATGCTCGGCACCATGTCCGCCGCCCTCCCGGCCCTGTTCCCCACCCAGGTCCGCTACGGCTCCCTGTCGGTGGGCTACAACCTGTCGGCGTCGATCTTCGGCGGCACGACCCCGTTCGTCATCACGGCCCTGATCAGCGTCTCGGGCACCAACCTGATGCCCGCCTACTACGCGATGGGCGCGGCCGTGGTCGGTGTCATCGCGGTGGCCTGCATGAAGGAAACGGCGAACAAGCCGCTGGACGGCTCGCCGCCCTCGGTGGAGACGAGCGAGGAGATGGAAGAACTGGTCGCGAACCAGACCCCGGACCCGAAGTTCTGACCCTGCGCCTACACGCAATGGCCCGTCCCGCTTCGGTTGCCGCCGAAGCGGGGCGGGCCATTCTGCATCTTGTCGGATATCGGACGTGACTCTCCAGGAGCCGGCCGACAAGCTGATTTCATCCCGCGTACCGTGCGGGAGGCCGCCCCGCTAGCATGGATGGCAGCGGCGGCCGTGTCGTAACTGGCAGCCGAGCTGGGTTTAGGTCCCAGTGGGAGAAATCCCGTGTGGGTTCGAATCCCACCGGCCGCACAACATGATGGGCCGCCCCCCGGGGCGGCCCATCGCGTCGTTCACCCCACCAGCTCCCGCACCACCGGTACCAGGGCCCGGAAGGCCAGGCCTCGGTGGCTGATCGCGTTCTTTTCCGCCGGGGTCAGTTCCGCGCAGGTGCGGGTCTCGCCGTCCGGCTGGAGGATCGGGTCGTAGCCGAAGCCGTGGGTGCCGGCGGGGACGTGGCGCAGGGTGCCGGGCAGGCGGCCCTCGACCACGCGTTCCGTGCCGTCGGGGAGGGCGAGGGCGGCGGCGCAGGCGAAGTGGGCGGCGCGGTGCGGGGCGTCGATGTCGGAGAGCTGGGCCAGGAGCAGGTCCAGGTTGGCCAGGTCGTCGCCGTGGGTGCCGGACCAGCGGGCGGAGAAGATGCCGGGGGCGCCGCCGAGTACGTCGACGCAGAGGCCGGAGTCGTCCGCGATGGCGGGGTGGCCGGTGGCCTGGGCGAGGGCGTGGGCCTTGAGGAGGGCGTTCTCCGCGAAGGTGACGCCGGTCTCCTTGACGTCGGGGATCTCGGGGTACGCGTCCGCGCCGACGAGTTCGTGGGTGAGGCCTGCGTCGGCGAGGATCGCGTGGAGTTCGGTGATCTTCCCGGCGTTGCGGGTGGCGAGGATGAGACGGGTCATGGGTCGATTATCGCCGCCACCGGCATGCCTGATTACGGGGTGCAGACCTTGCCGATCTCCTTGGCCGCGTCGGTGACCGGGGTGATGTCGGGGGTCTCGTCGCCCTTGTCGATGGAGTCACGGACGTTGCCGACGCCGGACCGGAGGTCGTCGACGGCCTTGCTGAGGTCGGCGTTGTCGGTCTTGTCCCCGAGGTTGCCGAGCTCCTTCTCGACGTCGTCGAGGGCTTCGGAGGCCTGGCTGGGGTCGTTCGAGGCGTTCGTGACGGCCTGCTGGAGGTTGTTCACGCTGGTGGCAATGGCGTCGGCGGTCTGGACGCAGTCGATCGCCTTGTCGAGCGCGCCGCAGCCGGCCGCAGCGGTGACGGTGAGCAGTGCGGTGGTGATGGCCAGTGCGGTGCGGTGGCGTCGGTGGCGCGCGGCCATGGTGTGGTCCCTCCCCGGGTGCGGATACGCGGACGGGCGCACGGTTCGACCCGTGCGCCCGTACTCGTATCGACGCTGTGCGTGGGGACTTGGTTGCTTCTTTACCTGACCCGCCGGGCCGGTCGTCAGGCGCCGAGGGTGCGGGCGAGGGCGTCGTTCTGGAACGCGGCGAGGTCGACGCAGCCGGCGGTGGCGAGGTCGAGGAGGGCGTTCAGTTCGTCGCGGTCGAAGGGTGCGGCCTCCGCGGTGCCCTGGACCTCGACGAAGCGGCCGTCGCCGGTGCAGACGACGTTCATGTCGGTCTCGGCGCGGACGTCCTCCTCGTAGCAGAGGTCGAGGAGGGGGGTGCCGTCGACGATGCCGACGCTGATGGCGGAGACGGTGCCGGTCAGCGGCTTGCGGCCGTGCTTGATGATCTTCTTGCCCTGGGCCCAGGTGATGGCGTCCGCGAGGGCGACGTAGGCGCCGGTGATGGCGGCGGTGCGGGTGCCGCCGTCGGCCTGGAGTACGTCGCAGTCCAGGACGACGGTGTTCTCGCCGAGGGCCTTGTAGTCGATGACGGCGCGCAGCGAGCGGCCGATGAGGCGGCTGATCTCGTGGGTGCGGCCGCCGATCTTGCCGCGCACGGATTCGCGGTCGCCGCGGGTGTTGGTGGAGCGGGGCAGCATGGAGTACTCGGCGGTGACCCAGCCTTCGCCGCTGCCCTTGCGCCAGCGCGGGACGCCTTCGGTGACGGAGGCGGTGCAGAAGACTTTGGTGTCGCCGAAGGAGATGAGGACGGATCCTTCGGCGTGTTTGCTCCATCCGCGTTCGATGGTGACGGGGCGGAGCTGGTCGGGGGTGCGGCCGTCGATACGAGACATGGGCGGAAGCCTATCCGGCGGGTGGAGTGCGGTCGTGCGCACGCCGCAGGCCCCGTCCTGGTGGGCGGGGCCTGCGGGGCTCGGGCCGGGGCCCGGGGGTTCAGCGGTGGGTCACATCATGTCTTCGATGTCGGCGGCGATGGGGTCCGCGTCGGTGCCGATGACGACCTGGATCGCGGTGCCCATCTTGACGACGCCGTGGGCGCCGGCGGCCTTGAGCGCGGCTTCGTCGACCTTGCTCGGGTCGATGACCTCGGTGCGGAGGCGGGTGATGCAGCCCTCGACCTCTTCGATGTTGTCGATTCCGCCGAGCCCGGCGACGATCTTCTCAGCCTTGCTGGCCATGGCCTTCTCCCTGGTTCTTCACGTACATGTGACGGCCCACCATGGGTCCGTTTCGTCACGGTAACGCACGGTTGGCCCAACTTCGCGGGCGGGCAGCCGAGCCATCGCCAATGATGACGATCACCGGTGCCCTGTCTTCCGGGCGGGCTCCGCACCGTACCGCAACTGGTCTACACCAGTGTGCAACAGCCCCCAAGTGTGCCTTGTTCCGGGAGGACGCCGATGAGCTCGAACAGTGCAGCGATCCCACAGAAGCGGTGGTGGAACGGTCTGTTCCAGGGCCTGCAGAAGATGGGGCGCAGCCTTCAGCTCCCGATCGCCGTGCTGCCCGCGGCGGGCATCCTCAACCGGCTCGGCCAGCCGGACGTGTTCGGTGACGACGGTCTGGGCTGGACCAACCTCGCCAAGGTGTTCGCGGCGGCCGGCGGGGCGCTGCTGGATTCGGGGCTCGGCCTTCCGCTGCTGTTCTGCGTCGGTGTGGCGATCGGGATGGCGAAGAAGGCGGACGGTTCGACGGCGCTGGCGGCGGTGACGGGCTTCCTCGTCTACTACGCGGTGCTGCACGCCTTCCCGGTGGACTGCGACGAGGGTTCGACGTTCGTCTCCGGTGGTGTCTGGTTCGGTACGTGTGTCACGGACGACGCGCAGGTGACGGCGGCCGCGTACCAGAACCCGGGGGTGTTCGGCGGGATCGTGATGGGGCTGATGGCGGCCTGGTTCTGGCAGCGGTTCCACCGGGTCAAGCTGGTGGACTGGCTGGGCTTCTTCAACGGCCGCCGTCTCGTCCCGATCATCATGGCCTTCGTCGGTCTGCTGTTCGCGGCGCTGTGCGCGTGGCTGTGGCAGCCGATCGGTGACGGTCTGACGAGCTTCTCGAAGTGGCTGGTGGACCTGGACTGGCTGGGCTCCGGCATCTTCGGTGTGGCCAACCGCGCCCTACTGGTGATCGGTATGCACCAGTTCCTGAACACGTTCGTCTGGTTCCAGTTCGGTGACTTCACGAAGCCGGACGGGACGGTCGTGCACGGTGACATCAACCGGTTCCTGGCGGGCGACCCGACGGCCGGCCAGTTCACCACCGGGTTCTTCCCGATCATGATGTTCGCCCTGCCGGCGGCCGCGCTGGCGATCTACCACTGCGCGAAGCCGCATCGCCGCAAGGCGGTCGGCGGCATGATGGTCTCGGTCGGCCTGACGTCGTTCGTGACGGGAATCACGGAGCCGATCGAGTACTCGTTCCTGTTCGTCGCGCCCGTGCTGTACGCGATCCACGCGGTGCTGACGGGTGTGTCGATGGCGCTCTCGTGGGCGCTCGGGGTGAAGGACGGATTCAGCTTCTCGGCGGGCCTGATCGACTACGTCATCAACTGGAGTCTGGCCACCAAACCATGGCTGATCATCCCGATCGGCCTGGGCTTCGCCGTGGTGTACTACGCGATCTTCCGGTTCGCGATCACCAGGTTCAACCTCCAGACCCCGGGCCGGGAGCCCGAAGAGGTGGAGGAAGAGATCGAGAGCAACCTCACGAAGTAGCACGAAGTAGCCGCTGGTACGGGGTCGCAGCCCGTACCGCCAAGGCCCCCGGACCCCTCGGTCCGGGGGCCTTCGGCATGTCACGTTGCGTATGCGATGGCTACTGCGAAGTAGTCGCAAATTGCAGGTTCCTTATCTAACCCTCACCGTGCTAAAACTGGTCTACACCACTGAGTGGTCCAGACCACGTGGCGTTCTGCCGCGTTTCTTGAGTCGTCGCCCACCAAAAACCCCCTGTCCCTGGCGGCGCCTTGTCTACTGGAGGAAGTTGATGAGTACGGCCACCGCTACGGCGGCCCCCGCGAAGAAGCGGGGCTCCGGCCTGTTCCAGGGCCTGCAGAAGGTGGGGCGCAGCCTCCAGCTGCCGATCGCCGTGCTGCCGGCCGCGGGCATTCTGCTCCGCCTCGGCCAGCCCGACGTCTTCGGTGACGACGGCCTCGGCTGGCACAAGGTCGCCTCGGTGTTCGCCACCGCGGGCGGCGCGGTCTTCGACAACCTTCCGATGCTCTTCTGCATCGGTGTCGCCATCGGGTTCGCCAAGAAGTCGGACGGCTCCACCGCGCTGGCCGGCCTCGTCGGCTTCCTGGTCTACAGCAACGTCCTCAAGGCCTTCCCGATCACCGAAGCGGTGATCCAGAAGGGCGAGGACACCGCGGCGACGTACAACAATCCCGGTGTCCTCGGCGGCATCCTGATGGGTCTCGTCACGGCGATCCTGTGGCAGAAGTTCCACCGCACCAAGCTGGTGGACTGGCTGGGCTTCTTCAACGGCCGCCGGCTCGTCCCGATCATCATGGCCTTCGTCGGCGTGATCTTCGGTGTCTTCTTCGGCCTGGTCTGGGAGCCCATCGGCGACGTCATAGCCGACTTCGGCCAGTGGATGACGGGTCTCGGTTCCTTCGGTGCCGGACTCTTCGGCCTGATCAACCGCGCGCTGCTGCCCGTCGGCATGCACCAGTTCGTCAACACGGTCTCGTGGTTCCAGCTGGGTGACTTCACGGACGCCACCGGCGCCGTCGTGCACGGCGACCTGAACCGCTTCTTCGCCGGTGACCCGACCTCGGGCCAGTTCATGTCGGGCTTCTTCCCGATCATGATGTTCGGCCTCCCGGCCGCCGCCATCGCCATCGCCCACGCCGCCCGCCCGGAGCGCCGCAAGGCCGTGATGGGCATGATGATCTCTCTCGCGCTGACCTCGTTCGTCACCGGTGTGACCGAGCCGATCGAGTTCTCGTTCATGTTCATCGCGCCGGTGCTCTACGCGATCCACGCCGTCCTGACCGCCATCTCGATGGCCGTCACCTGGGCGCTCGGCGTGCACGCCGGATTCACGTTCTCCGCGGGCTTCATCGACTACGCGCTGAACTGGAACCTGGCGACCAAGCCGTGGCTGATCATCCCGATCGGTCTCGTCTTCGGAGCGCTCTACTACGTGCTGTTCCGCTTCGCGATCGCCAAGTTCAACCTCACCACCCCGGGCCGCGAGCCCGAGGAAGAGGTCGAGGACCTGACCAAGGCGTAAGCCCGGTCGGTACATGACGGAGCCCTCACCTTCCCGGCGGAAGGTGAGGGCTCCGTCGTGTGTACGGGGTACGGGCTCCGTGGCGCTTACGGGGCCCGCGCCGTCAGATCTCGTAGACCGCGCCCGGTACCGCCAGCTCCGTCGGGCCGTCGAAGACCTCGCGGGCGTCGGAGAGGTTGCGGCCGGCGTCGGTCCACGGCGGGATGTGGGTGAGGACCAGGCGCCCCACCCCGGCGCGGGCGGCGAGCTCGCCGGCCTGGCGGCCGTTGAGGTGGAGGTCCGGGATGTCCTCCTTGCCGTGGACGAACGACGCCTCGCAGAGGAAGAGGTCGGCGCCCTCGGCCAGCTCGTCCAGGGCCCCGCAGATGCCGGTGTCGCCGGAGTACGTGAGCGAGCTGCCGCCGTGCTCGACGCGGATGCCGAACGTCTCGACGGGGTGGCGGAGCTTCTCCGTACGCACCGAGAAGGGGCCGATCTCGAACGAGCCCGACTTCAGCGTGTGGAAGTCGAAGACCTCGCCCATCGCGTGCTCTGACGGGGTGTCGGCGTGGGCGGTGGTGAGCCGCTGCTCCGTGCCGTCGGGGCCGTAGACCGGGAGGGGGGCCAGGCGTCCGCCCCCGTGCGGGTAGTAGCGGACGACGAAGTACGCGCACATGTCGATGCAGTGATCGGCATGGAGGTGGCTGAGGAAGATGGCGTCGAGGTCATAGAGACCGACGTGGCGCTGCAGCTCGCCGAGGGCGCCGTTGCCCATGTCGAGGAGCAGCCTGAAGCCGTCGGCCTCTACGAGGTAGCTCGAACAGGCTGATCCCGCGGACGGGAACGAGCCGGAGCATCCGACGACGGTGAGCTTCATGGAGCGTGAACCTCCGAGACGTGGGAACGGGGAGGGTTCGTGCGGTTCGTGGAGCGGTTTGTTGAGCGTAAGGCGCGAAAGAGCTGGTCGCTCCTTTGCGGCGGGCCGTTGTGGGGGAACTCACCTGTGCTGTCACCGGTTCGATGGAAGGGGTGCGCCTGGGGGTGCGCCTGCGGCGGGCTTGTTCCCCTCCCCGCCCCTTCCCGTAACCGGGGCTCCGCCCCGGGCCCCGCGCCTCAAACGCCGGCGAGGCTGAGTAGTTTCCACCCCCTCCGCGATTGAGGAGGAGGCTGAGCAGTTTCCAGCCCCTCCGGCGATTGCGGAGAAGGCTGAGTAGTTTCCAGCCCCTCCGGCGATTGAGGAGCGGGGGTACGGGGGCAGCGCCCCCGGAAACGGCGGACGCCGGGGGTCCCGACCGCATCGGTCGAGGCCCCCGGCGTCCGGGAAGAGGCAGCTCGGGCGCTACGCCCAGAGCTGGCCGTGCAGCGTTTCGATCGCCGCCTCCGTGGTGGGCGCGGTGTAGACGCCCGTCGACAGGTACTTCCAGCCGCCGTCCGCGACGACGAAGACGATGTCGGCGCGCTCACCGGCCTTGACCGCCTTGTTTCCCACGCCGATCGCGGCGTGCAGCGCGGCGCCGGTGGAGACGCCCGCGAAGATGCCCTCCTGCTGGAGGAGTTCGCGGGTGCGGGTGACGGCGTCGGCCGAGCCGACGGAGAAGCGGGTGGTGAGGACAGAGGCGTCGTACAGCTCGGGGACGAAGCCCTCGTCGAGGTTGCGCAGGCCGTAGACCAGGTCGTCGTAGCGCGGCTCCGCGGCGACGATCCTGATGCCTTCGACGTTCTCCCGCAGGTAGCGGCCGACGCCCATGAGCGTGCCCGTGGTGCCGAGGCCCGCCACGAAGTGCGTGATGGAGGGGAGGTCGGTGAGGATCTCCGGGCCGGTGGTGGCGTAGTGGGCGCCCGCGTTGTCGGGGTTGCCGTACTGGTAGAGCATCACCCAGTCCGGGTGCTGGGCCGACAGCTCCTTGGCGACCCGGACGGCGGTGTTGGAGCCGCCCGCCGCCGGGGAGGGGATGATCTCGGCGCCCCACATGGTGAGGAGGTCGCGCCGTTCCTGCGAGGTGTTCTCGGGCATCACGCAGACGATGCGGTAGCCCTTGAGCTTCGCCGCCATGGCGAGCGAGATGCCGGTGTTGCCGCTGGTGGGTTCGAGGATGGTGCAGCCGGGGGTGAGCCGGCCGTCCTTCTCGGCCTGCTCGACCATGTGGAGCGCGGGGCGGTCCTTGATCGAGCCGGTGGGGTTGCGGTCCTCCAGCTTGGCCCAGATGCGGACGTCGTCCGACGGTGACAGCCGCGGCAGGCGGACGAGCGGGGTGTTGCCCACTGCGGCGAGCGGGCTGTCGTAGCGCATCAGTTCATGCCGCCGGCGACGGCCGGGAGGATGGTGACGCTGTCGCCGTCGCTGAGCTTGGTGGAGATGCCGTCGAGGAAGCGGACGTCCTCGTCGTTGAGGTACACGTTCACGAAGCGGCGCAGCTGGTCGCCGTCGACGATGCGCTCACGGATGCCGGTGTGGCGGGCTTCCAGGTCCGTGAAGAGGTCGGCGAGGGTCGCTCCGCTGGCCTCGACGGCCTTGGCGCCGTCGGTGTAGGTGCGGAGGATGGTCGGGATGCGGACCTCGATGGCCATGGCGTGGGCTCCTGTCGAAGCGGAGTGGTGACGGTGGGCGTGGGGCACGCGGCTCTGCCCCCGCGCGGGGGTGGAACGTGTGGGGCGGTACGTGTGCGAGGTGGTGCGGGTGGCGCCCCGGCCGGCGGCGGCGCCTTGCCCCGGCCCGGCTCAGGCCTCGCGGCCGGTGGGCCGGTGGTTCGTACAGATCGCGCTGGAGAGGCGGCACAGATCGACGTGCAGGCGCGCCACGAGCAGCGTGCCCGGCGTCTTGTCGCTCACGTCATGGAGAACCATGGGCTCATCGTATCGATTCCCGGTCCGGAATCCGGCATGTGATCTCAGCTGGTGGATGGTTGGCGTTCGACAGGTGGACAGGGCCGGGGTCGCGGCCCTGTCCGGCCGGTGGTGCGGGGGCCGGCGGCCCCGGCTCAGGCGGCGTCGTGGGCGTCGATGACCTCGACGTCCTCCTCGGTGATCTCTCCGTCCACGATCCGGTACGAGCGGAACTGGAAGGGCCCCGCCCCGTCGGTGTCGGCGGTCGATACGAGGACGTAGTGGGCGCCCGGTTCGTTGGCGTAGGTCACGTCGGTGCGGGAGGGGTAGGCCTCGGTCGCGGTGTGCGAGTGGTAGACGATCACGGGCTCCTCGTCGCGGTCGTCCATGTCGCGGTAGAGCTTGAGGAGGTCGGCCGAGTCGAATTCGTAGAACGTGGGCGAGCGGGCCGCGTTGAGCATGGGGATGAAACGTTCGGCGCGGCCGGTTCCGGCCGGCCCGGCGACCACGCCGCACGCCTCGTCGGGGTGGTCGGCGCGGGAGTGCGCGACGATCTGGTCGTACAGCGCCTGGGTGATGGTCAGCATGGCGCCCAGGATAGGACGACGGGCCGCCGCGTACCGAGGGGTGGTACGCGGCGGCCCGCATCGTGGAACCGCCCGGGTCACGGGCGGACGGTTCAGCGGCCGGTGAAGGCCTTGTTCGCGGGGTTGCGGGCCTTGAGGACCAGGTAGGAGACGCCGAGGATCAGGGCCCACAGGGGGGCGCAGTACAGCGAGATCCGGGTGTCCTTGTCGATGCCCATCATCACGATGACCAGTCCGAGGAAGGCGAGCGCGAAGACGCTGGTGTACGGGGCGCCGGGGGCCCGGAAGCTGGACTGCGGGAGGACTCCGCGGTCGGCCAGCCGGCGGTAGCGGAGCTGGCTGACCAGGATCATGATCCAGGCCCACATGCCGGAGATGGTGGCGAAGGAGACGACGTAGGTGAAGGCGTCGCCGGGCCACTGGTAGTTGATCCAGACGCCGACGAGCATCAGGGCGGCCGAGACGGTGGTGCCGACCAGCGGGGTGCCGCTCCTGGTCAGCCGGGTGAAGACCTTCGGGCCCTGGCCGTTGAGCGCGAGGTCGCGCAGCATGCGGCCGGTGGAGTACATGCCGGAGTTGCAGGAGGAGAGCGCCGCGGTCAGGACGACGAAGTTGACGATGCCCGCGCCGAGGCCGAGGCCCATCTTCTGGAAGGCCTCGACGAACGGGGAGACGTCCGGGGAGAACGCGGTCCAGGGGACCACCGAGAGGATCATGACGAGCGCGCCGATGTAGAAGACGGCGATGCGCCACGGCACGGTGTTGATGGCCTTGGGCAGCACGGTCTTCGGGTCCTTGGACTCGCCCGCGGTGACGCCGACGAGTTCGACGGCGAGGAAGGCGAACATCACGATCTGCAGGGTCATCAGGGTGCCCTTGATGCCGTGCGGGAAGAAGCCGCCGTCGGCCCAGAGATGGGTGACGGACGCGGTGTCGCCGGCGTCGGAGAAGCCGAGGGTGAGGATTCCGGCGCAGATGAGGATCATGCCGACGATGGCGGTGACCTTGACCATCGAGAACCAGAATTCGAGTTCGCCGAAGAGCTTCACGGAGATGAGGTTCACGCCGTAGAGAATGACCGTGAAGATCAGTGCGGAGACCCATTGCGGAATGTTGAACCAGAACGTCATGTACTGGGCCGCTGCGGTGACTTCGGTGATTCCGGTGACGACCCAGAACAGCCAGTACGTCCAGCCGGTGACAAAGCCCGCGAAGGGCCCGACGAATTCACGGGCGTACTCCGAGAAGGATCCCGCGACCGGGCGGTACATGAGGAGTTCGCCCAGGGCCCGCATGATGAAGAAGATCACCAGGCCGGCGATCGCGTAGGCCAGGATGAGACTGGGTCCGGCCTTGGCTATGGCCTTGCCCGCGCCGAGGAAGAGGCCGGTGCCTATGGCCCCGCCGATGGCGATCATCTGGATCTGGCGTGCTCCGAGGGCGCGCTGGTAGCCCTCGGCCGAGGTGGTGTCCGCGGCTGCGGCCGGTGGTTCTTCCGGTCCCTTTTCGACCTTCGCCGATGTCATGTGGTGCGCCTTTCTCCACACTGATCCGCGCCTTGCGACCGCGGATCAGTTCCTGATCCCCCCGGATATGGATGGAGTGCCGCCGGTGGTGACCGGTCGATAGCGCCGTCGGGGACAGGGGTGGCGTCCCCGAGTGGTCGTGAAGATCTATCACGGGCATCACGGGGGCTCGTCGGACATCATGTGGCGCATACCACAAGAAGAAGCGGACATCGGTGTGCAGGCATCGCAAACAAGGCTGATCGGGTGACGCGATCGTTATTCGGATTTGAGCGTCCGTTGAGCGAACACAAGGGGTGGCGCGCAGGCCGGCCCTTGACTGCCGCGTTACGGCATCAGCGTCTCGATGAGCGTTTCCTGGAGGCCGCCCAGCCAGAGGTAGGCCATGACCATGGGCTTGCGCGGGTCGCTGTCGGGGAGCCGGTAGAGCGAGCCCTCCTCGCCGCCGTCCTCGTCGGAGACCTCAAGCCGGGCGCCGATGGTGAGGCGCAGGTCGTTGAGGGTCCCCAGCCAGTTGCGGCACTGCCCGGCGTCGAGCCGGAGCACGGCGCCGCTCTCCCCGACGGGCGAGAGTCCGTCCAGGGTGCGTACGACCACGAGGGCGTCGTCGCGCTTGCGGGTGCGCAGGTCGTTCTCGGTGAAGCGGCGGAACTCGGCCGAGGCGGCGCGCAGTTCGTCGTCCTCGTCGCCGTAGGCCTCGGGGAAGAGCCGGGCCAGGGCGGGGTCGCTGGGCGGCTCGCTGGGGCCCTCGGCGAAGAGTGCGGCGAGCGGGTCCTCACCCTCGACGGGTTCGTCGCCGGGTCCGATGAGCTCCAGCAGCTGGACGGCGAGGGAGCGCAGGATCGCGACCTCCACCTCGTCGAGCGCGACGGCCGCGCCGCCGCCGGGGGTGGCCTCGAAGTGGCCGGCCATGGGTTCTCTCCGATGGTGGTCGGGCGTGCGGGGCGGGGCAGGACAGAGCGGGGCGGGCAAGGGCGTGCTAGTTGCGGTCCTGGGTGAGTGTGGCCCAGAGCCCGTAGCCGTGCATCGCCTGGACGTCGCGCTCCATCTCCTCGCGGCTTCCGCTGGAGACGACGGCGCGGCCCTTCTGGTGGACGTCGAGCATGAGCTTGTGGGCCTTGTCCTTCGAATAGCCGAAGTAGGCCTGGAAGACATAGGTGACGTAGCTCATGAGGTTGACCGGGTCGTTGTGGACCAGCGTCACCCAGGGGACGTCGGGCTCGGGGACGACGAGGTTCTCCTCGGCCGATTCGGGACGTTCGATCTCTACGGGGGCGACGCTCACCTACCCCATGCTGCCACCCGGGAGGGGGCATCGCACAAACGGGCCCGGCACCGCGCCGGGCCCACCACCCCCATCTCGTCACTCTGACGAAATAGGGGTAGCATCCCCGGCATGAACTCTGCGGACCTTGGGCGACGGGTCGGTGTGCCCTCGACAGCGCTCTTCACCGACCAGTACGAGCTCACGATGGTGCAGGCCGCGCTGAAGGCCGGCACCGCCGACCGGCGCTCGGTCTTCGAGGCGTTCACCCGCCGGCTGCCCGAGGGGCGGCGCTACGGCGTCGTCGCGGGCACCGGGCGGGTACTGGACGCGGTCGAGAACTTCCACTTCGACGACGAGATGCTCGCCTTCCTGCGCGACCAGAACGTGGTCGACGCCCCTACGCTCGACTATCTGGCCGATTTCCGCTTCAGCGGGGACATCTGGGGCTACCCGGAGGGCGAGGTGTACTTCCCCGGCTCGCCGATCCTGCGGGCCGAGGGCTCCTTCGCCGAGTGCGTGCTGCTGGAGACGGTGATCCTGTCGATCCTCAACCACGACTCGGCGATCGCCGCCGCGGCCTCGCGGATGTCGTCGGCGGCAGGCGGCCGCGGGCTGATCGAGATGGGCGCGCGGCGCACCCATGAGCTGTCAGCGGTGGCCTCGGCCCGTGCGGCGTACATCGGCGGCTTCGACACCACCTCCGACCTGGCCGCGGGCTTCCGCTACAACATCCCGACCGTCGGGACGAGCGCCCACGCCTTCACCCTGCTGCACGACTCGGAGCGCGACGCGTTCCGGGCCCAGGTCGACTCGCTGGGGCGCGACACGACGCTGCTGGTCGACACGTACGACGTGACGGCGGCGGTCCGTACGGCGGTCGAGGTCGCCGGGACGGAGCTGGGCGCCGTCCGGATCGACTCCGGCGATCTGCTGCTGGTCGCGCACCGGGTGCGCCAGCAGCTGGACGAGCTGGGCGCGACGGACACGAAGATCGTGGTGACCTCGGACCTGGACGAGTACGCCATCGCCTCGCTGGCCGCCGCGCCGGTGGACGCGTACGGGGTGGGCACGCAGCTGGTGACCGGCAGCGGGCAGCCCACCTGCTCGATGGTCTACAAGCTGGTGGCGCGGGCGGCCTCGGCCGATCCGGCGGACCCGCTGCGTCCGGTGGCGAAGAAGTCGCTCGGCGCGAAGACCTCCATCGGGGGCCGCAAGTGGGCGGCGCGCCGGCTGGACGAGGACGGCGTGGCCGAGGCCGAGGTGATCGGCACCGGTCCGGTGCCGCCGGAGCTGGCCGGCCGGCAGCTGCTGGTGGAGCTGGTCCGGGGCGGCGAGGTGGTCGCCCGGGAGCCGCTGGACGCGGCCCGGGAGCGGCACATCGCGGCGCGGGCGGGGCTGCCGATGTCCGCGATGCAGCTGTCGCGGGGCGAGCCGGTTCTTCCCACCGAGTACGTATGAGGCGCGGACGGGCTTGATTGTGGGCCCCGAGTCTCTAGGCTCGGGGCCATCCCCGTATCCGCCCCGAATCCCTGGGCCCGGGGCCATCCCCGTAACCGCCGCTCTTCCGCTTCCCCCACCTAAGGACACCCGCCATGCACCGCGCCTTGATCGTCGTGGACGTTCAGAACGACTTCTGTGAGGGCGGGAGCCTCGCGGTGGCGGGGGGTGCCGATGTCGCCGCCGCCATCACGGACCTGATCGGTGAGGCCCAGCCCGGCTACCGGCACGTGGTGGCCACCCGTGATCACCACATCGACCCCGGCGGCCACTTCTCCTCGGCGCCGGACTTCGAGCACTCCTGGCCGCCGCACTGCGTGGCCGGTACGGAGGGGGTGGGCTTCCACCCCAATTTCGCGCCCGCGGTCGCTTCCGGGGCGATCGACGCGGTCTTCGACAAGGGGGCGTACGCCGCGGCGTACAGCGGCTTCGAGGGCCTGGACGAGAACGGCGTGGGGCTGGCGGAGTGGCTGCGCGACCGAGGGGTGGATTCGGTCGACGTCGTCGGTATCGCCACCGACCACTGCGTCCGGGCCACCGCGCTGGACGCCGTCCGGGAGGGCTTCGGCACGCATGTGCTGCTGGATCTGACCGCGGGCGTCGCGGAGGCGACCACGGACCGGGCGCTGACGGAGCTGCGGGAGGCGGGCGTGGTGCTCGCCGGCAAGCCTGTGGTGTAGCGGGAAGAACCGGTCAGCTCTGCCGGGCCGGCAGGGCGGGCCTCAGGAGCGCCCGGATCGGGTGCCAGAGTTCCTGGGCCCGCTCGGGTCTCGCACGCCACAGCACGCCGTCGGGATGGTGCAGGACGGCGGTGATCTCGTCCGGGGTCGGCGGCTCCGCGTTGCCCCGGAGGTAGACGGCGCGCAGGCCCAGATTGCGCAGCCGGGTCAGTGCGCGGGCCCGGTTCGGCGCGTGCACCAGGACGCGGACCGGGGTGTCAGGCCCCACGCTCTGCGCCGGGCTCGACAGTGTGATCGCGACGACCACGCTCCCGTTCGGCAACTTGCTGAATCCTCCGCCGGCCATACTCCGCACTCCCCCGTGAGACATCGTGTCAATAAGGAACAGAACAAGAGGCACCTAAACACGATCGGCCGCCGCCCGCTAGAGGGCGACGGCCGATCATGCTCTGACCTGCGGTGTTACCGGATTATCGGTGCGAGGCGCCCACCCGGACGGTCATCGTGGAGCCGCTGAGCGGCTCGCTGACGATCGTCAGCCGGGTGTTGGTGTCAGGAACCTGGACACTCCCGGTCGGGTTCTCCTTGTACCAGTAGGTACCCAGGTGGTCGTCGAAGATCGGCGCGCCGAACTGCGGCTTGATCTTCGTGGCCACGTCACCGTTGTGGAGCGTGAACCCGTCGGTGGGGTACCAGCTGAACGGTGCGTCGAAGGGCTGGATCTTGTTACGGATGACCGTGCCGTCCGCCCACTTCAGCGGCTTGGCGTGCGCGTCGACCGGCAGGATCAGGCCCTTGCCCGGGTGGACAGAGACGTTGTTGTCCTTCTGCGAGGTGTCCCACAGCCAGACGAGCAGACCGTTCTGGTACGGGTAGTGCTCGACCCAGTCCGGACGGGTCTTGGAGAAGCCGAAGTTGTACGGGCCGACCTTGAGGGTCTGGTCGTAGCTGACGTACTGGCGGTTCTCCGCGAGGTAGTACTGCGGGTAGTCCTTGGTGAACGACTTGCCGACCCGCGAGAAGCCCTTGGCGGTCCAGCCGTTGTCGTCGCCCTCGGCGTTGTCCGTGAAGAGCGCGGCACCGTCGGCGTTGACCGCGATGGTGTCGGCCGCGAAGCCCACACCGCCCGCGCCGCCGTCGGTGGCGTAGCGGAAGCGGACGTCGATCTTCTTGCCCGCGTAGGCGTCCAGCGGGTACGAGAGCTTCTGGTACTTGCCGGAGACGTCGGTCAGGGCCGGCTTGTCACTGGCGTCGCGCGGGATCGCCTTGCCGTCGGCGGTGCCGTCGATCGCGGTCCAGCTGGTGCCGCCGTTGTCCGAGACCTCGGTGTAGAGGTAGTCGTAGTCCGCCTCGATGTCCCACCAGCCGGCGAGGTCGAGGGAGGCCTTGGACTTGCCGGTGAGGTCGACCGGGCGGGACAGGGTGTTGTTGAGGTTGTCACCCATGTCGCTCCACCACTGCTTGGCACCCTCCGCGGGCGCCGTGACATCGGTGGTGACGGCCTTGTCGGGCAGCGTGACGACGAGCGCCTGCTTGTCCTTGGTGTTGTACTCGGACACGCCCAGCTTGTGAGTGGACTTCGTCGCGGCCTTGGCCTCGGCGTAGTTGAGCCAGCCCAGCTGGAGCTTGTCCCAGGCGGTCATGTCGCCGGGCAGGTCACCGATGCTGTTCTTACCGGTGCCGAGCCAGGAACCGGCCGACATCAGGGACCAGAAACCGACCGAGTTCTCGGCGGTGTTGGTCGTGTCGTAGAGGTCCGGCAGACCGAGGTCGTGGCCGTACTCGTGGGCGAAGACGCCCAGGCCGCCGTTCTCGGGCTGCGCGGTGTAGTCACCGACCCAGATGCCGGTGTCACCGATCTGGGTGCCGCCGGCCTTGTTCTCGGCCGGGCCAGTCGCACCGGCGTCCGTGCCGTAGGCGTACCAGCGGTGCGCCCAGATGGCGTTGGTGCCCTCGACGCCGCCGCCGGCGGACTCGTCCTCGCCGGCGTGCACGATCTGGAAGTGGTCGATGTAGCCGTCGGGCTCGTTGAAGTTGCCGTCACCGTCGAAGTCGTAACGGTCCCACTGGTCGTACTGGGCGAGATCCGTCTTGATCTGCTCCGGAGTACGGCCCTTGGCCTTCTGGTCGGCGGCCCAGGCGTTGGTGCCGTCCTTGATCATGTCCCAGGCGTTGGCGCAGTTGGTCGAACCGCACCAGTTCGAGCCGTAACGGGCCTCGTTGTACGGGACCTTGACCCAGTCGGAGACCTCGCCGTCCACCGAGTAGCGCCCGGAGGACGTCTTCTCGTAGTACGTCTTGAGCGAGTTCTTGCCGGCGCCCTCGCCGAAGTACAGGTCCTGGAAGTGGGCCTGGTTGTAATCGGCCTGCCAGGCGGTGCTGTTGTCCTTCTTGGGGTCCGGCTTGGCTATCTTGTTGTGCGCCGGTCCGGGCGTGCCGCCGTACTTCGGGACGGCGGGCTTGGGGCCGTCGCCGTCCGGGTCGAACATGGTCGTGTTGTCGACCTTGTCGCCGAACTCCACCAGGATGGTGAAGATCTTGTCGGTCTTCTCGCGGCCCAGCTCGACGTACTTCTTGTCGTCCAGCTTGACGACCTTGGAGCCGCCGCGCGTCGACACCTTCTTGTCGCCGGATATGACCTGCTCAAGAGCGGCCTGACGCTGAGCGTCCTGCTGCTTGCTGAACGGGCCTTCCAGGTTGTGCGCGTTGCCCTCGTTCGACCCCGGGTCCCGGCGGTCGACAGCGGAGGCAGCGGTGCCTGGCGCTTTGTCATCGGCCTGAGCGGTGGCGAAGGCGGATGCGGTGGCGGCGGTCGCGGCCATGGCCACGACAACCGCTCCGGTGCGAAGCGCCCGTCTGTTGATGATCACGTGATGCAGTCCTCCCCGGCGCCCGCGACTGCGGCCTGGGGATGTGAGGGGGCCGCGCGCGGAAACGCGTCACAAGTGACGACATTCGACCGGAGTTACGAGAGAAAAGACAGACCTTGACTTGAACAGACCAAGTGCACTATGCAGGAGCACATTTCCGCTATCCGGACGACCACGTCACACTCAACCGGCGCGCCGAAGAACGGGATTGGCACGGAGAATGACTCCGTGCGCCCCCCGTGCACCGGCACTGTGGGTTAGGTCATGCTTACTACCCGTTCCGCGAGGGCATCCACCGTCGTAGAGTCGCTTGACAGTGCGACCGTGTTGAGAGACCGCCCATCCGACGTCCCGAGGACGGATAACGCCATGCAGCGTCCTACTGCCGCACAGCTCTCCTACGGTTCGGTCACCGTTGTCTTCTCGACCCTCGCCATGCTGCTGCTGTCCCGGACGAGTTCGGACCTGGGCATCGTCGTGATCGCCGCGGCCGGGCTCGCGCTCGGCCTGCTGGTGGCCGTCAACGTGCCCGCGCCGACGCGCCGCCGGACATCGCCCACCGGGGCCGCGGTCTCCGCGCACCAGGACGCCCGCCCCGCCCACGAAGCCGGGGACCGCGCCGTGGGCCAGGTACAGCGCACGATCCCGGCCGCGCGCACCTCCGCCTCCGCACGGGTGGGCCAGCACTCACTGCGGCACTGACAGCGTCCGTACCGGGCCGTGCTCCGGCTGCCTCAAGCCGTGTTGCGGCCGTTGGTGGTCACCACCACCGTCTTGCCCGCCTTGTCCTGCAGTGCCTGCCGGTACGGCTTGTCCGTGAACATCAGCACGATGTTGATCAGCCACCACAGGCAGGGGCAGCACAGCAGCGCCGGCAGCCACAGCACCACGGCCCGCAGGAAGGAACTGCCGGTGTCGGGCACGCTGCCGTCGTTGAGCATCGCGACCCGCAGCTTCAGCAGCCGCTTGCCGAGGGTGCGGCCGTCCTTGTGCGTGAAGTACGTGTCGTACCCGACATAGATCACGAGTCCGATCAGCGACCAGATCAGCTGATGGCCGCTGTACGTCTGGGCGAAGATGTCACCGACGTCGTCGTTCCCGTTGTTGTCGTTGGACACCTCCACCGCGCCGCCCCAGGGCAGTGAGATCAGGTACAGCGGGATCGAGATGATCAGGAAGTCGATCAGCCTGGCCAGGATGCGCTTGCCGGGCTCGGCGAGCGGCGGCATCCCCGCCAGCGGGTCCGCGCCCCCGAACTGGCCTCCGCCGTAGGGGCCGGGGTCGTACGGCGGAGGAGGCGGCGCGCTGTCGTAGGGCGAGCCCGACGGCGGCTGGGGCTCGTGCGGCTTCTTGAGGAACGGGTCGTCCTCTGGCGGCTGGCCGGACGTCGGCTGATCGTTGCTCATGGGGGCAGTGCACCCCGCCGCACGGGCGCCCGCAACGGCTGAGGTGCTTTCGGGGGAACGGGGACCACCCGACGGCCCATCACCCGATGAGCCGTCAGCCGTGCGGGTCCATAAGCCATACGGGTTCCCTCAGCCGTGCGGGTTCCTCAGCCGGCCACGAAGGTGCGGGCCGCCTTGTCGTGCCAGCACTGCCGCCACGGCCGGTCGATCAGGCACCACAGCACGTTGAGCACGCCGACCACCAGGAGGCCCAGCACTCCGTAGACGAGCCAGCGGCGCAGGGCGGCGCCGAAGGTGGGCGACGAGCCGGACTCGATGTCCCGTACGCCGAGTCCGCAGAGCTTCTTGCCGAGCGTACGGCCCCACTTCGCGGTCGGCAGTGCCTCCAGGAGGACGCCCAGCACCAGGAACGCGACGAGGACCCCGGCGGCCAGTCCGGCGGTGGTGGAGTCCAGCAGCCAGACGGTGACCGTCTCACCGGACAGCTTGGCCGCGTCGATCTTCTCGTTGATGTGGTCCGCGGCCCGGGTCGCGAGGGGGAAGGCGACGGCGCCGACGAGCGCGCCCAGCACGACGGTGTCGATGAGCCGGGCGGCGAACCTCTTGCCGAGCGCGGCCGGACGGGCCGCCGACTGAGCCGCCGCCAGCTGCTGGAAATGGTCGTTCACCGGAGGCTTCCAGGGCACGACGGGCTGATCGGGCCCCTCAGCCTGGTGGGGTGCCTGGGCTTGGTGAGGCGTCTGGGCTTGGTGGGGCTGGTGAGCTTGCTGGGCCTGCTGGGGCTGCTGGGCCTGCTGGGCCTGGCGGGTCTGCTGGGCCTGGCGGGTCTGCTGAGGCGCTTGAATCTGCCGGGGGGTCTGAGCCTGCCGGGGCGTCTGAGCCTGCTGAGGTGCCTGAGCCTGCTGGGGGAACGCGGGCCCCTGATGCTGCGCGGGGCCGGGCGCTGTGGTCTGTGGGGCTGCCGGGGCGGCCGGAACGGCCGGGCCGAGCGCCCGGATCGTCATCGTGCCCTCTGCGGGCGGCTCCTGACCGTCGCGGTTGCCGCCGCCGGAGTCGGCGGAGCCCCCGGACCGACCTGAGCGTCCGGGCCGGGCGACCCGGATGGCGACGGTGTTCTCCGCCCGGTCACCGCCGTCCCGCATGCCCGGCAGCGCACCGGCAGCCGGGCCGGGCGCCGGGTCAGGGGCCGCGTCCGGGCCCGGAGGCACAGGCAGGCGCGGGTCCACCGGAGCGAGGTCGGCGCTACGCCGGACGGCGGGCGAGCGGTCACCGGAGGAACGCGGCACCGGGGAGCGGTCTCCGGGCGTGTCGGCTGCCGGGGAACTGCCCTCGGGCGTACGCGGGTCGGCGCCCGACGCAGACTGCACGGGCTGCTGCGAGAGCTGCTCACCCTGCTGCGAGGGCTGAACGGGCTGCGGGCCGGGCTGACCCGGCTGACCCGGCTGGCCGGGCTGACCCGGCTGACCCGGCTGACCGCCCCAGGAGACCCGGCGGTCGTGCTCGCCGCCGAAGCCGTTCTGCCGGGAGACGTCGGCCTGCCAGGCGGGCGAGGGCTCGGACCGGACGTCGGCCGGCGGATCCTCGTCGAAGAACATCGGACCGGTCTCGTCCACCGGCGCCGGGGCGGGCCGGTGCGGTTCGGCCGGCTCCGGTTCGGGTGCCGAGGGCATCGACTCGCCGCTCTGCGGGGCGGGCCTGCTCGTGCCGGGCACCCAGGAGGCGCCGTTCCAGTACCGGACGTATCCGGGAATGGACGGATCGGGGTAGTACCCCTCGCGGGGGCTTTCGTCACCGGGTGCCGGGGTTGGGGCGCTCATCACCGTGGTCCCGTATCTCTTCGAGTCTCAGTACAAGGGTCTCAGTACAAGGGTCCACATCTACCAGACACCCGCGTACCCCCGTGCCGGTCCGGGGGTTTGGGCCACTTTCCGGTCACGCCAATCTTTTTTCCCCGAAGTCGCGTAATGGATGGCGGGGAGGGCGCTCTCTCCCTGTGAAGGCCGGTCGCGGGACCGGCTCACAGGTCTCGAAGGGACGCCTCATGCACACCGTCGTGGAACGCGAGCTGGAGCTCAAGCTGGTCCTGTCGCCCGAGCGCAGCATCCCGGTGCCCGCCCGGCTGACCTATCGGACCCAGGACCCGTACGCCGTGCACATCACCTTCCACATCGGCTCGGACGCCCCGGTGTACTGGACGTTCGCCCGCGATCTGCTGGTGGAGGGCGTGTTCCGGCCGTGCGGGCACGGGGACGTACGGATCTGGCCGACCAAGGTCGACGGACGCTCCGTCATCTGTGTGGCGCTGACCTCGCCGGACGGCAACGCCCTGCTGGAGGTGGGGTCCGCCGCCGTGGCCGCCTGGGTGGAGCGGACGCTGCGGGTGGTGCCGCCGGGCACGGAGTCCGAGCGGCTCGGCATCGACGAGGGCCTCGCGGAACTGCTGGCGCCGCTGCCGGCCGACGACCTGTGGATGAGCGATCCCTGGCCGTCGGACGAGACGCAGGACGGCGAGAGTTGAGCGGGCGCGGCGCGGGACGCCGGCCGGAACACCTTGCCGGGGTGTCAGAACACCTTGCCCGGGTTGAGCAGCCCCAGCGGGTCGAAGGCCTGCTTGATGCCCCGGTGCAGTTCCACGCTCACCTCGCCGAGTTCCCGGGCGAGCCACTCCTTCTTGAGTACGCCGACGCCGTGTTCGCCGGTGATGGTGCCGCCGAGTTCGAGGCCGAGCGCCATGATCTCGTCGAAGGACTCGCGGGCCCGCCGGGACTCGTCGGCGTCCGTGTGGTCGAAGCAGACGACGGGGTGGGTGTTGCCGTCGCCCGCGTGGGCGCAGACGCCGATGGTGAGGTCGTACTTCTCCGCGACGGCGGCGGTGCCCTCCAGCATGGCGCCGAGCTTGGAGCGCGGTACGCACACGTCGTCGATCATCGTGGCGGACTTGACGGTCTCCAGCGCGGTGAGCGACATCCGCCGGGCCTGGAGCAGCATTTCGGATTCGGCCGCGTCCTCCGCGGGGACGACCTCGGTGGCTCCGGCGGCGGTGCAGAGTTCCGCGACGGCGGCCAGATCGGCTGCGGGGTCCGGTGTGTCGAAGGCGGCGAGCAGGAGCGCCTCCGTGGAGTCGGGGAGGCCCATGTTCGCCATCTTGTTGACGGCTCGGACTGTCGTACGGTCCATCAGTTCGAGGAGTGACGGAGTGTGCCCCCGCTCCATGATCGCGCAGATCGCGTCGCAGGCACTGGCCGCGCTGGGGAACTCGGCGGCCAGCGCGAGCTGCCGGGGCGGCTTCGGCTTGAGCGCGAGCACGGCCTTGACGACGATCCCGAGGCTGCCCTCGGAGCCGACGAGGAGCCGGGTGAGGTCGTATCCGGCGACGCCCTTCGCGGTGCGGCGGCCGGTGCTGAGGAGGCGTCCGTCCGCGAGGACGACGTCGAGGCCGAGGACGTATTCGGCGGTGACCCCGTACTTGACGCAGCACAGGCCGCCGGAGGCGGTCCCGATGTTGCCGCCGATGGTGCACATCTCCCAGCTGGAGGGGTCCGGCGGGTAGTACAGCCCGTGCTCGTCGACCGCGCGGGACAGCACCGCGTTGATGACGCCCGGCTCCACCACGGCGATCCGGTCGACGGGGCTGATCTCCAGGATGCGGTCCATCTTGGTCAGGGAGAGCACGATGCAGCCGTCGGAGGCGTTCGCGGCGCCCGACAGGCCCGTGCGGGCCCCCTGCGGGACGACCGGGACGCGCAGGGCCGTGGCGGTGCGCATGACGTGCTGGACCTGCTCGACGTTGCGTGGGAGCGCGACGACGGCCGGGGAGCCCGCCTCGCAGAAACTCGCCATGTCATTGGCGTAGGAGGCGGTGATGTCCGGGTCGGTGATCAGGGCCTCGGCCGGGAGCCCCGCACGCAGTAGTTCGAGAAGATCGTCCATGATCCAAGACTCGCATCCGGGCCCATTGGTGTGAACCCGTAAGCGCCTGTCATCCCAAGACGTGGTGCGATCTTCGTACTGACGCAGAGTGATCGGCATGGACGTCACTCCGCAGCAGCCCCCGGCGGCCCCCGGGCCGGACCACTCCCCCGAGACCCCGGACACCGCGTACGCCCCACCCTGCGAATCCCCTCCGGCCCTGCCGCCGGACCCCGCGTCCCTGGCCGAGCCGCCACCCGCCTCGCTGCGCACGACGCTGCGCCGGGCCGCGGTCGGCGCGGTGGCGGGTGCGGTGCTGGTGACGGGTGCGGTGGTCGCCGTGCCTGACGAGGACAAGGACGCGGCGCCGCCGGTGTCCGGTCCGGTCTCCCGGGCGATGACCGCGACGACGGCCGGCTCCCCCGCCTCGCTCTCCGATCTGACGGCGCTGATCGGGGACCGGCAGTCGTGGGTGGGCACCCACCCCTCCGACGCGCAGTCGTGGGCGGTGCTCGGGTCCGCGTACGTGGAGTGGGGGCGGCGGGCGGCGGACGCGGCGTACTACACCCGCGCCGAGCAGGCGCTGAAGCGGTCGCTGAACGTGCAGCCGGGTGACCGGGGGAACGAGGCGGCCTGGGTCGGCCTCGCCTCGCTCGCCAACGCCCGGCACGACTACGTGACGGCGAAGAAGTGGGGCGAGACGGTACGGCGCCGGCAGCCGAAGCAGTGGACGGTGTACCCGGAGCTGATCGACGCGTACAACGGCCTCGGCGACCAGAAGTCGGCGATCACGGCGGTGGAGAAGTACACGGAGCTGCGGGCCGGGGTGCCCGCGCTGGGACGGGCGGCGCAGATGTACCGCGACCGGGGCTGGCGCGAGGACGCGCTCGCCACCGCCCAGGACGCCGCGAACCGGGCGAAGACAACTGCGGAGAAGGCCGCCTGCCTCTCCCGGCTGGGCGACCTGGCCTGGGAGCGGGGCGAACCGAAGGAGGCCGTGGCCCAGTACGGGGCGGCGCTGCGCACCGACCGCGCCCACCACGCGTCCCTCGCGGGCCGCGCCCGTGCGCTGGCGGCCCTGGGCCGCACGGACGAGGCCCAGCGGGACTACCAGGCCGCACTGGCCAAGTCGCCGCGGCCCGAGTACATGCTGGAGCTGGGCGAGCTGTACGAGTCGCTGGGCCTGGACGGCGACTCCGTCAACCAGTACACCCGGCTGCGCAAGGCGCTGTCCCGGGCCGGAACCCAGGGCGTGGACGAGGCGCTGCTCCTCGGCCGCTTCGAGGCCGCCCACGGTGACGCGGACGCGGCGGTGGAGGAGTTGCGCGCGGAGTGGGACCTCGGGCACCGCAGCGCGGCGGTGGCCGACGCGCTGGGCTGGGCGCTGCACCGCTCGGGCGATTCGGACTCGGCTCTGGAGTACGCGCGGAAGGCGGTCGACACGGGCGGCCAGAACGCCTCGTACGCGTACCACCTCGGCATGGTCCAGCGCGCGCTGAGGGACTTCGGCCCGGCCCGCCGCAACCTGGAGGCCGCGCTCCGCACCAACCCCCGGTTCTCGCCGCTGGACGCCCCGAGCGCGCAGGAGGCCCTGGACACCATGGGCCTGCCCCCGGCGGGCGGCCCCCAGGACATGCAGCCCGCACCCCCACCGGCACCACCCCAGGCCCCGGCCCCGCCCCCGCAGCGAACCGACCCGCCGCAGTCCCCGGCCCCGTCCCCCGCACCCCCGAAGCAGGGCGCGGCGGGCCCACCGGCACCGTCACCATCGGCGGCCAAGCCTTCGTCGTCGGGGGCGGCGTCGGGGCACTGACATCCGGCGCGAGCCCGCCCCGCCCGAGGCGGCGCGGACGGTCCGGCCCACCCAGCCGCCCGCCCGCCTCGACCGGCAGCTGCGCCACTCTCGGCCTCTATCATCAAATACATGAACGACACCGTGTACGGTCATTTGCGCAAATTCGCCGCAGAACTCACCGTGCCTCCCGGTCTGGAGTACCCGGAGATCAGCCACGGCGAGATCGTCATGATGATGTCACCAGTGAAACGGCACGAGCTCGCCGCGCTGCGTTTGCGGAGGCAGCTCGACGCCCAACTGCCCGACGGAGTGGTCGCCCACACCGGCGGAGATGTCGAGGACCAGGTGCTGGGGATCCTGCGACGCCCCGATGTGATCGTGATCCCTGAATCGGTGCTTGAGGAGGGGGACGAGCAGGGCATCGACCCGGCGGACGTTCTCCTTGCCGCCGAGATCGTCTCGCGCTCCAACCCCGAGAACGACTACGTGAGCAAGATGCGCGACTACCCCGCCATGCGCATTCCGCGCTATCTGATCGTCGACCCGCGCGCAGGCATCGTCCTGCACCACTGGAAGCCGACCGGTAGCGGAGACGACGCCCGCTACACCAACACGATGGAGTACGCGTTCGGCGACATCGTCACGGTAGGTGAATGGACCGTCGACACAAGCGTGTTCCTCCGCTACGCGGCGGACGGCGGCAATTAGCCACGGCGATCAGGGAGCACGTCCGCGCTCAGCACTCCGCTGCCTTGCACACGGGCCCCGGTTCGCAGCCTGGGCCCGTCAGCCTTGTGCGACGCGAGCCGGCCGCGTCAGTGGCCGCCAACGGCGCCATGCCCCCCTACCTGCGCCAGGCGCTCACGCACCTCGACGTCTGCTCGGTGATGTACGGCCTGGCCCAGTGGATGGAGGCCGTCTACGGGCTGTCCACCGAGCAGGCGGCATGAGGGACAGCGCAGAGTTACTCTTTACTGGTTAAGGATAATTTCCCGCACGTCCACCAACCATTGGCGCAGCCGTACGCCCGGAGGCGGGGAACCTCCAAGCCCCAGCGCACTCGCCGATTTTTGAGCGATTGATCCGACTCGTTGAGAGTGAGAAATTCGCGGATTTCTTCTGCCGCTTGTTGGAGGTCGCTCTCAGGTGTGTCCGAGATGTAGTCGTCGAGGGCTTCTCTGTGTGAGGAGTACTCCAGCGGGAAATCCTGGTGGAAGTACGCTCCCAGCATCTGTGACAGTTCCGGGAATCGCTCTGCCCACTCCCATGCGGTTTGAGGCGGCGTGCGAGGAGATGCTGTCGGACCCTCCAGGCTCCTTCGGAGGTGACCGTAGATGACAGCAAGGCATCCTTCCACCGTTCCTCCGACGGGTGGGTTGATCTTGGGAAGGAGGTCGACGTCTTCCGCGATCTCGTCGTTGAACAGGCCGACCGCGAGAAGATCTTCGATTTCGGCCAGAGCCTCGGCTACGCGCCCCGGGTCTGAAGCCGTTTGCCTGAGATAGGCACACAGCGCGTCCCCCGGGCAGCTCTCAGTGTCATCGAAGGCGAAACCTGTCGATTCGTAGGAAGACAGGAGACGCCGAAGTTCTCGGAAGCGATCGGTCGACGTTGCCACTTTTTTGAACCTACTCTTGAACTAGGGAATGGGGTAGGACGTGAGGACTCTATAACCACTCACTGCGGACGGATCGCGATTCAGGACCACTTGAACCCCGGTGACCCACTGCTCCGCGGTTCCCTGCTTGAAATTCTCCCGGCTCAAACTCATTCCAGTGGCCTCGCTGAAGTGTGCCGGGAAAACGAGCTTCTTCTTGGAGCTGGCGAGCCACTCGCCAATCTCCTTCTGCTTTCTCAGGATTACGGCATCAGTGAATTTCTGTGCCTCTCCTTTCCCTTCGTCACCGGCAACATCGGCACGGTACTTGGGATTGGCGGGACCTCTGCGTTTGTCCCGGGGCCAGGCGTTGTAGTCAACGTCACGCGCCCACCGCAGCCCCACGCGCAGGACCAGGAACCCGGTGCGCCCTGTCCGCGCCGCGTGCTCGGCGCACCACAGGTGCCGTACGGCAACACCCGGCGACGCGGCAGGCTCCGGGCCCTCCCCACACGTGGTGCACTCCGTTTCGTGCACCGCCGGGCTGTCGAACGCGTCCTCGACGAACACTCAGCCCGGCGGCCCCGGCGGGTCGCACTTCCCGTGGGCGCGGTCGACTTCCTGGTCGGCTGGCTGTCCGGTGACATCACCAGCGTCCTTTCCGACGCCGCCGAGTTCGCCGCCGACGCCGAGGAGTTCGCCACAGAGGACTGATCCGCTGCTCATCGGCGTGTGAGAGGAGCCGAGCCGCACGAGCCGGCCGATCAAGCTCTGTCACGGCGGCGGTCTTAGCGGCGGGGCCCCGATCCGACGACCGGAGCCCCGCCAGGGTTCTGCGTCCGCGCCAGGGTGACTGGGCCTCGGGTGAACCTTGGGTGGACGGCGGGAAGACCGCACAGTCGTCCGCCGCGCCGGGACGCCGCGCGATGCTTCCGGCGTAGCGCGAGGACGCGAAGCGCCGCGTGACAGACTCCTCCCCGGACGCGCGGGGGCGCACGCGCCCGCGACTTGGGAGGGGACACGTGAGCAGGACGAAATGGGCCGCTTTGGCGCTGGCCGTCATAGCCGTCGGGGCCGCGGGCTGCGGCACGGACGACGCCGGTACCGAAGCCCCCGCCCCGTCGTCGGCGGCGCCCCGGCCCGAGGGCACGGGCCCTCTCCCGGAGAAGGCCGTGCGCGCAGACCTCGACTCCTCGGCCGCGAACGCGGGCGTTCCGGACAACGCTCCGGACTACGCCCGCTCGACCGAGGAGCGGACGGACGACTCTCTGGCATCGTGCGGCGTCGCGTTCAAGGGCTTCGGTACCAAAACCACGCCCGTTGACCTCACCCGATTCGAAAAAGTGGTGAGCGAGCTCCGCGAGCGCGACTGGCAGCCGCCCCGGGAGAACAGCAAGGGCACGGACGCCGTCGGCGAGACCCGGGTGGTCCTCAAACAGCGCGGCTGGTCCATGGTGGCGTCGCACATGGACATCCAGAAGGGCGTGATCACCCTGCTGGCCACCGAAGACGCGTGCGTGAAAAGGATCGGCGTCGACGCGGGTGTGCTCGGCTGACCAGCCGCCCTCATGGCTTGGCGAACGGTGCGTCAGAGGCGGACGTCGTGCACCGCGAGCGCCCGCGGCAGCACCAGCACGTGAGTACGGAGCCTGTGTCAGCCGTTCAGTAGACGCTCAGCTTCCTGGCCGGCGATGGCCAGTGCCTGGCCCAGGCGTTCGGGGGCACGGCCGCCTGCGTTGGCGATTGCCCCTCGTCCGCCGGATCCGCCGCCGACGATCCGTGCCGCTTCGGTGAGGAGCCGGCTCGCCTCAGCCCCGGTCTGATGCAGAGCGGGCGAGACGGCGGCCACCAGCAGGGCCTTGCCCTGGTGTTCGGTAGCCAGGATGACGATGGCCACCCCGGTTCCCAGGCGCGTGACGGTGTCGGCGGCCAGGGAGCGCAGTTCGTCGGAGGCGATGCCGGTGACGGGCTGGACGAGGAGGCGGCCCCGCCCGGAAGTCCGAGCATCGCCCGCCAGGTCTGCCGCAATCCGGCCGAGTTCGGCCGTACGGTGGCGGGCCAGTTCACTCTGGGCGGAGGCGAGCGCTTCCAGGCGCTTGTGCAGGACGTCGGGGGCCTCGGCGGGCCGGGTGCCGAGCAGGCCGGAGAGTTCGGTCAGCAGTCGTCGTTCGGTGTCGAGGTGGGTGATGGTGCCGTGGCCGGTGAGGGCTTCGACGCGGCGGAGGTTGGAGCCGATAGAGGATTCGGTGAGCAGGCGGAAGGTGCCGACCTGGGAGCCGTGAGCGACGTGGGTACCGCCGCACAGCTCACGGGAGAAGTCGCCGATGTCGACGATGCGGACTGTGTCGCCGTACTTCTCGCCGAACAGGGCGATCGCTCCGGCGGCCTCGGCCTCGGCACGGTCGGCGTGCCAGGCGCGGACCGCAGGGTCGTCGAGAACATGGCCGTTGACGGTCTGCTCGATCTGGGTGAGCTGGTCGGGGGTGAGTGCACTGAAGTGGGCGAAGTCGAAGCGGAGCCGGTCGGGTTCGACGAGCGAGCCCTGCTGGCGGGCGTGGTCGCCGAGGGTGGCCATGACGACGGCGTGCAGGATGTGGGTGGCGGAGTGTGAACGCATCAGGCCGGCCCGGCGGTCGGCGTCGACAACGGCTTCGCCGCTCGCGCCGGTGGTCAGTTCGCCGTCCAGGACGCGGGCGGTGTGGACGCGGAATCCTTCCAGGCCGTAGCGGGTGTCGGTGATGCGTACGACGGTGCCGTCGCTCAGGTTGAGAGCGCCGGTGTCGCCGATCTGCCCGCCGGCTTCGGCGTAGAAAGGTGAGCGGTTCAGGACCAGCTCGACCTCTGTGCCCTGGCCGGCGCTGGGCACGACCGCGCCGCCGGAGATGAGCCCGGTGACCGTGGCCTCAGCGGACAGGTGCTCGTATCCGAGGAACTCGGTCCGCGGGAGGGCGGCGGACAGTTCGCGATAGGTGTCCTGTTTCTTCAGCGCCTGGGAAGTCCTGGCCTTGCCGCCGGCCTTGGCGCGCGTGCGCTGCTCGTCCAGAAGGGTGGCGAAGCGGTCTTCGTCGACGTTCAGTCCGGCGTCCCGGGCGGCCTCGACGGTGAGTTCGACGGGGAAGCCGTAGGTGTCGGCGAGTTCGAAGGCGGTCTCGCCGGTCAGCGCGGCCGAGCCGCTGTGCTGGGTACGGCTGATCGCGGCGTCCAGGAGCCGGGTGCCCTGGGTGAGGGTGCGGCTGAAGGATTCCTCCTCGGCGGCGACGACCTGCTCGATCAGCGATGCCTGCCCGGTCAGCTCGGGCCAGACGCCGCCGAGATTGCGGATCACGCGGGCGGTCACCGGGGGCAGGACGGGGCCGTCGATGCCGAGCAGGCGGGCGTGGCGGATCGCGCGGCGCATCAGGCGGCGCAGGACGTAGCCGCGGCCGTCCTTGGCGGGCAGCACGCCGTCGGCGATGAGGTAGGCCATGGAGCGGGCATGCTCGGCGACGACCTGGAAGGAGACCTTCTCCTCGCCCTCGGACGGCATCGCGCGGCCGGCGAGGTCCTGCACGGCGTTCAGGGTGGGCAGCAGCAAGTCGGTGGTGCACACGTTCTGGGCGTCCTGGAGGATCGCGGCGAGCCGGTCCAGGCCCAGGCCGGTGTCGACGCCCTTGCGGTCGAGCTCGCCGAGGATGGGGAAGTTGCCCTTCCTGTCGCCCTCGCCACGCTGGAACTGCATGAAGACCAGGTTCCAGATCTCGACGTAGCGCTCGCCGTCGACGGCCGGGCCGCCCTCCTCGCCGAAGGCCGGACCTCGGTCGTAGTTGACCTCCGAGCACGGCCCGCAGGGGCCAGGAACGCCCATGGACCAGTAGTTGTCCCCCATGCCAAGGCGCTGGATACGGTTCGCGGGGACGCCGATGCGGCGCCAGATGTGCTCGGCCTCGTCGTCGTCCTCGTAGACGGTGATCCAGAGCTTGTCCTTCTCCAGCCCGTAGCCCTGGGTGAGGAGTTCCCAGGCGTAGGCGATGGCGTCTTCCTTGAAGTAGTCGCCGAAGGAGAAGTTGCCCATCATCTCGAAGAACGTGGCGTGCCGGTTGGTGCGGCCGACGTTGTCGATATCGGAGGTGCGGGCGCACTTCTGGATGCTGGTCGCGCGGGGGAAGGCGGGGGTGGTCTCGCCCAGGAAGTAGGGCTTGAACTGGTTCATCCCGGCGTTCGCGAGCAACAGGGTGGGGTCGTCGGGGACCAGCGGGCTGGAGGGGACCAGCTGGTGACCACGGGAGGTGAAGAAGTCGGTGAACGTCTGTCGGATCTGCGTCGAGCGCATGGCGGTATGGCCTCACGGAAGAGTCACGGAGGGTGCAGGGAGAGTGATCACACGCCGAGCCGGGCCGAGAACAGGGACTGAGGAAGTTCTCAGTTCTCCAGCTCGACGCAGATAGCTCGCGCCCCCAGGGGGTACACCGTGACTCCTGATCCGTTGCCGCACAGGTGGTGCAGCAGACCATGTGGGCACTGGGCGCCAAGTCTGCTGCACCACCGACTGTAGCGGGTCGACTTCCGGCATCGCTCAGAGTTGTCGCCCCCGGCTCCCGGACCGCACCCGCCTCCCGGGTGCGGTCCGGACTCAGACGCGCGAGTTCCGCAGCGACTGCCACACCGCGCCGGCCAGTGCGCGCGTCGCCCGGGGAACCGAGAGGTGCTCGTGCTCGCGGTACAGGTTCCAGTTGTACGGGACGAGCGAGAGCTTGTTGGAGGACAGCGATCCCGCCTGGTGTGCCCGGTACACCGCGAGCGGTTCGGCGAGGCCCCGGGCGTCGGCGCCGTCGCGCATGATCGACAGCCACAGCGCGTAGTCCTGGCGCTTGCGCATCTCCGGCATCAGCCTCGTGCCCAGGACGTTGCGGTCGTACATGGCGGTCAGCGCTCCGATGTGGTCCCGGACCAGCATCGCGCGGTAGTCCACGTGCCCTGTCGCCCGGACCACCCGGCCGTTCGGAACGAAGTCGGTGCTCTCGCCGTCGTAGTCGGCGTCCATCTTGAAGTACGAGGTGAACGTCAAGGGCGCGCTGCCCGCGGCAGCGAATTCGATCTGCCGCTCCGTCTTCTCCGGCAGCCACATGTCGTCACTGTCGAGGAACGCGACGTAGTCACCCCGGGCCCGCTGAATAGCGAGGTTGCGCGCCCGGCCGGCACCGCCCCGTTCGGGTGCCGACTCCGGCAGGACGCGCTTGTCCTGCCGGGCGAACTCCATGAGCAGATCCATGGAGTCATCAGAGGACTTGTCGTCGGTGACCAGGAGCTCAAGGTCGCTGTGGGTCTGTGTGAGCACCGACCGGATGGCAGCGCCGACGGTGGCTGCCGAGTTGTACACGGGCATCACAACAGACACCAGGGGCACTGCGCTTCTCCTTGCTCAGCCGGAACGACGGTCCATTCAAACACTGCGATGGAGGACGGGCTGCCATGCACATCGTTGTCGCTGGTCAGGGCTATCAGGACCGTACCGGCGCAGGGCCGTCAGCTCCGCGATCGCGCCTGTCCCGGCGCGTGAGAAACAGGACATCGGACGGTGCCTGGACGTCCGGCGGCTCCGGGCCGGTGCAGCCGGTGAGCAGGTAGCGTGTGGCCCGGTCCGCCGACAGCCCCTCACCGGCCGCTGCGTCACCTACGTCTACGTCGAGGCATCACGCTCCCTCGCCCCATCGCTCAGCACCCACGGGCTGCCCGCCCCCGCGGAGGGGCCCGCGACCGCGCGCAGCAGCCCGACGCGCAGGACCAGGAAGCGGGTGTGCCCTGTCCGGACGGCATGCTCGGCGCGCCATACGTGCCGGACGGCTACGGCCTCCGGTACGGACGGCTCCGGTCCCTCGCCGCAGGTGACGCACTCCGTCTCGTGTATCACCGGGCTCTCGGACGTGTCCTCGACGAACACCCAGCCCGGGAACCCGGACGGCTCCGGGGCCGATACCGTGACCAGCCGATCCGCGGGCACCCGCAGGGGCCGCCCGCCGCCGGTGAAGGCCAGCACCACCGCCATGCCGCCGGTCGCGAACCGGTCCAGCCGCACAGCGCTCACCTCGCGCCACTCCCCCTGTACGTGCACGAGGTCGCCGCGCCTCATCCGTACCGCGCACCGGAGCTGTTCAGTCGGCATCCCGGGCGCCTCCGCCCGCTGCGGGGAGCCCGCACTCCGCCCAGACGGCTTTCCCCGGGCCGATCCGGTCAGCGGTCCGCCAGCGCGGCCACGAGGAAGAGCCCGCGCCCGTCGCACGCGTCCAGTGCGGGTTCGCGGCCGACAGGCCGGACGGCCGAGGCGTCGTGCACCTCGATCCGCACCCCGTCCGACAGCCGGACGAACCGGGTCTCGATCTCCCGCCCCGGCGAGACCCGGGCATGCCGCCCGGCGTTGGTGAGTAACTCCGACAGGACGAGCGACGCGGTGTCGGTGAGCGCCGCCATCTCCCAACGTGCCAGTGCCGTACGCAACTCGGCACGCGCCCGCCCGACCTGACGGGGGCGACGACTCCACCGCCGCACCACCTGTTCCGGCGTCACCGCCCGACCACCACACCGTGAATGACGCGCGGCCCCGCGTCGATACCGTGGGATGCCAGCCACAACACGGTCCGGTGCGCCCGTCGTTGCCGGATCGCGGCCCGCTCCCACCGGGCCCAGGCGGCGGGCGAGTACGGACCGCGCGCGGCGGCCAGCCGGGTGTCCGCCAGAGCGATGGCCCCGGACCGGGACTTGGCGGGGAAGGGCGGTGGGAGGGGGCTGAGTTGAGGGGGCGGATTCATGGACCGCAGCAGCGGACCAAACAGCCAGTCGATAACATGCTTCATGTCGACGCTCCTGTGAGGGCGTGGGCCACGCCCCCGGACCGGCGCAGGTCGCGGGGGTCTTTTGCGTGCGCAAAAACTCACCTTTCGCAACAACACAGTTGCGGTGAGTTACGAATCCAGAGTGTCTCGGAACCCGTCCTCACCGCAACCGAATCAATAGGAAACCGTTCCAAGATCTTTTGTGGCTACTACCCTTGGCCCGTCACCATTCATAAAGGGGGGTACGCATGGTCGATTCCCGGCCTTCTGTCCGACGGCGAAGGCTTGCCACAACACTCGTCCAGCTCCGTGAAGCGGCCGGAAGGTCTCCGGAGGAGGCCGCTGACCGGATCGGATGCCACCGATCGAAGATCAGTCGCATCGAGAACGCACACCTCGGTATCTCCCTCGGTGAACTACGCGACCTGCTGACGTTCTACGGGGTGCAGGACGATGTACTCATCGAGGACCTGGTAACGCTTGCCCGGCGCCGCAACGAACGCGGATGGACACGAAACCTGGGCACGACGCTCCCCTCGTACGCGGATCACATCGACTACGAGCAGACGTCGGACTACATCCGGTCCTTTCAGCCGCTCCTGGTTGCCGGGCTGTTCCAGACGCCCGACTACGCAAGAGCCTTGTATCGGGCCAATCCTGAGATGCTCAGCCCCGAGCGCATCGACGAGCTCGTCGGCATGAGGATGCAACGGCAAGAAGTGCTCGCGCGCGAGCAAGCGCCGCGCATCTGCGTGATCGAGGGGGAGGCAGCCCTGCGCAGCGAGGTGGGCGGTGCCTCCGTGATGAGGCCACAACTCGACCAGTTGCTGGAGCTCGGCGAGCGTCCGAACATCGAGATCCAGGTCGTGCCCTTCAGCGCGGGCGCTCACGCCGGGCTCGTCGGGGCATTCGTCGTGTTCGGCTTTCCCACGCCCACCTTTTCCGACGTCGTTTGCGTTGAGCACGTCACCGGAACACTGCACATGGAGACCCCTGCCGAAACGGGCCGTTATACGCTCGCGTTCGACTCATTGAGATCGGTGGCGTTGAGCCCCGTGGACAGTAATGACCTCATCCACCGGATCAGACTCAAGCTTTAGCCGCCAGGAAGAGGTAACCACCATGCTCGCTACCGAACTTGGCCGTGCCGTCTGGCGCAAGAGCAGCTACAGCGGCGGCGGATCGTCGGGAGGCGACTGCATAGAGGTCGCCGACCTCGCCCCCGGCCCCCGCACCGCCGTCCGCGACAGCAAGAACCCCGCCGGCCCCGCCCTCCTCATCGGGAACCAGGCCTGGGGCGCCTTCGTCGCGGAGGCCAAGCGGCTTCCCTGAGGTGGGCATCACGTCGGGCACGGGACGTCCCGGGGCGGTCCGCGCCCGCGCGATGGAGGGCCGGTGGGGCCATTGTCAGCTGAACGTGCGCCGGTAGGTCTGCGGGCTGACACCGGTGGTGCGTTTGAAGCGGTCGCGGAAGGCGGTGGGGGAGCCGAAGCCGACCTGGCTGCCGATGCGTTCGACGGAGTGCCCGGTGGTTTCGAGGAGGTGCTGTGCCTGGCGGATGCGGGCTCGGTGGAGCCATTGGAGTGGGGTTATGCCCGTCTGGTCGCGGAAGCGCCTGATCAGGGTCCGGGTGCTGGTCCCGGCCCGCGCGGCGATGTCAGCGAGACTGAGCTCGCGGGCCAGGTTCTCCCGTAGCCAGTCGAGCAGGGCTTCCAGCTCGGAGCCCTGCGGTGTGGGCGCGTGGTCGTGGACGATGAACTGGGCCTGACCGCCTTCTCGTTCGAGAGGCATGACCGAGAGGCGGGCGGCGTCCGCGGCGACGGCGGAGCCGTAGTCATGGCGGATCATGTGCAGGCACAGATCTATGCCTGCGGCCGCGCCGGCCGAGGTGAGGAACTGGCCGTTGTCGACGTAGAGGACGTCCGGATCGACGTCGATGTCCGGATGGGTGGCGGCCAGCAGGCCCGCCGCTCGCCAGTGCGTCGTCACTCGCAGCCCGTCGAGGAGCCCGGTGGCGGCGAGGGGGAAGGTGCCCGTGCAGATGGAGGCGATCCGTGTGCCGCCGGCAGCGGCTGACCGCAGCGCGTCCCGCACGAGGGCAGGGACGGGGGTCGCGGGATCGGTGACACCAGGCACGATGACCGTATCCGCTTCCTGGAGAGCCTCCAGCCCCCAGGGGGCACGCAGGGTGAAGAATCCAGCGTCGATCTCGTCGCTCTCGGCGCACACCCGGATCCGGTAGCCGGGGCGCCCGTCGGGCAGGCGGGTCCGGGAGAAGACCTCGATCGGGGTGGACAGATCGAACGGGATCACCCGATCCAGCGCGAGAACGGCGACGGTGTGCATGGCTGGAATCTACCTCGTCACTGGCTCGGTGAATCCGGACCGGTGGCGAGCGTGGTGACGTTGCCGCAGTTCAAAGCTCTTCGATGGCCTTCAAGGCTCTCCGAGAGCCTGTGGCGTTATCCCGTTGAAACCTGTCATTCTTGCCACTGTGCGATCACGGCTACAGCCGGTTGACTTCGAAGCGTCCGAGAAGGAAGCCGACGCCGGAGGAACCACCCCATGCACGTCCAGATCGTTCTGTTCGACGGCTTCGACCCGCTCGACGCCATCGCCCCCTACGAGGTCCTGTACGCCGGTGGCTCGGCGTCGGACGGGGCGGTGACCGTCGAGCTGGTCTCCGCGGAGGGGCCACGCGAGGTCATCAGCGGCACCGGAGGGATGGCGCTGCGCGCCACCGGAGCCCTCGACCTGGAACGCGCGGACATGGTCGTGGTGCCCGGCGCCTCCGGCCGGGTCGGCGAGCCGGGCGAGGTCCCGGAGGAGGAGGTGGGCGCCGGGGAGTGGAAGCAGGACGAGTTCATCCCGGTGCTTCTGGGCCGCACGCTGAGCACCGGGCTGCCCGCACTCCTCAAGCAGGCGATGGACGACCCCGGCATCACGGTCGCCACCGTCTGCGGCGGCTCGCTCGTCCTGGCCATGGCCGGGCTGCTGGAGGGCCGCCACGCCACCACCCACCACCTGGGCCTCGACATGCTGGACGCCACCGGCGCCCACGCCGTCCGCGCCCGGATCGTGGACGACGGCGACCTGATCACCGGCGCGGGCGTCACCTCCGGGCTCGACCTCGGCCTGTACCTGCTGGAGCGCGAGGCCGGCCCCCGCATCGCGCACGCCGTCGAAGAGCTCTTCGCCCACGAGCGGCGCGGCACGGTCTGGCGGCCTCAGGGCCCGGCACCCGCCGCCCTCTGAACACGCGGCCCACGCCCGTCACGGCCCAGTCGCCCACCCCCTTGACCAGTCAGGAAGAACATCAGCATGTCCGTCGAAGGCACCTGGAACCTCTCCATCTCCACCCCCATCGGCAAGATGAAGGCCGTGGTCGAACTCCGTCGGCAGGACGGCGCCCTGACCGGGGTCGCCCACGGAGCCGGTGAGGAAGTACCGCTGGCCGACGTCGCCCTCACCGGAGACCGGCTCACCTGGAAGCAGTCCGTCACCAAGCCCATGCGGCTGAACCTGGCCTTCGACGTGACGGTCGACGGCGACACGTTCCGGGGCACATCCAAGGCCGGCCGTCTGCCGTCCTCGAAGGTCACCGGCGAGCGCCGGAGCGCCGCGGCGAACCAGGCGTGACCAGGCGTGACCAGGCGTGACCAGGCGTGACCAGGCGTGACCAAGCCTCCTTCTGTCACGCCTGACCCGGGACACGTGGGCGCTCAGCGCCGTGAAAGGTCGAGTCCGGGGAGCAGTTCGACACGGCCCTGCCGGCGGGAGACCGACGGGCGGGCCGGAAGGAATCCGGCCCGCCCGTCGTCGTACTACGGCATCGCTCAGAGGTTGCCGCGGCGCTCCTGCTCGCGCTCGATCGCCTCGAACAGGGCCTTGAAGTTGCCCTTGCCGAAGCCCATCGAGCCGTGGCGCTCGATCATCTCGAAGAACACCGTCGGCCGGTCCTGGACCGGCTTGGTGAAGATCTGGAGCAGGTAGCCGTCCTCGTCGCGGTCCACCAGGATCTTCTGCTCGCGCAGGGTCTCCACCGGCACCCGGGTCTCGCCGGCCCACTCGCCCAGCGTGTCGTAGTACGAGTCCGGGGTGTCCAGGAACTGGACGCCGGCCTCACGCATCGCCTTCACGGAGGCGACGATGTCGTTCGTGGCGAGCGCGATGTGCTGGACGCCCGCGCTGCCGTAGAACTCCAGGTACTCGTCGATCTGGGACTTCTTCTTGGCGACGGCCGGCTCGTTGATCGGGAACTTGACCTTGAGGGTGCCGTCCGCGACCACCTTGGACATGAGCGCGGAGTACTCGGTGGCGATGTCGTCGCCCACGAACTCCTTCATGTTGGTGAAGCCCATGACCTTGTTGTAGAAGCCGACCCACTCGTTCATCCGGCCGAGCTCGACGTTGCCGACGCAGTGGTCGATGGCCTGGAAGGTGCGCTTGGCGGGCGGCGCGACGATGGGCTCGGCGGCGGCGTAGCCGGGGAGGTAGGGGCCGTCGTAGCCGCCGCGCTCGACGAGCGTGTGGCGGGTCTTGCCGTACGTGGCGATGGCGGCCAGGACGACCGTGCCGTGCTCGTCCTTCACCTCGTGCGGCTCGGTCAGGCCGTGGGCACCGTGCTCGACCGCGTAGGCGTAGGCGGCGCGGGCGTCCGGGACCTCGATGGCCAGGTCGACGACGCCGTCGCCGTGCTCGGTGACGTGGTCTGCCAGGAAGCGGCCGTGGTCCGTGGCCGGCTTGATGACGGACGTGAAGACGAAGCGGGCGGAGCCGGTGGTCAGGACGTAACTGGCCGTCTCGCGGCTGCCGTTCTCCGGTCCGGAGTAGGCGACCAGCTTCATGCCGAAGGCGGTGGAGTAGTAGTGCGCGGCCTGCTTGGCGTTGCCGACGGCGAAGACGACGGCGTCCATTCCCTTGACCGGGAAGGGGTCGGCCTGCCGTGCACTGTCGGGGGTGCTGTGCATCGTCTCAGTCATGTCCGAAGGGTCTCCCCGCTTCGCAAGGTGCGCAACAGTTTGCGAAATCACTGGGCAGTCTGTGCAGTGGTTGACCATGATGAGCGGGCTATCTGTACATGCTGACCATCCCTGCGACTCCCCGGAGGCAGACCTTGGCCATCGATCACCTGGACGGGCGGCTCATCGTGCTGCTGGCGCGTGAACCCAGGATCGGGGTACTGGAGGCTTCGCGCAGGCTCGGCGTGGCGCGCGGGACGGTGCAGGCGCGCCTCGACCGTCTTCAATCGAATGGCGTCATCCGCGGATTCGGTCCGGACGTGGACCCCGCGGCCCTCGGCTACCCGGTCACCGCCTTCGCGACGCTGGAGATCAAACAGGGTCAAGGGACCGACGTGCGGGCGCACTTGAGTGGCGTACCGGAGGTACTCGAACTGCACACCACCACCGGACAGGGCGATATGTTCTGCCGGCTCGTGGCCCGCTCCAACGCGGATCTCCAACGGGTGATCGACCTCGTTGTCGGATTTGATGGCATTGTCCGGGCCTCCACGGCCATCGTCATGGAGAACCCCGTACCCCTGCGCATCATCCCCCTCGTCGAACAGGCGGCGGAGGACGTCAACTGAGCCGAGGAGTGCCGCGTTGAGCTTCTGGGAGTATCTGGGCAATCGGCACCAGCAGCTGCTCACCGACGCGTTCCAGCACGTCAGCGCCGTGTTCCAGTGCATGGTCATCGCGACGGTGCTCGGCGTCCTGATCGGTGTCGTCAGCTATCGCAGCGGCTGGGGCGGCTCCCTGGCGATCACCTCGACGGCGGCCATCCTGACCATTCCGTCCCTCGCCGCGATCGGTCTGCTGATCCCGCTGGTCGGACTGGGTGTGGCGCCGACCGTGATCACCCTGACGCTGTACGGGCTGCTGCCCATCGTCCGGAACTCCATCGTCGGGCTGCGCGGCGTCGACCCGGCGCTGGTGGACGCGGCGAAGGGCATCGGGATGTCGCGGATCGCCCGGCTCTGCAAGGTGGAGCTGCCGCTCGCCTGGCCACCGATCCTCACCGGCATCCGGGTCTCGACCCAGATGCTGATGGGCATCGCCGCCATCGCCGCGTACGCCTCCGGGCCGGGGCTCGGCAACGAGATCTTCCGCGGGATCGCCTCGCTGGGCAGCGCCAACGCGATCAACCAGGTGCTCGCGGGCACGCTCGGCATCGTCGTCCTCGCCCTGCTCTTCGACGCCGCGTACGTACTGCTGGGGCGGCTCACCATCCCGAGGGGGATCCGTGTCTGAGACCGAGGCGGAAGCCGAGGAGAAACCCGCCGTGGACACCACCTCCGGCGCCACCATCCAGCTGGAGAACCTGACCAAGCTCTACCCGGGCAACCCGAGCCCGGCCGTGGACAACGTCTCGATGGACATCAAGGCCGGCGAGACCGTGATCCTCGTAGGCCCGTCCGGCTGCGGGAAGTCGACCACGCTGAAGATGATCAACCGGCTGATCGAGCCGACGTCCGGCCGCATCCGGATCGGCGACGAGGACGTCACCGACATGGATCCGGTGAAGCTGCGCCGGAAGATCGGGTACGCGATCCAGTCGTCCGGGCTCTTCCCGCACATGACGGTCGCGGAGAACATCGCCCTGGTGCCGAAGATGATCGGCTGGTCGAAGTCGAAGGTGAAGGACCGGGTCGAGGAGATGCTCGATCTGGTCGGGCTCGACCCGCGCGAGTTCCACGGCCGCTATCCGCGTGCACTCTCCGGCGGTCAGCAGCAGCGGGTGGGCGTGGCGCGGGCGCTGGCCGCCGATCCGCCGGTGCTGCTGATGGACGAACCGTTCGGCGCGGTCGACCCGATCACCCGCGACCACCTCCAGGACGAGCTGATCCGGCTCCAGCACGAACTGCACAAGACCATCGTCTTCGTCACCCACGACTTCGACGAGGCCATCAAGCTGGGTGACCGGATCGCCGTGCTGCGCGAGCGCTCGCACATCGCGCAGTTCGACACCCCGGAGGCCATCCTGACCAACCCGACGGACGACTTCGTCTCGGGCTTCGTCGGGGCCGGTGCGGCGCTGAAGCGGCTCAATCTCACCCGGGTACGGGACGTGGAGATCGCCGAGTTCCCGACGGTGACGGTCGACGACCCGCTCCAGTCGGTCTTCAACAAGCTGGGCGGCGGCCCGCACAACGAACTGCTGATGCTGGACCGCAGGAACCGCCCCTACAAGTGGCTGCGGCGCGGCGACCTGATGCGCGCCCGCGGTTCACTGGCGCGGGCCGGGCAGTTGGTGCACGACACGGTGACCAGGGACGCCACGCTGCACGACGCGCTGGAGGCGGTGCTGACCGACAGCGGCGGGCGGGTCGCGGTGACCGGGCGGCGCGGCGAGTTCATCGGGGTCGTCGACATGCACACCCTGATGAACTCCGTGCACGAACTGCTGGAGGCCGACCGGCTCACCGCCATCGAGCACCAGCACCAGCTCGATGACCAGCGCAGCCATCAGACCGTGCAGGAGCTGGAGGGCGGTGCGGACGTATGACTCCCAGCTCTCGCTCCCCCTCTCCTTCCAGCCCCGGCCCCACCGGTCCGGTCCCCGCGTCCGACCGGGACCGCCCGCCCGGCGAGCACGACGTCAAGGGCCACGCCTTCCGTGACGAGGAGGAGGAGCCGCCGCCCGCCTCGGCCCGGCCGGCCCGCCGGATCACCTGGCGCAAGCTGGTGACGGTGCCCGCAGCGCTCGCGGTGGTCCTGATCGTCACCTACGTATGGATCAACAACGTCCACCTCGACGCCATCGCGGAGAACTCCCTCGCGGGCGACACCGTCGAACTGCGCTGGTGGCAGCACGTCAGGCTGACCGCCATCTCGACCTTCTGGGTGCTGATCATCGCCATCCCGCTGGGCATCGCGCTGACCCGGCGGGGGCTGAACAAGGCGGCCCCGGTGGTCACCGCGATCGCCAACATCGGCCAGGCGACCCCGGCGATCGGGCTGCTTGCGCTGCTGGTCATCTGGCTGGGCATCGGCCCCTCGACGGCGATCACCGGCATGGTGATCTACGCGGTGCTGCCGGTGCTCTCCAACACCGTCGCCGGTCTGAAGGCGATCGAGCCGACCCTGGTGGAGGCCTCGCGCGGGATCGGGATGTCCGCGATGGGGACGCTCTCCAAGGTCGAACTGCCGCTCGCGGTGCCGCTGATCCTGGCCGGGGTACGGACCGCGCTGGTGCTCAACGTGGGCACGGCGACCCTGGCGACGTTCGGGGGCGGCGGCGGGCTCGGCGACCTGATCACCTCGGGCATCCAGACCCAGCGGATGCCGGTGCTGGTCCTCGGTTCCGTACTCACCGTGGTGCTGGCGCTGCTGGTGGACTGGCTGGCGTCGCTGGTCGAGGTCGCGCTGACACCGCGCGGACTGGAGGCGGGGTAATGAGGAGGAGGCGGATGCGTACGGCGTCGGTGGCGGCGGCCGCCCTGGCGCTGGTGCTCTCCGGGTGCGGCCTGAAGAGCGGGTCCCCGATGGTCGACGACGTGAAGCCGGGGTCGGTGGGGAAGGGCGAGCCGCTGGACGGCGCCTCGCTGACCGTCACGTCGAAGAACTTCAGCGAGAACATCATCCTGGGCCAGATGATCGGCCTGATCTTCAAGGCCGCCGGGGCCGAGGTGCTCGACCGGACGAACCTGCCCGGTTCGATCAGCGCGCGCGAGGCGATCCGCCAGGGCGACGCCGATGCGATGTACGAGTACACCGGCACCGCCTGGATCACCTATCTGGGACATTCGAAGCCGATCATCAGCCCGCTGAAGCAGTGGGAGGCGGTGCGCGACGCGGACCGGAAGAACGGGGTGACGTGGCTGCCGCAGTCCACCCTGAACAACACGTACGCGCTCGCCATCAGCAAGCGGAACAACGCGAAGTACCACCTCAAGACGCTCTCCGACGTCGCCGCGCTGGCGAAGAAGAACCCCTCGGCGGTGACGGTCTGTGTGGAGAACGAGTTCGCCTCCCGCAACGACGGGCTGCCGGGCATGGAGAAGGCGTACGGGATGTCGATCCCCGGCGGCAACATCAAGAAGATGGACGCCGGGATCGTCTACACCCAGGTGTCGAAGTCCAACTCCTGCCTGCTGGGAGAGGTGTTCACCACCGACGGCCGGATCAAGGCGATGAACCTCGATGTGCTGACGGACAACAAGCACTTCTTCCCCAACTACAACGCGGCGCCCGTCATCCACACCCCGACCTTCGAGAAGTACCCGGTGATCGCCGCCCTGCTGGACCCGCTCAGCGCCCGGCTGACCACGGAGGTGGCGCAGGAGCTGAACGCCAAGGTGGACGTCGACGGGGACGACCCGCACCAGGTGGCGAAGGACTGGCTGGTCGCGGAGGGGTTCATCAGGACGGGGTGAGGGACGGGGGCCGTCCGCCCAGAGTTACAAAGGAGTCGATGCAAAGAACCTGTTGCAAAGCTTCCTTTGTAACTCTATGGTTGGGGCATGACAGAGAAAGAGACCGGTCGGGACGGCGCCCCGGACATGCACACGGTGGACGCCCGCTCCCTGCGCGGCCTTGCCCACCCCCTGCGGATGCGGCTGCTGACCGCCCTGCGGGAGTTCGGCCCGGCGACGGCGTCCGGCTTGGCGGACCGGCTCGGCGAGTCCAGCGGCGCCACCAGCTACCACCTGCGGCAGCTCGCCTCCTACGGCTTCGTGGAGGACGACCCGGAGCGCGGCAAGGGCCGCGAGCGGTGGTGGAAGGCCGCCCACGGAGGCATCGCGTTCGACCACAGTGCGGACTTCCTCCGCGACCCGGACCCGGAGATCCGCGGCGCCATGGGAGTCGTCCTGCACGAGAGCGCCACCCGGCACGCCCAGGAGCTGAACACCTGGCTCGGCACCACGCACGAATGGCCCAAGGAGTGGGTGCGCTCCTCCGACCTGAGCGACTTCAAGATGCGCCTCACACCCGAACTCGCCCTGGAAATGGCGGAGAAGGTCCACGAGCTCATCGAGAGCTACTGGGGCCGGGTCCCGGAGGGCACCGAGGGTTCCGCCCTGGTCCGCACCCACCTGCACGTCTTCCCACGCCCCGCCGAATGACCCGTCGAACGACCTGACCGAGGGGACCACAGAGCCATGCATCCCGAGACGCACCTCCAGCTGCACACCATCCGTTCCGCCGAACTCCGGCGCCAAGCAGCCGACTTCCGCCTCGCGCACCCCCGGGCCGGCACCGACAACCACTCCCCGCGCACCGGACTGCGCACCCGACTCGGCCTGACCATGGTCGAGTTGGGACTGCGCCTGCTGCCGGACGGATCCGCCGCACCGACCCGCACCGCTCGAACGGCGTAGCCCGTGGACGGGGGGAAGAACACGCGGAACCGGCTACCTCTCGTCGCCGTACTGTCCGCCAACTCCATATCCACCGCCGGTACTTCACTCACCCTCATCGGCGTTCCGTGGTTCGTCCTCGAAACCACGGGCAGCGCCGGCCGGGCCGGGCTCGTCGCCTTCTGCGCGACCCTCCCGATCGTCGTCTCCGCCCTGATCGGCGGTCCCGTCATCGACCGGATCGGCCGCCGCCGGGTCTCCGTAGCCTCCGACACGGTGTGCGGACTGGCCGTCGCCGCAGTGCCGTTGCTCCACTACGCCGACGCCCTCACCTTCTGGATGCTCTGCACCCTGATGGCCGTCAACGGGCTGTTCCACACGCCCGGCAACACCGCGCGCTACGTCCTGGTACCCGACCTCGCCGAACACGCCGGCACCACACTCCCCCGCGCCGCCAGCCTCTTCGACGCGGTCTCGCGCGGGGCCAGGATGGTCGGCGCCGCGCTGGCCGGGGTGCTGATCGCGCTGGTCGGCGCGGAGACCGTACTGCTGCTGGACGCGGCCACCTTCCTCACCTCCGCCGCGCTCATCGCGGCAGGGCTACGGGGCGTGCGCGCGGCCGAACCGGTCAGGACCGCCGAACCGGTCTCGCTGCCCACCTACAAGCGCGAACTACGCGAAGGCTACGCCTACTTGTTCGGCAACCGGCTGCTGCTGGGCGTCGTCGTGATGGTCCTGATCATGAACGGCACCGACCAGGGCTGGGCCGCCGTCCTGCTGCCGGTCCACGCCTCGGCCGAACTCGGCGGGGCCCGGGATCTGGGACTGCTCACCGCGCTGTTCGGGGCGGGCGGCCTGACCGGGGCCCTGCTGTACGGGGCGGTGGGGCACCGCTACTCACGGCGCACCGTGTTCAGCGTCTGCGTGGTGCTGTGCGGGGCGCCGAGGTTCCTGGTCGCGGCGCTCACCGGCACGACGCCGCCGCTGGCCGTGACGATGGTGCTGAGCGGGATCGCGGGCGGCGTGCTGAACCCGATCCTGACGACGGTGATCTACGGGAGCGTCCCCGACGCGCTGCGCAGCCGGGTCTCCGGAGCGATCACCGCCGGCTGCGAGCTGGCCATGCCGGTGGGCGGTCTCGCGGCCGGGCTGCTGGTGGAGAGCGCGGGCGCCTCGGGGGCGCTGCTGGCGATGGGCGGGTGCTACCTGCTCGCGACACTGAGCCCGCTGGTCTTCCCGGCCTGGCGGACGATGGACGACGAACCGGGCGCCGGTCCGGATGAGCCCTCGCACCACGTGGAACGGCAGGTCAGCAGCTCGGGACCTTGCCCCCGTGATCCAGTGCCCGCAGCGAGGAGACCGCGCCCTTCAGAGTCGTGACCGGGATCAGCCGCAGCCCGTCGGGAAGCTCGGCGTGCGCCTCCTTGCACTCCGCCTTCGGCACGAGGAACACACTCGCCCCGTCCCGGCGGGCCGCCTGCGTCTTCAGCGAGACGCCGCCGACCGCGCCGACCTTGCCGTCCGCCTCGATGGTGCCCGTGCCGGCGATGGTGCGGCCGCCGGTGAGATCGCCCCCGGAGCCGTCGCCGTCGAGCTTGTCGACGATCCCGAGCGCGAAGAACAGTCCCGCGCTCGGGCCGCCCACGTCGGCGAGGTGCAGGGTGACGTCGACGGATCCTGGCTTCCTGCCGAGGTAGTTCAGCGCGGCGTCCACGGCCGAGTCCTGCGACTCCACCATGTCGTCCAGGTTGTGCTTCTCGATCTCCTTCTCGGAGCCGCCGCTCGGGTAGATCGAGTCCCGGGGCATGACCGCCCGGTCCGTACGGAACCAGCTGTCGATCACGTCACTGATCCCGACATCGGCGTCGGGCCCGGTCGCCACGATCGTCGTCATCCGCAGCTGGCCCTTGGTGGGCCGGGTGGGGGTGCCCTCGATGGTGATCACAGGGGCCCCCTTGTCGTCCCCGAGCACATTCGCCGTCGTACCGGGCTGCGCCAGCGTGAACGGCAGCGGCGCGAAGGCGGCCACGCCGAAGAGGGCGAGCACGGGCAGGGCGCAGAGGGCGAGGGTGCGGGGGCGCGAGAGACGTGTGAGCACCCGCCCAATCTAACCGGACCCGCCTGTGCGGTGTGCGGTGTGCCCTGTCGGGGTGCGGGGTGCTGTGGTGCGGGGTTCCGTCCTCAATCGCCGGACGGGCTTGAGTGCGGGTCCCCCGCGGGGTGCGCCTGTCCGGTGGGTGGGGGGTGGTGCCCCTCCGGGGCGTCTCCTCAAAAATGGCGTGTTCACCCGGGTACGTGAGGGACCCGGGTCGTACGCCATTTTCTGCGGGGACTCCCCTGCACGTCCCCACCCCAGGCCCAGTCGCGTCTGCACACCGGCCGGAGTGCTGCCGCAGACGCACGGCGGCCGGGTTCGGGGGCGTGCAGGGGAGTCCCCGCAGAACGACGAACACAGACCCGGGTACGCAATGCGTACCCCCCGCACGTTCGTCGTTCGAGGAGACGCCCCGGAGGGACCCCGAACCCCCACCCACCGGACAGGGCGCCCAGCGGGGGACCCGCACAAACAAGCCCGTCCGGCGATTGAGGACGGAACCCCGCACCCCAAGGGCCCCGCGTCAACGAAGCGCGTCCGCTACTTCCCGGGCCGCGTCCACCACGCGGGGGCCCACCCGTTCCGGGACCGCGTCCGCGAGCATCACGACGCCGACGCTGCCCTCGACCCCCGTCACCCCCATCAGCGCGGCCGCCGCACCGCTCGCCCCGGCTTCCAGCTCACCGTGGGTGAGGGTGAACGCGGTTTCGCCCACCGGCTTCTGCCGGGCCGCGAGGATGGCCCGGCCCGCGGCGCCCCGGTCGAGCGGGTGGCGGAAGCCGGCCCGGTACGCGACGTGGTAGTCCGTCCAGGTCGGTTCGACGACCGCGACGGCCAGCGCGTCCGTGCCGTCGACGAGCGTGAGGTGGGCCGTGGCCCCTATGTCCTCCGCCAGCGAGCGCAGCGCGGGCAGCGCGGCCTCGCGGACGAGCGGGTGCACCTGGCGGCCCAGGCGCAGTACGCCCAGGCCGACTCTGGCTCTGCCGCCCAAATCGCGCCGGATCAGGGTGTGTTGCTCCAGGGTGGCGAGCAGGCGGTAGACCACGGTGCGGTTGACGCCGAGTTTGTTCGACAACTCGGTGACCGTCAGTCCGTGGTCGGTGTCGGCAAGCAGTTTGAGGACACGCAGTCCCCGGTCGAGCGTCTGCGAGGTCTCCGCGGTCACGACGCCCTCTCCTCTTTGGTGAGCGGCGGCGGCTGGTTCCCACGGATTGTGCGTCACCGGTCCCAGCGGCGACGCACGGAGAGGCCGCCGGCCTGGCCAAGGCACCGGCTGCGCTCCGCGGCGGCGTTGCCACGGGGCGTTCACATTTTTGGGACAGTAGCGAGCCAGTCCGCTCAGCGGAAGACCTCGTCCAGAATCCGGGCGCCTGCGGAAAAGCGCTTGTGCGCCGCGAGCATAAGTGCCGGTCAGCGGGGCGTCGGCCGGATGGCGCGGATCTACGCGCGTCCATGTCGGCCGACTCCCTCGCGACGCTCCGTACATCAGATGTGAACCAGCGTTAACTCACCGTGAACAATTGCTGGACGGTTTTACCGTTCACGAGCACTTCGCAGGCCCGGATCGACTTCGTCGCCGGGTCCCGGACGGTGAAGTTGAGGGCGAAGGTGCCGTCGAGCCCGATGATCCGGGTGACGTAGGAGTCGGAGGTCTGCTTCCCGTCCGCGGTGCGTCCGGTCACGGAGACCGTGGCGACGGGGGCGAAGCCCCGGCCGGTCACCTGGACCACGGTGCCGACCGGTCCTTCGGGCGGCGAGAGCGCGAAGGACGGGCCGGCCGGGACCGTGCCGTCCTGGACGGTGAAGGCGGCCGTCTCGGTGCGCGGGTTGACGAGGACCTCGCGGACCCGGATCGCGACGGTGTCGGCCGCCTTGACGGTGAAGGTCTGCGAGAAGGCCCCGTCGAGGCCGACCACCTTGGTCCGCACCGGATCGGAGGTCTGTGAGCCGTCGGCCCGCAGACCGACGATCGACACGGTCGCGACCTTCGCGAAGCCCTGTCCCAGGACGGTGACCGCGGTGCCCTTCGGGCCGGCCGCCGGGGTGAGGACGATGTACGTCGGTGAGACGGTCAGCTGGGTGAGGGCCTCCGAGCTGCCGGCGGTGACGCGGAGCGCGTACACGGCGCGGGGGGTGGAGCCGGCGACGGTGACCGTGCCGCTCAGGTTGCCGTCGGCGGTGATCCGGAGGGTGGAGCCGCTGATCCGGGCCGCGTCGCAGCCGGTGCCGTCGGCGGCGCACAGCTCGGCGACCGGGGTGACGCCGGACGGCCAGCCGTCGCCGGAGACGCCGATGGACCCGCCCGGTTTGACCTTGGCCGTGCCCGCCGAGAGCGTCGCGGTGGCCTCGGTCACGGTGAACGGCGCGGTGAGTACGGTCGCCGGGTCGTTGGCCTCGTCGACCTGGACCGAGGCGATGGCCGGGTCCGAGACGGTGAGCTCGACGCGGAACTTCCCGTCGGACCCGCTCTTCACGTAGACGGCGGTGTCGTCGAGGGTCGCCCCGCTCGCGTCGAGGGCGACCGTGTTGATCCACCGGTCCTGGAAGTAGTTGCTCCCGGTGACGGTGATGACGCTGCCGACCGGCCCGCTGCTCCGGGACAGCGCGATCGCGCGGGGCCCGTCGGGGACGAAGGCGCGGACGGTCAGCGGCGCGGTCGTCTCCTTCGTACCGTCGCCGACCTTCACCAGGTACGAGCCGTCCGGCACGGCGCCCGCCTCCGCGAGCACGGCGTTGCCGGTCAGCTGCCCGGAGCCGTCGATCTTGAGGGTGGAGGAGGCGAACTTGGCCGGGTCGCAGCCGCCGCCGTCCGGCGCGCAGAGCGACGGTACGGGGGTGGCGGACGGGGTCCAGCGGCTGCCCGCCAGGGTGACCGCGGTGGACGGGCGCACCGGGGTGGTGGGGGCGATCAGCGTGGCCGGCTGTCCGGCGCTGCCCTCCACGGTCACGGTGCCGATGGACCCGCCGCCCGCGGTCACGACGCACGGCGTCTCGTAGGTGCCGCCGAGCACCTTGGTACGGGTGAGGTTGCGCAGCGGGGTGAAGGAGACCGGCCCGCTCGCGTTGGCGGGGACGATGAAGTCCCCTTCGTACGGCGGGATCTCGATCGGTTTCCCGGACGGGATGTCGAGGGAGACCTGGGGCCCTGTGACGGTCACCGTGCCGGTGGCGCCGCCGGACATGGCGAGGTCGAGGCTCGGGGTGGTGGGTACGTCGTTGAGGCTGAGCCCGCTGGTGGCGGGGGACGGGCCGAGCGTCACCTTGGCGTGGACCTTGCCGCCCGGGTCGACGACGTCGGGGGTGAGTTCTACGTTCATCTGCTGCGGCCCGGTCGCCTCGCCCTGGCCGGCGGGCAGGGTGCAGTGCACGGTCGGGGTGACCGTACCGGCGTGGGCGAGGGGTGCCAGGGCGGCGGATCCGCCGGTCCAGACGAGCAGGGTGGTGGCGCCGAGTGCGACGGCGCGGCGTAATGCCGAGCCACCCGGTCTTCTCGTGCCGGCGGGTCTGTGATGCGCGAACATACGGCTCCTCCAAAGGAAGCGGAATGCGGATGATGGGAATGGGCGGAATGATGCGGACGCGGAACGGGAAACGCCCGGCCGCTCCATTGCCGTATGGAGCGATCGGGCGTCCTGAAGGATTTCCTCCGTTACAGCAGGGTCAGGGTCAGGGTGGCGCTGTAGTCTCCGGGCCGGGTGAATTCGGGAACGGTGAGGGCGAGATCGGCGTCGGCGTCGAACTTCCCGCCGGTGAACGGACGTGATCCGTCCGGATCGACCCGGCAGAGGCTCGCCGCCTCGCTCCCGAGCGCCGTGGGCGCTCCGGCCACCGGTGTCCCCACGCTCCCGTCCTGTGCCGAGCAGGCCGGGGTCCAGCGCACGGCATAGGCCGGGATGATGTTCCCGTCGGCGCTCGTGAAGCGGCTCAGGGTGGCGGTCAGCGACCATCCGCTGTTGACGCCTCTGGCGTCCTCCACCTCGACCCGGTTGAGCCGGGCCCGCTGCGCACCGGTGTCCGCGCCGAGGACCGTGGTGCCGAAGTCGACGGTGTCGCCGGTCTGGGTCATGGCCAGCGTCCCGGCCCTGACCTCGGTGGTCAGTTGCTGCTCCGCCGTGCCGCCGTCGTCCCCGCCGCCGCCTTCTTTGGTGACGGTGAACGGCGCCGTGCGGACGGTCGCCGGGTCGTTGCCCTCGTCGGCCTGGACGGCGACGACGGCGTCGGAGATGACGGTGAACTCGACGGCGAAGGTGCCGTCCGGGCCGCTCTTGACGTAGACCGCGCTGTCGTCGAGCCCGGTGCCCGCCGCGTCGAGGCCGATGATGTTGATCCAGCGGTCCGGGTTGTAGTTCCGGCCGCTGACGGTGACCACGCTGCCGACCGGGCCGCTGTCCGCCGACAGTGAGATCTCCCGGTTGCCTGCCGCGACGGCCTCGACGGTGAGGGGTGCGGTGGCCTCCTTCGTACCGTCGTTCACCTTCACCTCGTATCTGCCGTCGGGCACCGCCCCGGCCTCGCCCAGGGTCGCGGTGCCGGTGAGCGTGCCGTAGGAGTCGATCCGCAGGGTGTTCGAGGTGAACTTCAGCGGGTCGCAGCCGCCACCGCCCGCCGCGCAGAGCGACGGTACGGGGGTGCCGTCCGGCGTCCACTGCGAACCGCGCAGCTTGACGGCGGTGTTGGGGCGTACCGGGTCTGCCGGGGCGGTCAGGGTGGCGGGTTCCGAGGTGGAGCCCTCCGCGGTGACGGTGCCGACGCTGCCCACGTCACCGACGACGTCGCACGGTGTCTCGAAGACCGATCCGAGGACCTTGGTCTGGGTGAGGGTGCGGACCGGGGCGAGCGATATCTCGCCGGAGGCGTCCACCGGAACCAGGAAGTCGCCCTCGTACGCGGGGATCTCGATGGGCTGCCCGGCCGGCACGTCCATGGTGAACTCGGCGCCCCGCACGGTGACGGTGCCGGTGGCCCCGCCGGACATCGCGAGGTCGAGGCTGGGGATGGTCGGCACGTCGTCCAGGGCGATGGCGCTGGTGGCGGGGGACGCGCCGAGCGTCACCCTGGCGTGCACCTTGCCGCCCGGGGCGACGACCGCGGGCGACAGCTCGACGTTCATCTCCTGCGGCCCGGTCGCCTCGCCCTGGCCCGCGGGCAGGGTGCAGTGGACGGTCGGGGTCACCGTGCCGGCCGCGGCCGCCGTGGCGTGGTGCGGGGGAAGCGGCGCGGCGGCTCCGACACAGCCCAGCGACAGTACGAAGCAGGCTGCGAGCAGACCGGTCACCCCGGGTCTTCGACGTCGGATCACCTGACACCCTTTCATGGCCCATTGATTGCGCACATTGAGGAGCTCCGGTGCAGAGAAGTCAAGAGAGACCGAATTGATCCTTTCGGAAATGGCAGAAAAGCATTTCAGCACGCGTTTTCGGCGCATCCGTTGACATCTTCGAAGATCACCGTTTCACTGCACCCGACATGCCGGGCCCGGCACGCAGATCCGCAGGCTGGTACCGATCCAGCGAATCTGCGGAATTCAACCGGAAGGAGTTCCACCCGTCATGTCGATCTCTTCACGTCACACCCCGGGCCGAAGACGCCTGCCGCTGGTGGCGGGCGCCGCGTGTGCCGTCGGTGCCATGCTCGCGCTGTCGTCCCCGACCGCCTCGGCCGTCACCCCGCTCACCGCTACGGCGAGCTACAACTGCGGCTCCTGGGGCAGCGGTCTCGCCACGCTGACCGCCGCGGACTCGGGCACCAGTAAGACCATCAAGATCACCTCCACGGCGATCACGATGCCGGCCGGCACGAGCGCCGACCCGAACAGCATCACCACGACGCTGACCCTCACCAAGACCTCGGGCGGCGTCACCAGTCAGGTCCAGTTCTCCGCGAAGACCAACCCCGGTCTGAGCGGCGGGAATCCGATCACCCTCGGCCCGCTGAAGCTGACCTCTGGCACCCTCGCGGCCGGGGACAGCACCAACTCCACGGTGCTGCCCACTCCCCCGACCACCTCCAACTGGTCGCTGCGGATCGTGGCCTCGTCCCCGACGTCGGCCACCGTGCCGTGCGTGGCGACGACCAGCCAGTCCGCACCGTTCGTCTGGTAGCGGCGGGCTCTCTCATGACACCGGCCTCAGCCCGTTGAAGCCGGTCCGCTCATGACACCGGCCCGGGGCGAGGACGGCTGTCCTGTGCCCCGGGCCGGTGCCCACGCGTTTCCGGCGGGCTCACGTCATGCGGGTGGCCCACTCCTGGACCTTCCTGATCCGCTGCTCGATCTGCCCTGCGGTGGCCTCCGCGCTCGGCGGCCCGCCGCACACCCGCCGCAGCTCGGTGTGGATGACCCCGTGCGGCTTGCCGCTCTGGTGCGTGTAGGCCGACACCATGGTGTTCAGCTGCTTGCGCAGGCTCAGCAGCTGCTTGTGCGTGACCACCGGCCGGTCCTCGGCCGGCTTCTCCAGCAGGTCGGCCTCGGAGGCCGGCTTCTGGCGGCTGTGCGCGATCTGCCGGGTCTGCCGCTTCTGGAGCAGCAGCTGCACCTGGTCGGGCTCCAGCAGCCCCGGGATCCCGAGGTAGTCCTGCTCCTCCTCGCTGCCCGGGTGCGCCTGCATGCCGAACTCGGCACCGTCGTACAGCACCCGGTCGAAGACCGCGTCGGATTCGAGGGCCTCGAAGGGCAGTTGCTCCTCGGTCTCCTCGTCCTCCAGCTTCTCCGCGTCGGCGAGGAGTTTGTCCTCCTCCGCGAACGGGTTCTCCTCCTCGCTGCCCTTCTTGGGCTTGTCGAGGACGTGGTCCCGTTCGACCTCCATCTCGTTGGCGAAGTCGAGCAGCATCGGGATCGTCGGTACGAAGACCGAGGCGGTCTCGCCGCGCTTGCGGGAGCGCACGAAGCGGCCGACGGCCTGGGCGAAGAAGAGCGGCGTCGAGATGGTGGTGGCGTACACGCCGACCGCGAGGCGCGGCACGTCGACGCCCTCCGACACCATCCGGACGGCGACCATCCAGCGCGAGCCGTCCTCGGTGAACGCGTCGATCCGCTTGGACGCGGCCTTCTCGTCGGACAGGACGACGGTGGCCTTCTCGCCGGTCACCTTCTTGAGGATCTTGGCGTACTCGCGGGCGGACTCCTGGTCGGTCGCGATGACCAGGCCGCCCGCGTCCGGAATGCCCTTGCGGACCTCGGTCAGCCGCTTGTCGGCGGCGCTGAGCACATTGGGGATCCAGTCGCCGGTGGGCGAGAGCGCGGTGCGCCAGGCCTGCCCGATGGCGTCCTTGGTCATCGGCTCGCCGAGCCGGGCGGCGATCTCGTCACCGGCCTTGGTGCGCCAGCGCATGTTGCCGCTGTAGCTGAGGAAGATCACCGGACGGACCACGCCGTCGGCCAGCGCGTTGCCGTAGCCGTAGGTGTAGTCGGCGGAGGACCGCCGGATGCCGTCGTTCCCCTCCTCGTAGACGACGAAGGGGATCGGGTTGGTGTCGGAGCGGAACGGCGTCCCGGTGAGCGCCAGCCGGCGGGTCGCCGGGTCGAACGCCTCCTGGCACGCCTCGCCCCAGGACTTCGAGTCACCGGCGTGGTGGATCTCGTCGAGGATCACCAGGGTCTTGCGCTGCTCGCACCGGTTGCGGTGCAGCATCGGGCGGACCCCGACACCCGCGTACGTGACGGCGACCCCGTGGTACTCCTTGCTCACGGGGCCGGCGCTGTAGTCGGGGTCGAGCTTGATCCCTATCCGGGCGGCGGCCTCCGCCCACTGCTTCTTGAGGTGCTCGGTCGGTGCCACGACGGTGACCTGCTGCACGACGTGGTGGTGCAGCAGCCATGACGCGAGGGTCAGCGCGAAGGTGGTCTTACCGGCGCCGGGGGTCGCGACGGCGAGGAAATCGCGCGGCTGCTCCTGGATGTACCTCTCCATGGCGCCCTGCTGCCAGGCTCGCAGCTTCCCGGCCGTACCCCAGGGGGCGCGGCCGGGAAAGGCGGGTGAGAGGTGGTGGGAGGCGGTAGTAGTCACGGTCTCCGGTTCGGGTCTCTCGGGTACGTGGGGTGCTGTCCGCACGGGCCGGGACGGGCACGCACGCGATACGACAACCGGGCCACCCTACCGGGGGACGGCGGGCGATCCGCCCTGGACGCCGCCACCCCGGGACGAAGTGCGACGGCTCTCACACGTGACCGGTGACCAGGTCGCGCAACCCCTGGGAGATGACCTTCACCTCGTCCGTTTCGCCTGTGGCGACCGCGATGACCAGCCCACAGTTCACTTGAGCCGCTTCATGAGTTCGCTCCACCTGGCCGCTTGTTCCTTCGCCGATCGGGCGACGTCGGCCTGTCGGGCAGAGCCGGCCAGGTACTCGTCGACGGCCCGAAGCACGATCGTGTGCACGCTAACCCCCTCCAAGTCGGCACGCTGCCGGAGAGCCTCGGCCTGATCGTCGCGAAGGTGCAGGTTCATGCCCATACCAGGACGGTATCGTTCACCGCTCGCGCACCCGCGTAGCCACCCACGCCCCCACCAGCGCGACCCCCGCCATCGGCAGGAACACCACCGCGAACGCCCCCGGGTGCGAGCCGGAGGACCCCGCCTCAACCGCCTCGTGCACGGCGCCCACCGCTCCCCCGCCGAGCGCGCCGAACGCCGCGCCGCCGGCGGCCAGCAGCAGGGCGTTGGAGAGGCCGTCCGAGATCTGCAGGGCCGCGGAGTTCGCCCCCGCCTCATGCGGTGCGGACAGTTTCAGCAGCAGCACGCTCGTCGACGCGGTCACCGTGCCCATGCCGAGGCAGCCGACCGCCCAGGCCGCGGCGACCGTCCAGACCGGCACCCCGTCGATCAGCACGGTGGGCGCGGCCGCGATCGCCGCGGCGACCAGCACCATGCCGGCCACCATCAGCCGCTCCCGGTGCGGCTCCAGGCGCGGCCGGGACTGGAGGAACGAGCCAAGCGCCCAGGTCCCGCCACCGGCCGCGAGCGACAGTCCGGCCATCGTCGGGGACAGTCCGCGCTGGGTGACCAGCATCAGGGGGACGAACGACTCGGCGGCGATGAACGAACCGGCCGCCACCCCGCGCAGCAGCACCACGGAGGGCAGCCCGCGCGCCGCCCGTCCGGTGCCCCGGGGGAGCAGACCGCGCACCGCGGGGACGAGCAGGGCGACCCCGGCGACGAGCGGCAGCAGCGAGAACCAGTTCCGCTCCTGACCGGCGTACTGGAGCAGCCCCGCGCCCAGCGAGATGCCCAGCGCGAGCACGACGCGCCGGCGGTCGAACGGTTCGACGGGCGCCGCCGGGTCCGCGGGCCCGGACGCCATGCGCCGGATCGCGGGCAGCGCGAGCGCCAGCGGGAAGACCACCAGGACCGGGATGCCGACGAAGACCCAGCGCCAGCCCAGGTGCTCGGTCACGCTCCCGGAGGCCAGCGGCCCGACGACGGACGGGATCACCCAGCTCGCGGCGAACCCGGCCATGATCGCGGGCCGCAGCGGCTCCGGGTAGGCCCGGCTGACCACCACGTACAGCGCGACGATCACCAGCCCACCGCCGAGCCCCTGCACGGCCCGCCCCGCGATGAACATCCACATGGTGCCCGCGGTCCCGGACAGCAGCAGGCCCAGCCCGAAGGCGCTGATCCCGGCGGCGAGCGGTCCCAGCGGGCCGCGCCGGTCGGCCCACTGGCCGGAGAGCACCATGGCGAAGAGGCTGGTGGTGAAGTACGCCGAGAACGCGAACGCGTAGAGCGGGATGCCGTGCAGCTCACGGGCGGCGACCGGCATCGCGGTCCCCACGGCGGTGGCCTCGAAGGCGATCAGGAACACGACGGAGACGATGCCGATGCTCAGCGCCCGGTAGGTGCGCCCGAGCACCCCTTCCGCCGCCCCCGCGACCATGATCCGATGCAGGCCATCGATGTCTTCAGGGCGGGCCGAGACCTCGGCGTCACGCGGTTCCAGGGCGGTCATGAACCCTAGAGTAAGGGGCAAAATCCCCCTTGGACCCTGTCGCGAGTCCCTCCCGTTCTGGTCCCTTGGTCGTAGGACCGGACGGCTGTTCATGAACGGGGTGTGGCAGTCGCGTTGCGGGACGGCCCGCGCTCTTGGCGGCCGTGGTCACGGGCGCCTACGGTCGGTACCGGAACAACGCACGGCCGTGTGCCCGAGAGGCTTAGGGGCTCGACTGCAACTCGAGTTACACCGGTTCGATTCCGGTCACGGCCTCGGTATACGGAACCGCCCGCCCCCTCGTCCGGAAGGACGCGGGGGCGGGCGGTTCCGCGTGACGGGTCAGGCGGTGGCCCCGGCGTCCGGGACCGGACGGCTGCCGCGCGCCCTGCGCACCGCGTACGCGATAAGGACGACGGCCAGGCTGCCGAGGCTGGTGAACAGCTGGGTGCGCTGGTCACCGATGACGGCCATGGCCACCAGTACGGCGGCGAATCCGGCCATCACCACCCAGGTCAGGTACGGGAAGAGCCACATGCGCAGGGTCAGCCGCTCGGGCTCCTCGCGCTCCAGCCGGCGGCGCATACGCAGCTGGGACACGCCGATCATGAGGTACATGAAGATGGCGATCGCGCCGGAGGAGTTCACCAGATAGGTGAAGACGGTGTCCGGCGACAGGTAGGCCAGGAGGACGGAGATCCAGCCGACCGCCGTTCCGGCCAGGATCGCGCGGGCCGGGACCTGGCGCTTGTTCGTCGCCACCAGCCAGGTGGGGGCGTCGCCGTAGGTGGCGAGCGCCCGCAGCATCCGCGAGGAGACGTAGACCGAGGAGTTGAGCACGCTCAGCACGGCCGTGAGGATCACGATGTCCATCACGACGCCCGCGCCCGGCAGCCCGATGATCTTCCAGGCGGCGACGTACGGGCTGGCCAGGACCTTGGCGCTGTCCCACGGAACGATGGTGACGACGAGGACGATGGAGCCGACGTAGAAGAGGATGATCCGCCAGATGATCCCGGTGGTGGCGCGGGCCACCGAGCGCTCGGGCTCCTTGCTCTCGGCGGCCGCGATGGTGACGATCTCGGCTCCGCCGAACGCGAAGATGACCACGACGATCGCGGAGAAGATCGCGGTGAATCCGTTCGGCGCGAAGCCGCCGTGCGCGGTCAGGTTGGAGAAGTCGAAGGACGAGCCCGGCCAGCCGCCGAAGACGTAGAGGCCGCCGACGATCAGGAACGCCACGATCGCGGCGACCTTGACGGAGGAGAACCAGAACTCGAACTCACCGAACGACTTCACGGAGAGCAGGTTGGTCGCGGTCATCACGACCATCAGGCCCATGGCCAGCACCCAGAGCGGCAGCCCGATCCACGCGTGCAGGATCGCCGCGCCCGCGACGGCCTCCACGGCCACGATGATGACGTAGTAGTACCAGTACAGCCATCCGATGGTGAAGCCCGCCCACGGCCCGATGGCGGTACGGGCGTAGTCGGCGAAGGAGCCCGAGGAGGGCCTCGCCACGACCATCTCACCGAGCATCCGCATGGTGCACAGCACGAGCGCGCCGGCCAGGCAGTACGAGACGATCGCGGCGGGCCCCGCGGTCTTGATCACCGAGCCGCTGCCGACGAACAGTCCGGCGCCGATCGCGCCGCCGATCGCGATCATCGACATATGGCGGTTGCGCAGCGAACGGCTGAGTTCCGGCTGCGGGCCCTGCGGCGTTTTCTGCGAACTCTTCTGCGGCGTCTTCTGCGGCGTTCTCTGCGGTACGGAGGAAGTCATGGCAGCTCCAGGTCATGGGCAACGTCGTACAAGGCGGGGGGCGTGCGCGCCGTCGGAGCGGCGTTCGGGCGGCACCGGCACCGGGCCGCCGGACCGCCGGGTCCTCAGGTCCAGTCGCCCTCGCGACCGCCGCCGATCACCCAGCTGAGCGCCCGGAAACGGCGCAGCGCCGTCACGGCGTCCGGGGTGTCCATACGGACGGTGCGGGGGCCGGCCAGTGCGACTCCGGACAGTGCGCTCGCGCGGTCCGCGAGGTGCGGGCTGTCCACGTCGACCTCCACCACGTGCGGCACGGGGCGTGCGACGGGCCGGCGCGGGGGCGCCGAGAGGGCTGCCGCGGCCTCGCGGCGGATGTCGGCGCTCGTGACGGCCGGGGTGCGGCAGACGGCGGCGTGCCGGGAGATCGCCCTCTTCACGGTGACGGTCCGGCAGCCGGGCGCGTACCCGGTGGCTTCGCGGCAGGTCACGTCGTCGCCCGTGACCAGGACGACGGGGACACCGGCCTCCGCGGCGACCAGGGCGTTGAACTCGCCCTCTCCGACGGGCTCGCCGTCGATGCGGACGCCGAGGATGCTGTGCGAGAGGTAGGTGTGCGCGAGGACGCCCTGTTCGCCGGCGCCGGTGTGGTAGCCGACGAAGGCCACCGCGTCGGGTCCCTCCGCCAGGCCCTCCAGCATGCCGAGCGGCTTGTGCCGGCCGACGATCAGGACGGCGCGCGGGTCGAGTTCCTCGATGAGTACGTTGTCCATGCCGCAGTGCGCGTCGTTGACGACGATCTCGTCCGCGCCGGCGTCCGCGAACCCGGCGACCGCGGCGTTGACGTCCTGGGTGAGCAGTCGGCGGAAGCGTTCGTAGCGCGGTGTACCGGCTGTGACGTCCGCCGGGGAGACGGTGCCCGTCGCCCCTTCCATGTCGGCGGATATGAGAACGTGCTTCACCCCGCCACCTCCTTCTTCGGTGTCCGCTCCGGTCCCCGCGCGCACAGCGCCACGAGCGCGTCCGCGTGGGAGAGGCCGCTCTCCTCAACGACTTCGCGCACGCTCTGGGCCTCGCGGACCATGGCGAGGCGGACCTGCCCTGCCGAATCGGTGCGATAACCGTATACAGCGGGTCTGGGCAGGGAATTGTATGAGAAGTGCGAGGAAAAGTAGTACGCCCCGGTGTCGTACAGCGCCACCACGTCCCCGGGCTCGACCGCCGGAAGCTCGCGGGCGCTCGCGGTCAGGTCCCCGGCGAAGCAGCACGGCCCGGCGATGTCCACGACCTGGAGCGGCCCCTCCTTGGGCCGGCCAGAGGCGTCGAACACGCCGACGCGCAGGGGCCAGGAGTCGGGCATGAACACCGTACGGGTGGCCACCTGGGCCCCGGCGTGGGTCACCGCGATCCGCCGGCCGCCGGCCGACTTGGTGTACTCGACGACCGAGCCGATGGTGCCGCTCTTCGCCAGCAGTGAGCGGCCGAACTCGGTGACGAGGGTGTAGCGGCCGTCGAAGAGGCTGGGGGCGGCGGCGCGCAGTTCGGTGACGTAGTCGGTGTAGGTGGGGCGGTCGTCCTCGCTGTCGAAGTTCACGGGCAGGCCGCCGCCGATGTCCAGGCCGGTGATCCGGGCCTGCCCCAGCTGCTTGTTGATCCGTTCCGCCAGCTCGTACGCGGCGCCGACCCCCTGCGCGATGAGCGGCAGCGGGCAGCCCTGGGAGCCGACGTGTGCGTGCAGGCGGTTGAGCCAGGGGCGCGTGGTGAAGGCCTCGATCACCGCGTCGACGGCTCCCGGGTCACGCAGCGCGACGCCGAATTTGGACGTCGCGGTGGCGGTGCTCATCGCCCCGATGGCCCCGGCCCCGACCTGCGGGTTCACCCGGAGGCCGATGGGCCCGGCGGGCTCGCGGCCGGCCAGCAGGCGGTCGACGCGGTCGAGCTCCTGGAAGTTGTCCAGGTTGATCGCGATGCCGTGCTCAAGGGCGAACTCCAGCTCCTCGACGGTCTTCGCGGGGCTGTCGAACACCAGCCGGTCGTGGCTGAAGCCCGCGGCGAGGGCCTGTTCCAGCTCGCCGGGCGACGCCACCTCGCAGCCCATGCCCGCCTCCGCGAGCAGCCGGAGCACCGGCACCAGTCCGCACGCCTTGGCCGCGAAGGTGTGGTGGACCGTGGCCGGCCCCTCGAACGCCTCGTTCAGCGCGTCCACCGCGGCCAGCACCCCGTCGACGTCGAGCAGTCCGACCAGGGGCGAGCCGGGGCCGAGCAGCCCGTCCTCGACGGCACGGGCGAGCGCCGCCTCACGGGCGCGCTTGCGCTGGGGGGCCGGACCGGAAGTCACCTTGAACACACTCCTACGTGATGGGTCGCTCATGCGCCGCGCCTGTCGGGACCGCGGGCTGTTGTGCCCAGCTTCGGTGCGCGGGGCCCGGCATGTCTTCGTCGGCCAGGACCAGGACCGGCCGGTGTTCCTGTCTGCTCCGACAGCTAAACGATCACCAAGGGGGTTCGACCCGGAATCAGGAGCGGGGCCGGGCAGGCCCGAGGCGCAGGCCGGTCTCCGCCAGGAACCGCACCGCCGGATCGGCCAGGTCGACCCCGAACAGCTCCCGCGCCCGGCGCAGCCGGTACCGCAGCGTATTGGGGTGCACGTTGAGGTGTCGCGCGGCGGCGGCCGTGTCGCCGAAGGCGTCGAGGTACGCGGCGACGGACTCGCCGTAGCGCGCCCCGTGCGACCGGTCATGCTCCAGCATCGCGTGCACCGGCCCCGACATCTCCTGCCACAGCGGCTCCACCCGGTCGAGCAGCCGCAGCACCGTCGCCTCGGCCGCGACCTCCGCGTACGACGCCACCGCGGACCCGGCCCCGTGAGGGGTCAGCCGCGCGGCGCGCTCCCGCAGCACCCGCACCACCAGCTCCGCGGCGTCCCGCGAGGCGGGCAGTTCCGCCGGATCCGAGACCACGGGCCCGGCTCCGGCGAAGACCACGCCCCTGGGCACGGAACGGGCCGTGGCCAGCAGGGTGCGCGCGGGGTCGCTCTCGCCGTCCACGGCCGGCACCAGGACGTACAGCCGCTGCCCGGACCGGGCGGTCACGCACCCCGGCCGGTAGGCCGCGGCCTGTAGCGCCAGTACGTCGAGAACCCGCTGCGCCCGCTGCCCGGCGTCCCCCGGCGCGGGTTCCGGTCCGTCGTAGGCCTCCGCCACCAGCACGGCGTACGGCCGGCCCCGGACGAGCCCCACGTCGTGCGCGGCCTGCCCGTTGCCCGACAGGAGCGCGTGCACCGAACCCTCGCGCGCCCAGGCCGCGGCCCGGCCCCAGGTCCGGTGGTGCGACAGGTGCGGGACGGCGGCGCGGGCCGCCGTCCGCAGCGCCGCCACCGCGTCCTCGGCCAGCGGCCGCCCGTCGGCCGCCGCCCAGATCGAGCCGAGCACCTCGGAGCCGTGCCGCACTGCGACGGCCAGCCGCTCTGCGTACCGCTCGTCGGCGGGGAGCCGTACCACGTCGTCGGTGTTCCACAGCGCCTGGAAGAAGCCGCTCTCCCGCAGCTGGACGACCCGCCAGCGGGGCACCTCCTGGCCCAGGATCGTGAGCCGGCGCATCGGGTCGGGCTCGTGGTCCATCCGCGAGTAGGCCAGCACCCGCGACTGCGGGTCCTCGATCGTGATCGCGCCGCCGACGAGGTCCGCCACGGTGTTGGCCAGCCCCGACAGATCGCCCAGCCGCAGCCCGTCCACCCCGGCCGCGCTCCCGGACCGGTCCGGGACGCTGTGCACCAGCGCCGTCCGCAACTGCCCGAGCACCTCGGTCCAGCTCTGCACGGGCCCCCGGGTCAGCAACGCCGTACGCCCCCGCTCCGCCGCCTCCAGCAGCGCCGCCCGCGGCCCCCGCGCGCCCCGCCGCATCACCACGGCCGCCGCTCCGGCATGGTCCGCGGCGCGCAGCACGTCGACCGCCTCGGGCGAGGCGACCTCCACGCCGACCGCGAGCAGGACCAGCCCGGTGGCCGCCCAGGCGTCCTCGTCCCGCTCCTCACCGGGGTCGTGCAGCACCACGTCGGACACGGGTACGCCGGTGCCGCACGGCGCCACGACGACATCGAGCGTCCCGGCGGCGATCAGCGCGAGGAGCTGCGCCAGCGTGGGGCCGGGTTCGGGGCGGTCCGCCGAGGAGAGGTGCATCCGCCCATGGTCACCCCGCACCACCGCGCCCCGCCATGTCCCCGGTCACTGCCGGGCAACACTTCCCGCTACCGCCGGGGCGGCTCGCCGGGAGACCAGAAGTCCGAATGCTCCTGCGGCTTCAGCTCTGCTTTGTTCGGCCCCCCGGGCTGGCCAGGCGTCCCTGTTGGATAGGTCATCGCGGAATCCTCGACACAGCTCACGCCTGCTTCGACGAAGACATTGCCGATACTGCCGACTTGCAGGATGACGGCGAATCCGTCAGCGGTCCTGGCCCGGATCCGTGGCACGTCCTTGTCGGAAAAGACGCTGAAATCCCGGGCGCCCTGGTGCTCCCAGTATCGCCGGACCTGCTCCAATAGCTCGCCGCGCCGCTGCTCGGAGACCACAGTGAGAATGTTCCTGCTGCGGAATACAGTCGTAGTGCCGGTCGGCCGGTTGAGACCGGTGCTGCATGCCGTTTCCGAAGTGGTTCCGTGCACCCATTTCACGGCCGGGTGAATCGCCGCCATGGTGCCGTCGAGAATCACCTCCGCACGCTGCCCAGCCTGTTGCATGTCCATCGTGGATTTCTCCTGTTCCTTCTTGCCCTCACAAGCCGCAAGCACTGCCACCAGCAGCACACACCCCAGCAATCGCGCCGGTCTGCTCACACGCATCACCTGGGCGCCACCGTCGTGATCTTGTCGCCATGACCAGCCACGACGCTCGCAATGTTGTTCAGGGAATCGCCGCCGGCGTCCTTGTCGAAGTAGATCGAATGCGCGGGCAGATCTCCGGTCACTAGCCCCGTGAGACCGCTGTCCTCGCCGGGGGCGACGCTGAAGTGATGCCCTCCGAAATGGTCGTCGGCCGGGTCGGTACCGAACCAGTTCTCCTTGGGGCCGTACTCGCTTCCCGGAGTGACGTACTGCAGAGGGTTACCCGTGGGCAGGTTGCTCACCTGGTCGTTCTCCGCCGCCCCGATGTAGACGTGGTCGGCACCCACGCCGAGATCGGCGGCCTTGTCGACACCGACACTCGGGCTTCCCACGAGAACCACGTCGTCAGCGGGGATTCCGCCGGGCTGCTGGGTGGCCTGGCCCACGGTCAAGGATCCGTAGGAGTGACCAATGGCCGTCACATGCGGTGATCCGGATTCATGAGTCGCCCGAATACCGTTCAGGAAACTGTTGTAGGCCGGGGCGCCAGCCTTGGCGTCATCGTCCCTCATAACGTCAGTGGCCGACCACTTAACACCATCCAGTTGTGGTGCGTCATAGCCGAGCCAGACCACGGAGGCACTGGTAGTGCCCGGGTACATGCCGTTCGCGGCATCTGCTACATCTCTCGCCCGTTTCAGGTCCGCAGAGGCGAAGTGCCCGCTTAGCTTGGTGTTAAGGCCCGGCACATACGCGGAGACGTTCTTCGAGGCGTCCGGGTTGCCGAACGAGACGATGGCGCGGCCGTTGCCCTGCGAACCGAGGCCGAGCAGATACGGGCGGGGCTCGCGCTCCCGGTCCAGTTGCTGCCGAATGCCCTTCACACCGTCGATCTTGTCCCTGATGGCCGCCGCCTCATCCCCGGTCGCCGACGCGTAGTCGGACTCCAGGCTGCTCAGCAGCATCGGCAGGTAGGTCCGGTTGGCCCGGTCCCGGTCGGCCATCGGTACGCCGTCCCGGTTGCCGATCTCCTGCGGGTAGTCCTGGACCAGCTCGGCCTGGAGGCTGGGGGAGAGCCCCGCCCACCACGCCTGTACGGCGTCGGGCGACGCCTTCCCGTCCGGCATCCCGAGCTCGGACAGCAGCTCGGTATGGAGCGCGTTCGCGGTCGCCAACTCCACCAGGCCGGCGCTCCAGTCGCCCTTGGCGCACCGGTTGGCCGCCTCGGTGAAGAGCTCGATCGCCGCCGTGTACTCCTTGTCCGCCGCCTGCGCCGCGTGCCAGGCGTCACCGATCCGGTCGGCGTACCCCTGAGCGCGAGCGGCCTGGTCCCGGTGCATGATCGCGATGTCGCCCGGCATCATGTGGTCGGCGCCGACGGTCGGGGCGGTGACCGTGCCGTCGTCAGCGACTTTGTAACGGGCGTCCGTGGCGTCCGCGACGGCGTCCGCGAGCCGGCCTTGGTAGGTCATGAGCGCTTCACCGCAGGACCTCAACACGTCGCCCACGCCGTCGAGTTCCTGCTTGGCGACATTCAAGCCCCGCTGCATCCGGCCGAGTCGGTCGGCGGCCGACTCAGCGGTGGCACCGCCCCAGGCGCCGTCCTGAGTGAGTGGGCGGTGCAGATACTTGCCGAAGTCCCCGGCATGAGTGGTGAACTGCTCCGCCAACGCGTCCCAGGTATCGCCCGCGTCCGTCAGCAGGAGCGGCTTGGCATCACGGAGTTCCGAGACCCGCATGCTCAGTAACCCCCGTTCGCCGAGTAGGGGCTCGGCGGGCTGGCGCCCGGGGCGTAGGGACCGAGGAACGTTTTGCGGCGCTCCTGGTCTTCGTGCGTGAGACTCTTGCCGGAGTCGCTGACCGCGTCCGCCGCGCTTCCCACCATGCCTGCCAGTGAACGCAGCGCCTTCGTCCACGCCTCCAGGCAGTCGTCGATCGCGCGGGCGGACTGGAAACCCACCAGCCCGGCGACAGCCGTATCCGTCGGTGTGAACAGGGCTTTGATGTCTTCCGGTATGTCGTGGGCAACCTTGCGAGCGGCCTCGGCCGCCTTGTGCACCTCGCTCGGTTCGATCCATAACCCTCGCGTCGCACCGCCGATCGGTGTGGACATGAGTTCCCCCCATGGTCGCTCGGTCGCTAGCGATCCATAGGCTAGACGCACGTGCGTCCCCGGTCCTGAGTACGCGTACTCAGGACCGGGGACTCACAGTCACGAGGTTGGTGACCCTGTGATTCCGCAGACTCCGTGCCTCACAGGGCTCAGGACCTGACCGCCGCCACCGCTGCCTGCGGCCGGATCGGGAGGCGGTTGACCGGGCGGCCGGTCGCCGAGCGGACCGCGGCGGCCACGGCGGCCGGGGAGGTCACCACGGGGACCGCGGAGGCGGGTTTGGCGCCGAACGGGGCCACCACGTCGCGCTCCTCGACGAGTCGGACGATGCGGATGTCCGGCGCGTCGAGGGAGGTCGGCAGGGCGTAACCCGTGAGGTCGGGGTGGCGGACGATGCCGCGGGCGGTGCGGAGGTTCTCCGTGAGGGCGGTGCCGATGCCCTGGGTGACGCCCGCCTCGATCCGGGTCGCCAGCTGGGACGGGTTGAGGACCCGGCCGACGTCCTGGGCGACGGCCATCTCCACGACGCGGACCGAGCCGAGCTCGATGTCGACGTCCACCACCGCGCGGATCGCGCAGAAGGCGAGGCCGACGAAGGCGTCGCCCTGGCCGGACTCGTCCAGCGGCTCCGTGGGGTGGGGGCGGCACTGGGCGGTGGCCCAGAGCTCCTTGCCGTCCATCGCCTCCGTGACGGTCGTCGAGAGCACCCCGTCGTAACTGGTGATCTTGCCGTCGGCGATCTGGAGCAGTTCGGTGGACATGCCGAACTGGTGGGCCAGCGGCTGGAGCAGCTGGGTGCGGACCATCTTCGCCGCGCGTTCGACCGCTCCGGCGGAGACCCAGGTGTGACGGCCGTGCGTGGCCGGTCCCGCCGGGGGCTGGTCGGTGTCGACGGAGGCCACGTGGACCTCCTCGATGCCCAGGGTCTCCTGGACGACCTGGCGGGCCAGTGTCGAGAAGCCCTGGCCCGTCTCGACCGCGGCGCAGATGACGGTGGCGACCCCGTCGTGGACCCGGACCGTGGCCGTGGAGACCTCGTCCGCGCCCTCGGCGCCGAGCATGTGGACCATGCCCAGCGCATAGCCGACCCCGCGCCGCACCGCGCCGGGTTCGCCCGCGCCCTCCAGGCCGCCGGGGAGCAGCCAGTCGTCCTCCGGGGAGTCCTTGGGGAGTGACGGGAGCCGGAAGTCCCGTACCGCGCCCAGGAGTTCCGCGACGGGGGCGGGGCAGGTCACGGTCTGTCCGGTGGGCAGGATGTCGCCGGTGGACAGGGCGTTGCGCAGCCGCAGTTCGGCCGGGTCGATGGAGAGCTTGGCGGCCAGCTTGTCCATCTGGCCCTCGTACGCGGCGCAGACCTGCATCGCGCCCTCGCCCCGGACATGCCCGGACGGGGGGTTGTTCGTACGGACGGCCCAGCCCTCGATGAAGGCGTGCGGGACGACGTAGGGGCCGCAGGCGAACGCGACGGCGGCGGCCAGCGATTCGGACGAGTCGTCGGCGTACGCGCCCGCGTCGAGGAGGAGCTGCGCCTCGACCTTCACCAGCCGGCCCTCGGCGTCCGCGTGGTGGCGGTAGCGGAGCAGCGTCGGGTGGCGGTGCGCGTGGCCGAGGAAGGACTCCTCGCGGGTGGCGGCCAGCTTGACCGGGCAGCCGGTGCGCAGGGCGAGCAGCCCCAGCGGGAGCTGGAATCCGGGGTCCTCGCGGTCGCCGGTGGCGCCGGGGACGCCGGTCACGACGACCTTCACCCGGTCCGGTTCGAGGCCGAAGCAGGCGGCGGCGAGATCGCGGTCGGTGTGCGGGTCGGTGGAGGCGGTGTAGAGCTCGACGCCGCCGTCCGGGCGGGGTACCGCGAGCCCGGCCTCGGCGCCGATCGGCGCCGGGTCCTGGCGGCCGATGCGGTACAGCCCCTCGACGATGACCTCGCCCACGATCTCCGGGTCGCCGTAGCGCAGCGGGATGTGGCGGATCAGGTTGCCGTCGGGGTGCAGCGGTTCGGCGGCGAAGGCCTTCTCCGGGTCGGTGACCGGTTCCAGCACCTCGTACTCGACGGCGATGGCGGCGGCGGCCAGCCGGGCGGTGTCGGGGTGGTCGGCGGCGACCGCGGCGATCGGCTCGCCGTGGTGGCGGACCAGCTCGGAGGCGAAGACGGGGCGGTCCACGACGCGGCGTCCGTAGGCGCTCTCGCCGGGGACGTCCTCGTGGGTGACGACCGCGCGTACGCCCGGCATCTCGACGGCGGCCGAGGTGTCGATCGACAGGATGCGCGCGTGCGGGTGCGGAGAGCGGAGCACGGCCGCCCAGAGCAGTCCCTCGGCCCACAGGTCGGCGGCGTACGGGAAGGTGCCCTCGGTCTTGGGGCGGGCGTCGGCCGGCGGCAGCGAGGCGCCGAGGCCGAACACCGGCTGCTCGCCCTCGGGGCCGTCGGGCCCGTCCAGCGAGGGGATGCTGATCGCCGTGTGGGTCGCGCCGCCCGCGGTGGCCGCGTCGTTGCTCACGCCATGCCTCCGTCCTGCAGATGGGCCTGCACACTACCCGCGCCGGGGGGCGCCTGGTGCGGGATGCGTGCCTCGTCCTGTTTCGCGGACTGTTCCGTGGGCTGTCCTGTGGGCTGTGCCGCGGATTCCGGTGCGGGGGCGGAGGCCGCCTCACGGCCCGCGATGACCTCGTTCACGGCGTCCAGCACGCCCCGGTAGCCGGAGCAGCGGCACAGGTTGCCGCAGAGTGCCTGACGGGTCTCCAGCTCGCTGGGGGCGTGGTTGCCCTCCAGCAGGTCGTGGACGGTCATCGCCATTCCGGGGATGCAGAAGCCGCACTGGACGGCGCCGCAGCCGGCCAGCGCCCGCTGCACGTCGGACGGTTCGCCGTCGACGGCCAGGCCTTCGACCGTCCGCACCTCGCTGCCCGCCGCGGTGGCCGCGGGGACCAGGCAGGAGGCGACGAGCCGGCCGTCCACCTGGACGTTGCAGGCACCGCACTCGCCCTGTGAGCAGCCGTCCTTGGCCCCGGCGAGGCCGAGGCGCTCGCGCAGCACGTAGAGCAGCGACTCACCGATCCAGGCGTCGGTGACGGGCCGGTCGACACCGTTCACGTGCAGTGCGTACGAGACGGAGGGGTGCTCGCTGGGCAGGTCGAGCCGGGGGGCCGGGGCGGCCTCGGGGTCCGTGACGTCGGGATCGGCGTCGAAGTCGGGGGCGGGGTTGGGGTCGAGGTCGGGGCCGGGGTCTGTGACTCCGGGGTCCGTGGCGTCGGCCTCGGCGGACGTGTCCGTCGCGTCCGGGGCCGTGGCATCGGCGTCCGGTGCCGCTTCGGTATCTGTGGCCTCGGTGTCCGGCGCGTCCTCGGCAACCGGCTCCGCGACCGGGGCCGTAGCGGATTCCGCCACCGGCTCCGTGACCGGTCCGGCCGTGCCGGGGTGCTCCATGGCGGGCTGCGACGCGTCCTGGAGAGCTACCTCCGGCGGGACGTCGTGCGCGTCCGGCGCGCCGTCCGGCGCGTCCGGTGTCCCTTCGTGGTCCGGCCCCTGCGGCGGGGCGCTGTCCCCGGCCGGGGGTTCCGGCTCGCGCGTCGCCCAGGGGGCGGGCGCACCGCCGGGCAGGGTGGCCGGCGGGGTGCGGTCCGCGTACCAGCCGGCGGCCGCCGCGGCGGGGGAGAACTCGCCGGACTCCTCGGGGAGATCGCCGTCGGCGACCGGGATCTGCCACTGGCCGGTGTGCCCGGCCGGTTCCGCCTGCTCTGCGGTCTCCGCGAAGTTCCACTGGCCGGTGGCGGCCCGGTCCTCGCGGTACCGGTCCGGGTACTGCTCCCCCGGCGGGTGCGGCTGGTACGGGGTCTGCGGGTATCCGTACGGGGCCTGCTGCTGGTTCGGGTCGGGCCAGTGCACCGCCTCGGGGGCGGGCCGCTCCGTGTCCGGGGCGTGGTCCTGCCCGTCACCCTGGCCGCCCCGGCTGTCCTGCCCGTCCGGTGTCCGGACGGCCCAACTGCCGGTGGCCGCCGGGTCGACCCCGGCCGCCGGGGTCAGCGGAAGGATCATCGGCGGCACGTAGCCCTGGCCGGGGGCGGCCAGCGGGATGTTCGCCAGGTCCTCGGGCGGCAGGTGGACGAAGGCGGTCGCGTCGGCGTCGTAGTCGCCGTTCTGAGGGATCGGCTCCCATCCCCCGTGCTGTTCGGTGTGGTCCTCGTTGCTCACGACAGTGCCCTCCCCAGCGCGCGTCGGGCCAGCGCGGCGACGGTGCGCCGCAGGTGCAGTACGGCGGGGGACAGCGGTGGCGCCTCTCCCCCGTCGGCGGGCGGTGGCTCGTCCGGGATGCACGCCGCGGCGACGTACTCGCCGAAGGCGGCCAGTGCGTCGGGCGCCAGGCCCCGTTCGCCGTCCCAGTCGATCAGCGAGGCGATCCAGCGTTCGGCCTCCAGCGGCCGCAGCGGCATCGGCGCGATGGCGCCGACCGCGCAGCGCACTCCGCGCCGGGCCGGGTCGAGCACGATCGCGACGGAGGCGGTGGCCCGGCCGGGGCCGGTGCGACCGGTCGCCTTGAGGAAGACCTGCGGGGCGTGCAGCAGCGGGACGCGGACGAAGCCGATCAGCTCTGCGGGCTCCAGCATCTCGCGGCCGGCCAGCAGGTGCGAGACCGGGATCTCGCGGCGGGCGCCGCCGGGACCGGCGATGACCAGCTCGGCCTCCAGCGCGGCCAGGACCGGCAGGGCGTCTCCGGTCGGGGCGGCGGTGGCGATGTTGCCGCCGAGCGTCCCGGCGTTGCGGATCTGCGGCGGGCCGGCGGCGCGGGCGGAGGCGGCCAGGGCGGGGATGAGGGCGGCGAAGTCGGGGCGGCCCATGCGGGCGTGGGTGAGTCCGGCGCCGAGGAGGGCGTGGCCGTCCTGGTAGTGCCAGCCCCTCAGTTCGCTGATCCGGCCGAGGCCGACCAGCCCGGAGGGGCGCAGGAGGCCCTTGTTGACGGCCGACATCAGGTCCGTGCCGCCCGCCACGGGGACGGCGGCAGGCATGGCACCGAGTGCCGCCACTGCCTCGTCCAGCGAGGCAGGCAGCGTGACGGACTGCGTCGCCTGCGGTGCTTGCGTGGTCAACCCAGCTGCCCCTTCCCGGTGTCCCGGCTGTCCCGTCTGTTTCGCCGTACGGTACGTGCTCAAAGCCTGGACGTGGCAACTCTGGCACATCTTCGGACCGGCCCGACGCGAGGGTCCGCGAAGGGAGTATCCGTCCCTGGCCAGGGGGATGGCCCCGATTCGCCCCTCTTCGGAGCAGAGTGCGAATTGCCACTATTCAGCGAGCTTGCACGACTTATTCCGTTCCACGGAAGTGTCAACGGAGGAGAACGGCGGAGTTCGACGGGAGAGTCCGGGAGCACCGGGAAGGGGGAGGTCTCACCTGAGCGGGGGCGCTCCCTCCAGCGGGCGGCCGAGGATGCCGGGCCGCCGCTGCCACGGCAACGGGCCGCCCGCCGGCCGGTAGTCGACGCCCAGCGCGTCGAGCCGCGCGTAGTGCGCGGCCATCCGCCGCTCGAAGCCGGCGAAGTCCCGGTCCTTGGGGGCGGGCAGGGCCGACCAGGCGACCTCCGCGAAGGCGGCCAGGCGCGGGAAGACCTGGTAGTCGACCCGGGCCCGGTTCTGCATGACCTCGGTCCAGACGTTGGCCTGGGTGCCCAGGATGTGCCGGGCCGCCTCCTCGGAGAGGCCCGGCGGAACGGGTTCGAAGCGGTAGACGTCCTCCAGGGTGCGCACGTATCCGATCGGCATCGGCTCGTCGGAGCCGCCGTCCTGACGGTGGTCCAGGTAGACCTGCTGCTCCGGGCACATCACCACGTCGTGCCCGGCCTCGGCGGCGGCGATGCCGCCCGCGTAGCCGCGCCAGGAGGAGACGGCCGCGCCCTCGGCGAGCCCGCCCTCCAGGATCTCGTCCCAGCCGATCAGCCGGCGGCCCCGTGCGGTGAGCCAGCCATCGAAGTGCCGGATGAACCAGGACTGGAGCTCGTCCTCGTCGGCCAGGCCGAGTTCCTTGATGCGGGCCTGGGCGGCGGGCGACGCCTTCCACTGGTCCTTGGGGCACTCGTCGCCGCCGACGTGGATGAACGGCGAGGTGGCGGCGGGGAAGAGTTCGAGGACCTCCTCGAAGACGCCCTCGAAGAAGCGCAGGGTCCGCTCGGTGGGGGCGAGCACGTTCGGGCTGACACCCCAGTCGCCCCAGACGGTCATGGCGTCGGTGTCGACGACATCGGTGTTGCCCAGCTCCGGGTAGGCGGTGATGGTCGCCTGCGAGTGGCCCGGGATGTCGATCTCGGGGACGACCCGGATGTGCCGGGCGGCGGCGTACGCCACGATCTCGCGGATGTCGTCCTGGGTGTAGAAACCGCCGTGCGGGGTCTCGTCCCAGAGTTCGGAGGCCCGGTGGCCGTGCTTGGTGCGCGAGCGCCAGGAGCCGGCCTCGGTCAGGCGCGGGTGACGCTTGATCTCGATGCGCCAGCCCTGGTCGTCGGTGAGGTGGAAGTGGAAGACGTTCAGCTTGTGGGCGGCGAGGAGGTCGAGGTAGCGCAGGACGTCGGTCTTGGGCATGAAGTGCCGTGCCACGTCGAGCATCATGCCGCGCCAGCCGAAGCGCGGGCCGTCCTCGATGTCGGTGAACCCGAAGCCGGGCCGGGCGGCGCCGTCCACGGGTGCCCGGCGGAACGCCTCGGGCCCCAGCAGCTGACGCAGCGTCTGCGCGCCCCAGAAGACCCCGGCGGGGCTACCGCCGGTGATCGCGACGCTGTTGCCGGGCAGGGTGGTCAGCCGGTACGCCTCGGGCTCCAGGGCGGGGTCGGTCAGCAGCCGGACGGACTGCTCCGCGCCCTCGCCCGCCGGGGCGAGCGACAGGCCGAAGGCGGCGCCGAGCGTGGCGCGCAGCCAGCGTTCCGTGGTCTCGGTGCCGGGTGCCGCCGTGATGGTGGTGGACGCGTCCAGGACGAATCCGCACCGCCCCTGCTCACCGGCGCGCACGGGGGCCGGGATCAGATCCATGTCCATGAGGTCAGTCCTTAACCGCTCCGCCGAGTCCCGAGACCAGGCGTCGCTGTACGAGTACGAAGAAGACCAGCACGGGGATGGTCATCACCGTCGAGGCTGCCATGATCCCTCCCCAGTCGTTCTCATCGGGTTTGAAGAAGACCAGCAGCGCCATCGGGAGCGTCGACTGGGAGGTGTCGCTGATGATGAACGACTTCGCGAAGAGGAAGTCGTTCCAGGTCGAGATGAACGAGAAGACGCTCGTCGCCACCAGTCCCGGGAAAACCAGTGGGAAGAGGATCTGCCACAGGAAGCGGGCCCGGCTCGCGCCGTCGATGTACGCCGCCTCCTCCAGGGCGTCCGGGACGGCCTTGACGAAGCCGCGCAGCATCCAGATCGCGAACGGCAGCGAGAACGCCAGGTGCGGCAGGATCAGCGAGCCGAGCGTGTTCAGCTGGCCGAAGTCGCGCATCAGGAAGAACAGCGGGATCGTCAGCGCCTCGACCGGCACCATCTGCGCGACCAGGAACATGATCAGCAGGGTGGTGCGGAAGCGGAACCGGAACCGGGTGACCGCCGTCGCCGCCAGGAAGGCGATCAGCGCGGAGACGATGACGACCGTGCCGGCGACGATCAGGCTGTTGAGGAAGTAGCGCCCGAAGTCCTGCTGCTGGAAGACCCGGCGGAAGGAGTCCAGGGACGGCGACAGCGTCCACGGCCTCGGGTGCGCGGACTGGACCTCTCCGGCCGGTTTGAAGGCCGAGAGCACCATCCAGTACAGCGGGAAGGCCACGGCTGCGGCGATCAGCAGCGCCGCCGCCTCGGCGGCGAGCCGGCCGGGCCGACGGACGCGCAGGGACGGCAGGCTCACAGTTCCTCCCCCTGGCGCCTCACCAGGCGCAGATAGACCAGCGTGACCGCCAGCAGGATGACCAGCATCACGACACCGATGGCCGAGCCGAGGCTGTACTGCGAGGACGCGAACGCCTTCTGGTAGGCGTACACGTTGAGCACCAGGTTCTGCCCGGCGATGCCGCCGCCGTTGGTCATCACGTAGATCTGCGTGAAGACCTTGAAGTCCCAGATGACCGACTGGATGGTGACGACGATCAGGATCGGCCGCAGCATCGGCGCCATGACAGAGCGCCAGATCCGCCACTGCGAGGCGCCGTCCAGCGCCGCCGCCTCCAGCACCTCGGTGGGGATCGCCCGGATGCCCGCGTAGACGGTGACCATCACGAACGGGAACGAGCACCACAGGACTTCGAGGAGCACCAGCGCGAAGGCGCTGTAGCGCCCGTACGTCCAGGAGAAGTCACCGAGCCCGAGCACCCGGTTGACCGGTCCGAAGTCGGCGTCGAAGAGGAAGACCCAGACGGTCGAGCCGGTGATCGCCGGGGTCGCCCAGGCGCCGAGCGCGGCCATCATCAGCGCGAGCCGGGGCACGGCCCGTACCCGGGTCAGCAGGACGGCCAGGGCGCAGCCGACCAGCAGGGTGGCGAGCACGCACAGGGCCGCGAAGACCACGGTGGCCGCCAGCACCTGCCAGAACTGGCTGTCCTGGAAGAGCGTCGCGTAGTTGCCGAAGCCCTGGAAGGTGGCCGGTTCGCCGCCGCTGACCTGGGCCTGGGTGTACTCCAGGAAGGAGATCAGGCCGAGTTGGTAGATCGGGTAGACCAGCAGCCCGCCCAGCAGGACGAGTGCGGGCAGGAGGTAGAGCCAGGGGGTCCAGCCGGACCGCCTGGCCGGGGAGGCCGGGGGGCGGCGCCGGCGCGGACGGGGGGCGGCCCCGCCCGTGCCGGTTGCGCCCGGCGCCTTGTACGCCGTGCTGTTCGCCGTCATCGTCAGCCCGCGGCGGCGAACGCTGCGTCCATCTTCTTCGCCGCGTCGTCCGAGGCGCCGGCCACGTCCTTACGGCCGCTGACGATCTCCTGGAACATCGTCGGCAGGATCAGCGAGGAGTCGATCTGGCCCCAGGCGGCCGAGGCGGGGACGAACTTGGCTCCCGAGCCCAGGGTCTTGACGAACGGTTCGACGAACGGCTGCTTCTTCGCGGCCGCGTCGAGCACGTCCGTGTACGTCGGCAGGAAGCCCATCGCGTCGAACATCTTCGCCTGGGTCTCCTTGCCGGTCAGCGACTTCATCAGGTCGACGGCGAGGGTGCGGTGCGCGCTGCTCTTCAGCACGCCGATGTTGTTGCCGCCCGCGAACGCCGGGGCGACCGAGTCCTCGGCCACACCGGGCAGCGGCACGACCGCGTACTTGCCCTTCACCGTGCCCGCCTCGACGGCCGCGTGGCTGAAGTCGCCGCCGATGGCCATGGCGGCCTTGCCGGAGGCGAAGGTGGTGACGGTCGCGTTGCCGCCCATGCCCGCGCACTTGGCGGCGGGGCAGTTGGCGCCGCCGAAGAGCGAGGTGTAGGCGGCGATGCCCTTGCGTGCCTTCTCGCTGTTGATGGCCGCCTTGTACGAAGTCCCACCGCCCGTCGCCAGTTCGCCGCCGTTGGCCCAGATGAACGGCATCGCGCCGTAGGTGTACGCGCCGCCCACCGCGAGCCCGTAGAGGTCAGGCTTCTTCTTGTGGATCTTCTTGGCGGTGGAGATCAGCTCCGCCTGGGACTTGGGCGCCTCGATCCCCAGGTCCTTGAAGACGTCGGTGCGGTAGTAGAGCGCCCGGACGCCGACGAAGAGCGGGGCCCCGTAGATCTTTCCGTCGACCGTCACGGACTGCTTGGCCGTCGGGTCGGTGTCCTTGGCGTCCGCCCACGCGCCGAACTCGGCGCTGACGTCGGCCAGTCCGCCGTCCTTCACGTAGCCGGCGGTGTCGGTGTTGCCGTACTCGATCAGGTCCGGGGCGCTCTTGGGGTCGTTGAACGCGGCCTTGACGCGCTGGGCGCGGGTGTCGACGGGTATGTACTCGATCTCGACCTTCGCGTCCTCGTGGGCCTTCCGGAAGTCGGCGACCGCGGCGTCGACGACCTTCTCCTTGGGCTTGTTGCCCACCTCCTGGAACAGCCAGACGCGCAGTGTGCCGGTCTTCTCGTCCCCCTTGGCGCCGGTGTCGGAGGTCTGCGGCGCGCAGGCGGTGGCGGTGAGACCCGCCAGCACAAGCGCCGCAGCCGGGGCGGCAATTCGGGCAGAAAGCTTCATCCGGGACCCCTACCGGTAAGCGTTGCAACATGCGCAACGCGCGTTTCGTTCTGCACAACTGGCAGGAGGGTAGGTCTAGACGAAGTCTCCGACAAGTGGTCTCAACCACTCTGTGACCCGGGGAAGCAGCCCGTGCAACGCGCCCGGTGCGACGCTTGCCCGCTCCGGACGACGAAGAACCCCCGGGGCGCGCGGTTGCGTGCCCCGGGGGTTCTCCCGGGCAGGTGGGACTCTGCGGACGCGTCCTACTTCTTGTCCTTGCCGCCCTTGCCCTTGTCCTTGTCGCCGCCGGCGCCCATGGACTCGTAGATCTCCTTGCACATGGGACACACCGGGTACTTCTTGGGGTCGCGCCCCGGTACCCAGACCTTGCCGCACAGCGCTACCACGGGGGTGCCCTCCAGGGCACTCGCCATGATCTTGTCCTTCTGGACGTAATGGGCGTAGCGCTCGTGGTCGCCGTCGCCGTTCGACACCTGTGGCGTCGGCTCCACGAGGGTTCCCGTACCTGCCCCGCGATCGGGCTCAAGAGTGCTCATAACCGCCAAGCGTACTGAAAGCCCGGCGGATCAGTTCAGCGAAGGGTCGTCCGGGTACGTGGCGACCATGGCCAGTTCGCTGCGCTGACGGCGCAGGACGGCCCTCCAGAGGCCCTCCGGGCGCGGGGACGAGACATCCCCCGGCTCCGACTCGACGACGTACCAGGCGCCCTCGGAGAGTTCCGCCTCCAGTTGTCCGGGCCCCCAGCCCGCGTACCCGGCGAAGATCCGCAGCGAGCCGAGGGCCGGGGCCAGCAGCTCGGGCGGCGCCTCCAGGTCCACCAGGCCGATCGCCCCGTGCACCCGGCGCCAGCCGAGGGGGCCCTCCTCCCCGGGGATCACCGCCACCCCCAGCGCCGAGTCGAGGGAGACCGGGCCGCCCTGGAAGACGACACCGGGTTCGCCGGCCAGTCCGGCCCAGGACAGCAGGATGTCGGCGACGCCGACCGGGGTCGGGCGGTTCAGGACAACGCCGAGCGAGCCCTCCTCGTCGTGGTCGAGGAGCAGCACCACCGCGCGGTCGAAATTCGGGTCCGCCAGGGCGGGTGCGGCCACGAGCAGCCGCCCTGTGAGCGAGGACACCTCGGTCATGCCAGAAATGATCCCGCATCTTCGGCGTTCGTGGGGGCCAAGTGGCCCGGCCGTCGCCCCGGGGACCCGAGCGCAGCTCAGGGCGCACGGGTGCACGGGGAGCGCACGACCGGGCACCCATCCGGACGGTGACCCTCCGCGAGATCCAGGACGCGGAGCGTGTTGTGGCGGATTCATGACGTTCGCGTACCCCCCGCTTTCTTACGGAGGAGGGGTGCGCGGCCATTACCCTTTCGATTGGCCCCCTGCCCGACCACTCCGGAACGCGAGATTCATGACCGGCACAGACGATGTCCTGCTTGTCCACGGCGGAACCCCGCTGGAGGGCGAGATCCGCGTCCGAGGCGCCAAGAACCTGGTGCCGAAGGCAATGGTCGCCGCGCTGCTCGGCAGCGGGCCCAGCCGGCTGCGCAACGTGCCCGACATCCGCGATGTGCGGGTGGTCCGCGGGCTGCTGCAGCTGCACGGCGTGACGGTCCGTCCGGGTGACGAACCGGGTGAGCTGATCCTGGACCCCACCCACGTCGAGAGCGCGAACGTCGCCGACATCGACGCCCACGCGGGCTCGTCGCGCATCCCGATCCTCTTCTGCGGCCCGCTGCTGCACCGGCTGGGCCACGCGTTCATCCCTGGGCTCGGCGGCTGCGACATCGGCGGCCGGCCCATCGACTTCCACTTCGACGTGCTGCGCCAGTTCGGCGCGACGATCGAGAAGCGGGCGGACGGCCAGTACCTGGAGGCCCCGCAGCGGCTGCGCGGCACCAAGATCAGGCTGCCGTACCCCTCGGTGGGCTCCACCGAGCAGGTGCTGCTGACCGCGGTGCTGGCCGAGGGCGTCACCGAGCTGTCGAACGCGGCCGTGGAGCCGGAGATCGAGGACCTCATCTGCGTACTGCAGAAGATGGGCGCGATCATCTCCATGGACACCGACCGGACCATCCGGATCACCGGTGTCGACCGTCTCGACGGCTACACGCACCGGGCCATCCCGGACCGCCTGGAGGCCGCCTCCTGGGCGTCCGCGGCGCTGGCGACCGAGGGCAACATCTACGTCCACGGGGCGCAGCAGCGCTCGATGATGACGTTCCTGAACACCTTCCGCCGGGTCGGCGGCGCCTTCGAGATCGACGACGAGGGCATCCGGTTCTGGCATCCGGGCGGCGCGCTGAACGCCATCGCGCTGGAGACGGACGTGCACCCCGGTTTCCAGACCGACTGGCAGCAGCCGCTGGTCGTGGCGCTGACGCAGGCCACGGGCCTGTCGATCGTGCACGAGACGGTGTACGAGTCGCGGCTCGGCTTCACCTCCGCGCTGAACCAGATGGGCGCGCACATCCAGCTCTACCGCGAATGCCTGGGCGGCTCCGACTGCCGCTTCGGCCAGCGCAACTTCCTGCACTCGGCGGTCGTCTCCGGGCCGACGAAGCTGCAGGGCGCCGATCTGGTCATCCCCGACCTGCGCGGCGGTTTCTCGTACCTGATCGCCGCTCTCGCGGCGCAGGGGACGTCCCGGGTGCACGGGATCGACCTGATCAACCGGGGCTACGAGAACTTCATGGACAAGCTGGAGAAGCTCGGCGCGAAGGTGGAGCTGCCGGGCGGTTCACTCGTCTGAGCCGGGTCCCCCGGGGGCGGCGAGCCCCCGGGGAGCGGCTCCGTACCCGTACAGAGGCCCGCAAACGGCTCTCTGCGGCCCGTACGCCGAAGGGCGGCCACCCTGGTCGGGGTGACCGCCCTTCGTCGTGCCAGAAGGTGTTACTTGCCCTTGGCGGCTTCCTTGAGCTTCGAGCCCGCGGAGACCTTCACGCTGTAGCCGGCCGGGATGTTGATCGGGTCGCCGGTCTGCGGGTTACGAGCGGTGCGAGCGGCACGGTGGGTGCGCTCGAAGGTCAGGAAGCCGGGGATGGTGACCTTCTCGTCGCCCTTGGCGACGATCTCACCGACGGTCTCGGCGAGCGCGGCCAGCACGGCGTCGGCGTCCTTGCGAGTCACCTCGGCGCGGTCGGCCAGGGCGGCCACCAGCTCACTGCGGTTCATGTTGTTACTCCCGTGTTCTTCTTGCCTGTGAGGCGTGAGATCGAAGCCGATGCTGCCAGGGCCCTCGGACAGTCCCCGGACTCGGGTCCGTGTAAGAACCCTCGCGCCCCGTGGGGGTCTCCCCCCGGACGAAGTCCTTGGGAAAGCATCCTGCCCCCACCTGCGGCGGGAAAGCCAATCCGGCACCCTCCGGAGTCACACGAAAAGCGCCACTGCCTCGTCGTGGTGACGTTCCGTCGACTCCCCGAAAGCGGTCCGCAGCGATTGCGGGGCTCTGCGGGACGCGTCGCCCGCCCACCCTAAAGGGGCGTTTGGGGCGCCGCGACCCGCGACGCGCCGGACATCAGACGGACGTGGGGCCCGTCACAGTCGCGCCGGCCACCTTGGCGGCGTCCCGGACCGCTCCGGCGACCGCTCCGGCGACCTTGTCGTTGAAGACCGAGGGGATGATGTAGTTCGCGTTCACCTCGTCCTCCGCGACGACATCGGCGAGGGCGCGCGCGGCGGCGAGCATCATCTCCGTGTTGACGGTCCGGGACTGGGCGTCCAGGAGTCCGCGGAAGACGCCGGGGAAGACCAGGACGTTGTTGATCTGGTTGGGGAAGTCGGAGCGGCCGGTGGCCACCACCGCGGCCGTCTCGCGGGCGACCGCGGGGTCGACCTCGGGGTCCGGGTTCGCGAGCGCGAACACGATCGCGCCGTCCGCCATGGCCGCGACGTCGGTCCCGTCCAGCACGTTCGGGGCCGAGACGCCGATGAAGACGTCGGCGCCCACGACGGCCTCCTTGAGGGTGCCGGTGACGGACTCCGGGTTGGTGTTGTCCGCGATCCAGCGCAGCGGCGACTCGGCGTCGGCGGAGACCAGGTCCTCGCGGCCGGCGTGCACCACGCCGTGGATGTCGGCGACGACCGCGTGCTTGACGCCCGCGGCGAGGAGGAGCTTCAGGATGGCCGTACCGGCCGCCCCGGCGCCGGACATGACGACCCGTACGTCCCCGATTGCCTTGCCCACCACGCGCAGCGCGTTGGTCAGCGAGGCCAGTACGACGATGGCGGTGCCGTGCTGGTCGTCGTGGAAGACGGGGATGTCCAGGGCCTCGCGCAGCCGGGCCTCGATCTCGAAGCAGCGCGGTGCGGAGATGTCCTCCAGGTTGATGCCCGCGAATCCGGGGGCGATCGCCTTGACGATCTCGACGATGGCGTCGGTGTCCTGGGTGTCCAGGCAGATCGGCCAGGCGTCGATGCCGGCGAACCGCTTGAAGAGGGCCGCCTTGCCCTCCATCACCGGGAGTGCGGCCTTCGGGCCGATGTTGCCGAGGCCGAGCACCGCGGAGCCGTCCGTCACGACTGCGACGGAGTTGCGCTTGATGGTGAGCCGGCGGGCGTCCTCGGGGTTCTCCGCGATCGCCATGCAGACCCGGGCCACACCGGGGGTGTAGATCATCGAGAGGTCGTCACGGTTGCGGATGGGGTGCTTCGACTGCATCTCGATCTTGCCGCCGAGGTGCATCAGGAACGTACGGTCGGACACCTTGCCGAGGATGACGCCGTCGATGTCGCGCAGGCCTTCGACGATCTCGTCGGCGTGCGAGGTGGAGGAGGCCGCGATCGTGACGTCGATCCGGAGCTTGTCGTGGCCGGAAGCGGTCACGTCGAGGCCGGTGACCGAACCACCGGAGGACTCCACGGCCGTGGTGAGCTGGGAGACCGCTGTGCCGCTCGCGGGCACCTCCAGCCTGACCGTCATCGAGTACGAGACGCTGGGCGCCGTTGCCATGGCCGAGTCCTTCGCTTTCCTTAGCTTCATTGCTACGCGGCCGGGTCGGAAATGTGGAACAGACCCGCACACGCCTTCAGATATTCGCACCTACCGGTGGGTAGCCGGTAATGACTGCCGCACTTCGGAAAGTTGTTTCCACCATACGAGATATGAGGGCTCCAGCGGAACCCCCTGAAGGCGCACCTCGGCGATGGCGGTGGGCCCGTAAGCAGAACCGGTGGGCCCGTAAACAGAAACAGACCCGCGTCACCGGGAGGTGACGCGGGTCTGTCTTCTTCGGTTAAGCGGCACCGGCCCGCCATGCTCGCCTCGCGGCAAGTGGTCGCTCGAAGCGACTAAGGTTGGGCCCGGGGGCTTGGATCGAACCGATGCCGACTCCAGGCTAACAAACACCCCGGAGAAGTGATTCCCTCGGCGCGGGTTGACTCCGAGGAGGCTCCCGCGCCGAGCGGGCGTCAGTCCCTCAGCAGGTCCGGCACCCCGTCCTCGTCGGGCAGGTCCCGCTCCCCCGAGACGACCGTGAGCTGCTGCGTCGCCCGCGTCAGCGCGACGTACAGCACCCGCAGCCCCGCCGGGGACTCGTCCGCGATCTCCGCGGGCGAGACGACCACCGTGGCGTCGTACTCAAGGCCCTTCGCCTCCAGGCTGCCGAGCGCGACCACCCGCTCGCCCAGCTCCGCGAGCCACTTACGGGCCTGCGCCCGCCGGTTCATCGCGACGACGACACCGACGGTGCCGTCCACCTCGGCCAGCAGCCGCCGCGCCTCCTCACGCACGGTCCCGGCCAGATCGCCGTCCCGTACGGTCTCGAAGCGCGGCCGCACGCCCGTGGAGCGGACGGCGGCCGGTGACTCCATGCCGGGCATCGCGAGCGCGAGGACCTTGGCGGCCAGCTCGGCGATCTCGGCCGGGTTGCGGTAGTTGACGGTCAGCGTGAAGTTCCGGCGCGGGCGGTTGCCGAGCGCCTCGTCGCGCGCCGCGGCCGCCTCGTCCGGGTCGGACCAGGAGGACTGCGCCGGGTCCCCGACGATCGTCCAGGTGGCGTGCCGGCCCCGGCGGCCGACCATCCGCCACTGCATGGGCGTGAGGTCCTGCGCCTCGTCGACGATGACGTGCGCGTACTCCGTGCGCTCCGCCGCGAGCCGCTCGGCCCGCTCCCACTGGGTCTCCTCCCGCTGCGGCATCAGCTCCTCCAGACCGGTGAGGTGGTCCAGCGGGTCGGACTCCCGTTTGCGCTTGGGCCGGTTCGGGGTGCCGATCAGGTGCTGCAACTCGTCCAGCATCGCCACGTCGTGGACGGACAGCGGCCCCTGACCCGCGCTGTCGAGACGCTTCAGGGAGCGCGCGAGCCGGCGCACCTCGCCCTGGTTGAGGGTCCGCCGTGCCCAGCGGGCGAGCCGCTTCTCGTCGGACATCGCGGCGAGCACCCCGCGCGGGGTGAGCTCGGGCCACCAGGCGTTCAGGAACGCGATGAACGGCGCCTCGGTGGAGACGTCCTCGTCGAACGAGGAGCGCAGTTCGACGGCCAGCTCCGGATCGGTGTAGCGGCCCCGGCCGGACGACCTGCTCCACAGCGCGTCCAGCAGCAGTTTGCGGGCGCGCGGGCGCAGCAGGTTGACCGGTGCGGTTCCGCTGAGGACGTTGTTCCGGATGCGCCGGAGCTCGTCCTCGTTGAGCTCGACCCGGGCGCCGAAGGCCACCACCCGGAGCCGGGTGGGCGTGACGGCCTCCCGAGGGGTCTCCTGGGCGGCCTCCTCCTCGCCGAACGCCAGCTGGCCGTCGTCCCCGGCGGCCGGCCGGGTCATGGGCTGTTCCAGCGCCCCGCGGGCCGCCTTGCGCAGCACGTGCAGGATGCGGGAGGAGCCCTTGATCCGGGCGACGGCCGGTTCGTCGTAGGTGGTGGCGCCTTCGATGCCCGCCGCCTCGTCCGACAGCGAGCCGACCGCGCGGATCGCGACCTGGCCCTCCTCGCCGAGCGAGGGCAGCACCCCCTCGGTGTACGCGACCAGCAGCGGCGTCGGCGAGACGACGAGGATGCCGCCCGCGTACCGCCGCCGGTCCTGGTAGAGCAGGTAGGCGGCCCGGTGCAGGGCGACCGCGGTCTTGCCGGTGCCGGGGCCGCCGGAGACCTCGGTGACCGAGGCGGCGGGCGCCCGGATCACCATGTCCTGCTCGGCCTGGATGGAGGAGACGATGTCCCGCATGGTGTGGCTGCGGGCCTGCCCGAGCGCCGCCATCAGCGCCCCGTCCCCCACCACGGGGAGCTTCTCGCCCGCCAGGTACCCGGTCAGCTCGGGGCGCATCAGGTCGTCCTCCACGCCGAGGACCCGGCGGCCCTTGGAGCGGATGACGCGGCGGCGGACCACCCGGCCCGGTTCCTTCGGCGTGGACCGGTAGAAGGGCGCGGCGGCCGGCGCCCGCCAGTCGATGACCAGTGGCGCGTAGTCGGAGTCGAGGACCCCGATCCGGCCGATGTGCAGCGTCTCCGCGATGTCTGCGGTGCTGTCCTCCCGTACTGCGTCGTCGGCCGGCTCCACGGAGGTGAACGCGCCGTCGGGGCCGCGCTCGCCGTCCTTGCCGAGCAGCAGGTCGATCCTCCCGAAGAGGAAGTCCTCGAACTCGCTGTTCAGCCGGTTGAGGTGGATTCCGGCGCGGAACACCTGGGCGTCGCGTTCGGCGAGTGCTCCCGGTGTCCCGACCTGGCCGCGTTTGACGGCATCACTCATGAGAAATTCCGCCTCGTGGATCTTCTCCTCAAGGCGGTGGTACACACGGTCGAGATGTTCCTGCTCGACACCGATTTCCCGGTCCCGCAACGAATCGACAGCGGCATCCTGCGCGGCCACCGAGACCCCCTTCTGACGTGCATTGGGCAGCCGTCAACCCTATGCGACGCGGGGCCCGTCGCGCACCTGCCACGAGCATGTGATCTCACCGGTAGCCCCGCGCGGAGTCACGGCGCCGGGGACCGCCCGGCCGGGTCCGCGTTGCGCCGCCGGTGCCGGGCGACCCGTTCGCGGTTCCCGCACACCTCGCTGGAGCACCAGCGCCGGCGCCTGCCGCGCGAGGTGTCCAGGTAGATCCGGCGGCAGCTGTCGCCCTCGCAGCGGCGCAGGCGGCCCAGCGCCACCGGGTCGGTGAGCAGCTCCACCGCGTCGCGGGCCACGGTGGCGAGCAGGGCCCGGCAGTCGGGTTCGGTGCTGAGCCCGCGCACCAGGGCGCCGCTCCCGGTGCGCACGGCGCGCACTCCGGGCGGCGCCCCGGCGGCGAGCGCGTTGACGCGCTCCAGGGCGCCCTCGGCCCCGCGGCCGCCGAGCTGTGCGGTGAGCAGCCGGTCGACGGCGGTCCTCAGCTGGCGGAAGAGCAGCAGCCAGTGGTGGTCCACGGCGGTGAGCCGGGTGCCCTGCGGTACGGCCCCGGAGGCCATCAGCCAGTGGGCGAGCCGCTCGGGCCGGTCCAGCGGGTCCGGGGCGCCGGCGCGGCCGGCCCCGGTCGCCACCAGGTCCAGGCAGAGCCGTCCGGCATCGAACCGCCAGTCGCACGATCCCTTGCGCTTTGCCATGCGCATGTCACCGCCTTGGTCCGGCCCGACGTCCCCACCAGAGTGCCCGTCCGGCACCCATGCCGTAACCCCTGCCGCCGCGCGGACACCGTACGGGCCGTGCGGGGCGGGCGCTCAGGCTCCGGGCGCGGCCGGTGCCCCGGTGACCGGGCCGTCGTGCAGGATGCGCTGGAAGAGCCGGTGATCGCGCCAGTCGCCGTCGATGTGCATATAGCGCGGGACCGTCGCGAACTGCTCGAAGCCGCACTTGGCGAGCACCCGCTGCGAGGCCACGTTGTGCAGCAGCGTTCCCGCCTGGACCCGGTGCAGCCGCAGCTCGTCCCGCGCCAGTTCACAGATGAGCCGCACCGCGCTGGTGGCCAGGCCCCGGCCCGCGCACTCGACGTCCACCCAGTAGCCGAGCGTGGCACTGCGGAACGGCCCGAGCACGATGCCGTCGAGGTTGAATCCGCCGACCGCCCGGTCCTCCTCGTCGGCCAGCACCCAGGGCATCGCGCGCCCCGCCTCGCGGTCGGCCAGGATTCCGGCCAGCCGCTCGCGCTGCCCCTGCTCGGTGTAGAAGGCGTCGGGCCGCCGGGGTTCCCACGGGCTCATGTACGTACGGCTGCGGGTCAGCGCCGCGGCGAGGGAGGCGGCGTCGGACGCGGCGGCGGGACGGAGCCGTATCCCGGGGTCGAGCCGGTGGGTGTCATTGATCATCCCAGCACGGTAACCCGGGCCTGGACGCCCGCGTAGGGAGCTGCGCGCCTGAGCGATGGAGCGGGAGCGGCCGCGCGAATTGACTGGAGCCATGACAACCAGCCAGGCCCACCGGCCGCACCGCGCCCTGCGCCACCTCGTCCTCGGCGGCGCCGCCGTCACCACAGGACTCACCGCGGGCACGTTCTACGTCTTCTCCTGCGCGGTCATGCCCGCGCTCGGCCGCAGCGACGACCGGACCTTCATCGAGGTCATGCAGAACATCAACGACGTCATAGAGAATCCGGTGTTCTTCGCCGCGTTCTTCGGCGCGCTGGTCCTCACCGCGGTGGCCGCCTGGCAGCAGCGCCGCTCCCCCGGACCGCGCGGCTGGCTCTTCGCCGCGTTCGCGGTGTACGCCGTCGCCTTCCTGCTCACCTCCGGCGTCAGCGTCCCGCTCAACGACGAGCTCGCGCGGGCCGGCAGCCCGGCGCGCATCGCAGACCCGGCCGACGTGCGGGACCGGTTCGAGGACGCGTGGGTCGCCTGGAACGCCGTACGGGCACTCCTGTGCACCGCGGCACTGGCCCTCCTGCTGCGGGCCTCGCACCTGACGGCCCGCCACCTCCTTCAGGAGTCCGCGTACTTGGTGTCGGCGACCGGGTCCAGGGCCAGCCGGTAGCCCCGCTTGACGACCGTCTGGACGATCCTGGGCACCCCGAGCGCGGTGCGCAGCCGGGCCATCGCCGTCTCCACCGCGTGCTCGTCCGTGCCGCTGCCGGGCAGCGCGCGCAGCAGCTCCGCGCGGGCCACCACCCAGCCCGGCCTGCGGGCCAGGGTGTGCAGCAGGGCCATCCCGGCGGGCGGCACCGGGCGCAGCTCGTCGTCGACCAGGACGGCGTGGCCCCGGATCTCGACCCGGTGCCCTGCGATGGGCAACGTCCTCGCCCGGGACGGCAGTTCACGGCAGAGGGCCTGGACGAGCGGGCCGAGCCGGAAGCGCTCCGGCTGGACGGTGTCGAGCCCGTGGGCCTGCAACGGCAGGGCGGTGACCGGTCCGACGCAGGCCGGTACGACGTCGTCCCGCAGCGCGCCCAGGAGTTCGGGAAGCATGCCGCGCTCCTGCGCCCGGCGCAGCAGCGAGGCCGCGGCGGGGGCGCTGGTGAAGGTGAGCGCGTCCAGGCCGCGGGTGGTGGTGAGGTCGAGGAGCCGGTCGAGCGGGGTGATGTCCTCGGGCGGCATCCAGCGGTAGACGGGGACGCCGATGACCTCCGCGCCCGCCGCCCGCAGCGACTCGACGAAGCCGGGGAGCGGTTCGCCGTGCAGCTGCAGGGCGATGCGGCGGCCCTCGACGCCCTCCGCGAGCATCCGTTCCAGCACTTCGGCCATGGACTCGGAGGCCGGTGACCACGCCTCGGTCAGCCCGGCGGCCCGGACCGCGCCCTTGACCTTGGGGCCGCGCGCCAGCAGCTCGACACCGCGCAGCCGGTCCAGCAGTTGGTCCCCGATCCCCCAGCCGTCGGCCGCCTCGATCCAGCCCCGGAAGCCGATCGCGGTGGTGGCGATGACCACGTCGGGGACGCTGGCGATGAGCTCCTGGGTGGCGGCGAGGAGTTCGCTGTCGTCGGCGAGCGGCACGATCCGCAGGGCGGGGGCGTGCACCACGGTGGCGCCGCGCCGCCGCAGCAGCGTGGCGAGTTCCTCCGCCCGGCGCGCGGCGGTGACGCCGACCGTGAAGCCCGCGAGGGGCCCGTGCTGTTCGTCGTCGTGCATATGGTCTACCCGGCTCTCGTCCCGCTGCTGCTCGATGGTGCGGAGGACCGAGACTGTCAACGCCGCGTGACAGGCTCGGTTCACCCGTATTTCCCGCCCGTTACGTCACCCGACACCTCAGGGCCATCATCACACCTCGGCGTAGCTGAGCTGCGGCTTCGCCGGCACCGGAGCCGTGCGGCGAAGGTATACCGCCCAGGTGAGTACGGAACACACCCCGTAGAAGGCCAGGAAGGACCAGAAGGCGGCCGTCCCGGTGCCCGCGTTCTGGAAGGACTGCCGGAAGGCCAGGTTGATGCCGAGCCCGCCGAGCGCGCCGACCGCGCCGATGAGCCCCATGGCCGCTCCGGACAGCCGCCGCCCGTGCGCCGCGGCGGCCTCACCGTGCAGTCCGCGCGCGATCGCCTTGGCGTGGAAGATGCCCGGGATCATCTTGTACGTCGATCCGTTGCCGAGGCCGCTCAGTACGAAGAGCGCGGTGAAGCCGGTCAGGAAGACGGTGAGCGATTCGATGCCGGAGGCGTACACGACGACTCCGGTCGCCGCCGCCATCGCGAGGAAGTTCCCCATGGTGATGCGGGCGCCGCCGTACCGGTCGGCCAGCCGGCCGCCGACCGGCCGGATCAGGGAACCCAGCAGCGGGCCGATGAAGGTGAGCGAGGCGGCCTCCAGCGGGGTGCGGCCGAACTGGGTCTGGAGCACCAGGCCGAAGGCGAAGCTGTAACCGATGAAGGAGCCGAAGGTGCCGATGTAGAGCACCGCCATGATCCAGGTGTGCGGGTCGCGGACGGCGTCCCCGGCGGCCCCGGAGTCGTTCCGCACGGGTGCCAGATTGTCCATGAAGTACGCGGCGCAGAGCGCAGCGACGACGATCAGCGGAATGTACGCGCCGAGCACGATCCGAGGATGCGTGGCGCCCGCCGTCCCGATCACCAGCAGCCCGGCGAGCTGCACGACGGGCACCCCCACGTTGCCGCCGCCCGCGTTGAGCCCGAGCGCCCAGCCCTTCTCGCGCAGCGGGAAGAAGGCGTTGATGTTCGTCATGGAGGAGGCGAAGTTGCCGCCGCCGATGCCGGTCAGCGCGGCCACCACCAGGAACGTGGTGTACGAGGTCCCCGGCTCCATCACCACGAAGGCGGCGACGGTCGGCACCAGCAGGGTGAACGCGCTGAACACGGTCCAGTTCCGGCCGCCGAACCGGGCCACCGCGAAGGTGTACGGCACCCGCACGACCGCGCCCACCAGGGTCGCGGTCGAGATCAGGAAGAACTTCCCGGCCGGGTCCACCCCGTACTCCGGTCCCATGAACAGGACCATCACCGACCACAGGGTCCAGATCGAGAAGCCGATGTGCTCGGAGAGGACGGAGAACCACAGATTCCGGCGGGCGATCCGCTCGCCCTTCTCCCGCCAGAACGTCTCGTCCTCCGGTTCCCACTGCTCGATCCAACGGCCAGCCATCACGCGCCTCCACAGGGGGTCGGGGTGTTGTTCCCGAACGTAGGGAGCGCGCGTTTCGGCGTGGTGCCGTGAGGTGACCGGTGCGCAACCTTGCTCTCACCGGGGCGCGGGCGCCCCGGTGAGGGAGGTCCGCTTCGGCTCGCCGTTGGGCCAGAGCCGGGGCCGCCGCTTCGCCGCCACGTCCTCGACCCAGCCGACCGCGACAATCATCACCCCTGTCAGCGGCCAGATCAGGATCAGCATCAGCACGTTGTAGGAGGCGTCGATATACGTGCCGAGGTGGTCACCGACCCACGGGACGTTCCACAGCTGGTCGATGATCGGCATCGTCGCCATGAACAGCAGGTTGTGCCAGAGGTAGATCGTCACGGCCCGGTTGTTGGCCAGGGTGATCGGACTGTCCCAGCCGGCCAGCCGGCCGGGCAGTTGCTTCCACGAGGGCGCGTACTGGAGCAGGATCGCGCAGAAGCCGAGTGACCAGGTGGCCTGGGCGAGCGGGATCTCGTCGAGGTTCCAGCCCTCCTCCGTGAGGTGTCCGGACGCCCACCAGAGACCGAAGGCCATGATGACGGCGGCCGAGGAGACCGAGAGGTAGCGCGGGACCTTCTTCAGCAGCCCGTCGTTGTGGGCGAAGCCCAGGATCCAGCAGGCGCCGAACGTACCGAAGTCGACGAGCGCCTCGCCGGTCGCCCCCTCCACGGTCACCAGGCCGGTGCCGATGACGGCGGTCAGGCCGACCGGCGCGAGCATCGTCGCCCAGGGCAGCCTGCGGAACGCCTTCAGGAGCAGCGGTGAGGCCAGCACGAACCACAGGTAGGCGCGGATGTACCAGAGCGGGCCCGCCGCCTGCTCGGCCCACGACTGCTCCAGGAACCCGCTCTCGGAGCCACTCTCCCAGGGGAACGGCGGCGAGCCGACCGGCAGGATGTAGCAGCCGAGCTTCAGGAACCACCAGATGCCCTCGTCCCGCACCGGTTTGAGGCCCATCACGAACATCATCGGTACGACGAGTGCGGCGAACGCCCACATCGGCGGCAGCAGCCTGCGCAGCCGGCCGCGCAGGACGCTCCAGGCCGGCCGGGCCAGCGACCGGGCCATCAGGGAACCGGCCAGCGCGAACATCACGCCCATGGACGGGAAGAGGATGGTCAGCCAGGCCCAGCCGAAGAGGTGGAAGACGACGACGCGCACGAGCGCGACGGCCCGGAGCAGGTCGAGGTAGCGGTCCCGGCCACCCGCCTTCGCCGGGGGCGGGTGCTCGTCCTGGCCGGGGACGGCGGGCGGGTACGGCGACTGTGCCGGGAGCTGCGGGAACGGCACCGTGTGGAGCTCCCCGGGCGGCTGCTGCGGGTACGCGGAGGGGTAGCTGGGGTGGGTCATGCGACGGGCCTCCGGTCATTGCTGCTGCTGCCGCGCCGCTGGCCGGTCATCGCTCCGGGCGCCTCCACGACACCGGTCCGGCGCAGCTTCTGCCAGCGCAGCCGGCCGCCGGTGAGAGCGGTGATCCAGGACTGGAGCAGCACTACGTACATGAGCTGCCGGTAGAGGATCTGCTGGAGGGGCAGCGAGATCAGATGCGTCATGCGTTCCCGGTCGAGCCGGAAGGCGTAGGCGGCACAGACCGCCTGTACCGCGAGGACGCCGAGCCAGGCGACGATCGTCTTCTGGGTGGGCCCGAACACGATTCCGTACAGCAGGAAGACGTCGATGAGGGGGGCGAGCAGCGGGGCGACGACCATGAACAGGGCGACGAACGGCATCCCGACGCGTCCGAAGCGGCCGGACGGGCCGCGCTCGATCACCGCGCGGCGGTGCTTCCAGATGGCCTGCATCGTGCCGTACGACCACCGGTAGCGCTGCGACCAGAGCTGCTGCACGGACTCCGGCGCCTCGGTCCAGGCGCGGGCGTTCTCCGCGTACACGACGCGCCAGCCGTCCCGGTGCAGGGCCATCGTGACGTCGGTGTCCTCGGCGAGGGTGTCCTCGCTCATGCCGCCGATCCGGTCCAGCGCGTCCCGGCGGAACGCGCCGACCGCGCCGGGGATGGTGGGCATGCAGCGCAGCAGGTCGTACATCCTGCGGTCGAGGTTGAAGCCCATCACGTACTCGATGTGCTGCCAGGCCCCGATCATCGAGTCCCGGTTGCCGACCTTGGCGTTGCCCGCGACGGCCCCGACCCTCGGGTCCGCGAAGGGCTGTACGAGCTCGCGGACGGTGGACGGCTCGAAGACGGTGTCCCCGTCCATCATCACGATGATGTCGTGGCGGGCGTGCGCGATGCCGTTGTTGAGGGCCGCGGGCTTGCCCGCGTTGCGCTGGCGCACCACCCGCACGTCTCGCAGCCACATCGCCTCGACGATGTCCGCGGTGCCGTCCGTGGAACCGTCGTCGATCACGATGACTTCGACCGGATAGTCACTTGCCACCAGGGAGCGCACCGTGTTGGCGATGCACTCGCGTTCGTTGTACGCGGGCACCAGGACGGTCACCGGGCGGATCACCGGTTCGCCCCAGCTGAAGCCCCTTCTGCGGACCCGGCGCGCGTGCGCGAAGGAGAGCAGCAGCATCAGCCCGAAGCGGGAGATGACCAGCACCCCGATGACAGCGAGACCGGCCACCATCACATCGGTGATGTGGTCCGAGACGCCGACGGCGTAGACGAACGCCTTGCCCTGCCACAGTGCGAGACCCGTGACGGGGGTGTGCGCGCTGGGGGCGCCGAGGGCGTCGGTGAGGTTGGTGAACTCGTAGCCCTTGTCCTGCATCCCGGGCAGGAAGCGGTCGAGCGCGGCCACGGTCTGGGAGCGGTTGCCGCCCGAGTCGTGCATCAGGACGATGGCGCCCTTGCCGTGCTTCGGGGTGGCGTTCTCGATGATGGTGCGGACGCCGGGGCGCTTCCAGTCCTCGCTGTCGGTGTTGTTCACGACGGTGAGGTAGCCGAGGCCGCCGATGTACTGGGTGACCGGCCAGGACTTGTCGTCCATGGCGTCGGCGAACGATGAGTACGGCGGCCGGAAGAGCGAGCTGCGGATTCCGGCCGCGCCCGCCAGCACCAGTTGGTTCTGCGAGAGCTCCCAGTCGATGCGGGTGTGCGACTGGTAGGAGAGGTCGGGATGGTTGAAGGTGTGCAGCCCGACCTCGTGCCCCTCGTCGACCATGCGCTTCACCAGCGCGGGGTAGCGCGAGGCCATGGTGCCGGTGACGAAGAAGACGGCGTGCGCGTGGTGCTCCTTGAGCTTGTCGAGCACGCGCGGGGTCCACTCCGGGTCCGGGCCGTCGTCGAAGGTCAGCACGATGCGGTGATCGGGGATGCGCAGGGACTTGGCCGGTTCGCTGGCGCTGCGCGCGTCGATGACGGGTCCGCCTTCGAGGACCTGCTCGGGCACCGTGTCGGTCGCCGCCGGTGGCTGGATCCGGTGGTCGGCAAGGATTTCGCTGTGCACGTAGCCGCGCAGCATCAGCATGGCGAGCAGGGCGACCAGGAGCAGGAACGGCAGCAGGTAGCGCATGGGGAGCCGGCGCCGCCGGGTCTGCTTCTCGCGGTTGTGCCTGCCCCGTGTGACGGGGGTGGTCATTTAGTTGGCGCCTTCTTGCTCTTCCACAGGAGGGTCGGCGGACTCGGCGGGGGGCGGTGTCGTGGTGGTGTCCGACGGCTCCGTCTCCGGCTCCGCGGGCGGCGTCCCGGTGCCGGCGGCGGGCGGCGCGGATGCCGTGGTGCCGGCGGACGACGCGGTGCCGCCACCGATGGTGGTCTCCGAGCGGTCCCCGGCCGGTACGACGGCGGCGGGTGCGGAGGAGCCGGTGCCGGGGGCCGGGGAGCCGGCCGAGGCGGAGCTGCCCGGCCGTACGGGGGCGCTGCTTCCGGCCACTGGTGCGGACGGCGAGGAGCCGGCCGTCGTGCCGGGCGTCGCGGAGACGTCCGCGCTCGCGTCCGGCGCGGTCGGCACCTGGGCCTCGTCGGCGTTCCGGTGCTTCTCCTGGCCGGAGAGCGGCAGGAAAGGGGCGCTGGAGTTGCCGCCGAGGACGGTGCCGACGAGCGTCACCGCGAAGCAGACGCAGACCGCCGCGATCACCCAGCCGAACCGCCGAAACGTTTTGCTCCGGCGTCCGCTCTCGTCGACGAATACGGGGCCGTCGGAGCCTTCCAAAGCGCCGGGTTCCGGCAGCAGTTCGGAGAGCTGACGTCCCAGACCGTCAAGTTGGATGGTGACTTCGTTCGACTCATGTGTGTGCCCCGCACGGGCACCTTCACGCCAAGTTTCCACTGCTGTACGCACTTCCCCCACTCAGGATCGGGTGCGCGCAACTGACCGGTTACATGCCGCCGGACCGGGCCCCCACCCTGTCCACGCGCCCCCTGTCACGGTTCACCCGGGCGATGAACGTAGCCCAGCCCGAGGGGACCGTGACCCCACTCTCCGGTGTCGTTCACCAGGAGGGGTGTACCTGATGCACGCCTGCCTTGCGTACGCCAGAACACGCGCCCCCGCGCGCCCCCTCATGCGGGTCATGGCCTACGGGCCTCTTGGCAGACAAAAAACGAGGACCCCGTTGCCGGTGGCAACGGGGTCCTCGTTCACATGGGAATTGTGGAGATGGCGGGAATCGAACCCGCGTCCAACGGTGCGGAATCAGGGCTTCTCCGAGTGCAGTTCGCTGCGCTTTTCTCGGCCCCGGAGGTCACGCGAACAAGCCTCCGACAGGCCCAGTCACTGTTTGATTTCCTTCAGGGCCCCGTGACCGGGCCTAGAAGTTTAGATCCCTTAATGATGCCAGGATCCGGGTCGGGATCACCCCCGGGCTGACACTCCGCAGAGTCTTCGCTTAGCTGCTAATTAGGCAGCGAGGGCGAAGGCGGAGGAATCGCGCTTGGAATTGGCGATTATTGGTTGCGACATATGGTTAACGAGATCATTGCCGCTTCCTCGACTCGCTTCCCCTGCTTCGACATCCGCTGTCGAAACCGATCATCCCCATGTTGATTTTTCAAAGGTGGTACACACCCCGTGGGGTGCAGTGCCATCGTACGTGACCAACGTGCGCCGATGCCAGCGTATTCCCGGCGACCGGCCGCCGGCCGCCGTGACCGGCCCGGTCAGGCGGCCCGCTGGCGGCGGCGCGCCGCCGAGATCGCCCGGTTCGTCTCCCTGGTGTCCTGCTTCTCGCGCAGCGTCTGCCGCTTGTCGTACTCCTTCTTGCCCTTCGCCAGCGCGATCTCGACCTTGACCCGGCCGCTGCGGAAGTACAGGGCGAGCGGCACGATCGTGTGCCCGGTCTCCTGCGCCTTCGACTCCAGCTTGTCGATCTCGGCCCGGTGCATCAGCAGCTTGCGCTTGCGCTTGGCGGAGTGGTTGGTCCAGGTGCCCTGGACGTACTCGGGGACGTGGATGTTGTGCAGCCACGCCTCGCCGCCGTCGATCTGCACGAAGCCGTCCACCAGGGAGGCCCGGCCCATGCGCAGCGATTTGACCTCGGTTCCCATGAGCACGAGGCCGCACTCGTAGGTGTCGAGGATGGTGTAGTCGTGGCGCGCCTTCTTGTTCTGCGCGATGATCTTGCGCTCTGGGTCCTTTTCCTTAGCCATAGTGCGGCCATTTTCGCACTAAGACCCACCCCCGAGGCCACTCAATACCGTCTCGGCTCTCTGCTGGGCCCCCGAGCTCACCGCGAGGTCCGGTGTGATGCCACGGTCGTCGACGCTGCGGCCCGCCGGGGTGCGGTAGTGGCCCACGGTCAGCTCGGCCACCGCACCGCCCGCGAGCTTGCTCGGCATCTGGACGGAGCCCTTGCCGAAGGTGCGCGAGCCGACCGTGACCGCGCGCCCCCGGTCCTGCAGCGCGCCGGTCAGCAGCTCGGCCGCGCTCATCGTGCCGCCGTCGATGAGGACGACGACGGGGCGCTCGGTGTCGCCCCCCGCGTCCGCGTACAGGGCGCGCTGCTCCCCGTGCACGTCGTAGGTGGCGACCAGGCCGCCGTCCAGGAAGGCGGAGGCGGCGGTGACGGCCTCCGTGACCAGCCCGCCGGAGTTGCCGCGCAGGTCCAGCAGCACCCCGGCGCCCGCGGGTGCCTCCCGGACGGCGTCACGGACCTGGGTACCGGAGCCCTTGGTGAACGCGCCGACCTCGATCAGTACGGCCGCGCCCGCATCGGGCCGCTCCGGCCCGAGCCGCCGTACGGTGACCGCCTCCGTGGTGAGCCGGGCCCGGCGCAGCGTCTCGGTCCGGCTGACGGAACCCCGCTGCACCCCCAGCACCACGGCGCTCCCTTCGGCCGCGCCCTCGCGGTCACCGCGCAGCAGGGCCACCACGTCGGAGACCGGGCGCCGGTCGACCCGGCTGCCGTCGACCGTGCGGATCAGGTCGCCCGCGCGGACACCGGCCCGGTCCGCGGGGCTGCCCGGCTGGACCCGGGCGACCGCGACCAGCCCGTCGGCGGAGCGTCTGGCGGCGATCCCGACGCCCGTGTACGAGCCGTCGAGAGCCCGCTCGAACTCCTGGTACTCCCGCTCGTCGTAGACCGCGCCCCAGCGGTCCCCGCTGCGGCTGACGACCCCTTCGGCCGCCTCCGTACCGGACTTGCCGTCCGCCACCGCGTCGGCCGCGGCATCGGCCACCGCGTCGCGGTCCGCGACGGAGGCGACGGACCGGGTCTCCGCGTCCCGGGTCCGCCCGTCGCCTCGGGGCAGCGAACCGGTGGCGGCGCCGGTGGCGAGCACACTCGCGAAAACCAATGTCAGGGCGGCCCCGCGGCAGAGGCCGCGGGGCCCTGCGCGGTGCACGGGGCCGGACATGCCGCCTAGCCTAGGACAAGGCTCCGGGGCGCACGGGCTGTTGGCCGCGCGCCCCGGGAGGCGATCGTCATACCTTGAGGTACTTGCGCAGCGCGAAGAGTGCGGCAACCGCGGGCATCAGCAGGCCGATCGCCAGTACCAGCGGAAGCTTGGTGAGCACCGCGTCCCAGCCGATGAAGTCGATCAGGTTCAGCTTGTCCTGGAGCGCGAGCCCGCCGTCGATCAGGAAGTAACGCCCGGCCAGCAGCATGACGCAGGCCAGCACGCCGCCGATCAGGCCGGCGAACGCGGCCTCCATGATGAACGGCATCTGGATGTAGAAGCCGGAGGCCCCGACGAGCCGCATGATGCCCGTCTCCCGCCGTCGGCTGAACGCGGACACCCGGACGGTGTTCACGATCAGCATCAGCGCGATGACCAGCATCAGCGCCATCACGAACAGCGCGGCGACGTTCATGCCGTTCATCAGCCCGAAGAGGTTGTCCAGGATGCTTCTCTGGTCCTGGACGGACTGCACCCCGTTGCGTCCGGCGAACGCGGTGGCGACGACCTTGTACTTCGTCGGGTCGTGCAGCTTGACGCGGAAGGACTCCGGCATCTGGTCCGGCGTGATGTTGCCGGCCATCGGGGAGTCGCCGAACTCCTCCTGGTAGTGCTTGTACGCCTCGTCGGACGACTCGTAGGTCACCGTCTCGACGACGTCCATCTTCTTGAGATCGCCCTCGATCTCCTTCTTCTGCTGCGCGGTGACAGCACCCTTGGCGCACTGGACCACCGTCTCCGCGTCACCCTTGCCGCAGAGGTAGATGGAGACGTTGACCTTGTCGTACCAGTAGTCCTTCATCGTGCTGACCTGCTCGCGCATGAGCAGCGCGCCACCGAACAGGGCAAGCGAGAGGGCGACGGAGACGACGACGGCGAAGGTCATCGTGAGGTTGCGACGGAGGCCGACGCCGATCTCCGACAGGACGAACTGGGCGCGCATGGCGTCCTTTCAGTGCTGGGTGCTCAGTGCTGGTAGCCGTAGACGCCGCGCGCCTGGTCGCGTACGAGACGGCCCTGCTCAAGCTCGATGACGCGTTTGCGCATCTGGTCGACGATGTTCTGGTCGTGGGTCGCCATGATCACGGTGGTGCCGGTCCGGTTGATCCGGTCCAGCAGCTTCATGATGCCGACGGAGGTCTGCGGGTCGAGGTTGCCGGTCGGCTCGTCCGCGATCAGCATCATGGGCCGGTTCACGAAGGCCCGCGCGATCGCCACGCGCTGCTGCTCACCACCGGAGAGCTCACCGGGCATCCGCTCCTCCTTCCCGCCGAGACCGACGAGATCGAGGACCTGCGGGACCGCCTTGCGGATCTCGCCGCGCGGTTTACCGATCACTTCCTGGGCGAACGCCACGTTCTCCGCGACGGTCTTGTTGGGAAGGAGCCGGAAGTCCTGGAAGACGGTGCCCAGCTGGCGCCGCATGTGCGGCACCTTCCAGTTGGACATGCGCGCGAGGTCCTTGCCCAGGACGTGGACCATGCCCTGGCTGGCGCGCTCCTCACGGAGGATGAGTCGCATGAAGGTGGACTTGCCGGAGCCGGAGGAGCCCACCAGGAAGACGAACTCGCCCTTCTCGATATCGAGAGACACATCCCGTAGAGCGGGACGGCTCTGCTTGGGGTAGGTCTTGGAGACGTTGTCGAATCGGATCACGGATGCACCACGGTCGGCCGGGAGTAGGTGAGCGTGACCATACGCGAACCGGACTGACGCGTGCAGGCGCGCGTACCGGGATGGGTGATTTATGCCGGAACGCAGGCGAACGCGAACCGGGAGCTTTCGTTACCTGTCCGGCGGGCCGCGCCGAAATCCTCGCGAGCTGGCACAGTGGCAGGGGGAACGGTCGCGTTTCCGTGAGCGTTGTGCGGAGAGACGGCTTGTGCGGCTCCGCCGCGCGGGAGGAGGAAAGCGCATGACCTATGACCGATTGGTGTGCGCGAACTGTGCGGCGCCCGTGGCCGAGGGCCGCTGCCCCGTCTGCCGGGCAAGCCGGGCGCGGCTTGAGCAGCAGGGACAGGGCCAGGGCCCCTTCGGCGGGATGAACCCCATGATGCTGATCGCCCTGCTGGCGGTGCTGCTGTGCGCGCTGGCGCTGCTCGCGCACCAGGCGGCGTGACCGAGAGCGACCACCTCGTCAGCTGAGCTCCCCCGTCCCGGTCGAGCCGGAACGGGCGGCCGGGAGGCCCTCTGCGACCCGTTGACGCACGGCAGGGCGGCCGGTGGTCCGATTCCGTGGACACCCGCGCCGAAGGGGCCCTCAGGGGCACGGAAGGGCCGTAGACGCACTGGGACCCGGACCGCAGAGGCGGTCCGGGTCCCAGTCGTCTTACAAGTACCGCTCGTGGGCCGTCAGGCGGCCGTGCGGCCGTTCACCAGGCGCGGGAGGATCCGGAAGCCGATGCCTCCGGCAATCATCGTCGCGGCACCGACGAGCAGGAACGTGGTCTCGGCCGCACCGGTCTCGGCGAGCTCGTCCTTGCCCTTGCCCTGCTCGGCCGGCTGGTTGCCGACCGAGTCGGTGTCGGTGTTGTCGGCGCACTCGGCACCGTTCAGGTCGACGGTGCAGTCACTGCCGCTGCCGCCGTCGGTGCCGGAGCCCGAGCCGCCGGTGGTGTCGCCGCCACCGGCCGCGACACCGCCGCCCGAGGCGTTGCCGCCACCGTTGGAGTCGCCACCGCCGACAGCCGCGTCGCCACCACCAGCGGCAGCGTCACCGCCACCAGCCGCGTCGTCACCACCAGCAGCAGCGTCACCGCCACCAGCGGCATCGTCACCACCAGCAGCAGCGTCACCGCCACCAGCGGCATCGTCACCACCAGCAGCAGCATCGCCACCACCAGCCGCGTCGTCACCACCAGCAGCAGCGTCACCGCCACCAGCGGCATCGTCACCACCTGCGGCAGCATCGCCACCACCAGCCGCGTCGTCACCACCAGCAGCAGCGTCACCGCCACCAGCGGCATCGTCACCACCTGCGGCAGCATCGCCGCCACCAGCCGCGTCGTCACCACCGGCGGCGGCGTCACCGCCACCGGCCACGTCGGCGCCACCCGCGACATCCGCGCCACCCGCGACATCGGCGCCACCGGCCGCGTCGCCACCACCAGCGGCAGCGTCACCGCCGCCCGCGTCTTCCTGGCCGTCGACACCGATGTGCACACCGATCCCGACGGCCTGCGCCGCACCTGCGGCGGTGAGCGAGGCGCCTGCGGCGATGACCGCACCCGCGGCTATCCGCGCGACGCGTACTCGCGTCTTCTTCGTCATGTGCTGCTACCCCCAGTAGCTGTTCTCGTCAATGGAGCAGCCATATGCGGGGCCACGGCCCTGCGGGGTTTGCTCCGAACGCCGGCCGACGTTGTGCCGCGGCCATACCGCCCGCCCCCGATCACACCCGTCCCAGACATACGCATGCTGCTCCAGCAGCCTGTCCAGAGTTAAGGACTACGTCAAGGCCGATCCATGCAATGTGCGGCGTTTTGGAGCCAATTGACCTTCATTCGGCATCAGGACTGTGACGCACTCGCCACGCCGTCCCCCCAACTGCCGGGCCGGAACGCGAAGGAGCCCGGACGGCGGTCGCCGTCCGGGCTCAACTGCTTCACAGGCGCTGGCTACTTCTCGTTCTGCTTGCGCCAGCGGATGCCGGCCTCGACGAAACCGTCGATCTCGCCGTTGAAGACCGCCTCGGGGTTGCCCATCTCGAACTCCGTACGCAGGTCCTTGACCATCTGGTACGGGTGCAGGACGTACGAGCGCATCTGGTTGCCCCAGGAGTTGCCGCCATCGCCCTTGAGGGCGTTCATCTTCGCCTGCTCCTCCTGGCGGCGGCGCTCAAGGAGCTTCGCCTGGAGGACGTTCATCGCGGACGCCTTGTTCTGGATCTGCGAGCGCTCGTTCTGGCAGGAGACGACGATGCCGGTCGGCAGGTGGGTCAGCCGGACGGCGGAGTCCGTGGTGTTGACGCCCTGGCCGCCGGGGCCGGAGGAGCGGTACACGTCGATGCGGAGCTCGGACTCGTCGATCTCGACGTGGTCCGTCTGCTCGACGACCGGCAGCACCTCGACGCCCGCGAAGGACGTCTGGCGGCGGCCCTGGTTGTCGAAGGGCGAGATCCGGACGAGCCGGTGGGTGCCCTGCTCGACGGAGAGCGTGCCGTAGGCGTACGGCACCTCCACCGCGAAGGTGGTCGACTTGATGCCGGCCTCTTCGGCGTACGCCGTCTCGTAGACCTCGGTCTTGTAGTTGTGCCGCTCGGCCCAGCGCAGGTACATGCGCTGGAGCTTCTCCGCGAAGTCCGCCGCGTCGACGCCGCCGGCCTCGGCCCGGATGGTGACCAGGGCCTCGCGCGCGTCGTACTCGCCGGACAGGAGGGTACGGACCTCCATCTCGTCGAGCGCCTTCTTCACGGAGGTCAGCTCGGACTCGGCCTCCGCGAGCGCGTCGGCGTCGCCCTCGTCCTCGGCGAGCTCGAAGAGCACTTCGAGATCGTCGATGCGGCCGCGCAGGGCCTCCGTCTTTCGGACCTCGGCCTGCATGTGCGAAAGCTTGCTGGTGATCTTCTGCGCCGCCTCCGGGTCATCCCACAGGGACGGAGCGGCAGCCTGCTCCTCAAGGACGGCGATGTCACCCCTCAGCGCATCCAGGTCCAGGACGGCCTCGATCGACCCCATGGTCGAGGAGAGGGACTTCAGCTCTTCGGAAATATCGACGACTGCCACGGGTCCAGCGTAACGGCTGTCGGCGCGGACGTTCCTCGGGCCGCGTGATCGCGGCTCGCCGCCCCTTCTTTCTCAGGGGGTGCCGGGGGCTCTCAGGGGGTGCCGGGGGCGGAGCTGCCGGTGTCCTGGGGGGTCGCGCCCGCGTCGTCACCGCTCATCGCCAGCCAGCCGCCGACCCCGAGTCCGGCGACGAGTATCAGTGCCGCCGCGCCCAGGGTGAGACGGCGCTTGCGGATGGCCGCCGACTTGTTGCGGGCCGAGCCGGGCCGGGGCCGGCCGGGGGCGCGCGGGGCGCGGGCGGTGCCCCGGGGACCGCCGGACAGCTCGTCGGGGGCGGGGACGCGCATGCTCGTGTGGGTGTCCCGGTTGGAGTCGGGGGACGAGCCGGGGACCAGCGGCACCGCGCCCCGGCGGCGGGGCTCCTCGGCCGCCGGGGTGTACTGCTGCTCGTCGTAGCCCTGCCCGTGCGGCTGGGGCTCCGGTTCCTCGTCCGGCTCGTCCACGTCCAGCGGCGGGATGCCGGCGAGCTGCGGGAGCTGTTCGCGCAGCCGGGCCGCCAGCTCGGAGGCGCGCAGCCGGGAGGCGGGTGCCTTGGCCAGGCACTGGACCAGCAGCTGCCAGAGCTCGTCGGGGATGCCGGGGAGCGGGACGACGGTCTCGGTGACATGGCGGCGCAGTACGGCGCCGGGGTGGCCGCCGCCGAAGGGCGTGAAGCCCGCGAGGAGCTCGTACAGCACCGTCGCGAGGGCGTAGATGTCGACGGCGGCGCGCGGCGGGAGGCCCTCGACGATCTCGGGGGCCAGGTAGTCGGGCGTCCCGATGATCTTGGTGGCCTTGGTGCGGCGCGGGGTGTCGATCAGCTTGGCCACGCCGAAGTCGGTGAGCAGCGCGGGGTGGGAGTTGCCGGGTCCGAGCGGGCCCTCCATGTCGAGCAGGATGTTCTCCGGCTTGACATCGCGGTGGACCACCCCGGCGGCGTGCGCGGCGGCGAGGCCGTCCGCGACGTCCGCGACGATCGCGACGGCGGCCTCCGGGGCCAGCCTGCGCTCGCGGTCGAGCCGGGTGCGCAGATCCGTGCCGCGCACCAGGTCCATGACCAGCGCCAGGTCGTTGCCGTCCACCACGAGGTCGCGGACGGCGACGATGTGCGGATGGTCGAGGCCCAGCAGGGCGGTGCGCTCCTGGACAAACCGGCCGACGAGTTCCTGGTCGGACGCGAGGTCCTCGCGGAGCAGTTTGATGGCGACGGGCCCCTCGGGGCCGTCGCCGAGCCACACCGTGCCGGCGCTGCCGCGCCCCAGGATCTGGTGGGCGGTGTACCGGCTGCCGATATTCCGTGCCAAGACTGCTCCCTCAGCGGCTGGCGATTGGGCCCTCGCGCAACAACCCCCGGTCGACAAAGTTACGCGGCGATCGGGGGGTCGCGTGCCCTGGATGGCGCCAACCTTCACTTCTGCGTACGAATTGCCAGGGAATTGGTTCGCAGAAGTCGATATAGCTACAGAATTGACGGGGCGTCCAGCCGGACCGGCGGCGCCCCGCCCCGTCAGTTACCGCTGTCGCCGCCCAGCGCCGAGACCCAGTCGCTGATCTTGCCGGCGGCGTCACTGATCGCGTGCCAGTAGCTCTGACCCTGCCCGATCCAGTCCTTCAGCGGCGTGAGTTCCCAGATCAGCCAGCTCGCGACGACGAGAAGGACCAGCGTGAACAGGCAGCCCTTGAGGCAGCCGAGGCCGGGGATCTTCATCGGGTTGGCGCTGCGCTGCCTGGGCTCGCGGGGCGCGCGCTGAGCGGGCTGCTGGGGTTGCTGCGGCTGCTGAGGCGGCGCGTACTGCTGACGCTGCTGCTGGTACTGCTGCTGGGACTGGGGCTGGTACTGCTGCTGCGGGGGGTACTGCTGCTGCTGAGGCTGCTGCCGGTTCTGCGGCGGGTACTGCTGCTGGCGCGGCTGCTGTTGCTGCTGCTGGCGCTGGGGGCGGCGGCGCAGTGGGTCCTGGCTCGGGTCGAGGTACTGGACCTGCGTCTGGTCGTTGCGGTCGCGGGCGGCCTGGAGCTGGGACTGCCAGGGGTGCGGCCCGTCGGACCGCGGGGCGCCCTCGGGCTGCGCCGGGACGGGCGGCATGACCGCGGTCGGGTCTGCGTGGCCGCCGCCCTGGCCGGCGTTCTGCTGCATGACGCTGGTGGCCGCGTTCGGGTCGTACGAGCCGGCGTTGCTCGGCAGCACCTGCGTCGGGTCCGCCGCTCCGGGCGTCTCCGGGACGGCGGTGGGCGCCGGGTCGGGCGCCAGCAGGACGGCCACTCCGTCGGCGGCGGCGATCTGCGCCGAGTTCGCGTGCACGCCGATGCCGGCGGCGACGGTGCGCAGCGCGCGGGCCAGGTTCTCGGCACTGGGCCGCCGGTCCGGGTCCTTGCTCAGGCAGCGCTCTATGACGGTCCACAGGGGCGCGGGGACCGTGCTGGGGCGGCGGGGCTCCTCGCTGAGGTGGCGCTGCAGGACTTCGAGCGCGGTGCCCCCGGCGAACGGCGGACGGCCGGTGAGCAGCTCGTACAGCAGGATTCCGGCGCCGTAGATGTCGACGGCGGAGGTCTGCGGGCGGCCCTCGGCCGACTCGGGCGCCACATAGGCCGGCGTGCCGACGAACTCGTGGGTCCGGGTCAGCCCCGGGGAGTCCGCGAGCCGGGCGATGCCGAAGTCGGTGAGCATCGGGTGCATCTGGCCGTCGCGCTCGGAGACCAGCACGTTGGCGGGCTTCAGGTCGCGGTGGACGACGCCGTCGGCGTGGCTGGCGGCGAGCGCGTCCGCGATCTGCGCGGTGAGCAGCGAGGCGGCGACCGGGGTGAGCGGGCCGTTGTCGCGCAGGTAGTGGTGCAGGTCGGGGCCGTCGACCAGGTCCATCACCAGGGCGAGGAGGTCTCCCTCCACGACCAGGTCCCGGGTGCGCACGATGTTCTCGTGGGTGAGCCGCAGCAGCACGGAGCGCTCGCGCAGGAACCGCATCACGACGTCCGCGTCGTTGGCGAGCTCCTCCTTGAGGACCTTGATCGCGACGAGCTCGCCGGGCTGGCCGGTGACGGCCGCCTCCGCGCCCGCGGCCTCGCGCTGGCGGGCACGCCAGACGGTGCCCGTGGCGCCGCGTCCCAGCGGCTCTTCGAGCAGGTACTTGCTGCCTACCGGCCGCACGTCATGCGCTCCCTGCTGATCGTGGTGCTTGCGGTCCCCCGGATTCCCTCCAGGAGTTTCCGGCCCACTCTAGAGCCTGTCCGGGGGTGGGTGACCGGCTCCGTCCGGTTGCCGCTTTGTCCGGAATTCCTTGAGGGGGCGGGTCTCGGCGCCCCGGGGTGCACCGGTTGCGGAGGAAGACGCCCACTTCGTACGGATGGTTGCCGCACCGGGGGGCGCGCGATGTCTCCGGGCGCCGGAGCGGGCCGTATCGGCCGCGCCGGGAACGGGCCAAGCAGCACTTTTGTGCGCACAGCAGACGTTTCAAGATCACTTAGCGGTGACCCCCGGGCGTGTTGTCAGTGGCAGGTGCGAGGATGCCTCCAGCACGGAACTGTGGGGTCGCGAACCCTGCGGTACGTGACGAACCTGTACCGGACGACGCGTCCGTGCCGGGTGGGGGGAATCACAGGGCGTTTCCCCTGCCGGGCACCCCGCGCAGAAGGGACCGCTGACGGCGATGCAGATCCGGCTGACCGTCCTCGCGCCGCGCAGCGGCCAGACCCCGGCGCGCGCCTGCGATGTGCTGGTCACCGCCCCCGTGGGGACGGCGCTGGCCACCGTGGCGTCCGGCCTGGCCGCGGCCGTCTCCGGGCCCGACGGCTCCCTCGGCAGCGGAGCGGTGGTGCTGTTCGCCGGGCGGGAGCGGCTCGACGCGCAGCGCAGCGCCCTCGGTGAGCCGCCCCTGGTCGACGGGGCGGTGCTCTCGCTCCAGGTCCCGGGCGAGGACGAGTCGACGGACGAGACCGTTCCGGCGCGGCTGCACGTGGTCGCCGGGCCGGACGCGGGCGGGGTCCACCTGCTGCACGGCGGGCAGATCCGGATCGGGCGCTCGGCCGAGGCCGATGTGCCGCTCGACGACCCGGACGTCTCGCGGCTGCACTGCGCGGTGACCGTCTCGGAGGGCGGCCGGGTCTCGGTGGCCGACCTGGGCTCCACCAACGGCACCTCGCTGGACGGCGCGGAGGTCCGCGACCGGCCGGTCCTGCTGCAGCCCGGTGCGCTGCTGCGGCTGGGCGAGTCGACGCTCCGGCTGACCTCGGGGGCGCGTACGCCGACGCTGGCGACGGCGCCGGACGGCGAGGGACATCTGCGGGTGGCCGTTGCCCCGGCCGACCCCGGCCCCGGTCATGCCGCCCCCGGCGACGGCCCCGGTCACGGGGACGGCTCCGCCCACGCGTACAGCACGCCCCCCGGGCCCGGCGCCGACGACGAAGCCGCCTTCCCCGGACACGAGCGCGAGCATGAACACGGCCACGGCCACGGGTCCGGCCACGAACACAGCGCGGACGATGACGGGCGCGGACGGTCCCAGGCCCGGCCCCGGCCCGCCTCAGGGCTCCCGGGCCGCCATCCGGACGAGGAGGCTCCCCGGCGCGGCATAGGCGCCTGGGCCCGCCGGCTCGCGGGCGGCAAGGGCGATCCGGTGCACGAGAGCGCGCCCGACGAGACGCCCGCACCGGTCCCGGCCCCCGCCACCTTCACCGCGCTGCCCACCGCTCCGGAGGGCACCTGGCCCGATCCGGCCGCCGTACTGCTGACCGCCCTCGGCCCCGGCCCCCGGCTGTGGGAGCGCGACACGGCGCATCCGGAGGCGCTGGTGGTCCGGCTGGGCACCACAGAGCGGGCCGAGCTGCCGGCCGTGCCGGTGACCGTGGGGCTGCGGGAGGCGGGCTCACTGGGGCTCGCCGGACCACGGGACCGGCTGTCCGGGCTCGCCCGCTCGGCCGTCGCGCAGCTCGCCGCCCTGCACTCCCCCGCCGATCTGGAGATCGTGCTGATCAGCACGGACCGGGCGCGCGGGCTCGACGAGCGCAGGCGCGAGTGGTCCTGGCTCGGCTGGCTGCCGCATCTGCGCCCGATGCACGGCCAGGACTGCCGGCTGCTGCTCGCGTACGACCGTGAGCAGGCCGACGCCCGGACCACGGAGCTGGTGCGCCGGCTGGACGACGGGCCGCTGGGCCCCGGCTGGGCGAGCCTGGACCGCGCGACGGTCGCCGAGGCCGCCCGGCACTACGAGGGTCCGCTCACCGTGGTGATCGTGGACGGCGACCCCGGCTCCTCCGCACTGCGTGAGAGCACCGCCCGGCTGGCCTCCGCGGGCGCGGCGGCGGGCATCCACCTGATCTGCCTGGCCGAGACCCCGGCCGCCACCCCCACCTCCCCGGTCGCGGCGACGTACGAAGCGGCGTGCCACGCCTCCATAGCGTTCCGGGAGTGCGGGGCCGTGGCGATGCTCAGCGGTGACGTGGCGACGGCCCTGCGGCTGCTGCGCACGGCGGGCGGCCGGGCGGCGGGCCACGGCACGGTCGCCACGGTGGACGCGGTCTCCGCGCACTGGGCGCAACGATTCGGCCGCGCGCTGGCCCCGCTGCGCGCGGAGGGCCTGTCGGGGCTGCCGGGCCGGCCCGCCGCGGTGGCGCTCCCGCCCTCCGCCCGCCTCCTGGACGAACTGGGCCTGGCCCGCGCCACCCCGGCCTCCCTGATGGCCCGCTGGGCCTCGACGGCGGACGACCAGCCGGGCGCGACGGTGCGCGGCTCCGGAAACTGGACGGGCGCCCGCGTGGGCGCCCAGCGCACGAGCCCCGAATCAGCCCGCACGGACGGCCCCGGCTCGGGCCGCACCCCGTACCCGGACCGGTCCGGCGCGTACGAGAGCAGCACCTCGGGCCGCACCCCGTACCCGGACCGCTCCGGCACGTACGGCACCAGCACCTCCGGCCGCACGCCGTACCCCCGGACCGGGGCCGGGGAGTCGCAGAGTTCCCGCACCCTGCCCGGCTCCGACACGCGCGGCTCCGACACCCGAGGCTGGGACGGGTCCGCGGATGTGCGGGACAGCGACAGCCTGCGGTCCGCCGGTTCCGGGCGCTCCTCCGGCCGGGTCTGCGGGCCGCGTCAAGGCGACACCCCCCGGATCGCCGGCCCGGACACCGGTTCGCGCCCGGCGGCCCGTTCCGACGAGGGCGCCGCGTTCGCCGGGCGCCCCGTCGTGGTGCTCGGGGCCGGTCCCCGGGGCCCGGTGAGCGTGGATCTCGCCGACGAGGGGCCGCACCTCCTCATCGAGGGGCCCGGCGGCAGCGGGCGCACCGAGCTGCTGAGAGCCGTCGCCGCGTCGCTGGCGGCCGCCGCCCGGCCCGACCGGCTCGGCATCCTGCTGGTCGACGGCGCCGGCGGCGAGCGCGGCGAGAGCCTGCGCCCCTGCACCGAACTCCCGCACGCGTTCACGCACTTGGTGGCTTCGGATCCGGTCAGGATGCGGGAGTTCGCGCAGGCGCTGGGCGCCGAGGTGAAGCGGCGGGCCGAGCTGCTCGGCGGGCTCGACTTCACCGAGTGGCACAGCCGGTCGGACGCGGCACGGCGTACGGGCCAGCGGCCGCCCGGCATGCCCGGCGGAGGGCACGGCGACGTCGACTCCCAGATGAGCGGCACCCTGCAGCTGCGGCCGATGGCCCGGCCGCCGGAGCCGGGTCCGTCACCGCTGCCCAGGCTCGTCGTGCTGGTGGACGACTTCGACGCGCTGATCGCCCCCGCCCTCGGCAGTCCGGGCCGGCCGGCCGCCGGTTCGGTCGTCAGGGCGCTGGAGACCGTGGCCAGGGAGGGCGGCCGGCTCGGCGTCCACCTGGTCGCGACGTCCGCACGGCCGGACCGTACACAGGACACCGACCTGGCGCACGGGGCCCGGCTGCGGGTCGTGCTCGATCCGCCCGTCGTGCCGCCGTCGCCGGACGGTCCGGCGCCGGGCCGGGGCCGGCTGGGGCATCCGGACGGGCGGGTGACGCCGTTCCAGGGCGGCCGGGTCACGGGCCGCATTCCGCGTACGGCGACGCTGCGGCCCACGGTCGTACCGCTGGAGTGGGAGCGGATGGGCGACCCGCCGACCCGCCGCCCGGTGCGCGAACTGGGCAACGGGCCGACCGACCTGGCGCTGCTGGCCAGCGCGCTGGAGCGGGCCGCGCGTTCGGTCAACGCCGAGCCGCTGGCACCGCTCGCGCCCGCTCACCCCTGAGGGCGACCGGCCCTCGGTACGGCCCGGTCGTCCCCAATCTCCGTATACCGTCACTGACTTGACGTCACGAGCCCACAACGATCATCGAGTTGGGCCCGATTCCGGTATTGCGGCACCCGGGTGCCGGGCGTAGGACTGTGCGCACACGACCAAGTGAAGAATGACCGGAACCGTCGGAGTCCGGCGGTTCCGATCGGTGCACGCGCACAGGAGAGACGGGGCAGGGATGCGCACAACGCTTCGGATTCGCAGGGCCGCCATGGTCTTCACAGCCATCGGAGCACTGGCCCTCACCGGCTGCGGCGACGACGGTGACGGCGGAAAGGGCAAGGCCGACGGGGGCGGCTCCGAAGGGGGCAAGGACAGCGCGTCGAGCGTCGCCCTGCCGAAACTGGACGGCGAGAAGATCTCCGTAGCGGCGGTCTGGACCGGCCCGGAACAGGCCAACTTCGTCAAGGTCCTGAAGGAGTTCGAGAAGCGCACGGGGGCGACGGTCACCTTCGTCCCGGCGCAGGACCCGATCGTCAACTTCCTCGGTACGAAGATCGCGGGCGGCCAGCCGCCGGACGTCGCGATGATCCCGCAGGTCGGCGCGATCCAGCAGGCCGTCGCGAAGAAGTGGGCGAAGCCCGCCGGGGACGCGGCGAAGGCCCAGCTGACCAAGAACTACTCCAAGGTCTGGCAGGACCTGGGCTCCGTGGACGGCACCCAGTACGGGGTGTACTTCAAGGCCGCCAACAAGTCGCTGATCTGGTACAACGCCAAGGCGTTCGAGAACGCCGGGGCGACGGAGGCGAAGACCTGGAAGGACTTCCTGGCCACCGCGGAGACGGTGTCAGCCTCGGGTGTCACCCCGGTCTCGGTCGCCGGTGCGGACGGCTGGACGCTCACCGACTGGTTCGAGAACATCTACCTCTCCCAGGCCGGCCCGGAGAAGTACGACCAGCTGGCCCAGCACAAGATCAAGTGGACGGACCCGTCCGTCAAGGACGCGCTGACCACCCTCGGGCAGCTCTTCGGCAAGCCCTCCCTGATCGCGGGCGGCGCCGACGGCGCGCTCCAGACGGAGTTCCCGGCGTCGGTCACCCAGACCTTCACCGGCGGTGACCAGCCCAAGGGCGCGATGGTCTTCGAGGCCGACTTCGTCGGCGTCAACATCCAGCAGACCAAGGCCAAGATCGGTACGGATGCCAAGGTGTTCCCGTTCCCCGCGGTCGGCGCCGAGTCGCCCGTGGTGACCGGCGGGGACGCGGCGGTGGCGCTGAAGGACACCAAGGGCGCCCAGGCCCTGCTGACCTGGCTGGCCTCCGCCGATGCCGCGAAGATCGCGGCCGAGCAGGGCGGGTTCATCTCGCCCAACAAGTCCATGGACGTGGCCGCCTACCCCAACGAGGTGCAGCGCACGATCGCGAAGGCGCTGATCGCGGCCGGTGACGCCGTCCGGTTCGACATGTCCGACCAGGCCCCGCAGTCGTTCGGCGGGACGCCCGGCAAGGGTGAGTGGAAGAGCCTCCAGGACTTCCTCAAGAACCCGAAGGACATCGCGGGGACCCAGGCCAAACTGGAGTCCGACGCGGCCAAGGCGTACAAGAGCTGACGGGATGACGACAGCCGCAGCGGGGGGCGCCGACGAGGCGCCCTCCGCCGACACCGGATCCCGCGGCGGGACCTCGGTACCCGCCCCCAGAAGGCCCGGGGACGGGCAGCCGCCCCTCCGCCGGGTGCCCAGCCGCAAGAGCGTGACCGGTACCCGCAGGGTCATCGCGGCGCTCTTTCTGCTGCCCGCTCTGGTCCTGCTCGGCGCGCTCGTGGTCTACCCGATCGGGTACTCCGTCTACCGGTCGTTCTTCGACCAGTCGGGGACCGGATTCGCCGGGCTCGACAACTACAAGGCGCTGTTCTCCGACGACACCATCCGTACCGCGATCAAGAACAACGCGATCTGGGTCGTCCTCGCACCGACCGTCTCCACCGTGCTCGGCCTGATCTTCGCCGTGCTGACCGAACGGATCCGCTGGGGAACGGCGTTCAAGCTGATCGTCTTCATGCCGATGGCGATCTCGATGCTCGCCGCGGGCATCATCTTCCGGCTGGTGTACGACCAGGCGCCGGAGCGCGGCATCGCCAACGCCGTGGCAGTGGGCGTGCACGACACGTTCTCCGGCTCGACCGGGTTCCCCAAGGCGCATCCGCTGCCCGTCCACCCGCTCAAGGCGGCCGACGGCGGGTCCTTCGTGACCAAGGCGCCGGTCCGGGCCGGGGAACCGGTCCAGCTGCCCCTGGTCGGGGTGGCGCCCGCGAAGATGCCCGGCGACGCGAAGCCCGCGCGGACCCCCGCGAAGGCTGACGGCGGGCAGATCACCGGCACCGCCTGGCTGGACTTCACCAAGGGCGGCGGCGGAAAGCCCAACGTCATCGACCCCTCGGAGCTCGGTCTCAAGGGCATCAAGGTCGAGGCCGTCAAGGGCGGCGAGGTGGTCGCCTCTGCCACCGCGGCCGCCGACGGCACGTTCACCCTGCCCGCGGCGGCGGACGGCGCCGAACTCCGGCTCCCCGCCTCCAACTTCAGGGAGCCGTACAACGGCGTCGACTGGCTCGGGCCGAGCCTCGTGACGCCCGGCATCATCGGCAGCTACGTATGGATGTGGGCGGGCTTCGCCATGGTGCTGATCGCGGCAGGCCTGGCGGGTCTGCCGCGCGAACTCCTCGAAGCGGCCCGGGTCGACGGGGCGAACGAGTGGCAGGTGTTCCGCCGGATCACGGTGCCGATGCTCGCCCCGGTCCTCGCGGTGGTCCTGGTGACGCTGATGATCAACGTCCTGAAGGTCTTCGACCTGGTCTTCATCATCGCGCCGGGCTCCTCCCAGGACGACGCGAACGTGCTGGCGCTCCAGCTCTACCGGTCCTCGTTCGGCACGGACGCGGACCTGGGGATCGGCAGCGCCATCGCCGTGCTCCTGCTGCTGCTGGTGGTTCCGGTGATGCTCTTCAACATCAGGCGGATACGTAAGGAGGGGCGCCGATGACGGCACCCACGGCCACGGCCGCCGGGGCAGGCGGGGCCCCGGACACCGGCACGGCGAAGGCCGGGCGGTCGCTCGCCGCCCGGATCGCGGCACGGGCCGGCGGCGGCGTCATGCGGGTCGTCCTGATCCTGGTGGCCCTGTTCTGGCTGATGCCCACCATCGGGCTGTTCCTGTCCTCGCTGCGCAGTGCGGACAAGATCGCGGCCACCGGCTGGTGGAAGATCTTCACCACCCCGTCCGAGCTGACCTTCGACAACTACTCGCGGCTGCTGGACAATTCGACGATCACCGACTCGCTGTTCAGTACGGTGATGATCACCGTCCCGTCGACCGTTCTGGTCGTGGTGATCGGCTCGCTCGCCGGATACGCCTTCGCCTGGATGGAGTTCCCGGGCCGCGACTGGTGGTTCCTGGTCGTGGTGGGGCTGTTGGTGGTCCCGGTACAGGTGGCGCTGATCCCGGTCTCCAAGCTCTTCGGCACGGTCGGCATCTTCGAGACGACCTTCGGCGTGATCATCTTCCACACCGCCTTCGGACTGCCGTTCGCCATCTTCCTGTTGCGTAACTTCTTCGCGGAGATCCCGCGAGAACTGCTGGAGGCGGCACGGCTCGACGGGGCGGGCGAGATCCGGCTCTTCACCCGGGTCGTGATGCCGCTGGGCGGTCCGGCGATCGCCTCGCTCGGAATCTTCCAGTTCCTCTGGGTGTGGAACGACATGCTGGTCGCGCTGATCTTCGCGGACTCCGACTCGCCGCCGATCACGGTCGCACTCCAGCAGCAGGTACGGCAGTTCGGCAACAACATCGATGTGCTGGCGCCCGGCGCCTTCGTCTCGATGGTGATTCCGCTCGCGGTGTTCTTCGCCTTCCAGCGCCAGTTCGTCTCCGGCGTCATGGCGGGCGCGGTCAAGTAGCCACCGGCGCGAACCACGCCCTGGCGGGGCGTGCACGTCGTCAACGCGGGGCAGTCCGATAGTCACCATGGGCTGCCCCGTACGCGTGTCCGGGAGCCTCGCCTCCCCGGGGCGCGCGGACCGGGAACAGCACGCCCCGCGCGCCCCGCGATGTCCAAGGTTCACTCAAGGGTGTGCGTAGTATGACAAGTGGGGCCTTCATCAGCCGCGCGGCCGACCTCCGCGGCCGCCCCCGCGGGGCCCCACCCTTCCCCTCCCCCGCTGTCGCACGTTGCCAGTCCCCTGCCCGTTCTGCTGGGCACTCCGCAGTAATCTGTCTGCGCCCCAGTACGCACAGTCCGAGAAAGAGTCTGTATGCCCCGGCTGAGTGTCATCATCCCCGTCCGCCGCGCCCGAGGAAGCCTGCGCGAGTGCCTGGAATCGGTGCTCTCGCAGTCCTTCACGGACATCGAGGTGATCGGCGTGGAAGACGGCGCTCCGGACGGCTCCGGGCTCGTGCTGGACGAGTTCGCCGCGCTCGACAGCCGGGTCCGGGCCATCCACCTGCCTGCGGGCGTGGGAGCCCACGGCCGGCGCGACGCCGGTGCCGGGCAGGCCACCGGGGACTACCTCCTGTTCCTGGAGGGTCACTACATCTACCTGCCGAACGCGCTGCGGGAGATCGTGGACCGGCTGGACGCCACCGGCGACCCCGATGTGCTGGTCTTCGGCCACCGCAAGCGCCCGTTCCGGGGCAAGACCCGGACGACCCGGTCGCTGGAGCTGCTGAGCGGCATGCCGGCGGGCCCGCACACCCTGGCCGAGCGCAAGGACCTCCTGGACATCGCGCCCGTCTCCTGGAACCGGGCGGTCCGCCGCACCGTCGCCGAGCGCGAGAGCCTGTCCTTCGGCCCCGGCCCGCACGGTGAGCGCATGTACGCGCTCCTGACGCTCGCCGTCGCCGGCTCCGTCGCCACCCTGGGCACCGCCTGCGTCGAGCACCGCCAGCAGCGCTACCTGCCCGGCCTGGCGGATGAGGCGGAGCCCACCGCCGGCACGACGCCGCTGGAGCTGATCGACGCGTACGGGGAGCTGATGACCTCCGTCGAGGCGCGCCCGGCCCTGAGCCCCGTACGCGGACTGCTCTTCGACCGCGCCGTCCAGGAGCTGCTGTCCGCGTACCCGACGGTGACCAAGCGCCGCAGGCAGTACGTGAGCGCCGTCGCCGCGTTCCACAGCGCCCACCGCCCCGACGGCTTCACGTTCCCGGGCGGCGCGAAGGGGCTCCGGCCGCAGCTGATGAGCGGCGGGAAGTACGCCGCGCTCGGCGCCCTGGACACGGCCCTGGCCACCCGCCGCGGCCTGCGCTCGGCGCCCTCCACGGCACGGGCCAAGGCGAAGAAGTCGTTCACCGCGCGCTACTACAAGGCGCAGCGCAGGCTTCCGCTGGACCCGAAGCTCGCCGTCTACGCGGCCTACTGGAACCGCGGCGTGAGCTGCAACCCCGAGGCGATCTACCGCAAGGCCCAGGAGCTGGCCCCCGATGTGCACGGGGTCTGGGTGGTGTCGAAGAACCAGGTGGACTCGCTGCCGAAGGGCATCGACTACGTGGTGCCCGGCACCCGCCGCTACTGGTCGGTGCTGGCCCGTGCCACGTACTTCTTCAACAACGTCAACTTCGCGGACCACCTGGTCAAGCGCCCGGGTCAGATCCACGTGATGACCCACCACGGCACCCCGCTCAAGATCATGGGGATGGACCAGCAGAACTATCCGGCGGCCGCCCAGGGGCTCAACTTCGACCGGCTGCTCAAGCGGGTCGACCGCTGGGACTGGAGCGTCTCCGCCAACCCGCACTCGACCGAGGTGTGGTCCCGCGCCTACCCGAGCGCCGCGCGTTCGCTGGAGACCGGCTACCCGCGCAACGACGTCTTCGCGACGGCGACGCGGGAGCAGATCGAGACGATCCGCGAGGGCCTCGGCATCCGCCCGGGGCAGCGCGCCCTGCTGTACGCGCCCACCCACCGCGACTACGAGGCGGGCTTCACCAGCCGTCTCGACCTGGCGCGGTTCTGCGCGGCCGTGGGCCCGGACACCGTGGTGATGGTGCGCGCGCACTACTTCTACGGCGGCGCCGGCCTCCCGGAGATGCCGCAGATCATCGACGTCAGCGACCACCCCCGGATCGAGGACCTCTGCCTCGCCGCCGACGCGCTGATCACGGACTACTCGTCGGTGATGTTCGACTACGCGCACCTGAACCGCCCGATCGTGGTGCACGCCCCGGACTGGGAGACGTACCGCACAGTCCGCGGTGTCGTCTTCGACCTGCTGTCCGGCAAGCCCGGCGAGACCCCGGGCGCCGTCGCGACGACCACGGACGAGCTGGCGCGGGCGTTCACCGACGGCGGCTGGAACAGCCCGGCGAACGAGGCGCTGCTGAAGGCGTTCCGCGAGCGGTTCTGCCCGTACGACGACGGCCGCGCCGCCGAGCGCGTGGTGCGCCGCGTCATCCTGGGCGAGGAGCCCGCGCCCGGCACGGCCTGACCCGCCCCGGATCGTAAGGGCCCGCCACCGGAGCGTTCCGGTGGCGGGCCCTTCGGCATGCACGGGCGGGCTCAGCGCTGCTGGCCCGCCATGACCGTGGCGAGGCCGACGACCACGAGCGCGGAGCCGCCCCAGGTCCACACCGAGGTCCGCTCGTGCAGCACGGTCGCCCCGGCGCCCACGATCAGGAGGTAGCCGAGCGCGTTGAACGGGTACGCGATGGAGAGCGGCACCTTGGCCAGGGTGGACATCCAGGCGAGGGCGGAGACCGCGAAGATCACCAGGCCGACGACCACCCAGGGGCTGGTGGCGGCCCGCAGGGCGACGGAGCCACCGTGCTCCCCGGCGGCGGCCGCGGCGCCCTTCATCCCGTGTTTGAGCATGATCTGGCCGCCCGCCGACGAGAACACGGCGAACAGCAGCAGCATCAGACTGGGAAGGGACAAGACCTTGCTCCTGACGGCGGCGGCCGGGTTCTCGGACGCGTGGGCTGCGGTGGGCGGGGGGATGGTCGCCTCAGACGCCGACCCGGTCGGCGGGGACGTACTGTCGGTTGAGGATGTCCTGAACATCGACGTGCTCTCCAGCGATGATCGTCTCGGCCGCATGCGGGGTGAGCAGTGCGACGTGCTGATAGCCGAACAGCGTCGGCCGGATCCGGGTCAGCAGCCTCGAAAGACCGCCGAGTACCGCCGCGAGCGGGCCGCGCCCGAGCAGTGACCAGAACGGCGCCCCCGTAGAGGCGATGTCCAGGACGTCATAGCCCGCGGCGCGTACCGTGCGGCGCAGGCTGGCCCGGGTGAAGAAGCGCAGATGCGTTTCGTCGAGGATGCCCCGGCGGTCGTAGTCGAAGGCGCCGATCGCGACCCGCATCCGTGAGTACCAGTGGCTGAAGTTCGGCACGGACAGCAGCACCTGGCCGCCGGGCCTGAGCACGGTGGCGACCTCGGTGAGCACTCGTTCCGGGCGGGAGAGGTGCTCGATGACGTCTCCGGCGACGACGTAGTCGAAGTCGGTGCCGACCTCGGGCGGCAGCCCCTCCTCCAGGTTGGCGAGGTGGAAGTACGTGCACTTCTCGCGCACTCCGGGCACCTCGACGAAGTCCACCCCGGTCACCTCGTGGCCGAGTGCCTCAAGGCGCTGTGCGAACAGGCCGCCGGAGCAGCCGAGGTCCAGGACCCGGCCGGGGGGCAGCTTGCGCATCTTCTCCAGGATGACCGCGTGCGAGGAGCCGTCGCCCTCCTTGAAGGCGTACTCGACGGGCTTCGGGATCCAGGCGCAGGTGCCGAACCCCTTGACCGCCAGGCGGTATTCGAGAACGTCCTTGACGACGTCCTTGGCGTACTTCATGCCGTTGACGTAGCAGATCTCGTCGCCGTAGTACGTGGGCACGGGGATCTCCTTGATCCGCATTCCCGCGTCGAACAGCTGGACGATGATCTGGGTGTCGAAGTCGAAGGCGTCGGTGTTCCGGTCGACCGGCAGCTTCTTGAGGGCCTCGACGCTGTAGGCGCGGTATCCGGAGTGGAATTCGGTCAGCCGCGATCCGAGGAGGCCGTTCTCCAGCCGGGTGAGAATGCGGTTGCCGAGCCATTTGTAGAGCGGCATACCGCCCTTGAGTGCGTTCCCGGACTTCATCATCCGGGACCCGAACACCGCCTCGCACTCGCCGCGTTCGATGGGTGCGACCATTTCGGGGAGCAGTTCCGGGGCGTACTGTCCGTCGCCGTGCAGGAGCACGATGATGTCCAGTCCGTGTGCGGCCGCCAGTGCGTATCCGGCTTTCTGGTTTCCGCCGTATCCGAGGTTCTTGGTGTGCCGCATCACCACGGTGCGCGGCATTCCCTCCGCCTGCGACCAGCGGCAGCCTGCGGTGAAGGTCGCGTCGTGACTGGCATCGTCGAGAATGAGAATCTCGTCGACCCTGGACCGGAAATCCTCCGGAATTCGGTCGAGGGTCTTCTCCAGCGTTGTCTCCGCGTTGTACGCGACCACCAGGATGCCGATCCTGGGACTCGGGCTTTCCTTCACGGGGCGTTCTCCAGTTGCGCTCGGTGCTCGTTGCTGGGGTAGGGAACAGGTCGGTGAGGGGGCTGTGGCCCCGGTGTGCGCGGTCAGTTGACGGCGGTACCGGAACGCTGCGACGTACGGGGGCCGGCGAGCGGCGGGCAGGCGACGGGGGGTGTGTCCGGCCTAGGGCCTGTCGTCGAACTGCCGTCGTTGCCCGAAGGGCGGCCGGGCGGCGTCAGGTGCGTGCTCTCGGCGTGCCGGCCCCAGGCCCCTGTACTGGACGTACTGGGGGTCTGGGGCCGGTGCGGTGAGAGTGCGTGCATGGCGTCGCGCGGCAGACGGCAGTTTGACGACAGGCCCTAGTGGCGAGGATGTGGCGGACGCCGGTGGCCAGGCCGGCCGCGAGGACGATCCATCCGGCGGCGCCCAGCTCCAGCACCGGCTCGCTCCAGCGCACCGCGGAGCGCCCGCTGTAGCCGAGGACGGCCGTCAGCCCGGCCACACAGCTGTACGCGAGCCCTTCCCACCACCCGAGAACGAACGTTCCGGCGGCCGCCCAGGTCAGGTACTGGAGGCCGGAGGCGGTGGACAGGAGCAGCAGCAGGCCCAGCGTGACGGCGACGACCCCGGGCAGCTGCGCGGGCCGCAGCCACGCCAGCCAGACCCCGGCGGCCACGCAGACCAGCACGAAGAGGAAGTGGCCGCCGCCCTGCATGAAGGTGATGACGGACTCCGGCAGCCCGAGTACGTCGGCGAACCGGACGAGCCCCCAGAGCCGGTAGCCGCTGCCCGCGTACTCCAGGACGTTCTCCTTGAGTTGCAGCGGCACGGTCACCAGGACCGGCCCCCAGACCAGCGCGAACAGTGCGCCGAATCCGGCGGCGAAGCGGAGCAGCACCGGCCGGCCGCCGCGCAGCGCGGCGACGAACAGCGCCGGGATCACCACCACCGGGACGAACTTGACGCTGATCGAGAGCGCCGCGGCCACCCCGGCGGCCAGTGGTGACTTCCGGTCGGCCAGCAGATGGGCCGCGGCCAGCGCGAACGCGATGGCGACGGCGTCGGTATTGCCGTGATAGCCGGAGGTGGCGATCAGTACCGGGCTGAGGGCTACTCCGATACCGCACAGCACCGCCGTCTTCTGCGCGGCCCGCCGCCGGACGATCTCGAACACGAGAATCGCGCAGCAGAAATCCGCGAGGGAGGCGGGTGAACGGATGAGCGTGGCGAACGACATTCCGAGTTCGGAAAGACCGTTCAGACCGAGCAGCATCCAGCCGGCCAGGGGCGGGTGGTTGTAGACGGGCAGTCCGGGCAGCGGGTGCTCGTAGATCCGGATGGGGCCGTACACGGTGACCGCCTTGGCGAATCCCGCGAAGATGCGCACGTCGGCCGGGCCCGGCGAATTCGCCGCGATGACCATGCGAGTCAGCAGGCCGACGGCCGCGGCAATGAGCACTACGGCTCTTGCGCGTCGCACGTCCCAGGATTCGCACCGCATTCGGATACCCATGAAAACAGAACGTAGCAACCCGGCGACGCTATGCAACGCACCGATGAGCACACTATTACGGCGCACGGCTCGAATGCACCGCGCGCCGGTGCAAACACCGGAAACGCCGAATCACCCGAACGGTTCAATCAGTTCGCACGGTCCGTACGCCGAATTCCGTTCGCCGTGGCACCTCCCGGGGGTTCACCACATGCCTGTGCCCGGCCGGTACGGGTACCGGCCGGGCGCAGGGGCCGACCATGACATACGGTCGGCGGCGTTTCGCGCGGACTACAACTACAGCATCCGGTCGACCACCCGGGCGGTCGCGCGGCCGTCGTCGAGGTCGCAGAAGTCCCGCTTGAATGCCTCGTACGCTTCCGCGTGTCCCGCGATGGCCCGGACCGGGTCGCGCAGGGCCTCGATCAGCTCTTCGGAGCCCGGGATCAGCGGGCCGGGGGCACGCTCCTCGAATTCGAAGCTGAATCCGCGCAGCGTGTCGCGGTAGTGCTCCAGGTCGTAGGTGTGGAACAGCATCGGACGGCCGGTCTGGGCGAAGTCGAACATCAGTGAGGAGTAGTCGGTGACCAGCGCGTCGCTGATCAGCATCAGCTCGCCGACGTCCGGGTAGCGCGAGACGTCCCGGACGAATCCGGTGCCGCTGTCCGGGAGCCGGTCGGTGACCATGTAGTGACGGCGCACCAGCAGCACGGTGTCCGCGCCCAGTTCGCGCTCCGCGGCGGCCAGGTCGAGCTGGAGGCCCAGCGAGTAGCGTCCGCCGCCCAGCTGCTGGTCCTCGCGCCAGGTCGGTGCGTACAGCACGACCCGCTTGCCCTTGGGGATCCCGAGCCGCTCCCGTACCGCCTCCGCGACCTTCGTCCGGTCGGCGGCGTGGAAGAGGTCGTTGCGGGGATAGCCGCACTCCAGGACCTCGCCCTCGAAGCCGAACGAGCGGCGCAGGACGGGGGTGGAGAAGGTGTTCGGGGAGACCAGGAAACTCCACTGCCGGGCGCGCTGCTTGAGCGTGTCGATGTAGGCGGCGTTCGCCTGGACCGTGCCCGCGAGCTCCAGGCCGATCCGCTTGAGCGGGGTGCCGTGCCAGGTCTGGACGACGGTCTGGTCCTCGCGGCGCAGGAACCACTCGGGCAGCTGGGTGTTGGTGACGACGTACCGGCTGCGGGCCAGCGCCTCGTGCCAGGCGGCCGAGCCGTGCTCCACGGCGACGGCGCCCGCGGGGATGATGGCCTGCTGGTCGCGCACCACCCACAGGTGCTCCAACTCGGCTCCCCTGGAGACCAGTTCCTCGTAGACCGACCGGGGCGAGTCGGAGAACTGACGGCCGTCGAAGGTGCTGTACAGGGCGGCCTCGCGCAGCGGCGCGGTGCGCTGCGCGGCATAGGCGTCGCTGAGCAGCTTCTTGGCGCGCGGGCCGCGCTCGGAGGCGTCGAGCACCGGGGCGGAGACCACCAGGAGCTGGTCGCCGTAGCGCCGCGCGATGGTGTAGTCGCGGCCGGTGAGGGTGCGGGTGGCGGGCAGGGTACGGAAGGCGGCGGCGGGGATGCGCAGCGCGATGTCGCCGCTCTCGTCGGCCGCGCCCTTCTCGCGGAAGAAGAAGTACCAGTTGCCCTCGCTCAGCGGGAGCTGGCCGCCGGGTCCCTCGACGGCGTCGGGGCGCAGTTCGGCACGGAAGCGCCGGGCGTCCTCGTCTCCGGAGAACTCGACCGGGAAGGTCGTCTCCTCGCGGTGAGCGCTGTTCTGGACCACCAGCTCGACGGGGTGTGCGCGGTCCTCGGGGAACGTGCCCTCCAGGAGGAGCCGCCCGTCGTCGGTCCAGCCGGCCAGCTCGACGTGGGGCTGCACGGTCCGGTCGCTGATCAGCAGGTTCCCGCGCGAGCTCGTGACGAGGGCGAGCTCGCGGCGTGCGCCGTCCTCGCCGTCGTCGAGCGGGTAGCGACCGGGCAGCACCGGTCCGGGCACGTCGATCGGCGTCCGCCGGTCCTCGGGGCCGACGAGGTGGACGCTGTAGCCGAGGTTGTTCGGCGTGTCGTCCGCTGCGGGGCGGGCCTCCGTGAGGGCCGCGAGCGGGAGTTCGGCGGTGAAGCGGCGCCAGCCGGCAGCCGAGGACTCGGCGCCCTCGCCCACCGTGACCGGGAAGTCGCAGGCGGCGCCGGTGGCCTTGTGGGTGAGGCCGAGCCGCAGCTCGCCCCTGGCGAGGCGGTCGCGGACCATGCCGGACACCAGGACGGTGGAGGCGGTGTCGCCCGCGTGGTGAGTCTCGAACCGGGCGTCGATGCGCTCCGCGTGCAGGACCAGCTTGTCGCCGTCGAAGGCCGGGGCGATGCGGTGGTCACCGTCCGGACGGTAGACGGGCGGTGCCACGGTGGCCTCGCGGACGGAGGGGAAGGCGCGGCGCAGCAGTCCGTTCCTGGCGACGCCGATCTCCAGGTTCCAGCTGCGCTGCCTGGGCTTGCCGTCGGCGGCGATGCGGAGCTTCGCCGGGTCGATGACCGCCTCGAAGCCCGCGCGCTCGTAGTCGTGCAGGCTCTGCCGGGAGCGGGCGGTGGCCTCCGGCTCCGCTGTCCTGCGCAGCCGCAGCGGCACCACGTTGCGCCGGCCGGCCCGCAGCCAGCCGATCCGGAACTCGCCGGGGCCCGAACCCGCGGGCAGGTTGCGGACGTAGGCGTACCCCGTGAGGTGCAGCTTGCCGTCGCGCCACTGGGCGTCCCTCAGCCGGGCGGCGAGCGGGAGGTCGCGGTCGGCCACGCGCAGCACCGGGGCCGGCACCGGCTGCTTCAGTACGGGGTACGCGGCCTGCCGGCGGCGCACGCCGCGTACGGCGAAGGCACCGGGCTCGCGCTTGTCGTAGGTGAGCAGCGCGAGAAGCTCTTCCATGCGGTGCTCGCGCACCAGGTACCACATCACGCGCAGCCGCAGCGGGAGTCCGTCCAGGACCTTCGGGTCGACCTGGTCGATGAACGCGTTGCAGTGCGTCAGGAAGGCCTCGCGGTAGTCCGCGTCGCCGTCGGGGAGGACCTCCATGAAGTACCAGAGGTCGTTGGCGAAGGCGTGTGCCTCGTAGTGGTTCTTGTCGGCGGCCGGGCGGTTCTCCGCCAGGAAGGTGGAGACCCCCTGCACGTGCGCGACCCGGTCGCGGACGCCTCGGACGACGGCCCGGCTGGTGGTGATCGAGCCCGGCCGGTCCCGCCAGTGGTAGACGGGGTCCTTCACGATGTCGACGGAGCCGGCCAGGAAGTGGGCCGGCAGCACGACGGGGATGTCCTCGTAGAGCGCGCCGACCGGGAAGGCGAACTCGTGCTTGTCCCAGAAGGAGCGGCGGAAGACCTTGTTGCAGGCGATCCGGTCCCCGAGGAGATCCAGGTCGCGGGAGACGTGGGTGCGCATCCGCGTCATCGCCATCGGCTTGCGGAACATCGGCGACTGCTGGAGCTTGCCGTTGGCGCGCAGCCGCAGCACGTTGCCGGACGCGAGGTCGGAGCCGGTCTCCTCCAGCGCCCCGACGAGCAGTTCGTACGCATTCGGCGGGATGATGTCGTCACTGTCGACGAAGGCCAGGTAGCGGCTCTCCGGGTCGCAGTTGCGGACACCGGTGTTACGGGCGTGCCCCAGCCCGCCGTTCTGCTGGCTCACCAGCCGGAAGCGGTCGTCCCGCGCGGCGAACTCGGCGGCCAGTGCCGCACTGCCGTCGGTGGACCCGTCGTCGACCATCACCACCTCAAGGTCTGCCATGGTCTGCTCCGCGAGGGACCGCAGGCAGTCCGTCAGGAAGAGCTCCACGTTATAGACGGGGACAACGACACTGAGCCGTGGCGGCATGTTGAGCACGTCCGTTCATCGGGGGCCTGGCTGTCCGTATGGCTCAACCGTGAATACGGTCGGGGGTCACCGGTTACGGTCCCGAACGAGTGACTACGCCTGCCCCGCGCTCGCCCCGTGAGCAAGGCCGCTCGGGGTGTGACGGCCGTGCCTGGGGCTTTGCCCGGACGGTCCTGGAGCACGCTCCGCATGCTCCGGAAGGCACGGTGGGGCGGCCCGCCAACCACACTAGCGGATGGCCGGGGGCCCCCGAAAAACGCGCTGGGACGCCCGTACGGGACTTCGCCCGGGTGTGCGGGTACCGCCCTTGGGCCCGCGCTCAGCGGGTGAGCGCGGCCACGGCCGAAGTCGCCAGATCGTCCAGGTACCCGGCGGGCAGCTCGCCCCTGACCACCGCGAGGCGCCAGTAGAGCGGGCCGACGATCAGGTCGAGGGCGCGGTCGGGGTCGGTGTCCTCCGGCAGTTCCCCGCGCGCCACCGCGTCCCGTACGACGACGGCGGCGATGCCCTGCTGCGGGTCGAGCAGGGCGGCCTTGATGGTGGCGGAGATCTCCGGGTTCCGGGCCGCCTCGACGAGCAGGTCCGGGATGACCTGGGAGGCGAGCGGGTGGCGCAGGGCGTAGGCGGCCAGTTCGAGCACGGCGCGCACGTCCCCGTACAGCGAGCCGGTGGCCGGGGCGGGCATGCCCTGCACCGCGACGGCGGAGACCAGGTCCAGGACCAGGTGCAGCTTGGACTTCCAGCGGCGGTAGACCGCGGTCTTGCCGACGCCCGCGCGCCGGGCGATGCCCTCGATGGACATCCGGGCGAACCCGACCGCGGCCAGCTCCTCGAAGACCGCGCTGCGGATCGCGTCGGTCACGTCCTCGCGCAGCACGGCGGCTCCGGCGGGGGCACGGCGGCGGCTTCCCGGGGCGGTGGTCATGGCCCGAATCATAGTCCGTCACGACGAAACGGTTGCGTTGCGACGTCGTGGCGTCCTACCCTCGGCGTTGCGACGATACGGTTGCGTCCCGTCGCTCGTGTGTTCCTGCCCCTCGACGAAAGCGATCGTGGTGAGCCAGACAACAGCCCCGGCGGCCCCGGCGACCCCAGCAGTCCCGGCGACCCCGGTGGTCACCCCGCCGGCCGCGTCCCTTCCCGTGTACGCGCCGGGAGAGCTCGCCGCCCTCGCCGCCCGGCACGGACTGACCGTGAGCGGCGCCCGGCCTTCCCTTCCCGCGTACGTACGGGAGCTGTGGGGGCGGCGGCACTTCATCACGGCGTTCGCCACCGCCAAGCTGACCGCCCAGTACAGCCAGGCGAAGCTCGGCCAGATCTGGCAGATCATGACCCCGCTGCTCAACGCGACGGTCTACTACTTCATCTTCGGCGTCCTGATGAAGACGAAGCACGGCGTCCCCGACTACGTGCCCTTCCTGGTCACCGGCGTCTTCATCTGGACCTTCACCAGCAGCTCGATCACCGCGGGCACCCGCGCGATCAGCGGCAACATCGGGCTCGTCAGGGCCCTGCACTTCCCGCGCGCCTCACTGCCGGTCGCGCTCGCCCTGCAACAGCTCCAGCAGCTGATCTTCTCGCTGGGCGCGCTGGTGCTGATCCTGCTGGTGTTCGGCCAGTACCCGCAGCCCTCCTGGCTGCTGGCGCTGCCGGCCCTCGCCCTCCAGGCCGTCTTCAACACCGGCATCTCGATGGTCATGGCCCGGCTCGCCGCACGCACCCCGGACATCGCCCAGCTGACACCGTTCATCCTGCGCACCTGGATGTACGCCTCGGGCGTCATGTGGAGCATCGGCACGATGCTCCAGGGCGACCGGGTACCGCACGCGGTGAAGCTGGCCCTTGAGGTCAATCCGGCCGCTGTCTTCATCGACCTGATGCGGTTCGCGCTCATCGACAGCTTCGACGGCGGTCAGCTGCCCCCGCACGTGTGGCTCATCGCCACGGGCTGGGCGCTGGTCTGCGGCGTGGGCGGATTCATCTACTTCTGGCAGGCAGAGGAGAGTTACGGACGTGGCTGACAGCACTTCGCCCGGAGTACCGACGGTCGTCGTCGACGACGTCCACATCACGTACAAGGTCAACGGCGCCCGCACCGGCAAGGGCAGCGCCACCTCCGCCCTCAGCCGGCTCGCCTCACGCCGGCAGTCCCCCGGGGTGCGCGAGGTGCACGCCGTGAAGGGGGTCAGCTTCGCCGCCTACAAGGGGGAGGCGATCGGCCTGATCGGCTCCAACGGCTCGGGGAAGTCGACGCTGCTGAAGGCCATCGCCGGACTGCTGCCCGCCACCAGGGGCCGCGTCCACACCCAGGGCCAGCCCTCGCTGCTCGGGGTGAACGCGGCGCTCATGAGCGATCTGACGGGCGAGCGCAACGTCGTACTCGGCGGACTGGCGATGGGCATGACCCGCGCCGAGATCCGCGAGCGCTACGAGGAGATCGTGGAGTTCTCCGGCATCAACGAGAAGGGCGACTTCATCACCCTGCCGATGCGCACGTACTCCTCCGGCATGGGCGCCCGGCTGCGCTTCTCGATCGCCGCCGCCAAGAACCACGACGTCCTGCTGATCGACGAGGCGCTGTCCACGGGCGACGCGAAGTTCCAGCGCCGCAGCAAGGACCGGATCATCGAGCTGCGCCAGCAGGCCGGCACGGTCTTCCTGGTGAGCCACAACAACAAGTCGATCACCGAGACGTGCGACCGGGCGATCTGGCTGGAGGCGGGAACGCTGCGGATGGACGGCCCGGCGAAGGAAGTGGTCGCCGCCTACGAGAAGTTCACCAAGAAGAAGTAACCCCCGCCCCAAGCCCGTCCGAGCCCCCAGCCCGTCCCGGCCCTCTCACCCCACCCGAGCTCCCAAGCCCGTCCCGGCCCTCTCACCCCACCCGGGCTCCCAAGCCCGCCCCGGCCCCCTCACCCCACCCGGGCTCCCAAGCCCGCCCGAGCCCTCTCAAGCCCGTCCGGCGATTGAGGACATCTTTTCAGCCCGTCCGGCGCTTGAGGACACCCCAAGCCCGTCCGGCGATTGAGGACGAGGCGGCCACCGGGTCCGCCCCGGCAACCGCCTCGCCTCACCCCCGCACCGCTACACGTGCGTACGCAGCAACGTCCGCATCGTCCGCATCGCCACCGACAGGTTCGCCAGGTCGAACGCGTCCGACCCCTGGATCTCCTCCAGCGTGGAGCGCGACCGCGTCAGGATCGCCGCGTTCTTCTCCTCCCACGCCTCGAACCGCTCCTGCGGCGTCGCCGAGTCGGAACCGACGCTCAGCACGTCACCCGTGAGCGCCGCGTGCGCCGCGTACAGGTCCTCGCGGATGGAGGCACGGGCCATCGACTGCCAGCGGTCGGCCCGCGGCAGCTCGATGATCCGGTCCATCAGCTGGGTGATGGACAGCCGGTCCGCGAGGTCGTAGTACACCTCGGCGACGGACAGCGGGTCCGTCCCCGTCCGGTCCGCGATCGCCACGATGTCGAGCGCTGGGAAGGCGGACGAGAATCCGGCGACGCGCTGCGCCAGCTCGTCCGGGACACCCGCCTCCGTGAGCTCGTCCAGGATCGACCGGTACCACTCCTGGTCGGCGCCCATCAGCATCTTGGGCAGCTCGGCCCAGACCTGCTCGACCCCGGCCCGGAAGAAGTCGATCGTCCCGGCGATCTCCAGCGGCTGCGGCCGGTTGCCGAGCAGCCAGCGCGAACCGCGCTCGACGAGCCGCCGCGAGTGCAGCCTGATCCGGGTCTGCACATCGGCGTGCACCCGGTTGTCGAGCGCCTCCACGGCGTCCCACACCCGGCCGAGCCCGAAGATCTCGCGGGCCGCGACCTGCGCCCGCACGATCTCCTCGATCGAGGCGCCGGTCTCCTCCCGGAGGCGGTGCAGGAACGTCGATCCGCCGCTGTTCACCGTGTCGTTGACCAGCACCGTGGTGATGATCTCGCGCCGCAGCGCGTGCCCGTCGACCGCCTCGGGGAACTGCTCGCGCAGCTGCCGGGGGAAGTAGGCGTGCAGCAGCTTCTGCAGGTACGCGTCGTCCGGCAGGCTGGTTCCGATGAGCTCCTGCGCCGCGGTGATCTTCGTGTAGGCGAGCAGCACGGCCAGCTCGGGCTGGCTGAGCCCCTTGCCGGCGCTGAGCAGCTCGCGGATCTGCCGGTCGGCGGGCAGGAATTCGAGGGCCCGGTCGAGATGTCCGTCGCGGCCCAGCCGGCGCATGAAGCGCTGGTGGGCGTGGAGCAGCGAGGGCGCCTGGGCGACCGCGTTGGCGAGCGCCGTGTTCTGCGCGTAGTTGTTGCGCAGCACCAGGTGGCCGATCTCCTCGGTCATCTCGGCCAGCAGCTTGTTGCGCTGCTTGACGGTCATGTCGCCGTCCCGCACCAGACCGTTGAGCAGGATCTTGATGTTCACCTCGTGGTCGGAGGTGTCGACGCCGGCGCTGTTGTCGATCGCGTCGGTGTTGATCCGGCCGCCGGTACGGGCGAACTCGATCCGGCCGAGCTGGGTGGCGCCGAGGTTGCCGCCCTCACCGACGACCCTGGCCCGCAGGTCCTCGCCGTTGACGCGGATCGCGTCGTTGGCCTTGTCACCGACGTCCGCGTTCGACTCGGCGGAGGACTTGATGTACGTACCGATGCCGCCGTTCCACAGCAGGTCGACGCGCGCCTTGAGGATCGCCTGCATCAGGTCGGCGGGCGTCATCTTGGTGACTCCCGACTCGATGCCGAGGGCCTCGCGGATGTGCGCGTTGACCGGGATCGACTTGGCGCTGCGCGGGTGGATGCCACCGCCCGCGGAGATCAGCTCCTTCTTGTAGTCGGCCCAGGAGCTGCGCGGCAGGTCGAAGAGACGGCGCCGCTCCGCGTACGAGACGGCGGCGTCCGGCTTCGGGTCGATGAAGATGTGCCGGTGGTCGAAGGCCGCGACGAGCCGGATGTGCTCGGAGAGCAGCATCCCGTTGCCGAACACGTCACCCGACATGTCACCGACGCCGACGACGGTGAAGTCCTCGGTCTGGGTGTCGTGGCCGAGCTCCCGGAAGTGCCGCTCGACGGAGACCCAGGCGCCCCGGGCGGTGATGCCCATGCCCTTGTGGTCGTAGCCGGCCGAGCCGCCGGAGGCGAACGCGTCACCCAGCCAGAAGCCGTACGCGACGGCGACCTCGTTGGCGATGTCGGAGAACTTCGCGGTGCCCTTGTCGGCCGCGACGACGAGGTAGGTGTCGTCCTCGTCGTGCCGGACGACGCCCTTGGGGTGCACGACCTCGCCGGCCACCATGTTGTCGGTGATGTCGAGCAGCGCCGAGATGAAGGTGCGGTACGAGGCGATGCCCTCGGCAAGCCAGGCGTCGCGGTCGACGGCCGGGTCGGGGAGCTGCTTGGCGACGAAGCCGCCCTTGGCGCCGACCGGCACGATGACGGTGTTCTTCACCATCTGTGCCTTGACCAGTCCGAGGATCTCCGTACGGAAGTCCTCGCGCCGGTCCGACCAGCGCAGACCACCGCGGGCGACCTTGCCGAACCGCAGGTGGACGCCCTCGACCCGGGGCGAGTAGACCCAGATCTCGAACGCCGGGCGCGGGGCCGGGAGGTCCGGGATGGACTGCGGGTCGAACTTCATCGACACGTAGTTGTGCGGCTTGCCGCTGTCCGCGCGCTGGAAGAAGTTGGTGCGCAGGGTGGCCTTGATGACGGTGAGGAAGGACCGCAGGATCCGGTCCTCGTCCAGCGAGGCGACCTGGTCCAGGGCCCCGTCGAGCTCTTCGAGGAGCCCGTCGGTCAGCTCGGTGCCCGCGCTCTGGCGCTCCGGCGACATCCGGGCCTCGAAGAGCGAGACCAGCAGCCGGGTGGTGTGGACGTTGTTCTGGAGAGTGCTCTCCATGTAGTCCTGGCTGAAGGTCGATCCGGCCTGGCGCAGGTACTTCGCGTAGGCGCGCAGCACCATCGCCTGCCGCCAGTTCAGACCGGCGCTCAGCACCAGCGCGTTGAAGCCGTCGTTCTCGGCCTCGCCGGTCCACACGGCGGCGAAGGTCTCCTGGAACCGCTCCCGGGCGTCGTCGGCCAGGTAACCGCCGTTGCCGGTGGCCTGCGGCATCCGCAGCCCGAAGTCGTAGATCCAGGCGTGCGTGCGGTCCGCGCAGCGCAGCTCGTACGGGCGCTCGTCGACGACCTCGACGCCGAGGCGCTGGAGGGCCGGGAGGACGGCGGACAGGGAGACCTGCTCACCGGTCCGGTAGATCTTGAAGCGGCGCTCGCCAGGGGCGGAGCCGACCGGCTCGTACAGGCTGAGGGCGAAGTCCCGCTCGTTCTCCTTGAGGGCTTCGAGGCGGACCAGGTCGGCCACGGCGGCGCGCGCCGAGTGGTCGGCCTTGTAGCCCTCGGGGAACGAGTGCCCGTACTGGCGCAGCAGCTCGGCGGCGCGCTCCTCGCCGCACTCGGCGTTCAGCGCCTCCTGGAACCCGTCGGCCCAGGAGCGGGCGGCCTCGACGAGCCGGGCCTCGATGCGGTCGGCCTCGGCATCGGTGAGGGTGGCCAGCTCGCTGCCGGGGGCGACCCGGACGACGAAGTGCAGCCTGGAGAGGATCGATTCGGTGTTCCAGGCGGTGAAGTCGACGCTGGTGCCGTTCAACTCCTCCTTGAGGATGTCGATCAGCCGGAGGCGTACGCCGGTGGTGTACCGGTCGCGCGGCAGGTAGACGATCGCGGAGTAGTAGCGCCCGTACTCGTCCTGGCGCAGGTAGAGCCGGAGCCGGCGCCGCTCCTGGAGGTAGAGCACCGAGGTGACGATGGAGCGCAGCTGGTCGGGCGGCGTCTGGAACAGCTCGTCGCGCGGGTACGTCTCCAGGATCTGGAGCAGGTCGCGGCCGTCGTGGCTGTTGTACGAGAAGCCCGCGCCCTCCAGCACCTCCGCGACCTTGCGGCGGACGACGGGCACCCGGCGCACGGACTCGGTGTAGGCGGCGGACGAGAACAGTCCGAGGAAGCGGCGCTCACCGATGACGTTGCCCTCGGCGTCGAACTTCTTCACGCCGACGTAGTCGAGGTAGCTGGGGCGGTGCACGGTCGCCCGGCTGTTCGCCTTGGTCAGGATGAGGAGCTTGTGCTCCCGGGCCTTGGCGCGGGCGTCGGCGGGCAGCCGGTCGAAGGAGGGGCTGACCGGGTGCGCCTCGTCCTCGGTGTGGTGCGGGTCGGAGCGCAGGATGCCGAGGCCGGTGCCGGGTACGGCGGCCAGCGCGTCGGAGTCCTTCAGCTCGTACTCGCGGTAGCCCAGGAAGGTGAAGTGGTCGGCGGCGAGCCAGCGCAGCAGCTCCCTGGCCTCGTTCACCTCGTCGTCGGCGAGGTCGTCGAGCGGTTCGCCGGGCAGGTCGTCGGCGATGCGCAGCGCGGCGTCCCGCATCTTCTCCCAGTCCTCGACGGTCTCCCGTACGTCGGACAGCACGCGCAGCAGGTCGGACTGGATCTGCTGGAGGTCGGCGCGGTCGGACTCGCGGTCGATCTCGACGTGGATCCAGGACTCGACGAGCGCGTCGTGCGGGAGCTCGGCCTTGGCGTCCTTGGCCCCCTTGGCGTTCTTGCGCCCGTTCTGGGGACCGGTCGAGACGCCGGCGCCGTGGGTGAGGACCTCGATCAGCTTGCCGGCCACATCTCGGCGGACGATGACCTGCGGGTGGATCACGACGTGGATGCCGCGCCCCTGGCGGGACAGCTCATTGGTGACGGAGTCGACCAGGAACGGCATGTCGTCCGTGACGACCTCGACGACCGTGTGCGTGCACGTCCAGCCGTTCTCCTCGACGGTCGGGGTGTGCACCCGGACGTTCGCCGTGCCCTGCGGGCGGTCCTCCGCCAGCCGGTAGTGCGAGGAGGCGGCGCCGAAGACGTCGACCGGGTCCCGGCCGCCGATGTCCTCCGGAGCGGTGTGGAGGTAGTAGCGCTGGAGGTAGGCGAGCAGTACGTCCCGGCCGGAACGCTCCTGCCCGGCCCCGTCGCCGTTGTCGGCCCCGGTGGCCGCAACGTGCACCCGGGGGGTACCCCCCGGGCCATCGACACCACCGCCCGGGCTGTTGTCAGCTACCTTGGCGGCCCGTGCGAGCAGCTCGGCCTTGGCTTCGTCCAGCTTGGTCTGCATGTCCTCTGGCTCCTGTCGCGCGCCGTTGCGTGACGTAGGTGAAAAAGACGACGTACCGCCACGACACGGGGTTTCCGGTCTGAGTCGACGCTATGCCGCTATGAGAGACGCCCGGGACCTTATTGGCCATTTTTGGCAGTCGGGCCGGGCTGAGGGGATCAGTCGGGGCCCGGGTGCTGTGGCACTCCGGGCGAAGGCCGGGGGCTTCACTGCCCCCGAGGGCTATCGCGCTGATCACGGGGTCCAGGCTATCTCCCCCGCCCCGGTAACCGTCACGAGCCGGATGTGTACAAAAGAAAGCCCCAGACTTTGACACTCTGGACAGCGCATCGCGCCGGTGTGTCGCACTCTGGTAACCGGAACCGGTACCCGGAAGAGGCGTCCGGCACCGGCATCCGGCACCGGCATCCGGCACCGGCATCCGGAACAGGCATCCGGCACCGGCCGACGAACCGTGGGAGTCCCGCCATGGCACCGAAGATCCTCATCGTCACCGGCGACGCCGCCGAGTCCCTCGAAGTCCTCTACCCGTACCAGCGGCTGCGCGAGGAGGGGTACGAGGTCCACATCGCCGCCCCCACCCGCAAGACGCTCCGCTTCGTGGTGCACGACTTCGAGCCGGGTTTCGACACTTACACGGAGAAGCCCGGCTACACCTGGCCCGCCGACCTGGCCTTCGCGGACGTCGACCCGGACGACTACGTGGCCGTGGTCGTCCCGGGCGGGCGCGCTCCCGAGTACCTCCGCAACGACGCCCGGCTGCGCGAGATCCTCAAGGCCTTCTTCGACACGGACCGCCCGGTGGCCCAGATCTGCCACGGCCCGCTGATGACGGCCGCGGCGGGCGCGCTCAAGGACCGCCGGGTCACGGCCTATCCCGCGCTGGAACCGGACATGGAGTCGGCCGGAGCCGCCTTCCAGGACACCGAGGTCGTGGTGGACGGCACTCTGGTCTCGTCGCGCGCCTGGCCGGACCACTCGGCCTGGATGCGTGAGTTCCTCACCGTGCTCCGCGCGAAGGCCCCGATCGCCTGACGACGACCACGCGGGCGTCGCCGCGACTCCCCCACCACTCCTGCCGCTGCTGCTCCCGTCTGCTCCCGTCTGCTCCCGCAGGCTCCTACGCGACGAGCTGCTCGGCCAGGGCCGCCGCTTCGGCCAGGGTGTCCACGACGGGCACCCCGGCCGCCTCCAGGCTGGTCCGGCTGTGCGAACCGCCGGTGTAGAGCACCGCTCTCGCACCGACGTGGGCGGCGGCCACCGCGTCGTCCACCGCGTCACCGATGATCACCGCGTGCTCCGGAGATATCCCGCCCAACGCCGCGAAATGCCGCTCCATGTGCTGCGCCTTGCTGCCGCCGGAGCGCCCGGTACGGCCGTCGACGCGCACGAAACGGGGCTCGATGCCGTATCCCCGCACCACGGGGACCAGCTCGTCGTGCCCGTACATGCTCAGCAGGGACTGGCTCCGGCCGGCCTGCTGCCACTGCGAGAGCAGCTCCGCGGCCCCCGCCGTCAGCCCGCAGCCGCCGCGCTGCTCGGTGTAGTGGCGGTGGAAGACCAGATCCATCCGGTCCCACTCGGTCTCGGTGGGCAGCCGGCCCATCAGCCGTTCGTAGAACCGGGGTATCGGTATGCAGTACATCTCCCGGTACTGCTCCAGGGTGATCGGCGCCACGCCGACCTCCCCGAAGGCGGCGTTGGTCGCGCCGACGACCGCGAGGTTGTCGTCGAGCAGTGTGCCGTTCCAGTCCCAGACCAGATGTGTGCGGTATTTCCCCTGCGTCCCCATGCCAAGAAAAATACCCGCAGCCACCGACAACCGGCGAAGCAGTGGCCCGCCGGCCTCCCCTCAGCCGATCAGGTTGGGAATCTCCTGGATCCCGAACCACAGCAGCTCGTGGTCCTCCGCGCCGTCCACCGTGAACTGGGCGTCGTCGTCACCGAGGTCCGCCGCTCCCAGCGCGGCCGCGGCCGCCGTGACGTCCTTGTCGGCCTCGTCCGAGTCGACGTGCACCGCGGCCGCCTTCGCCAGCGCCACCGCGGAGGCGATCGTGACCTCACCGAGCGAGGAGGCGTCCAGGATGTGATCCGGGTCGGCGACCGCGTCCCCGTCCGGTACATCGACCGCGACGACGACACGGCGGCGGGCGGCGCCGGGGTCCCCGGCGATCAGCCGCAGCGAGGCGGACGCGGCCCGGTTGAGCGCCGCGTACTCCAGCTCCTCGATGTCGTCGGAGACGTACCACTCGCGCAGCCCGGGGGTCACCGCGTAGGCGGTGAGCGGGCCGGGGCCCAGTTCGCCCGCCCGGTGCGCCGCTGCGAGACCGGAGAGGGTCAGGGGGACGTACACGCGCATGGCTTGGCCGCTTTCGTAGTCGGAGACGCCCTCAGGATACGTGCGGCGTCCCCCTTTGGGGTTACCTGTACGGGCCCCGTCCCGTCCACCCGGCAACCGCCACTCACCCTGCCCGCCCCGTCCCCGCTCCCCGCTCCGTACCGGGTCCACCACTCGGATAGGTGAATTCCGGGCCCACTCTTCCGCGCCCTCGGACGCTTGCGGCCGGTCCGCCGCCCCCGTAGAAGGTCCACAGCAGAAGTTACCGCCCGGTATTTGCCGGGCCTCTGAAGCACGGGGGCGATGAGCAGTGACCATGAACAGGACCCGGCCCGCCGGACGGCACGACGCACGCAGGCCCGAGACCGTCCCCTCGCAACGCCTCCGGACACCCCGGCGCGTCCGCCCCCACCAGTGGTTCGCGGAACGTCTCCTGGCCGTCCTCAGCGGCCAGCGCCCCGTCCACTGGATGCTCGGCCACACCATCGGCGAGGCCTACGACCAGCTGGCCGAACTGGCCCCCGCCACACCACTCAGGAGCCATGGTGCCCGCCCGGTGATCCGCATGTGCCGGGGCGCCCAGCCGGCCCCCGGGGTGGTGGAGGCGTGCGCGAGCATCGCGGCGGGCGAACAGGTCCGGGCCATGGCCTTCCGCCTGGAACAGGGCCCCGACCTCCGCTGGCGCTGCGCCGCAGTAGAGCTGGGCAGCACCCCGGCCCGCCACCCCTGACGAGAGGAGTCCACCACCGACCCGCGCGCACCGGAGAAGCCCGCCACCGGCCCGTGCGGGCCCGATCGCTGACCTCACCATCAATCCATACCCACAGACCGCCACAGAGCCCTCACGGCCCCGCACAGGCCCACACACCCACCATCCGAACCCTTCACCTCCACCTCTCCTACCCGCTTCCATCCCCTCCGGCCCCCTCCCAGCCCCTCCGGCGCTTGAGGAGCGGAGCCCGGGACAGAAACCCCCTCCCAGCCCCTCCGGCGATTGAGGAGCGGGGTCCGGGGCGGAGCCCCGGTTACGGGAAGGGGCGGGGAGGGGACAAGGCCCGCCGCAGGCGCGCCCCACCGCCACCCCGCCACAACAGAACGGCCGGGGCCGGACACCCAATCGGTGCCCGGCCCCGGCCGTAGTCAGATCCAGCGATCAGCGCACGCTACTTCTTGCGGCGCCGCCCACCGCCCCCACTCTTCTGCGCCTTGCGCCGCTCAGCCCGAGTAAGCCCGTCGGACTCACCCCCGGCCCCCGCACCCGCACCCGCACCAACCGCGTCACCGTCGACATTGGAGAAGTCGCCCTCGACGACACCGCCCTCCCCGTCCACCGTGGGAGCGGAGAAGTGCAGCCGGTCGGGACGCTGCGGAGCGTCGAGCCCCTTCGCCCGGATCTCCGGACGCGCCGCCGGAACGGCGTCCTCCTTGGTCAGCGAGGTCGCCGCCGAGTCCTCCACCGGCACCTCCTCGACCTGCTGCTCGACCTGGACCTCCAGGTTGAACAGGTAGCCGACGGACTCCTCCTTGATGCCCTCCATCATGGCGTTGAACATGTCGAAGCCCTCGCGCTGGTACTCGACCAGCGGGTCCTTCTGCGCCATGGCCCGCAGGCCGATGCCCTCCTGGAGATAGTCCATCTCGTAGAGGTGCTCACGCCACTTGCGGTCCAGCACGGACAGCACCACACGCCGCTCCAGCTCGCGCATGATGTCGGAGCCGAGCGTCTTCTCACGCTCGTCGTACTGCTCGTGGATGTCGTCCTTGACGGACTCCGCGATGAACTCGGCGGTGACCCCGGCGAGATCCCCGGCGGCCTCCTCCAGCTCGACGACCGTGACCTTCACCGGGTAGAGCTGCTTGAACGCGCCCCACAGCCGGTCCAGGTCCCACTCCTCGGCGAACCCCTCCGCCGTCTCCTGGCGGATGTAGTCGTCGATCGTGTCGTCCATGAAGTGACGGATCTGGTCCTGGAGGTCCTCGCCCTCAAGCACCCGGCGCCGCTCGCCGTAGATGACCTCACGCTGCCGGTTGAGCACCTCGTCGTACTTCAGGACGTTCTTACGCGTCTCGAAGTTCTGCTGCTCGACCTGCGACTGGGCCGACGCGATCGCCCGCGTCACCATCTTGTTCTCGATCGGGACGTCGTCCGGCACATTGGCCATCGACATCACGCGCTCGACCATCTGCGCCTTGAACAGGCGCATCAGGTCGTCGCCCAGCGACAGGTAGAAGCGGGACTCGCCCGGGTCGCCCTGACGGCCGGAACGACCGCGCAGCTGGTTGTCGATACGACGCGACTCGTGCCGCTCGGTGCCCAGGACGTAGAGCCCGCCGAGGTCCTTGACCTCGTCGTGCTCGGCCTTCACCGCCTGCTCGGCCTTCTCCAGCGCCGCCGGCAGCGCGGCCGCCCACTCCTCGACGTGCTCGACCGGGTCGAGTCCGCGCTGACGCAGATCGGCCTCGGCCAGGTCGTCGGGGTTGCCGCCCAGCTTGATGTCCGTACCGCGGCCGGCCATGTTCGTCGCGACCGTGACGGCGCCCTTGCGGCCGGCCTGCGCGATGATCGGCGCCTCCCGGTCGTGCTGCTTGGCGTTGAGGACCTCGTGCTGCACACCGCGCTTGGAGAGCTGCTGCGAGAGGTACTCGGACTTCTCGACCGAGGTGGTGCCGACCAGGATCGGCTGGCCCTTCTCGTGCTTCTCCGCGATGTCGTCGACGACGGCGGCGAACTTCGCGACCTCGGTGCGGTAGATCAGGTCCGACTGGTCGGCCCGGACCATCGGCCGGTTGGTCGGGATCGGCACCACGCCGAGCTTGTAGATCTGGTGGAACTCGGCGGCCTCGGTCATCGCCGTACCGGTCATGCCGGAGAGCTTGCCGTAAAGGCGGAAGAAGTTCTGCAGGGTGATCGTGGCAAGGGTCTGGTTCTCGTCCTTGATGTCCACCCCTTCCTTCGCCTCGATCGCCTGGTGCATGCCCTCGTTGTAGCGGCGGCCGGCGAGGATACGGCCGGTGTGCTCGTCGACGATCATGACTTCGCCGTCGATGACGACGTAGTCCTTGTCCTTCTTGAAGAGTTCCTTGGCCTTGATCGCGTTGTTGAGGTACCCGACGAGGGGGGTGTTCACCGACTCGTAGAGGTTCTCGATGCCGAGCCAGTCCTCCACCTTCGCGACACCGGGCTCGTGGATCGCGACGGTCCGCTTCTTCTCGTCGACCTCGTAGTCGCCGGTCTCCTCGATGCCCTTGAGCGGGTTGCCCGCCTCGCCCTTGGTCAGCCGGGTGACCAGCTTGGCGAAGTCGCCGTACCACTTGGTGGCCTGGTCGGCGGGACCGGAGATGATCAGCGGCGTACGGGCCTCGTCGACCAGGATCGAGTCGACCTCGTCGACGATCGCGAAGTTGTGACCGCGCTGCACGAGCTCGTCCTGCGACCACGCCATGTTGTCGCGGAGGTAGTCGAAGCCGAACTCGTTGTTCGTGCCGTACGTGATGTCGTTGCCGTACTGCTCGCGGCGCTGGGCCGGAGTCATGTTGGCGATGATGCAGCCGACACTCAGTCCGAGGAACTTGTGGACCCGGCCCATCATCTCCGAGTCACGCTCGGCCAGATAGTCGTTGACCGTGATCAGGTGCACGCCCTTGCCGGAGAGCGCGTTGAGATACGCGGGCAGCGTGCCGACCAGGGTCTTGCCCTCACCGGTCTTCATCTCGGCCACATAGCCGAGGTGCAGGGCTGCGCCGCCCATCATCTGAACGTCGTAATGGCGCTGTCCGAGGACTCGCTTGGCGGCCTCACGGACGGTCGCGAATGCTTCGGGAAGCAGGTCGTCCAGGCTCTCGCCGTCCGCGTACCGTTCCTTGTACTCGTCGGTGAGCGCCCGCAGCTCGGCGTCGGAGAGGTTGACGAAGTCCTCTTCGATGGAGCTGACCTGGTCCGCGATGCGGTGCAGTTTGCGCAGGATCTTGCCTTCGCCTGCACGCATGAGCTTGTTGAAGACGGACACTGAGGCTGGTCTCCTTGCCGGTCGGGCCTGGCACTGGGTCGTGTTATGGACTCTGGCGCGGGCACGGCAGGTGGGCCCCACCGCAACGGCCATCGTAAGCGAGGACCCCGCCGCGCCGGGAGGGCTGCCACCGCCTTGAGCTCGCAGTGCCCTCCCGGATCAACGGACGAAGGGCTCCGAAGGTGCCGGGAAGGGCGAAAAGTGCTCGCCCTCCGCCCCGGCCGGTCAGCAGAATCCGTACATGGAACCGATCACCCTCACCACCGACCGTCTGCTGCTGCGCCCCTTCACCCCGGACGACGCGGCCGAGGTGTACGCCGCCTGTCAGGACCCTGACATTCAACGCTGGACGGTCGTCCCCTCGCCGTACAGCCGCACCGACGCGGAGCTCTTCACCGGCCAGTTCTCGCCCACCGGCTGGCAAAACGACTCCATGTACAACTTCGCCGTCGTACTGCGTGACGGCGGGGCGCTGACCGGTGCGCTCGGCATCAACCGCGGCAGCCAGCCGGGCACCTACGAGGTGGGTTTCTGGGCCGCCGGGGAGCATCGCGGCCGCGGCTACATGACGGAAGCGGTCCGCCGCGCCGCCCACTGGACCTTCACCTCGCTCGGCGGGGACCGGCTGGAGTGGCGGGCCGAGACGGGCAACGTCCCCTCACGGGCCGTGGCGCTGCGGGCCGGCTTCCTCATGGAGGGCGATCAGCGCTCCGGGCTGCTCAACAAGGGGGTGCGACGCGATACGTGGACCGGCGCGCTGCTCCCGTCCGACCTCGGGCTGCCGGGGACCTGCGCCTACCTTCCGGCGAGCGCCCCCGCCCGCCCGTGAGTACCGCGAGGGCCGGACCGGAGTGTCAGTGCCGCCCTCTAGGGTTCGAGGCATGACGCCCGTGCAGCCTCCCGCAGTCGAACTCTCCGCCGATCAGGCCCGCAGGATCGCCCTGCGCGCCCAGGGCTTCCTGGGCGCCCCGGACCGCCGGGCCGGGGTGCCGGGCGTGCTGCGGCATCTCGGCGCCGTCCAGCTCGACACGATCTCGGTGCTCGCGCGGTCGCACGAGCTGATCCCGTACGCGCGCCTCGGCGCGGTCGGCCGGCGCCCGGTCGAGGAGGCGTACTGGTCGGGCGGCCGCGCCTTCGAGTACTGGTCGCACGCGGCGTGCGTCCTGCCGGTCGAGGAGTGGCCGCACTTCGCCTTCCGCCGCCGCGCCTACCGCGCCCGCCCGCAGTGGCACCACGACCTGCCGGACGGCGCGTACGACACGGTCATCAAGCAGCTGCGCGCCGAGGGACCGCTGACGGCCACGGAGCTGGGCGGTGCGAACAACGGCGGGGAGTGGTGGGACTGGTCCGCCTCGAAGGTCGCCGTCGAGCGGGCCCTGATGTACGGCGAGGTGGTGTGCACGGAGCGGCGCGGCTGGAAGCGGGTCTACGACCTCGCGGAGCGCGCCCTGCCCGCCTCCGTGCTCCACGACGATCTGGACGACGCGGAGTGCGTGCGCCGGCTGGTGGCGCTCGCCGGGCAGTCGCTGGGCGTGGGCACCCGCGCGGACATCGCCGACTACCACCGGCTCAAGGCGGAGCAGTTCGACGCGGTGGTCGCGGACTCCGGACTGGTGCCGGTGGCGGTGCGGGGCTGGACGAAGCCGGCCTGGGCCGATCCGGCGGCGCTGGCCTCCGAGCCGCGCGGCCGGCACCGTACGACGCTGCTGTCGCCGTTCGACTCGCTGGTCTGGGAGCGAGCGCGCACCGAGCGGATCTTCGCCTTCACCCACCGGCTGGAGGCCTACGTCCCCAAGCCCAAGCGGGTCCACGGCTACTTCGCGATGCCCCTGCTGGCGGGCGGCAGGCTCCAGGGCCGGGTCGACCCGGCGCGCGAGGGGACGACGCTGGTCGCCCGGCAGGTGTCCCTGGCGGGACCGAAGGCCGTGCCGCCGATGGCGGAGGCGCTGGTCGAGGCGGCCTCCTGGGTCGACTGCACGGATGTCCGGCTGGAGCGGGTCGACGCACCGGAGCTGCGCGGACCGCTCACCCGGGAAATCGCTCGCCTTCTGGCATAGCTCCAGGCATTCCCAGGCCTTTACCCGGCCCGGTCACCTGATCTCAAGGATTTTCTCTCGCATGGCGTAGACCACGGCCTCCATCCGGGAGTGCAGCTGGAGCTTCTCCAGAATGTTGCGGACGTGGTTCTTCACGGTGTTCTCGGAAATGAAGAGTTCCTTCGCGATATCGCGATTGTTCATGCCCGTGGCGACCAGTTTGAGGACTTCGAGCTCACGCTCGGTGAGCCGGGGCGCCGGTACCAGCCGGCGTTCGTCGGTCCGCTGGATCATCGACTTGAACTCGGTGAGCAGTTTCGACGCCATGGACGGGCTGATCTGGGACTGCCCGTCCGCCACCGCACGGATCGCCGTGGCGACCTCGTCCGTGGAGATCTCCTTGAGGAGGTAGCCGGTGGCGCCCGCCTTGATGGCGTCGTAGAGGTCGGCCTCCTCGTCGCTGATCGTCAGCATGATGATCTTCGCGCTGGGGGCCACCTCCTTGATGGCGGTGCAGGCCTCGATGCCGCCGCGTTTGGGCATCCGTACATCCATCAGCACGATGTCGGGCAGCAGATCGGCCGCCTTGTCCACGGCTTCCGCCCCGTCCCCGGCCTCACCGACGACCTGGATGTCCTCCTCCTGCGCGAGGACGATCTCCAGCCCTCTGCGGAAGAGGGCGTGGTCGTCGACCACGAGAACCCGGATCGGTTCCTTGCCGGAACCGCCGTCATCGTCCGTTCCGGTGCGGACACCGGAAACAGCGTCGGCATCATTCGCATCGCGCACGGGCCCGAAGGTGTCCGCCATCGTTCCTCCCCCTGAAGGCCACGGCCTGAAGTTCACAGACTCTCCGCCAACGGCAGTTCACACAGCACAGATTGGCTTGGGCCGCCATGATTTCATGCCTGGACGTCAGAGCGGTGATCCAGTGGTCGCACGCCGGTGCCCCTGGGGGCGCACAAGGCGCTCCAGGGGCACCACGGAGTGGTGCTGTCAGCCGCCGAGCGCCCCACCCGCGCCGCCCGCCTCGTCGGCGGCCAGCGGGTCGGTCCTCAGGTGGATGACGCCGTAGTCGTACGCGTGCCGCCGGTAGACGACACTCGGTTCCTTCGTGTCGGAATCGACGAACAGATAGAAGTCGTGTCCGACCAACTCCATCTCGTAGAGCGCCTGGTCGAGCGACATGGGTGCCGCGACATGCGTCTTCTCGCGCATCACCAGCGGTCCTTCGCCCTGCACCTCAAGCGAGCCGATCCTGGTGGTGTGCGGGGACTTCGCTTCCTCGTCGACGACCAGTTCGCCGTCACTGTCGAACGAAGCCGCTTCCGGCACCACTTCGCCGACCTCGGCAGCCGGCGTGCGGCCCGAGCCGCGACGGCTGTAGCGCTTGTCGTGCTGCTTGCGCAGCCTGGCCTCCAGCTTGCCGGTGGCCAGATCCAGCGCTGCGTACGGGTCGCCTGCGGCCGCTTCCGCCCTGATGACCGGTCCACGCGAGTGGAGCGTGATCTCCACCCGGTCGGAACGGTCGGCCTGACGGGGATTCGGCTCCTTGGACACCTCCACGTCGAGGCTGATCACCTTGCCGTCGAACTTCTGGATCTTGTCCAGCTTCAGCTTCTCGGCCACGTGCTTGCGGAACCGCTCGGGCACCTCGGTCTTGCGGCCCTTGACGACGATGTCCACGCAGAACTCCGTTCCCGGATCGCTCCGCTCGATGGCGGAGCATCTCCCTTTTGCACCAGGCCCCGGTGGTGACCGGAGCCGCGGACTCGGTGGGTTTCCACCTCCTCCTCCCCCGGCGGTGAGGTCTGCACCCCACCGAATTTCCGGATTCTGACCTGCTGGTGGGTCACCTGCCCGAAACCTGGTGGTGCATTCGTCGAGGTCTGGCATTCACCATTCCTCACAACCGAACATAGCCTGCTCGGCCGTCTGTCGGCACCCGCTACTCGCACGTACCTCCGTTCAGGTCTCTTTACCCACTCACTACCTGCAACGATGCAAGTTCAGTTCCAGTTCCGGTTTATTTCGAAGACGGACGGAGATACTGCGACAACGGCCGCCCGGCGCACCCCGGAACCCGTGCGTTCCGGCCCCGCCGCCCGGTCGATCGCGCGTGCCGCCTCGGCCAGTGAGGCACCCGTGGTGAGCAGGTCGTCGACCAGCACCACCCGCCCGGTGTCCAGCAGCCGCGCGCCTCCGGCCACCACCCGCAGCGCCCCCGCCAGGTTCACCCGGCGGTCCACGGCGCCGAGCCCCGACTGGTCGGCCACCCGACGCCGCTGCCGCAGCACCGCCGCCACCCCGGCCGGGGTGCCCGCGCGCCGCAGTTCCGCCGCGGCCGCCAGCGCGATCCGGCGCGTCGGATCATGTCCGCGCGCCGCCACGGCCCGGCGCGACGAGGGGACCGGCACGAGCAGCAGCGGTCCGGGATGCGGCAGCGGGCCCGCCCCGGCCCGCACCGCGCCCGCCAGCGCCTTGCCGAGCGTCCCCGCCAGGCCGAGCACACCCCGCTCCTTGTGGGCCAGGAGCAGCGCACGTACCGCGTTCTCGTAGCAGGCGGCGGCGTGCACAGCGGGCAGACCGGCCGGCTCGGGATCGGGGCGCACCCGGCGCGGCGGTTTGCCGTGGAGCTGGGCGGCGCACTCCTCGCACAGCTCGGTCCGCGGTCTGCCGCAGCCCCCACAGGCCACCGGCAGGACCAGTCCGGTGATCTCCCGCCACCACCCGCGCATGACTCCACTGTGCCCCCGCCGGGGCCGTCGGACCACCCCTGTGGAAAACCTCCCGGGCCCGGCGAACGCGCCTTCGCGCGGCGGGACTCGCGCGCGTTGCCGGCGTCAGCCCGGGTAGACCAGCGCCGAGCCCTCCTTGAGGACCGTCTGCCAGTTGTCCCCGGGCAGCAGCTTCACTATTCCGTCGCCCTGGGTGTCCGCCATCAGCGGCAGCTGCTCGTCGTCCGCCGCGGCGATCGCCCGTACCTGGTTCACCCCGGGGAGCACACCGGAGGACGGTGTCGAGCCGTCCGCCTGCACATAGCGGACCTGCTGCACGCCGCCCTGCTCCTTGCCGACCACCACGAGGCGGCTGCCGCCCGACCACGACATCGCGGTCACATCCGCCAGCTGCGGGGCCGCCTGCCGCAGATCCACCACGGAGACCTGCTGCTTGTCCTGCGGTCCGCGGCGCTCGATCCGGCCGATCTTGAGCGTCGTGTGGCCGTCACTCGTCAGCAGCAGCGCGATGCGCACTCCGTCCGAGGACAGCCGCAGCCCCTTGATCCGGCTGCCGTTCAGACTGGGCACCGTGACCTCCTGCGGCTTGCCCGCGCCACCGGCCAGCCGCAGCAGCCGGGGATTGTCCGGGTTCCGGTCGGCGACCCAGAGGTCGCCCCTGCCGTCCCAGCTGGGGGCCGTCAGGCGGTCGCCCGCGCCACTGGCCCCGCTCGTCACGGCCGGGGCCGGCAGCTGGCCGTCCTCGGTGATGGAAGCCACGTAGAGCGCGTCGCGATGCTGTGAGAGCGCCGCCGCCAGCTGCTCGTCCCGGGCCACGCCGACCTCGCTCACCCGCGCCGGACCCGCACCGAACGGTCCGGGCACCGGCTCCGGTTCCCCGCTGCCCCGGGTGCTCCCCGGAATGCGCTGCACATGCCCCTTGGCATCGACGAAGTACTGGCTGTCGGGCCCGCCGGAGGAACCGTCGGGGGCGTACTCCTCCGCCTGGTCGGACCCGAGCACGCACAACGTGGAACCGTCCGAGCGCTGGAGCTCCACCTGCTCGACCCGGGCCGAGGTCAGGTCCCGGAGGGTGAAGAGCACCTGCGACGCCATCATCCGGCAGGAGCGCTGGCCTGCCCCGTCCGCCTTCTTGTCGAGCGGGACCTTCAGCACGTTGCGGTCGTCGGGCGTCAGCGAGACGACGTCCTTCCGCAGCTTCGTCCCGGCGGGGAAGCGCGATCCGACCACCGGCCGCAGCCAGTCGGTCGGGCCACCCAGGAGGCTGCGGACCGCCTGCGTGACGGTGTCCATCCCGGTGGTGGGGTCCGTCCGGTTACGGATGTAGACCGGGTCGGCGACGAGCGTGGACTCCGCCTCGGACAGCCCGGTGGCGAAGTAGAACTTGTTGACGGAACGGTAGAGCCGCTTGAAGTCCGACTGCCCGAGCACCAGGCCGTCCGGCACCGTGTCGATGCGCCACTCCTTGCCGTCCGGCCCGTTCCGCCGCACCAGATGGAGGGTGCCGGAGTAGTCCGCCGGGGCCAGCGGCTGGTACGCGTTCTGCTCGTCGACCGTCGCCACCTTCTCGCCGGACAAGGTGTAGCTGACCTCGGTGGTGGAGCGGTCGCTCTCGTGGACCGGGCGGTCGCTCCGGTTCGGCGCCTTGGCCAGCACGGTGGTGAGCGCACTCGGCTTCCAGGACTTCGACGCCTCCGGCGTGAGGTATTTCCGCGTCGTCCGGAAATCGGAGTCGTCGCTGGTCATCGACTCCAGGAAACCGTCGACCACCTCGTTCGGGGTGGCACCGTCACGCGGCGCGACCGCGTACACCTGCACCTGGGAGTCGCCGGGCTGGGAGGCGTCCACAGCCTTGACGTCCCCGGTGACGGGCATCGAGCCGCATGCGGTGAGCAGCAGTGCGCCGCATCCCAGCAGCACGGTCAGCTCCGCCGCGCGTCCGCGGCCGCCCTGATGACGGTCAGTGCCCACGAGTCGTGTCCTCCCGCCCGGGATCCTGTCCCGGGGAGTCGTTGGCGCCGGTGCGCTCCCCGGCGGGGCGCGGCACCACCCGTGCGCCGTTGCCCGGCAGCGCGGCCGGGTGCACCGAGACCGGTGCGGTCCGGGCGGTCGCGGGGGCGCGGGCGGGCCCCGGCAGCGGTGAGCGGTCCGTACCAGACGCCGTCTGGGAGGGCACCGCCATCAGCCGGTGCTCGCTGCCCGTGGCCTGTGCGGGGGCCGCCGCGGCCCGCTCCCGGCTCTCCCGGTTGCGCCGCGAGTCCTCGGGCTCCAGCGGTATCGGCGAACCACGCAACGGCTCGTCCGCCGTGCGCGGCAGGGTCAGCCGGAACTGCGAGCCGCCGCCGGGTTCGCCCCAGGCCTGCAGCCAGCCGCCGTGCAGCCGGGCGTCCTCGACGGCGATCGACAGCCCCAGTCCGGTACCGCCGGTCGTCCGTGCGCGGGCCGGGTCGGCCCGCCAGAAACGGTTGAACACCCGAGTCGCCTCGCCGGGCTTCAGTCCCACCCCGTAGTCGCGGACGGCCACGGCGACCGCTCCGCCGGCCACCCCCATCCGCACCACGACATCGCGGCCCTCCCCGTGCTCGACGGCGTTGACGACCAGGTTGCGCAGGACCCGCTCGACGCGTCGCGCGTCGGCCTCCGCTATCACCGGCTGCTCGTCACCGACCACCCGGATCCGGGTGCCCTTGCGCTCGGCCAGCGGCTCGGCACCGCCGATCACCCGCCGCACGACCTGCCGCAGGTCTATCGGCTCGGCCTCCAGCGCCGCGGCCCCCGCGTCGAACCGGCTGATCTCCAGCAGATCGGAGAGCAGCGACTCGAAACGGTCGAGCTGATCACCGAGCAGCTCCGCGGAGCGAGCCGTGACGGGGTCGAAGTCGACGCGTGCCTCATGGATGACATCGGCGGCCATCCGTACCGTCGTCAGGGGGGTGCGGAGCTCGTGCGACACGTCAGAGACGAACCGCCGCTGCATCCGCGAGAGCTCCTCCAGCTGCTGGATCTTCAGCTGAAGGTTCTGCGCCATCTTGTTGAAGGCCTCGCCGAGCCGGGCGATGTCGTCCTCGCCGGTGACCTTCATCCGTTCCTGGAGCCGGCCGGCCGAGAGCCGTTCAGCGATGCCGGCCGCCATCCGTACGGGGGTGACGACCTGGCGCACCACGAACCAGGCGATGGCCCCGAGCAGCACGACCACGAACAGACCTGCGGTGGCCAGCGTGCCCTTGACCAGGGTCAGCGACTTCTCCTCCTGCGTGAGCGGGAAGAGGTAGTAGAGCTGGTAGGGGTTGCGGTCGATGTCGTACAGCCGTTTTCCGACGACGAGACCGGGCTGCGACTCCTGCCCGTTCGCGTAACGGATCAGGGAGTACGTCTGGAACGCTCCGGGGCCCTTGTTCACGGACTCACGGAGACTCTGCGGGATACTCGCGGCCTCGACGCCGCCCGAGCCGCGGGGCGCGCGGGAGCCCTCGTCGGCGCTGAGCGCGACGACGTTGAAGGCGTTCTTCCCGCCACTGGCGAGCTGGTCGACCAGCTCGGTCCGCCAGGAGTTGTTGGCCGTGGTGCCGTCCGCGGCGTCACCGCCCTGCCCGGGAGTGGGGGTGAGCGGTGCGTTCGCCTTCTCCTGGGCGGCCGCGAACCCGCCCGCGGCCTGGGTCTGGGCCGCCTTGCCCTTCGCGTCCAGCAGGCCGTTGCGCACCTGCCCGATCACGACCAGGCCCAGCAGCAGCACCACACCGAGCGACATGAGCAGCGTGCCCGCGACGACCCGCAGCTGAAGGTTGCGCCGCCACAGCCGCACGGCCGGCAGCAGCGGACGCCGCACCCAGCGCATCAGCAGTCGGGGCACCGGCCCGCCGGGCGCCCGGTTCTGGAACAACCGGCCGCCCTGCAGGAAGAGCCCGACGTGAGACGGCGTGTGCCCTGAACCGGCAGCCCGCTCCGCACGGACTCCCGGCTCCCCGGGCTTCGGAGCAGCGCTACCCAGGGACATGTCAGCTCGGTCCGGCCTTGTAACCGACGCCTCGGACGGTCACCACGATCTCCGGCCGCTCCGGGTCCTTCTCGACCTTGGAACGCAGACGCTGAACGTGCACGTTCACCAGCCGGGTGTCGGCGGCATGGCGATATCCCCACACCTGCTCAAGCAGTACCTCACGGGTGAAGACCTGCCACGGCTTACGGGCGAGCGCGACCAGCAGATCGAACTCCAGCGGGGTCAGGGCGATGGACTGCCCGTCCCGCTTCACCGAGTGCCCGGCCACGTCTATGACCAGATCACCAATGGTGAGCTGCTCCGGTGCCGGCTCCTCTGACCTCCGCAAACGTGCCCTGATCCGGGCAACCAACTCCTTAGGTTTGAACGGTTTGACGATGTAGTCGTCGGCCCCGGATTCCAGGCCCACCACCACGTCAACCGTGTCGCTCTTGGCAGTGAGCATGACGATCGGCACACCCGACTCGGCCCTGATCAGCCTGCAGACCTCGATGCCGTCCCTACCGGGCAGCATGAGATCCAGGAGAACCAGGTCCGGCTTCGCCTCACGAAATGCAGCAAGTGCCTTGTCGCCGTCCGCTACGAACGACGGCTCGAATCCCTCACCACGCAGCACAATGCCGAGCATCTCGGCCAGTGCGGTGTCGTCATCGACGACAAGGACGCGTCCCTTCATAATCGACATCATCCCATTAGCTAATCGTTATCTGCGATGACCTGGCACACAGCTCTGCCAGCCCGACCCCTGTGACCGGGGAGATTACGCCCTCCTCCGTGACGATCGCCGTGACCAGCTCCGGCGGTGTGATGTCGAAGGCGGGGTTGTACGCCGGGGATCCCTGCGGTGCCACGACGACACCGCCCGTTTCCCGGCCGGCCGCCCCGGACCGAGAGAATGTGACCTCCGTCACCTCTCGTCCCGGTCGCTGCTCCACGGTGATCGACGCCCCGTCCGCGGTGTCCAGATCCACGGTCGTGGTCGGGGCCACCACGATGAACGGTACGTGGTGATACTGCGCGAGCACTGCCAGCGGATAGCTCCCCACCTTGTTGGCGACTGATCCGTCCGCGGCGATGCGGTCCGCCCCGATGAGTACGGCGTCCACCTCCCCCGCCGCGAACAGCGATCCTGCGGCGTTGTCCGTGAGCACGCTGTACGCCATGCCGTTGCGAGCCGCCTCGTACGCGGTCAGCCTCGCCCCCTGGAGCAGCGGACGGGTCTCGTCGACCCACAGCCGCCTCAGCCGGCCGGCCCGGTGCGCCCCGAGCGCCACCGCGAAGGCGGTCCCCTCGCCTCCCGAGACGAGCGCCCCGGTATTGCAGTGGGTCAGCAGCTGATGACCGCCGTCGGGCAGCAGCTCGTCCAGGAGGGCGAGCCCGAACCGCGCCATACGGCCACTGGCCTCGGCGTCCTCCCGGTGCAGGGCCCTGGCCGCCGCCAGCGCCTCGGCCGCCGCCTGCTCCGGGCCTGCCCCCTTCTCGACCGCCGCCCGGTACACCCCGGCGGCCCGCCGGACCCCGTAGCCGAGGTTCACCGCGGTGGGCCGCGCCCGCTCCAGGAGTTCCGCGGCAGCGTCCACGTCCTGCCCCCGTACCGCGGCGAGAGCCACGCCGTAGGCCCCCGCGATGCCCAGCAGCGGCGCTCCCCGTACCGCCAGGGCCCGGATCGCCTCGACCAGTGCGGGCACATCGGCGCACACCAGCTCGGCTTCCTCCGCGGGCAGCCTCGTCTGGTCGAGGAGCACCACCGCAGGACCTTCCGGGGGCTCGTCCCAGCGAAGTACGGAGAGGGCCGAGGGGGCGATGCCCACCGGCGGTTGCGCGTCCTGATCAGCCATCCGCCCAGTCTGCCCGGTGACCCGCCCGGAAATGAAGGTACGAAGGAGATGGAGCACCCGGACCGGACCGGTACGACGCGTGGCACGATGGCTGCCAACCTGCCGCCCCGATGAGCGGGCAGGACCGTTAAGGAGCGCGAATGAACGACACTCCGGGCTGGGCCTCGCCCGGATCTGCCCCCTCCGACGGCCAGGAGGCGGGGATCCCCCGGCCCTCCGAACCTGTCGACAGCAGCGAACCTGCGGGAAACTGGTCTTCCACGCAGCCGCCCGCAGGGCAGTGGTCCCCACCGAGCAGTCCCGGCACCGGCCCCGGCGCACCGCCTCCCGCTCCCGGCTGGGGCGGCAGGCCCCAGGGCCCCGGCTGGGGCAGGCCGCACGCGGCCCGGCCCGGCGTCATCCCGCTCCGGCCACTCGGTGTCGGCGAGATCCTGGACGGGGCCGTATCCACCATGCGCGCCCACTGGCGCACGGTCCTCGGCCTCACACTCGCCATCTCCGTGATCGCGCAGACCGCGATCATCCTCGTACAGCGTTACCTGCTGCCCGAGCCCCCGTCGATCGACGCGAACGCCACGGGCTCGGAGGCCCTGCGACAGGCAGCCGACTCGCTCCGGGCCAGCCTGCTGGATCTTGGCCCGTCCCTGCTCATCACCATGCTCGCCACTCTCTTCACCACAGCGGTGCTGACCGTCGTGATCAGCCGCTCGGTGCTCGGCCGCCCCGTCACCCTCTCCGACGCGTGGGCCGAGGCCCGGCCCCGGCTGCTCCCGCTGCTGGGCCTGACGCTCCTGCTCGCTGTCATGACCGCGGCCATCATGACCGTCGGGATCCTCCCCGGCTTCCTGCTCGGGGACACGGCAGGTGTCGGGCTCGCCTTCCTCGGACTTCTCGCCGCATGCGTCGTGCTGGCCTGGCTGATGGTCCGCTTCTCCCTCGCCTCGCCCGCGCTGATGCTGGAACGGCAGTCGATCACCGCCTCGATGCGACGCTCCGCCAAACTGGTCCGGGGCGCCTGGTGGCGGACCTTCGGCATCCTGGTACTCACCTGGCTGCTGACTCTCATCGTGGCCGTGGTGATCGGAATCCCGTTCGGCTTCATCGCGATGGTGCTGGACGGTGGCGGGATGAGCGCCTTCCTCACCGATGACGCCAATAGTTTCGGCTGGTCGTTCCTGATCGTCTCCGGAATCGGTGACGTGGTCGTCGCGACGATCACCTACCCGCTCACCGCGGGAGTCACGGCGCTGCTCTACGTGGACCAGCGCATCCGGCGCGAAGCACTCGACCTCGAACTCGCCAGGGCAGCCGGTCTGCCGGGCTACGACAACAGGAGTTGACGCCGTGTCGGGGGCGGGCGGCACGGCGGCCGCACAGCTGCTGATCCGCGCCGGCGGCGGCATACCCGTGGACACCCCACGGGTGCCCGCCCGCGAGGCGGCACGGCACGAACTGTCCAAACCGATGTACCACGAGAACGACCCGAACTTCCTCCAGCGTGCTCTCGACCACCTGTGGAATTGGGTCGGTGATCTCCTCTCGTCCGCCTCGGACGCCGCCTTGGGCGGTCCGGCGGGGCTGGTCGTACTGGTACTGATCGTTCTCGCCCTGGCCGCCGCGCTCCGGTGGCGGCTGGGGACCCCGCGGCGCGGTCCCGGAACGGCGGACGGCCTCTTCGAAAGCGGTCCCCGCAGTGCTGCGGAACACCGCACCGCCGCCGAGACCCACGCTGCCGCCGGCCGCTGGAACCAGGCGGTCCAGGAGCGGATGCGCGCCATCGTCCGCTCTCTCGAAGAACGCGCCCTCCTGGACCCGCGCCCCGGCCGCACGGCCGACGAAGCCGCCGCGGAGGCCGGACGGCCGCTCCCCGCACACGCCGCGCGACTGCACGCGGCCGCCCGGCAGTTCGACGACGTCACGTACGGCGGCCGCACCGCCGACCTGCAGGCGTACCGGACCCTGCTCGCCCTGGATCTGGAGCTCGAATCCACCAAGCCCCAGCTGACCGGCACGCTCCCGGGAGCCGCCGGATGACCGTGGCCACCGCCGCTTCCTCCTCGGTCTCCCCGACCGCTCGTCAGGTCTGGATCCGCACACGAGGGCTGCTGCTCGCCGTCCTCGTGCTCGTCGCCGCCGGAATCGCGCTGGCCGCCACCCACTCCGGCGACCGGCACGGACGTCTCGACCCCCGCTCCGCCGACCGCTACGGCAGCCGGGCCGTCGCCGAACTCCTCAAGGACCGCGGCGTCTCCGTCCGGGTCGTCACCACACTCAAGGACGCCACGTCGGCGGCGGGACCCGACACCACGCTGCTCGTCACCGCACCCAACCTGCTGACGCCCGACCAGCAGCACACCCTCCACACGGCAACCACCGCCACCGCCGGCCGGACCGTACTCCTCGCCGCAGGACCTCCCTCCGTGCGCGCATTGGTCCCCGGTGTCCGCGCGGAGTCCGCCGCACCGGTGACCACACGGGCCCCCCAGTGCTCCCTGGAAGCGGCCCGGCTGGCCGGCACCGCCGAGACGGGTGGAGTGCGCTACTCCAGCGACAGCCTCGACGCCCTCGCCTGCTACCCGGCCGACGGCCTTCCCTCCCTGCTGCTCCTGCGCCACCCGGCAGCGGGCGACACCGTCCTTCTCGGCTCCCCCGACATCCTGTACAACGATCGTCTGGACAAGCAGGGCAATGCCTCGCTGGCCCTGCAACTCCTCGGCTCCCAACCGCATCTGGTCTGGTACCTCCCCTCGCTCGATGACCCCTCCGCCTCAGGCGGCGGCGAACACGATGACGGCGGCACGGGGAGCAAGAGCGCGGGCGGCGAGAACAGCTTCATCGGCCTGATCCCCTCGGGCTGGCTGTGGGGCGCCCTGCAACTCGCACTCGCCGCCACACTTGCCGCCGTCTGGCGGTCACGTCGCCTGGGCCCCGTGATCGCTGAGCGGCTGCCCGTGGCCATCCGCGCCTCCGAGTCCACCGAGGGCCGCGCCCGCCTCCACCGCAAGACCAACGCCCGTGACCGTGCCGCCGCCGCACTGCGTCACGTCTCCCGCACCCGCATCGCCCCTCTTGTCGGCGTCTCCCCGCAGGACGCCCACTCCCCCGCCACCCTTCTGCCCGCCGTCTCCGCCCGCCTCAGCACGGCCGACGACGGCCTTCGAGAACTGATCTTCGGCTCGGCTCCTTCCGACGATGCCGCGCTCGTCCTTCTGGCAGACCAACTCGACTCCCTCGAAAGGGAGGTTCGTACCTCATGACCGCCCCGCCCCCCGTTTCCGCCGGAACAGCCGGCACCAACCGGAGCGACGAGACCGCCCGCGCCTCCCTGGAAGCCCTGCGCTCCGAGATCGCCAAGGCCGTGGTCGGGCAGGACCCGGCGGTCACCGGCCTTGTCGTCGCGCTGCTCTGCCGAGGTCACGTCCTGCTCGAAGGCGTGCCGGGCGTGGCCAAGACCCTCTTGGTCCGTGCCCTCGCGGCATCGCTCGAACTCGAAACAAAACGCGTCCAGTTCACCCCCGACCTGATGCCCAGCGATGTCACCGGGTCGCTCGTCTACGACGCCCGCACTGCCGAGTTCTCCTTCCAGCAGGGGCCGGTCTTCACCAACCTCCTGCTCGCCGACGAGATCAACCGGACACCGCCCAAGACCCAGTCCTCCCTCCTGGAGGCGATGGAGGAGCGCCAGGTCACCGTTGACGGAACCCCCCGGCTCCTCCCCGATCCCTTCCTCGTCGCGGCCACCCAGAACCCGGTGGAGTACGAGGGCACATACCCGCTCCCAGAAGCACAGTTGGACCGCTTCCTCCTCAAGCTGACGGTGCCTCTGCCATCCCGCGAGGACGAGATCGACGTTCTGACCCGCCACGCCGACGGCTTCAACCCCCGAGATCTCAAAGCAGCGGGCATACGCCCGGTCGCGGGACCGGCCGATCTGGAAGCCGCTCGCGCCGCTGTCGCCAGGACCAGCGTCTCTGCCGAGATCACCGGCTACGTCGTAGATATCTGTCGTGCCACGCGTGATTCCCCCTCGCTCTCCCTCGGGGTCTCACCCCGAGGTACCACTGCTCTGCTCTCCACCGCACGGGCCTGGGCCTGGCTCACGGGCCGCGACTACGTGATTCCGGACGACGTGAAAGCCCTGGCCCTCCCCACTCTCCGCCACCGCGTCCAGCTCCGGCCCGAGGCGGAAATGGAAGGTGTCACCCCCGACTCCGTCATCACCACGGTCCTCGCCCAAGTCCCCGTACCCCGATGAGGCGGTGAGTCGTGGCCCTCACCGGACGCACCGCGCTGCTCGCCGCCCTGGGGTCACTCCCCGTAGGCATCCTGGCCCCGAGCTGGACGGGCATGCTCGCGGTCAACGCCCCGCTGTCTCTAGCAATTCTGTGCGACTATGCCCTGGCTGCGCCAGTGCGTTCGCTTCAGTTCACCCGATCCGGTGATACAGCCGTTCGACTTGGTGACAGCGCAGAAGTGCAACTCACCGTAGTCAATCCTTCCCGTCGGCGCCTGCGGGCACACCTCCGTGATGCCTGGCCTCCGAGCAGTTGGCAAGCCGGCACGGAGCAGTCGGCGTCCCGCCACAGACTGACGGTCCCGCCGGGCGAACGCCGCCGCATCACCACGTTCCTGCGTCCCACCCGCCGCGGCGACCGGCGAGCCGAGCAGATCACCGTCCGTTCGTACGGCCCGCTGGGTCTCGCGGCGCGCCAGGGCAACCATCAACTGCCGTGGACCGTACGAGTCCTGCCGCCGTTCACCAGTCGCAAGCACCTGCCGTCCCGTCTCGCCAGACTGCGAGAACTCGACGGCCGCACCAGCGTCCTGACCCGTGGCGAGGGTACGGAGTTCGACAGTCTTCGCGCCTATGTACCCGGCGATGACACCCGCTCGATCGACTGGCGGGCCACCGCCCGCCAGTCTGCCGTCGCTGTACGGACGTGGCGCCCCGAGCGCGACCGTCACATCCTCATCGTCCTCGATACGGGCCGGACATCGGCTGGGCGGGTCGGTGATGTCCCTCGTCTCGACGCTGCGATGGACGCGTCACTGCTCCTGACCGCTCTCGCCACCCGAGCGGGCGACCGGGTCGATCTACTCGCCTACGACCGCCGTGTGCGCGCCCGCGTTCAGCGCCGGGCAGCCGGGGAAGTCCTCTCGGCCATGGTGGATGCCATGGCACCGCTCGAACCGGAGCTGGTGGAAACGGATGCGCGCGGCCTCAGCGCCATGGCTCTGGCGAACGCCCCTCGCCGTTCTCTGATCGTGCTTCTGACCAGTCTCGACTCGACCCCCGTCGAGGAGGGTCTGCTTCCCGTCCTGTCCCGCCTGACACAGCGGCACACCGTACTGCTGGCGGCTGTCAGCGATCCGCACATCGAGGAGATGGCCGGCGCGAGAGGAACGGTGGACGCGGTCTACGAAGCGGCTGCCGCCGCCCAGGCCACGGCCCGACGTCGCAGAACGGCGGATCAGCTCCAACGGCACGGAGTCGTTGTCGTCGACGCCACTCCCGACGCCCTCGCGCCGGCTCTTGCCGACGCCTACCTGGCTCTCAAAGCAGCAGGTCGTCTGTAGCCGCGGGCTACAGGATGCAACGGATCGGATCCGAGCCCGGTATTTCAGAAAGTCGCAGAGGTGCCGGGCTGGATCCGATCAGGAATCAGGAATCAAGCCCATTCTGGTCGGGAACGCAGAAAAGCCCCGTGCCACAAGGGCACGGGGCTTAACTATTAAAAGGAGTTCGGCGGCGTCCTACTCTCCCACAGGGTCCCCCCTGCAGTACCATCGGCGCTGAAAGGCTTAGCTTCCGGGTTCGGAATGTAACCGGGCGTTTCCCTAACGCAATGACCACCGAAACACTATGAAATTAACCAACACCGGAACAAAACACGGCCGTTCGTTATTTCAGAACTAACACAGTGGACGCGAGCAACTGAGGACAAGCCCTCGGCCTATTAGTACCAGTCAGCTCCACCCGTTACCGGGCTTCCACATCTGGCCTATCAAC